>NC_023065.1:0-1200000 GCF_000513295.1 Magnetospirillum gryphiswaldense MSR-1 v2
GTCTTGAGTCCAATGTTCGGGGGCATACGATGATCAACGCCGAATGGGATCGGATCAAAGTGCGCTTGCGCGATGAGGTGGGCGACGCCGCCTATCGGTCGTGGCTGCGCCCGATCACCCTGCATCAAGCCGCCGACGGCATGGTCCGCCTGGGGTTGCCCACCCGTTTCATGCGTGATTGGGTCGCCACCCATTATGGCGAGCGCATCCGGGCGCTGTGGGGGGCGGAGAATCCGGCCTTGCACGCCATCGAGATCGTCGTCGCCAACCGGACTGGGCTGGAACCGGCGCCGGCCGCCGCCGCTGCCGCCGCCAAGGCGGTGGCCAGCAATGTGACGCCGTTGCGTCCGCGCCCGGCGGCGCCTTGCGCCCCGGCGGACGTGGATGAGCTGGGGGCGCAGTTGGACCCCCGCTTCACCTTCAAGAATTTCGTCGTCGGCAAGCCCAACGAATTCGCCCATGCGGCGGCGATACGGGTGGCCGAGGCCAGCGCGGTGTCGTTCAACCCGCTGTTTCTCTATGGCGGCGTCGGCCTGGGCAAGACCCACCTGATGCACGCCATCGCCCATCACATCCGCGAACACAATCCGGCGCGGCGGGTGCTGTATCTATCGGCGGAAAAGTTCATGTACCGCTTCATCCGGGCGCTCAGGTCGCAAGACACCATGTCGTTCAAGGAGCAGTTCCGCTCGGTCGACGTCCTCATGGTCGATGACGTGCAGTTCATCGCCGGCAAGGACGCCACCCAGGAAGAGTTCTTCCACACCTTCAACGCCCTGGTCGACCAGGGTCGCCAGATCGTCATCTCCGCCGATAAAAGCCCGTCCGACCTGGAGGGCATGGAAGACCGGCTGCGCTCGCGCCTGAATTCCGGTCTGGTTGCCGATCTGCATGCCACCACCTACGAGCTGCGCCTGGGCATCTTGCAGTCCAAGGCCGAGCAGATGGGCGCGGTGGTGCCGCAGAAGGTGATGGAATTCCTCGCCCACAAGATCACCAGCAATGTGCGTGAGCTGGAAGGTGCGCTCAATCGCGTCATCGCCCATTCGCAGCTGGTGGGCCGTTCCATCACCCTGGAAAGCACCCAGGACGTGCTGCACGACCTGTTGAAGGCGTCGGACCGCCGCATCACCATTGAAGAAATTCAGAAGCGGGTGGCCGAGCACTTCAACATCAAGCTGGCGGAAATGTCCTCGGCCCGGCGGTCGCGTCAGGTGGCCCGCCCGCGTCAGGTGGCCATGTATCTGGCCAAGCAACTGACCAGCCGGTCGTTGCCGGAAATCGGGCGCAAGTTCGGTGGCCGCGATCACACCACGGTCATGCACGCGGTCAAGAAGATCGAGGAACTGCGGTCTTCCGATCAGGGCTTTTCCGAGGATGTCGAGCTGTTGCGGCGCATGCTGCAAGGGTAAAAGGGCTTTGCCGCCACATTCCCTGTGATATACTGCCGGGCCATTTACGAGGGGTCCGTCCGTCGCCATGAAACTGACCATTGAGCGCGCCCAGCTGCTGAAGTCTCTGGCCCATGTGCAAAGCGTCGTCGAGCGTCGCAACACCATTCCGATCCTGTCCAACGTCAAGCTGGAAGGCCGCCCCGGCAGCCTGAGCCTGAACGCCACCGACATGGACCTGGACATCATCGAGACGGCGCCCGCCGACGTGTCGCGTCCGGGGGCGACCACCGCGCCTGCCCACACCTTCTATGAGATCGTCCGCAAGCTGCCCGACGGATCCCAGGTGGAAATCGAGCACGATGCCGATACCGGCCTGATGACCCTGCGGTCCGGGCGGTCGAAGTTCACGCTGTCGTGCCTGCCGGTCGAGGATTTCCCGGTGCTGTCGGGCGGCGAACTGCCGTTCACCTTCTGCCTGACCGCCGCCGAGTTGAAGGCGCTGGTGGACCGCACCCGCTTCGCTATTTCCACCGAGGAAACCCGCTATTATCTGAACGGCATCTATCTGCACGCGGCGACCACGCCCGGCGGCGAGGTGCTGCGCGCGGTGGCCACCGACGGCCATCGTCTGGCCCGAGTGGAAGTGACCCTGCCGGAAGGCGCCGCCGGCATGCCCGGTGTCATCATTCCGCGCAAGACCGTGCAGGAAATGCGCAAGCTGATCGACGAGACCGAGGGCGAAGTCACCGTGTCGCTGTCGGAAACCAAGCTGCGTTTCGCCTTCGCCGACGCGGTGCTGACCAGCAAGCTGATCGACGGCACCTTCCCCGATTACGAACGGGTCATCCCCGCCGACAACGACAAGCAACTGGACGTGGACGTCAAGTCCTTCGCCCAGGCGGTGGACCGCGTTTCCGCCATTTCCACCGAGAAAAGCCGGGCCATCAAGCTGTCCTTGGAAAAGGGCACGGTGACGCTGTCGGCCTCGAGCCCGGAAAACGGCAGCGCCACCGAGGAAATCGAGGCGCAGTACGAGTCGACGCCGTTGGAAATCGGCTTCAACTCGCGCTACCTGCTCGACATCCTGGGGCAGGTCGAGGGCGACAAGGCCTGCTTCTCCATGGCCGACGCAGCCAGCCCGACCGTGGTGCGCGATGGCGTCAACGCCGGAGCCATCTATGTCCTGATGCCCATGCGGGTGTGACCGGCGACAGCGTGGACCAACCTGAACTGTCGTCGCGTCTGGCGGTGCGCCGCCTGACCTTGACCGACTTTCGCTGTTACGTCCGCATGCGCACGGAAACCGACAGCCGCCCGGTGGTGCTGACCGGCGCCAACGGGGCGGGCAAGACCAATGTGTTGGAGGCTTTGTCTTTCCTGGCCCCGGGTCGGGGCATGCGTCGGGCCGCCTTGGCCGAGGTCGGACGACACGGCAGCCTGTCGCCGGCCTGGGCGGTGGCGGCGGTTCTCGACGGTCCGGCCGGGCAGGTGGAAATCGGTACCGGGCGCGAAGGCGCTTCCGAGCGCCGGACCATCCGCATCGACGGCCAGCCGGCCAAGGCGCGTAATCTGGCCGGTCTGGTTTCAGCCCTGTGGCTGACCCCGGCGATGGATCGGCTGTTCATCGAAGGTGCCGGCGGTCGCAGGCGTTTTCTCGACCGGCTGGTGTTGGGGCAGGATGAAGGTCACGCGGCGCGGTCAGGCGCTTACGAACATGCCATGCGCGAACGCTCGCGGCTGTTGCGGGCCGGCGGTGCCGATGGCAAATGGTTGACGGTGCTGGAAGAGGGCATGGCGCGCCACGGTGTGGCGGTGGCCAAGGCCCGGGTGGCGGCGGTGACGCGTCTGGATGCGGCTTGCCGGTTGGGCATCGGCGCTTTTCCCGCTGCCCATCTCAGCCTGGGCGGCGAGATCGAGGATTGGGCGGCGACCCTGCCCGAGGCCGAGGCCGAGGAGCGTTTCCGCCAAGCTCTGGCGCGGCTGCGTGGGCGTGATACCGCCGCCGGCGGCGCCACCTTGGGGCCGCACCGTTCCGATCTGGCGGTGCGCCATGGCGGCAAGGATATGCCGGCGGGGCAATGCTCGACCGGGGAACAAAAGGCGGTTCTGGTGTCCATCGTCCTGGCCCAGGCCCGTGTGAGGACCGAATTAAGCGGCCTGGCGCCGCTTCTGCTGTTGGACGAGGTGGTGGCGCATCTGGACGAGACGCGCCGTCTCGCCTTGTTCGACGAACTGGCCGGGCTCAATGCCCAAAGCTGGATGACCGGCACCGACGAATCCATGTTCGCCGGTCTGGGTGACAGAGCACAGTTTTTCCGGGTGGCCGATGCCTCGGTCCAACCCGCAACCTAAGGAAGCATCATGACCGAGCCCGTGAACCCCAACCCCACTGCTGAAGAATATGGCGCCGATTCCATCAAGGTATTGCGCGGCCTCGACGCGGTGCGCAAGCGGCCGGGCATGTATATCGGCGACACTGACGACGGCTCGGGCCTGCATCACATGGTCTATGAAGTGGTCGACAACGCCATCGACGAGGCCTTGGCCGGTTACGCCAATCTGGTGGAAGTGGTGCTGAACGCCGACGGCTCGTGCACCGTGCGCGACAACGGGCGCGGCATCCCCACCGACATCCACAAGGAAGAAGGGGTTTCCGCCGCCGAGGTCATCATGACCCAGCTGCATGCCGGCGGTAAGTTCGACCAGAACTCCTATAAGGTGTCGGGCGGTCTGCACGGCGTCGGCGTGTCGGTGGTCAACGCGTTGTCCGAATTCCTCGATCTGCGCATCTGGCGCTCGGGGCACGAGCACACCATGCGGTTCCACATGGGCGACGCGGTGGCGCCGTTGAAGCTGGTCGGCCCGTCCGACAAAAGCGGCACCGAAGTAACCTTCCTGCCCAGCACCACCATCTTCACCAAGACCGAATTCGACTTCGCCACCTTGGAACACCGCCTGCGCGAGCTGGCCTTCCTCAATTCCGGCGTGCGGCTGTGGTTGCGCGACCAACGTCATCCGGAAGAGGTGGTGACCGAGCTGCATTACGAAGGCGGCATCGAGGCCTTCGTCCATTATCTCGACCGCTCGAAGACCGCCTTGCATGCCCCGCCCATCGCCGTGGCGGGCGAAAAGGACGGCATCACCGTGGAAGTGGCGATGGAATGGTGCGACAGCTACCACGAGACCCAGTTGTGCTTCACCAACAACATCCCGCAGCGTGATGGCGGCACCCATCTGGCCGGTTTCCGCGCCGCGCTGACCCGCACCATCAACACCTACGCCAACGAATCGGGCATCGCCAAAAAGGAAAAAGTGGCGCTGAACGGCGACGACATGCGCGAGGGGCTGACCTGCGTGCTGTCGGTCAAGGTGCCTGACCCCAAGTTCAGCAGCCAGACCAAGGACAAGCTGGTCAGCTCGGAAGTGCGCCCGGTGGTGGAGAACGTCGTCGGCGAAAAGCTGGCCGAATGGTTCGAGGAACACCCGCAGGAAGCCCGCAAGGTGGTGACCAAGGTGGTCGAAGCCGCCGCCGCCCGCGAGGCCGCCCGCAAGGCGCGCGAACTGACCCGGCGCAAGGGCGTGCTGGACATCGCCACGCTGCCCGGCAAGCTGGCCGATTGCCAGGAACGCGACCCGGCTTTGTCCGAATTGTTCATCGTCGAGGGTGACTCGGCCGGTGGCTCGGCCAAGCAGGGGCGCAACCGCGCCAATCAGGCGATCTTGCCATTGAAGGGCAAGATCCTGAACGTGGAGCGCGCCCGCTTCGACAAGATGCTGTCCTCGGCGGAAATCGGCACCCTGATCGCCGCCCTGGGTACCGGCATCGGGCGCGAGGATTTCAACGCCGACAAGACCCGTTACCACAAAATCATCATCATGACTGACGCGGACGTCGACGGTTCCCACATCCGCACGCTGCTTTTGACCTTCTTCTTCCGCCAGATGCCGGAAATCATCGAGCGCGGTTATCTGTACATCGCCCAGCCGCCGCTTTATCGGGCCAAGCGCGGCCAATCCGAGGTCTATCTGAAGGACGAGCGGGCGATGGAGGAATATCTCCTCGACGGCGGTCTCAACGACGCGGTGCTGCGCCTGGGCAGCGGCGCCCAGGTGGGCGGCGCCGACCTGCGCGCCTTGGCCGAAACCGCGCGGACCGTGCGCAATCTGGTGACGCCCTTGACCCGGCGTGCGCCCTTGAAGCTGGTGGAACAGGCGGCTATCGCCGGTGCCTTGTCGCCGACGCTGCTGACCGACGCGGTGGCCGGGGCGGCCATGGCGGAAACCCTGGCGGCGCGTCTGAACGGCCTGGAAACCCAGTTGGAACAGGGCTGGCACGGCACGTGGGCGGAAGGCGAGGGGCTGTGCTTTGCCCGCACCTTGCGCGGCGTCACCGAAACCCACACCCTGGACGCCGCCATCATGCGCTCGCAAGAGGCACGCAAACTGGCCGAACTGGCGGTGACCCTGCGCGAAAGCTTCTCCATCGCCGCCAGCCTGCTGGTGAAGGAACGCGAAACCCGCATCGACGGCCCGGTGGCCTTGGTCACGGCGATCATGGAACAGGGCAAGCGCGGCATTTCCATCCAGCGCTATAAAGGCTTGGGGGAAATGAACCCGGAACAGCTGTGGGAAACCACCTTGGACCCGCAGGCGCGGACCTTGCTGCAAGTCAAGGTCGCCCATGTGGACGAGGCGGAAGAGGTGTTCTCGACCCTGATGGGCGACGTGGTCGAACCGCGCCGAGACTTCATCCAGACCAATGCGCTCAAGGTGTCCAATCTGGATGTGTGATATCGGCATAATCGCCGCATGAAAAAGGAGGGTGGCGACACCCTCCTTTTTCTTTACCGCATGGCAAACAATTCCTGATGGAAGCGCCGTTTCACCGCCAAGCCGTGATCCGCGAAATCCTGGCGCAGGGCTTGTCCGAACCCCGCCGGACCGCAAAACCAGATGCTGGCCTCGCGCCAGCCGGGCACCAACTGGCGGATGCGGTCACCGTTCAGGCGGCCATCACGGCCATCGACCAGCACATGCAGGCGGATGCCGGCGGCCTCGGCATCTTGGCTTAGCCGGGCAATGGCCTCGGCATCGTAATCGGCGGTGGTGTGGAACAGGTCGATTTCCTGGCGCTGGTCCGGGCGGCTGGCCGCCAGATGCTGCATGCGGGCGATGAACGGGGTGATGCCGATGCCGCCGCCCACCCAGATTTGCCGCGGGCAAGAATCGTCGAAGGTGAAGCAGCCATAGGGGCCCTCGATCTTGACCTCTTGCCCCACCTTTAGTGTCTGGCGCAGACGTTGGGTGTGGTCGCCCAACTCCTTGACGACGAAGCGGATGCGCGGCGCGGCGGGGTTCCAGGCAGAGGCGATGGTATAGGGATGGGCGCCTTCCGCTGTGTCGGAGGTGGCGAAGGCGAATTGCCCGGCCTTGTGCCCAGGCCAGCCCTGGGGGATGGCGATTTCGGCTTCCAGCACGCGGATGTCGGGGAAGTAATGCAAGGCGGCGATGCTACCCTTGACCTGCCGGTCCACCGCCACCCGGCGCAGCAAGACGATGACGGCCGCCCAACTGCCATAAGCGATCAGGGCCGCCATGATCAGGCCCAGGGGGGTGGTCCAATAGCTGAATTTGGTCAGCACCACCGCATGGAAGGCCAGGGCCAGATAGGCGACGGCCAGCAGGCGATGGGTCTTGAAGAACAGGCGATAGGGGAAGCGCTTGAGCAAGGCCAGCACGATCAGCAAGGCGGCGGCATAAAACACCCATTCGCCGACGCCTTCGGCGAAACCGCGCCAGGCGTTAAAGGTCTGCTCGATGAGCGTGTCGGGGATGGGGCGCGGGCCGCGCTGCGGACGCTCCAGCCAGCCCCAGCCCACCGCCCATTTGGTTCCCTGCGCCCACAGCCAGTGGATGATGGCGGCGACCAGACCGGTGATCCCCAGCCATTTGTGCAGGCGGTACATCTTGTCGAGGCCGCCCAGCCACTTTTCCGGCCAGCGTGGGCGCAGGGCCAGGATCATGGCCACGCTCATGGCCGCCATGGCGATGATACCGCTGTACTGCACCAGAAAGCCGCGCAGGGCGAAATAGCTGTCGGCGCTGAAGATTTGCGGCTCGATGGCCAGCCAGAGGGTGCTGGGCAGCAGCAGCAGGCCCCACAGCGCTAACCGAATGTTCTGCACGTTCCCTCTCCCCGGATTGATGACGTCGAATATTCCGGCGCTGCCGGATATCGGTCACCTTAGGCGACGATTGTAACGCGCCGATGTCGGTGGTCGCTACCTTCGGTAACGGAAGGTTTCAGCGTCAGCATAGAGGGGGGAGGCTGAACCGGGGCTGAACCAAAAAGGCCGCCCGGTGTCAGGCGGCCTTTCATCGCCGTGTCCTGAAAGATTCAGGCGGCCTTGCTGGCGATCACCGTGGTGAAAACCGTGAGGGCGGCATCGTAGACCTCGATCAGGGGGGCGTTACCATCCTGGCTGGCGGCGGCGCGCAATCCCTGGATTTCCGCCTCGGCTTCCTTGGCAGCGGCAAAGGCTCCCTCACCCTTCAGTTCCTTGCTGCCCAGATTGAAAAAATCGTTGGTTCTGACCCGGGCTTCGGCCTGACGCTCGGCGCTGCTGACGCCCTGGCTGGCAACGATAAGGCGGTCGAAAAAGGCTTGGGATTTGCTCATGTCATTCTCCATGGCGCGTCATGTCGTTTATTGCGACAGACACACCGATCAGGCACAACATCATTGTATGCCGTCAATGACAGAGTATACGGTAAATATGCTTAGTACTATTAAATATAATAGTGCCAATTATTTGTATGCTTTGCCACAATTGTCGGAAACTGGACAATTGTTGTGTGGGTTATTTTTTTGGAAATGTGTGTTTTTGATATGTTGATTTTGGTGATTTATTTTTCAGTGATGATCGGCGGATATTTGTGATTTCCCAATTTCCGCAACAGAGCTGAGCCGGGCTTCCGCTCTCCGGTGCTTCCCCAATGAATTGGGCCCCGTTCTCGCGAACGGGGCCCATCCTCAGCTTTTCAGATCTCGAGATTAGGAGGCGGTCGCCCCCGTATTCTTGGCGATGATCTCGTCGGCTACCTGCCTCGGCACCGGTTCATAGCGCGCGAACTCCATGGTGTAGGAGGCGCGGCCCGAGGTCATGCCACGGAGATGGCCGATATAGCCGAACATCTCGGACAGCGGCACGATCGCTTCGACGGCGATGTTGTGGCCGCGCTCCGACTGGCCCTGCACCATGCCGCGACGGCGGTTGATGTCGCCGATGATATCGCCCAGATAATCTTCGGACGAAACCACTTCGACCTTCATCATCGGTTCGAGCAGCACCGGCGCACAACGCTTGATGCCTTCACGGAAGCAGGCCTTGGCGGCGATTTCGAAGGTCAGCGCGTTGGAATCGACGTCGTGATACTTTCCGTCGACCAGGGTCGCGCTGAAATCGATGGTCGGATAACCGGCCAGCACGCCGTCTTCCTTCTGGAGCTCCAGGCCCTTACCCACCGACGGCACGTATTCCTTGGGGACCGAACCGCCAACCGTTTCGTCGATGAACTTGAAGCCCTCACCGCGTTCTTGCGGCGCGAAGGTGATCTTCACTTCGGCGAACTGGCCGGAACCGCCCGTCTGCTTCTTGTGGGTGTAGGTGTGGGTGAAGCTCTGGGTGATGGTTTCGCGATAGGCGACCTGCGGCTTGCCCATGTTGCCTTCGACGCCGAACTCGGTCCGCATGCGGTCGAGGGTGACTTCGAGATGCAATTCGCCCATGCCGCGCAGGATGGTCTGACCGGTTTCACGGTCGGTTTCCAGGCGCAGCGAGGGATCGGCGCGGACCATCTTGCCGAGCGCCATGCCGAACTTCTCTTGGTCGTTCTTGGTCTTCGCCTCGACCGAGACGCTGATCACCGGCTCGGGGAAACGCATGCGTTCCAGGATGACCTGGTTCGAGGTATCGCACAGCGTGTCGCCGGTTTCGGTTTCCGACAACGACACCAGCGCGACGATGTCACCGGCCCGGGCCTCTTCGATCGGATGGGGTTCCTTGGCGAACATTTCGACCATGCGGCCGATCTTCTCGCGCTTGCCGCGGGTCGAGTTCATGACCGAGGCGCCTTTGGTCAGCACGCCGGAATAGACGCGGATGAAGGTCAGCGCGCCATAGGCGTCGTTGATGACCTTGAAGGCCAGGGCGGAGAAGGGCTCGTCGTCCGAGCAGGTGCGTTCGCCATTGGGTTCACCGTCGACATCGACGGTCTTGATCGATTCGACGTCGGTCGGGGCCGGCAGCAGATCGACGACGGCGTCGAGAACCTGCTGAACGCCCTTGTTCTTGTAGGAGGAACCGCAGAGGACGGGGGTGAAGGCGCTGCTGAGGGTGCCCTTGCGGATGCAGGCACGCAGTTGATCCGGGGTCGGGTCTTCGCCGGTCTCCAGATAGGCCTCCATCAAGGCTTCGTCCTGCTCCAGCGCGGTGTCGACCAGTTCCTGGCGGAGCGCCGGAATGGCGGCCAGGCTGTCGAGGTCTTCCTTCACCGTGATGTTGAGTTTCTGGGCGAGGTCGTCGGTGACCGGCCAGACTTCCCACTGGGCGTCCTTGTCGTCGGTGAACCAAACCAGGGCCTTCATCTCGACCAGGTCGACCATGCCGCGGAAATTGTCTTCCGACCCCAGCGGCACTTGGTAAACCAGCGGGCGGGCGCCCAGGCGGTTACGAATCATATCGACGCAACGACGGAAATTGGCGCCGGAGCGGTCCATCTTGTTGACGTAGCAAAGGCGCGGCACGTTGTAATTGTCGGCCAGCCGCCAATTGGTTTCGGATTGCGGCTCGACGCCGGCGACGCCGTCGAACACGACCACCGCACCGTCGAGGACGCGAAGCGAACGGTTCACTTCGATGGTGAAGTCGACGTGGCCGGGGGTGTCGATGACGTTGATCTTCTTGTCACGCCAAAATGCAGAGACGGCGGCGCTCTGGATGGTGATGCCGCGCTTTTGTTCCTGCTCCAGATAGTCGGTCGTGGTCGACGACTTCAGGTCCTTGGTGTCGTGAATGTCGACGATCGTGTGCTTGCGACCGGTGTAATAGAGAATGCGCTCGGTCGTCGTGGTCTTGCCCGCGTCGACGTGAGCGATGATCCCGATGTTGCGGATGTCTTCAAGTGGGGTGGAACGGGCCATAATTATTCCAATGCGTTAAGGTCGAACACGACTCGGTTGGTGCGAAACTTACGGAAATATCTTCCGTTCCACAACCCAGCCGAGGTGGCTAATGCGGATTTAAAGATGGTGCAAGTGGTATTTTGGCGACATGGGGGTGGTGCGCGCTCCGAAATCGTCGCGGATCGAGCCATCTCTTCCGCCAAAGTTACCTAAGTTTTGTTACCCTATATTGACCTCTGAAATGCTCAAGGACCTAGCGAATGAACGCTAAGCCCTTGAAAAGCTTGGTGCCGGTTGCAGGGTTCGAACCCGCGACCCCCTGATTACAAAATCGAGGAACCGAACGATCACCTCATGCCCAAAGGGCATGACCACGAGCTGTGTTCTGCCGCGATCCTATGTATGCATCGGTCGGCTTGCCCCCCATTACCACACTGACCCTATTACCGTCCACCACCATCCCCCGGGGACTAGCCGGGGACCACACTCGGTTAGGGACTGAAAGACCCGCCATGACGAAAGCCGACATGGCGACCATGGCCATGGTCGAGAACGGCCTGAAAGGTCAGGGTTTGCTGCGCACCGGGCTGGTCCACAGCGAAAAATCGCCGTCACACTGCCCGGACCATGGGACGGTGCGTTTCTAGCTGTGGACCGCTTTCGGGGGAGGAAGGGGATGATTAGGGCAGTTTGGGCTTGGTTGGGAAGAAGGGCGTCAGGTCCAGCAGGCTGGCTTCGGCCAGTTCCGGCACCAGGGAGGCGACGGCAGGGCTATGGTCGGCGTCCAGCAGGACGGGATGGCCCCCGTATCGGGTCATCATCTCGGACAGGTGGCGGTGACGCTGTCGGTAGCCAATGACCATGCCAGCCTGCCCATCGCCTACCGCCTCTATCTGCCCGAGGGCTGGGCATCGGACCCGGCGCGGCGCCACAGGGCGGGCGTGCCCGACGACGTCACATTCCGCACCAAGCCGCAGATCGCCCTGGAGCAGGTCCGCGCTGCCCTGGCCGAGGGCGTGGCGCCGGGAGTGGTGCTGGCCGATGCCGGATACGGCGTTGATACGTAAGCGACAAGCTGACCGCACATTGATCGGGTTGTCGGCATCTGGCTGAATCGCCTCCCAGAGAGGGAGGATACGGTGGATTGTTACCCAAGTAATTTGCAAATTACTGAGCAAACTTGCCGTCGTGCCGAGGTTCTGACCGGCCCGGAGCGGCGTCGGCGCTGGACGCCTGAGCAGAAAGCGCGGATCGTTGCAGAGAGCCTGACGCCGAATGCGATGGTCAATGCGGTGGCGCGGCGGCATGGCCTGCATCCGAACCAACTGTCCAGCTGGCGGCGAGAATTTCGGTCGGCGATGGGGGTGTCGGAGCCGCTGTCCGCTTTCGTGCCGATTACGGTGACGGCGGCGCCGGAGGCGATCGTCGCCGCACCGCCGAGTGGGCCGATCGAAATTGTCATAGGTGTGGCGACAGTGCGGGTTCCGCCCCTGACCGATGAGGCAACGCTGCGCCGCGTGCTGGGCGCGGTTCGGAGCGTGGCGTGATCTCCGCGCGGACCGGGGTCCGGAGAGCTCGCTTCCCTCTTTTGACGGTGGGTGCCGTCAACTGCATCCCGCAACGTTCCACGGCCCTTTCCCCAGCAAGATACACAGGCAGGCCTTGATCCTCATGGCGATCCCTGGTTCCCCCGGTTTCCGCGTACAGAGAGAGGCTGGCCGCCTGCTCCTGAGTGGGCCCGGATACCTTGCCCATGTGCAGGCCGGGGGCGGGGAAACCGGGGAAACCGGGGAAACCGGGGAAGCTCAAATGGCGCCAGCACAGCAGCCTCTTCCACCCGGGGGAAGGTCCGTGGAAATTCCTGGGGTGACGGTCAATATCCATCTTGACGGAGCTACGAGGTGCGTGCTTTAATGAATACGCAGCATTAAGATCGTTGCTTGAGCGACCAGATGTGTGCGTGGTTGGGCACCCTATTCTATTGGACGGCTGTCATCTCGCCAGTGGCGCCTTTGGCAAAGCTGGTGCGAACCCGAAAAAGATCCTTGCCGCCCCCCAAGCAACATCGTCAGCGGTGATCCCAGAGATCACACAGGTTTCGATCCGAGTGCAGCTTCTAGCCGCCGGCAATGCCGAGCGGACGATGGAACTCGACGGCAAGGATCACACATGCACAATCTCATCCCCACCGACATCACCCAGGCCATTACGCCTGCCGGCTTCACCGTCGCCTGTGACGGTGTTTACTACGATAAAAGCCGCATCACAGCGACCCCGACCATCGCTCTGGCAAGGGGGCGAGACTTCGCCAGCGAGAGTTGGACCCTGTTGGTCGCGCACCTGAACCCGGACGGCATCTGGAAGACCCACCAGATTCCCTTTATCAGTTGGCTGAACCAACGCGAGTACGTGAGCCAGTTGGCCAACGGCGGCTTGATCATCGCCCCGGGCTCTCAAGGAATCTTTGCCTCCTATCTTGTGCAATGCGCTGCACTCGACGACCTGCCCATCGTGCGGATCATGGACCGTCTGGGTTTGTTCAGCCATCCTGGCGCCAATGGCGAGGAGCGCCTCGGCTTCCTGCTGCCCGGAATTACACTTTACCCGAACGCCAGTGAGGCCGAACAGGTTGGACCCATCTTGTTCCAGCCGAAGATTACAACCCCTGCCCATAAAGCGTACGAACAGGCAGGCACTCTCGAAGAGTGGAAGGCCCACATCGCTGGTATGAAGGGCAACACAGGTCTGGTCCTGGCGTGCGTGGCGTCTCTCGGCGCTCCCTTTCTCAATGCTGCCGGGATCGATAACTTCGGCCTCAACCTGTATGGACCATCCTCCACCGGCAAAACCCTTGCCCTGCAAGGCTTCGCTTCGGTGTGGGGATGTGGATCCGACCCCCAGTATGGCGCTGGTCGCGCAGGGCTGATCGAGCGATGGAACAGCACAGCAAACGGCATGGAAGCGATGATGGCAGCCTACAACGGCATGGGCATGGCCATCGACGAACTGGGCTCCAACGTGGAAGCGGCCATCAGCATCTACAATTGCGTGGGCGGTCAAGGCAAGTTCCGCATGACCGAAACCGGGGAAGCACGGAAACAACACAAGTGGTCGACCCTGGTGCTGTCGTCTGGAGAGATCGGCATGGCGGAACGTATCCAGGAGGTGGAGCAGCGCACGGCCAAGACAGGCGAACTGATCCGTATGCTGGACGTCCCCGTGGGGGAGCTTCCCATCAGGGATAATCTCTCAGCAGATGAGCGGCGCACCCATGCTGAAGCCCTCAAGCAAAATCTGGGGAAGTGCTATGGCAGTGCCGGTCCGGCCTTCGCCCAAGAGATGCTGACGGCTTTCCAGACCAAGAAAACGCTCGAACAACACTTCGCCGATGATGTGAAGCACTACCACGAACTGCTTTTGGCTGATTTGGCTGAAAAAGGGTTCACCCTTACCCCAGCCACCAAACGCGCACTCCGCCGCTTCGGCTTTCTCTGCGGTGTTGGCCTTACCGCCATCGCCCTGGACATTCTGCCCTTAACGAACGACGAGTTCGTGATGGCACTGACCGATACCGTCGAAGCGTGGCTGACCAATATGCCGCGAGAATCGGACGAAGAGACGGTATTAGAGGGATTGCGCGACTTCGTTCTTCGGTACCGTAGCCAGATCATCAGCACCGATGCGCCGGCAGGGCAACCCAGGCGTGCTAACATGCCCCGTCGCGGCTTGTTGCATCGTGGCTTGCTGCTGCTGGACGAAGTTGGTATGCGCGAAGCGTGCGGAAACACCCCCATCAATCAAGCTGCCAAGGTCATCCGGTCACACGGAATGTTGAGGACAGAAGCCCGCGACAAACTCACCTACCGGGTGACTATCGCAAGCATGAACATCACCAAGGGCAGGTTCTATGCTATCGACTATGGCCGCCTGATGGGTGCAAACCAGGCAGAAACAGAGGTGGCTGCGTAGATCATGGCGCGCGGAAGGCCCTATCGGGGCCTTCCACCTCACCAATTACGCCATGCCGTCAACTTTGGCGAGGCCGGTGCCCCTCCGTCAGCGACATGTAGAAAGCAGACGTTTAGCCGCGGAGAGAATGATGCTCGCCGTTGCGTGCTTTGGCCAAGCCGATGTGGCTGGGACGGACGGTCTTAGAGCGGTTTCACGCCGAGCGGAATCGGTAGAGGATTCCCCCTGAGGTCATTTTGTGATTCAACATCTTCGGTAACAACGCTCCCGAGGATGATGCGATGACGTGGCGCTCAGGGCAGTCCTATTCTCAGGACTTGCGCGATAGAGTTTTGGCGGCTGTGGACAGCGGCATGAGCGCCTACGAGGTGGCGCCGCTGTTCCGGGTGAGCGTTTCGTACATCTACAAGGCCCAAGGCCGCCGCCGGGCCACCGGCGAGACGACGGTGAAGCCACGGCCTGGGCGGCCAGGACAGAAGCTGGCGGCTCACCTTGAGGCGTTGCAGGCGCAGATCAAGGTCGAGCCCGATGCCACGCTGGCTGAGTTGCGCGCCTGGGTTCTGGCCGAATTGGGCGTGTCGATCAGCGTCGGCGGCCTGTGGAACACGCTTGAGCGGCTCGACCTCAGTCTGAAAAAAAGAGTGCGCATGCTGCCGAGCAGGAACGTCCCGACGTAGCCGAAGGACGCATCGCCTGGCGAGCCGAGCAGCCGGCGCTGGACCCAACCCGCTTGGTCTTCCTTGATGAAACCGGGGCATCGACCAACATGACCCGGCGCTACGGACGGGCGCCGCGCGGTCAGCGGCTGCTGGCTGCGGTGCCGCACGGTCATTGGAAAATGACCACCTTCGTCGGGGCGCTCCGGCATGACGGAATCTCCGCCCCCTTCGTCATCGACAAGGCGATGAATGGCGCGATCTTCCTGGCCTATGTCGAGCAGGTCCTGGCTCCGACCTTGCGGCCCGGCGACATCGTCGTAATGGACAATCTGCCCGCCCACAAGGTGGCAGGGGTCAAGCAACTCATCGAAGCCCGAGGGGCCACCCTGCGGTATCTGCCGCCCTACTCCCCAGACCTCAATCCCATCGAGCTCGCCTTCGCCAAGCTCAAGAGCCTGCTGCGAAAGGCGCAAGCCCGCACCATCAACACCTTATGGGACGTGATCGGAAAACTCATCGACCTGTTTCCGCCCGAGGAATGCGCCAATTTCTTCGCCCACGACGGATATGGACGCTCGATGTGAAAATGCTCTAGACGGCAGCCCCAGCACCCGTCGGCGCTGGGGCTCCATGTGATGTGGCGGTCTGGTCCTGCGTGCCTCTCGCGTCGGCCGACGGTCGGGCCCGGGACTGCCAACGGCCTGTTTCAGGCGTCTTGTCGTTCTCGGTTCCGACCTCGCCGGGCGGCCTCGCCCAGCAAGGCCAGGATGCGCTCGACCGGTGCGCCATCCATCAGCCCGCCCAGGGCGGCAACGGCCTCTTCGACGTACTCCCGCTCGACCATAGCCCCGCAATGCCCGTGGTGCGCCGCCGCACCCAGGACGCCCTGTGCGACAAAGTGGCTGACCACGACCACCGGGCCGGTCGGTGTTGCCGCGCGGCGCACCTCAGGTCCGCCGGACAAGACGGCGGCGAAGTCGATGACGGTGACGCGGGGGGAGACGCCGGGGTCGCAGCACTTCGCCGCAAGCATAGCGATGGGCGGGGCGGCATCGCTGCCGTCCGGTGTGGGGGTGGTCATGGCTTGGCTCCAGAAAAGCAAAAGCCCCACCGGTGTGAAACCGGTAGGGCTGATTGGATCAATGGTCATCAGGCGGTTCTGGCGCCTGGATCATGGGAATCTTAAGGGTCTGATGCGGGCGGGCGTTACCCCATTTTGCTGGTATCGGCGGTCAGGTGATCCGCTGGTTCCTCAACTTGGTGATCGCTTTGCTCAGGTCATCCAAATTCCATCAGGCGCGCCCACGGCTCCAATAGTTCGCTTCAGGGACAGTGTGGGCTGCTCGCCAAAACGCCCTTGATCTCGGCGAACAGACGCCTGACCGACGCGGTCTTGTTCAGGAAAATGTTGGCACCGGCTTCGAGCGCACGCCTTTCTGCGCTACCTGTGACCGCGGTCAGCATGACGATCGGCACGTTCGGATCGAGCCCGACGACCGCTCCTGAGCGGATCACCCGCGTGCAATCAAATCCGTTCATACCGGGCATCATCCAGTCCATCACGACGACATCGACGTTGCCGCCCTGCAGGGCCGAAACCGCCGCGTCGCCATCGCCGACCTCTATGATGTCGGTGATCTCGAGCATCTCAAGGACTGTCCTGATGATGATCCGCATCTGCTCGTCGTCCTCGACGACGACGGCGCGGCGGCCCGCTCCAGCCATTGTCACCGCGCGGCCGCGAGCCCCAAAACCTTGGCCACGCCGGCATTCAGGCTTCTGAGGGAGAACGGCTTCTCCATGAAATGGTCGACTCCAGCCGCATAGGCGGCAGCCTCGGACTCCTTGCCGCCCATGGATGTTAGCAGGACGATCGGCAGTCGGGGGTTGATCCCGTCGATCCCCGCCCGAATGCGTCGGGCGCATTCGAGCCCGTCCATTACCTCCATCTTCCAGTCCATGATGACGATGTCGGCGCCGCCGTCCCTGAGCGCGGCCAATGCCTCCTCGCCGTTGCCGGCTTCGGCGATGTCGTCGATTCCGAAGCTGTTCAGTGCGATGTGGACCAGATCCCGGATCTGGCGAATGTCCTCAACGATCACAGCCCGCTTCAAAGCCATATCACTGTCCTCCTTCACTGTTCATTGCTGTCTATGGCGGCACGAATGGCACCGAGCGTGGGCACCAGAGTGGCCTCCAGGCGGTCAACTTGCTCGGCCACGCCAGCTGTTTCGCCGCCATCGATCGCCGCCTCGATCGCTGCGGCTAATACTTGGACCTCGCCGGCATCGATCATCGCAGCCGCGCCCTTCAATGAGTGGGCTAGGCGGCTGGACCACTCCCGGTCGCCCTTGCCCAAGGAGCGACGCAGCCGCTCGACCACATCGGCCTGCTGGTCGGCAAAACTGCGCAGGGAACGAAGGTACAGCGCCCGCAGTCCCGCCACCCGGCGCAATCCGGCCCGGACGTTGAGGCCGGCAATGGAGGATGGGATGTGCAGACCGCCACCCACCTGTGACCGGGTGGACGGCGTGTTGGCGAGCTCCCCATCGCCGACGCCAGTCACCCATTTCTGAATGATCGCATAGAGCTGGTCCGGGTCGAACGGCTTAGTGATAAAGTCATCCATGCCGGCGTCGTGGCATTGTCTCCGGTGTTGTCCCATGGCGTTGGCGGTCATGGCAATGATGGGAAGCTCGGCGAAGCGGGGCTGCGCCCTTAGCCGGGACGTCGCCTCCAGGCCGTCCATCACCGGCATATGCATGTCCATCAGAACGATCTCGTAGCCGGGGTGGTCCTCGACCATGGAAATGGCGGTAGCGCCGTCGCCTGCGATATCGACCGCCATACCCGCCGCCTCCAGTAGCCCCTTGGCCACGATTTGGTTGGTGGCGTCGTCTTCGACCAGCAGCACTTTGGTCCCGCCCAGAATGGCGAAGTCAGTGCCAAGGACGCCGGACGATGGGCCCCCCGGCTCGGCGGCCAAGTCTTCCTCGCTGCTGGCTTCCACTCGCACCGTGAACCAGAAGGTGCTGCCTTGGCCGGGGGCACTGCTCACCCCGACGGTGCCGCCCATCAGGATGGCCAGCTGCTTGGTGATGGCTAGTCCGAGGCCGGTGCCCCCGAAACGGCGGGTGGTCGAACTGTCGGCCTGCTGGAACGACTGGAACAGCCCTGCCTGCTGCTCCGCTGTGAGGCCGATGCCAGTGTCGCTCACCGACACCCGCAGCATGATGCCTGCGGCGTTCTCCTCTTCCATCTCCACGCTGATGGTGATCCGGCCAGCTTCGGTGAACTTGACTGCGTTGTTGACGTAGTTGAGCAGCATCTGGCCAAGCCGCAACGCATCGCCGACGAGGCAGCGAGGCAGCGCCCGTTCGATCTGAAAGAAGATCTTCAGGCCCTTCGCCTTAGCCCGGTCGGCGACCACGGCGACGGTGTCGTCGAGCAGGCGCTGAAGGTCAAACACGCCGCGATCGATCACCAACTGCCCGGCCTCGATCTTCGAGAAATCGAGTACATCGTTGATAATCCCCATTAGGCGCTGCGCCGAGCGCTGGATCGTCTCGATGTTTTCGCGCTGACGTGGCGGGAGTTCGGCTGCAAGGGCCAGATGGGTCATGCCGATGATGCCGTTCATCGGTGTGCGGATTTCGTGGCTCATATTGGCAAGAAAGCGGGATTTCGCCTCTGAACTCTCGGCAAGTTGGGTGTTGAGCACGCGGATAGTGCGCATTTGCCGCAAAACCACGTCGTTCAGGGCGGTGCGCAGCGACCGGGCGATATCGATCTTCCATTGCGGCCAGGGCCGGGAATGGCCGCGCTGCTCAGTGACCCAGCGGGCGAAAGACTCGCGGGGAAAATAGTTGCCAGATTGCTTCTGACGGTCGACGTCGCTGGGTGTGGCGCCGGCCCACACTTTGACCAGAACTTGTTCCGGGCGGAACCACAGGATCATGTCCTGGCCAGCGTCTCCCACTGCGATGGCCAAGACGCCGCTGGCGGTCGCGGTGTAGGCGGTGAACTCTTCCACTTCCATTGAGATGCACTGGCTGGCGAAGACCCCATCGACCGCATTGTCCTTGCAATAGCGGGCGAGGCGGGAGATGGCATCCTCCGGTGGGGCGTCCCCGACGGCGAGTATTTTTGTCGGAACGCTGTGGTCTTCCTCATAGATCACCGCAGCACCGCTGGAGGCGAAGAATACGTCAGTGAGCCTAACCGCCCCGTTTAACAGCGGCGTAATGAAATTTTCGGCACCGGCTATCTGCTCTAAAAGCCGGGCGTGCAACGCCACATGAACGGCGCGCGCTTCCTTTTCATCTATGGTTTCTGTGGCACGAAGGCGCATGCTAAAGGCGTCGGTCAGCATCTCGACTAGCGGCCGAATCCAGATAGCCACCCGATGCGGGGCGCGGTGGTGCCCAACGATCAGGCCCCAGAGGTGCCCACCGTCGATGACCGAGGTCGACATGGATCCGTTGACGCCAAGGTTCTTTTGGTAGAGGCGGTGGATGGGAGAGAGGCTGCGGCAGTGGCACCGGCCGAGGTCGAATGGCCGGCCGTTTTCGGGATCCACCGCCGGCACCATATCGACCGGAACATAATCTCGGTCCGGTGCCAGCCTGGGCGGCGCCTCCAAATAGAGGGCACGGGCCTGAGGCGGAATGTCGGCGGCCGGGAAATGAAACGCTAGGAACTCTTCGTCCCAATCGGCGACCTTGCTCTCGCCGACCACCTCGCCATGACCCTCTTGGTCGAAGCGGTAGACCAGGATTCGCTCGAAGCCGGTTATCCGACGAACCCCGTCGGCGACCAGCTTGGCCAAGGTTTCTAGCGTGGCGGCATCGCGGATCTCCGCGACAACCCGCTGGACAAAGGCGAGAAATTCCTCGAACTTGGCGCCCTCGGCGAGGACATCCACCGCCAGATGGGGTTCGATCTCGCAGAACACCCGATCCCCTTTGCGATGCACACTCACCCGCGCCCCGAAGGGGGGCAGCGCCCCACCTGGAAGCGACAGGGAGAGGTCAGCCGCGTGGAGTCCTTCGCCCCCCCAGCGACGGATGTTGGCGCATATCTCAACCGGCAGGCAATCATCCAGCGGCATGCCGGCCGTGGCGGGCCATCCCGTCAGGGCTGTGAAATTGGCGCTAGCCGCAAGGATAGTCAGATCGGCAGAGCGCAGACACAACAGGGCGCAATGGGGCTGGATCTGTCCTGGCGCATGAATGGCTTCCTGCTCGCAGCGATCGGTTCGCTCAACGTTGGAAACAGTCATCGACTACCCCTGTGAATACAGTGCGGTTTGTCCACGGCCTCAAGACCAGCAAGCTGTGCGCCAATAGCAGAGAAAGTGGCAATGGCGGCCGACTCGGCTTCGCGGATCGCCACGTTGTCGTCGACTATCCGCGCCAGCACCGTGCGAAACCGGATCCATTGCCCCCCGACGTCGTCACCATAGGGACTGTAGAAGGCGAGCGCCTCGGCGATGTCTTCACCGAAGTGCTCCACCAGCCGCCGTCGGATGACCTGACCGCCGAGGATCGATCCTTCGATCACGTAGAAGGCCCCGATGCGGGATGCCGACGATGGGTAGGCGGGTATCGGAACGGATGGCGGGAAGATTCCTGCGCCGCCGCTCAGCCGGACGAGACCGGAGACCAACAATGGTGAGCGGGGGCAATAGCCGATTGCAACGGCCTCGGGGGTCCCGGCCAGCGCTGCCTCGAGCGGCTCATGGACGGCCAGCAGGCTGCGGAACAGCGCGGCTAGCTCATCACGGCGGTAATCGTCGGCGAACAGGCGGGCGAGCCGCGGCAAACGCTCCATCGCTTCGTGGGCACTTCGGGTGGCAGAGCGAAGTTGCAGCCAAGCATCCATGTGCAACCTAGGCAGTAGTTTTGATGGAGCGTTGCAGGCTACCACTCCCCAGTGACGAGCGCAGATCATACGGCGAGGCCCTCGGCCTGGCAATAGACCTTTGTCAGCCGTCCTGCTCTCAAAAACTAGAACTAAAGGTGTTTAGTGCGAGATACCCACCGCCATTTGGGATGGCGAATGTGCAATGCCCCTGCTTGACAGTCTCGGAAGCCATGGCGCGCGGTGCCCTCTGGATGCCCGCTATGGGTCAGGTTCGGTCGCCTGCCATGACCGCGCCTTCGCGCGCAGCAGCGAAGCGCCCACCAGCCCACCTACCCCAGCGCCGGGGCATAAAGGGGGACTGGCGGGGGACAAGGCGGCGCAACGCGCTTCAGGGCGCGGCCGCGCTGTCGCAACCCGTTGAAAAAATTAGGGGAAATGGTGCCGGTTGCAGGGTTCGAACCCGCGACCCCCTGATTACAAATCAGGTGCTCTACCAGCTGAGCTAAACCGGCGCGGCGTCCAGACGACGCTAAAGGCGATGGGAAATTAGTGGGAAGCGGGCGGCACTGCAAGGTCTTGATCGCGGGCCAGTTCGTAAAGCGAGATGGCGGCGGCATTCGACACGTTCAAGCTTTCCACCAGATCGCTCATGGGCAGTTTGACCAGATGGTCGCAATGTTCGCGCGTCAGCCGGCGCAGGCCTTCGCCTTCCGCCCCCATGACCAGGGCGATCTTGCCGGACAATTTGGCCTGGGCCAGGGTTTGCGTCGCCTCGCCGGCCAAGCCGGCGGTCCAGAAACCGGCCTCCTTCAACTGCTCCAGGGCGCGGACCATGTTAGTGACGCGGACCAGCGGCATCACTTCCAGCGCGCCCGAGGCCGATTTGGCCAGGGTGCCGGTTTCCTCGGGGCTGTGGCGGTCGGTGACCACCACCGCCAGGGCGCCGAAGGCGGCGGCGGAACGCAAGATGGCGCCCACATTGTGCGGGTCGGTGACCTGATCCAGCACCATCACCACCGCGTGATCACGATTTTGCGCCAGCCGGCCGATGTCCTCGATGCCGGGACTGTCCAGGTGCTCGGCCAGAACGGCGATCCCCTGGTGCACGGCGCCGGGGGGGAGCAGGCGGTCCAGTTCCTGCCGCTCGGTCGTTTCCTCACCCGGCAGCGGACGCAAGGCGCGCGCGCGCTGTATGGAAGCCGCGTGGCTGCGCAGCGCCTCCGCCGTCAGCACGATGCGGCGGATTTTTCGCTCTTTATTGGCCAGGGCCGCTAACACCGCGTGCGCGCCATACAGCCAAAGCTGGTTTGACGGCAGTTTGGCGGGACGTTCGCCGCCTTTGGCCGGGTCGCGGCGCGGGGCGGATTTATGGCGGGATTCCCGGTGGTTCATGGTGTCTCCTTCGGAACAATCATGTAGCCTTACTTTTTCGTGTTGACAAGGCCGCGAAAATTCCCATATTTCGGCTCTCCCGTCGCCGCGGTGTAACAGCCAGCGACGGTGTGGAGGGGTGGCCGAGCGGTCAATGGCAGCAGACTGTAAATCTGCCGGGGTAACCCTACGTTGGTTCAAATCCAACCCCCTCCACCATTCACTTCCGGGCCGGGCGATGGACTTTCGGGTCTGCCGCGAGGTGTGGGGCGCTTGCGAAGCGGGTGTAGCTCAATGGTAGAGCAGAAGCCTTCCAAGCTTACGACGAGGGTTCGATTCCCTTCACCCGCTCCATTGAGGCGCGCCTTTCTCGGGTAAATTTCGGCACGACCAGCGCGGCTTCAGCCGCCGATCAGGTGGGTTTAAAATGGCTAAGGCAAAATTCGAGCGTAATAAGCCTCACTGCAATATCGGCACCATCGGTCACGTCGACCATGGCAAGACCTCGCTGACCGCTGCCATCACCAAGGTGTTGGCCGAAACCGGTGGCGCCACCTTCACCGCCTACGACCAGATCGACAAGGCGCCGGAAGAGAAGGCCCGTGGCATCACCATCTCGACCGCTCACGTCGAGTACGAGACCGCCAACCGCCACTACGCCCACGTCGATTGCCCCGGCCACGCTGACTATGTGAAGAACATGATCACCGGTGCGGCGCAGATGGACGGCGGCATTCTGGTGGTGTCGGCCGCCGACGGCCCGATGCCCCAGACCCGCGAGCACATCCTGCTGGCCCGTCAGGTCGGCGTGCCGGCCCTGGTGGTGTTCATGAACAAGTGCGACATGGTCGACGATCCGGAACTGCTGGATCTGGTCGAGCTGGAAGTGCGCGAGCTCTTGAGCAGCTATGATTTCCCCGGCGACGATATTCCGATCGTCCGTGGTTCGGCCCTGTGCGCCCTGGAAGACAAGCAGCCGGAAATCGGCCGCGACGCCATCCTGGCCCTGATGGCCGAAGTCGACAAGTACATCCCGCAGCCGGAACGTCCGAAGGACAAGCCGTTCCTGATGCCGATCGAAGACGTGTTCTCGATCTCGGGCCGTGGCACCGTGGTGACCGGTCGCGTCGAGCGCGGCGTCGTCAAGGTGGGTGAAGAAGTCGAGATCGTCGGTATCAAGCCGACCGTCAAGACCACCTGCACCGGCGTGGAAATGTTCCGCAAGCTGCTCGATCAGGGTGAGGCCGGCGACAACATCGGCGCCCTGCTGCGCGGCGTGAAGCGTGAAGACGTGGAACGCGGTCAGGTTCTGGCCGCTCCGGGTTCGATCACCCCGCACACCAAGTTCACCGCCGAGGCCTACATCCTCAACAAGGAAGAAGGCGGTCGTCACACCCCGTTCTTCACCAATTATCGCCCGCAGTTCTACTTCCGCACCACCGACGTCACCGGCATGGTTTACCTGCCGGAAGGCACCGAAATGGTGATGCCGGGCGATAACGTGTCGATGACCGTCCAGTTGATCGCCCCGATCGCCATGGACGAAGGCCTGCGCTTCGCCATCCGTGAAGGCGGTCGTACCGTCGGCGCCGGCGTCGTCGCCAAGATCATCGAGTAATAATGTGAACAATCGGTGGCCAGCGCTGTTGCGTTGGTCACCGACTGGCTGTATAAGGCGTGGCTTCGGCCAAGCCCGACCGCGCGAAACCCAGGTTTTTCCTGGATCGCATCGGTTGCAGGAGTGTAGCTCAACTGGTAGAGCACCGGTCTCCAAAACCGGGGGTTGGGGGTTCGAGCCCCTCCACTCCTGCCAAGCCGAACGTTCATTTTAAGGCGCCCCGGCGCATCAACCGAATAAGAGTATGATGGCTAAGACGTCGCCAGCCCAATTTGTAAAGCAGGTGCGGCAGGAAGCCGCCAAGGTCACTTGGCCCAGCCGCAAGGAAACCACGGTTTCCACCATGATGGTTTTTGTCATGGTGGTTTTAGCCGCTGTCTTCTTCCTGCTGGTGGATCAGGTGTTCGCCACCGCCGTCAAGTTCGTCTTCGGTTTGGGAGGCTGAGTATGGCGACCGCCCGCTGGTACGTGGTTCACGTTTATTCCGGTTTTGAGAAGAAGGTTTCGCAGTCGATCCGCGAACAGGCCGAGCAAAAAGGCATGGCCGAGATGTTCGAGCAGATCCTGGTGCCGACCGAAGAGGTGGTTGAAGTCCGCCGTGGCACCAAGGTCAATGCCGAGCGCAAGTTCTTCCCCGGCTATGTGCTGGTGAAGATGGAATTGACCGACGATTCCTGGCACTTGGTCAAGAATACGCCCAAGGTCACCGGCTTCCTCGGCGGCAAGGGCCGCCCGGTGCCGATCACCGAGCGTGAGGCCGAGCGGATCATGCAGCAGGTGCAAGAGGGCGTCGAACGTCCGAAGCCCTCGGTGGTTTTCGAAGTGGGCGAGCAGGTTCGCGTGTGCGATGGCCCGTTCACCTCGTTCAACGGCATGGTGGAAGAAGTCGACGAAGAGCGCGCCCGCCTCAAGGTGGCGGTGTCGATCTTCGGTCGCTCCACCCCGGTGGAATTGGAATACGCCCAGGTCGAGAAGGTCTGAGGCATCAAGGTTTCGGAAGGCGCCGTCGGCCAGTCATGGTCGGCGGTATCTTCCGTTTTCGCCGTGGGGATGGTCCCCAAGGCGTGAAAAGCGGTGGGAGGCTCGAGCCATGGGCCGGACCACCAGCTTCTGTCGACCAGAGGTAGGGTAAAATGGCAAAGAAAGTCATTGGCTATATCAAGCTTCAGGTGCCGGCCGGCAAGGCCAATCCGTCGCCGCCGATCGGTCCGGCGCTGGGTCAGCGCGGCCTGAACATCATGGAATTCTGCAAGTCCTTCAACGCTGCCACCCAGCAGCTGGAAGCCGGCATGCCGATTCCGGTGGTGATCACCGCCTTTTCCGACCGCACCTTCACCTATGTCACCAAGACCCCGCCGGTCACCTACTTCCTGAAGAAGGCCGCCGGCATTCAAAAGGGTACCACGACGCCGGGCAAGGCGACCGTGGGTCAGGTGACCATGGCTCAGATCCGTGAGATCGCCGAAAAGAAGATGGTGGATTTGAACGCAGTCGACATCGACGGCGCCGCCAGCATGATCGTCGGTTCGGCCCGGTCCATGGGCCTCAAGGTGGTGGAGTAATCCCATGGCCAAGCTCGGTAAGCGTCTGAAGTCCGCCTATGAAGGCGTCGACTCCAACAAGTTCTACACCCTTGAAGAAGCGGTGAAGCTGATCAAGTCCGGTGCCAAGTCCAAGTTCGATGAAACCATCGAAGTGGCCATGAACCTGGGTGTTGATCCCCGTCACGCCGACCAGATGGTCCGCGGCGTCGTCGAACTGCCCAACGGCACCGGCAAGACCGTGCGCGTGGCCGTGTTCGCCAAGGCCGACAAGGCCGAGGAAGCCCGCAAGGCCGGTGCCGACATCGTCGGTGCCGAAGACCTGGCGGAGCAGATCCAGGGCGGCATGATGGATTTCGATCGCTGCATCGCCACCCCCGACATGATGGGTGTCGTCGGTCGTCTGGGTAAAGTCCTGGGCCCGCGCAACCTGATGCCCAACCCCAAGCTGGGCACCGTCACCCCCAACGTGACCGAAGCCATCCGCGCCGCCAAGGCCGGTCAGGTGCAGTTCCGCGTTGAGAAGGCCGGTATCATTCATGCCGGTGTCGGCAAGGCCTCGTTCGACGAAGCCAAGCTGGTGGAAAACATCAAGGCTTTCATCGACGCCATCAACAAGGCCAAGCCGGCCGGCGCCAAGGGCACCTACGTCAAGAAGGTGTCGTTGAGCTCGACCATGGGCGTCGGTGTCAAGCTGGACATCGCCAGCGTTAACGCGTAAAAGTTAGCGCTTTTCAAAAGTTACCCCCGTTTCGGCGGGGGGAACGGGGGTTTCCGGTGACGGAAACTCCCAACCTGTCCGAGACCGTCGGTGCGATGAACGGCTTGCCGCTCACCGCTTAAAGGGAAGTTCCCCGCCCACGCAGACAGAGGTGAACCCGTTTCAAGCCCGTTTTGGGAATGTTTCGGCTGAAAGCTTCTGGGACAGGCCACCGGTTTTATCGACGGTTCGCCGTCGATGAGACCACAGGGCAATGTTCCGGCGGAATGTCCGCCGGATCGCTGTTTGGAGACGAAAGTGGACCGGACACAAAAGAAAGAGTGGGTCGGGTCGCTGCATGGAACTCTGGAAGGGGCCGGTCTGGTCGTCGTCACCCATTATTCGGGTCTGACGGTTGCCGAGATCACCGCTTTGCGGGGCAAGATGCGCGCGGCTGGCGCCAGCTTCAAAGTGACCAAAAACCGTCTCACCAAGCTCGCCCTTGAGGGTACTGCGTACGAGAACATCGCCGATCTGTTCACCGGCCCGACCGCTATCGCCTTCTCGGCGGACCCGGTCGCCGCCGCCAAGATCGCTGCCGAATTCGCCAAGACCAACGACAAGCTGAAGATCCTGGGTGGATCCTTGGGCGGTCAGCGTCTCGACGTTGCCGGCATTCAGGCTCTGGCCACTCTGCCGTCCTTGGACGAGCTGCGCGGCAAGCTGCTTGGCATGATCTCCACGCCCGCTACCCGTATCGCCGGTGTGCTGCAAGCCCCCGCTGGCCAGTTGGCCCGGGTGCTCAAGGCCAAGGCGGACAAGGACGCCGCGTGAGCGTTTAAGTAAACACATCCCAGAACTCAAGCTGAATATTAGGAGTATCAAATGGCTGATCTCGCTAAGCTCGTTGACGAGCTGTCCGCCCTGACCGTGCTGGAAGCCGCCGAGCTGTCCAAGCTGCTGGAAGAGAAGTGGGGCGTTTCCGCCGCCGCTCCGGTTGCCGTCGCCGCTGTTGCCGGTGCCGCTGCCGCTCCGGCCGCTGAAGAGCAGACCGAATTCGAAGTCGTTCTGACCGAAGCCGGTGAGAAGAAGATCAACGTGATTAAGGAAGTCCGCGCCATCACCGGCCTGGGTCTGAAGGAAGCCAAGGACCTGGTCGAAGGCGCTCCGAAGACCGTCAAGGATGGCGTGTCCAAGGACGAAGCCGAAAAGATCAAGAAGGTTCTCGAAGAAGCCGGCGCCAAGGTTGCCGTCAAGTAATCGAGGCCAGTCAGGTCTTGTCATAGGGCCGGGAGCGGTGACGGAAAACGTCGCCGCTACCTGGCCCAATGGCGCTTATACGTGCCTACGGGCACTTAAATAAGTGACGTTAAATGCCCCAAGCGCTGGCAACAGCCGGGCGGAGACATTATTTCCGCCATATTCCGTGGGCAGTCATTCGTTTGTTTTTTTCCCGGGGACGGGATTTGACCCGTCCCTCGGCCCTAAATCCAGGGTCGAAACCGACATGAGGACGAGGAGCGGCAATGGCTAAATCCTACACAGGAAGGAAGCGTGTTCGCAAAAGCTTCGGGCGCATTCCCACCGTGGCCCCGATGCCCAACCTGATCGAGGTACAAAAAAGTTCCTACGATCACTTCCTGCAAATGGAGACATTGCCGGAAAAGCGCACCAATGTCGGCCTTCAGGAAGTCTTCAAGTCGGTTTTCCCGATCAAGGACTTTTCCGAACGCGGCACGCTTGAGTTCGTCAAGTACGAGCTGGAACAGCCCAAATACGACGTGGAAGAATGTCAGCAGCGCGGCATGACCTTCGCCGCGCCGTTGAAGGTGACCCTGCGCCTGGTGGTGTGGGATATCGACGAAGACACCGGTGCGCGGTCCATCCGCGACATCAAGGAGCAGGACGTCTATATGGGCGACATGCCCCTGATGACGGCCAACGGCACCTTCGTCATCAACGGCACCGAGCGCGTCATCGTCTCGCAGATGCACCGTTCCCCCGGCGTGTTCTTCGACCACGACAAGGGCAAGACCCATTCGTCGGGCAAGTACCTGTTCGCCGCCCGCGTCATTCCCTATCGCGGGTCGTGGCTGGACTTCGAGTTCGACGCCAAGGATCTGGTCTATGTGCGCATCGACCGGCGCCGTAAGCTGCCGGTGACCACGCTGCTTTACGCGCTGGACAACAACGCCACCCAGGATTTGCGCGCGTCGCGCAAGGCCGACAGCCGTCCGGTCGACCTGACCGAGCTGAAGGGGATGACCTCCGAGGACATCCTCAACTATTTCTACGAAACCACCGTCTATACCCGTGGCCCCAAGGGCTGGAAGACGGCTTTCGCCCCCGAACGCATGAAGGGCATCAAGCTGGTCTATGACCTGATTGACGCCAAGACCGGCGAGAAGGTGGCCGAGGCCGGCGCCAAGATGACCCCGCGTTTGGGCAAGAAGCTGCGCGAGCAGGGCGTCGAGGATATCCTGGTGCTGCCGGAAGATCTGGTCGGCCAGTATGCCGCCGAGGATCTGATCAACGAAAAGACCGGCGAGATCTATATCGAAGCCGGTCACGAGCTGACCGCCGCCGTGCTGGCCGATCTGGAAAAGCTCGGCGTCACCGAGTTGCCGTGTCTGGCCATCGACCACATCAATGTCGGCCCGTACATCCGCAACACCTTGTCGGTGGACAAGAACTCGTCGCGTGAAGAAGCGCTGATCGACATCTACCGCGTCATGCGTCCGGGCGAGCCGCCGACCTTGGAAACCGCCGAGGCGTTGTTCCAGGGTCTGTTCTTCGACGAAGAACGCTATGACCTGTCGGCGGTCGGTCGCGTCAAGATGAACTCGCGTCTGAACTTCACCGAAAAGGACGTGCCCGATACGGTGCGCGTGCTGCGGCGTGACGACATCCTGGCGGTCATCAAAATCCTGGTCGAACTGAAGGACGGCAAGGGTGAGATCGACGACATCGATCACCTGGGCAACCGTCGTGTCCGTTCGGTCGGCGAATTGATGGAAAACCAGTATCGCGTCGGCCTGCTGCGTATGGAGCGCGCCATCCGCGAGCGCATGTCGTCGGTGGACATCGATTCGGTGATGCCGCACGATCTGATCAATGCCAAGCCGGCGGCTGCCGCCGTGCGTGAATTCTTCGGCTCGTCGCAGCTGTCGCAGTTCATGGATCAGACCAACCCGCTGTCGGAAATCACCCATAAGCGCCGCCTGTCGGCCTTGGGCCCGGGGGGCTTGACCCGCGAGCGCGCCGGCTTCGAAGTCCGCGACGTGCACCCCACCCATTATGGCCGCATCTGCCCGATCGAAACCCCCGAAGGTCCGAATATCGGTCTGATCAACTCGTTGGCCACCTATGCCCGCGTCAACCAGTACGGCTTCATCGAGGCGCCGTACCGTAAGGTGATCGACGGCAAGGTGACCGACGAAGTCCAGTACATGTCGGCCAACGAGGAAGGGCGCTACACCATCGCCCAGGCCAACTCGACCCTGGATGCCGAGGGCCGGTTCGTCCACGATCTGGTGTCGTGCCGTCAGGCCGGCGAATTCGTCATGGTTCCGCCTGGCGAAATCACCATGATCGACGTGTCGCCCAAGCAATTGGTGTCGGTTGCCGCTGCGCTCATTCCGTTCCTGGAAAACGATGACGCCAACCGCGCCTTGATGGGGTCGAACATGCAGCGTCAGGCGGTTCCGCTGATCCGCGCCGAGGCGCCCCTGGTGGGCACCGGCATGGAGCAGGCGGTGGCGCGTGACTCGGGCGCGGCGATCACCGCCAAGCGTACCGGCATCGTCGATCAGGTTGACGCCACCCGCGTCGTTATCCGCGCCACCGAGGACATGGCGGCGACGGAATCGGGCGTGGACATCTACAATCTGTTGAAGTTCCAGCGTTCCAACCAGAACACCTGCATCACCCAGAAGCCGCTGGTCAAGGTGGGCGACATCATCCGCAAGGGTGACATCATCGCCGACGGCCCGTCGACTCAGCTGGGCGAGCTGGCCTTGGGCCGCAACGTTCTGGTCGCGTTCATGCCCTGGAACGGCTACAACTTCGAAGATTCGATCCTGATCTCGGAACGCATCGTCCGCGACGACGTGTTCACCTCGATCCATATCGAGGAATTCGAGGTCATGGCCCGCGATACCAAGCTGGGTCAGGAAGAAATCACCCGCGATATTCCCAACGTCGGTGAAGAAGCCCTGAAGAACCTGGACGAGGCGGGCATCGTCTATATCGGCGCCGAGGTCAAGCCGGGCGATATCCTGGTGGGTAAGGTCACCCCCAAGGGTGAAAGCCCGATGACCCCGGAAGAAAAGCTCTTGCGCGCCATCTTCGGCGAAAAGGCCTCGGACGTGCGCGACACCTCCTTGCGTCTGCCTCCGGGCGTGGCCGGCACCATCGTCGAAGTTCGCGTCTTCTCGCGCCGTGGCGTCGAGAAGGACGAACGTGCCCTGGCCATCGAACGGTCGGAAATCGAACGTCTGGCCAAGGACCGTGACGACGAACGCGGCATCCTGGAACGCTCGTTCATGGCCCGTCTGCGCCAGTTGCTGGTCGGCCAGAAGGTGGTTTCCGGCCCCAAGGGCGTCAAGGCCAACGCGGCCCTGACCGAGGAAATGCTGGCCGAGCTGCATCTGTCGGCGTGGCGCAACATCGCCGTTGAGGACGACGCGGTGATGAGCGACGTCGAGCAGTTGAAGCGCGCCTTCGACATGGCGGTCGAGCGTCTGCAGGACCGCTTTGAGAACAAGGTGGAAAAGCTGCAGCGCGGCGACGAATTGCCGCCCGGCGTGATGAAGATGGTCAAGGTGTTCGTGGCGGTGAAGCGCAAGCTGCAACCGGGCGACAAGATGGCCGGTCGTCACGGCAACAAGGGCGTCATCTCGCGCATCATGCCGCTTGAAGACATGCCTTATCTGGAAGACGGCCAGCAGGTCGATATCGTCTTGAACCCGTTGGGCGTGCCGTCGCGCATGAACGTCGGTCAGATTCTGGAAACCCATCTGGGCTGGGCTTCGGCCGGGCTGGGCCAACAGATCGGCCGCGTGCTGGAAGGCTATCGCCACAACACCGCCACCGTCGAGGACTTGCGCGGCACGCTCAAGAACTTCTACGGCGACGACATCTACAGTGACGAAATCGCCGACCTCAAGGACGACGAAGTGCTGGAACTGGGCAACAACCTGCGTCCCGGCATTCCCTTCGCCACCCCGGTGTTCGACGGTGCGCGCGAAAGCGACATCTGCGACATGCTGGACAAGGCGGGACGTCATCGCTCCGGTCAGGTCACCTTGTTCGATGGCCGTACCGGCGATCCCTTCGACCGCAAGGTCACCGTCGGCTACATCTATATGCTGAAGCTGCACCACTTGGTGGACGACAAGATCCACGCCCGTTCCATCGGCCCGTACTCGCTGGTCACCCAGCAGCCGTTGGGCGGTAAGGCGCAGTTCGGTGGCCAGCGCTTCGGTGAAATGGAAGTGTGGGCGCTGGAAGCTTACGGCGCGGCCTATACGTTGCAGGAAATGCTGACGGTGAAGTCGGACGATGTGTCCGGTCGCACCAAGGTCTACGAAGCCATCGTCCGCGGCGACGACAATTTCGAGGCCGGCATCCCCGAATCCTTCAACGTGCTGGTCAAGGAACTGCGCTCGCTCGGCCTCAATGTCGAGCTGACCCAGCGCGATTTCTAATCATATCCGGGGCGGATGGGATTTTCCCGTCCGCCCCACCCCAGCTTTATGCGGGAGTAGGTCATGAATGAATTGATGAAGATCTTTGGTCAGGCCAGCGGTACCCAGGCCTTCGACCAGATCCGTATTTCCATCGCCTCCCCCGAGCGCATCCGCTCGTGGTCGTATGGCGAGATCAAGAAGCCGGAAACCATCAACTACCGCACCTTCAAGCCGGAGCGCGACGGTCTGTTCTGCGCCCGTATCTTTGGCCCGATCAAGGATTACGAATGCTTGTGCGGCAAGTACAAGCGGATGAAGTATCGCGGCATCATCTGCGAAAAGTGCGGCGTCGAAGTGACGCTGGCCAAGGTCCGGCGCGAGCGCATGGGCCATATCGAGCTGGCCAGCCCGGTCGCCCATATCTGGTTCCTGAAGTCGCTGCCCAGCCGTATCGGCCTGCTGTGCGACATGACGCTCAAGGACCTTGAGCGCATCCTGTACTTCGAAAACTACGTGGTGGTCGAGCCCGGCCTGACGCCGTTGAAGATTCGCGAGCTGCTCTCCGAAGAGCAGTACATGCGCGCGGTCGACGAGTATGGCGAAGACAGCTTCACCGCCAAGATCGGCGCTGAAGCCATCCGCGACATGCTGTGCGCCATCGATCTGGAGTCCGAAAAGGACAAGCTCAAGATCGACCTTAAGGAAACCACCTCGGAAGCCAAGCGCAAGAAGCTGGTCAAGCGTCTGAAGCTGGTGGAAGCCTTCATGGAATCGGGCTCGCGTCCCGAATGGATGATCCTGGAAGTCATTCCGGTCATTCCGCCGGAACTGCGTCCGCTGGTGCCGCTGGACGGTGGCCGTTTCGCCACCTCGGATCTGAACGATCTGTATCGCCGCGTCATCAACCGCAACAACCGCTTGAAGCGTTTGATCGAACTGCGCGCCCCTGAAATCATCGTGCGCAACGAAAAGCGCATGTTGCAGGAAGCGGTTGACGCTCTGTTCGACAACGGTCGCCGTGGCCGCGCCATCACCGGCGCCAACAAGCGTCCGCTGAAGTCGCTCTCTGACATGCTCAAGGGCAAGCAGGGCCGCTTCCGTCAGAACCTGTTGGGTAAGCGCGTCGATTATTCCGGTCGTTCGGTCATCGTCGTCGGTCCCGAACTGAAACTGCATCAGTGCGGTCTGCCGAAGAAAATGGCGCTCGAGCTGTTCAAGCCGTTCGTCTATTCCAAGCTGGAACTCTATGGCATGGCCACCACCATCAAGGCGGCCAAGCGCATGGTGGAAAAGGAACGTCCCGAGGTGTGGGACATCCTGGAAGAAGTCATCCGCGAACATCCGGTCATGCTCAACCGCGCGCCGACCCTGCACCGTCTGGGCATCCAGGCGTTCGAGCCGGTGCTGATCGAAGGCAAGGCCATTCAGCTGCATCCGCTGGTTTGTACCGCCTTCAACGCCGATTTCGACGGTGACCAGATGGCCGTGCACGTTCCCCTGAGCCTTGAGGCCCAGTTGGAAGCGCGCGTGTTGATGATGTCGACCAACAACATCCTGTCGCCGGCCAACGGCAAGCCGATCATCGTGCCCAGCCAGGATATCGTTCTCGGTATCTATTACATCACCATGGAACGCGACGAGCAGCCGGGTCTGGCGCTCAAGATCACTTCGATCGACGAGTTGAAGGTCGGCATCGCCGCCGGCACCTTGTTCTTCGTCGATCGTCAGCTGCCGACCAACGTGGTCGACACCAAGGATCTCGACGCCCTGCTGGCCAAGATCGCCAACCGCGATATCACCGCCCATCGTGCCGTCCGCGTCACCAGCCGTGAAATGCTGGAAGCCGGCCTCAACCGTCGTGACATTCGCGTCTACAACATCGACAAGCCCGGCACCCCCTTCGCCTCGACCGATGTCGATGCCATCGAGAAGGCGGTCAAGGACGGCAAGGCCGTGCTGTATCGGGTGCCGGTGTTCCGCGACATGAAGGAAATCGACGCCGCCCTGGCCGACAAGGTGCTGACCCTGCATCAGCACATCAAGGCCCGCTACAACAACGTCGATCAGGATTGCAAGCCGATCGTCGAGATCGTCGAGACCACCGCCGGCCGCATGATGCTGTCGGAAATCCTGCCGCGTAACCCCAACGTGCCGTTCTCGTCCATCAACCGTCTGTTGACCAAGAAGGACATCCAGAACGTCATCGATCTGGTCTACCGCCATTGCGGCCAGAAAGAGACGGTGATCTTCGCCGACCGCGTCATGGGCCTGGGCTATTCCAACGCCTTCAAGGCCGGTATTTCGTTCGGCAAGGACGACATGGTGATCCCGCCGGCCAAGGAAGTGCTGGTTTCGGAAACCGAGGCCAAGGCCAAGGAATACGAGCAGCAGTATCAGGACGGTCTGATCACCCAGGGCGAAAAGTACAACAAGGTGGTCGACGCCTGGTCCAAGTGCACCGACGACGTCGCCGACGCCATGATGAAGGAAATCAGCCGCATCGAGCCGGGCCGCATGGTCAACTCGGTGTACATGATGGCCCATTCGGGTGCCCGTGGTTCCGCCGCCCAGATGAAGCAGCTGGCCGGCATGCGCGGCCTGATGGCCAAGCCGTCGGGCGAAATCATCGAGACCCCGATCATCTCCAACTTCAAGGAAGGCCTGACCGTGCTGGAGTACTTCAACTCCACCCACGGCGCCCGTAAGGGTCTGGCCGATACCGCCTTGAAGACGGCGAATTCCGGTTACCTGACCCGTCGTCTGGTCGACGTCGCCCAGGACGCCATCATCGTCGAGGAAGATTGCGGCACCATCAACGGCCTGACCGTCTCGGCGGTGGTCGAGGGCGGTGAAGTCATCAGCCCGCTGGCCGAACGTATCCTGGGCCGTACCGCGTCCCGCGATATCGTCGATCCGGCCACCGGTCGGGTCATCGTCGCCGCCAGCGAACTGATCGGCGAGTCGGAAGTCGAGCAGATCGACGAAGCCGGTATCGAAGTGGTCAACATCCGCTCGGTGCTGACCTGCGAGGCCAAGGAAGGCGTCTGCGGTTGCTGCTATGGCCGCGATCTGGCTCGTGGCACCCGCGTCAATGTCGGTGAAGCGGTCGGCGTCATCGCCGCCCAGTCCATCGGCGAGCCCGGCACCCAGCTGACCATGCGTACCTTCCACATCGGTGGTGCGGCCCAGCGCGGCGCCGAGCAATCGGCTATCGAAGCCACCGGCGACACCACGGTTCAGCTGTTGAACAAGAACGTGGTGACCAACTCGTCGGGCGCCAAGATCGTCATGAGCCGCAACTGCGAATTGTTGCTGCTGGATGCCGGCGGGCGCGAACGTGCCCGTCACCGCGTCCCCTATGGCGCCAAGCTGCTGATGGAGGACGGCCAGAAGGTCACCAAGGGCACCAAGATGGCCGAGTGGGATCCCTATACCCTGCCGATCATCACTGAAACCAACGGTATCGCCCATTTCGTCGATCTGGTGGAAGGCTTGTCCATCCGCGAGGTGGTCGACGAAGCCACCGGCATCGCCAGCAAGGTGGTGGTCGACTGGAAGCAGCAGCCGCGTGGTTCCGAACTGCGCCCGCGCGTCGAATTGCGTGACGACAAGGGCCAGCCGGTGACCCTGCCCAACGGCCTGGAAGCCCGCTACTTCCTGTCGGTGGACGCCATCTTGTCGGTGGAAAACCAGTCCAAGCTGCATGCCGGCGACGTGTTGGCCCGCATTCCGCGTGAAGGCTCGAAGACCCGTGACATCACCGGCGGTCTGCCGCGTGTGGCCGAGTTGTTCGAAGCCAGGAAGCCCAAGGACCACGCCATCATCTCCGACATCGACGGCCGCGTCGAATTCGGCAAGGACTACAAGTCCAAGCGCCGCATTCTGGTGGTCCCCGAGGACGGTGATCCGATGGAATACCTGATCCCCAAGGGCAAGCACGTGTCGGTGCAGGAAGGCGACTATGTGCGTCGCGGCGATTCGCTGATGGACGGCAACCCCGTTCCGCACGACATCCTGCGCGTCATGGGCGTGGAAGCCCTGGCCCAGTATCTGATCAACGAAATCCAGGAGGTCTATCGTCTCCAGGGCGTGAAGATCAACGACAAGCACATCGAGGTGATCGTTCGCCAGATGCTGCAAAAGGTCGAGATCACCGATCCTGGCGACACCACCTTCCTGGTCGGTGAACAGATCGACCGTCAGGAGTTCGAGCACGAGAACCGTAAGGCGATCAAGGAACAGGGCCGCCCGGCTTCGGGCACCCCGGTGCTGCAAGGCATCACCAAGGCGTCCTTGCAGACCCATTCCTTCATCTCGGCGGCGTCGTTCCAGGAAACCACTCGCGTTCTCACCGAGGCGGCGGTTTCCGGCAAGGTCGACACCCTGAATGGCCTGAAGGAAAACGTCATCGTCGGTCGCCTGATCCCCGCCGGTACCGGTGCGGTGATGAACCGTCTGCGCGAAATCGCCGCCAAGCGTGATCGCGACATGCAGATCGAGGCCGAAGGTGGTGAAAACCCGGCTTTGCCGGCTGGGGGCGCAGCAGCCCCGGTGGCTCCGGCTGAGTAAATCCCGATCATCACAATCGTGATGTAGAAAACACCCCCTTCACCGTTTGTGGTGGAGGGGGTTTTTCTTTGACGGTCGTCGTGGCACGGCGTTTAATTATCAACCCGGCATTCCGGGGAAGGGGGGATTGGGTGGCCAAGTCGTGGCGCCGTCGGTTGCGGCCAAAGTTTGTACTATTGCTGCTGTTCGCCCTGTGCTTTGCTGGTGGGGTGGGCGCTGCCGGGGCCTTGGTGATGGCCGATTATCGCGACAGCCGCGCCGCCGCCGAGGCCGCCACCCGTCACCAAGCCCGGCTGTTGCAGGAATTCGTTGCCCGCACCTTGGATGCCACCGAATTAATGGTGCGCCGTCTGGGCGACCAGTTGACCACGCCGCCGGTCGGGTCATTGAATGCCGAGCAAAATGCGGCGTTGCGCGCCGCTCTGGCGGCGTCGCCGCATCTGGCCAATCTGGTGGTTGTCGATGGTCGGGGACAGGTGGTCACCGATGGTTTGGCCAAGCTTCCCGCCGCCACCTCGTTGGTTCAACACGAATGGGTGCGGGCGGTGTTGGGGGGGGAGACGTCCAGCCTGTCTTTGTCCCAGGCCGGCTTGGATGAGGCCAGCGGCAAGGTGGTGTTCTCGGTGTCCCTGGCCTTGCGTGACGTCAGAGGGCGGTTGCTCGGTGCCGTCGCCGCCCTGGTCGACATTCAGACCCTTGCCGCCTTGATCGATGAACAGGACATGGCAGCGGCCCGTCCCAGCCTGGCCTTATATCGTATGGATGGCGCCTTGCTCGCCGCGCATCCGCTGAGTGCGGCGGATATGGGCCGCAACATGTCGGGCTTGCCGCTTTTTTCCACCCACCTGCCCGAAGCCGCCAGCGGTACATTTGCAACCAGCCCCAGCGAAGGGGATTTGCGCATCGTCTCCTATCGCACTATCCCCGGTCGCAATCTGGTGGTTTGCGCCAGCGTCAGTCAGGATGAGGCCATGGCGCCGTGGCGCCAGCGGTCGTGGGCGACCCTGATCACTGCCGTCCTGGTGCTTGGTCTGTTGGCGGCGCTCAGCCGGGTCATGGCACGGGAAATCCGACGTGATCGCATGGTCAACCAAGCCTTGCGTGCGGCCAACCGTGATCTCAGCCGCTCCAATGCCGACCTTGAGCAATTCGCCTATGTGGCGTCGCATGATCTGAAAGAGCCGCTCAGGAACATCGCCAGCTATGTGCAATTGCTGCAACGGCGCTATCAGGGCCGGCTGGACGAGGATGCCGACGCCTTCATCGGCTATACCGTCGACGGCGTGCGGCGCATGCAGATGATCATCAACGAATTGCTGGTCTATTCACGCATCGGTACCGGCCCATTGACACGTGGGGCGGTACAGACCGGGGTACTGGTCAGCACCGCCTTGGCCAATCTGAAGGCGGTGATCGCCGAGGCCGGCGCCGTGGTCGAGGTCAAGGGACCGTTGCCGGTGGTGGTGGGCGATGCCGGCCAGCTTTCCAGCGTGTTTCAAAATCTTATTTCCAACGGGTTGAAATACCGGCGTGACGATATTCGCCCGGAACTGACGGTTGCCGTCGCCGAGCAGGGCGAATTCTGGCGCTTTTCCATTATCGACAATGGCATCGGTATCGACCCGCAATATCACCGACAGATTTTCGAGCTGTTCAAGCGCCTGCATGCGCGGGACCGTTATACCGGCACCGGCATCGGTCTGGCGGTATGTCAGCGGGTGATCGAGCGCCATGGCGGTGAAATCTGGGTGGAATCGGTGCCGGGGCAGGGGGCGTCCTTCCACTTCACCCTACCGAAAAACTGAGGGCTCAGCTTTCGCTATCCAGCGCGTCGATGATGCCGCGCAAGGTGACCTGATCGGCGCGGGTGGCGTTGACCGCTGGCGGCAGACGCACGGGGAAGGTTCCGGATTCCGGCGCGGCGGAGCGGTTGATGGCCACCGGGAAGGTGCCGTACTGACTGAGGTCGAGACGGGGGGGAGCTGGCTGTGGCGGCGGCGGTTCGGCGGCGGCCAGGGTCAAGGTGGTGGTCGCGGTCTCGTTCTGCGGGCGCGCTTCGGGGCGCAGTTCAGCCAGGTCAATGGTGGGGCGATTCAGGCTTTTGGCGACCTGCGCTGCCTTGGCCATGGAACGGCGAAAGCGGCTTTCGACGCTGGCGTATAAATCGTCCACCGATTTGGCCTCGCCGTCGTCTTGATGGTGGAACACTTCCGGGTTGGCCTTGGCCGCTTCGGGCAGGATGCCGGCGGCGGAGGTCTGCTGATCGCCACCCATTTCCTGCAATACCTTGAGGGCGCCGCCGGCCCCCAGAAAGTGGGCCAGATACAAATCGTGGGTCGATGCCTTGCGGCCCAGCTTGGCCTCCAGCACCTTGCCGTTGTCGGAGGCGTATTCTCCTGCCATCAGCGAGGAAATACGCGGGTCCTTGCGCAGGTTCAGGATTTCCGCCTTCAATTCCTTGTCGGCCACATTCCACTTGCCGTCACGGCCTTTGGTGATGGCATCGGCATAATTACCCAGACCGTGATCGGCGCCATGCTTCTTCACCATTTCCAGCCAAGTGCCGGCGGTGAACTGGTAAAGCCCCATGGCCGACGACCTTTGGCTGGCGGCGTTGGGGTCCATGCGGCTTTCGGTATTGGCTTGGGCCAGCAGGTAGTCGAAGGGAACACCGGTCACTTCCGCCGCCGCCCGGATCTGGCGGGCGACACGCTGATGGCGCGATTCGGGCGCTTCGATCAGCACGGTCGGGGGGGCGGTGGTCATGGGGGCTCCGATGTGGAAGGCGCTTACCGAAAAGAGTCTAACATTAAATGGTTACCAGGGGTTTGATGGCAAGGGTCCGCGTGGTGGCGGTTCGACTCTTTCTCTTGACGTGGGGGGTGCGGATAAATAGGATGCGGCGCTCTCGGAAGACTGGCTGCGGGATTGTGTCCGTTGCCTGTTGCACCGCGACTATCTGAAACACTTTGGTGACGCCAGACGGGTGGGCGACCGGCATCCGATGGAGACCCCGATGCATTCGCATCGGACGGTTTTCGTCTTTCCGGTAACCCGATGTTTGTGCCTCAGGGAATGAGTAAAGAATGCCCACGATCAACCAATTGATCCGTAAGCCGCGCCAGCCCTTGGCGACGCGCAATAAGGTGCCGGCTCTGGAAGCCTGCCCGCAGAAGCGTGGTGTTTGCACCCGTGTTTATACCACCACCCCGAAGAAGCCCAACTCGGCGCTGCGTAAGGTTGCTCGCGTGCGCCTGACCAATGGCTTCGAAGTGACCAGCTACATTCCCGGTGAAGGCCATAACCTTCAGGAGCACTCGGTGGTGATGATCCGCGGCGGCCGTGTGAAGGATTTGCCCGGTGTTCGCTACCACATCATCCGCGGCACTCTGGATACCCAGGGCGTCAAGGACCGTAAGCAGCGTCGTTCCAAGTACGGCGCGAAGCGTCCGAAGTAAGGATTAGAAGATATGTCCCGTCGTCACGCCGCCGAGAAGCGCGAAATCAACCCCGACGCCAAGTATGGCGATCTGGTGGTAGCCAAGTTCATGAACTGCCTGATGTTCGATGGCAAGAAGTCGTCGGCCGAGGCCATCGTCTATGGTGCGCTGGAAAAGATCCAGTCCAAGACCGGCCAGGATCCGCTGCAGGTGTTCCATGATGCCCTCGACAACGTCAAGCCGGCCGTGGAAGTCCGTTCCCGCCGCGTCGGCGGTGCCACCTATCAGGTGCCCGTCGAAGTGCGTACCGACCGTCGTCAGGCTCTGGCCATCCGCTGGCTGATCGATTATTCGCGCAAGCGTTCGGAAACCACCATGATCGACCGTCTGTCGGGTGAGCTGCTGGATGCTGCCAACAATCGCGGCGCCGCCGTGAAGAAGCGCGAAGATACTCACCGCATGGCAGACGCCAACAAGGCGTTCTCTCACTACCGCTGGTAACAGAGAAGGCAGCATGGCCCGAACAACGCCTCTCGAGCGCTATCGTAATATCGGCATCATGGCTCACATCGATGCCGGTAAGACGACTACGACCGAGCGTATCCTCTACTACACCGGAAAGTCCTATAAGATCGGCGAAGTGCACGAAGGCACCGCCACCATGGACTGGATGGAGCAGGAACAGGAGCGCGGTATTACCATCACTTCGGCCGCGACCACCGCGTTCTGGAATGATCACCGCATCAACATCATCGACACCCCCGGCCACGTGGACTTCACCATCGAAGTCGAACGTTCGCTTCGCGTGCTCGATGGTGCGGTTACGGTGTTCGACTCGGTCGCCGGCGTCGAGCCTCAGTCCGAAACCGTGTGGCGTCAGGCCGACAAGTACGGCGTGCCGCGCATTTGTTTCGTCAACAAGATGGACCGCATTGGCGCCAATTTCTATCGCTGCGTGGATATGATCATCGACCGTCTGGGTGCTCGCCCGCTGGTCATGCATCTGCCCATCGGCGAGGAAAGCGGTTTCGTGGGCATGGTCGACCTGCTGCGCAATTGTGCGGTGATCTGGAAGGACGAATCGCTGGGCGCCCACTTCGAGGACGCCCCGATTCCCGACGATCTGGTCGAGAAGGCTGCCGAATACCGGGCCCAGCTCATCGAAACCGCCGTCGAAATGGACGACCGGGCGATGGAGCTGTATCTGGGCGGTAAAGAACCCAGCCTGGACGTGCTCAAGGCCTGTATCCGCAAGGGCACCCTGGCCCGCGTGTTCGTCCCCGTGCTGTGTGGTTCGGCGTTCAAGAACAAGGGCGTGCAGACCCTGCTCGACGCCGTTGTCGATTATCTGCCGGCGCCGGTCGACATTCCCGCCATCAAGGGCGTGAAGTACGGCACCGAAGACGAGATCGCCAAGCACTCCACCGACGACGAGCCCTTCGCCGGTCTGGCGTTCAAGATCATGAACGACCCCTTCGTCGGCTCGCTGACCTTCGTTCGTGTCTATTCGGGCGTGGTCGAGGCCGGTTCCTACGTGCAGAACACCGTCAAGGAAAAGCGCGAGCGCGTCGGTCGTATGCTGCTGATGCACGCCAACTCGCGTGAGGAAGTCAAGGAAGCCCGCGCCGGCGACATCGTCGCTTTCGCCGGTCTCAAGGACACCACCACCGGTGATACCCTGTGCGATCCGACCCCCAGCGCGCTGGTGATCTTGGAACGCATGGAATTCCCCGAGCCGGTGATCGAAGTGGCGGTGGAACCCAAGTCCAAGGCCGACCAGGAAAAGATGGGCATGGCCCTGGCTCGCCTGGCCGCCGAAGATCCGTCGTTCCGCGTTTCCACCGATGCCGAATCCGGTCAGACCGTGATCAAGGGCATGGGCGAATTGCACCTGGAAATCCTGGTCGATCGCATGAAGCGTGAGTTCAAGGTGGAAGCCAACGTGGGCGCCCCGCAGGTGGCCTATCGTGAAACCATCTCGAAGGCCGCCGACGTCGATTACACCCACAAGAAGCAGACCGGTGGCTCGGGCCAGTTCGCCCGCGTCAAGATCCGCTTCGAACCGGCGGAGAAGGGCGAAGGCTTCGTCTTCTCCAACACCGTCATCGGTGGTTCGGTTCCCAAGGAATACGTGCCGGGTGTGGAAAAGGGTATCCGGTCGGCCATGGATAACGGCGTCATCGCCGGCTTCCCGCTGATCGACTTCAAGGCCACCCTGACCGACGGCGCCTACCACGACGTTGACTCATCGGTTCTCGCCTTCGAAATCGCCGCCCGCGCCGCCTTCCGTGAAGGTATCGCCAAGGCCGGTCCGAAGCTGTTGGAACCGATGATGAGCGTCGAAGTCGTCACCCCCGAAGATTACATGGGTGACGTCATCGGCGATCTGAACAGCCGTCGCGGCCAGGTCAATGGCATGGATCAGCGCGGCAACGCCCGCGTGATTTCCGCCATGGTACCGCTGGCCAATATGTTCGGGTACGTGAATACTCTGCGCTCCATGTCGCAGGGGCGCGCCCAGTACACCATGACCTTCGACCACTATTCGGAAGTTCCGAACAATGTGGCCGAAGAAATCCGGGCCAAGCTGAACGGCTGATCCCTTCCGGTGCACTCTCTCCGAGGCCCGTTCGCGGGTTTAGGGGAGGTCACTAAATCGTTGAATCGTGTGGTGATACCGAAGTTCGCAGACAATGCGCACTTCGGTATCACCACACTGGTCAAACCTATTTCGAGGACGGAGTAGAACCCATGGCTAAGGCGAAATTTGAACGCAATAAGCCCCACTGCAATATCGGCACCATCGGTCACGTCGACCATGGCAAGACCTCGCTGACCGCTGCCATCACCAAGGTGTTGGCCGAAACCGGTGGCGCCACCTTCACCGCCTACGACCAGATCGACAAGGCGCCGGAAGAGAAGGCCCGTGGCATCACCATCTCGACCGCTCACGTCGAGTACGAGACCGCCAACCGCCACTACGCCCACGTCGATTGCCCCGGCCACGCTGACTATGTGAAGAACATGATCACCGGTGCGGCGCAGATGGACGGCGGCATTCTGGTGGTGTCGGCCGCCGACGGCCCGATGCCCCAGACCCGCGAGCACATCCTGCTGGCCCGTCAGGTCGGCGTGCCGGCCCTGGTGGTGTTCATGAACAAGTGCGACATGGTCGACGATCCGGAACTGCTGGATCTGGTCGAGCTGGAAGTGCGCGAGCTCTTGAGCAGCTATGATTTCCCCGGCGACGATATTCCGATCGTCCGTGGTTCGGCCCTGTGCGCCCTGGAAGACAAGCAGCCGGAAATCGGCCGCGACGCCATCCTGGCCCTGATGGCCGAAGTCGACAAGTACATCCCGCAGCCGGAACGTCCGAAGGACAAGCCGTTCCTGATGCCGATCGAAGACGTGTTCTCGATCTCGGGCCGTGGCACCGTGGTGACCGGTCGCGTCGAGCGCGGCGTCGTCAAGGTGGGTGAAGAAGTCGAGATCGTCGGTATCAAGCCGACCGTCAAGACCACCTGCACCGGCGTTGAAATGTTCCGCAAGCTGCTCGATCAGGGTGAGGCCGGCGACAACATCGGCGCCCTGCTGCGCGGCGTGAAGCGTGAAGACGTGGAACGCGGTCAAGTTCTGGCCGCTCCGGGTTCGATCACCCCGCACACCAAGTTCACCGCCGAGGCCTACATCCTCAACAAGGAAGAAGGCGGTCGTCACACCCCGTTCTTCACCAATTATCGTCCGCAGTTCTACTTCCGCACCACCGACGTCACCGGCATGGTTTACCTGCCGGAAGGCACCGAAATGGTGATGCCGGGCGATAACGTGTCGATGACCGTCCAGCTGATCGCCCCGATCGCCATGGACGAAGGTCTGCGCTTCGCCATCCGTGAAGGCGGTCGTACCGTCGGCGCCGGCGTCGTCGCCAAGATCATCGAGTAGTCCTTCGGGATCGCTTGACTGGGATTTCGGCGTCCGGGTAACCGGGCGCCGATTTCTTTTTGGCGGGCCAGAGACTCTTCTTGCACCTGCTACCGAGTCTCTGTATAAAACCGCCTTCGGCACTACGCCGTTCCCGCAAGAGCCGCTGTACACGGCTGACTGCGGGAGGTTCTTTGAACCAAACCGAGTTTCACTGATCGGCGTCTCGACAGCGGGGCGCCGATCCGATTTAACGGATGACGTGAATATGGAAAGCCAGAACATCCGTATCCGCCTCAAGGCGTTCGACCATCGCGTGTTGGATCAGTCCACCCGCGAGATCGTCAACACCGCCAAGAGGACTGGTGCGCAGGTGCGCGGACCGATCCCGCTTCCCAGCCGGATCGAGAAGTTCACCGTCAACCGCTCCCCGCACATCGATAAGAAGTCGCGTGAGCAGTTCGAAATTCGCACGCATAAGCGTCTGTTGGACATCGTTGACCCGACCCCGCAGACCGTGGACGCGCTGATGAAGCTCGACCTGGCCGCCGGCGTCGACGTCGAGATCAAGCTGTAAGGACTTAATGATGCGATCCGGTCTCATCGCCCAGAAGGTCGGCATGACGAGGATCTTCACCGAGGACGGCACTCATGTGCCCGTCACCGTGTTGAAGGTCGACACCGTTCAGGTGGTCTCGACCCGCTCTGTGGAAAAAGACGGCTACACCGCCGTTCAGCTCGGTGCCGGCACCGCGAAGGTCAAGAACGTTGCCAAGGCGCAGCGTACCACCTTCGCCAATGCCAAGGTCGAGCCGAAGAAGAAGCTCGTCGAATTCCGCGTTGCCCCCGAGAACGTTCTCGAGGTTGGCGTGGAGCTGTCGGCTGCCCATTTCATCCCCGGCCAGTTCGTGGATATCACCGGCACCACCATCGGCAAGGGTTTTGCCGGCGGCATGAAGCGCTGGAACTTCCGCGGCCTCGAAGCCACCCACGGCGTGTCGGTCTCGCACCGCTCGCACGGTTCCACCGGTCAGCGCCAGGACCCCGGCAAGGTGTTCAAGGGCAAGAAAATGGCCGGTCATATGGGTGACGAGCAGGTCACCACTCAGAACCTCAAGGTGGTTTCCACCGATGTCGAGCGCGGTCTGATCCTGGTTAAGGGTTCGGTTCCGGGTTCCGAGGGTTCCTGGGTTCTGGTCAAGGACGCGGTGAAGCGCAAGCTGCCTGAAGGCGTGCCGTTCCCGGCCGGCCTCAAGGCCGCCGCCGAAGCCGGCGAGTAAGGAATCACGGCGATGAAGACTAAGGTTATCAGCCTGGACAATCAGAGCGTCGGCGAGATCGATCTCTCCGACGACGTGTTTGGCCTGGCGGTTCGCAACGATTTGCTGCACCGCATGGTCAGCTATCAGCTGTCGAAGCGTCGGTCCGGCACTCACAAGACCAAGGGGATCAGCGAGATCTCCGGTACCACCAAGAAGCCCTTCAATCAGAAGGGTGGCGGTCGTGCACGTCAGGGTTCTCTGCGTTCCGCGCAGTTCCGTGGCGGCGCCACCATTTTCGGCCCGGTCGTGCGTTCCCACGCTTTCGACATGCCGAAGAAGGTGCGCAAGCTGGCCCTGAAGGTTGCCCTGTCGGCCAAGGCCGCCGAAGGCAAGCTGGTGGTGCTGGACAACGCTACCGCCGCCGCTCCCAAGACCAAGGCTCTGGCCGCGCAGTTCAAGGCGCTGGGTTGGGCTTCGGTTCTGGTCATCGACGGTGCCGTTGACGGCAATTTCGCCCTGGCGTCCCGCAATATCCCCCATGTGGACGTGCTGCCGGAAGTCGGCGCCAACGTGTACGACATCCTGCGTCGTGACACCCTGGTGTTGACCAAGGACGCTGTCGCCGCCCTGGAGGCTCGCCTGAAATGAGCAAGGTCATCGTCTCGAAGGAACGGATGTTCGACATCATCCGCGCGCCCGTGATCACCGAAAAGGCGACCATGGGTTCCGAGCACAATCAGGTCACCTTCAAGGTGCCGCTGAACGCTTCCAAGCCCGAGATCAAGGCCGCCGTCGAAGGCGTGTTCGGGGTCAAGGTCACCGCGGTGAATACCCTGGTGGCCAAGGGCAAGGTCAAGCGCTTCCGTGGCCGTATCGGCGTCCGCAATGACGTCAAGAAGGCGGTCGTGACGCTGGCCGAAGGCCAGTCCATCGACGTGACGACGGGAGTCTGACGCCATGGCTTTGAAGAACTACAAGCCCACGACTCCGGGCCGTCGTCAGCTGGTGACGGTTGACCGCTCGGAATTGTGGAAGGGCAAGCCCGAAGCGGCGCTGACCGAAGGTCTGCGCAAGAAGGGTGGCCGTAACAATCTGGGCCGCATCACCGTCCGCTTCCGTGGCGGCGGGCACAAGCGCCGCTATCGTATGGTCGACTTCAAGCGCGACAAGTTCGATATGCCCGCCACCGTGGAACGGTTGGAATACGATCCCAACCGGACCGCCTTCATCGCCCTGGTGGTGTATGAAGATGGCGAAAAGCGCTACATCCTGGCCCCGCAGCGCCTGGCCGCCGGTGATATCGTCATCTCCGGTGAAAAGGTCGACATCAAGCCGGGCAACGCCCTGCCGCTGAAGAATATTCCGGTCGGCACCGTTGTTCACAATGTCGAGCTGAAGGTCGGCAAGGGTGGCCAGATGGCCCGCTCCGCCGGTACCTTCGTCCAGCTGGTCGGCAAGGACCAGGGCTATGCCCAGCTTCGCCTGTCTTCGGGTGAACTGCGCGTCGTCCGCGGTGAATGCATGGCCACTGTCGGCGCCGTTTCCAACCCTGACCAGCAGAACATTTCGCTGGGCAAGGCTGGTCGCAAGCGTTGGCTGGGCTTCCGTCCGCACGTCCGTGGCGTTGCCATGAACCCCATCGACCACCCGCATGGTGGTGGTGAAGGTCGTACCTCCGGGGGCCGTCATCCGGTTACCCCGTGGGGCAAGCCGACCAAGGGTAAGAAGACGCGTTCCAACAAGAAGACGGATCGGCTCATCATGCGCCGCCGTCAGGCTCAGTAAGGAGGGACGGGAATGGCTCGTTCCGTATGGAAGGGTCCGTTTGTCGACGGGTACCTGCTCAAGAAGGCGGATAAGTCGCGTGCCAGCGGCCGCAACGAGGTCATCAAGATCTGGTCGCGTCGCTCCACCATTTTGCCGAACTTCGTGGGCTTGACCTTCGGCGTTTATAACGGCCAGAAGTACATCCCCGTTCTCGTTACCGAGAACATGGTTGGTCACAAGTTCGGTGAATTCTCGCCGACCCGTACCTACTACGGTCACGGCGTCGACAAGAAGGCGAAGAGGAAGTAAGCCATGGGCAAGAAGCCTGCTGAGCGCGTTCTGGCGGATATCGAAGCGAAGGCGTTCTCGTCTTCCATCCGCACCAGCCCGCGCAAGCTCAACCTGGTGGCTGCGTCCATTCGCGGCCTGAAGGCGGAGACCGCCCTGCACCAGCTCACCTTCTCCAAGCGCCGCATCGCCGGTGTGGTGAAGGTGGTGTTGCAGTCGGCCATCGCCAATGCCGAGAACAACCACCAGTTGGACGTTGATCGTCTGTATGTGGCCGAAGCCTATGTGGGCAAGGCCATGGTGATGAAGCGCTGGCGTGCCCGTGCTCGCGGTCGTGTCGGTCGGATCGAGAAGCCGTTCTCGAACCTGACCGTCATCGTGCGCGAACGCGAAGAAGCGACCGGGGAGTAAGACTATGGGTCAGAAAGTCAATCCGATCGGCCTGCGCCTCGGCATCAACCGCACCTGGGATTCCCGTTGGTTCGCCGACGGCGACTACGCCAAGATGCTGCACGAGGATCTGAAGCTGCGTGATTACCTGCGCAAGAAGCTGGCTCAGGCCGGCGTGTCGCGGGTGATCATCGAGCGTCCGGCCAAGAAGGCCCGCATTACCATTCACACCGCCCGTCCGGGCGTGGTGATCGGTAAGAAGGGTGCCGACATCGAAGTGCTGCGCAAGACGCTCAGCAAGATGACCGGTGGCGAAGTTCATCTGAACATCGTCGAAATCCGGAAGCCGGAACTGGACGCTCAGCTGGTGGCCGAGTCCATCGCCCAGCAGCTGGAACGTCGCGTGTCCTTCCGCCGCGCCATGAAGCGTGCGGTGCAGTCGGCCATGCGTCTGGGCGCCCAGGGCATCCGTATCAACTGCTCGGGCCGTTTGGGCGGCGCCGAAATCGCTCGCATGGAATGGTACCGCGAAGGCCGCGTGCCCCTGCACACCTTGCGCGCCGACATCGATTACGGTATCGGCACCGCCAAGACCACCTATGGTACCTGCGGTATCAAGGTGTGGGTGTTCAAGGGCGAGATCCTGGCTCATGATCCCATGGCTCAGGACAAGCGCGCCGCCGGCGAGTCCGCTCCCGTCGACCGTCGCTGATTTGAGAGGGGAGAGAGATGCTTTCGCCCAAGCGTACTAAGTTCCGTAAGCAGCATAAGGGCCGCATCCATGGCGATGCCAAGGGCGGTTCCCAGCTGAATTTCGGCGCCTTCGGCCTCAAGGCCATGGAGCCGGAGCGTATCACCGCTCGCCAGATCGAAGCGGCCCGTCGCGCCCTCACCCGTCACCTGAAGCGTCAGGGCCGGGTGTGGATCCGGATTTTCCCGGACGTGCCGGTTTCGACCAAGCCTGCCGAAGTCCGCATGGGCTCCGGTAAGGGTACCCCCGAATTTTGGGTGGCCCGGGTCAAGCCCGGTCGCGTAATGTTCGAGGTCGATGGCGTGCCGGAAGATCTGGCCCGCCGTGGTTTTGAACTGGCCGCTGCCAAGCTGCCGATCAAGACCAAGTTCATCGTTCGTATCGGGGAGTAAAGTCATGGCGAACAAGTCCAGCGATCTGCGCGCCAAGACCGACGATCAGCTCAAGGAATCGCTCCTGGCGCTGAAGAAGGAGCAGTTCAATCTGCGTTTCCAGAAGGCCTCGGGCCAGCTGGAAAACACTGCCCGGGTGCTGACGGTGCGCCGCGAAGTTGCGGCCATCAAGACCATTCTCGGCGAGCGCCTCCGCGCCGCCAAAGCCGCCTAAGGAGCGTTACTAATGCCGAAGCGCATTCTCCAGGGCGTGGTCGTCAGCGACAAGATGGACAAGACCGTGGTGGTCAGCGTCGAACGGCGCGTCATGCACCCGATCTACAAGAAGTTCATCCGTCGTTCGAAGAAGTATCACGCCCACGACGAGAACAACCAGTTCAAGACCGGCGACACTGTCCGCATCTTGGAGTGCCGTCCGATCTCGAAGACCAAAACCTGGGAAGTGATCGTAGAGCAGGCCTAAGGCCGGTTCTGACGATATCAACCTGGAAAAGAAGGAAAACTCGACATGATCCAGATGCAAACCAACCTGGACGTCGCCGATAATTCGGGTGCCCGCCGGGTGCAGTGCATCAAGGTTTTGGGCGGTTCGCACCGCACCATCGCCAATGTGGGCGACGTTATCGTCGTCTCCATTAAGGAAGCGATTCCCCGCGGCAAGGTGAAGAAGGGTGACGTGCATCGCGCCGTCATCGTCCGCACCGCCAAGGAAATCCGCCGGGCTGATGGTACCGCGATCCGTTTCGATACCAATGCCGCCGTGCTCATCAACAAGCAGGGCGAACCGATCGGCACCCGTATTTTTGGCCCGGTCACCCGTGAACTTCGCGGTAAGAAGTTCATGAAGATCATCTCGCTGGCTCCGGAGGTGCTCTAATGGCCGGTCTTAACGTCAAGAAGGGCGATCAGGTTGTCGTGATCGCCGGCAAGGACAAGGGCAAGAAGGGCGAAGTCATCGCCGCTTACCCGAAGGAAGAACGCGTGGTCGTTCAGGGTGTGAACAAGGTCAAGCGCCATGTTCGTCCCTCTGCCGCCAACGCGGGTGGCATCGTCGAACAGGAAGCCGCCCTGCACGTGTCCAATGTCGCCCACGTCGATCCCAAGGATGGCAAGCCGACCCGCGTCGGCGTGAAGGTCCTGGAAGACGGTCGCAAGGTCCGCGTCGCTAAGCGGTCCGGCGAAGTCATCGACCGGTAATGGGGGAGCAACAGACCATGACCGCGCGTTTGCGTAATCACTACGACACCAAGGTCCGCCAGGCCCTGCAGGAGGAGTTCAACTACTCCAATCCCATGCAGGTGCCGAAGCTGGAAAAGATCGTCATCAACATGGGCGTGGGCGAAGCTGCCCAGGACGCCAAGAAGATCGACGCCGCCATCGCCGAAATGACCCTGATCGCGGGTCAGAAGCCGGTGGTGACCAAGGCCAAGAAGTCCATCGCTCAGTTCAAGCTGCGCGAAGGCCAGGTTGTTGGCTGCAAGGTCACCTTGCGCGCCGAACGCATGTATGAATTCCTCGATCGTCTGATCACCATTGCGCTGCCCCGCGTCCGCGACTTCCGCGGCGTTCCCGGCAAGAGCTTTGACGGCCGCGGCAATTATTCGCTCGGCCTGAAAGAACAGCTCATTTTCCCGGAAATCAACTACGACAAGGTTGATACGACCCGGGGCATGGACATCATTTTCGTCACGACGGCCAAGTCCGATGCGGAAGCCAAGGCGCTTCTCAAGGGCTTCGACATGCCGTTCGCTGGCTGATGGGAGTTAGCAGCAATGTCTAAGATCAGCTCTGTCGAGCGCAACAACAAGCGCGCGAAGCTGGCCAAGCAGATGGCAGGCAAGCGCGCCCGCCTGAAGGCTCAGGTCATGGACCGCGAGGCTTCGCCGGAAGAACGTTTCAATGCCGCCTTGAAGCTGGCGGAAGTTCCCCGCAACTCGGCCAAGAATCGTGTTCGCCTGTTGTGCGAACTGACCGGTCGTCCGCGTGGTAACTACCGTAAGTTCAAGATTTGCCGCAACAAGCTGCGCGAGCTTGGGAATCTGGGTCAGATTCCTGGGCTGGTGAAGTCGAGCTGGTAAGGGAGGCCATACAATGTCTATGACCGATCCGCTCGGCGATATGCTCGCCCGCATCCGCAATGGTCAGCGCGCGAACAAGTCGTCGATCACCTCGCCCGCTTCCAATCTGCGCGTCAACGTGCTGGAAGTCCTGAAGCGTGAAGGCTACATCCGTGGTTATGCCAAGTCCGAAGTCCGCGCCGGCGTGTCCGAGCTGACCATCGAACTGAAGTACCACGAGGGTAAGCCGGTGATCACCAAGATCGCTCGCGTCTCGACCCCCGGTCGTCGCGTTTATTCCAAGATTTCCGATCTGACCCGCGTGGCGAATGGTTTGGGCATCTCTATCCTCTCGACTCCTCGCGGCGTCATGAGCGATACCGAAGCCCGCACCGCCAATGTGGGCGGTGAAGTTCTCTGCCAGGTGTTCTAAGGAGGGACTGACAGATGTCGCGAGTCGGCAAATATCCCGTGCCGGTGCCGTCTGGAGTCACTGTCCAGATCGCCGGTACCGAATTCATCGCCAAGGGCAAGCTGGGTGAGTCCCGGATGCCCCTGTCGGACGAAGTTGAAACCACCATCGAAGGCTCCGAAGTTTGGGTCAAGCCCAAGTCGGATTCCAAGCGCGCGCGCATGATGTGGGGCACCACCCGCGCCCTGATCAATAATTTGGTCAAGGGCGTGTCCGACGGCTTCACCGTCAACCTGGACATCAACGGCGTGGGTTACCGCGCCGCTGTCGAAGGGAAGAATTTGAAGCTGGCCTTGGGCTATTCTCATGATATCGACTATCCGATTCCGGATGACGTCACCATGAAGTGCGAAAAGCCCACCTCGATTTCCATCACTGGCCGCGATAAGCAGATCGTCGGGCAGCTTGCGGCGGAGATCCGGTCGTTCCGTGGTCCCGAGCCCTACAAGGGCAAGGGCATCAAGTACTCGACCGAGACCATCCTGCGCAAGGAAGGCAAGAAGAAGTAAGGGGCTCTGCCATGATGACGCCGAAAGAATTGTTCGAGCGCCGCAAGCGGCGCGCCCGGGCCAGCATCGCGAAGAAGTCGGGTGGACGTATCCGCCTGTCGGTTTTCCGCTCTGGCAAGAATATCTATGTCCAGGTTATCGACGACGTGCAGGGCAAGACCCTGGCGGCTGCTTCGACGCTCGACAAGGAGCTGAAGGGCTCCTTGAAGACCGGCGCCGACACTGCGGCGGCTGCCGCTGTCGGCAAGCTGATCGCCGAGCGGGCCAAGGCGGCGGGCATCACCGAGGTGGTGTTCGATCGCGGCGGTTACATCTATCACGGTCGGGTGAAAGCCCTGGCCGAAGCGGCCCGCGAAGGCGGCCTGTCGTTCTAAGGGAAAAAGACTATGGCACGTACTCCCAATTCCGAGGGAACCGAACAGCGTCGCGGCCGTGGCCGTGGCGGTGAAGGCGGCGAACGTGACGGTCGTGGTCGCGGTCGTGGCGGCCCCGAGGCCGCCCGGCCCGAGCGCGAAGAGAACGAATTCGTCGATAAGCTGGTCCACATCAACCGCGTGGCCAAGGTGGTCAAGGGCGGTCGTCGCTTCGCCTTCGCTGCCCTGGTGGTGGTTGGCGACGCCAAGGGTCGCGTCGGTTACGGCTCGGGCAAGGCCCGTGAAGTTCCCGAAGCCATCCGCAAGGCGACCGAACAGGCCAAGCGCAACATGATCAAGGTGAACCTGCGTGAAGGTCGCACCCTGCATCATGACGTCACCGGTCACTTCGGTGCCGGTCGTGTTGTTCTGCGCGCCGCTCCGGCCGGTACCGGCATCATCGCCGGCGGCCCGATGCGCGCCGTGTTCGAGACCATGGGCGTGGCCGACGTCGTCGCCAAGTGCCTGGGCACCTCGAACCCGCACAACATGATCAAGGCGACCTTCGACGCCCTGGTGTCCTTGAACAGCCCCCGCTCGGTGGCTGCCAAGCGTGGCAAGAAGGTTGGTGACATCATCGGCCGCCGTGATGGCGCCGCTGCTGCCACCGCCGCGTAAAGGAGGCTGGAATGGCTGACAAGAAGACCGTTCGCGTCACCCAGGTGCAAAGCCCCATCGGCCGCGAGGGCGACCAGCGCGCCACCCTGATCGGCCTGGGTCTGAACAAGATGCATCGTACCAAGGAGCTGGAGGATACTCCGGCCGTCCGTGGCATGATCCGTAAGGTTCAGCACCTGGTTCGGGTTGAAGACTAATCTTTCGTTCGGTCCCCGCCTCGGCGGGGACCGGATACGAGGAATGAAGAGATGACGAAGCTCAACGATCTGCGCGACAACGAAGGCGCCCGCTACAAGTTCAAGCGCATCGGCCGCGGCATTGGTTCGGGCAAGGGCAAGACCTCGGGCCGTGGCGTCAAGGGCCAGGGTTCCCGTACCGGTGTCGCCCTGCAAGGTTTTGAAGGCGGCCAGATGCCCATCTACCGCCGCCTGCCCAAGCGCGGTTTCAAGAACATCAACGCCAAGGAATTTGCCGTGATCAATCTCGGCAAGCTCCAGGCCGCTATCGATGCCGGCAAGCTCAACGCCGCCGAAACCATCACTGCCGACATCTTGGCCGCTGCCGGCCTGGTCGGTAAGATCGGTGACGGCGTCCGCCTGCTGGGCCGTGGCGAACTGACCGCCAAGGTGACCATCGAAGTCGCCGGCGCCTCCGAAGCGGCGGTCGCCGCCGTGGAAAAGGCTGGCGGTTCGGTGAAGGTTTCCGGTGCGGAAGCGGCCCAGGGCTGATTAGCCCTCGGTTTTTCCGTAGCGATCCTTTATAAAGCGCCCCAGGGCCCCCGGACCTGATGCCAAAAGCCAGGCAAGGGACTGGGGCGCTTTTTTCTTTGTGAACTGGTGCCGCCGGATCAATCGGCTGGTGCCGTCGGGTAACACCATAACCGGAGCCTTTGGCATGGCCTCTGCTGCCGAGCAGCTTGCCGCGAACCTGAATTTTGGCGTTCTGGCGAAAGCCACCGAACTCAAGAAGAGGATCTGGTTCACCCTGTTGGCCCTGGTCGTTTATCGACTGGGCACCTGGATTCCCATTCCCGGCGTCGATCCGCATGTGATGGCGGAAATGTTCAAGCAAAGCGGCAGCGGTCTGCTCGGCATGTTCGACATGCTGGCCGGCGGCGCCTTGCAGCGTATGACCATTTTCGCCCTGGCGATCATGCCCTACATCTCGGCCTCCATCATCATCCAGCTGATGACGACCATCGTCCCCAGCCTGGAAGCGATCAAGAAGGAAGGCGAGTCGGGCAAGAAGAAGATCAACCAGTACACCCGCTACCTGACCGTCGTCATCGCCACGTTCCAGGCCTACGGCATCGCCGTCGGTCTTGAAGGCATGAGCGGTTCCATGGGCTCGGCGGTGATCATGGACAATCATCTTCTGTTCCGCTTCTCCACCGTCGTCACCCTGGTGGGCGGCACCATGTTCCTGATGTGGCTGGGTGAGCAGATCACCGCGCGCGGCATCGGTCAGGGCACCTCGCTCATCATCATGGCCGGTATCGTCGCCGAATTGCCCAGCGCTCTGGCCGGCACCCTGGAACTGGGTCGGACCGGCGCCCTGCCGGTGCTGCTGATCATCTTCCTGCTGATCATGGCGGTGGTGATCATCGCCGGTATCGTCTATTTCGAGCGGGCCCAGCGCCGGATCATCGTCCAGTATCCAAAGCGCCAGGTCGGCAACAAGATGTTTGGTGGCGAATCCAGCCATCTGCCCTTGAAGCTCAACACCTCGGGCGTCATTCCGCCTATCTTCGCCAGCTCGCTGTTGCTGATGCCCATGACCGTGGCGCAGTTCTATGCCGGCGGCGGCGGTCCCGAGTGGCTGACCACCTTCACCGCCCTGATGGGCCGTGGACAGCCGTTGTATCTGGGCATCTATACCGCGCTGATCGTCTTCTTCGCCTTCTTCTATACCGCCGTGGTGTTCAATCCGGTGGATACGGCCGATAACCTGAAGAAGAACGGCGGCTTCATCCCCGGTATCCGTCCGGGCAAGAATACCTCGGATTATCTGGATTATGTCCTCACCCGTCTGACCGTGTTGGGCGCCATCTACCTGACCGCCCTTTCGGTGTTGCCGGAACTGCTGATCTCGCGCTTCTCGGTCCCGTTCTATTTCGGCGGTACCTCGCTTTTGATCGTGGTGACGGTGACCATGGACACGGTGTCGCAGATTCAATCGCATCTGCTGGCGCATCAGTACGAAGGTCTGATCAAGAAGTCCCGTCTCAGGGGGCGTCGCGGCTGAACCCATTAATAATAAAGGGGAGAACAACAAGATGAATCTGGTTCTGTTGGGGCCGCCGGGCGGCGGCAAGGGTACTCAGGCCAAGCGCCTGATGGACAAGTACGGTCTGGTGCAATTGTCCACCGGCGACATGCTGCGCGCCGCCGTCGCCTCGGGCTCGGATATCGGCAAGAAGGCCAAGGCGGTGATGGATGCCGGCCAACTGGTGTCCGACGACATCGTCATCGGCATCATCGATGACCGCCTGGACCAACCCGACACCAAGAACGGAGTCATCTTCGACGGCTTCCCCCGGACCGTCGCCCAGGCTGAAGCCCTGGATGCCATGATGGCCAAGAAGGGCAAGCAGCTGGATTTCGCCATTGAAATCCGCGTGCCCGACGCCCCCATCGTCGAACGCATCACCGGGCGCTACACCTGCGCCAAGTGCGGCGCCGGCTATCACGACAAGTTCCAGCAGCCGAAAGTCGCCGGAACCTGTGATTCCTGCGGCGGCACCGAGTTCACTCGGCGCGCCGATGACAATGCCGAAACCGTGAACAAGCGCCTTGCCGCCTATCACGATCAGACGGCCCCCCTGCTGCCCTATTATCAGGCCAAGGGGAATTATCATCTGGTGGATGGTACCCAGGATATCGCCGTGGTCACCACGGACCTGGAAGTCATCCTCGGAAAGGCCGGGTGAGATTGCGGATGGATGGATGGAGAGTCCCGTTGACTCTTCATCGATTCACCCTATAATCGCGCACCTTCGGTTTCCCCCATCCGGGCGAGGCCCGGATTGGTTTTATGTGTCGCCGTGGCGGATTTCCGCCGTGGTTCGTGTAACGACTTGGCGTGGGCAGTGGGCGTTTGGCCGCTTCCCAGATCACCTGTGTGAAGGAGTATCCAGCTTTGGCCCGTATCGCTGGCGTCAATATCCCGACCAACAAGCGCGTTGTCATCGCGCTGACCTATATCACTGGCATCGGCCGGACCAAGGCTGCCGAGATCTGCACCAAGCTGAGCATCCCCGCCGAGCGCCGGGTCAATCAGCTGACCGACGATGAAGTCCTGAAGATCCGCGAAATGATCGACAGCGATTACACCGTCGAAGGCGATCTGCGTCGTGAAGTTGCCATGAACATCAAGCGTTTGATGGATCTGGGCTGCTATCGCGGTCTGCGTCATCGTCGTGGCCTGCCGGTCCGTGGTCAGCGCACCCATACCAATGCGCGTACCCGCAAGGGTCCGGCCAAGCCGATCGCCGGCAAGAAGAAAGCCACCCGGTAATTTAGACCGACGTAAGCTAAGGATCACCTCACATGGCAAAGCCTGCTGCCGCTCGTCCGCGTCGTCGCGAGCGCAAAAACATCACCTCCGGTGTTGCTCACGTGAACTCCACGTTCAACAACACCATGATCACCATCACCGACGCCCAGGGCAACACCATCTCGTGGTCGTCCTCGGGTATGCAGGGCTTCAAGGGCTCGCGCAAGTCGACCCCGTACGCCGCCCAGGTGGCTGCCGAAGACGCTGGCCGCAAGGCCATGGAACACGGCATGCGCACCCTGGAAGTGGAAGTCAAGGGTCCGGGCGCTGGTCGTGAAAGCGCCTTGCGCGCGCTGCAGGCGGTGGGCTTTTCCATCACCTCGATCCGCGACGTCACTCCGATCCCGCACAACGGTTGCCGTCCGCGCAAGCGTCGTCGCGTCTGATCGGGTATTTGTTTCAGTGTTGCCGTCATCTTCCCCGCGATGCGGGTGAAGGTGGCGGTTGCGCCGTTCCGGACCCATTGGTCCTAGCATGAGGTCACGCTCGTGATTCAGAAGAACTGGCAGGAATTGATCAAGCCCTCCAAGCTCCAGGTCGAGCCCGGTGCCGACGCTGCCCGCGTCGCTACCGTGATTGCCGAACCCCTCGAACGCGGCTTCGGCATGACTTTGGGCAACAGCTTGCGCCGCATTTTGCTGTCCTCGCTTCAGGGTGCCGCGGTTACCGCCATCCAGATCGAGGGTGTGCTGCATGAGTTTTCGTCCGTTCCGGGTGTGCGGGAAGATGTCACCGACATCATCCTGAACATCAAGAATTTGGGCCTGCGCATGCATGGCGAAGGGCCGAAGCGTATGCAGCTGCGGGCCTCCGGCCCCGGCGAAGTCAAGGCCGGCATGATCGAAGCGGGTCATGACATCGAGATCATGGACCCCGATCTGGTGCTGTGCACCTTGGATCAGGGCGCCAAGCTGAACATCGAATTCACGGTGGAAACCGGCAAGGGCTATGTGCCGGCGTCGCAGAACCGCACCGAGGATTCGCCCATCGGCCTGATCCCCATCGATGCCATCTTCTCGCCGGTGAAGAAGGTCGCCTACAAGGTGGAAAACACCCGCGTCGGCCAAGTCACCGATTACGACAAGCTGTCCATGGTGCTGGAAACCAACGGCGCCGTCACTCCCGATGACGCGGTGGCTCTGGCCGCCCGCATCCTGCAGGACCAGTTGCAGCTGTTCATCAACTTCGACGAACCGACCCATGTGGTCGAGGAAGAGAAGAAGGACGAACTGCCCTTCAACAAGAACCTGCTGCGCAAGGTGGACGAGCTGGAATTGTCGGTTCGTTCGGCCAACTGCCTGAAGAACGACAACATCATCTATATCGGCGATCTGGTGCAAAAGACCGAAGCCGAGATGCTGCGCACCCCGAACTTCGGCCGCAAGTCCCTGAACGAGATCAAGGAAGTGCTCTCGCATATGGGTCTGCATTTGGGCATGGAAATTCCCAATTGGCCGCCGGAGAACATTGAAGATCTGGCTAAGAAGCTGGAAGAGCCCTACTGAGCTCTGAGATTGATCGCGTGACCGTGGGATGCCCACGGTCACGCGTTTGTTTTAAAGGACCAATCCGGTCCGCCCCGAGCGTGCTTCCTTTCAGAGGGCGCTTCGGGAGTGCCATCGGTTCTCGCCCGGCGAGGCCAAGCTCAAGGAGAGTGTCATGCGTCACGGAATGTCCGGTCGTAAGCTGAATCGTACCAGCTCGCATCGTAAGGCCATGTTTTCCAACATGGTTACTGCCCTGCTGAAGCACGAGCAGATCAAGACCACCCTGCCCAAGGCCAAGGATCTGCGTCCGATCGCCGAAAAGATCATCTCCCTGGGCAAGTCGGGCACCTTGCACGACCGTCGCCGCGCCTTCGCCATCCTGCGCGACGACGCCGTGGTCGCCAAGCTGTTCGCCGTCATCGGCCCGCGCTACAAGGATCGCAACGGTGGTTACACCCGCGTGCTCAAGGCCGGTTTCCGTTACGGTGACTGCGCCCCCATGGCGGTGATCGAGCTGGTTGACCGCGATCCGGCGGCCAAGGGCACCGATTCCGGCCCGACTGCCGAGAAGAATGCCGAATCCGAGGAATAAGCCCCGCGGATTTCACGATAAAGGCGCCGTGCGAACGGCGCCTTTTTTGTTGTCGGCGATCTGGGCGCTCAAGAGGGAGTGTTATTGCGCGGCGATGCGGGCGGCGTTGGCATTGGCGGCGGCACGGGTGTTGGGGCGGCCCATGGCGCTGACATTGGCCTCGACCGTACGGGCCAGAGAGTTGAGGTCCATGCGTGAGGTGACGTTGCGGGTTTTCAGCCGCTCGGCGAAGGCCTTGACCGTATCGGGGCTGCCCGGTTTGCCGAATACCTGAGCGAAGCTGGCGCGGCCCAGACCCTGGTAGCATTTGGTCATCAACACCGCGCCTTGGAACAAGGACAGGCTGAAGCCGCCCAGCAAGGTGGTGCGGGTGGCTTCCGAGATGCTGCAAAAGGCGGCGGTCAATTCGCGCTTGTCGTTGTCGGACAAGGGACCCAGGGCATTGCGCACCTGCGGGTCGTTGAGGGTCTCCCACCAGAAATCGTGCTCGCGCGAATTGTTCTCCACCAGGATCGGCTCGGGGGCTGGGGGCGCGAGCGCCTTGACCGTGGCCTTGCCGTTGGTGCCCTTGCTGTTGGTGATGGGGGTGCCGCCGGCGGCGACCACGGCCGCGTCCACTTCGTCAGCGGTCTTCAAATCCAAGAGCGCCGGACCCAACTCGCGCATCTTCGCCGCCGGCATGGGGGCGTAATGGGCGACCAGTGGCACTTGCCATTCGTGGATCAGATATTCGTTCATGGCGGCATAGAGCCGGCCCGCCTTGCTGGCCGCATCATTGGGGTCGCCGCCCAGGCTTTGACGAAATTGGCGTTTGGCGTGGGTGCGTACGATCATGGCGATGATGTCATGCACCGACCGACCGCAGCGCAGGCGGACGAAATCGTCATTGACCAGACGCCCCTTGTCGTCCACCAGCAGATGATCGAAAGCCTCGCGCCGTTTGCGGAAGATCAGCAGGCAGCCATGCAGCATGTCGGGACTGGCTAGCACCGCATCATAGAATGCGTCGCCCTTGAACTCGCGGAAGGCGGGAATCAATTCGCGATAGACATCAGCCACCGGACCCTTCAGGGCCTCGGTGATGCGTTTGACCGCACTGTTGTGGTCTATCTCGCTCAACGCACACCTCTGGAAGCAATTCTGCTCCCCCCCCGACTTGGACGGCCCCATCCCCTCCTAAAGTCGCAATTGATGATAATGAGCGATAAGCTCGGGCAAAGCAAACGACACAATGTGACAAAGCCGCAGAATGCGTGGGGTTGACTTCCGGGGGCGCTTGGTCCCATGGTCACAACACTGTACCGAAGGGGGGTCTCGACGAGCGAGGCTGAGAGGCCGGGGCTAGTGCCGGCGACCCTTTGAACCTGATCCGGGTCATGCCGGCGAAGGGATCGGACCGCAACTCCGCCATTCGTCCAGCATCCCCGTCCATTTTGAAGGCGGAACACCATGCTCGACAATCCCGAGTCGCTTAAGGTCACCACCGGCGCCTTGCCCGGTTCACGCAAGATCCATGTGGAAGGCTCGCGCCCCGATATCCGCGTGGCCATGCGCGAGATCGACCTGGAGCCGTCGGCGGAAGAACCGCCGGTGCGTGTCTATGACACCTCGGGGCCCTATACGGATCCGGCGGCACAGGTGGATATCACCCGGGGCTTGCCGCAAATCCGCCGCCCGTGGATTTTGGCGCGCGGTGACGTCGAGGAATATGAAGGCCGTGCCCACAAGCCGGAAGACGACGGGCTGAAGCCGGGCGAGGTCATCGGCGTGCCGGTATTCGACCGCCAGGGTCTGCGTCCGCTGCGGGCCAAGGCCGGCCAGGTGGTGACCCAGATGGCCTATGCCCGGCGCGGCATCGTCACCGCCGAGATGGAATATGTGGCCATCCGCGAAAACCTGCGCATCGCCGAGGCGCGCGCGGCGGCGGAACGTGACGGCGAGGATTTCGGCGCCGATATCCCCGATCAGGTGACGCCTGAATTCGTCCGCGACGAAATCGCCCGCGGCCGCGCCATCATCCCCGCCAATATCAACCACCCGGAAACCGAGCCGATGATCATCGGCCGCAACTTCCTGACCAAGATCAACGCCAATATCGGCAATTCCGCCGTGGCGTCGAGCGTGTCGGAAGAAGTGGAAAAGATGGTGTGGTCCATCCGCTGGGGCGGCGACACGGTGATGGATTTGTCTACCGGGCGTCATATCCATGCGACGCGGGAATGGATCTTGCGCAATGCGCCGGTGCCCATCGGCACCGTGCCCATCTATCAGGCGCTGGAGAAGGTCGACGGCAAGGCCGAGGACCTGACTTGGGAAGTGTTCCGCGACACCTTGATCGAGCAATGCGAGCAGGGCGTCGATTACTTCACCATCCATGCCGGTTTGCGTCTGGCCTATATCCCGCTGACCGCCAAGCGGGTCACCGGCATCGTCAGCCGCGGCGGCTCGATCATGGCCAAGTGGTGCTTGGCCCATCACAAGGAAAATTTCCTCTACACCCATTTCGAGGATATCTGCGAAATCCTCAAGGCCTATGACGTGGCGTTCTCGTTGGGCGATGGCCTGCGTCCCGGCTCCATCGCCGACGCCAACGACGCCGCCCAGTTCGCCGAGTTGGAAACCCTGGGCGAATTGACCAAGATCGCCTGGAAGCACGATTGCCAGGTGATGATCGAGGGGCCGGGCCATGTGCCCATGCACAAGATCAAGGTCAATGTGGAAAAACAGCTTAAGCTGTGCGGCGAAGCGCCGTTCTACACCTTGGGGCCGCTGGTCACCGATATCGCGCCCGGCTACGACCACATCACCAGCGCCATCGGTGCGGCGATGATCGGTTGGTTCGGCACCGCCATGCTGTGCTACGTGACGCCGAAGGAGCATCTGGGCCTGCCCGATCGCCAGGACGTGCGTGAAGGGGTGGTCACCTACAAGCTGGCCGCCCATGCCGCCGATCTGGCCAAGGGGGTGCCGGCCTCGCGCGAGCGTGACGACGCGCTCTCCCGCGCCCGCTTCCAGTTCCGCTGGCGCGACCAGTTCAACCTGTCGCTGGACCCGGACAAGGCGTTGGAATTCCACGACCAGACCTTGCCGGCGGAAGGCGCCAAGGTCGCCCATTTCTGTTCCATGTGCGGACCCAAATTCTGCGCCTACAAGATCAGCCAGGAGGTAAGAGACATGGCTGCGGAGCAGGGTATGGAGCAGATGAGCGAGAAGTTCCGCAGCGAAGGCGGCGAAATCTATAAGGCGGAAAAGCCGGCGGCGGAGTAAGCCGCCTCAATGAATGGTGCGAAGCTCCCCCACGGGAGCTTCGCCCATCTCGCCCATGGCGGCGATGATGGCGTCGCTGGTGGCCGGGCAGATGGTTTTGTCGGTGTCGGGAATTTCGATCTCGATGAAACTGGTGCCGTTGCCATCCTTGCGCAGTGATGGCATGAAGCCGGACTCCCGCAACAGCCGCAAGGCGCCCTCGGGCTGTTCCAGGGCGGTGATCACCGCCTGGGTCAGCGGGTGGGGCAGGGCCGGCAGCACATCGAAATACAGCCGACCGATGCTGACGTGATCACCCTGGGCGATATGGCGCAGGATCGTTTCCGCCCGCGCGGCCACCGCCATCATCACCCGGCGCGGCTGGGCGTGCGCGGCATCGGCGTGCAGGGAACGGCACAGATCATCCAGGCCGTGGTGCCAGTGCGGATTGCGTAGGATGATCGCCACTAATTGGCGGGACATGTATTCCACATCGTCGTGGCGGGCCATGGTCTTTCTCCGTCGGTACCTGAAGCTGATACGGACGATGACGGCAGGTCAGGCGATGGATTTATGCTGGCCCTTGACCTCGTACATGGCGTGGTCGGCATGGCGCAGCAAGTCGCCGGCGCTGCGCCCGTCGAAGGGGTAGCAGGCAATGCCGATGGACAGGTCGACACGTAATTCGGTGTCGCCCCAGTTCAGCGGTTGACGGGCCGCATTGCGGCATTGTTCGGCGATGCGGCTGGCAGTGGGGGCGGGCTCATCCAGATCGGTCAGCAGGATGGCGAATTCGTCGCCGCCGATACGGGCCACCGTGTCGGTTTGCCGCAACTGGCTGGTCAGGCAATCGGCCACGTGGCGCAGCATGGCATCGCCGGCCTGATGACCCTTGCTGTCGTTGATGGGCTTGAAGCCATCCAAATCCACATAGAGCAGGGCGAAGCCCTGGCCCTGGCGTTGCGCCCGCATCAGCGCCTGATCCAGCCGATCCTCGAACATGGCGCGGTTGGGCAGGCCGGTCAGCATGTCGTGATGGGCCAGATGGCTCATGCGGGCTTCGCTTTGGCGCAGGGCTTCTTCCTTTTCCCGCAAGACGCCGAGCAGGAAGTTGAAGCCCTTGGCCACCTCGCCCACCTCGTCATCGCTGTGGATGGGCAGCGAGCGGATTTCCTGCTCGCCACGAGCCATGCGGTGCAATTGCCGCGCCGCCTGGGTCAGTGGGCGGAACAGGCGCGGCAGCATGATCAGCAAGACGGTGATGACGGTGACCGACACCACGATACTGCCGCGGATGACCAGGGTCATGATGTGCTCGACCGGCTGCAAGGCCTCGACGGTGGGGAGGCGGGCGACCAGGAACCAGCCCGGCGTCGGCACCGAGGCGATGGCCGACAATTCCTCGACACCCTTGAGGTTGGTGGTGATGCCGGTACCGCGAAAGCCGGCCATGGCCCGGTCATGCAGCGGGTTCAGCCCCGGTGCCGGCAGCGGCTTCAGTGCCCGATCGGAATCGGTGGCGGTGATGAACAGGCCATCGCGCGGATCGACCAGCAGAAAGCCGCCGGTTTCCCCCACCCTCTTTTCCGCCAGCTGATAGAGGAAATTGGGGGAGTTGATGGCGCTGGTCCCGGTCAGGATGGCGGTCACCGCACCGGCCTGATCGCGGACCGGCACCGCCATGGTCAGCACTGCCGTGCCGTCTTCGCCGTGGCGGTAGGGCTTGCCGATATGGGCGGCGCCGGTGGCGGGAACCGCCTTGAACCAGTCGCTGTCGACAATGGAAATAAGTGGGAGGTCGGGGCGCGAGGTGGCCAACATGGCGCCATCGGACGCCCGGATCAGATGCAGGCCTTGCGAGAAGAACGGCAGGGCGGCGTGGCGCTCGGTCAGCCAGGCATTCAGCCGTTGCGGCCCGGCCAGTCCGGCCATCGGCAGGCCATTGGCCAGATTGGTCAATAGCTCCAACCGCAACCGCACTTTGTCTTCGACATCGCGGGCGGCGTATTCGGCGATGGACAATTGATGGGCCGCCGACAAAGCGACCACGTCCTCGGTCAGCAGAGTGCGCAGCATGGTGAAGCGGGTGACGAAGCCCATGGCCACCATGATCAGGGCCAGGGTCATCAATTTGAAGATGATGCTGCGGCTTAGGCGTTTCAACCTGGCCGCCACTCGGTCAAAGCCCATTTCGGTCCCCTTGTGCGTCTGCACACATGGCCACAGGCCATGGCGGGTTGTCAAAGGGGTGTGCTGATAATTAGCCGAAAACGGCAGTATTTTTGCGGATGGATAGGGCCTTTACCCTAGGTTTGATATGGTTTTTGGCCGCCTTGACAATTAATATACGACCGGTCTATTTTAAAAATCATGAACAGCACTCTCCCCCGCCGGCGTGGTCGCCCCCCCAAGGTGGCGCCCGATAATACGGATACACGCACAGCCCTGGTTCGCGCCGGGGTGGAATTGCTGACCGAGCAGGGATTCGTCTCCACCGGCATCGATCAGGTGCTGAAGAAAGTGGGGGTGCCCAAGGGCTCGTTCTATCACTACTTCGCCAGCAAGGATGATTTCGGCTTTGCCGTCATCCATGCCTATGGCGCCTATTTCGCCGCCAAGCTGGATCGCTGGCTGGCCAATCCGGCCCGACTGCCGCTGCAAGGTCTGGCCGATTTCGTCGCCGACGCCAAGGCTGGCATGGCCCGGTTCGATTTTCGCCGAGGCTGTCTGGTCGGCAATCTGGGCCAGGAACTGGGCGGAAGCCACGATGAATTCCGCCGTCGCCTCGAAGCCATCATGATGGATTGGCAGGCCCGCGTCGCCGCTTGCCTGCGCCAGGCCCGCGCCGCCGGCCAGATCAAGCCCGACGTCGATTGCGAGCGCATGGCCGAGTTCTTCTGGACCGGGTGGGAAGGCGCCATTTTGCGGGCCAAGCTGACCCGCTCGACCCGGCCCATGGACGTGTTCGCCGAAACATTTTTCACGCTTCTGACGGAGTAGCTCCATGTTCAAAGCCATCCTGATCGAAAAGGACGATGCCGGGTATCGCGCCGGCGTGACCGAACTGGCCGATGATCGCCTGCCCGAAGGTGACGTCACCGTGCGGGTCGCGTACTCGACCCTCAATTACAAGGACGGCTTGGCCATCACCGGCAAGGGGCCGGTGGTGCGCAGCTTCCCCATGGTACCGGGCATCGATCTGGCTGGCACGGTCGAGACTTCGTCCCATGTCGGGTACAAGCCCGGCGATCAAGTGGTGCTGAACGGCTGGGGCGTGGGCGAAACCCATTGGGGCGGGCTGGGGCAAAAGGCCCGGCTGAAGGGTGATTGGCTGGTGCCGTTGCAGGCGCCGTTCACGCCTGCCCAGGCCATGGCCATCGGCACCGCCGGCTATACCGCCATGCTGTGCGTGCTGGCCCTGGAAAAGAACGGCATCACCCCGGAAAAGGGCGAGGTGCTGGTCACCGGTGCCGCCGGCGGTGTCGGCTCGGTGGCGGTGGCGGTGCTGGCTAAGCTGGGCTATTGCGTCGCCGCCTCGACCGGGCGCCCGCAAGAGGCAGACTATCTGAAATCCCTGGGTGCGGCCGAGGTGATCGACCGCAATACCCTGTCGGCGCCGGGCAAGCCCTTGGCTAAGGAACGCTGGGCGGCGGCGGTGGACAGCGTCGGCAGCCACACCTTGGCCAATATCTGCGCCCAGATGCGGTACGGCGGCGTGGTCGCCGCCTGCGGTCTGGCCCAGGGCATGGATTTTCCCGCCACCGTCGCCCCCTTCATCCTGCGCGGCGTGACCCTGGCCGGGGTGGACAGCGTCTATCGCCCGCGCGACCAGCGCATTCAGGCATGGCAGCGTCTGGCCAGCGATTTGGACGTGTCCAAGCTGGAGGCCATAACCACCACCATCGGCCTGGGGCAGGTTGTCGAAACCGCCGGCCAATTGCTGTCCGGTCAGGTGCGTGGCCGCGTCGTCGTCGACGTCAATTCGTAAAGGGGGAAAGTTCCGTGACCGACAGTAAACCCATCAGCCGCTTCGCCGTGCCCAAGCTGGCCGACCTGCCCGCCGATATCCGTTCTACCATCGAGGCGGTGCAGGAAAAGGCCGGTTTCGTCCCCAACATCTTTTTGGCCCTGGCCCATCGGCCCGACGAGTTCCGCGCCTTTTTCGCCTACCACGATGCCTTGATGGAGCGCGACGGCGGGTTGTCCAAGGCCGAGCGCGAGATGATCGTGGTCGCCACCTCGGCCGCCAATCAGTGCCAATATTGCGTCATCGCCCATGGCGCCATCCTGCGCATCCGGGCCAAGAACCCGCTGTTGGCCGATCAGGTGGCGGTTAATTACCGCAAGGCCGACATCACGCCCCGGCAAAAGGCCATGCTGGATTACGCCATGAAGGTGTCGCAAGCCGCCTGGGGAATCAGCGAGGCCGATCATGAGGTTTTGCGCGGCCATGGTTTCAGCGATGACGATATCTGGGATATCGGCTCGATTTCCGCCTTTTTCGGCCTGTCCAACCGGTTGGTCAATATGGGGTCCATCCGCACCAACGATGAATTCTATCTGATGGGGCGGCTGCCCAAGGGCTAATCGGCCAGATCGACCACCACGGCGCAATGATCGCTGATCGCCGGCTGGCCGTCCTGGGTCAGCCGGTCCAGGTCGACGCGCCAGGTTTTGGGCGGACGTCCGCGACCCGCCCACAACAGATGGTCGATGCACGGGCCATCGGGCTGGCCGGTCAGGGTCGATTGCGGCGGTTGCCCCAATTCGCTGCGGCAATCGCGCCAGCCGGTGGCGTTCAAGGCAAAGCTTTCGATGGGGGCATTGAAATCGCCGCCGATCAGGGCGGTACCGGGACGCTTGGTCACCTGCTGGGCGGCGGCCAATTGCCGTTGCCGCAGATCATTTTGCGCCAGATGGGTCAGATGCAGGTTGGTCACCGTCAACGGCCCGGCAGGGGCGTCGATTTCCACCACCAGGGCGGCGCGTTCGCCGTCGTCGGCATGGTCGGGCAGGGGGATGGACAAGGTCGAGCGGATGGGAAAGCGCGACAGCACCGCCAGTCCCGACCGGCTGTCGGCGCGGATGCCTTCGATGTTACGCGGCTTTTCCCGTAAGGCCAGATTGGCCACATGGCAGCCCAGGCGGGCAGCGATGGTGTTGCCGGTGTGCAGACCCAGGGCCGGAGCGTCGAGGACTTCCTGCAACAGCACCACGTCGGGGCGCAACTCGACCAGGGCTTCGGTCATGGCGGCCAGACGGGCGCCATAGGCGCCGTCGCCTTTCCAGGTGTTCAGACTGATGACGCGCATGATCCCTCCAGGGTGAAGCGCTGCAACAAGGTGAAGACACTGCCGTCGTGCTGGCGCATCAGACAGATCGAGGCGATGCGCAAGGGTTCCGCCTCGGCCTCGGCCACCAGCGGGCGCAACAGCGCCTCGGCCATGGGCGCCTCGGCCTCGTCCAGTCGGCGGGTCAGGGTCATGTGGAAGCGGTATTCATCGAAGACGTAGGGATAGCCCCAATGCTCCAGCAAATCCCGCTGGCGCGGCGACAGGGGCGCGGCCAGCCGCTTGGCCAGTTCACCCGCGTTCAAGGCGGCGCGGAAGGAATCGAGACGGCGCACCGCCTCGGCCGCCAGGGCCTGAATGGCGGCGGAATCCTGGCCGGGTCGCAGGGCGTAAAAGCCATGCAGGCGGGCCAGGACGGGCGGGGCTTCGTCAATGGCGGCGGATTGGCTGGCCAGGGTCGCGCATGCGGCCCGCAACTGCTCTTCCGTCTGGCCCGGGGCCAGACGGAACGGCGCCTTCAAGGTGGCGTGAAAGCCGTAAACCCGCGCCTCTGCGGTCAGATCGGCGGGCAGGGTGCTCAGCCAGTCTTCACCCAGGCGGGCCAGGGCGGTGCCGTCCTCGGGGATGACGTAAAGGGCATAGCGTGTGGTCATGGCGCTTCGGTCTTTCGCGTCGGCGGGCGGCGTTCTCTTACTTGGCCTTGTGCGGATCGGGCAGTGAACGTTGTGTGACAGCTATCCGGATGACTAGACCTATGCGGGATTGGTCCAAAGATCAGGTGCCCGGCTCGAACACCAGTTGCACACGGTCCGAGGCCCAACGCGCCACGGTGTATTCCACCGGCCTGCCGGTGGCGTCGATGTTGATGCCTTCGCTCATCAGGATCGGTTTGTTGGGCGGCTGTTGCAGCAGATGCGAATCGCCCGCCCGCGCCGTGCGCGCCGTCACCCGGGTGGTGCGGCGGATGGGGTCGGCGATGCCGTAATGGGCCAGGGCCTGGGTGAACGAGCCCGATTGCTGATAGATGGCGGCGATATCGGGAAAACGGCCCTTGGGGAAGTAATGGGCCGAGACCGACATGGGGCGGCCATCGGCCTCGGCCAGACGTTCGATCATCACCACGGCGCTGCCCTTGCGGATTTCCAGCGCCTTGGCCACCGCCCCTTCCGCCGGCACTTCCACCACCCGAACCACCCGGCCCGAGGCCTCGCGCTTGTTGGCGGCGATGTTTTCCGAGAACCGGGTGCGGCGGCGCACCTGATATTCGATGACGCTTTCCTGCACGAAGGTGCCGCGCCCCTGTTCGATGCGCACCAACCCCTTTTCCCCCAGGGCGGCGATGGCCCGGCGCACGGTGTGGCGGTTGACGTCGAACTGGCCGGCCAATTCGTGCTCGGTCGGCAGTTTGTGGCCGGGCGCCACCTTGCCGGCGATGATGTCGCGTTCCAGGGTTTCGGCGATTTGCCGCCAAAGCGCGGTGCCGGCACCGCGGGACAGGTCGGTCGTCGTCATGGAAGTTTCACCTTGTTGCGCTTGAAAGATCTGGGCCGATAAGGGCATTGTGGCGTCAGAACATATAGATGTCTAGACCTTTTTCGGATTTGTCCATGCTCTCGCAAACCAAAGATACAGATGCCCGCCGCCAATGGATGGGGGTGTTGGCCAAGTCGGATGAAAGCCGCCTCGCCCATTTTTGGGCCGACCTGCAAAGCCTGCCCGCCTGGGACTACCTGCGCCGCCCGGAAGTGGGGCTGGTGATGGTGCGTGGGCGCATGGGTGGCGATGGCGGTCCGTTCAATCTGGGCGAAATGACCGTGACCCGCTGCTCGGTGCGGCTACAAAACGGTGTGGTCGGTCATGCCTGGGTGGCCGGGCGCTCGGCCCGCCATGCCGAGATGGCGGCCATCGCCGACGCCCTGATGCAGGACGAGGACTGGCGGGCAACGGTCGATGAAAAGCTGTTGGCGCCGTTGCAGGCGCGGCTCGATCACGACCGCGCCACGGATGCGCGCAAGGCCGCCGCCACCCGTGTCGATTTCTTCACCATGGTCCGCGGAGAGGATTGAACCCGTGAACGCACTTGCCCCCCAGACCGGCCTGTTGCCGGGTTTCACCGATCCGGTCGCCGATTCGCAAAAGATGTTCCGCGCCGTGCTGGAAGCCATGTCGCGTCCCGGCACCATCGTCACCGCACCGGTATTGCCGGTGGCGCCGCAGCCGGTCAATCCGGTGGCCGCTGCCCTGGTCCTGGCCCTGGCCGATTACGAGACGCCGCTGTGGCTTGACCCCGCCGCCCGCCAGCCGGGCTTGGTCGAGTATGTGCGTTTCCATTGCGGCTGCCCGCTGGTCGAGGCGCCCGCTCAGGCGGCCTTCGCCCTGGTCACCGACGCCAAATCCATGCCGCCGCTGTCCGCTTTTCATCTGGGCAGCGACGAATATCCCGACCGCTCGACCACGGTGATCGTCCAGGTACCGCATCTGGATGGCGGCGAGTCGTGGCGGCTGAAAGGGCCGGGCATCCGCGATCAGGCCATTCTGGCCGCCGGTCAATTGCCGTCGGCGTTCAAGGCCTGGGTCCAGGACAACCATGCGCTGTTCCCGCGCGGTGTCGATCTGTTGTTCGCCGCCCCCGGCCAGTTGGCCGCGCTGCCGCGTTCGACCCTGTTGGAGGGTTAGGCCATGTATGTGGCGGTGAAAGGTGGCGAAAAGGCCATCGACAATGCCCATGCGCTGCTGGCCGAGGATCGGCGCGGCGATGAAGCCATCCCCGAGCTGACGCTGGCCCAGATCGAGCAGCAATTGGGCTTGGCGGTGGACCGGGTGATGACCGAGGGCTCGGTCTACGACCGTGACTTGGCCGCCCTGGCCTTGAAGCAGGCCCAGGGCGATGCGGTCGAGGCCATCTTCCTGCTGCGCGCCTATCGCACCACCTTGCCGCGCTTCGGCGCCAGCCTGCCGGTGGAGACCGGGGCAATGGCGATCCGCCGGCGCATCTCCGCCGCCTTCAAGGATCTGCCCGGCGGTCAGGTGCTGGGGCCGACCTATGATTACACCCATCGTCTGCTCGATTTCGCCCTGGCCGCCGAAGGGGCGCCGCGCCCAGCGGTGGAAAGCGCCGAAACCGGGCTTGAGCCCGCGCCCCGGGTCACCGATGTGCTGCATCAGCAAGGCTTGATCGAGCCGTCGGGGGCCGGCGCTGCCACCCCCGGCGACCTGACCCGCCAACCCTTGAACTTTCCCGCCGGGCGCGATCTACGTTTGCAGAATCTGGCGCGCGGCGACGAGGGCTTCATCCTGGCCCTGGCCTATTCCAGCCAGCGCGGCTACGGCAACACCCATCCCTTCGTCGGCGAAATCCGCATGGGTGAGGTGGCGGTGGAACTGGTGCCGGAAGAGCTGGGCTTCGCCATCGACATCGGCACCATCACCGTGACCGAGTGCCAGATGATCAACCAGTTCAAGGGCTCGAAGGATATCCCGCCGCAATTCACCCGCGGCTACGGCCTGACCTTCGGCCAAGGCGAGCGCAAGGCCATGGCCATGGCCCTGGTCGACCGGTCCTTGCGGGCGGAAGACTTGGGCGAGCAGGCGACCAATCCGGCCCAGGACCAGGAATTCGTCCTCTATCACTCGGACAATGTGGAAGCCTCCGGCTTCGTCCAGCATCTGAAACTGCCCCATTACGTCGATTTCCAGTCGGAACTGGAAATGATCCGGCGTTTGCGGCGCGAAAACGCGGAGGCCGCCCATGAGTACCGGCTATAACTTCGCTTACCTGGATGAGCAGACCAAGCGCATGCTGCGTCGGGCCATCCTGAAGGCGGTGGCCATCCCCGGCTATCAGGTGCCGTTCGGCAGCCGGGAAATGCCGCTGCCCTATGGCTGGGGCACCGGCGGCATCCAGGTGACGGCGGCGGTGATCGGCGCCGATGACCGCTTGAAGGTCATCGACCAGGGCGCCGACGACACCACCAACGCCGTCTCCATCCGCCGTTTCTTCGCCCGCACCGCCGGTGTGGCGACCACCGAGAAAACCCGCGAGGCGACGGTGATCCAGACCCGTCACCGCATCCCGGAAATGCCGCTGTCCGACGGCCAGATCATGGTCTATCAGGTGCCGATCCCCGAGCCGTTGCGCTGGTTGGAACCGCGCGAGACGGAAACCCGCAAGATGCATGCCCTGGCCGATTACGGCGCCATGCATGTGAAGCTGTACGAGGATATCGCCCGCTTCGGCCACATCGCCACCACCTATGATTATCCGGTGCTGGTGGGTGGTCGCTATCTGATGCGGCCCTCGCCTATCCCCAAATTCGATAATCCCAAGATGGACATGTCGCCGGCGCTGCAATTGTTCGGCGCCGGGCGGGAAAAGCGCATCTACGCGGTGCCGCCCTATACCTCGGTCAAAAGTCTGGATTTCGAGGATCATCCGTTCGAGGTGCAGCGCTGGGATCAGGCCTGTGCCCTGTGCGGCGCCACCGAATCGTTTTTGGACGAGGTGGTCACCGACGATGCGGGCGGGCGCATGTATGTGTGTTCCGACAGTGATTATTGCGGCGAACGGCGACAGGAGCAGGGACAATGAACGATCACCCCCTGCTGCGGGTCAGCGGCCTGACCCATATGTACGGCGCCCGAATCGGCTGCCGCGACGTGTCGTTCGAATTGTGGCCGGGCGAGGTCATCGGCATCGTCGGCGAATCGGGATCGGGCAAGTCGACCTTGCTGTCGTGCCTGTCCACCCGCCAGCGCCCGACCACGGGTGTGGTGGAATACGATACCACCGACCAGGGGCTGGTCGATGTCTATGGTCTGTCCGAGCCGCGCCAGCGCATGCTGATGCGCACCGATTGGGGCATCGTCCACCAGAACCCGCGCGACGGTCTGCGCATGGGGGTGTCGGCGGGGGCCAATGTGGGCGAGCGGTTGATGGCGGTGGGGGCTCGCCATTACGGCCAGATCCGCCAACAGGCCGGCACCTGGCTGGACAAGGTGGAGATCGACCCGACCCGCATGGACGACCAGCCGGCGACGTTTTCCGGCGGCATGCTGCAACGCTTGCAGATCGCCCGCAATCTGGTCACCCATCCGCGTCTGGTGTTCATGGACGAACCCACCGGCGGCCTGGATGTGTCGGTGCAGGCCCGCCTGCTCGATTTGCTGCGCCGTCTGGTTACCGATTTGGGGCTGTCGGCCATCGTCGTCACCCATGATCTGGCGGTGGCCCGCCTGCTGGCCCACCGGCTGATGGTGATGAAGGGCGGCGAGGTGGTCGAGCACGGCCTGACCGATCAGGTGCTGGACGACCCGCACCATCCCTATACCCAGCTTCTCGTTTCTTCGGTGTTGCAGCCATGATCCTCGTCAGCGACCTGTCCAAGACCTATGTCCTGCATACCCAGGGCGGTATCAGCATTCCGGTGTTCCGGGAGGCCCAATTGTCGGTGGAGGCGGGGGAATGCGTCACCTTGCACGGCCCCTCGGGCTCGGGCAAATCCACCTTGCTGCGCTGCCTGTACGGCAATTGCAAGGCCGATGCCGGAGCCATCATGGTCCGCCACGGCGATTCTTATGTGGATGTGGCCAGTGCCCCGCCGCGCGCTATCATCGACGTGCGCCGTCGCAGCATGGGTTATGTCAGCCAGTTCCTGCGCGCCATCCCCCGCGTCAGCGCCCTGGACGTGGTGGCCGAGCCGTTGCGGGCCACGGGGGTGGGGATGGAACTGGCGCGGGCCAGGGCGGCGGACCTGCTGGCCCGGCTGCGCATCCCCGAACGGCTGTGGCATCTGGCCCCGGCGACGTTTTCCGGCGGCGAGCAGCAGCGCGTCAACATCGCGCGCGGCTTCGCCAGCGACCACCCCATCTTGTTGCTGGACGAGCCCACCGCGTCGCTGGATGCCGCCAACCGCGCCGTGGTGGTGCAATTGATTGAAGAGGCCAAGGCCAGGGGCGTCGCCCTGGTCGGTGTTTTCCACGACGACGAGGTGCGCGAGGCGGTGTCTTCGCGTATCGTCACCATGCAGCCCGAGGTTTCGGCATGAACGAAGAACTGATCCTGACCAATGCCCGCATCGTCACCGAAACCGAGGTGTTCACCGGTTCGCTGCACGCCATGGGCGGACGCATCGTTGCCCTGGCCAAGGGGCCGAGTAATGTGCCCGGCGCGGTGGATTGCGCCGGCGATTACGTCATCCCCGGTCTGGTCGAACTGCACACCGACAATCTGGAAAAGCACTTCACCCCGCGCCCCGGCGTGCGCTGGCATTCCCGCTCGGCCTGTCTGTCGCACGACGCCCAGATGGCCGCCGCCGGCATCACCACCGTCTACGACGCGGTGTCGCTGGGCGACATGATCGAGGGCTCGGCCCGCCAAGCCAATCTGGAGGCCATGATCCACACCCTGGGCGAAGTGGCGGATGAAGGCTGGTTCAGGGCCGAACACCGCCTGCACCTGCGCTGCGAGGTGTCGTCGCCGAACATCCTCGACTCGTTCAACGGCTTCGTCACCGACAAGCGGGTCGGCATTGTCTCGCTGATGGACCACACGCCGGGCCAACGCCAGTTCGTGCACGAAGACAAGTACCGCGAATATTACATGGGCAAATACGGCTTCAACGCCGAACAGATGGAAGCCTTCACCGCCAAGCAGCAGGCGGCCAGCGCCCAATATTCCGACCCGCATCGCCGCGCCATCGCCGCCGCCTGCCAGGGCCGCGAGTTGATCCTGGCCACCCATGACGACGCCACCAGCGACCATGTGGAGGAAGCCGCCGGTTTGGGCATCCACTTTTCCGAATTCCCGACCACGGTGGCGGCGGCGAAGGAATCGCACCAGCGCGGCATGAAGGTGCTGATGGGCGCCCCCAATCTGGTGCGCGGCGGCTCGCATTCCGGCAATGTCTCGGCCTTGGAACTGGCGCAAAAGGAGTGCCTGGACGTGCTGTCGTCGGATTACGTGCCGTCCAGCCTGATCCATGCCGCCTTCATGCTGCATCACGGGGAACTTGGCTGGGATTTGCCCGCTGCCTTGGCCCTGGTGGCCAAGAACCCGGCGGATGTGGCCGGCCTTGCCGATCGCGGCAGCATCGATGTGGGCAAGCGCGCCGATCTGGTCCGCGTCGCCGATACCGGCGACATGCCGGTAGTCCGGGTCGTGTGGCGCCAAGGTGTGCGCGTGTCATAAATCATTTTCCCCGGCTGCGGCGAAAGGGTAAAATCGCCGTAGTCGGGGAAATGGTTTTTGGTCATGCGTCAATTCAATGTTTTTCATCTATTCATTGTTTGTTTGATGGTTTTCGTTTCTGTGCCTATTGCCTCTGTGGCGGCGCAGACCACCCAAACCCCTGCTTCTTCTGCACGAATTGTGCGTATTCAGTTGAAGTGGACGCATCAATTCCAGTTTGCTGGCTTTTATGCCGCACTTGAGCAGGGCTATTTTCGTGAGGCCGGGCTGGATGTGCGGTTGTTGCCCGGCGGCCCCCATATCGATCCGGCCCAGGTGGTGGTGGGCGGCGGCGCCGAGTTCGGCATCGGCAATTCATCGCTGCTGATCAATCACGCCTGGGGTGCTCCGGTGGTGGCGGTGGCGGCGATCTTGCAGCATTCGCCCTTTGTCCTGGCCGCCATTCCCAGCCTGGACGAGCCCAAGGCCTTGGCCGGTCGGCGGCTGATGCTGGAGGCCCATTCCGCCGAATTGCAGGCCTATCTGCATCTGGCCGGGGTGGACATGACCCAGGTGCGGTTGATGCCCCATAGCGGCGATATCCGCGATCTCGGGCACAAGGTGGATGCGGCTTCCGCCTATAGCTCGGACGAAACCTATACGCTGCTGACCGACAAGATCGGGCACCAGATATTCAATCCGCGTTCCATCGGCATGGATTTCTATGGTGATACCTTGTTCACTTCCGCCCGTCTGGCGGCGGAGAACCCGGATCTGGTGCGCGCTGTGCGTGAGGCGGTGATCAAGGGCTGGTATCACGCACTTGAACACCCCAACCAGGCCATGCGCCTGATCAACGACAAATATGCCCCCGACATCGATCCGCTGAAACTGCGCTACGAGGCCGAGGAAATCCGCCGGCTGATGGATGCCGACGTGGTCGGCATCGGTTACATGAACGTCAAGCGCTGGGACGGCATCGCCGCCGCTTTCCAGCGCGCCGGCCTGATCGCCACGCCGGTGGATCTGGCGGCTTTCCTGTTCGACGCCGAAACCGAGCCCGATTTGGGCTGGGTTTACACCGTTCTGGCGGTGGGAGGGGTTTTTGTCCTGGTGGTGGCGACGGTGGCGGTGCAAGTGGTGCGGCTGAACCGGCGACTTCGGCGCGAGATCGAGGAACGGCGGCGGCTGGAGCAGATTTTGACACATCAGGCCATGACCGACCCGCTGACCGGTTTGTGCAATCGCCGCCACTTCATCTTGCGCGCCAACGAGGAATTGCACCGTGCCCGCCGCACTGGTGCGCCGCTGGCCGTGCTTTACCTGGATGTCGACCATTTCAAGATCATCAACGACAAGTATGGCCACGGTCTCGGCGATCAGGTGTTGGTGACGGTGGCCAGGGCCTGCCGCGACGCCCTGGGGGGTGAGGATTTGCTGGCGCGGATGGGCGGCGAGGAATTCGCCGCCGTGCTGCCCGGTCTGGACAAGGTGGCAGCCCAAATGACGGCGGAAAGGTTGCGCCGCTGTCTGGGGGAGGTGGTCACCCGCAGCGAAGATGGTCGGCGCATCACTATAACTATCAGTATAGGTGTGGCCACATTGGCTGATGACGATGGTGATATGCTGACGGTGTTGGATCGCGCTGACCGGGCACTTTATCAGGCAAAGACCTTAGGTCGGAACGGGTCGTATTTTATTTGATATTACTTAAAGTTTATCTTTAACTTTTTGTTATGGGTGTCTGTTCATAGTCCAAGGATGCCACCTGCAAAGCGGGGGCATGTGGTGTCACGCGACCGGAAGAAATCCGGTGAAGGGACAAAGGATGAGCACGCTCATACCCAGGGCGTCGTTGGTGACCGGAAGCCTGCCTGCCGAGCAGCAGGAGGATTTGTGGTGCCAGAGTATCGCCCCCATGCTGGAATCCCGCTCGTGCCGCCAGCCGGATCAAGCCGGCAAGGCGCCGGAGATTCATCAATATCATCTGGGTCGTTTTCTCTATATCGACACCATCTTCAGCCGCCGAACCTTCCGCCGTGACCGTGGCCTGATGGCCCAACACGACGATGCCGATCATCTGAGCCTGCAGCTCTTCATTGATGGTCGCAACCAGGTTGCCAATGGCGGCATCGATTACACCATCGTTCCCGGCAAGGTTTACGGCGTCAATCTGGCCTATTCGGTCGAGGCGGTGGCCGAGGATTCCGACGCGGTGGTGATGGTGTTGCCGCGCCAGCTGGTGTTGGACGAAGTGCCGCATCTGGCCGATTTGCGCGGCCAGGTCTTCGCCGACAATTCGGTGTGCAATCACCTGCTGCGCGATCACATGCTGTCGCTCAGGCGCTTGTTGCCTTCCGCCAGCATGGACAGCATTCCGGCTTTGACCCAGTCGCTGTTGGGGTTGCTCGACGCCTTGATGGGGCACGGCGACACTGGCGCCGCCCAGGTGCAGACGGCCATGTTCGCCTCTATCTGTCGCCATATCGACAGCCAGTTGAACGATTCGGACCTTGGGGTCGATTCCATCTGCGCCAAGTTCCGCTGTTCGCGCGCCACCCTTTACCGGTTGTTCAAGCCCCATGGCGGCGTGCGCGAACACATTCAGCGCCGCCGGCTGATGGCCTGTTTCAAGGCTATTACCGGGGCAAGGCACACGCATCGCGGTATTTTCGATATCGCCTTGGATTTCGGCTTTATCTCGCCCAGCCATTTCAGCCATCTGTTTCGCAGCCATTTCGGCATGAGCCCGAGCGAGGCCCGGGACATGGGGGCGCAGCGGTGCGGGAAAGGTCTGGATTTGGCAATGCCCAGTGGCGGCAGCGCCGTCGAGGATGCCGAATGCATGTGGCGCTGGGCCAAGTCGCTGACCGCCAGCGCCGCCTGGCGATAAAAAGGCTCCCGCCGCCGGGGCGGGGGCGGGAGCCTTATCCGCCGCAGCCAGGGTGCCGCCTGACTGCCGACGGCGGATCAGAACAGGCCAAGCAGGCTCCGTTCGCTTCGCCCGGCCAGATTGACCGGCGTTTCGACCAACGCCCAGCGTGCCGCCCGGGTGATCAGATAGGCGTCGTCGACGTTAAGGTCGTCATCTGGTCCGTGAGCCGGAAGCCCCAGGGCGTTCAACGACCGGCGCAAATCGCCCAGGCGTTCGACCAGTTCCTGTCGTTCGGGGATCGACGGTGCCGATTGTGCCAGCAAGGTCGCGCCCTTCATCTGGGCAAAGGTCTTTTCCGCCTGGGTCAGGCTGTTGCCGGCGATTTGGATGATATCCTCCGCGCGGTCGGCGGCGACCGGTTTTTCCCCAGCCCGTTCGTCCACGACTGTCTTGGCATTGGTATTTTGCATCGACAGCAATGTATCCCGTGTCGACGGCGTCAGCTTGACGTCGGTGGCCATGATTTTCCCTCCATCCCCATGGAACCCCATTCCATGCCACCCACTCTACGCCGCCGGAAACAGTGCTGATTGTCTGTGCGTCCACGGATGATGTCGCATTCGTCTCAATGTATTAGATGTCGTTGGCAGGAATTTCGCCGAAGCCGTAGCGTTGATAGAGGCGGTAGACATAGGCGCCGAAGCTGCTGGCGATGCAATGCAGGCCGTCCAGGGCCATGCTGGTTTGAACCAGCGATCTTTCGATGGCCTGGGCATGGCCGAAGATGCTGCCCCAGCCGTGATCGATGCGGTGGATATGCAGGCACAGATCGGGATGGCTGATGCCGTTGACGGCCACCGCCATGTCGATGGCCGAGCGCACCACCACCGTCTCGCCGTGCAACAGATCGTAGATGGCGTCGAAGACGGTGTTCTTGCAGGTCGGCCCGTCCAGGCGGGTCAGTTCCAGATTGCCATCGGCATCGGCATCGACGAACCGGCGGTCGCCGGCGGGAAAGCGGCAGTGGGGCGGTAGGCCGGAAAGACGCAGCCAGGCATTGTTGCCGTCGGCTTCGCAGACGGCGATGACCGCGTGAGAGGATTGCTGATATTCGGCCGGAGAAATCTGACCTTCGCCGCAGGCCTTGGCGATGTCCAAGGTGCCGGCGGCGATGAAGTCCAGGTCGCGGCGCAACTGGTCGAAGCCGCGGGCCAGGGCGCGCCGCTCGCCCGCCTGGGGCGTGCCCTGGGCGATCAGGGCCAGGCTGCGCATGCGGCACAGCAGGTTCTCAATGGCATCCATGCCATTCAGGGCCGCCTGGACCACCCCCAACTCGGCGGGGGCGGGTTCGGCGGTGAAGTAATCGGTGGCCATTCTGCCGGACTCCCCCATCCAATAACGCGTTCTGCGTCGAGGGAGTCTACAAAATCGCTGCGGATGGCGGTTGTTCCTGCGTCTCCGCAGATTGTCGCAGATGTCTCAGATGAACAGCTTGCGCAGGCGCGACGAGGCGATGTCGATCAGCGACACGGTGACGATGATGATCAGCATGACGGCGCAGGTCTCGGCGAAATAGAAGCCGCGGATGATTTCCCACAACACCACGCCGATGCCGCCGGCGCCGACCATGCCGACCACGGTGGCCGAGCGGACGTTGGATTCGAAGCGATAGAGCGAATAGCTGATCCACAGCGGCATCACCTGGGGGATGATGCCGAAGACGATTTCTTCCAGGGCATTGGCGCCGGTGGCGCGGATGCCTTCCACCGGGCGGGGGTCGATGGCTTCCACCGCTTCGGAAAACAGCTTGGCCAGGATGCCGGTGGTATGGACGAACAGGGCCAGCACGCCGGCGAACGGCCCCAGGCCGACGGCGACCACGAACAGCATGGCGAAGACCATTTCGTTGATGGCGCGAAAGGAATCCATCAACCGGCGCACCGGCTGGTTGACCCAGGCCGGCGCCACGTTTTCGGCGCATAACAGGCCGAAGGGCACGGCGCAGACCACCGCCAGGGCGGTGCCCCAGATGGCGATCTGCAAGGTGACCAGCATTTCTTCCAGGTAATAGCGCCAGTCGGCGAAATTGGGCGGGAAGAAATCGGCCATGAAGGTGCCCATGTTGGCACCGTCGGTGATCAGGGCCCAGGGCCGGATTTCCGCCCCCGACCACGATGCCGCCAGCACGGCGAAAATCAGCCCCCACACCAGCAGCTTGGCCAGGGACTGGCGCGGCGGCGGTGAAAGGCGGGCGGTATCAAGGGCGGTGGACATGAGAGGGGTTCCTGACAGATGGACATGGAAACGGGCGGCCCCGGCATGGGGGCCGCCCGATAAGGCAGAGAATCTACTTCAAAGCGGCCATACGCTTGGTCAGATCGGCCAGCTTGGCGTCGATTTCGGCCAGCTTGGCCTTCTTGTCGGTTTCGCTCATGTTGGCGTCGCCGGCGATCTTGTTGCGGTTCTTGAACAGCTCAAGCTGACGGATGGGCAGCAACTGGTCGTTGGACGACGGCTTGAACGGCGCCCATTGCAGGCCGGCCAGGGTCTCGACTTCCTTCTTCACCTGGTCCTGGCTCTTGCCCGGAGCGGCGACGCCGTAGGTCAGGAAGAAGGTCTTGATCTTGTCCTTGGCATCCTTGGGCATATCCTTGCGCCAGACGATGGGGTCGGCGGGGATCAGGGGCGAGGTCCAGATCACCTTGATATTGGCGAACTTTTCCGGCTGACGGGCCTGGACCAGGCGCAGGTTTTCCGAATTGTTGGTGGACACGTCCACCTGCTTGTTGGCCACCGCCATGGCGTTGGTTTCGTGGTTGGCGTTGATCACCCGCTTGAAAATCTTCTTGGGGTCGTCGACACCGTTCTGGGCGAAGACGTAATAGCCCGGCACCAGGAAGCCCGAGGTGGAATTGGGATCGCCGTTGCTGAAGGTCAGTTCGGCCGCGTTCTTCAGCACGTCCTGGACGCTGTTCAGGGTGCTGTCCTTGTGCACCAACAGGTGCGACCAATAGCCGGGATTGCCTTCGGCATCCACCGACTGGACGAAGATTTCGCCTTCGGCGCGGTCCACCGCTTCCATGGCCGACTTGTTGCCGAACCAGGCCACCTGCACCTTGTTGAAGCGCATGCCTTCGATGATGCCGGCGTAATCGGGGGCGAAGAACGCCTTGATCTTGAAGCCGGTCTGCTTCTCCATCTCGGCCAGGAACGGCACCCATTCCTGCTTCAGGTTCTGGCTCGATTCGGTCGAGATGATGCCGAAATTCAAGGTTTCCTGGGCCAGGGCCGGGGCGGCGAACAGGCTGCCCAGGGTGGCGGCGGCCAAGATGGTCGCGGAAATCTTCATGGGTCGGTTCCTTCGGTTGCGGTAAGCGGGAAAAGAATGAAAATCAGCCGGCGGCGGCGGCCAGGGCCGCGGTTGTGCCGGTGACGAAACTGGCCGAGCCCTGGATGCCGGCCCCCAATTCCTCGGCCTGGGCACCGTAAAGATCGCGCAGCAAGGCCGGTGTCAGTGCCGCCGAGGGGCCGTCATAGACCACCACGCCCTTTTTCAGGGCGATGGTGCGCGGGCAATAGCGGATGGCGAAATCCACCTGATGCAGGCAGACCACCACGGTGGTCTTGTCTTCGGCGTTGATGGTGGCCAGGGTTTCCATCACCCGGCGCGACGATTCCGGGTCCAGGCTGGCGATGGGTTCGTCGGCCAGGATGATTTGCGCCCGCTGCACCAAGGTGCGGGCGATGGCGGCGCGCTGCTGCTGGCCGCCCGACAGGGTCGAGGCCCGCTGCCACGCGGTTTCCGGGATGCCGACGCGGGTCAAGGCGTCGAAGGCGCGTTCGCGGTCTTCCAGCGGGAACAGGCCCGACAGCGACCGCCACAACGGCAACCGACCAAGCGAACCGGTCAGCACATTGGTCATCACCGGCAGGCGGCCGACCAGATTGAATTGCTGGAAGACGAAGCCGACGCGGGCGCGGGTGGCGCGAATGTCGGCGGCCAGACGCCCGCAGGCCTGGACCGGGCGGCCCAACACCTCGATGCTGCCGCCCTGGGGGCCGGCATCGCTGACCGCCAGCCCGGCCACATGGCGCAGAAGCGTCGACTTGCCCGACCCCGAGGCGCCGATCAGGGCGACCATCTCGCCCGGATTGATATCCAGGCTGACGCCATCCAAGGCTTTACAGCAATTGAAAGTCTTATGGAGTCTGGTCACCTTGATCGCCGGAACCATCACCTTGGCGGCTTTGGTCATACCCTCACCTCGGATTGAATACGTTCCGACGGAGCATAACGATCAACCGCGTCAGTTTTATTGAGGCTTGGTTTCCGTTTTATGAAAATAAAGTTGTTACCAATTGTGGATATGTATAGTGCTGGTCTTAGACAACATCGCCCGGTCATCCAGGCTGATACTTGTCAATGAATTGCTCGGCATTGAGTGTGCGGAAGTCGGGCAGCGCCTGCTTCAATTTGTCGTGCGGCCAGTCCCACCAAGACAAACTTAACAATTGCGCTTCGGTTTCAACAGTAACCCGTCGGCGGATGGGTTTGGCCGGTACGCCGGCGACGATGGTATAGGGGGCGACGTCGTGGGTGACCACCGATCCGGCGCCGACCACCGCGCCGGTGCCGATGGTGATGCCGGCCATGATGATGGCGCCGTGGCCGATCCACACGTCGTGGCCGATGCTGACCCGGTGGTCGCGGCGCCAGTCGAAAAAGGCCAGATCGTCGTCACCCAGGCCGTAGGAACTGGCGCGATAGGTGAAATGGTGGATCGAGGCCCGTTCCAGCGGATGATTGCCCGGATTGATGCGGACCATGCGGGCGATGGAGACGAATTTGCCGATATCAGCGTAAATGCAGTCGCCATCCTCCATCATGTAGCTGTAATCGCCGAAACTGGTTTCACGCATCTGGGTGCGGGCGTGCACGGCGGTATAGGCGCCCAAGGTGCAAGTGCTGACCTCGGCCTCGGGATCGATCCACGGATTTTCACTCAGGCTCATCGTCGTCTCCATCACGGTTGTGTCCGTGATAAAGCCGCTGGCGGCGGCTTTGTGTGACCGGATGGTGAAATTGGCTTAATTGTCTAGACAAGTGGCGAGAACGTCGATTCTTGCGCGCCGGCGTGCTAATGCATCGGCCATGGATAAGATCGACGACCAATTGCGCGCCTTGGCGCTGCCCTTCGACAAGGGATTCCTGGAGATGCCGGCGCGGGCCTTCTGGCTGCGGGCCGAGGCCTCCCCTCATTTCACTGGCTGGAGCGGGCAACTGGAATGCCAGCAAGGCTTCCGCCCGGCCTTCGACCGTTTGCAGGCGGCGGGCTTCAAGGCCGTCGAGCGGCTGGCGGGCGGCTATCCTTTGGGCCTGTGTCTCTTGACCAAGCACAAGGGCGAAAGCCGGGCCCTGATCGCCCAAGGACTGGATCAACTGGCCCCGGGTGGCGTGTTGGTGTGTTGCGGTGCCAACGCCAGCGGTGCCGCCAGCCTGGAAAAGGAAGCGGCCAAGCGCTTCGGCCTGCTGGGGACGCTGTCCAAGCATCAATGCCGGGTGTTCTGGCTGGAAAAAGCCGAGGCCGCCGATTGGCTGGCCGAGGGGGCGCCGCGTCCGGTGGCGGAGACGGCGCTGGTGGCCCGTGCCGGTTGTTTCAGTCCCGACCATGTGGATCGGGGCTCGCGGTTGCTGGCGGCGCATCTGCCGGCGGGTCTAAGTGGCCGGGTGGCCGATCTGGGCGCCGGCTGGGGCTATCTGAGCGCGGAAATCCTGTCGCGCTTCGACGCCGTCACCGGGGTGGATCTGTACGAGGCCGAAGCCATGGCCCTGGACGATGCGCGGACCAATCTGGCCGCGTTCGGTGAGCGGGCCAGCTATCACTGGATTGATGTCTGCGCTGGATTGCCCGAGGTGGCGCCCTATGACTGGATCGTCAGCAATCCGCCCTTCCATGAAGGGGCCAAGGCCGATCCGGCCATCGGTCAGGCCTTCATCACCGCCGCCTGGAAAGCCATCCGCCGGCGCGGCAAGTTCCTGCTGGTGGCCAATCAGCATTTGCCCTACGAAGCCGAGTTGCGCCGCCGCTTCCGCGAGGTGGAACTGGTCACCGTCGCCGACGGCTTCAAGATCTACCTGTCCACCAATCGTCACGACCGCTAGGAAATACAATGCGTCTGGTCCGTCTGATCGCCAATCTGGGCTATGGCAGCCAAAGGGACATCCGTTTTTTGTTGCGTGATGGCCGGGTCCGCCATGCCGACGGGCGGGAGTTGGTGGAAAGCGACAAGGTCGAGCACGACGACATCCGCGTCGATGGCGAGCCGTTGGACCCGCCCGCCGGGCTGGTGATCATGTTGCACAAGCCGGCAGGCTATACCTGTTCGAGCAGCGATCCCGGTCGCATCGTCTATGAATTGCTGCCGCCCCGGTTCATGCACCGCAATCCGGTGCTGGCCCCGGTGGGGCGACTGGACCGCGACACCACTGGCCTGTTGCTGTTGACCGATGACGGCAAGTTGCTGCACCGGTTGACGTCGCCCCGTCATCACGTGCCCAAGACCTATGACGTCACCCTGGACCGTCCGCTGGAAGGGACCGAGGCCGAAATCTTCGCCAGCGGCACGCTGATGCTGCGGTCGGAGAAGACGCCGCTGGCGCCGGCGCAATTGCAGGTGCTGGGTCCCAATCAGGCGCGGTTGACCTTGCACGAGGGCCGCTACCATCAGGTCAAGCGCATGTTCGCCGCTGTTGGCAACCATGTGGTCAGCCTGCACCGTGCCGGCCTGGGACCGCTGACCTTGGGCGATCTGCCGGAAGGCCAATGGCGGGTGATGGCGGCGGAAGAACTGACCGGCCTATAGGAAATCGGTCAGCTTCAGGCTGTTCAGTTTGCCCAGGGCGGCGTAAGACGCCTCCAAGGTGGTCTGGTATTGCGAGATTTCCACCGTCACCTGGGCCACATCGACGCCCTTGGCGTCGCCGATCCGTTCCGACAGCAGCGAGATGCCGGTGTCTTGCTGGCTCAGCGCGTTTTCCAGCCGCCCGGCATTGACCGACAGCCGGCCTTGCACCGCCAGCAACTGATCCATGGCCTCGGTGGCCAGATCATAGGCCTCGTTGATGGAATCCTCGTCCGGGGTGGCGGGGTCGAGATTGGCCAGGATGTTGGCGGCGCGCAGCGCCTTCTCGAAGCCGGTTTCACCGGCGGTGACGCCGTATTCGATACTGCTTTGGTCCGACACCTTGACCGATTGGGTAACGTCGTCGCCCAGGTAATAGCTGTCATCGGCCACCGAGGGATTGGTCGGGGCGGCCAGAAGCGTGGTGTCCACCGGCTGGGTGGTGGTGGCGCCGCCGGCGAACAGATAGCGCCCATCGGCCTGGGTGTTCATCAGCGCCGCCAGATCGGTCAGCATGTCGGCGCCGATCTGGTTGTAATCCACCTGATCGGTGGATTGGCTGCTCAGTTGCGACAGCGTGGTGCGCATGCTGCTCAGCAGGTCGGTCATGTCGCCCACCGCCTGATGCATGGTCTCGGTGCGGTCCAGCGCACTCTGGGTGGTGCTGGACCGGGCCTGCAAGCCGGCCAGGGCGTTTTCCATGGTCATCAGCCGGGCGGCATCGGCGCCCAGACCGGCATAGGTTTCACTTTTCAGTCCCGAGGCGTTGGCGCTTTGCTTTTCCGCCAGCTTGGCCTGGACAGTCATGGCCGAGCGCAACAGCGCCTGACCCAATCCTGCGCTTGATACCCGTTCCATGATCAGCTCACCGCGTTGAGAAGAGAATCGAACATCTCCTGGATCGCCGACAGCACCTGGGCCGAGGCGGAATAGGCGTTTTCCAGTTCCGAGATGTGGGCGGTTTCCTCGTCGATATTGACGCCGTAGCGCGACGAGAACGAATCGGTCAGCGCCGTCAGCGTGGTTTCGCGCGAGGTGGCGATGCTGTCGGCGGCCTTGGACTTGGCGCCGATGTCGGCGACCAGATCGGTGGCGGCGCTGGTGTCGATGGCATCGGCCATGGCTTGCGCCAGGGCGCCGCCGTCCAGGCCGATGCCGTTGTCACCCAAGCTTCCCACCGCCAGCAAGGTGGGGTCGGCGGCCAGACTGGCGTTGACGAACAGATCCTCGGCGCCGTCGCCGGTCAACATGTCGTTCAAGCCGAAATACCCCGACACACTCTTGCCGCCCACATCGCCGCCGGACAGGGCGATGCCCAGCGAGGCATCGGTGCTTTCCACCACCAATTGCCCGTCGGCATCGAGCGAGGCGGACACGCCGGCAATGGCGTTCAAGGCGCCCAGCAGATCATCGACGCTGGTGATGGTGCTCATGTCGATGTCGGTCAGGGTTTGGGCGCTGCCATCGCTGTCGACCAGGCCCACCCGCAAGGTGCCGGTGCCGGCGATGGCATCGGTGCCGGCCAGTCCCGCCACCGTTCCGGTCAGGCTTTGCGGTGCCGGGCTGGCGCTGCCCTGGTTGGACAGGGCGTTCATCTGGTCGCGCAGATCGGTGGCGATGGCGTCCAGCTGATCCTGCACGGCGGGCAGGGTGTCGTCGCGCAGTTCCACCAAAGCGGCGATGGTGCCGGATTTGACGGAAGTGGTGATGTCCTGGCCGTTCAGGGTGATGGCGTCGAAGCCGCCGGGGTAGACGGTTTCCGACGTCACCGTGTTGCTGGCCTGATAGGACAGTTCGTGCACCGACGAATTCAGCAAGGGCTGGCCGCCGGTATAGATGGTCATCGCCCCGTCTTCGCCGGTGTAATAGCTGATGTCCATTTGGGTCGACAATTGGGCCACCAGCACCATGCGCTGGTCTTCCAGATCGGCGGTGGACTCGCCGCGGGATTGCGCCAGGACGATGGAATCGTTAAGGGAATCGATGGCGTGCAGCGATTCGTTGACGGAGGCGACGGCACTTTCGATGCCGTCGTCGGCCTCGGCCCGCAGATCCTGCACCTGGGCCGAGGTATCGCGCAAGGATGCGGCGGCGTCGGTCAGTTGCAGCACCGCCTGGGTCTTCAGCGTGTCGCTTTCCGGCGTCGCCGCCAGCTCTTCCAAGGTGGCGGCCAGTTCGGTGAGCGAGGCCGACAAGGTGCCGCCGCCGCTGTCGCTGGAGGTCAGTTGCCCGAGGATTTCCGCCAGCCGGTCCAGATAATCGGCATCAGTGGCGGCCTCGGCATTGGCCGAGGTGGCGGTGATGATGGATTTCAGCAGGTTGGCATCGACCTTGGACGAGATGCCGATGATATCGACCCCGGTGCCGATACCGCTGCCGCCGGTGGTGGTGTTGACCTTGGTCGCCGATTTGACGCTATAGCCTTCGGTATCGGCGTTGGCGATGTTGTTGGCGGCCAGAGCCAGCTCGCTTTGGATGGTGCGCAGCGAGGCGGTGGCGGAGCCGAGGGCAAGGGTCAGGGACATGGCGGCCTCCCGGGGATGGGGTCAGGCGTGGAAATTGGCGCCCACCGGCGGCAGGCGCAGTTCCAGCGGGATGTTGCCCTTGGCGCCATAGGTGCCGCTGGTGCGGGCGTCCTGGCGCAGGGCTTCCAGCACCGCCTCGACCCGCCGGCGCGAGGCGGTCATCGCCGCTTCCAGCCGGGTGATATTTTCCTGGGCGCCGTGGCGCAACTGGCGCACCGCCTCCATCAGGGCATGGCCGAATTCCGGGTCGGCGGCCAGGGCGGCGGCCCCGCCGGGGCCGAAATCTTCCCACAATTCGGCATATTCGGCGGCCAGTTCGGTCTTGCGCTCGCTGCTGGCGGCCAGTCCGGCGGGATAGCCCTGGGCCAGGGCCATGTTTTCGCCAGCGATGATTTCCGCCAGTTCGGTCACGGTTTCCAGCAGGGTCCGGGCCATCTGGCGGGCGGGAGCGTCATCCATGGGCAGGGGCTGGTGGGCGAAGGGCAGCATGACGGTTCTCCTTTGGGTCAGGCGCGGCGCAGCGGGATGACGGTGGCGGCCTGGCCATAGGCACGGGCGGCACCGGTGCGGTGGTTGAGCGCCTTCAAGTCTGCGGCCAGCAGGCCCAGCTCGTTTTCCAGGGCTTCGACCAGGGCTTCCAGGTCATGGGCGGCCACGGCCATGTCACGGCGCAGCAGGCGGCGGTCATCGGCGGGCAGGCCGGCCAGCCGCGCCGCCAGCCGTTCCGACAAGGCGGCGGCATCGGTGGCGTCGCCCAAATCCAGGCTTTGGCGGATCTGGCCGATGGCGCGGCTGGCGGCGGCTTCCGCCTGCGAGGTCTTGGTGATCTTGGTGTGCATGGTTTTTCCCCTTGATGCGGTCAGCGGACGGCGGCTATCAGGTCGTCGAACATGTCGGAGGCGGTGCTGATCACCTGGGACGCGGCGGAATAGGCCTGCTGCGCCACGATCATGCGGGTGAATTCGTCCGAGGTATCGACGGTCGAGCTTTCCAGGGCGCTGGGGGTGATGGTGGCGACACCGTCCTCGCCGGCTTCGTGCAAGGTGAAATCGCCCGAGGCCGAAGTCTGCTGATAGACGCCGTAACCCTGGTTCTCCAGGCCGTTGGCATTGGTGAAATCGGCCACCGCGATCTTGTAGATGGCGATATCCTGGCCGTTGTCGAAATGGGCCCAGATCACCCCCTTCTTATCCACTTCGACCGAGGACAGGGCACCGTATTCGACGCCGTTGCCGGTGATCGACTTGATGGAAATGTCCGGGTCGTCGTTGTTGGAGGAAAACTGGGTCAACGACCCGGTGCCGCTGGTACCTTGGCCCACATCGATGGTGATGGCGGTGATGTCCGAGGCGCCGGTGGTGAAGCCGGTGATGCTGAATTCCAGCTCGGTGGCGACACCAGCGGAATCGGTGATGGAGGTCAGCGCGCCATCGGCGAAAGTCAGCGTAAAGGGGCCGCCGGTGATGTCACCCGAATCGGTCGCGGTATCGCTACTCAGGACCGGGTCGGAAAGCGACAATTCCCACTCGTTGGCGGCGGTCTTTTCGTAACTCATGGTCACCGTGTGCGACACGCCCAGCGCGTCGAACACTTCCATGGTGGCGGTGACCACATCGCCCACCGCCGCGTCGGCGGGGAGATTGGCCTGGATGGTCTCGGCCGAGGTGGCCTCGGCGGTGCCGGTGAAGCGGTTGACGTTGACGGCCGACAGCGTCGACGACGAATTGGTCGAGCCGGCGATGACGTTGCCGGCGGAATCGGTTTCCCAGCCTTGCAGATAGTAATTGCCCAGGCACATGAAACCGGCGGAATCGATCTCGAACTCGCCATCGCGGGTGAAGAAGGTTTCCTCGCCGGTGGCGCCGTAGCTGACGACGAAGAAGCCGTCGCCATCCAGGGCCAGATCGGTTGAATTGGCGGTGCCGCTGATCACGCCCTGAGCCGCCACGTTCTGCCGCACCGAGGCGGTGACGCCGCCCGAGGCATAGGAGGTCGAACTGTAGGATTGGGTGACCAAGGTCTTGAAGCTGGTGGTGTTGGCCTTGTAGCCGGTGGTGGATGAATTGGACAGATTGTCCGAGATGATCGACAACGCCGTGCTTTGCGCCTTAAGCGCGGTGACGGCGGAATTCATGGCTCCCATGAGGCTCATGATCGTTCTCCCCGTCAGGACGCCAGGCGGGTGATGGCATCAAGGGTGATGCCCATCTCGCCCAGTTCCAGGATGGTGGTGCCGTCGCTCGAGGTGACCCCGGTCACCTTGCCGCTGACGTAAGTGGTGCTGCCGATGGCGGCGCCGTCGGCATTGGTGGCTTCCACGCTCAGGGTGTAGGCGCCGCCGTCGACGGTGTTGCCGTCGCTGTCCTTGCCGTCCCAGGTGAAGTCGTTGCGGCCCTTGGCGGCATCGCCGGTGCCTTCCCACACCACGTTGCCGTCTTCGTCGGTGACGGTCAGGGTGACGTCGGTGGCGGCGGAATCCAGGGCGTAGACCCAGGCGGCATCGACGGTGCCGTCGTCCTGGACGCTGATGGTGTCGCCCTCGGCCTCGACGGTGTGGCCCATGTAGCCGACGCCCGAACTCATGGACATCAGGTCGATGGACGACAGCACCTCATCCAACTTGTCGTTGGTGGCCATCTGCTGTTCCAGATTGGAATACTGGACCAACTGATTGGTGAACTCGGTGGCGTCGGTGGGGTCCAGCGGATCCTGGTTCTCCAACTGCGCGCACAGCAACTGGATGAACATGTCGTAATCGGCGGATAGCGTCGATGTACTGGTGGACGAACTTGTCGTCGTCGTGCTGGCTGAAGTAATAGAGGTGACCATCCGGGCGCACTCCTGAAGAATTCATGTGCGGCGTCTGGGCCGCTCTTGCCTTCTTCTACGAATGCGCCCGGATGGATCAGGCGGTTTTATTTTTATTGATGGGTGTGTGCTCGGCGTAAGAGCTGCATCACTGCTTATACGCGTGGGGAGTTCATTTCAGGCGGACAAAATTTAAAACCACAGAGACACAGAGAGGTTTCCTGGGATCGGGCGCACCGGCCTTACCACGGGAAAGTCATCTCCGTGCCTCTGTGGTTTTTCTATCCCGGATGTTTAGTCCCGGCATTGGATGGATCGGATCGAGATTGAGACGCTTTGGTTCGGTTGTTCAGATTTTGCCGATGTATTCCAAGGCGTCCAGCATGCTGATGTCGTCCCGCTCGGCGAGGGTCGCTACATCAGTAAGACGGCGGGTCATCGCTTGCTTTCTGTGGTAACGAATCCGGTTCACCAGGGCTGCCGGCTTCCCGTCGCCGGGTTCGGAACCTGCTAAGGGTCAGCCGGCTACGCACCCGGATATCGTCAGCCAGGGGAACGCTCACCAACAAGACCAGAAACAGGGCCAATGGCAGGGTGGAAGCATAGCCGATGTGCTTAAAACCCAGAGCCCCGAGCAGACCGCCAACGGTGAAGGAGGCCAACAGCGAGCCCATTAGCCGGATTTTCCGCCAATTGGCGCGGACCGGCTTGTAGCGTTCGGTTTCGGTCGATGAGTTGATGTAAACAATCTTGCCGATCTCGATGCCGATATCGGTAATGATGCCCGTCATGTGGGTGGTCCGGATTTCCGCATGGGAAATCTTGGTGATGATTGCGTTCTGTAGCCCCATTATGAAACACAGAAGCATCACCGTAATCGGCACGCCCAATCCAGTCTGACGCCCATCCAGGTAGCCGCCCATCAACCCGAAACACAGTAGAAGCAGAGCTTCCCACAACAATGGATAGGCGAACTCGCTCTGGGTGCGATGATGTCGCCCCCAGTTAATCAGAATCGCCGAGTAGGCGGAACCGGCGACGAATGATACCAGGGCGGCCCCCCCAATAATCGCCAAGCCAAGGTTGTTGATGGCTAAATTGTCCGCCATTCCTGACAAAATGCCGGTCATATGCGAGGTGTATTGATTGACCGCCAGAAATCCACCTGCGTTGGTGGCACCGGCAACGAAGGCGAGGACCCTTCCAAGGTGCCGGTTGGCTTGAGCCGACCGGTGTTTGCCGGTCAGGCGACGCAAATAGAAAATTGGCATTGTCGGTCCGCTACCGGATTCGGCTATTTAATAGGCCGCATCGGTCAGGCTAATCGACCACACAAGCGCCGTCCCAACGCTTTTGTTGCGACACAGCAATGTCATTGACGGCCATAGCTGCGACCTTCTAAGGATGCCTCAATGGTATGATCGTACCCAAATCCGTATTTTGGGCGGACGGTGTATCCGCAGGGGTTGATTCCATTGAGGCCCCATACCCAAGCCCATTGGGCTATTTGTCTTAACCCTTGGGCTTATCCGCCCCTGACGCGGCGACGATGCGGTCGGCCAGGCCGGCGGGGGCCTTGGGCTGGCTGTCGCGCAGGGAAACGTCCAGGGCCAGGGCTTCGGCCAGCAGGGTGGCGGCTTCGGGGGAGGTGCCCAGCAGGGCTTCGGCGTCGGTACGCCGCTGTTGCGGCCAGCGGGCCAAATCGGGGCCCCATTGGTCAAGCAAATCGGCGAACACGCCGATGGAAAGGCTGGTCTTGCTCATGTCGCCTCGGTTTCTTCGATGGCGTTACGGAAATGCCGTCCTTTGGACAGCCACATAAGCTTATACGATTCAGACCGCTGGCAACAAGGTCTAGACGGGCATACCGGCGATCTCGGCCCAGGCGTTGCGCAGGGTCCGAAGACCTTCGCCGATGCGCCGGCACGCGGTTTCGGCGTCCTTGCGGCCAACGGTGGCCAGCAGGGCGCGCATGCTGACGCGATAGGTTTCCGCCAGATTGGCGGCGACCTTGCCGCCCGCTTGCAAATCCAAGGCGGCCAGCAGGCCGCGCAGGATTTCGATGGCGCGGCTGACTTCCTGATATTGCCGGGTGTAGTCGCCTTGGGCTGCGGCGATGCCAGCGTTGTGGATGCGTACCAGGATGCCGTCGTACAGCAGCACCACCGCTTGCAGGGGCGGCGTGGTCATGACGGCGGTCTGATAGGCGGCGATGGCGTGCTTGGAAAGGTTCATGTCAGTTATCCTCGCTGTTGGTGAGAGCCTCCAGCAGATCCAGGACCGATTGCGCCTCGGCCAGCTTGGCCTCGATGCGGGCGTACTTGTCCAACAGATAGCTGCGATAGGTCTCGGCATTGGCTTCGATGGTGGTGATGCGGTCTTCCAGGTCGGTGTTGCTGTCTTCCAACGTGGTGATCTGTTCGGCCAACTGGCCGTCATATTCGTCGGCCACCTCCTCGACCGCCTGCCACATGCGGTCGGCGATGCCCTGGCTGACGGCGACGTCGATGGATTGGCTGGCGCTGCCGGTGAAGACGAAGGTCAGGCCTTCATAGATGCTGCCCTCGGCGCCGATGATGCGCGACCCCGACACGGTGAACAGTGAGGTGTCGCCGCCCACCGAAACGGCGCTGATGGCGCCGTCGGTCACGGTGATATCCAAGGTGAAATCGGCGCTTTCCGGCCCGTCGCCATGGCGCAGCAGGGAAAGATTGCCGCTGGAGGTTGCGGCCTGGAAGCTGAACAGGCTTTGGATGGTGTCCAGATCGTTGAGCAGGGCGTCGTCCAGGGCGTCTTCATCGATTTCCAGATAGTTCTGTTCGTCGAAGCTCAGTCCCAGGCTGGCCAGCGAGGCTTCATCGATGGCGGCGGTCAGCGCCTCCTGCAATTGGGTGGAAACGGTGCGCAGGATGGAATCGCCGAACAACACCGCGCTTTCATCGGCGCTGCCGTCGCTGGCGGTGGTCTGGTTGAGCAAGACGAAGTCGCGCAGCGCGTTATAGGTCTCGACCAGGCTTTCCACCTGTTCCTTGATGTCGGACAGCGAATTGTCGACCTCAAGCGTCAGGGTGTTGCTGCTTTCCGCCTTGTAGAGCGTCAGGGTGATGCCGTCGATGGCGTCGTCGATTTCGTTGTCGTCGCGTTCGATGGTGACGCCGTCGATCTTGACCCGGGCCGGTTGGGCGGCTTGCAGGATGTCGGCCTTGTCGCCGTTTTCGTCGATCAGTCCCAGATCCTGCAATACCGTGCCGCTGGTATCGGCCAGGGTGATCTCGGCATTGGTCTGGCTGGCAGTCAGCACCATCATGTATTCGTCGTCGGATACCTTGATCACCGAGGCCTTGACCCCGGTATTGGTGGTTTCGGTATTGATGGTGTCGACGATGTCGTCCAGCGACATGTCGGCGGTGACGGTGAAGGCGGTGCCGCCGAGGGTGAAGTCGCCCGCCATATTGGCGGCATCGCTGCGGCAGCTTTGGCTGGAGCCGCCCAGGCGCTCGGCCTTGGCCACCTGGATGATTTCGATTTCGTGGCTGCCCAGTTCGGTACCGTCCTCGACCGTCACCGACAGCAAGGTGTCGGCTGAGGTGCTGGTCCCCGAGGTCAGATAGCCGGTGCGGTTGAGGAAGACATCGTCTTCCTGGCCCGACGATGACGGGTCGGCGCGCAAGGCCTGCAGGCTGTCTTGCATGGCCAGCAGCAGGGTCTGCATTTCCTCATAGGCGGCGATCTTGGTTTCGTTGGCGGTGACCTTGGTTTCCAAGGTATCGGCGCGGGCCAGCTTGGCCGAGACGGCGGCTTCGACCAGGGCATCGGTGTCGAATTCGTTGCGGTTCTGCGAATAGCTGACCGACGACGTGGCGGTGGTCGTGGTGCTCGAACTGACGGAAGTGGTCATGGCAACGACCTCGTTATAAAAGTCGCCCGTGACGGGCGGCTCAAACGCCGCTCGGGCTTAGGGAAAGGGGGGCGGGATCGGTGAAAATCCCGCCCCTCCGGCCTAAACCGGCTTGGGGGCATGGGAAGCCGGTTTAGCTTTTGAGCAGGCTCAACAGGTTTTGCGGCATCTGGTTGGCCTGGGACAGGGCGGCGATGGCCGCCTGGGTCTTGACGTCGGCCGAAGACAGGGTCGACTTTTCCGCCGCCACGTCGGCGTCCATGATCGCCGATTGCGCCGATTGCAGGTTTTCCGAGGTGGTGTCGATGGTTTCGGAACGGAACTCGAAGCGCGACATGGTCGCACCCACTTCGGCGCGGGCCTGGATCACCGCGTCGATGGCGCTATCCAGCGCGGTCAGGGCGGTTTGGGCGTTGGCCTGGGTGCTGACCGAACTGCTGGCCAGGCCCAGTGCCGTGGTCCCGACATTGTCGATGGACAGGTTGATGGTGTCGGTGGACGAGGTGCCGACCATGAAGTCGACGCCCGTCTTGGAACCGCCGACGATGGTGGAGCCGTCGGCGGCCAACATGCCCAGACCTTCCAGGGCGGTGCCGGTGGTGTCGTCCATGGCGGTGATGGTGGTGCCGTCGATTCCGGTCAGGACCAGCCGTTTGCGGCCGTCATTGTCGGTCTCGATGGTGGCGGTGACGTTGGCGGCTTCCGGTGTGGTGGTGTCGCCGGCATTGATCGAGGCGGCGACATCTTCCAAGGACACCGAACCGGCGGTGCCGTCGTAGTCATCCGCGATGGTGTAATCGACGAAATTGCCGTCCGAGGTGGTGATGCGGAAGACGTCCGCAGCAGCGACGGTGGTGATGTCGGCGTACTGGGAATCGGTCATCCAGTTGGACGAGACGGTGGCATTGGTCGAGGCCGAGGCGTACTGACCGGTGCCGTCCAACAGCGACACGCCGTTATAGCGGGTCGATTCGGCGATACCGTCGACTTCGTCCAGCAATTCCTGGTATTCGGCGTCGATATAGGTGCGTTCGCTGTCGGTGACCGAGCCGGAATCCGACTGGGTGGCCAGTGACTTCATGCGCTGCAGGATGTCGGAGATACGGGCTAGGCCGCCATCGGCGGTTTGCAGGATGGCGGTGGCTTGGCTGGCATTGGTGGCCGCCTGGCTCAACACGGTGACGTCGGACTGGATGCGGGTGCCGATGGCCAGACCGGCGGCATCGTCGGACGCCTTGGTGATGCGCGAGCCCGAAGCCAGCTTGGACAGGCTGGAGGATTGCGCTTCGGAATTCAGGTTCAGGTAGCGCAGCGCCGAATTGGCGGCGGTGTTGGTGGCGATGACGGCCATGATACTGTCTCCTTCTGATCCAACATACGACCCGGTTTACCGGGGTCTCTTGGATGAAACGGGCCAGCCGGCCCGGTCAGGCGGAGAATCTTTATTCGGCCAAGGCCTGGAGGCAGTCGTGTTCCGACCGGCGCAGACGATCGCGCAGCGTTTGCCGGCCCCGCTTCAGCAGGCTTTCCACCGCGCTGACGGTGGTGTCCAGAATCTCGGCGATCTCGGCGTTGCCCAAATCGTCGAAATAGGACAGGGTCAGGGCCAGACGCTGCTGGTCGGGCAGCTTGCCCATGGCCTGTTCCAGCCGCCCGAACACCTGGGTGCGGTGGATGCGGGTGACCGAATCGGTTTCGTCGTCCATGGGTTCGGGAACGTCGTCCAGGCACTCGGTCGCCGGGCGGCGGCGCAGATCGATGCAGCGGTTGACCACCACCCGATAGAGCCAAGTGGAAAACTTGGCCTTGCCGTCCTGCCAGGATTGGCGGTGGGTCCACACCTTGACCAGACATTCCTGCGCCACGTCCTCGGCATCGGCCACATTGCCCAAGACCCGGAGCGCGATGGCATAAGCGCGGTCCACGTGGCGTTCCACCAACAGCCGATAGGCCGCCGCGTCGTCGTCCTTCATCCGCGCCAGCAAGGTTTCGTCATCCAGGCCGGCCAAGGCGGCGGCGGAACTGGCGGAAGTGGTCAGGCGCTGGATCATCATGGTCTGAATCCCGGCATGGAAATGGGCATCGTTACTGAGTTACACGCCGTCCAATGCTAATCCAGGCGCAGAAAAATCAAGATAATTCAAATGGTTAGTCGGCAAGTTCTGCCGGGCTTTAGGCAATAATTGCCTAGTCTGGCTGTTTGGGCGGCGGCGGCCCCAGGCGCGACAAGGCCTGACGACCGGCGGTAGACATCTGTGGAATAGCTTGAATCAGGGCCTTGCCGATGCGGTCGCCGGCCTGTTCGCGCCGGCTGGACAAATCGGTGACCGCCTGACGGAAGGCCTCGGCGTCGAAAGGCTCGGCTTGCATCAGCATGCCGATGCGCCGGTGCTGCTCTGACTGGTCGCGGTCGACATCAAGCAGGCCCTGGTCACCGGCGGCCTGACGCAGGATGCGGGCGTCGGCGGCGGGTAGGGTGGCGGCCATCTTCTCGACGATGTCGCCGGGTTTGGGTGGGCCGGGTGGCGGTGGGCGATCGACCACCAGCACGCCGGCCAAAAAGCCGTTGGCCAGCAGCGACGCGGTCAGGATCCACGGGCGGAGACGGCGAAAATCCATGATCACAATCCCACCGGCGACAGGGGCTGGGCATAGGCGTAAAGGTCCAGGGGCGTGGTCACCGCCTGGGCCTGACCCAAGCCGGACAGCCCCGCCGCCAGACCTAGGGCCAGGCCCAGGACCAGCGACACAGCATAGCGCGGCAGGGCGCGCCAGGATCTGGCTGGCAGCAAATGCAGCCACCAGGGGGGCGGCGGTTCGGCGGCGATGCGGGTCAGCACGGTGCGGCTGATGCGGGCGACGCTTTGCGGGTCGATCTGCCGCGCCGGGTCGTGGCGCTTCAGCAAGGCGTCCAGATCGTCGTGGAAACGGTCGGTGGTCATAGCAAATCTCCCGATGCGGCGAATCCTTGCCGCGACAGATAATCCCGCAAGCCGCGGCGCCCCCGCACCAGCAGCGATTCCAGCGCCGAAACACTGATTCCCAGGGTTTCGGCGGCCTGGGCATTGGTGGTCTCGCCCAGATGACACAGCGCGATGGCGGCGCGCTGGCGCTCGGGCAGGTGGTTCAGGGCCTGGGACACCAGCTTTTGCATCTGTCCCTGGGCCAATCGCTCCAGGCCGTCGGGGCCGGGATCGGGCGGTTCGTCGATGTCGTCCATGGCCACAATCGGCTTGCGCCGTTTGCGGTCGGTGCACAGATTGATCACCACCCGGTAAAGCCAGGTGGTGAAGCGGGCGCCGCCGTCGCCATCCCAGTCGGGGGCCTTGCGCCATACCCGCAAAAAGGCTTCCTGCGCCACCTCCTCGGCATCGTCGGCATTGCCCAGCATGCGCATGGCCAGGGCCAGGGCGAACGGGGTGTGACGCTCCATCAAGGCGGCAAAGGCCCAGCGGTCGCCCTGGGCCGTGGCCTGCAACAAATCCTGGTCCGAGGGCGGGGCGGTCATTTCATTCATATGCCGCTTACACGGGCCAAGCGTCCTCGGCCCTGCGCAAAAAGTCACGGCCTTGGTGCGCTTTTATCCGGGGCGGTCAAGGGGGGCGGTGTGGGATATGATCGCGCCCCCTTTCCTGCGCACGGAAATCGACGGGCGGTGCGTGTAACTTCGATCAGTCCTGGTCCAGGTCGTTTTTCATGAGTGACACCCGCATCGGTCCGGCTCCGCCCGCGCCCAGTCCCGAGCCGCAATCGCGTGCAATTGCCGTCGAGGCGGCGGCGGAATTGGACGATCTGGCTCGCTTGCTGGTCCGCGACGTGGAAACCACCCGGCTGGCGCGGGCGCAATCGCAGATCGAGGCATTGCTTTATGCCGCCCAACTGGCCTTGGCCCGGGGCGATGCCACTGGCTTGCGCGGCATCGCCTGGGAAGCCGGGCGCATCGCCCGTGATCTAGGTGGCGGCGATGCCGCCGCCGCCATTGTCGCCCAGGCCGGTCAGGTCTGTCAGTTGTGCGAAAAACCTAACGCGCCAACCACCCCCGCCAGCCGCCAAACGCCGTGATGTCGGTGGCGCCCCTTGTGGCGTGGCCTTCGCAGAGGAAGCCCTTGACCAAGGTGCCGTCGGCCAGGGTCAGGGTGCCGATGCCCAAGGGGGCGGGGATTTGGGCGACGAAGCTGCCGAAGGCTGCGGCGTCCATCTCGTAGATTTCCACCTCGATGGCGCCCGCCCCCAGGCCGTCGAACACCAGACCGGGCTTGGCCGGCTGGGTGTCGGCCAGGGCATAAAGGCTGTAGCCGGCGGCGGTGCGGGTGACCGCTCGCAGCCGCGCCTTGCGTTCGACCAATTGATGATGCAAGGGCTGGCCGGCCAGATGGGCGCCGACCACCGCCAGGGCGATTTTTTCATTGGCGGCGGCGACAACCGGCGGCGTGCTGTCCAGGGCGATGCCGGTGCCGCCCAGGCTGGCACTGGGCAGGGCGCGGTGCAGGCGGTCGGCCAGGGCGGCGATGGCGTCATCCTGAAAGGCCCGGCCCATGATGGTGATGCCGAAGGGCAGGCCGTTGGGACGAAAGCCGGCAGGGATGGCGATGGCCGACAAATCCATCAGATTGACGAAATTGGTATAGGCACCGAGATTGCTGTTGAGCCGGATCGGATCGGCCAGCACCTCGTCGATGCGATAGGTGGTGCCGGTGGTGGGCAGCAGCATGACGTCCATCCTGGCCCATTGGGTTTCCGCTTGGCGGATCAGCTCGGCCAACCGGTAAAAGCCTTTGAAGCCGTCGGCGGCAGAGATGTCTTTCGCCCCCAGGATGATGCCGCGCACCACCTCGTGCAGGGACTCGGGTTTGGTGTTGGCGAAATCGTCGATGGCGGCCAGACGTTCCGCCACCCACGGCCCCGAATACAGCAACTGGGCGCATTGGGCAAAGGGGGTGAAGTCGATATAGACCTGTTGCCCACCCAAGGCGTGCAGCCGCTCCACCGCTTGCGCGAACAGGGCTTCGGCCTGGGTATCGCCGAAGAATTCCAGCTTGCCCATGGGCAAGCCGAAGCGGAAACCGTCGGGCCAAGGGCCGGCTTGCGCGGCATTGCGCGAAAAAGCATCTTCCGGGTCATAGACGCCGGCCACCTCCAGCACCGCCAGGGCATCGGCGCAGGTTCCCGCGAAGATGGAAATGCAATCCAGGCTGCGGCAGGCCGGTACCAACCCGCGATTGCTGATCAACCCCTTGCTGGGTTTCAGTCCGACGATGTTGTTGAAGGCCACCGGCACCCGGCCCGAGCCGGCGGTGTCGGTGCCCAGTGAAAACGACACCAGCCCGGCGGCGACGGCCACCGCCGATCCCGACGACGAGCCCCCCGACACATGATCGGGCGAAAACACCGACGAACAGATGCCGTAGGGCGAGCGGGTGCCGACCAGACCGGTGGCGAACTGGTCCAGATTGGTCTTGCCGATCAAGATGGCGCCCTCGGCCTGCAAGCGTTCGACGACGAAGGCCGAGCGGCTGGGAGTATAGGCGAAATCGGGGCAGCCGGCGGTGGTGGGCATGCCGGCCACATCGATGTTGTCCTTGACGGCGAAGGGGATACCCCACAGCCGGCCCTTGGGGGCTTGTTGCAACTGTGCCAGGGCCTGATCCTTGGGGATCAGGCTGATCCACACCGGGCGCTCGCCCATGGAGGCGATGCGGTCATAGACCTGATCCAGTACCTGGGCCGGGGTAAGGCTGCCGCTGGCATAGGCGTTTTTCAGATGGTCGATGTCGAGCGAGAACATCAGGCGGCCTCCTCGGTGATGACGGCCAGGATTTGTCCCAGGGCGACGGCGCGGCCCTCGGCGCAACGCAATTCCGCCACGATGCCGGCAGCGGGGGCGAGCAGGGGGATTTCCATTTTCATGCTTTCCACCACGATCAAGGTGTCGCCGGCCTCGACCCGTTGGCCCGGTTGGACGGCGATTTTCCACACGCTGCCCGGCACCGGGGCACAGGCGGCGACGCTGCCCGCCGGCACCGCCTGATCGCTGTCGTCGTCGACGGCTTCCGGCATATCGGCGCCATAGCCGATCTGGCCCGAGGCCTCCCAGCGGGCGCGCTCCTCGTCGAAGGAGTGCTGTTGGCGGGATTTGAAGGATTTGATCGAGGCGTCGTTATCGGCCAGGAACTTGCGGTAATCTGCCAGTTTAAAGGTGGTTTCCTCGATCTTCAGACGGGCCTTGCCGCGCGGGAAGGCGTCGCGGAATTCCAATAACTCCTGGGCCGAGACCTCGACGAAGCGGATCTGGTCGAAGAAGCGCAACAGCCACGGCTTGCCCGGCTGGAATTCCGCCGTTTCCTTGTGGGTGTTCCACACCTGACAGGTGCGCCCGACGAACTGATAGCCGCCCGGCCCCTCCATGCCATAGACGCACATATAGGCGCCGCCGATGCCCACGGCGTTTTCCGGCGTCCAGGTCCGCGCCGGATTGTATTTGGTGGTGACCAGACGGTGGCGCGGGTCCATGGGGGTGGCGACCGGCGCGCCCAGATAAACGTCGCCCAGGCCCAACACCAGATAGGAGGCATCGAAGACGATGCGCTTGACCGCATCGATACTGTCCAGGCCGTTGATGCGGCGGATGAACTCGATATTACTGGGGCACCACGGCGCGTCGGCGCGCACCGATTGCATGTATTTGCGGATGGCCTCTTGGGTGGCTTCGTCGTCCCACGACAACGGCAGATGGACGATGCGGGCCGGCACCTCCATGGCATCGTTGTTGGGCAGGCTGTCTTCCGCCTTCATCAGCAAGGCCAGCAATTCATGCAGGCACAGTACCCGGCTGTCGTAATGCAGTTGCAGCGAGCGGATACCCGGGGTCATGTCGATGATGCCGGCGGGGGCCAAGGCCCGCAACGCCGCCATCAGCGCATGGACGCGGAACCTGAGTTCCAGGTCCAGCACCAGCGGGCCGTATTCCACCAACAGGTATTTGTCGCCGGCGCGGCGATAGACCACGCGCGGGCGCTCGCCCTGGGCCGGGATGTCGCCCACCACCGCATCGTCGGGGCCGCTGCCGCCGGGCTGGGCCAGACTGTCCGTGTCCACCGGGGCGAAGGTTTCGATTTCCGCTTCCTGCTTGGCTTCCAGCAAGGCGGCCTGGGCCGGGGTCAGGCGGATGAAGCGCACGCGATCGCCGGGGCGCACTTGCCCCAGCTTCCACAATTCGGCCTGCACGATGGTGGCCGGGCAGACGAAACCGCCCAAGGATGGGCCGTCGGGACCCAGGATCACCGGCATGTCGCCGGTGAAGTCGATGGCGCCGATGGCATAGGCGTTGTCATGGATGTTGCTGGGATGCAGGCCGGCCTCGCCGCCATCTTTGCGCGCCCATTTGGGCTTGGGGCCGATCAGGCGCACGCCGGTGCGGTTGGAATTGTAATGCACCTCCCAAGGGGCGGCGAAAAACTGCTCGATGTCGTCATCGGTCAAGAAATCCGGCGCCCCGTGCGGGCCATACAGCACGCCGATTTCCCACTCGTGACCCAGCACCGGCATCAGCGCATCGGGCACGGGGCGGGGCTGGGCGGCGGCGTGGGGCTGACCCAGATGCAGCACGTCGCCCGTCATCAGGGCGCGTCCGCCATGGCCGCCGAACTTGCCCAAGGTGAAGGTGGATTTGCTGCCCAGGTAATCGGGCACGTCGAAGCCGCCCTCCACCGCCAGATAGGCGCGGCAACCGGCGCCGCTGACCGTGCCCAGGCGCAGCACCTGACCGGCGGCGACGGTGACCGGGGTGCCGTAGACAACCGGCTGGCCATCCAAGGCGGCGGCCATTTCCGCCCCCATCAGGCAGATTTTGGTGTCGGTGTTGAATTTGAGCGTCGGGCCCGACATGGTCAGTTCCAGCGCGGCGGTGCCGGCGGAATTGCCAAGAGCATGGTTGGCCAGACGCATGGACAGGTGATCCATCGGCCCCGATGGCGGCACCCCCACGTCCCAATAGCCGGTGCGGCCGGGATAATCCTGGATGCTCGCCTGGGTGCCCACCGCCAGTACCTCGACCGAGCGGGCGTGGTGGATGAAGCTTTCCAGCGTGCGGGTGGTCACGCTGCCCTCGACGAAAGCCGGGCTGGCCACCAGGGCGCGCAAATAATCCAGATTGGTCTCGATGCCATTGATGCGGGTTTGGGCCAGCACTGCCTGCATCTTGCCCAAGGCGTCGGCGCGGTCGGTGCCGGTGACGATGATCTTGGCGATCATCGGATCGTAATAGGGCGAGATTTCAAGCCCCGCTTCCACCCAGGTTTCGACGCGGGCGTCAGCGGACCAATGCACCTGGGTCAGCAGGCCGGAAGAGGGACGGAAGTCGCGGGCCGGGTCTTCGGCATAAAGACGCACCTGGATCGAGGCACCGCGCGCCCGCTCGGCGTGATCGGCCAGGGGCAGGGGCTCGCCCGCCGCCTGGCGCACCATCCATTCCACCAGATCGATGCCGGTGACCTGCTCGGTCACCCCGTGTTCCACTTGCAGGCGGGTGTTGACCTCGAGGAAGTGGAATTCGTCCGCATCGGTGTCGTAAAGGAACTCCACCGTGCCGGCATTGGCGTAGCCCACCGCTTGGCCCAGTTTGACGGCGGTTTCACATAATTGGTGCCGCAAGTGCGGGCTGATGCCCGGCGCCGGGGTTTCCTCGACCACCTTCTGATTACGGCGCTGGGCCGAACAATCGCGTTCGCCCAGGGCCACCACGTTGCCCTTGCCGTCGCCGAAAATTTGCACCTCGATGTGGCGACCGCGTTCCACGTATTTTTCCAGGAACAGGCCGGGATCCTTGAAATTGTTGCGGGCCAGCCGCTGCACCCGCTCGAACAACGGCTCGAGCTCGGCTTCGCCGCGGCACAGCGACAGACCGATGCCGCCGCCGCCGGCAGTGCTTTTCAGCATCACCGGATAGCCGATGCGCTTGGCCTCGGCCTTGGCGTGAGCGACATCGTTCAGCAATCCCGATCCGGGGGCCAGCGGCACTTTGGCCTTTTTCGCCAGATCGCGGGCGGTGTGCTTCAAGCCGAAGGCGCGCATGTGCTCGGGCCACGGGCCGATGAAGACGATGCCGGCACGGGCGCATTCTTCGGCGAAATCAGGGTTTTCCGACAAGAAGCCGTAGCCGGGATGGATGGCCTGGGCGCCCGATCGGCGGGCGACGTCCAAGATGGAATCAGCCCGCAGATAGCTTTGCGCTGCCGGGGCCGGGCCGATGCAATAAGCCTCGTCGGCCATGGAAACGTGTAGCGAGTGGCGGTCGGCCTCGGAATAAACGGCGACGCTGGCAATGCCCATCTTGTTGAGCGTGCGGATGATGCGGCACGCGATGGCGCCGCGATTGGCGATCAGGACCTTGGTGAACATCACTGAGCCTCCCAGATCAGCACGTCGATGGGGGTCGGGTTATAGGCGTTGCACGGGTTGTTGAGCTGCGGACAGTTGGAGATCAGCACCAGCAAATCCATTTCGGCCACCATCTCCACATACTTGCCCGGCCCCGACACGCCGTCGGCGAAGCTCAGGCCGCCCTCGGGGGTGATGGGCACGTTCATGAAGAAGTTGATGTTGTGGCCGATGTCGCGCTTGGAGAGGCCCCAATGATCATGCTCGGCCAGGGCGAGCACATAGGAATCGCGGCAGGCATGCATGGTCTTTTTTTCCAACGCATAGCGCACGGTGTTGCTTTCGGTGGCGCAGGCGCCGCCTAGCGTGTCGTGGCGGCCGACGAGATCGGCGGTGATCACCGCCATGACGTTGCCGTCCTGGCTGATCAGGCGCGAGCCCACCCCCAGATAGACCTTGCCCTGGTCGCCGATGGTGCTGGTGGCGCAATAGCGTTCGTGCGGGTCACGGGCGTTATAGAACAAGGTATCGGCGGCCTGATTGCCGTCGACATCGACGATGCGCAGGGTCTGGCCCTTCTTCACCTCGTGCAGCCAGTAATCCCCGGCGGGCACGGTGGCGCTGTAGATGGCCGTGGCGGCGGCCAGTTCGCTTTCCTTCAGCATGAACGCTCTCCTAGCCGATCAGGGTGTAAAGACGATTGTTCTCGAATCCGCGGCGGTTGGCCGGCGAGTGGTTCAGGCAGTAATCGTCCTGGGCGACCGGGGGGGTCCGCAAAAGCTGATAGGTCACCGGTTTTTTCGGATAATCGGGGCTGGGATTCATCGGGTGCGGGCAGGTGTGCAGCAACACCAGCGTATCCATCTCGAAACGCAGCGTGACCACCGAGCCGGCGGGCGAATTGGCGGGGTCGAATACCATGGTGCCGTCCTCGGTCACCGCGACTTTCGAGAATAGGTTGAGGTTGGCGGCCAGATCGCGCCGCCCCAGGCCGTATTTGCCGCCCTCCACCAAAAAGCTGTCATGACCGTTCAGGAACCAGTCGTTGCGGCAGGCCTGATAGGTCTTCACCCCCCAGCGTTTGGCCACCATGTCCTTGGTGGTATTGCCGCCGATGGTGTCGTGCCAGCCGACGCTGTCCTCGGTGATCGAGGCGAAGATGCGGCCCATGTCCGAATACAGGCAATGCCCACGGGTCAGCTTGAAGGTGTGCTGGCATTTCAGCGTGTCGGGGGCGTTGTAGCGCTCCAGAAGATTGGCCGGGTTGTAGAACAGCATGCCCGTATTGGCGCCGCCCTCGGCATCGATCAGGCGCAGGCTGGTGCCGCGCTTGGCGGTGAAGGACCAGTGTTTGCCGCCGGGCAGGGTGTCTTGGTACAAAAGCTCGCTCATGCGGATTTCTCCGTCGTGCCGGGCCGTCCCGGCTTGGCGCGAACCCTCCGGGGTCGTCCCCGGAGGCAAGGGGTTAAGGTCGGACGATCTCGGCCCGTTCGGGCTTGTCGTCCAACGGCAGGTTCAAGGTGATGGTGGCGCCATAGGCCTGGGGTGCGTCGGGGTCGTGGCGCACCTTGTCGAAGGCCAGCACCCGGGTGGACAGGCCAAAGCCCTCCTTGATGTCGTGGGTGACCATGAACACCGTCATCCGTTCCGCCCGCCACAGGGCGCGGACCAGATCGTGCATCTGCGCCTTGGTGCCGGGGTCGAGCGCGCCGAAGGGTTCGTCCATCAGCAAGATACGCGGCTTTCTGACCAGCGCCTGGGCGATGGACAGGCGTTGCTGCATGCCGCCCGACAATTCACCCGGATATTTGTCGCGGGCCTGATCCAGGCCGACGGCGTCGATGACGTGGCGCACCTCGTCCAGGGCCTGGCGCTTTTTCGCCCCCCACAGCTTGCCGAACAGGGGCGCGCGGGCGAATTCCAGCCCCAACACCACGTTTTCCTGCACGGTCAGATGGGCATAGGCGGAATAACGCTGGAACACCACGCCGCGATCGGGACCGGGTTCGGCGGCCAAGGGCTGGCCGTCGATGCGGATGCTGCCCCGGGTCGGTTGTTCCATGGACAGCAACAGGCGCAACAGCGTGGTCTTGCCGCAGCCCGACGGCCCGACCATGGCGCAGAATTCACCCGACGGGATATCCAGGCAGATGCGTTCCAGCACCACCTGATCGCCGTATTCCATCCACAGATTGTCGATGCTGACCCGGCTCATGACGCCCCCCTTGCCAGCCACGGGCACAGACGGCGGTTCATGGTACGCAAGGCCCAATCCATGCAAAAGGCCAGCAGGGTGATCCAGGCCACATAGGGCAGGATGACGTCCATGGCCAGATAGCGCCGCACCAGGAAGATGCGATAGCCCAAGCCGTCCTGGGCGGCGATGGCTTCCGCCGAGATCAGGAACAGCCACGCCGGCCCCAGGGACAGCCGGACCGCGTCCAAAAGCTTGGGCCACACATTGGGCAGCACCAGCCGGGTGATGATCTGCCAGGTGCTGGCCCCCAGGGTCTGGGCCTTGATCACCAGTTCCGCCGGGATGGCCTCGACCCTGAGCGCCAGATCGCGGATCAGGAAAGGCGCGATGCCGATGACGATCAAGACAACCTTGGACAATTCGTCCAGACCGAAGACGATGAACAAGATGGGCAGGATGGCCATGGGCGGGATCAGCGACAGCACGGCGATAAAGGGCGATAGGCCGGCGCGGACATAGGGGATCAGGCCGGTGCCGATGCCCAAGATCAGCCCCAGGGCGGTGGACAGCAACAGCCCCAGGCCCAGCCGGGTCAGGCTGGAAGCGGTGTCGGCCCATAAAAGCACGTTGCCGCTGCGGGCATCGGCGGTGAAGGCCAGGCGGTGGATGGTGTCGGCGATGGTGGACAGGGCCGGCAACAGCTTGTCACCGGGATTCTCGGCCAGACGCAGGGCCGAGAAGACGACATAAAGCACCAACACCGCCAGGAAGGGGAGCGCCCCCCAGAACAGGGCGCTCCCTTTGCCGGGGCGCCGGTTGATGATCCGGCGGCCCATGCTTACAGCTTCCCGTCGGCGGCCAGCTTCATGAACTCGGCATCGAAGCGCAACTTCACGTTCTTGGCGTCGCCGATGGTCTTGCCGCCGGGGAAGGCAATGCCGACCGCGTCCTTGGTCTTGGCGCCCTCGCCCAGCAAGCCGTGCTCGAACGAGAAGGTGCGGACCATGTCCATGGTCTTGGGCAATTGCGCCGAGGTGGCGAAGGCCACCGCGTCGGCGGGCTTGTAGAACATCTTGGTGGTGGCGAGCTGGGCCTTGTAGCCGGCCAGATCGGTGCCCGAGGCCTTGGCCATGTGTTCCAGCATGGCGGTGTCGCCGGCTTCCATCTTGGCCATCATCTCGTACCACACGCCGGTGAGCGCCTTGCCCAAGGCCGGGTTGTCCTTGAGCGTGGCCGAGTTGACCACCATCAGGTCGATGATCTCGCCCGGAATCTTGGCGCTGTCGAACACCTTGGTGGCGCCCTTGACCGCAGCGACTTCGGCCAGTTGCGGGTTCCAGGTGACGACGGCGGTGGAATCCTTGGACGAGGTGAAGACGGAAACGATGTCGGCATCCGAGGTGTTGACGACGCTGACGTCTTTCTCCTTCAGCTTGACGCTGTCCAGCGCCCGGGCCAGCAGGTAATGGGAGACCGAAAGCTCGACCAGATTGATCTTCTGGCCCTTGAGATCGGCGACGCTTTTGCCCTTTTTCAGGACGATGCCGTCATTGCCGTTGGAGAAGTCGCCGGAGATCAGCGCGGTCGAATCGACCCCGCCCGCCGCCGGAATGGTCAGTGCGTCCATATTGGTCATGACGCAGCCGTCGAAACCGCCGGCGGTATATTGGTTGATGGATTCCACGTAGTCGTTGATCTGCACGATCTCGACCTTGATGCCGTATTTGTCGGCCCATTTCTTCATCAGGCCGGAATCGGCGGCATAGCCCCACGGCATCCAGCCGGCATAGATGGACCAGGCGACTTTGAAATCCTTTTTCTCGGCGGCAAAGCCGGGCGAACAGGTGGCGGCGACCATGGCGGCGGCGCCGACGGCCAGACCCAAAACTCGTTTCAGGGACGAACGCATGAAAAACCCCCTCGGTTGCTTAAGAAGCTTCACAAGGCACCGCGGGGGACGATCGGGTTTCAGGGTGGGGGCCTGGGCCGGGTGGGCAGAGACCGTCCCTGAGAATCCGAAGGCTCTCGCGGCACAGCTCTCCCGGGCTTTTATCCCGCCGTGGCTCCGTTCGCCGTTGACCGGCGGACGGGAGTGCATCTCTTGGACCAGACACCGCGAGCGGTCGGAACCCTAGACGCGTTATGGCTGTTGTATACGCAAAGCCCGTGCCAGCACCAAAGCCAGGGGTTGGCGTGTGCGCCGCGGCAAAGGGGCCGATTTTTAGGCATAAGCTTGCTTAAATATCAGGCAGAAGAGCGTTGCCACATCTTCGTTTGTGCAGTGCGGGAAATGGTTCTACCATCCCCTCCGGTGCCAATGGGGGAAAGATCCATGCCGCTTGCTGATCGTCTGGCCGACAAACTGGAACAATTGCGGGCCAAGGCCATGGCCGGCGGCGGTGCCGCCAAGGCGCAGGAACGCCACGACAAGGGGCTGCTGACCGCGCGCGAACGGCTGGGAGTGTTGTTCGATCCCGGCACCTTCCAGGAAACCGGCCTGCATGTGCATCACCACGCCACCGCTTTCGGTCTGGCCGGCAAGGAGATGCCCGCTGACGGCGTGATCGCCGGCAACGGCTTCGTCGGCGGGCGGCAGGTGTCGGCGTTCAGCCAGGACTTTACCGTTGCCGCCGGCACGCTGGGCAAGATGCATGCGCAAAAGCTGGTCACCGCCATGCAATACGCGCTGAAGATGGGCGTGCCTTTGGTGGCGTGCAAGGATTCCGGCGGCGCCCGCATCCAGGAAGGCGTCGACGCCCTGTCCGGCTATGGCCAGGTGTTCTATCAAAACGTTCTGCTGTCCGGCGTGGTGCCGCAGATCGCCCTGGTGTTGGGGCCGTGCGCCGGCGGTGCCGCCTATTCGCCGGCCCTGATGGATTTCGTCATCATGACCCGGCACAACGCCCACATGTTCATCACCGGCCCCGAGGTGATCAAGGCGGTCACCGGTCAGGCCTATAGCATGGATCAGGTGGGCAGCGCCGAGATGCATGCGACAATCAGCGGCAATGCCCATTTCGTCGCCGAAAACGACGCCCATGCGGTGGAGATCGCCAAGGCGCTGCTGTCCTATCTGCCAGCCAACAACACCGAAGACCCGCCGCACCAGCCCTGGGCCGATATTCCGGTGGGCGCCGATCCGGTGCTGGACGCCCTGGTCCCCGACGACCCGTCGGAACCCATGGATGTGCGTCAGGTCATCGCCCGCATCGTCGACGACGGCAGCTTTCTCGAAGTGCATGCCGGCTGGGCCCGCAACCTGATCGTCGGTCTGGCCCGCATCGGCGGCATGGTCACCGGCATCGTCGCCAACCAGCCCACGGAAATGGCCGGTGCCCTGGATATCAATGCCTCCGACAAGGGGGCGCGCTTCGTCCGTTTCTGCAACGTCTTCAACATTCCCGTCGTCACCCTGGTAGATGTGCCCGGCTTCCTGCCCGGCATCGAGCAAGAGCGGGGCGGAATCATCCGCCACGGCGCCAAGCTGTTGTTCGCCTATGGCTCTGCCACCGTGCCCAAGGTCACCATCATCCTGCGTAAGGCCTATGGCGGCTCGTATCTGGCCATGTGCAGCCAGGAAATGGGCGCCGATTGGGTGCTGGCCTGGCCCAGCGCCGAGATCGCGGTGATGGGGGCGGAAGGCGCCATCAACATCCTTTACCGTAAGGAACTGGCCGAGGCTCCCGACCGCAAGGCCAAGGCCAAGGAACTGGCGGCCCAATACCGCGACGAATTCGCCTCGCCCTATCTGTCGGCGAGCCAGGGCTATATCACCGATGTCATCATGCCGGCGGAAACCCGTGGCATCATCGCCCTGGCGCTGAGGAAGTCGCTGGCCAAGCGCGAGATCAGGCCGCCGAAGAAGCACGGCAACATTCCGCTTTAAGGGGATCTGACATGAACGAAGCGGTGCAATTGGCGCTGGTGGTCTATGGTCTGGGCATGGTCATCGCCCTGGCGGCGGCTTTGCTCATCAAATTCATCGTCGTCGCCCTGGCCTGGGGCGACCGCAAGGCCGCCGCGCCCGCTATCGCCACTGTCGCTCCGGCGGCACCGTCATCGGCGGACATTCCGCCCCATCATCTGGTGGTTATCGCCGCCGCCGCCCATGCCATGGTCGGGGCCAATCGCATCCTCCATATCGGTGCTGCCGCCGGCACCGCCGGCTGGTCGGCGGAAGGCCGCTTCGCCCATCACGGTTCGCACCACCCGGCCACTCATCACTAGGGTCTGAAACACCATGCAGAAGAAGTTGCGCATCACCGTCGAAGGCAAGGTCTATGACGTGCTGGTCGAGGATCTGTCCGACAACGGTCTTGGCTTGCCCGCCGCCTATCCGTCCATCGCCGGCACCGGGGTGCCGTCCTTCGTCGCCGCCGCCCCCATGGCCGCACCGCCGCCGGCTGCCGCCGCGCCCGCCGTCGCCGGGGCTGGCGACGAGATCAGCCCGTTGGCCGGCATGGTCGAAAGCCTGGCGGTCAGCGTCGGGCAAAAGGTGGCCGAGGGCGACAAGATCGCCGTTATCGAGGCGATGAAGATGAAGACCCCGATCATGGCCCGGCATTCCGGCACCGTCACCAATATCGCCGTCACCGCCGGCCAGGCGGTCGAGGCCGGTCACGTCCTGATGACCATCGGTTAAGGATATTCCCATGGATCGCTTGAACGTCCTGGATCTGTTCCAAGGCCTTGCCACCCTGGCGGCGGCGGAACCCAGCATTCTGGTCATGCGGCTGGTGCTGATCGCCCTGGGCGTCTTGTTGATCTATCTGGGCAAGAAAGGCGTGCTGGAAGCCCTGCTGATGATCCCCATGGGCTTGGGCATGGCCACCATCAACGCCGCCGTCTTGTTCGTGCCCGAAGGCGGCTGGCTGCGTGCCGGCCCCAACCAGATTTTCGTCGATGCCCTGGCTGTCGCCGACAACGCGGCGCAGACCACGGCTTTGATGAATATTTTGCAGATCAATTGGTTGCAGCCCATCTACACCTTCACCTTCAGCAACGGCCTGATCGCCTGCGTGGTGTTTTTGGGCATCGGCGTGCTGCTGGATGTGGGCTACGTGATGGCGCGGCCGTTTCAAAGCATGATCCTGGCCTTGTTCGGCGAATTGGGCACCATCGCCGTCTATCCCATCGCCATCGCCCTGGGCCTGACCCCCGGTCAGGCGGCCTCGGTGGCCATCATCGGCGGCGCCGACGGGCCGATGGTGCTGTTCACCTCGCTTTCCTTGGCGCGGGAATTGTTCGTGCCCATCACCGTGGTCGCCTATCTGTATCTGGGGCTGACCTATGGCGGCTATCCCTATCTGATCCGCCTGCTGATCCCGGCGCGGCTGCGCGCCTTGCCCATGCCGATGGAAAAACCGCGCAAGCCCATCACCTCGGGGCAGAAGATCGCCTTTTCGGTGACCTTGTGCATCTTGCTGTCGCTGTTGTTCCCGGTGGCGTCGCCGTTGATCCTGTGCCTGTTCCTGGGTGTCATCATCCGCGAAAGCAATCTGGTGCCGTACATGGATCTGCTGGGCGGGGTGTTCCTGTACGGCGGCACCTTCTTTCTCGGCCTGCTGCTGGGGGTGCTGTGCGAGGCGCGGCTGATCCTCGATCCGCAGGTGTTGGTACTTTTGCTGCTGGGCATGCTGGCGCTGCTGATTTCCGGCATCGGCGGCATCATCGGCGGCTATGTGCTTTATTTCGCCAGTGGCCGCAAGTTCAACCCGGTCATCGGCATCGCCGCCGTCTCCTGCGTGCCGACCACCGCCAAGGTGGCGCAAAAGGAAGTGACGGCGGCCAATCCCGGCGTGGTGGTCATGCCCCACGCCTTGGGCGCCAGTATCAGCGGCGTCATCACCACCGCCATCCTGGCCGCCATCTATGTGACGGTGATCCAGGCGGTTTATTAGAGCAGTTTCACCAAGAGGAACCCGGCCACGATCAGCACCACGGTGACGGTCATCACCAGGGTCAGGCGCTTTTCGACGAAATCGCGGATGGGCGGGCCGAACTTCCACAACAGGGCGGCGACCAGGAAAAAGCGCATGGCGCGGGCGACGATGCTGGCGAAGGTGAACTGGGCCAGATCGAAATGGAAGGCGCCGGCGGCGATGGTGATCAGCTTATAGGGGATGGGGGTGGCGCCCTTGACGATGATCACCCAGGCACCGTACTGGTCGACCAGCGGACGGAAGGCCTCGAACTTTTCATTCAGGTGGAACAGGTTCAAGATGGCCACGCCGATTGTGTCCATGAAGAAATAGCCGATGGCATAGCCCAGATAGCCGCCAGCGACCGAGGCCAAGGTGCAGACCAGGGCGATGCGCCACCAGCGCGAGGGCGCCGCCAGCACCAGCGGGATCAGCATCAGATCGGGCGGGATGGGAAAGAACGAGCTTTCGATGAACGAAATCAGCGCCATCCACCAGATGGCATGGCGGTGCGCCGCCTTGTCCATCATCCAGTCATAAGTCTTTTGCAGCATGCCATCGGCTCCGGTTTCGCGGTGCCCTGGGGTTTAGCATGACCGGTGGCTTTGCCCAAGCCCTTGTATCCGCGCCGTTTCAGCGTCACTCTGCCGGAACGTGGACAAGGGGGACATATGCGCAAGGTTCTGGCTTCGGTGTCGTTGACCGCGCTGATGACGGCGACGGGCGGCGCCTGGGCGCAAGAGATGAACGCCGCCCAAGCCATGGCCGCCTGGGCCGATCCGGTGGCCATGGCCCTGGGGGCGGGGGTGCTGGCCTCGGTGTTGCTGCCGGCCATCGCTTGGCTACGTCTGCGGTTGAACCGGTCGCTTCAGGCCGTCTCCTTGGCCGAAACCCGCATCGAATCGTTGCGCGAATGCCTGGGCGCCAGCCCCGACGGCTATCTGTGCTGGATCGAGGACGAATTCGGTTGTTCACGCCGCTTGGCGGTGCTGCTGACCTTACCGCGCGGCCTGGATTCGTCGCTGGAGGACGTGCTCGCCTGTTTCGATCCCCATGACGGCTTGCGGCTCGAGACCGCCATCGGCGTGTTGCGCGATGAAGGTCAGGCCTTTGAAGTGGATTTGACCCTGAGCGCCGGCAGCCGGCGCATCCGTGCCATGGGGGTACGGGCCGCCTCGCCCGCCGGTGACATGCTGGCCGATCTGGTGTGGTTCCGCGATGTCAGCGACAGCGCCGTCGCCGTCGATGATCTGGCCCGCTCGCTCCAGGCCTTGGCCGCTGACGCCACCTATCTGAAAGCCTTGATCGACACCCTGCCCATGCCGGTCTGGCTGCGCGACGAGGATTTGTCGGTGCTGATGGTCAACAAGGCCTATGCGGCGGCGGTCGAAGCGACCAGCGCCGAAGCCGCCGTGCAGGCCCAGGTGGAACTGGCGTCCGACGACCATGTGCGTGAAGCCCGCGCCTTGGCTGCCCGGGCGCGGGCCGCCGGCGAGCCGCGCTCGGCCAGTTTCCATCTGGTGTTGGCCGGTGAAAGACGGCTGGCTCATATCACCGAAATGCCGCTGGAAGTGGGCGACACCCTGCTGACCGCCGGCTTCATCGAGGACCATACCCGCGTCGAGGAATTGCAAGAACAGCTGTCCCACCATGTCAGCGCCCAGGTCGAGGTGCTGGAACGGCTGTCCACCGCCATCGCCATCTTCACCACCGATACCAGACTGGCTTTCTTCAACACCGCCTTTTCGCGGCTGTGGCGGCTGGAGCGCGACTGGCTGGAAAACCAGCCGACCTACGGCGCGGTGATGGATGCCCTGCGCGACCGCCGCTTGTTGCCGGAGGCCGCCGATTACCGGGCGCTGAAGGAAGAGGAACTGCGCCGCTTCATCTCGTTGATCGACCCCATCGAGACGCTGATGCACCTGCCCGATGGCCGCACCTTGCGCCGGGTGGTTTCCCCTCATCCCTATGGCGGGCTGATCTTCACCTACGAGGATTTCACCGACACCCTGGCCATGGAACGCTCGTTCAACACCGCCATGGCGGTGCAGCGGGCGACCTTGGACCATCTGCATGAAGGCCTGGCGGTGTTCGGCGACGACCGCCGGCTGAAACTGTCCAACCCGGCCTTTGCCCGCATGTGGGGGCTGTCGGTGGACGATCTGGCCGGCGAGCCGCATCTGAACGAATTGGTGGAACGGCTGCGGCCTTATTTCGAGGGGCGGCCCGATCGCGCCTCGACCTGGGCGCCGGCGCGGGAACGCCTGCTGGCCCTGGTGGGCGAGCGCCGGGGTGGTGAATGGCGGCTGGAGCGCCAGGACGGCATGATCCTGGATTGCGCCTCGGTGCCGTTGCCCGACGGCGCCAGCCTGCTGGCCTTCCTCGACGTCACCGACACGGCGCGGGTGGAACGCGCCCTGATCGAACGCAACGAAGCCCTGGCCGCTGCCGACACCTTGAAAAGCGAGTTCATGTCCAATGTCTCGGCCGAGGTGGCCAAGCCGCTGACCACCATCATCGGTTTCGCCGAGATGCTGGATTCCGATTATTTCGGCAAGCTCAGCAAGCGCCAGCACGATTACATGAAAGGCATCGTCGAGGCCGGCAATGCGCTGAAATCCCTGATCGCCGACATCCTCGATCTGGCCGCCATCGAGGCCGGCCACCTGACCTTGGAACTGGATACGGTGGATATCCACCCCATGCTGTCCTCGGTGCTGGGGCTGGTGCGCGAACGGGTGCGGGAAAAGAAGCTTCAGCTTGATTTCGATTGTCCGTTGGACATGGGCTGGATCGTCGCCGACCAGCGCCGCCTGCGTCAGGTGATGTTCAACCTGATCGGCAACGCGGTGAAATACACCCCCAATGGCGGTGCCATCGCGGTCAGGGCCGAACGCCGTGACGGCGAGGTGGCGCTGATCGTCGCCGATACCGGCCCCGGCATCCCGCCCGAGGACATGGAGCGGGTGTTCAAAAGCTTCGTCCGCACCATTCATGACGGCCAGGATGGGGCGGGGTTGGGGCTGGCCCTGGTGCGCCGCTTCGTCGAGTTGCACGGCGGCACGGTGGAGTTGGACTCCGTCCCCGGTCAGGGCACCACGGTGACCGTGCGCCTGCCCTCGGGGGCGGGGGAATAAATGCTCGGGGGAAAGTCCTTCGCTGCGCTCAGTGTACTTTCCCCCGAGCCCCTACCGCCCCAGCACCTTGGGCACCCGATTGCTGCGCAATCTGAAGGCGTCGGGCATGCCCTTGCCCAATAGCGGGCGCAGATACAGACGAAAGGCGTCGGTGACGTCGGTGCCGGAGGCAGAGATGAACTCGTCCTCCATCACCCTGGTCTTGCCGGCCACCGCTTCCAACGGCAGCAGCTTGTAATCCACCGAATAAAAGCCGGTGCGCTGGATGGTGACGGACCCGTCCTGCTGGCCCCACATGGCGAATTGCACCGCCTTTTCCCCCACCTCGCGCGCCTCGCGCTGGTCGACGTCGGAGACGCAGCCGACAAAGGATCGTTGCAGATAGCCGAAAGTGTCGCCGCGCACCCGTTTGATGCCCAACTGGTCCTTGATTTCCTGGCACAGCAGATCGGCCAGGGCGCCGGTGCCGGAAAGCTGGATGTTGCCGTGGGCGTCCTTTTCGATTTCCTTGGCCAATTGGGTGATGATCGGGTTGCCCGATTCGTCGTGGATGCCTTCCGACACGGCGACGACGCAGCGACCGTACTTGTCCATGGTCGCCTTGACGTCGCCCAGGAAGCCATCGACCTTGAAGGTGCGTTCCGGCACATAGATCAGATGCGGGCCGTCATCGGGAAACTTCTTGCCCAGCGCCGAAGCGGCGGTCAAAAAGCCGGCGTGCCGGCCCATGACCACGGCCAGATAGACGCCGGGCAGGGCCGCGTTGTCCAGATTGGCGCCCATGAAAGATTGGGCGACAAATCGGGCGGCGGAGGGGAAGCCCGGCGTGTGGTCGTTATGGACCAGATCGTTGTCGATGGTCTTGGGGATGTGGATGCACCGGAGCGGATAGCCGGCCTTCCTGGCCTCTTCCGAGACGATGCGCACGGTGTCCGACGAATCATTGCCGCCGATATAGAAGAAATAGGCGATGCCGTGGGCCTGGAGAACCTTGAAGACTTCCTGACAGTACTTCAGATCCGGCTTGTCGCGGGTCGAGCCCAGGGCCGAGGACGGGGTGTCGGCGACCATTTCCAGATTGTGGCTGGTCTCTTGGGTGAGGTCGAGGAAGTCCTCATTGATGATGCCGCGCACGCCGTGATAGGCGCCGTAAACCAGATCGACGTTGCGGAACTTCCTGGCTTCCAGCACCACGCCGGTCATGGATTGATTGATGACGGCGGTGGGGCCGCCCCCTTGCGCCACCAGAACCTTACCGTGCAACATGGGACGTCCTCCTGCTGTTTTGATCAGCATAAGCTTAAAAAACCGACCACCGCCAGGGCCAAGGGGGCTTGTCCGACCAATGGGTCGGTCCCATCTTGGGGGGGCATCAGCCCGAACGGGTAGTTAAACCGGAGAATGAAAGTTGAGCGTGGATTCCCCTTGTATTTCCGTCTGTCAGATGGATGAAGACGGCTATTGCATTGGTTGCGGTCGCACCATCGATGAAATCCGCGGCTGGAAGCGGTCGTCGGACGATGAAAAGACCGAAGTGTTGAGCCGGGTAGCCGAGCGTCAGGGACAATCGGCGTGACCGATCCACGCGCGGCTCAGGTGCTGGATTTCTGGTTCACCCCCGGCATGGAGCGGCGTTGGTTCGCTGCCGATACCGATCTCGACCGCCAATTGGCCGAACGTTTCGGCCAGGATCTGGCCCAAGCCGCGCAAGGCCAACTGGATCACTGGCTGGACGACGCCCAGGGCGCCCTGGCCCTGGTGATCTTGCTCGACCAGATGCCGCGCAACGTCTTTCGCGGCAAGTACCAGGCCTTCGCCTTCGATTCCAAGGCCTTGGCAGTGGCCGAGGGGGCCTTGCTGCGCGGTCATGCCCGTGGCCTGCCGCCCCTGCGCCGCCGCTTTCTCTATCTGCCGTTCGAACATTCCGAATCCCTGGCCGACCAGAAATATTGCGTGTCGCTGTTCGAAGCCGATGGCGACGACCCGGAAGGGCTGGAATATGCCCGTGAGCATCTGGCGGTGATCGAACGCTTTGGCCGCTTCCCCCACCGCAATGCGGCATTGGAGCGGGAAAATACGCCGGAAGAAGAGGAATATCTGGCCCAGGGTGGCGGGTTTTAACCACTGCCGACCAAAGCCGGCTTTGCTGTGCCCAGACCCCATGCTATGGTCCGGGCGCCATTCCGCCGCAGATGGGCAACCAATTGAGCAAGAACAAGATTTCCCTGGACCTGTCGTCCCGATCGCTGATGCGCCGCCTGATCAAGGAGGGCATGCGTCCCTATTTGGGTAAAGTGGTCCTGGCTGCCCTGTGCATGGGCATTTCCGCCGGTGCCACCGCCGGCTACGCCCTGTTGATGGACCCGGTGATCAACGACATTTTCGTCAACAAGCGCGCCGATCTGTTGTGGCCCCTGGCCTTGGCGGTATTGGGGACGTTCGTCGCCAAGTCCTTCGCCGGCTATGGCGAGGCGGTGTTGTTGTCGAAGGTCGGGCTTCAGGTCATCGCCGACATGCAGAACCGTCTGTTCCGCCATCTGATGCGCCTGGACGTGCAGTTTTTCCACGACACCCAGACCGGGCGCATCCTGTCGCGGCTGACCAACGATGTCGCCGCCATGCGTTTCGCCGTTTCCAACGCGCTGACCGGTCTTTGCAAGGATGCCGCCGAGGCCAGTTTCCTGATCGCCGCCATGTTCTACAAGGACTGGCAATTGGCCGCCTTCAGTTTCCTTTTCTTCCCCATCGCCGTGCTGCCCATCGCGCGGTTGGGCAAGCGCATGCGCAAGGTCAGCGCCAATACCCAGGAACAGCAGGCGCAACTGACCATCTATCTGGAGCAGGCCATCCAAGGCATCCGCGTGGTCAAGGCCTACGGCATGGAGGAATACGAAAACCGCAAGGTCGGCGGTCTGGTCGGCACGCTGCGCGATCTCACCTTCAAGGCCGCCCGCGTCCGCTCGGCCTCGTCGCCGATCATGGAATTCCTGGGCGGTTTCGCCATCACCGTGGTCATCGTCTATGGCGGCTCGCGCGTTATCGAGGGGCCGACCACGCCGGGCGCCTTTCTGTCCTTCATCACCGCGCTGATGCTGGCCTATCGCCCGCTCAAGAATTTGGCCAACCTCAACACCAATCTGCAGGAAGGTCTGGCAGCCGCCTCGCGCTGCTTCGCCGTCCTCGATACCGACAGCACCATCAAGGACCGCCCCGGCGCCCAGGATCTGGTGCTTCGTGAAGGCAATGTGCGGTTCCACGGCGTGTTCTTCACCTATGACGGCGTCAAGGCGGCGTTGGACGGGGTCGACATGGACATTCCCGGCGGCAAGACGGTGGCCCTGGTCGGGCCGTCGGGCGCCGGCAAAAGCACCATCTTGAATTTGCTGCCGCGTTTCTACGACGTCACCGACGGCCATATCAGCATCGACGGCGCCGATGTGCGCGACGTGACCATGGACAGTTTGCGGGCGCGCATTTCCCTGGTCAGCCAGGAAATCGTGTTGTTCGACGACACCATCCGCGCCAACATCGCCTATGGTCGTTTTGGTGCCACCGATGAGGAAATCGAGGCGGCGGCGCGGGCGGCGGCGGCCCATGACTTCATCCTGTCGTTGCCGGAAGGCTATGACACCATGGTGGGCGAACGCGGGCTCAACCTGTCGGGCGGTCAGCGCCAGCGTCTGGCCATCGCCCGGGCCATGCTGAAGAACGCCCCCATCTTGCTACTGGACGAAGCCACCAGCGCGCTTGATACCGAATCGGAACGCAATGTGCAGACGGCGCTGGAACATCTGATGAAGGGGCGCACCACCATCGTCATCGCCCATCGTCTGTCCACGGTGGTCAACGCCGATTTGATCCACGTGCTGGATCGCGGGCGGGTGGTGGAATCGGGCGACCACAACGCGTTGTTGGACCATGGCGGCATCTATGCCCGCCTCTACGCCATGCAATTCGCCGAGGAAACCGTCGTCAGCGGTTCCGGTCGCGGCATCTGACCTGGGAGGCACCCAATTGGGCCTGGCCAAGCGCATCGGCAAGAGTGAAACCATTCGCGGCTTTCTGTGCTGGCTGGCCGGCCAATACATCCGGCTGATCTGGCTGACCGGGCGCTGGCGGGTGGAAAACGGCCACATTCCCGCCAGCTATTGGGATCGGGGCCAGCCTTTCATCCTGAGCTTCTGGCATGGCCGGCTGTTAATGATGATGAAAAGCTGGCGGCGCGGCTTGCCCATTTCCATGCTGACCAGCGAGCATCGGGACGGCCAACTGATCGCCCGCACGGCGGCTCCCTTCGGCATCGGCACCATTACCGGATCGTCCACACGGGGCGGTGCCGGCGGCTTGCGGGCGTTGCTGAAGGCGCTGAAAGCCGGCGCCTATGTCGGCATCACTCCCGATGGCCCCAAGGGGCCGCGCATGCGCGCCACCGACGGCATCATCACCTTGGCCAAGCTGTCGGGGGTGCCGATCATCCCCCTGACCTATTCGGCCTCGCCGCGCTGGCTGCTGAAATCGTGGGACCGTTTTTTGGTGCCCGGTCTGTTCGGCCAGGGCGTGTTCATCTGGGGCGAGCCCATCCACGTCGCCCGCGACGCCGACGAGGCGCAGATGGAACACTGGCGCCTGCATCTGGAAAACGCCCTCAACGGTCTGACCGATCAGGCTGACCGGAACGTCGGCGAGCCGATGGTGCCGCCGGCATGATCCATGGGCTGTACCGCATCGCCTCGCATTTGTTGGGGCCGGTCCTTTCGGTTTACCTGAACCGGCGCATGGCGCGCGGCAAGGAAGACCCGCTCCGCTTTTCCGAACGGATGGGGGTGGCCGGCATGGCCCGCCCGCCGGGGCGGCTGGTGTGGCTGCATGCCGCCAGCGTCGGCGAATCGCTGTCACTGCTGCCCTTGGTCGATTGTCTGCTGGCCCGCGACCTGCGGGTGCTGATGACCACCGGTACGGTGACCTCGGCCAAGCTGATGGCGGAACGGCTGCCTGCCTCGGCCATTCACCAGTTCGTGCCGGTGGACCGACCCGCCTGGGTGCGCCGTTTCCTTGATCATTGGCGCCCCGATCTGGTGCTGTGGAGCGAATCCGATTTCTGGCCCAACATCCTGGCCCAGGTCAAGACGCGCGGGGTGCCGCTGATCCTGGTTCAGGGCCGAATTTCGGCCAAATCCCTGGCCGGTTGGCAAAAGGCCAGGGGCTTCATCGCCACCATCTTGGGCCATTTCGATCTGTGCCTGGGACAAACCCCGGACGATGCCGAACGTCTGCGCCAGTTGGGCGGGCGTGATTGCCGTTGCCTGGGCAATCTCAAGCAATCGGTGCCGCCTTTGCCGTGCGAGACGGCGGAACTGGATTCCTTGCGCTGCGTGGTGGGGGAGCGCCCGCTGTGGCTGGCCGCCAGCACCCATGCGGGTGAGGAACGCATCGTCGCCCGCGTCCATGCTCATCTGGTCCAGCGGTTCCCTGCTCTGTTGACGGTGATGGTGCCGCGCCATCCCCATCGCGGCGTCGAGGTGCAGAACGAATTGAAGGCCATGGGTATGACCTGCCATCTGCGCTCGGCCGGCGAGGTCCCCGCCGATGGCATTTATGTGGCCGACACCATGGGCGAATTGGGGCTGTTCTATCGGTTGGCGCCCATCGTCTTCATGGGCAAAAGCCTGAGCGTCGAGGGCGGTCAGAATCCGTTCGAGCCGGCGCGGCTGGGGGCGGCGGTGCTGTTCGGCCCGCGCATGAGCAATTTTCCCGACATGGTGCCGTCCATGCTGGAAAGCGGCGCTGGTGAAATGGTGGTGGATGAAGGTGATCTGGTCCGCGCGGTGGCAGCCTTGCTGGCCGATCCGGCCCTGCTGGCCCGTCGTCGTGCCGCCGCCCAAGCCTGGAGCGAGGCCGAGGCCGGCGCCCTGGACGCGGTGATGCAGGCGTTGTCGCCCTGGTTGGAGAGTTTGGATGCGCGCCCCTGATTTCTGGCGCCATGACGGATTATGGCCGCGCCTGCTGGCGCCGCTGGGGGGGCTTTACGCCCGTGCCGGTCGCCGCCGCCGTCTGGGCGGTGAAGGCTTCGCCGCCGCCATGCCGGTGATCTGCGTCGGCAATATCGTCGCCGGCGGTGCCGGCAAGACCCCGGTCTGCCTTGCCGTCGCCCGGCATTTGCAGGAACGCGGGCGGCAACCGCATTTCCTCACCCGTGGCTATGGCGGCACCGAGGCCGGGCCGCGTCTGGTCGACCCGTTGCGTCATCCGGCATCGCGCGTCGGCGATGAAGCATTGTTGCTGGCGGCCCAGGCGCCCACTTGGGTGGCCCGCCACCGCCCCGACGGCGCGACGGCGGCGGCGGAGATGGGCGCTCAGGTGCTGATCATGGATGACGGTTTTCAGAACGGTTCACTGCGTCAGGATCTGGCGCTGGTGGTGGTGGATGGCGGCTATGGTTTCGGCAATGGCCGGGTCATCCCTGCCGGCCCCTGCCGCGAAAGTGTGGAAGAGGGTATGGCCCGCGCCACGGCCATGGTGCTGATCGGTGATGATCTGACCGGGGCGGCGACCATGGCCGGCGGCAAGACTGTGCTGCGCGCGCGGCTGTGCCCAGGCCCCGAGGCCGCCGATCTGGCGGGGGCGCGGGTGGTGGCCTTTGCCGGTATCGGGCGGCCGGAAAAGTTTTTCGCCACTTTGCGGCAGGCCGGAGCCGATGTGGTGGCGACCCATGCTTTCGCCGATCATCACCCCTATGGCCGTGCTGACGTGGAGCGTTTGCGTCAGCATGCCGCCAGCCTGAACGCGCAGCTCTGGACCACCGCCAAGGATGCGGTTAGGCTGCCGGCCTGGGTGCGGGCGGACGTCCGGGTGTTGACCGTGACCTTGGCTTGGGATGATTCCGCCGCGATCAATGCTTTGCTTGCAGGGATAGTTTGGCCGTGACTGCCGTGATGATCCGCCGCCGGTTGGAAGCCGTGCTCGCTTATGCCGTTCTCGGCTTTTTCGCCGCCTTGCCGGTGGATTGGGCTTCCGGTCTGGGAGGCTTCTTGACGCGCAGTGTCGGGCCTTATCTCAAGGTCTCCAACGTCGCCCGCCGCAATCTGGCCCGGACTTTTCCGGAAAAGTCGGCGGCGGAAATCGAGACCATCGTTACCGAGGTCTGGGATAATCTGGGCCGGGTGGCGGGCGAGTTTCCCCATATCGACTGGTTGATGCACAATCGGGTGGAATTGGTTGGTCGGGAAAATCTGGAATTGCTGCGCGACGACGGTCAGCCCGGCCTGTTCGTCGCCGCCCATTTGGGCAATTGGGAATTGGCCGCCACCACGGCGGTGATGCAGGGCATTCCCATCATCCTGGTCTATCGCGAGGCCAATAACCCGTGGGTGGAAAAGCTGTACCGTCGCTATCGCGCCCATGCGGCGCCGGGCGGGCAGATCGCCAAGGGGCCGGAAGGCGCGCGTGAGATCATGCAGGCGCTGAAATCAGGTGGCCATGTGGGCATGCTGGTCGATCAGAAGATGAATGACGGCATCACGGTCCCGTTTCTGGGGCGCGAGGCGATGACCGCTCCGGCGGTGGGGCGTTTCGCCGTGCGCTTCAAGTGCCCGGTGGTGCCGGCCCGGGTCGAGCGGCTGAAGGGCGCCCATTTCCGTGTCACCATCTGTCCGCCATTGGATCACACCCTATGCGGTGATGCCCATCAGGACACGCTGAACCTGATGACCGTCATCAACGATCAGATCGGCGCCTGGATCCGCGAGCGACCCGGCCAATGGCTGTGGCTGCATAAACGCTGGCCCGAGAATTAAAATAAGGTTGGCGCGCGGCGCGGCCCGTGCCGGGCTCGCTCAGGCGCGGCGCGGGCTTGGGGCGCGAAGCGCGCCCTTTACCGCACCTGAAACACCGGCATGACCACCGGGTAGGGCAGGCGGGCTTCCAACTGGCCGGTGGCCAGTTCGGCGGCGACCTTGGCCAAAGCGCGGTCCCAGGCCGACAGCACAATGTTCACGTCGTCATCGTCATGGGCGTAGCAGACGTTGTGGCTGGCCAGGAACAGCACGCCGTCATGCAGCATCTCGTGGGCGAACAGGGTCTTGATCGCTTCCTTGCGCGCGGTCGGATGATCCTTGACGCTGATGATCTTCCAAGGTGCGCGTCCGACCAGACCGATGATGTCGGACAGGCCGTGGCGCATGGTCAGTTCGGCGACGCCGTCGGCCAGGGTGGTGCCCAGGCTCCACAGCTTTTCGATCACCGGCTCGCGCTCCATCTTGTCGATGGTGGCGATGGCCGCGGCCAGGGACAGGGCCTCGCCGCCAAAGGTGCCGGAAATGAACACGTCCTCCATTTCCCGCATCACGTCGGCGCGACCGGTGATGGCGGAAATGGGCATGCCGTTGCCCATGGCCTTGCCGAACGAGGCCAGATCGGGGGTGATGCCGAACAGCGATTGCGCCCCGCCCAGGGCATAGCGGAAACCGGTGATGACCTCGTCGAACACCAACAACGCGCCGTGGGCGTGCAGCAGATCCTTCAGCCCTTGCAGGTAGCCGGGGGCGGGATCGACGGCGTTCATGGGTTCCATGATCAGGGCGGCGAACTGGCCCTTGTGTTCGCTCAGCAGCCGGTCCACCGCATCCAGGTCGTTATAGGGCACGGTATGGGTGAGCGCCCGCACCGCCTCGGGGATGCCCTTATGGCGCGAGGTGGCGCCGATATACCAATCCTGCCAGCCGTGATAGCCGCAGACGGCAATGCGGTCGCGCCCGGTGAAGGCGCGGGCCAGACGGATGGCGGCGCTGGTGGCGTCGGTGCCGTTCTTGCCGTAGCGGACCTTTTCGGCACACGGGATCAACCGGGTCAGGCGCTCGGCCAGTTCGGTTTCCAAGGTGGTGGGCAGGCTGAAGGAAATGCCGCGGCCTAATTGGTCACGGATGGCCTGATCCACGTCCGCATCCTGATAGCCCAGCACCACCGGCAGCAGGCCGCAAACCATGTCCACATAGCGGTTGCCGTCCACGTCCCACACCCGCCCGCCCTGGCCGTGGGTCACGAACAGGGGCGCGCCTTCCGGGTACTGGATGCGGCTTTTGGAAAAGGTCTGGCTGGCCAGGGGGATGACCTTTTCCGCCCGCTCCAGCCAATATTGCGACCGTTCGGTGCCAAAAAACGGCGGCGATGGCGCTTCGCGCCAGGATTTGGCCCCGCCGGCATTGCGGATGATGCCGGTATTCAATCGGCGCAGCGCCGGATCGGCATCCAGCACTGCCAGCACCTCGAGATAGGAGGGGGCGCGGCCCGGGGCCGGCAATTGCGCCGCCACCGCTTGCAGGAAATCCAGGTCGCGGGCTTCGTCCAGGGTCCAGCGTTCGCTCTCCAGACCCGGTAGCGGGCAGGGGATGCCGCCGATGCGGAAGCGGTCGCGCCGTTCCCGCAGGAACGGGGTGACGTGCTCGCGTTCCGGCCCGGTGCTGGCCTCGGCCATGGCCGCGTCCAGGGCTGGGCGGGTGAACACCTCGCAATCCAGGCCGTCGGGCCAGGTCTGGGGGGTGACGTTGCTGGCGTAATCCAGCTTCTGGCGCTTGAGCAGGGCCAGAACCTGCCCGCAGACCTGCGGGTCGAGAAACGGGCAATCGCCGGTCAGGCGCATGATGATATCGGCGTTTTCGGCCTTGGCCGCCAGGGCGAAGCGGGCCAGCACGTCGTCGAGCGGGCCGCGATGGCAGGTGACGCCGTGATCCGCCGCCCAGGCCGCCAAGCGGTCATCGTCGGCCTGATCGCTGGTGGCCAGCACCACCTTGTCGATGCCGGGAATGGCCTGGGCGGCATGGATGACCCAAGCCAGTGCCGGGCGGTCGCCCAGGGGCAGCAGCACCTTGCCGGGCAGGCGGGTGGAGGACAGGCGGGCCTGGATGATGGCGATGGTTGTCATGCGGGCAATCCGGCTTGGGTGCGGGCGGAAATCAGGCAGTCCAGCACCGCCAGGGCGTCGCGGCCCGAACAGGGCGGCGGGGCGGTGCCGTCGGTGGCGGCAACAAAGGTGGCCATCTCGGTCAGGTAATCGTCGGCATAGGTGCCGGGGAAGGTGGTGTCCTCGATGATCTGGCCGTCGGTGCCCCGCCATTCCAGTCGCCGATTGTCCAGGTCCAGGCGCAGCAGGCCTTTGGTGCCGGCGATTTCGCCGAAACGCTGGCGCGGGCGGGTGATGTAATCCACGTGGATGGACGAGTGGACGTGGCCCGCATGGCCCAGCACCACATCGGCCATGTCCTCGGCCTCCATGCCGATGCTGTGGCTGTGGCCGGCGACACAGGCCAGGACCCGCGCCGGTCCCAGCAGATGGGCGGCCAGATCGATTTCGTGGATGTAGTCGAACAGGGCGCCGCCGGTCTTGGGATCATTGGCGTAGCCCTGGGTCCAGTCCTGGCCGGGGCGCCAGTCGGGCAGGTAAAGCGCGGCGATGAAGCGGCCCCACAACACTTGGCCCAGCAAGTGTTGGTCCAAGATGGCGCGGGCGCGCAAGGTGACCGGGTTGAGGCGCAGCATCATCGCCACCATCACCGTCAGGCCAGCGGCTTCGGCCTGATCCAGCACTTGAGATAGACCATGATTGCCGTGGGCCAGCGGCTTTTCCACCATGACATGGCGGCGGGCTTGGATACAGGCGGTCAGATCGTCCAGATGCCTTTCCGACGGGCTGGCGATCACCACCGCACGGGCCGCCTGGATGGCCGCGTCACGGTCGGCGGTGACCATGCCGCCCTTGGCCGCCAGCAAATCTCGCCGTTCGGGCAGGGGATCGAAGCCGATCACCTGTTGCCCCAGGGCCAGGGCATTGCCCGCATGACGCAGGCCGATACTGCCAAGGCCGAGAACGGCGATCATCGGCGCCCCCTTAAAGCTGCGTGCGGCTGATCATGCTGAGCAGTTCGGCGTCGCTCAGCCACCAATCATTGCTGTCGCTGGCATAGCGGAAATCCTCGGGGACTTCCTTGGCGTCGGCGGGCATGTCGGCCTGGGTCCAGAACGACAGGGCCGGATAGACCAGGTAGCGGTCGGTCAGTTCGCGGGTGGTGCGGGCCTCTTCTTCCGACACCATCACCTCGTGCAGCTTTTCCCCCGGACGGATGCCGATCACCTTGTGCGGCAGGTTGGGGGCCAGACACGACGCCAGATCGGTGATGCGCATGGACGGAATCTTGGGGATGAAAATCTCGCCGCCCCGCATCATGGCATAGCTGGACAGGACGAAATCGACACCCTGTTGAAGGGTGATCCAGAACCGGGTCATGCGTGGATCGGTGATCGGCAGATGGTCGGTGCCCTGGTTCAGCATCTGCTGATAGAACGGCACCACCGAGCCCTTGGACCCCACCACGTTGCCGTAGCGGACGACGGAAAAGCGGGTCTGGGCCCGACCGGCGATGTTGTTGGCGGCGACGAACACCTTTTCCGCCGCCAGCTTGCTGGCACCGTACAGGTTGACCGGGTTCACCGCCTTGTCGGTGGACAGCGCCACCACCGCCTGGACATTGTTGTCGAGTGCGGCGCGCACGACGTTTTCGGCGCCCCAGACATTGGTGTGCAGGCATTCGGTCGGGTTGTATTCGGCCAGCGGCACATGCTTTTGCGCGGCGGCATGGATGACCACGTCGACGCCCTTGAACGCCCGGTTCAACCGGTCGAGATCGCGCACGTCGCCGAGGAAATAGCGGATGGCCTTGAACTTGTGTTCAGGGAAGTCCCGCTGCATCTCGAAATGCTTTTGCTCATCGCGGGAAAACACGATCAGCCGCTCGACGGCATAATTGTCAAGGATGGTGCGGATGAATTGCCGCCCGAACGACCCGGTACCGCCGGTGACCAGGACGGACTTGCCGTCCAGCTTGTTGCCGATGTCGTGGCGGAAGGAATTGAGAATGGCCAAGGTCAACCTCGCATGCTTTGCGGACGTTCTATCCGTGGTTCAAGCATGACGGCACAAAGGTTAAGATTTCCTGGCAGCGGCGTCAGTAGCCGCCGATGATGTCGAAGATCCCCTTGCTCTGGCCGATGGGCTGGGCCATGAACATCTGCTGGATGTAGTTGGTGGCCTGGTTCGAGGTCAGCGCCAGCGAGTTCACCGACAGGTCGAAACGGGCCTTGGCCGCCTTTTTCTCGGCGGTCTTGGCCTCGATGATTTCGATCGACTTGGATTCAAAGTCGCTTTGGGCCTGTTCCTGGGTCAAGCCCAGCTTGCTGAGCGCGCCACTGAGCTGCGCCTCGGCGATGCCCCACTGGGTTTCGGCCATGCGCACCCGCTCGATGGCGTCGTCGATGGCCGCCTTGGCGTTGTCCTGGTCGGTGGCGGTGGCGAAGTTATTGTAGCCCCAGGCACTGAGCACGCCGCCGCCACCCTTGTGCAGGGTGCCGGTATGGGTGGTGCCGCCGACATCGAAACTGATCTGGTCGCCGGTGATGGTGACGTTGCTGATGTCCTCGAACTTGGTCCCGCCCACCGCGCCGCCCGACAGAGTGTTTTCGGCGAGGTCGGGGCGCACGGTGCCGCTGCCATCATCCAACTCGATGGAATAGTCGTTGCCGAGGAAATAGTGCTTGAGCTCGATCTGATAGCTGCCGGCCGAGAACAGTTCCGGCCTGTCGGGCCAAGTGTTGGAATTGGTGCGGTTGTTGGAGGTGAGCAGGCTATTGTCCAGCCACGACGAGCCGACCATGGTGGTCAGGGTCGAATAGGCGTAATCGAAGGCCTCGGCCGAGCCCAGATTGGCGGCGTTGCGCATCTCGATCAGCTTGTTGCGGAGGTCGTCCATCTTGCCCAGCGCGGTCTGCACCCGCTGATAGGGAGCGGCGATCTCGGCCTTGGCGTTGACGGCGGCTTCCAGCTTGGCTTCGTAATCGGCCTGGGCAGAGCCGTCGTACTTGTCCTCGATGCGTTCGTATTCCCTTTTCAGGCGGTCAGCCTGCGCCACCTTCACGCGCAACAGCGCGTTGTCGGAGTTGTAGGTGTAAAGGCTATGCTGCGTTTGCAGTAGCGAGGATATGTCCGCCATGGATCACCTGCCTAAGGTCGACGTTCTATCGCCTGCGCCCGGCTCTTTTCCGGGCTGTCAGCGCTGGGCTTGGCCCGGCACGGTTGGTTCTCTCCGACTGATACTGTAGCATCGGCGGGTGTGAAAGTCGTCAATATTTTTGTACCGATTGCCGCCGCCCCCACTTCGGTGGTAGGATAAACCTAGCAGAAGTGCATATGGCTGCGGATTCGCGGCCATCGTGACGGAAAGCGCACGGTCATGGAAGCGGTTAGCAGATCCGTCGGTCGGTTGGACGACCTCTACGCCCTGACGCAAGTCACCGGGGCGCCGTTCCGTCGTTTCGGCCAAGTGGTCAGCAACCTCGACGCGCAGACGTCGACCAGCCAGCGCACCTATACCTTGGCCGAGGGCCGTTTGGCCAGTCAGGCGGCGGTCGACGCCGCCGCCGACGTGCTCGATTCGCTCTATGTCATCCGTGACAAACTGGGCATCGCCGATGGTTTGAGCGTCCCCAGCCAGCGCGGTGATGCCAGCCGTTTCTCGGTACAGACCGACATCACCACCTTGTTGGGCGGTATCGACCAAAGGGTGGCGCGGGCCTCGGTGTCCGGCCTCAATCTGGTGTCGCAGCCCAGCACCGCCATCCGCATCCAGACCACCGACCTGGGCGGGGTCTCCACGGTGACCAGCCAGCCTTTGGACAGTCGCAGCCTGGGGCTGTCGGGACTGAGCGTCATCGACCAAAGCGCCACCGAAGCGGCCCGCATCGCCGTCGATCGGGCCATTCGGCAGGTATCGACCCGGTACGAGGCCTTGTCCAACGCCGTGCAGGGGCTCCGGTACGACGACGGCATCAATTCGGGGTTGGTGGGGGCCTTGTCCAGCTTCGGTCGCGGCGACGGGGCGACCTCTTACTCCGCCTCCGCCACGGCCACCTCCTCTTCCTCCGCGGCCTTGCGTCGCGGTTCCTTGGTCAATCTCAGAGCGTGACAGCCATGCCCGGCTTTCGCTATAAGGCGCCGGCGCATCTTGGGAGGTTCCATGGAAAACCGTGAAATGTATGACGAGATCAACGCTCTGATCGGCGCCGTCGCCAAGGCGTTCGACACCAGCGAGGCCGATGTCGTCACCGCCATCGAACAGGGCCGTCTGGGCATGGAAATGATGGTGGACGACGAGGGGCGCAACTTCATCCAGGCCAGCCTGGACGAACGCTCGGTCCGCGTCTATCAGGGAGCCATCTTCCGCGAAGATGACGACGGTGCCGATCTCGCCGCCGATGACGACGAGGATTGTGGCGGCGGGGGCTGTACCTGTGGGCATTGATGCCCCTTTAAGTCAGCTTTTGGCGTCCCCATGTGCTCTTGGTAAAGCGATTCGCTTGCAAGGGGAGTACCGGAGATGCAAACCGCGACCCATACCAGCGTCCATCACAACCCCCATATCCGTTCCATCACCCTGAACCACCCATGGCATTGGCTGTCGGCGGGGTGGGCGGACATGTGTGCCAATCCCGCTGTCAGCTATTTGTATGGCGGTCTGTTCACCGCCATCGGTTTCGGCCTGTTCTACGGTCTGGACGCGGTGGGGATGAGCTATCTGATTTTGCCTTTGGCCTTCGGCTTCGCCCTGATCGGCCCGGTCGCCGCCGTCGGCCTTTATGAAACCAGTCGTCGCCATCAGGACGATTGCGGCACCAATCTGGGCGACGCCTTGGTCGCCATTCGCCGCAACCCCACCCAGATCGCTCTGGTCGGGGCCTTTCTGCTGATCGCCTTCCTCGCCTGGGTGCGGTTGGCCATGCTGGAATTCATGCTGTTTTTCGGCTCGGCCCCGCCGTCGCTGGACCGATTGGTCGATACTATCTTGCTGTCGCCGCAAAGCCTGGCCTTCCTGCTGGTGGGGCTGGTCAGCGGCGGCGTTCTGGCCTTGGGCGTTTTCGCCATGACCGCCATCGCCGTACCCATGCTGCTGCATCGCACCGATTGCGACGCCATGACCGCCATGCTCACCAGTGTCGACGCGGTACGCCGCAACTGGCGGCCAATGATGCTGTGGGCCGGGCTGATCTCGTTTTTCACCTTGTTTGGCATGGCCCTGTTTTTTGTCGGCCTGATCGTCACCTTGCCGTTGATCGGCCATGCCAGTTGGCATGCCTATCGTGATCTGGTGGAGTGACTTTTATCCGGTCCGGGCGCATGCTGTCGCCGGTTTGACAGGCGCCGGGGGCCGAATTCATGGAAAACGGATTGCGGGTGAAGGTGGAGGGCGCGGTGGCGGTGGTAACGCTGAGCCGGCCCCAGGTGCACAACGCCCTGGACGAGGCGCTGGTGGTCAACCTGACCCAGGCGTTCCAGAAATTGGGGGTGGCCGAGGCGGTGCGGGTCATCGTGCTCGAGGCCGAGGGCACAACCTTCTGCGCCGGTCTTGACGTGGCTTGGGTGCGCCGTTCCATGGATGGCGGCAAGGACCACAATCAGCGCGACGCCATGATGCTGGCGGTGTTGATGGATGCCATCGACCGTTGTCCCAAGCCGGTGATCGCGGTGGTCGCCGGTAGCGCCTTGGGCGGCGGTGTCGGTCTGGTCGCCGCCGCCGACATCGTCCTGGCCTCGGAAGAGGTGGGCTTCGCCCTGACCGAGGTCCGGTTGGGGCTGGAACCCACCATCATCGGCCCGCAACTGGTGGCCGCCATGGGGGCGCGGGCGTGCCGGCGCTATTGGCTGACGGCGGAACGTTTCGATGCGCGCGAGGCGTTTCGGCTGGGTCTGGTCCATGCGGTGTTCCCCGCCGACAAATTGGCCGAGGCCCGCGATCGCATGGTCGAAAGCTGTCTGAAAGGGGCGCCCAAGGCCCAGGCCGGCGCCAAGGAAGCCATCCGCGTCATCGACGAGGCGGAAAGCGGCCCCGATCTGATGCGGCTGATCGCCCATCGCTTCGCCGAGCAACGGGTGGGCGACGAGGGACGCGAAGGCTTGGCCGCCTTTGTCGAAAAGCGCAAACCCGGCTGGAGCACTTGACCAGGGCTGACGGTGCTGCTTCCCTGAACGCCCATCAGCGGAGGTCTGCCTATGCTTGCCGAATGTCTTGCCGGAACCCGGGTTCTTGACCTGACCCAATACATCCCCGGTCCCTTCGCCACTCAATGGCTGGCCGATCTGGGGGCCGAGGTGGTCAAGGTCGAACCTCCCGCCGGTGACCCCATGCGGACAATGGGGCCGGTGGATGCCGACGGCACCACTTCCTTTTACAAGCTGGCCAACCGCAACAAGGTGGTGGTTCGGCTGGATCTGAAGACCGAACCGGGCAAGGCTGGCCTGACCAAGCTGCTGGCCGCCGCCGACGTGCTGGTGGAAGCCTATCGCCCCGGCGTGCTCGACCGCCTGGGTTTTTCCGCCGATGAACTGGCCCGCATCAATCCACGGCTGATCCATTGTTCGCTGTCCGGCTATGGCCAGACCGGCCCCCATGCTCCGGTGGCCGGCCATGACCTCACTTATGTGGCGCTGACCGGCGGGCTGTTCGCCTCGGGCATCGCCGGGCGTCCGGTGATGACCTTCCCGCCCCTGGCCGACCATGCCGGGGCCATGCTGGCGGTGCAGGGGGTTTTGGCGGCGCTGCTGCGCCGGGGCCGTACCGGCAAGGGCGCGCGGTTGGATATCAGCCTGTCCGAGGCGGCGCTGTCGTGGATGGGCGGTGTGCTGACCGCGGCCCATCGCGGCGGCGAGGCCCGGCGCGAACACGACATCATCAACGGCGGCGCTGCCTTCTATCGCATCTATCGTACCGGTGACGGGCGCTTCGTCGCCTTGGGCGCCATCGAGGAAAAATTCTGGCGCGGCTTCTGCGTGGCGGTGGGGCGCGAGGAATGGATTCACCGCCAATTCGAGCCCATGCCGCAAAACGAGCTGATCGCCGAATTGGAGGCGCTGTTCCTGACCCGCACCCGCGATGACTGGGCGGCGCTTTTGTGTCCCGCCGATTGCTGTTTCGAGCCGGTACTGGAACCGGCGGAGGCCGCCCATCATCCGCAATGGAAAGAGCGCGATCTGATCCATGTGGGCAAGGACAAGGACGATGTGGCGGAAGTGCTGCTGCCGGTGTTCCTGGACGGCGCCCGCGCCCATGATCGCCGCCCGTTCAAGGAAGACGACGTCCAGGCGGTGCTGGCCACATGGCGTTGACCCTGCCCATCCATGGCGGTGACCTGATGGCTGCCGAAGCCCGCTGGGGCAAGCCCGTCGCCGGCTGGCTGGACTTGTCCACCGGCATCAATCCCTGGCCCTATCCGGTCGGGTCCCTGTCCGCCGATGTCTGGCACCGGTTGCCGGGGGCGCTCGAGGACGGCGCCTTGCGGGCCGCCGCCGCCGCCGCCTATGGCTGCCGTCCCGATCAGGTGCTGGCCACACCCGGTTCCAGCGCCGTCATCCAGGCCCTGGCCCGCAGTCAATCGCCCCGCCGGGTGGCAGTGGTGTCGCCCACCTATGGCGAACACGCCGCCGCCTGGGCCTTGGCCGGCCACGCGGTGAGCGAAGTTTCGGTGCCCGCCGACGCGGACGGCGCCGACGTGCTGGTGCTGGTCAATCCCAATAATCCCGACGGTCGCACCCATGCTCCCGCCGACATCCTGGCCCTGACGGCGCGTTTCGCCCTGGTGGTGGTGGACGAGGCCTTCGGCGAAGTGATGCCGCATCTGTCGGTGGCCGGACATTTGCGGCCCGGTCTGGTGGTGCTGCATTCCTTCGGCAAGTTCTATGGTCTGGCCGGGCTGCGCCTGGGTTTTTGCCTGGGAATGCCCGATCTGTTGGTTGGTCTGGCGGCGCAATTGGGGCCGTGGCCGGTCTCGGGGCCGGCTTTGGCCATCGGCGCCACCGCCTTGGCCGACAGGGTCTGGGCCGAGGCCAGCCGCGCCCATCTGGCCCATGCCGCCGCCCGTCTGGATACGGTGTTGGCCGCTGCCGGTCTGCGGGCGGTGGGTGGTACCAGCCTGTTCCGGCTGGTCGAACATCCCGATGCCGCCGGTCTTTATGATCGTCTGGGCCGCGCCGGCATCCTGGTCCGCGCCTTCGCCCATCGCCCCACCTGGCTGCGCTTCGGCCTGCCCGGCGGCGAAGCGGCCTTGCGCCGGCTGGAACAGGCCCTGTCATGAAGCTGGTGGCCTTCGACGGCGACGACACCTTGTGGCACAACGAGCCGTTATTCTGGGCCACCCAGGACCGTTTCAAGGCCTTGCTGGAACCCTATTGCCCGCCCGAGCATCTGGCGGAACGGCTATTGGCCACCGAGGTGGCCAATCTGGGATTGTTCGGCTACGGCATCAAGGGCTTCGTCCTGTCCATGATCGAAACCGCCATCCAGGTGTCGGACGGCCAAGTGCCGAATACGGTGATCCATGAACTGATCGAGCGCGGCAAGCACATGCTGGCCCATCCGGTCCATCTGCTCGATCAGGTGGCCGAGACGGTGGCGACGGTCAAGGCCGGCGGTCACCGGGTGATCCTCATCACCAAGGGCGATCTGATGGATCAGGAAGCCAAGCTGGCCCGCTCCGGTCTGGCCGATCTGTTCGCGGCGGTGGAGGTGGTCAGCGAAAAGGACGAGGCCTTGTACCGGCGGCTGTTCGCCAAGCACGGCAGCGGCTGCGAGGCTTGCGTCATGGTCGGCAATTCGGTGCGTTCGGATATTCTACCGGTGCTGGCGGCAGGGGGCTGGGCGGTTCATATTCCCTATGCCGGCCCGGTGTGGGCGCATGAACGGGCCGAGCCGCCGCTGCATCATCCCCGCTATGCGCGGCTGGATGGCATGGGCGGGCTGCCCGGCTGGCTGTCAGAACAATAGAACGTTGTCTTCCTGGGCGTGCGAGACGGTCAGTTCTTCCATCACCTCATGTCCATAACGCACGACGACGCTGGAATGCGGACAGTACCCGGCGATTTCGCGGGCGAACTGGATCAGATAGAAGCTTTCACTGGTGCTGATCTTGCCGTTGCGCTTTTGACTGGGGGCAATGGTGACGGTACGCGGCATCTCTCTCTCCGGCTTTGTTCGGTGAGAGAATCATACGATGGTGATGCCAACTCAATATAATGGGTATGTGAATAGCACGTAAAAGCTGACCCAGGCGGAGCCATGGTTCCATGCACCGGGTGCATGGCAACGGGGCGAGCACGTCCATAGGACAGGTCAAGTCCGTGCAGAAATCTAGAAGGGGGAATGGGGCGAGTGATCGGATTCGAACCGACGACATCCAGGACCACAACCTGGCGCTCTAACCGACTGAGCTACACCCGCCACCGGGAAGGCCGCATGTGTACCTAAAGCCGGGGTATGCCGTCAAGGGGCGAATTTGCACTTTGTCCGTCATTCAACTTTCACCCCGCTGCTGGGGCGTCCGGCTAAACTGTCGGCCATGCCCCGCACGCAAGGATTTCGCCCCATGAGCAACGACGATATCGGTGTCAATCCCTCGACCGAACCCAGCTTTTCGGCGCTGGTCGACATGGCCCTGTCGCGGCGTACCGTCTTGGGCGGCATCGCCGCCGCCGCCTTGGTGCGGCAGGTGGATTTCTCCACCCCCGCCCGCGCCGCCGGCATGGCCGGTCCCAGCCTGACCTTCGCCGAGGCGCCGCACAGCATCGGCGAAAGCCATCAGGTGGCGCCGGGCTATGATGCCAGCGTGCTGATCCGCTGGGGCGACAAGGTGCTGGCCGATGCGCCCAGTTTCGATCCGTTGGGCCAGAGCGCCGCCGCCCAGGCTCGCCAATTCGGCTACAACAACGACTTCTTGGGTTATTGCCCGCTGCCGGCGGGGTCGGGGGCGTCGGATCACGGCCTGCTGGTGGTCAACCACGAATACACCGATTCCTGGCTGATGTTCCCCGGTCTGACGGAAAAGGACGGCGCCACCAAGGTGACGCGGGAACAGGCGCAGATCGAACTGGCCGCCCATGGCCTGTCGGTGATCGAGATCCGCAAGTTGAACGGCCATTGGCGGGTGGTCGAGGATTCGGCCTATGCCCGCCGCATCACCTTGGATACCGCCATGGCGGTATCCGGTCCCGCCGCCGGCCATGACCGGTTGAAGACCAAGGATGACCCGTCTGGGCGCTTGGTGCTGGGGACGTTGAACAATTGCGCCGGCGGCCTGACCCCTTGGGGCACCATCCTGACGGCGGAAGAGAATTTCCATCAGTATTTCGCAGGCGTGCCGCAAGGGCCGGAGGCGGCGGCACACAAGCGCTTGGGGCTTGTCGGCAAGCCGGAATATTCCTGGGGACAGTATTTCGACCGCTTCGACGTGACGCGCGAGCCGAACGAACCCAACCGTTTCGGCTGGCTGGTGGAAGTGGACCCCTATGACCCCAAGGCGCAGCCGGTCAAGCGCACCGCGCTCGGTCGTTTCAAGCACGAGGCTGCCAATGTGGTGGTCAATGCCAATGGCCGGGTCAGCGTCTATTCCGGCGACGACGAACGGTTCGAATACCTCTACCGTTTCGTGTCGCGCGATCGGGTCGATCTGCTCAATCGCGCCAACAACCGCCGCCTGCTCGATGACGGCATCCTCTATGTGGCCAAGTTCCACGCCGACGGGCGGCTGACCTGGCTGCCCTTGATTTTCGGCAATGGCCCGCTCAACCCTGGCAACGGCTTCCACTCCCAGGCCGACGTGGTGATCGAGGCGCGCCGTGCCGCCGATCTGATGGGCGCCACCCCCATGGACCGGCCCGAGGACGTCGAGACCAACCCGGTCACCGGCAAGGTCTATATGATGTGTACCAACAACACCAACCGTAAGGCCGAACAGACCGATGCCGCCAATCCGCGCGCCAACAACGTTCACGGTCACGTGATCGAGATGGTGCCGGCCATGGTCGACGGTCAGCCCGACCATACCGCCTTGGACTACACGTGGTCGGTGTTCCTGTTGGCCGGTCCCAAGGGTCAGGGGCGCTATCACCCGGAAACCTCGGAATCCGGCTGGATGTCGGCACCCGACAATTTGGCTTTCGATCCGGCGGGACGGTTGTGGATTTCCACCGACCAGGGCTCGGCCCAGGCGACCAACAACATTCCCGATGGCATGTATGCCATGGAAACCGAAGGGCCGTTCCGCGCCCTGTCCAAGTTCTTCTACGCCTGTCCGCGTGGGGCGGAAATGTGCGGCCCCATGTTCACGCCCGACGGCAAGACGCTGTTCGTCGCCGTTCAGCATCCGGGCGAGAACAAAGGCTCGACCTTCGACGCGCCGTCCACCCGCTTTCCCGATTTTCAGCCGGGCATGCCGCCGCGTCCGTCGGTGGTCGCCATCACCAAAAAGGATGGCGGGGTGATCGGGTCATAGGCATGATGGTCGGGGGGCGTAGGGTGCGGGCATAGTCGGAGAGTTTCATTGACCCTGGAAGTCCTACATGTGCCGCCGACCGGTGCCGCCGCCGGGCCGCCCTTGCTGTTCATCCATGGCTCGTATTGTGCCGCTTGGATATGGGAAACCCATTTTCTGCCGTTTTTCGCCAGCCTCGGCTTTGACTGCCATGCGCTGTCCTTGCGCGGCCATGGCGGCTCGGATGGGACGGTGGAATGGGCGTCGTTGGCCGATTATGTCGCCGATGTCGCCCAGGTGGCGGCATCGCTGGATCGTCCGCCGGTGCTGATCGGCCATTCCATGGGCGGTCTGGTCGCCCAGCACGTGGTCGCCGATGGCCATCCGGCCTGCGGCATGGCGCTGTTGGCCTCGACGCCGCCATCGGGCCTGGGGGCCTCCAGCCTGCACATGATGGCCCATGCCCCCGACGTGCTGTTTCAACTGGGGCTGCTGCAAAGTCTGGGGCCGCACATGGTGTCGCCCAACGTCATGCATCGGGCGTTGTTTTCCGATCACACCGACCCCAATCACGTGGTGTGGATGATGAACCATCTGCAAAAGGAATCCACCCGCATCACCGCTGAATTGCTGCTGCCCGCCCGCCCGTGGCCGCCGGGCGGCGCGCCCGTGCCGGTGCTGGTGGTGGGCGGCGATGCCGACAAATTCCTGCCGGTATCGGCTTTCAATGAAACCGCCAAGCATTGGCAGGGCGAATTGCACGTTTTGGCCGGGGCGCCGCACGGGCTGATGGCCGACAGCCATTATTGGCGGCCGACGGCGGATTTGCTGCTGGATTGGCTCAGGCGAAATACCGTCTGAGCCGGCCCAGCGCCTCGTCGATGGCCTGATCGGTCTTGGCGAAGCAGAAGCGGGCATAATGTTTGGGGGCGTCGGTCTCGAAGAAGGCGCTGACGGGGATGGCGGTGACCCCGGCCCGCTCGGTGATGTGGGTGCAGAAATCGCGGTCGTCACCCTTGAAGCCCAAGGGGCGGAAATCCGCCGACAGAAAATAAGAGCCGTGGCAGGGCAGGGGGGCAAGGCCGATCTCGGCCAGACCTTGCGCCAGCCGGTCGCGCCGCGCCGCCAAGGTGGCCGGCAAATTGGCCATATAGGCGCCGGCATGCTCCAACCCCCAGGCCACCGCCGCTTGCAGGGCCGGTGCGGTGGTGAAGGTCAGGAATTGGTGGGCCTTGGCGATGGGGGCCAGCAGGGTTGGGGCGGCCACCACCCAGCCCACCTTCCAGCCGGTCAGGGAGAAGATCTTGCCCGCCGAGCCCACCTTGGCGCAGCGCCCGCGCATACCCGGCAGGCTCATCAGCGGGATATGGGGGCGGTCATCATAGGTCAGGTGTTCATAGACCTCGTCGCAGACGGCATAGGCGTCGTGGTGTTCCAGCAATTGGGCGATGAAGGCCAGTTCGTCGGCGTCGAACACCTTGCCGCACGGATTGGCCGGGCTGTTCAGCATCAGCACCTTGGTCTTGGGGCCGAAGGCATCGGCCAGGGCTTGGCGCGGCAGCGACCAATCCGGCGCCTGCAGGCGGACGATGCGCGGCACGCCGCCGGCCCGGCGGATGATCGGCAGATAGGAATCGTAAAGCGGCTCGATCACCACCACCTCGTCGCCGGGCTCGATCAGGCCGAACAGACAGGCGGCCAACGCCTCGGTGGCGCCCGAGGTCACCATCACCTCGGTTTCGTCCACCCCGGTGGCCCAAAAGCGGTTTTCATGCGCCGCCACCGCCTGACGCAGCGGGACGATACCCATCATCGACGGATATTGATGCGGCCCGTCGATCACCGCCTGGGCCAGGCGCTCGATCACCGGCGGCGGCTCCAGCCCCTCGGGAAAACCTTGCCCCAGATTGATGGCGCCATGGTGCTGCGCCAGGCGCGACATGGTTTCAAAGATGGTGGTGCCGCAGGCGGAGAAGACCGAATTGGCGCTGGGCATGGCGGGAACCTTGGCTGTTGCACGGGCGGCGGTACTTTAACATCAAGCGTGCGCGGGTCGATGCCTAATAAGTGTGCTTAAGTGCCCGAATAATCAGCAGTTTCAGTGGCGGATTTGCGACAAAGGCCACAGTTTTCTTGATGGCGGAACTGGCACGATGCGTGCTAAATGATGACCCGCGCTTTGCCGCTGGTTCCACGCTTTTCGAGAGACGCGGTTTCATGAAAAAGATCGAAGCGATCATCAAGCCCTTCAAGCTGGATGAGGTTAAGGAAGCCCTGCACGAAGTTGGGCTTCAGGGTCTGACCGTCACCGAAGCCAAGGGTTTCGGTCGGCAAAAGGGCCATACCGAATTGTACCGTGGCGCCGAGTACGTGGTGGACTTCCTGCCCAAGGTGAAGATCGAGCTGGTCATTGATGACGGGCTGGTCGAACGGGCTGTCGAAGCCATCCAACAGGCCGCCCACACGGGCCGCATCGGCGACGGCAAGATTTTCATTTCCCCGGTCGAGGAAGCCATCCGCATCCGCACCGGAGAAAAGGGCAACGACGCCATCTGATGCTTTCCGCTTCTCGGCAAGCCTTTGACTTATAAATTTTCGCGTTTTCCACAATAAACAGGAATTGTGACCATGGCCGACAACGTCAAGAAGGTCCTTGAAATGATCAAGGAAAACGACGTGAAGTACGTCGATTTCCGTTTCACCGATCCGCGCGGCAAGTGGCAGCACACTGCCCAGCACGTCTCCACCGTGGACGAAGACATGCTGACCGAAGGTCTGATGTTCGACGGCTCCTCCATCGCTGGTTGGAAGGCGATTGATCAGTCCGACATGGTGCTGATGCCCGACAGCTCGACCGCCGTCATGGACCCCTTCGCCGCCCAGTCGCAGATGATCATCTTCTGTGACATCATCGAGCCGGCCACCGGCCAGCTGTATGACCGCGATCCCCGCGCCATCGCCAAGCGCGCCGAGCGCTATGTGGTCGAATCGGGCGCCGGCGACACCGCCTTCTTCGGCCCGGAAGCCGAATTCTTCGTGTTCGACGACGTAAAGTTCAAGACCGGCATGAATGTCGGCTATTACGAACTGTCGTCGGAAGACGGCGCCGAAGCCTCGGGCAAGGAATTCCAGGAAGGTAACCTGGGCCACCGTCCGGGCGTCAAGGGCGGCTACTTCCCGGTTCCGCCGGTGGACGCTTCGGTCGACATGCGCGCCGAAATGCTCACCATCATGGGTGAAATGGGTCTGCCCATCGAAAAGCATCACCACGAAGTTGCGTCGTCGCAGCACGAGTTGGGCTGCAAGTTCGGCACCATGGTTCAGGCCGCCGACTGGATGCAGATCTACAAGTACGTGGTCCACAACGTCGCCGCGTCCTATGGCAAGTCGGCCACCTTCATGCCGAAGCCGATCTATGGCGATAACGGCTCGGGCATGCACGTGCACCAGTCCATCTGGAAGGACGGCAAGCCGCTGTTCGCCGGTTCGGGCTATGCCGACCTGTCGGACACCGCGCTCTACTACATCGGCGGCATCATCAAGCATGCCAAGGCGCTGAACGCCTTCACCAACCCGCTGACCAACTCGTACAAGCGCCTGATCCCCGGCTTCGAAGCCCCGGTGCTGCTGGCCTACTCGGCCCGCAACCGTTCGGCCTCGTGCCGTATTCCGTACGCGACCAGCCCGAAGGCCAAGCGCGTCGAAATCCGCTTCCCCGATCCGGGCGCGAACCCGTATCTGGCCTTCTCCGCCATGCTGATGGCCGGCCTGGACGGTATCGCCAACAAGATCCATCCCGGCGAAGCCATGGACAAGAACCTGTACGACCTTCCCCCGGAAGAGCTCAAGCAGGTCCCGACCGTGTGCGGCTCGTTGCGTGAAGCCCTGGACAACCTGCGGGCCGACAACGACTTCCTGTGCAAGGGCGACGTGTTCTCGAAGGAATTCATCGAGGCCTACATCGACCTCAAGTTCGAGGAAGTCTACAAGTTCGAACACACCCCGCACCCGGTGGAATTCTCCATGTACTACTCGGTCTGATCCGGGTAGACGGGTTAAAGGTTACGAACAGCCCCGCCGGTGCGAACCGGCGGGGTTTTTCTTTGCTTGCGGTCGCAGCGTCCGGCGGCTATTTTGCCCTTCTCCTTTGGGGAGTAGCCGCTCTCGCCTAGCAGAGAGGGGCGCGTCAACAGACTTGGCCTTTTGGGGCCGTGGCGCGTCCGGCCATCGGGTTTGGCAAGACCATGGGTTGCGGGTTCCGTCCGGCCGGGCGGGGACCTTTGCAGCCTCGTGCGTCTTGCCCGGCCTTGGATTGTTCCCGTGGAAGCCTTTCTCGTTTCGACCGGTATCGTCGCCATCGCTGAAATCGGCGACAAGACCCAATTGCTGGCCCTGCTGCTGGCCGCCAAGTTCCGCCGCCCCGTGCCCATCATTCTGGGTATTTTCGTCGCCACCATCGCCAACCATGCGGGGGCGGCGGCCCTTGGCGCGGCCATCTCCGCCCTGATCGGCCCCGATACCATGCGCTGGCTGCTGGCGGCGGGCTTTGCCGCCATGGGTATCTGGGTCTTGGTGCCCGACAAGGTCGACGACGACGAGGCGCCGAAAGCGCCGCGTTTCGGCGTTTTCGGTGCCACTGTCATCGCCTTCTTCTTGTTGGAGATGGGGGACAAGACCCAGATCGCCACCATCGCCCTGGCGGCGCGTTACAGCGAATGGTGGGTGGTGACCATGGGTACCACCTTGGGGATGATGATCGCCAATGTGCCTGCCGTGCTGATCGGCCAGGCCGCCGCCACCACCTTGCCGCTGCCGGTGGTGCGGGTGGTGGCCGCCCTGGCCTTTTTCGTTCTGGCGGTTCTGTTGGCCCTGGATTCGTTCCCGCAGCTTGTGGGCTGATTTTTCAGTCCAAAGAGGGCAAGAAACCGTTTGCAGGGGGCGGGGGATGGCGCTATAAGAACGGCCTCGCAGGCGACCGGAGTGTAGCTCAGCCTGGTAGAGCACTGTCTTCGGGAGGCAGGGGCCGGAGGTTCGAATCCTCTCACTCCGACCAATAAAACCCCAGTTGGACTTGTCCGGCTGGGGTTTTTCTTTGTTTGGCGCCCGCGCCCCCGGCGGCTACAGTGAATGGCGTTACCTGACGGGGAAATGCCATGCAGCGTGTCGATGACAAGAATTTGCGGGCCAGGGTCAAGCTGTTCGGCAATATCCTGGGTACAGTCCTGGCCGAACAGGAACGCCCGCAGGTTCTGGAGACGGTGGAAGCCCTGCGCAAGGGTTTCATCGACCTGCGCCAGCACGAAGACCCGGCCAAGCGCCGGGCGTTGATGCGGCTGATCGGCGCGCTTGATCCGCACACCCTGTCCCATGTGGTGCGCGCCTTTGCCACCTATTTCCTCCTCGCCAATATCGCCGAGGAGGATTTCGCCAACCAGCAGCGCCGCCGCCACGTGCAAAGCGGCGAGCGGCTGTGGTACGGCTCGTTCGACGACACCTTGCGCCAATTGAAGGCCGAAGGGGTGAGCGCCGGCCAATTGCAGCAGATGCTGGACGCGCTACGCTTTCAGCCGGTGTTCACCGCCCACCCGACCGAGGCCAAGCGCCGCGCCGTGTTGGAAGCCCAGCGCCGGCTTTACGTGCTGGCCCGGCGTCTCAACGACCCCAATCTGGCCGAGCATCAACGCCGGTCGCTGGATCAGCAGATCCTCAATCAGGTCCAGGTGTTGTGGAAGACCGACGAGGTCCGCATCCAAAAGCCGGTGGTGGAAGACGAGATCAAGAACGGCCTGTTCTATTTCCGCGAGACTTTGTTCGACACCGTGCCCCGGGTCTATCGCAACCTGGAACGCGCGCTCGATAACGTCTATGCCGACGAGGGCGGGGCCAAGGCCTTCCGCGTTCCGGCCTTTTTGCGCTTCGGCTCGTGGATCGGCGGTGACCGCGACGGCAATCCCTTCGTCACCCACGACGTCACCAAGATGGCGGTGCGGCTGCAATCGCGCGAGGTGCTGAAGCATTATCGCCGCCGCATCGAGGAATTGCAGGTGCAGTTGACTCATTCCGCCTCGCTGGTCAGGCCGTCGCCGGTCTTCGAGGCGCGCATGACCGCCGACGAGGACATCGTCGCCGAAGCCTTCGGCGCCAAGCCGGGGCGCTATGCCTTCGAGCCCTACCGGCGCAAGCTGCATCTGATGCATTATCGTCTGGGCCGCCAGATCGCCCGTATCGAGACGCTGTTGGACGGCGGCAGCGACCCCGGACGCGGCGCCGGCTATGGGTCGGAAGACGATCTGCTGGCCGATCTGCTGGCCATCAGCGATTCGCTGATCAGCCACGGCGATTCCAATGTCGCCGCCGCCGAGTTGCAGGACATGATCGCCCTGGTCCGCACCTTCGGCTTTTTCCTGGCCGAGTTGGATATTCGGCAGGAATCGTCGCGCCATACCCAGGCGGTGGCGGAATTGTTCGCCAAGGCGCCCAATCTGCCCGATTACAACGAGTTGAACGAAAGCGCCCGTGTCGGCGTGCTGGCCGATCTGCTGTCCCATGCCGGCACCCCTTTGCTCTATGCCCAGGATTTGTCCGACGGCACCCGCGAAATCCTGCGGGTGATGCGGACCATGGCTGATCTGCGGCGCGAGATCAGCCCGCGCGCCTTCGGCGCCTATGTGATTTCCATGACCCATCAGGCCAGCCATGTGCTGGAGGTGCTGTTTCTGGCCAGCTTCGCCGGCCTGTGCGGACGCCATCAGGACGGGTCGTGGCATTGCGACATCCGGGTGGCGCCGTTGTTCGAGACCATCGATGATCTGGCCAAGATCGAGCCGACCTTGGAGCAATTGCTGGATGTCGGCACCTATCGGGCGCTGCTCAAGCAATCGGGCAATATCCAGGAAGTGATGCTGGGCTATTCGGATTCGTGCAAGGACGGCGGCATCCTGGCGTCGAGCTGGAGCCTGTACAAGGCCCAGCGCCTGATCAGCCGCAGCACGGAAACCCGAGGGCTCGCCTGCCGGGTGTTTCATGGCCGCGGCGGTTCGGTGGGCAGGGGCGGTGGTCCCACCCATGACGCTATCCTGGCGCAGCCGCCGGGTACGGTGAACGGCGATATCAAGTTCACCGAGCAGGGCGAGGTGCTGTCGGCCAAGTATTCCAATGCCGACACCGCCACCTATGAACTGACCATGGGGGTGTCGGGGCTGATCAAGGCCAGCCGCTGCATGAGCGTCGCCTGTACCCCCGACCGTGCCGATTTCATCGAGATCATGGACGATCTGGCCCAGCGCGGCGAGGCCAGCTATCGCGACCTCACCGATCGCACCCCCGGCTTTATCGATTATTTCTATGAAGGCACCCCGGTGGCGGAAATCGGCCTGTTGAACATCGGTTCGCGCCCGTCGCACCGGTCCAAGGGCGATCGGTCGAAATATTCGGTGCGCGCCATTCCCTGGGTGTTCGCCTGGGCGCAATCGCGTCAGACCATCCCCGCCTGGTATGGCATCGGCAGTGCGTTGAAGGGCTGGCGCGGCGACGATGCCGAGCGGCTGCAAACCTTGCGGGCCATGGTGCGTGAATGGCCGTTCTTCCGCGCGCTGTTGTCCAATAGCGCCATGTCGCTGTCCAAGTCGGAAATGTCCATCGCCCGTGAATACGCGGATTTGTGCGGTGAGGCCGGGGGCAGCGTTTTTGACCGCATCCAGGCCGAGTTCAACGAGTCCAACACCCAGATGCTGGAGGTGTTCGAGGCTGACGAATTGCTGGGCGACAACCGGCAACTGGCCATGTCGCTGGCCCGGCGCAACCCCTATCTGGACCCCATCAACCACATCCAGATCATCGCGTTGCGGCATTATCGTGATGCGCCGGAAAGCGATCAAGCGGAACGCCTGCGCTGGCAATTGCCGTTGCTGCGCTCCATCAACGCCCTGGCGGCGGGGATGCGCAATACCGGGTGATGATGCCCCGGGGAAAAGTCCTTCGCTTCGCTCAGTGTAATTTCCCCCGAAGTCTGATCAAACGCTGACCGTTCCCTCCACATAGACCGAGACGCCGTCCTTGGAATAGACGGCATAGCTGTCGCCGTTGATGGTCTGGTTGGTGCCGCTGGTCCAGGCGCCATCGTCGAAATCGACGTTGCCGCCATTGCCGTTGATGACCAGGGTGTTGGCGGTGTTGGTGAAGCCGTTGGTTCCTTCGGTCATGGCCTGCACGTCGGCGGCGGTCAGGGTGACCGAGGCATGGCCGATATCCAGGATTTCGACGCGCTGGATCAACTCGTCGCGGAGGGCGGTCAGGTCCAGCGGGCCGGGGCTGTACCACGACAGCGTGTCGATGCCGGCACCGCCATCGACGAAGTGGACGTCAGTGTCGCTCAAGACGATGGTGTCGTTGCCGTCCTGGCCGAAGATGACGTCGCCGCCGCCACCGCTGAACAAGGTGTCGTTGCCGGCCCCGCCGGCCAGGGCTTCGGCGCCCATGCTGCCTTGGATGAAATCATCGCCCGTGGTTTCGTATTGCGACTGATGCAGGGTGCCGACGTGGATCCCGTTGCCGTCAAAGCGGATGTCATAGGCCCAGCCCCCGGCCAGCGGCGCATCCAAGCCGACGATATCGCTGAAACTGCCGGAAGCGTTGTCCCAACTCAGCACCTGGGTATTGCCGTCCAGGTCGCTGCCGGTGCCGGTGATATGCAGGATACCGTTCAGGTTCAGCTGACCGTCGATATTGACCAAAGTGCTGAAATCCATGCCGTTATTGCTGCCCACATAGGCCTCGACGGTGGAATTGGCGCCCAAGGTGACGGTGCCGTCGATGTCAAGCGAGCCGACAACCTGGTCATCGCCGCCGCGCAGCAGGCCGTTATTGGTAAAACTGGCACCGGTGACGTCGATGGTACCGAAGCCTTCCAACGTGCCGTTGTTGATGAAGCTGGCCCCGGCCCGGTTGATGTCCAAGGTACTGATATCGGCGACGGAAATGACGCCGCCGATGGCGTTGGTCAGGCTGATTCCGGCGAAATCCAGCCCCATGCCGTTGATCTGCATGGTGCCGGTGTTGATGGTGGTGGCGCTCAACACGTTCAGCACCGAGTTGGAGGTGCTGGTGAACGAATGAGCGTTGGTGAAGGTGCCGGCACTCAGCGCCAGACTGGCCGAATGGCCGGCCACGCCGCTGGAGGTCAGCAACACCTGACCATCGTTGGTGAACGACTTGGTCAGGGTCAGGCGCGACGCCGCACTCTCGGCCAGGATTTCAATGGTGCCGGCGTAATCCGGGGTGGCAGCCAGACTTAGGGTGGTGGAAAGGGTACTGTTGCCGCGCACGGTCAACATGCCGTCTTCCGTCACTGCCAAGGTGCCGGTGCCCGACAACGTGCCGCCATTCAGTTGCGCCATGGCGCTGTCGATTTCCAGGCGACGGTTCAGTACCGAACTGCCGGTGATGGCGATCTGGCCGTCCATGGCCACATAGGCGGTACCGGTGCCGCCCAAGGTGCCGCCGTTCAGGGTCAGGATGCCGTGGTTGTGGATGTCGCCGCTGCCGGCCCATATTCCGGTCCCCGACAACGCCAGAGAGCTGTTGTTGGTAAAGGTGGTGGCGCCGTTGACGGTCAAGGTGCCGCCGTTCAGGTCCAGCGTGCCGGCACTGCGCAAGCCGTCCAGGGTCAGGCTGCCCGCCGTCATGATGGCGATGTCGCCGGTGGTGATGATGGCCACGTCGCCGTTGGCGGGGGTGGCGCCCTCGGTCCAGATGCTGCTGGTGCCGGCGGCCAGGGTGAAGGTGACGGTGACGCTGCTGGCCGTGTAATTCACCGCCGCATTCCAGTCGGCCCCGAGGTCGTGGGTGATGGTGGCGAAGGTGCCGCCGATGGTCCCGGTGCTGGTGAAAACGGTGATGGTTTGGCCGTTTTCCGGCACATAGCCGTAGAAATCGAAGGCGACGGTGCCGCCCAACGTGGCGTCGCCGATGACATGGACGCGGTCGGCGCTGAGGCCGGAATTGTAGCCCACATCCACCGCCACGGTGGAACCGGCGGCCAGTGTCATGGTGCCGATGACGGTCATGGTGCCGTTCATCTGCGGGATACCGGATTCGGTTACGCCGGCGTCAAGGGTGCCGGTATTGGCGAAGGCGGCGCCCATCAGGTTGAGAGTGCCCAGGCCGGTGATGGTGCCGCTATTGGTCAAGGCGGTGCCGGCGATGGACAGCGATCGGCTCAGGCCCATCCACAAGGTGCCGCTGTTGGTCAAGGTGGCGCCGCCGTTAAGGGCCAAGCTGGAGTGCAGCTTCATATTGCCCTGGTTGACCACGCCGCCGCCGCTGATGAACGAATCGTTGTCGCTGCCCTCCACCGACAGCGTGCCGGCGGCCTGGTTGGTCAGGACCGCCCCGGCGGTCATGGTGAGGCCGGAATTATAGGCGTCGTTCACGTCGTCGCTGATGATGAAGCTGCCGGCATTGGTGATGTCGGAACTGGCGCCGTCGAAGGTGACGTTGGTGGATTGGTCGGTTTCGCTCTGGTCGACGCGAAGGGTACCGGTGGCGGCATTGATCAGATTGGCGTGGAAGACGTCGTTGTTGGTGGACAGAACCAAGGTGCCGGCATTGGTGAAATCGGCGCCGCTGACATCCACCGCGCCCGACATGAACAGTTGGTCGGCGGTGGCGGTGTGGGTATAGCCGCCGCTGCCGATGACCAGATCGTGCTGGCCTTGCAAATCCATCACGCCGGTACCGGCCCAGGTGATGTTGGTGCCGGTCAGACGGGTGGTGGCGGAATGGGGGGTGGCGCCGCCGGAGACGAACAGGTGGGTGTTTTGGGCGATATCGATGGTGCCCGAATTGATGGCGAAGGTGTTGTTCTGGCCGTTGTTGATGGTCAGGTCGTAATTGACGTTGATAAGGCCGCCGGCATTGGTGACGTTGCCGTTGATGACGCGCTGGCCCATGGAATCGCTGCCGGTGCTGGAATAGATCTCGCCGCCGGCATAGTTGGTGAAGACCTTGCTGCCGGTCATGCTGATGCCGGCACTGCCGCCGCCGGTGGCCCCGGACGCGGCGGTCAGGCGCAACTGGCCGTAATTGGCGAAATCGTCGTTGAACACCAGTCCGGCGGAAATCGCGCTTTGCTCCAGCCGCAAGGTGGCGCCGGCGGCATTGACGAAGACGGAATTGAAGGTGTCGTTGGCATCGGCGATGGTCAGGGCACCAGCATTGGTGAAGGTGCCGCCTTGGATGGTGATGGCGCCATCCAGATACATTTGCGCCGTGTTGGTGGCCAGCAAGGTGAAGCCGGCCCCGCTGATGGTCACCGTCTGGGTGCCGGTCAGGCTGATTTCGCCGCTGCCGGTAAAGCTCAGGCTGTTGCCCGACAAGGTCAGCGGCGCGCTGATGAACAGGGTTTGGCCGCTGGCGACATCAATGGTACCGCTGCTCAGGGTTACGCCGGCCCCGGTCAGCGACAAGTCGTAATCGATGTTCAAGGTGCCGCCGGCATTGATCAGCGAGCCGGTGATGGTGTTGACGCTGGCCGCCCCCCAGTGGCTGGAGGTGATGACGCCGCCGCTTTGGTTGGTCAAGACGGCACCGGCCAGCATCTGCAAGGTGTTGTTGTAGCCGACGCTGTCCACGGTGATGGTGCCAGTATTGCTGATATGACCGGCAAACGACAAGGTGGAGGCCGACGGCATCAGGCCGACGGCGATGCTGCCCGTGTTGGCAACCGCCAGATTGATCGTGGCACCGCTGCCGACAATGCTGCCGGCATTGGCCATGGTGCCGCTGCCGGTGATGCCAGTCCCGCCGCTCAGCGCCACGGTGGCGCCGCTTTGGACGACGATGCCGTTACGGACGGTGAGGGTGCCGGAATAAAGGTTCAGGTCGCCGGCATTGCCGATGACCACCGAACCGGCGTTGGCGGCACTGGTGACGTAGGCGCTTGTACCGGTGATGGTGACCGCGGTTTCACTGCCGGGCGCCGCATTGGCGCTCCAGTTCGTGGACTCGTCCCAATATTGGTCGCCACCCAGGAAGTTGGCGGTGGGGGGGCCGTTTTCCGGGCTGACCACCACGGTGATGGTGCGGGTGGTGGGCGTTGCCCCGGTCACCCCGGTTTCCACCGCGGCGACGACGAAGCTGTCGGTGCCCGACCAGTCGGCGGCGGGGGTATAGGTCAAGGTGCCGTTGGCGGCCAGGGTGATGGTGCCGCCATGGGCGGTGGTGGTGCCGCCGGGCAGGGAATAGGTCAGGGCTTGGCCCTGGTCGTCGAGCGCCAGAATCTTGCCGTGATAGCTGGCATCCTCGCGCAAGGTGATCAGGTCGTCGAAGGAAGCCGGCTTGGCGGTGACGGTGGTCGGGCCGCCGACCAAGGTGCCGTTGGGCAAAGCGTTGTCGGCAAAGTTGGGGGCAGTGGTGCCGGAGATGTCGTCGAACAGCCAATTGCCCTGCAAGCCGGGCTCGTCCGCACCCAGGCGGGCGTTCATGGTCTGGCGGATGTCGCTTTGGCTGCGGGCGGTGTTCCACAGGCGCACATCGCCGATCAGGCCATTCCAGCTTTGGTCGTCGCCGTTAAAGTAATGGCCGATTTCCAGGGCGGCGGCGGTGGCCTGCCGGGTGCCGGCGAAGGTGCCGGTGCCCACCTGATTGCCGTCCAGGAACAAGGTCACGGTGGTGCCGCTGACCGTTACCGCCACATGGTGCCAAGCATTGGCGGAAACCGCCGGCCCATCGACCAAGACGCCGTAATCGCCGCCGTTGCCCATGAAGAAGTTGAGATTGCCGGCGCTGTTGACTTGCAGGTTGAGTTCGGCGGCGTAATTGGACCCGCTGCCCTTGGACAGGATGGGGCGATAGGCACTGTCGCCGTCATGGTTGATCCAGGCTTCCAAGGTGAAGTCGCTGGTCATGGCATTGGTGATGTTGGTGGTGACGTATTGGCCGCTGCCGTTCAGGTCCAACACCGTGCCCGGCGGGTTGATGCGGGTGGGATCGGCGGCATCATTGGTGCCGCTGGTCCCCAGGGTCAGGCTTTGGCCATAGGTGGTGGACGAGAACACCAGACCATCGGTGATATCCTCCATGGTCCAGTTGCCGATCATGTGATCGGAATTCTCGGGCACCTTCAGGCGCCAATTGTCGGCGATGTCCTCGGCGTCGCGGGCATATTGCCACAGCCGCACATTATCCATCTGGCCGATCCAGTCGGTGCTGCCGCCGGTCGAACCGACCATGAAGCTTTGGCCGGAATACTCGAACTGGGTGAACGGCACGGCGACGCTGGCGACTTGGCTGCCGTTGACATAGACATTGGCAGTGCCGCTGTCGAAGCTGACCGCCACATGGGTCCAGGCCTCGGCGCTGATCTGCGGCCCGGCGACGCTGCCGCCGAAGGTGGTGCCGTCGTCGGTGCTCCAGCCCAGGGTCAGGGTGCCGCTGGCGCTGACATAGGCGGCCAGCCGATAGACACCCTGGCTCAGGCCCCAGATGTCGTGACGGGCGCCGGTGGTGACCGACGGGTTGATCATGGCCTCGACGGTGAAGCCGGAGCCCACCTGCAGAGTGCTGAGAGTGGCCTGGAGGCGGTCGTTGCCGTCGAATTGCAGGGCCGGGCCGGCGGCATTGGCGCCCAGCATGAAGGTGCTGTCGAGGACGTCGACCATGACCGTGTGGGTGGTGGTGACGCCACGGCTGCTGGCGGTGACGGTGAAGCTGTCGTCACCGGCGAAGCCGGTATCGGGGGTATAGACGAAGCTGCCGTCGGCGCTGACCGTGACCCGACCGTGGCCACCCGCCGTTACCGCATTGGTTTGGGTGGTCCAGGTGATCGGGTGGCCGTCATCGGTGGCCACCAGATTGCCGGCGACGGTGTGCGATTCCTCGGCCTCGAACACGGTTTCCGCCAAGGTGGGGGCGGCGACGGCGACAAAGCTGGGGGTGCCGCTGATGCTGGCGTTGTGCCCGCCCACGGCATAATCGTCGATCAGGCCCGCACTGGTGGCGCCGTCCAGGCGCCAGGCACCGGCCAGACTGCTTTCGGCCAGTGGGAAGTCACCGGCTACGGCGCCTTGCACCTGGGCCGGGGTCAGCGCCTGATTCCAGACGATGACATTGGCCAGGGCGCCCTTCAGGGTGTGGGCCGCATCGGCGGCGTCGCCGCCCATTTTGAAGACGCCGCTGGGAGTGTTCGGCGTTGTGGTGTTGTTGGTCAGGCCATAGGCGGTGCCGTCCACGTACAGCGTGGTGATACCGTTGTCGCGCACGGCGGCCAGATGGTGCCATTGCCCCAGCAGCGAACTGGCATTGAGCGAGCTGGACAGATAGCTGACCCCACCCATCAAGACGGCGATCTCGCCGCTGGATTGCACCACCAGACCAAAGCCGTTGCCGCCCGGCGCGCCGTTATAGGCGATGATCTGCTGGCCGCCATCGGTGGCATCGATGCGGGTCCAGGCCTCGAGGGTGAAATTGTTGGTCTGGGTGGTGACGACGCTGCCGGTGGCCACGTTCTGGCCATCGGTCGAGAAGACCAGGGCGCGTTCCGGCGCCTCGAAGACGGTGGCGCCGTTATTCAGGGTCAACGGGTTGTCATAATTGGCGCGGTCCTCGACCCTGGTGCCGGCGGCATTGACCCAATCGAAGGTCCAGTTTGCCACCAGCCCCGGCTCGCTGCTTTCCATGGTGCGGGTGTAGTTGTCGGCGATCTCGTTGGCGGTGCGCACGTCGGACCAGATGCGGATATTGTCCACTTGGCCGTTGAAACAATTGTCGGCCCAATTGGTGGTGCCGACCAGCAGGCTGCCCGACCCGGTATAATCGCCGCTGGTGACATCCCGCGTCACCTCGACCCCGTTCTTGTAAAGAATGCGGGTGTTGGTGGCGGCGTCGTAGGTTCCGGCCCAATGCGCCCATTCGCCCACATTGCTGGTGCTGTCGACATAGTTCATGTCGATGTCGTAGAACGAATAGGTGAAAATGTTGCCGGCGCTGTAGCCGACCTGCAAGCCGGTCCCGGTCCCGATGCTGCCCTGGCCGAGGACGAAGTCGTTGGTGTTGGACGAGGCGCGGTTGGCCCAGAATTCCCAACTGAACGACTTGTTGGCCAGATCGATGGTGCCGCCGGCGGTGGCATGGTCGTTGGTACCGTCCAGACGCAGCACGCCGCTTTCCTGGCGGGTGCCCAGGATGGTCAGGTCGCTTTCACCGATGACGGTGATGGTCTTGCTGGTGATGGCGCCGCCGTCGTTGATCTGGACGGTGAAGCTGTCGTTGCCGGCATAATTGACCGCCGGGTTATAGAGGAAGCGGCCATCGGCCAACACCGTCACCGTGCCGCCATGGGCGGTGGTGGCGTTGGTCTGGGTGACCCAGACCATTTCGGCGCTGCCCTGGTCCTCATCCCAGACGGCCAGTCGACCGCTGTAGCTCTCGTTGACCTCGACGTGGAACGAATCGGCGGTGATGGGGGCCAGAACATCGACACTGTGGGCGCTGCCGACGACGGTGGCGTCATGGTTGCCCGTGGACGAATCGGGGGCCGCGCCATTGACCATGTCGTCCAGGCGCCAATACCCGGCCAGATTGGCCGTGGACACCGGGTCCAGCCGTTCGTTCATGAAATCATTGATCTGGCTGGCGCTGCGGGCCGTGTTCCACACCCGCACATCGGCCACGTCGCCCAGGAAAGTATGCTCAGCACCGATGACGCCGCCGATGGTGGTGGTGCCGGTGGCGGTGACCGGGGTGGCGGTGGTGGTGCCGCTCAGGGCGACGGGGACGCCGTCGATCAGCAGAGACCAGGTGCTGCCGTTGCGCACGGCGGCATAATGATGCCACTCGCCCGTATCCACGGTGACCGAGGTGGCGGTCAGGTTGGCGCTGCCGCTGGCCCAGATGGCCGGCACGCCCTGATAGACGCTGATGCCGAAGCCGTTGCCGGCGGCGGCGTTACCGTTATAGACGATGACCTGCGACGCCGACGGATTGGCGGTGTCGAGCTTGGCCCAGGCCTCGAGGGTGATATTGCTGGTCTGGGTGGTGGCCAGGCTGCCGACATTGAGAAGGGCGCCGGTGCTGGTGAATTCCACCGCCTGGGCCGGCGGCGCCATGATGGTCGGCGCGGTGGCGCCGTTGGCCGCCAGCAAGGTGTCACCGCCGGCATGGTCGTCGCCCGGCTCGGCGCCGTCGAAGGTCCAGTTGGCGATCAGGCCGTCTTCATCGCCGGCCAGCGGGCGGTCGAAATTGCCGGCGATCTCGCTGGCGCTGCGCACGCCCTGCCAGATGCGGACATCGTCCAACTGGCCATTATAATAACCGCCGTTGAAGGCGCCGAGGCTCAGCGTCGTGCTGCCGGTGAAGCTGGTGGGGATGCTGGTCCGGGCCACCTCGATGCCGTTCTTGTACAAGATGCGTTCGTCGGTGCCGGTGTCGTAGCTACCGGCCCAGTGGACCCATTCACCCACATTGTTGGTGCTGTCCGTATAGGACAGATCGCTGCCCCAGAAATTGTAGACGAAGGTCTGGCCTGAGCCATAGCCGACATGCAAGGCGCTGCCGCCTTCCTGGCTCAGGATGATGTCGGCATCGGTGGTGGTGCGGTTGGCCCAGAATTCCCAGGTGAAGGATTTATTGCCCAGATTGATCTGGGCGGTGGCCACGTCGTCGATGCCGTCGAAGCTGGCGAAGCCGCCGGCCTGGGTGGTGCCGATGATTTCGGTGGTGTCGGCGACGGTGACGCTGAAGGTCTTGCTGACCGGGCTGTTGACGCCGTTGGCCACCTGCACGGTGAAGCTGTCGGCGCCCACATAGCCGTATTTCGGCACATAGACGAAGGTGCCGTCGGCATGCAGGCTGAGGCTGCCATTGGTCGGCGCGGTGGTGGCGGTGAAGGTGTAGCTGCCGTCGCTGTCCGGGTCATGGGGCATGACCACGCCGGTCAGCGCCGTGTCTTCGTCGGTGATCAGGCTGGTGGTGGTGACCGGGATGCCGACGCTGTCGGACAGATCGGCCTGGTTGATGACCAGCGAGGTGCCGGCGGCGTCGTTGAGCGGCCAATAGCCGACCAACCCGGTTTCGTCGCCGGTCAGGCGCGAATCCCAATTGCCGGCGATGTCCTGGGCGCTGCGGGCCTGATCCCACACCCGCACATCGGCCATTTCCACGTTGGCGAAACCATTGCCGCCGCGATTGGTGCCGATCAGCACCAACCCGTTGAAGCTGGCAGCGGCAGGCATGGCAGCGTTGGTGACGGCGCCGTTGAAGGTGCCGTCCACATAAATGGAGACGGTCTTGGCGGCGGCATCGTAGGTATAGGCCACGTGGTGCCAGGCACCGTCATTGATGGCACTGGCGCTGGCGGTCGAGATCGACTGGTCATCGGCCAGTTCGACGGAGATGCCGCCGCTGCCGTTGATGGTCATCTGCATCCAGTTGGCCGGCCCGGCATTGGCCGGATCGGTCAGCGAGATCAGTCCGGCCCAGTCCTCGGCATAGCCGATCGGGGTGCGCAGCCAGGTTTCCACCGTGTGCGACGACATCTGGATCACGCTGCTGCTGCGCAGCAAATCGTTGTCGCCGTCGAACTTGGCGACGGTAGCAGCATTGGCCAACGGCAAGGTGCCGGTGGGGGCGCCGAAGACGGTGCCGCCCATGGCGACAAGGTTGTCGCCCGAATTGGCGAAATCGGTGACGACGCTGCCGCTGCCGTCATTCAGCTTCAGATAGGTCAGCAGGCCGCCTTCGTTGCCGGACAGGCGCTGGCCGCTGTAATCGTTGATCTGAGTTAACGTGCGGACGGAATCCCACACCCGCACGTCGGTGATTTCACCGGTGAAGTTGTTCATGCCGGCGGCACTGGTGCCGACCACCAGCGGGCCGTTGAAATGCATATCGCCGCTTAAGGTGCCGGTGGGGGTCACCGTACCGATGACCGATCCGGCGGTGGTGTCGCCGTGCAAGACGCCGTCGGTGTAGATCTTCAGCGTGTTGCTGGTCGGGTCGAAGCTGACCGCCACATGGTGCCAGGCATCATGGTCCAGGTCGATATTGTCCGAGGTCAGCGCGATGGCGTTGCCGGCGGCGTCGGCGACCACGGCGGTGATGCTGCCGTTGTCGTTGAGACGGACGGAGATGCGGTTTTCATCGTCGATCCGATAGGTACTCATCAGCCCGCGCTGTTGACCGTTATCGGTGGCCCGGAACCACATTTCCATGGTGGTGCTGGCAAAGGCGACGCTGCTGTTGGTGATCACCCGGTCGCCGTCGCCGCTGAAGCTGGCGACCTTGGCGCTGTCGGTCAGGGCAAGACCGCTGGGGGTGGCCCACGACACGCCGTCCAGCAAGGTGGCTTGGCCGGCCTCGCCGATATCGCCGACCAGATTGTCGACGACCGCACGGGCGTCGTTGAGCGGCCAATAGCCGGCCAGACCCAGTTCGGTCCCCGACAGCCGCATGTTCATCTGGCCCTGGATGGTGCCCAGGGTCAGAACCTCGTCCCAGACCCGCACATCGGTGATCTGGCCGTCAAGGAAATTGCTGGCGACGCCGTCATTGACGCTGGCTCCGGCCACCCAGCGCACGCCTTCGCCGTCCATCAACGGACCGCTGACCGCGGTGACGCCGACCGAGTTGCCGTTGACGTAAAGCACCATGTTGTTGACGGGGCCGTTATAGGCGGCGGCCACGTGATACCACTGGCCGGTCACCAGGGTGGCACTGGAGGCGATGGAATAGGTGATGCCGTTGGCGCCCGTGGCGTCCACGTGCAGCTTGCCGTCGGCGGTGACGGTGAGGTCGAATTCGCCCCCATGCGAGACGATGGTACGGGTGCCGGTCAGGCTGTCCAGCTTGACCCAGGCTTCCACCGTGGCGGTGTTGAACATGGAGGGCGTGTCGCCCAGCATCACCTTGTCGTTGCTGCCGTCGAAATCCATAACCTGGGTGACGTTCTCGATCCCCAGGCCGGTGCCGGTGGGGGCGGTCCAGGTAGCGCCGTCGACCATGCCGGCGCCGGCCACGTTATCGGGATTGCCACCGGCCAGAGGCCAATAGCCCACCAGATCCATTTCATTGCCCGAGAGCGGGCCGTTCATGTTGGCCTGGATATCCGCCTGGGTCAGCGAACCATCCCAGATGCGGACCTCGCCGATCTGGCCGTGGAAGCCCTCGGTGCCGGCGGCGGTGGAGCCGATGGCCGTGTGCCCCTGGGCCGGGGCGAAGGCGGTGTTGCGGCCAGCGGTGATGTCCACCGCTTCGCCATCCACGTAGAAACGCCATTGGTTGTTTTCATGGGTGGCGGCCACGTGCTGCCACGCCCCGACCTTGGCGCTGGTGTCGGTATTGACCCAGCCATTGCCGCCGGCCAGACCGGCGAATTTTCCGGTATCGTCGATCAGCAGGCCGAAACCGTTGAAGGACGAATCGCCCTGATAGACGATGTACTGCCCGCCTGCGCTTCCATCCCACTTCACCCAGGCTTCCATGGTCAGGCTGCCGGTGGTGGCGGTGACCACCTGATTGGCGTGCAGGCCGTCGCCGCCCATGAAGGTCATGGCATTGGCCGGCGGGGCCAGCACATGGGCGTCGTTCAGTTCCAGCTTTTGATTGCCGCCGGCGCGGTCGGCGACCGAGATGTCGTTGTAATCGACCCCCTCGAAGGTCCAGTTGGCGTAAAGTCCGGCTTCGTTGCCGGCCAAGGTGCTGTGCAGCCCTTGGGCGATCTGGAGCGGGCTGCGCGCCGTGGTCCACAGGCGGATGTCGTCCAAGGCGCCGCTGAAGGTGTCGGTGACACCGGCGGGGTAGCCTTCCATGGGCATGCCGGCGGTGGCGCCGATCAGCAACGGCGCGTCGGTGTTGATGTTGATGGTCGCGGTGCTGACGGCGGAATCGACCATCTGGCCGTCGATATAGAGGCTGAAGGTGTTGCCGCTGCGGCTCACCGCCACATGCGACCATTCGGTCAGGGCGATGTCGGTATCGGCCTGCACTTCATAGACGCCGTTCATGCCCAGGCCATCGGCATCATCGCCGGCCATGAAGGTCAGCCTGCCGTTGTCCAGGAACAGGCGGAAGCGCTGGTCGCTGTCGCCGTATTCCTTGGCCAGGATGACCGGATTGCCGCTGGCCATCATCGCATCCGGGTTGATCCAGGCTTCGATGGTGAAGTCGCCGGTGCCGACGGTGAAGACGTCGCCGGCGTCGGCATGGGCGTCGATGCCGCTCAGAGTCAGATGGGAATTGCGGGTGCCGGCGCCCATGACCGTGAAGGCATCATCCACCGCGGTGACGTTGATGCTGGCGCTGGCGGTCGAGACCAAGCCTTGCGAATCGGTGATGGAATAGAGGAAGGAATCGGCGCCGGTATAATTGCGGTCGGGACTATAGGTATAGCTGCCATTGGCGTTCAGGCTGACCGTACCGTTGGCGGCTTGGCCGATCAGGGCGAAGGTGACCGCGCCCTCGTCGCTGGCGGTCAGCGTGCCGGTGAAGGCGATATCCTCGGTCACCGTGATGGTCGGCAGAACGTTCTGGATGGAAAGATCATCCAAGACGATGCTGTGGTCGCCGCCGGTTTCCGTCCATTCGCGGTTATGGATGGTCACATAGCTGGTGGCGGGGGCGAAATCGCTGCTGGCGGTCAGGCTGGCGGTATTGGCCGGATCGGTGGTGTCGATGACGGTAAAGGTGATATCGCTGCCGTCATCGATGACCTTGAACGTGTAGATGTGGCCATCGACCCAGGTCAGGCTGCCGTCGCCGGCGATACCCGTGACCGCGGCGCCGCCCAGGCCGTCGATGGTGATGTTGTTGTTGGTCGACACCACATTGAGCGTGATGCCGTGGGTCGGAGATCCGTAGAAACCGGCATCGGGCTGGCCGCTGCTGCGCAGGACGATGGACAGCAGATCATCGGCGCTGGCCTCGAACTTGCCGGTGAAGGTCAGCGGATTGGCGGCGGTACCGCGATACTGGCCGCTGGTGTTCAACAGCTCGCGGTTGGTCAGCTCGACCACGCCGTCGATGACGACGACGCTGTCGTCGCTGTTCTCGGTGCCGTCGACCACGCGCCATTGCGGACCCAGGCTGGGATCGTCGAAGGTGTCGAGGATGGGGGCGGAGCCGGCCACCGTGGGGGCATCGTTGACGGCGCTGACGGTGATGGTCGCCATCTTGGTGGCGGCACTGAACGAGGCGGTGTCGGCAGCCACATCGACGGTGTCGCCGGCCATGCCCGAGCCATTGCCCCAGGCGCGGAAACCGAAGCTGGCGGTGCCGCTATATTCGGTATCGGGGACAAAGCGGACCGCGCTGGAACTGGACAGCAACAGGGCCTCGCTGGTGCTGACCGGCGGGAAATCGTCCCAGGTGCCGCCGCCGTCAAGGCTGTATTGCCAGGTGCCGTGGCTGTTGTCTGCCGTCACCACTGCCATGCCCAGGGACATGGCCGGCAAATCGGCATCGAAGGCGGCATGGTGCGGCAAGATGGACGACACGGTTTGGGCGCCATCCACGGCGATGGTCGGGGTCCAGTCCTCTTCGATGGGGGCAAGAGTGACGTTGTTCAGCAACACCGGGACGTCGTTGACCGAATTGACGGTGACGGTGATGGTCTTGCTGGCCTTGCCGCCCTGGGTGTCGGTGGCCTCGATGGTGAAGGTCTCGCTCGACCCGGTGATGGTCGGCCAATCGACTGGTGGGGTATAGGTCCAGTCGCCGTCCTGGGTGATGATCACCGACCCCATGGCCGGGCCGGACATGATCGACAGGGTCAGCGCGCCGCCATCGGCGTCGGCGGCGGTAACGTGACCGCTGATGGCGCGTTCTTCCTGGGTCAGGCGCTGGCTGCTATCGGCCATCATGCCGGGCGAGGTTATCCAGGTCGGAGGCTCGGCCGACATCAGCAGCGGATGGTTGCCCGGTGCCTGATCGCTGGCATTGCCGCTGCCGTGATCCATGCGCCAATAGCCGGCCAAGCCGCTTTCGCCGCCGGTCAACTGCCGGGTCATGTCGGTCTGGATGGAAGCGGCGCTGCGGGCGGTGTTCCACACCCGCAAATCGTCGATCATGCCCTCGAAGCCGGTGATGGTGTCGCCGATGATGGAGGCCGAGCCGATCTGGGTCACGCCGGTGGGGGTGACGATGGCGGCGCTGGTGGCCGACAGGGTTTGCGCCACGCCGTCCACGTAAAGGGTCCAGGCGGTGCCGTTATAGCTGGCGGCCACATGCTGCCAAGCCATCATCGAGGTGCTGGTGCCGGCGGCTTCCAGCACGGTGGTGCCGACACGGATACCCAGGTGGCCGTCATCGGTGACGACCAGGCCATAGCCATTGGTGCCGATGGTGCCGTTATAGGCGATGATCCGTTCGGTGCCGATCATGGGGGCGCCCTTGATCAACACTTCCATGGTGACGGCGCTGGTGGCGGTGCTGACCACGGAGGTGGTCTCGGCGTGGGATTGCGGCCCCAGATTGAGGGCGGCGGCCCCGCCGATGGTGGCCCCGGTCAGGGTCGGCAGGTCGTTGACGGCAGTGACCTTGATGGCCACCACCCGGGTGCTGACGGCACCTTGGTCGTCGGTGATGCTGATGGTGAAGCTGTCGATGCCGTTGAAATTGGCATTGGGAACATAGCTGACCTGACCGCTGGGGCTGACGGTCAAACTGCCGTTGGCGGTGGTCGAGGTGACGGCGAAGCTGGTCGCCGTCGGCGACATGTCGTCGGGATCGACGAAGGGCAGCGGCAGGTTGGCCAGCGGCATGTCTTCGCTGATCTCGAACAGCGCCGCCGGGGCCAGATCGCCGAAACGTTGCAGCGTGTTGGTATTGCCGCTGAGGTCGGTCAGGGTGTTGCCGGAGAGGTCGGCAAAGCCATAGCCGGCCACCAATCCGGTGGTGGAACTGGACACCCCGTCCAGGTCGTCGCGAATCTGGAAGACGCTGCGGACCGTGTTCCACAGCCGGACGTCATCGACGGCGCCGCGCAAGGCGGTGTTGGGGTTGAAGCCGCCGCCGGCGAAGGCCTGATCCTGGCCGATGACCAAGGTGCCGCCGCTGGCGATGGTGCCACCGGTATTGATTCCGCTGGCGCTGCCCACGGCGACGCCATCCTTGTAGAGGCTGATCTGGCCGGTAGAGGACTGCCAAGTCACCGCCAGATGGTGCCAGTTGGCATCCACCATCACCATGGGCGTGATGGTGGCGCTGATTCCGTCGATGGTGACGGTGACCAGACCGGCGGAATCCGCCCCCAAGGTCAGCTTGCCGCCATCGGGAGCGACATAGGACAACAAGGTGGAACTGTTGCCGGCGGGGATGGTGTCGAACTTGGCCCAGGCCTCCACCGTCAGGCCGGTCCCGGCTCCCAGGCCGGAGACGGAATCCGCCTTCAGATAGCTCTCGGTGCCGCCGCTGAACAGCGCCCCCAGGCCGCTGGGCGCTTGCAACACGATGGCGGCGGACGGGCTGGCATCGGTGATGCCGTCGAAATGGAGGGCGGCGGGGGCGGTGGCGAAGCCAGCCAGCCTGATCAGGGTGCCGTCATGGCTGGTGGCGCCGGTACCGGCGCCCTTGACGTAAACCCAGCCATCGCTGCCATTGCTGAAGAACACCATCTTGTTGGTGATGGCGCTGGCGGTGATATCGGCGATGGTGGCGGCGATGCCGCCGGGATTCAAGGCGAAGGGCTGGCTGGGGTCGTAACCGATGCCGGCCATGCCGCTGAAGCGGATGACGTCGCCATTGCCCAGGCCGGTAATGGTGTCGGTGGCGGTAAGGGTCGAGGTGCCGCTGCCCTGGCTGTGGAAGACATCGGCCCCACCACCGCCGATCAGGGTGTCGGCGCCATGGCCGCCGGTCAAGGTGATGCCGGTGGTGCGGGCGGACGCGTCCAGGGTGACGGAAGCGGTGGCCGCTATAGCGTCGACGCTGGTGATACCGGCATTCTGCGACGAATTGCCCAAGGTGACGCTTTGGGCGCTGGCGGCGGTGGACAGCAGGGTCAGCGTTTCCACCTGATTCACCCGCGCCAGATGGGTGTCGGTGATGGTGGCGGTATCGCTGATGGCCAGGGTGTCGGTCCCCAACCCGCCATTGATGGTCGTCGACCCGGTCACGGTGGCGTTGGTGGCGGTCAAGCGGTCGTCGCCGTCGGCCAGGGCGATGTAATCGAAACCGCTGCCCACATTCAAGGTGTTGGCGCCGGCACTGCCCAACAGGGCGGTGCTGGTCACGGTCAGGTCGCCATCGTTGAAGCGTAAAGTCTCGAAACCGCTGACGGTGTCGGTATTGCCGCTGGCCAAGGCGGCGACGCTCAGGGTACCGGCTGCGTTGGTGATGCGGTAGTCGCCGGCATTGCCGGTAAAGCCGGCTACGTCGGCGCCGCCGCTGCCGCCGGTCAGGGTGTCGCTGCCGCTGCCGCCGGTCAGGGTGGTGGCATTGGTGCGGGCGGCGGCGTTCAGGGTTACTCCGGCGGTGGAGGCCGAGGCGTCGATGGCGCCGATGACCGTTTCGGCGTTCAAGGTGATGGTCTGGCCGCCGCTGCCGCTATGGCCCAGCACCACTTTCTCGATGCCGTGCAGGGCGTTGATGGCCCCGGTGGTATCCGAAACCGCGTCGGTGATGGTGATCTGGTCGGTGCCGGTGCCGCCGATGAAGGTGGCGCCGCCAGTGGCCAGGGCGGCAGTGGTGGTGAAGGAATCGTTGCCGGCCCCGCCATCCACCAGATTGAAATGGCTGGTGATGGTGGCGCTGTCGTTGCCGCTGCCGCCGGTCAACACCCGGCCACCGGCCAGAGTGCCGTCGGCGTTGAAACGCTGGGCGTAGACGCCGCCCGCCGCCCCGTCCTGACCAGCGGAGACCCAGGTGGCCTGGAAGCCGCCACCGGCCAGCGCGGTCAGCATCAGCGCGCTTTGGTCGCCGCTGGTATAGGTGTTGGCCTGGATCTCGCCGCTGACCGCATTGCCCTGGGCGTCGAACACCCGTACCACCGCCGCCATGCCGGCGCCGTCCTTGTTGGCGGATGCCCAGCCGACGACGTAGCCGCCATTGGCCAAGGCGACGACCTGGGGCTGGGTCTGTTCACCCGCCACCGTGGTGTTGACGATGGTCTCGGTCCCCAGCGCCGTGCCGGCGGCGTCGAAGCGCCGCACCGCGATACCGTTGCCGTCGCCGTCACCGGTCATGGTCTGCCAAGCGACGACCAAGCCGCCATTGGCCAGCACGTCGATGGCCGGTTCTTTCTGCGCCAAGGCGATGGTGTCGTTCAGCCGTATTTCGTTCGTAACGGCAGTGCCGGCGGCGTTGTAGCGGCGGGCATAGATGCCGTAGCCATTGGTGTCCAAGCCAGCATCGTGCCAGACGACCATGAAACCGCCATCGGCCAAGCCGGTGACGCTACGCACGGACTGGTCGCCGGAAACGGTGATATTGACGCGGAATTCAACCCCCGCCGCGGTGCCGGCGGCGTCGTAGCGCTGGGCAAAGACGCCATAGGTGCTGGCGTCCTGGTTGGTGGAACTCCAGGTGACGACGAAGCCGCCATTGCTCAACTCGGCCACCTTGGGCCGCTGCTGGTCGCTGGTGACGTAGGTGTTGACGTGGAATTCCGCGCCGATCTTGGTGCCGTCCTGGCTGAAGCGCTGGCCATAGATGCCGGCATTGGGATCGCTGCCCTGGGCGTAGGATTGCCAGGTGGCGACAAAACCGTCGCCCAGGGAATCGATGGCCGGCCAATATTGATCGGGGGTGGTATGGGTGTTGACGACGAACTCGTCGCCCAGCTTCTGCCCGCTCAGGTCGAAACGCTGGCCGATGATGCGGTAGCCGGTTCCCGTATCCGGCGTGCCGGCCCAGATCGCCACGACGCTGCCGTCGGCCAGGGTGGTGAGGGCGGGGGCGCTCTGGTCGTATTGCGTGGTGGTGTTGAGACGCTGTTCGCCCTGGGGCAATTGGCTCAGGGTGAAACCGGAGGGAACGCGCAGCAGGTTGGCGTTGCCCGCCACCGTGCCACCCTGGCCGTCGCTGACCGTATAGGTCAGCGCCACCTCGACGGCGGTGCTGCCGCCGGAATTGAACACCACGTTGCCCGAGGCGTCGATGGTGGCGGTGCCGACACTGCTGCTGACGCTGGCGATGGACAAGGTGTCGCCGTCGATGTCGGCCATATTGGCCAGAAGCGAAGCCTTGTTGATCAGCAGACTGGTGGTGTTCTCGCCGGTGATGGCCAGGGGGATGGTGGCGGCATCGTCGTCGATGGCGGTGAGGGTGATGTTGTCCAGCCGCGATTCACCGTTGTCCCCCTTCAGGAACATGGTGTTCCAGTTGGCCGGATCGGCGGCGTTGGCGCCCAATTGGGCGTTGATGTCGGTCAGCCCGGACACCTTGGTCCAGGTGCCGCCGCCGGGCTGGTTGATTTCTCTGTATTCCAGACTCAGGGCGCCTTGACCGCCATTGGCGGCGGTATCGACCACCAGGCGGAAACGGACCCAGCCATTGGCGGAGGAATCGTTGGTCAGGTTCAGGTTGATCCAGCCGGTCTGGCTGCCATCGGCCAGGAACAGCGCCACCCGTTCGCCGCCTTCCTGGCGGAAGGCGACGCCGATGCTGGCTTCATTGGTGTCAAGGGTGGTGCCGGCACCGGCGGCAGTGAAGATGTCGCCGTCATTGTTGGCGTCGTAGCCCAGGCCGAAACGCGCGCCCCAGTAATTGGGGGTGGTGTCGTATTCGATCACCAGCTTGCCGCCGGTCGGGATGGATGGAATGGCGAAGTTGCCGTCGTTCTTGCGCGAGATGACCAGGGGCCAGCCCTGCGGGCTTTCCGGTGTATAGGCGACACCGCCGGTATAGCCGCCAACCGTGGTCGATGCCCCCAGGTCGGAATGCATGGGGCTGCTGGAGCGCCAGCCGCCCTGCTGGTCCAGGGTATTGCCGGGGGTGGTGTCCAATCCTTCGAAATTGAACTGGGCGGCGCCGGTCACGGCCAGCCGGGTGGGGGCGTCGTTGATTGTGGTGATGCTGGTGGAAAGCGCCGTGGCGGTGGCGGCGATGGCGCTGTTACCGCCGGTGACCGAGGTGTCGATCAGCACCGGCGCGCCGGTGCTGTCGGAGAACGACCCGGCATAACTGGAATCCAGGCCGCGCACGGTCAGTGTCGGCGCGGCGCCGTTGAAATCGGCGGCGGGGACGAAGCGCAGTTTGGTGGCGGCGGACAGGGCCAGGGCGCTGGCGCCGTCGTTGACGCCGCCGACATCGGCCCAATTGGTGCCGTTATTGCTGGAAAATTGCCACGTGCCGTAAGCCGTGATCGGGTTGCCGATGACGGCCACGCCGGCGATGCTGCCGCCGTCCACGTCGGTGAAGCCGGCGGAGAACAGGCTGGTGACGGTGGCACCGGCAGGGGTGGTGGCGTCTTCGTTCACCGCCGCCAGACTGGCCGAACTGGCCATGCTGGGGGCGTCGTTGACCGGGGCGACGGTGACATTGATGGTCTTGCTGGCGGTCTTGGCGCCGCCGGCACCGCTCATGCCCAGATCATTGACGGTGACGGTGATCTGGTCGGCGCCGTTGTAATTGGCGTTGCCGCGATAGGTCAGGCTGGACAGGGCTGCATTGATGGCCGCCTTGGTGCCGGTGAAGGTGACCGCGCCGGCATCGGTGAAGCTGCCGGCAACCACGCTGAGGCCAGCGGTCTGGGCGATGGTCAGGGTGCCGCTGGTGGCACCGATGGTGACCTGCATGGCATCGCCCGCGGCGCTGTCCACATCGCTGACCGACAGGCCGGGGACCAGGACCGGGTGATCCTCGGTCACGGTGATGGCGGTCACCGGCGTATTGGTCCAGCCGACGGTACCATAGGCGGCGGGCAAGCTGATATTGCCGGTCTGTCCGCTCAGATCGACGATGGTGTTGCCGCTGCCTTCGTTGAAGCGCCAATCGGCCAGCAGTCCGGTGGTTACCGGTTGGCCCAGGGTCAGCTTGATCACATCGGCTTCGGCCAGGCCGGTGCTGTACAGGCGCAGGCTGTCCAAGGCGCCGTCGAAGCCGCCATTGGCTTCGGGGACGCCGAAGGTCAGGCCGTTGGTGTTGGTGGTCTCAGCCGCGCCCATATGGGTGGCGTCGACAATATCCGACAGAACCTTGACGCCATTCACATAGATGTCGCGGTTGCTGCCGCTTTTCACCATGGTGATCTGCGACCACTGGTCAAAGGTGATCACGCCGGGGGCGGTCTGGCCCCATTGCCAACCGGTGGATTGCTTGTCCAGGCCGAACACCAGCGAGCCGTCGGCGTTGACGGCGGTCAAAATCCCCAATTCGCCGTTATAGGACGCCTGTTTCAGCATGGTGCCGGCGGCGGCGGGCTTGACGTCCATGACGATGGTGAAATCGTCGCTGCCGGCGAAGCGGGTGGCCGGCGTGCTGGGCAGGGCGATGGCGCCGTCGGTGAAGCCGAGACCGGTGCGCGCGGCGCTCAGGATGGGGGCGTCGTTGATTGCGGTGACGGTGGTGGAAAGCGCGGTGGCGCTGGCGGCGATGGCCGAGGTACCGCCGGGAGAAGCGGTATTGATCAAGGCGCGGCTGCCGGCGCTGTCCGACCAGCCGCCGGCATAACTGTTGTCGATGCCGCGCACGGTCAGCGCCGGCGCGGCGCCATTGAAATCGGCGGCAGGGACGAAGCGCAGCTTGGTCGCCGCTGACAAGGCCAGGGCGGCAGAGCTGTCGTTGACGCCGTCCACATCGGCCCAGGTGGTGCCGTTGTTGCTGGAATATTGCCAGACACCGGATGCGGTGATCGGGTTGCCGATGACGGCCACGCCGGCCAGGCTGGCGCCGCTGTCCACATCGCTGAAACTGCCGTTGAACAGGGCCAGCACGCTGGCCCCGCCCGGTGCGGTGTTGTCTTCGACGACGCTGGACAAGGTGGCGCTGGCGGTCATGACCGGGGCGTCGTTGACGGCGGCGATGGTGGTGGTCAGCGAGCCGCTGGCCAGGGCGATGGCGGTGCTGGAGGAGGGCGCGAGGGTGACCCGGATGGCGCCGTTGGTAAACAGGCCGCCATAGCTGTCATCCATGGCCCGCACGCCCAGCGACGGCGGCGTGCCGTTGTAATTGGCGACGGCGACGAAGCGCAATTGGGTTGCCGCCGACAGGGCCAGGGCGTTGGCATTGTCGCCGACGCTGCCCACCGCGTTCCAATTGCCGCCGGAATCGGTGGAATATTGCCACACCCCTTGGGTGGTGGCGTTGGCGGTATTGCCGATCACCACGATGCCCGACAGGCTGGCGCCGGGATCGGGGTCGCTGAAGGTGGAGGCGAACAAGGACGACACCGTGCTGCCGGTGGCGGCCACGTCCTCGGTCTGGCTGAGGACCGCGTTGCCGGTGGCGGTGGGGGTGTCGTTGACGTTGCTGACGGTCAGCGTGAAGGTGGCGCTGGCGGTGGAGAAGGCGGTGCCGTCGAAGCCCTTCCAGGCAAAGCTGGCATTGCCGGCGAAATTGTCGGCGGGGACGAAGCGCAGTTCCCCCGCGTTCAACTGAGCGACGGTCAGATCGACCGGATTGGCGGCCAGACTGGTGCTGGTGACGTCGGACCAAGTGCCGTTCACCAATATCTGCAACTTGCCTTCACTTGCCGTCGGCACCGAGGCCAGACGGATCTTGCCGAGCGCATCGCCGTCCACGTCGCTGAAACCGGCGCTGAAATCGGAGGCCTGCAACAGCAGCGAGGCACCTTCCGCGGTGGTCTGGCTGACGGCATTGACCACCGGCAGATCGTTGGTGCCGGTCACCGTCACCGTCACCGAAGCGGTCTGGCTGGCGCCCTGGCCGTCGGAGACGGTGTAGGTGAAGGTGTCGGTGCCGGTTTCACCCGCCTTCAGCGACAGGTACTGATTTTCCGTCGGCGTGTAGACCAGCTTGCCGGAAACGATGGCAACCGTCCCCTTGGCGCCATTGCTGGCGGCGGTGATGGTCAGGGTGTTGCCGTCCACGTCGGCATCATTGGCCAGGGCATCGATGGTGACGCTGGTTTTGGCGTTGATGGCGGTGCCGACGTCGTTGGTCAGGGTGGGGGCGTCGTTGACCGCCGCCACGGTGACGGTGACGGTGGCGGTGTCGCTGGTGACGCGGGTCTGGCCGTTGACCACCACCGTGTTGGTGATGGTGTAGGTGAAGCTGTCGGTGCCGTTGAAATTGGCATTGGGGGTATAGATGACGTCGGTGCCGTTGGCGGCCAGCTTGACCTGACCGTTGGTGGCGGCTCCCAAGGCGACGATGCGGCCCTGATTAAGGCCTGCGCCATCGACGCGGGTGTCGTTGCCCAGCACGCTGACGGTGATGGCATTGTCTTCGTTGCCGCTGCCGCTGTCGTTCTTGGCGTCGGCGGCGGCATTGGCGGCGGCTTGCTCGATGGCCTGGCGGGCGGCCAGGGCGGCCTGTTCATCGACCTGGCTTTTCCAGCCGGCGAAGGCGGTGGCCAGGGCGGTGGCATCGGCGCTGACCTGGCTGGCAGCATTGGCCTGGGCCTGGGCGATGGTCGCCTGCTTGCGGGCGGCATCGGCGGCGGTTTTGGCGGCGGCGACCTGGGTGTTGGCATCGGTGACGTCCTGGGCGTCATTGATGTCGTCGTCCAAGGTGGCCGGATCGTCGTCGATGGCGCGGATGGCGGCGACGCCGGCATCGGCCTCGCCGTCACGGCTGGCGGCATTGGTGGCGGCGGTGGCGGCGGCAGTCTTGATGGTGACCGCCGTGGTTTGCAGCGCCACCGCCTTGGCCCGGATGGCGTTGGCGATGGTGGCGTCGGCGCCGCTATTGGCCGCCTTCCAGGTATCGATGGTGTCGATGATGGCGGTCAGGCGGTCGAGCACGGTACCGGACGCGCCGATACTGCCCAGCACGGAATCCGCATTGGTCTTGGCGCTGTTGGCATCGGTCTTGGCCGCTTCCGAAGCCAGGGCCGATTGCTCGGCATTGGCCAAGGCGGAATCGATGGCGGCCTCGAAGGCGGTGCCGTTGGTGATGGACAGCGCCGAGTTCTGGGCGGCGCTCTTGGCCGCCAGGGCGGTGGCCAGGGCGCGGTCGGCGTCGCTGGCGAAGCCGCTGGCCTCGGTCCCGGCGCTTTGCGCCTTGGTCGCCCAACCTTGGGCGGCGGGACTGGCCGACAAGGTGAAGCTGCCGGTGGACAGGGTCACCGTCTTGGCGGCACTGGCGGCATTAGCCGCCGACAGGGCATCGGCGGTGGTGGCGTCACCGTCACTATAGGCGTTGACTGCGGCCAGCTTGGCCGCCTGGGCCAGGTCGCGGGCGGTCTGGGCGGCGGCGTGGGCATCGCTGGCCATTTGCCCCCATTGGGCAGTGGTCTTGCCCAGATAGGCCAAATCGGCATCGCCGGCGGTGGCGGCGTTCACCGCCGCTTGGGCGGCGTTGGCGGCATAGGTCTTGGCATCGGCGGCCAGGCCTGCGGCCTCCACTGCCTTGGTCTTGGCGATGGTCGCCTGAGCGGCGGCGGTATCATAGCCGGCCTTGGCGATGTCGGCGTTGTCCAGCAGCACCTTGGCGGCGTTGACCACCAGCAATTCGTCGGCGACCTTGACCTGCTCGGCCAGGGCGGCGGCTTTCGAGGTGGTGACGATGGTGGACAGGCGGGCGATTTCCGCGCGGGCGTCGTCGATGGACTTGGCCAGTTCGGTGGCTTGGCCGGCGGTTACCGATGCGCCGGCCAGCTTGGTCGTCAACTGATTCAGCAGCGATAATTGGCCATAGGCGGATTTCACCGTGGCGGCGTCGCTGGACAGGCCCAGAGCGGTGGCTGATTGCGCCTGGGCCGAGTCCAGGGCAGCCTTGGCGATGGCGGCCTTGTCATGGGCGGCGTCGATCAAGGCGCGGGCTTCGCGGTCGGAAGACGCGGCGGCGCTTTGGCCGCTGACGCGGGTGGCGTAGATGCCGTTGATGGCGCTGACATCGGCGGCGGCGGCGGTTTTGGCGGCGGCGGCGGCGGCATTATTGTCGACGGCATCGACCGTGCCGCCGGCGGCACCGATGGCGGCGATGGCGGCGGCTTTGTCGTCGGCGGCGTCGGCTCGGGCGGTGGCGATGGTCACCAGGGCTTCGGCGCTGGCCAGGGACTGGCCGGCGGCGGCGGTCTTGCCCGCCACTTCGGCCTGAAGATTGGCGACGATCTTGACCTGGGTCTGGGCGATGGCGGCCTTGGCGGCGGCGGCTTCCGACGCGGTGGCGGCGGCCTTGGCGAAGCTGCCGGCGTCGGCAGCGGCGGCCTTGGCGGCGGTCACGTCCAGCGCGGCATCGGCCTCGGCGACCTTGGCCAGGGCGTCGTCGGTGCCGTCGACACCATCGCTGTAGCTGTTTTGAGCGGTCGCCGCCAGTGATGCGGCATCGCTGGCGGTGCCGTCGTCATAGGCGTTCTGCGCCGCCAGCAAGGCGGCATTGGCGGTGGTGGTGGCGCTGGCAGTGGTGGTGCTGGCGGTGGTGATGGCGGCGGCGGCGCTGTTCTTGGCCGCCTGCAAGGCCGAGACATCGATGCCGCGCGCCTGCAAGGCGGCGATCTTGGTAGCCAACAGGGTGTCGCGGCTGGAAAAGTCGGCCAGACGGGTGGTCGATCCGGTGATTTCACCGTTCAAGGTGGTGCGCAGATCGCCGACACCATTGCCGTCGATCAGGTTGCGGGCATCCAAGGTGGCGGTGGCGGCGGCAGCGGCCTTTTGTGCCGCGCTCTGTGCAGCGGCGGCGGCATCGGCGGCGGCGGCCTGGGCGGCGACGATGGTCTGGGCGTCGGCGGCGGCAGCCTGGGCTTGCAGGGACTTGGCCAGATTCAGGGATTCAAACGCCTGGCCGGCATAGGATTGAGCCAGGGCGGCCTGCTTGGCCACTTCCGCCTGAATGCCGACGGCCTGGGCAAGATCGGCCTCGGCCTTGGCCAGCGAGGCGCGGGCGGCCTCGGCGGCGGCGGCCTGCGGGTCGTTACTGTCGTTGTCGAAATCGCCGTCGTTGTCGAGGTCGATTCCCATCTGATCGGGCAGGTCGGCGGCCAGATCGCGTGCCGCCTGGGCGGCGATCACGGCGGCATCCGCATTGGCGATCAGCGTCTGCGCCGCGTCCGAAGCGGCCTTGGCGGCGTTATAGGCGGTTTGGGCGGCGGTGAAGGCGGCCAGGGCCTCGGCGCTGCTGACGCTTTCATCATTGTTGGCATCGACGGCGGCAACGGCGGCGCCGGCGGTCTGCGACTGGGTCCGGGCCGTGCTGACGTAATCAATGCCGTCACTGTCGCCGCTGGCGCTGGTCAGCTTGTCGAGCGCGTCCTGGGCGCTGTCCAGGGCGCTGGACATGGCGGTATCGACCTGACGCTGGGCCGTGTACTGGGCGATGGTTTCCGCCGCTTCGGCATTGGACAGGCCGGCGGCGGCGTCGGCCAGGGCCGATTGCGCCGCCACATAGGCGATGGCGGCGTTGGTCGAGTTGGTTTCCGCCAAGGTGGCGCGATCAACGGCGGCATCGGCGGCGGCGCGGGCGTTGATCGCAGCGTCAACGGCGTTGTCATAGGCGGCGATGGCGCTGTCCAGCGCATCCTTGTAGGCCAGCACCAGCGGATCGCTGGCATCGTTGCTGGCCTCGGTCAGGGCTGCATCATAGGTGGCCTGGGCGGCGTTCTTGGCGGCCATCTGCGAATCGCGGGCGGCGTCGGCGGCGGCGGCCTTGATCAGCGGATCGCGGCTGGCGGTGCTGGCGGCGCTGGAATCGGCGGCGGCTTCCTCGTAGCCGGTCTTGGCCGCGGCCAGCGAGGTTTCCGCCTGGGCATAGGCTTCCTTGGCGCCATAGCGGCTGGTGACGGCCAAGCCGGTGCGCCAGCTTTCCGCCGCCGCTTCCAGGTTGGCGGCGGCGGCGGCGATAGCCTTGGCGGCGGCGGCATGGGATTGCGCCAGCCGGTTCTGATCGGCGGCGTCGGCCAGATATTGGGTGGCGCTGGGGTGGCCTTCGGCGGCGCTGGCGGCGGCGTTGAAGGCAGCCTTGGCCGCCAGGGCGGCGGCCTGGCTGCGGGTGGCGGCGGCCTGGGCACCGGCGATGTCGCCATCGTCATAGGCGGTCTGGGCGCTGGCCTTTTCCGCCAGGGCGGTGACCTTGTGGGCGGCGGCCTGGGCGGCATAGGTTTCCGCCTGATCCTCGGCCAGGGCATCGGATTGGGCCTTGGCATCCTCGGCGTTTTTGATGGCCAGGGCTTGATCGGCAGCGGCCTTGGCGGCGGCGGCCTCGGCCTCGGCCTGGGCGGCGGCGGCGGCGGCAAAGGCATCGCTACGGGCGCTTGCGGCTTCGGCGATCTGGGCCGCCTGACTTTTGGCGGCGGTGGCATCATCCTGGGCCTTGGTCGCCTTGACCGCCTGCAATTCCAGGCTGGCGATGGCGTCTTTGGCCAAGCCGATATTGCCGTTCTGGCTATCGGCCTGGGTGGAATTGCTGGCCGGGCGCAGCGCCAGCAGGGCATCGAACTGGGTCTTGGCGGCACCGAGCGCCGCATTGGCGGCGGCAGCCTTGGTGGCCGCGTCGGTGTTGGCGCTGGCGGCGCTGGTGCTTTGCGCCAGAACCGCCGCTTCCTTGGCATCGTGGTTGTCGGCGGTCATTTCCGCCGACCGCGCCTTGGCGGCGACCAGGGCGGCCTTGGCGGCGGTGGCGAACGAGGCGGCGCTGGTGGCGTTGGTCTGGGCGGTGCTCAGATATTGCTGAATGGCCGCCAGCCCCTTGGCCGCAGCCTCGACCAGGGCGGCATCGGCCTGGGTGCGGGCGGTGGCGGCGGCGGTGCCGGCCTCGGTGGCGGCGATTCGGGCGGCATCGGCGGCGGCTTCGGCGACCGTGCGGGTGACGGCGGCGTTGGCCAGGGCCAATTGCGCCTGGGCGGCGGCCAGTTTGCTGGCGGCGGTATCGGCGGCAGTTTGGGCGGCGGCGTGGGCGCTGGTGGTGGTGGCGTTGCTGAAGGCGGCCTTGGCGGCGGCGGCGTCGACCAGGGCCTGATCGGCCTGTTGCTTCAACTGGGTGGCGTCTTCGACAGCGGCTTCCGCCTTGTCGCGGGCGGCATCGATCCCGGCGGCATCCGCCGTCGCCTTCAGCGCGTTGGCATCGGCCAGGGACAGGGTGTTGGCGGCGACGTCGCGATAGGCCTCGGCGGCGTCGGCGGCGGCGTCGGCGGCGTCGCGGGCGGCGGCGGCGGAGGCCACCGCCTTGACCGCCGCCTGATAGATGGTGTCCATCTCGTCGGTATTGACCCGCCAAGTCTCGGACTTGGTCAGGGCGGCCTCGGCGGCGGCGCGGGCGTCTTCCGCCGCCTGATACTTGACGATGGCCAGATTAGCCGCCTCGCGGGCGGTGGTGGCGTCGCTGGTGGCGTCGGTCAGGTTGCCCACATGGGCTTCCGCCTCGGTGGCCTCTTGTTTGGCGGTCTGGGCCAGATCCTCGGCCTGTTTGGTGGCGGTCACCGCCAGATTGACGGCATCGATGATTTCCGCCCGCACCGCGTTGGTGGCGGTGCCTTGGGCGTAATCGGTATACCACTCCGCCGCCGCCCATTCGGATTGGGCCTTGGTGTTGGCATCATAGGCGGCCAGCAACGCAGTCATCTTGGCCGTCGCCTGGGTTTCCAGGCTGGTGACGATATTGTGCTTGGCGCTATAGGCAGTGTTGGCGGCGGCGGCCAGGGCTTCCGCCGTGTCGGCTTCGGTGTCAAGGGCGGTATAGGCGGTCTGCCACTGGGTTTGCAGATCGGTGAAATAGGCCTGCACTTCCAACAACGACGCGTTGCTTTGCGCCACCAGCACGGTGGTGGCTTCCATCACCACGCTTTCATCGCTCGAGCCCAAGGCGGCGATGGCGTTGGTGATGCGGGTGTGGGCGTCGGCGGCAATGAGTTGCGCGGTCTTCCACGCCGCCACTTCGATATATTTGTCGGCTTCGGCGGTGGTGGCGGCGGGGTTCTCGGCCTTGTACTCGGCCAAGGCGGCCTGATAGCCGGCATCGGCGCTGTCCTTGGCCGATTGGGCGGCGGTCAGCGCCTCGGTCAGCAAGGATGCGCGGGTGCTGCCGGCGGCGGCATAGGCGTTCACCGTCTTGGTGGCGGCCAGGGCCAGATCGGTGCCGGTGGCGCTGCCGGCATCCAGGGCGGTGACGGCCTCGCCGGCATCGTCAAGGATGGGCTTGACGCTGCCATCGGCGTAGTCGCGCTTGACCGTGGCGGTGGCCAGCTTCTTCTGCCAGTCCAGATAAAGCGGCTGCTCGACCTTGCGGGCGTCGTCCAGATCGGTGATGACCGTCTGGTTGCTGGTTTTTGCGGTGTCCAGCGCCGTGGTGGTGCCGTTGCGGGCTTGCAGCAGCTGGGCTTCGCGCGCTTCGGCGGTGCCGCTGGTCCAGGCGTCGATGACTTCGGATTTCTGCGACGATTTCAGTACCGGCAGGGCGGCGTTGACGACGCCGGCGGCGGTTTCGCCACGGGTGAACTGAGTCTGAAGCGTGTTGATCTTGTTGAGGATGGCCGTGCTGGAAAAGCTTGATGCGGTGGTTTCCGCCTCGGATTTATAGGTGGCGGCTTCGGTCTGATATTTTTCCAGCTTGCTTTGCAGCAAGGTCACCTGGGACAGATCACCACTGCTTTGCAGGGCGATGATCTTGGTCTGAATGGCTTCCTGCCGCTCGGCGACGATTTCCATCTTGGCGGCAAGAACGGTGACCTTGGCCTCGGCCACCGCCACCTGCAGCGACGAGAACAGCCCGCTGGTCGCCCCCGCTCCCGCGGTCTCGGTCAGGATCTGGTTGATCTCGGTGGTCTTGCTGTCCAGCAATTCGGTCAGGGCGGCGATCTTGTCGTCGGCGTCGATGTCGCCGTCGCCATCCTCATCGGTACCGGCGGTGAGGACCGCATTGATTTCGGCCAGGACGGTCGCGTCGTCGTCATCGGTGTCGCCGTCGCCGTCCAGGTCGCCGGCGGCGAGGAAGGCGTCGACGGCGTCGTCGATGGCGTTGTCGTCGGCATCGCCGACGACACCATCGCCGTCATAATCGATGTCCGACACCATCCAGGCGGCGCCGGCATTGCCGCCTTGCAAGGTGACCGACAGCCCGCCGAGGAAATAGGACGCCAGATCGACGCCCTTGGCCCCGTACAGGGCCTGGATGGCAGCGATATCGTTTTCCTGCAGCGATAGCGGGTATTCCAGCGCCGAGCCGCCGAAATACGACATGATCGAGTAAAGGCGCGAATCATAGGCGTTGGTCGGGCTGCCGCCGCCATTATAGTCGCCGGCATGTTCCAGGCCCAAGGCGTGGCCGATTTCATGCAGCAGGGTGAAATAGCCGTACTCGCCCGGGTCCAACTGGCCGTTGTCGGCATAATCGGCGGCGATCCACACATCGCCGCCCTGACCGTCACCGGGCAAATAGGTCCAGGCGACGTCGGGGCCCAGCGTGGTGTTGGCGAAACGGATTTCGCCGCCGTCACCGGTGACCTCGACGAAGGTGATGTTGGCCGCCGCCGCCCATTGGGCCAGGGCAGCGCGTGCCGCGTCCTTTTGCGGGTCCGAGAACGACGAGAAACCGCCGGCCTCGATCTGGCCGGCATAGTCCACCGGCACGTTGTCGGGGAAGGAATAGGTGATGACGGTGCTGCCATCGGCATTGATGCCGGTCCATTTCTGTCCCGACAGCAATTCCAGGATGGCCAACATGCGCTCGGCGGTGCCGCCGGTGCCGGTGGGGGCGTCGGTGCCGACGCCGAATTCGGCCTGGACCAGGGCGTTGGGGGAGATGTGCGACAGCACTCCGCTGATGCCGGTCACCTGTCCGGCCAGCTTGCCCACTTCCGTCAGGGCGGCCAGCACTTCGCCGTCACGGTTAATGGGGGTGGGCAGCAGCGGCGGCGGTGGCGGCAGTTCGACCTTGACGCCGGCCAGGATATCAAGCACCTGACCGCGCATTTCGCCCATGGCCTGGGTGACCATGGCACGGGCACGTTCGCTCAGGCCGTTGAAATCGGTGGGGTCGTCCTGGCCGGTACGGTCTTGCAGCAGGTTGGGCGGCGGCGGCGCATCGTCGGGCTTGTTGGTGTTGTTGCTGTCGAAGCCCTTTTCGATCTTGTCCGAGAACGAACCGACCGAGGCGTTACCCAGCATCTTGTTGACGTCGCCGGGGCTGAACTGCTGCACCTGGGCGATGCCCTGCGGGCTGAGGTTCAGGCCCAGGCCGGGGGTGTTGATGGTGAAGCTTTGGCCCGATTGGGTGGTGATGTTCAACTGGCCGGTGGCGCCGCCCTTTTCCGGCGCCAGCACCACCTGCACGCCTTCACCGCTGACCCGTCCGCCGGCGGCGGTGCCGCGGATGCCGATGGTCATGCCCGGGGTTTTGACGATGGCTGCGTCGGGGGCCAGCTTGGCGATGTCGCCGGAAACGAAGGTGAACGAGCCGCCGACCACAGAAATCTGCGAGTTTCCGCTATGAGCCGACGGGTCATAGACCAGTTCGTCCAGCACCAGACGGCCCTTGGCACCGAGCGAGAAGGTGGATTTGTCGGCGAAGACGATGGCGACGTTGCCGCCGTCGCCGGTCTGCACCTGGTCGCCCTGATAGACGGTGTCGCCTTTTTTCAGGGTGCCTTTGCTGCCGTCGGCGTGGCGGACCTGGACGGTGCCGCCGGCCACTTCCACCGTGCCGATGGCCACTTGCCCAGTATTGCCGCCGGCCTGGGCGTATTGCGCCGGGGCCAGCGGGCCGACCAGCTTGGCGGCCAGGGCCGGGTCGATGACCAGACCGGCGGCGCCGACCAGATCGGGCGGGGTTTCACTGGCGAAATAGCCACGGATGACGACGCGGCTGCCGTCTTCGCCCACCAGGATCAGATCGCTGCCCGAGCGGACGTATTCGGCCGTCAGGATCAGGTCGCCGCCGGGCACATGCACGCGACCGGCGCCGGTGGCGTCGATGGTTTGGGACAAGGGCACACCCGCACCGCGCCCCGTCGAAGGGGTTCGGGAAACGCCGCCATTCTGGCCGTTATCGATGTTCGCCAATTCTATGCCGCCCGCCGTGAATTTACGCTCTAGGGGTGATTGGTCAATCGATATGCACAGCCTACACGTTAGCTATGCCGGTAATCCACCCATCCCACACCTAAGGTATAGTTTTTCGAGCAATTCTGAAAGAGCTGTGCGGTATGGGGTGATGAATGGCTGTCGACAAATGGGCGGGGTCAGAACCGCATGAACGGCGTGGCTCCGTCGGGGCCGAACAGGTAGACGACAAAGGGTTCCGGCGTGCCCGACATGCCGGGCGACCCCTGCGGCATGCCCGGTGCCGCCAGGCCGGTAGCCCGGGGGCGTTCCTTCAGCAATTTGTCGATGGCCGCCACCGGCACGTGGCCTTCGACCACATAGCCGTCGATAAGGGCGGTGTGGCACGATTCCATGCGCGCCGGCACATTGTAGCGGCGTTTGATCTGCTCGATCTCATCGATGTCGATGATCTTGGTTTTCTAGCCTTGGCCTTGCATGTACTCGGCCCAGCCCTGGCAACAGCCGCAACTGGGATTTTTGTACATGGTCAGCTCGGCCGCCAGGGCCGGCGTGGTGATCAGGGCAAGGGCAAGAGTGATGGCGATACGCATGGCGGCACCTATGGCGAAGGATGGGCCATCCTGGCCCGTCCGCCACCGGTGCCGCCATGATCCAGGTCAATCCTGGGTCAGCGCCCGGCCCAATTCGTCCAGCAGGTCCAGCACCTCGTGCGAGGCGGTGTTCATCAGATCCACCTCGAGATTGGCGTTGTCCATGTCGCCTTGGGCGTGCAGTTCCAGGGCGCGCTTGCCATGGGCGTGCACGCGCTGATGCGGATCGGCCAGACGGACAAAGGCCGGGTGCGCCTTGATGATCGGGTTGTCCACAGCATCGTACCATTTGCCCAGACGGCAGGAATGGTGGGTCGACACCCGGTCGGCGGTCAGGTCGTTGCGTTCCAGCAGGCGGTCGATGATGCTGCGCTTGAAGCGGACATGGTCGTTCTTGGCGATCTGGATGATGCTTTCGGCGTTGCTCAGGCTGGAGAATTCCTCGACCCGCTGATCCAGCACGGTGGCGGCCTTTTGCATGGCTTCCAGCACTTCCGAGATTTCATCCAGATTGCGGTTGGACAATTCGGCGATGCGCAAGGAACCGCCGGAAATCTCTGCCGCCGCTGCTGATTGCTGGGTCAGGATGCCGGCGATGTCGCGCATGTGGCCGGTGACGCCGTCGACCCGTTCGGCGATGGCGCCCAGGCCGTTGGTGACCTGATCCACCGCCTGTTGCCCTTCGGCGGCGGCGGCGGTGCTGTCATGCATGGATTTCAGCGCCGCGGCCATTTCCTGGGTCAGGGCGGCGATGCGGTTGCGGATATCCTCGGTGGCGCGTCCGGTCTGGTTGGCCAACCCCTTGACCTCGGCGGCGACCACGGCGAAGCCCTTGCCGGCTTCACCGGCGCGGGCCGCTTCGATGGTGGCGTTGAGGGCCAAAAGGTTGGTTTGGCTGGCGATGGCCTCGATCTGGTCGACCATGGCGCCGATCTGTTGCGACGCATTGGCCAGATTGCGGATCTTGCCGCCCACATCCTCGACCGCACTGGTCAGGGTCTCGGTGGCCTGACGGGCGGTGCCGGCATCGCGGACGCCGTTGCGGGCCGCCGCCTCGGCGTCGCCGGCTTCCGCTGCCGCCACTTCCGAGTTCTGGGCGATGGTGTTGACGGACGCCACCATCTCCTCGATGGCGGCGGCGATGGCCTGGCTTTCCTGCGCCGCCTTGCGCACGTCGCCCATCATCTTGGCCAGCACGACGCCGGCTTCGTTGCTTTGGATGGCCGCCTGGACTACGCCCTCCAATTGCGAACGCATGGATTTGTGCAAAGTGTCCTGGTTGGCCTGCATTTCCTCGACCAGACGCTTTTGCTCGGATTCCATCCAGGCCAGTTTCTTCGCCTCGTCGCGGACGACTTCGACGGCGCGGGCCATGTGGCCGATTTCGTCGGGGCGCTCGGTGCCGGTCAGCACGACGTTGAAATCGTGCTGGCTGATGCGGTCCATGGCCGTGGTCAGATGGCGGATGGGGTTGGTGATGCTGCGGGCCAGCAAGACGCTGACGACGATGGTGACCAGCAAGGTACCGATGACCAGGATGGCGATGGTGCGATGGACCTCGGCCAGTTGGTCGGCATAGGCCTGGCCATCCATGGCGATTTCGATGATTCCGAACGGCTTGCCGGAATAATCCAGCGCTGCTTGGCCAAGGACGGAAATGCGTTGGCCGCCATCAGTGAAGGTGCGCACCACCGGGGTGCCGGCCAGGGCCTGACGGATTTCATCCGTGCTCAGGCGCGAGCTTTCAAAGCTGGCGGCGAACAGCTTGAAGCCGTTTTCGTCAGGCACCAGCAGGCCGGCATCCAGCTTGTGGGCGGCCTTGAACTCGTCGAAGAACGGCTTGCCGAAGGACAGGCCGAATTCCACCGAGCCCACATGGGTTTCGCCGGCAAACAGGGGCACCACGCCGCGCACGCCCAGGCCGGCGCGACCGATTTCCAGGCCACGGGTGGGTTTTTTGGCGGCATTGGTGCGGATGACGGTTTCGCGGATTTTCGACAGGTCGTCGCCGAACTTGGCCGGCTGATGCGCCCGCAAAAACGACGTCGCCGGCGGCAGGTGGAACTGGAACTGCTCGACCGCATAGGGTTTGGTCAATTGCTTGAAGACGGGGGTCATCTGCACCGCCAGCCGGTCGCGCTCGCCGGCTTGCACCAGTTCGGGCACGCCGGGCAGGGCAGCGACCAGCGACGCCATGGCCTCGGCCTGACGGGAACTGGCGTCGATGGTTTCCACCAATTGGTCGAAACGGCTGTGCAACTCGACCTTTTCCGCGCTCGCGATCATACTGGTGAAATAGCCGTTGACGGCAAAGCCGATGACCAGGGCCGAAGCCAATGAGACGCCAACCAAAGCCAAGCCGAAACGAACGGCAATCCCAATGTGCATGTTCGATACACCCTTCCCGCGATAGACAACCGAGTGGTAGCCCCCCCACTGCGGGCGGATCATATGACAAAACCTTATAAGAATATACATATGTTCAAATATCTCGGGCGCGGTGTGGGGGCGGTGCGTCTTCTGTGCTTGGCGGAAGTGCTGACCATGGGGCCTGTATTCGCCTTTCCCGCGCTTTTGCCTGATTTTATTTCCCTATTCGACTTTTCCAGTACCGAGGCCGGTTGGCTGTCGGGGATCACCTTTGCCGGTTACGCGGCGGCGGTGCCGACCTTAAGCGCATTGACCGATCGTCTGGACGCCCGCCGGGTCTATGTGGCCGGGGCGGTGGTGGCCGGGCTGTCGGCGCTGCTGTTCGCGGTGTTGGCGGAAGGATTTTGGACAGCCTTGGTGTTCCGCGCCCTGGCCGGCATCGGTTTGGCCGGTACCTATATGCCGGGGCTGAAGGCTTTGGTCGACCGCACCGACGGGCCCGATCAGCCGAAATGGATGAGTTGGTACACCGCCAGCTTCTCGCTCGGTACCGGCATTTCGTTTTTGACCGCCGGGCTGTTCGCCGAAATCCTGGGCTGGCGTGGCGCCTTTGCCCTGCTGGGGGCGGGGGCCTTGGTGGCGGCTGCCCTGGTGCTGGCCCTGGACAACCGCATCCCCGCCGCCAAGCCTATCGGCAAGCTGTTGGACCTGCGTCCGGTTCTGGCCAATCGCCGGGTGATGGCCTATGTGCTGGGATACTTCGCCCATATGTGGGAATTGTTCGGCCTCAGGTCGTGGATGGTGGCTTTTCTGGCCTTTGCCGCCGCCGGTCCGGCCTTTCTCACCCCCACATTGGTGGCGGCGCTGTCGTCGGTGGTGGCCATGACCGCCAGCATCGGCGGTGCCGCCCTGGCGCTGAAATACGACCGCATTCGCACATGTTCACTGTTCGCCGTGGCCTCTGGCACCTGTGCCGTGCTGGTCGGGCTGTCGTCGGGCTGGGGGATGGCGGCGGTGGTGGTACTGATGCTGGTCTATAACGGCGTGGTGCAGTTGGATTCCGCCGCGCTGACCACCGGGGCGGTGCTGGCCGCCGAACCCGAACGCCGCGGCGCCTCCATCGCCGTGCATTCGCTGATCGGTTTTGCCGGCGCTTTCCTGGGGCCGCTGGCCTTTGGCTGGATTTTGGAAAGTGCCGGCGGCGCCCAATCGGCCCTGGCCTGGGCGCTGGCTTTTGCCAGCCTGGGTGCGGTGGCGGCCTTGGGGCCGCTGGCCCTGATCGGGCTGGGACGGGCGCGGTCGAAGTAATGTTTGCTTTATTAGGTCGTTCTTAATTACTGTATTCCCGACAAATAAGGCCGCAAATGGCCAGGGGACAGGGACACGGACAGGAGAGAACGGCCTTCGCCTTGCGCGCGAAGGGGGCCGTGTCCGTTTGCCTGAGCCTTTGGCGGCAAGCGGTCGACCCCAGGGAGCCAGTTCATGCGAGACCCCGTCACTTCTTGCGATTCCCAGCTTGGCCGGGCCGAGGTCAAGACCACCACCTGCTACATGTGCGCCTGCCGCTGCGGCATTCGCGTGCACTTACGCGATGGTGAAGTGCGCTATATCGAGGGCAACCCCGAACATCCCCTGAACCACGGCGTGATCTGCGCCAAGGGCGCGTCGGGGATCATGAAGCAATATTCCCCCGCCCGCCTGACCAAGCCGTTGAAGCGCAAGCAAGGAGCCGAGCGCGGTTCCAACCAGTTCGAGCCGATCGAGTGGGAAGAGGCGCTGTCCATGCTGGGCGACCGGTTGGACCACATCAGGAAGACCGACCCCAAGCAACTGGCCCTGTTCACCGGGCGCGACCAGATGCAGGCCTTGACCGGCATGTTCGCCAAGCAGTTCGGCACCCCCAATTATGCCGCCCATGGTGGTTTCTGCTCGGTCAACATGGCCGCCGGCATGATCTACACCATCGGCGGCTCGTTCTGGGAATTCGGCGGGCCTGATCTGGAGCGGGCCAAGCTGTTCGTGATGATCGGCACCGCCGAGGATCACCATTCCAATCCCATGAAGATCGAGCTGGCCAAGTTCAAGCGCGGCGGCGGGCGGTTCATCGCCATCAACCCGGTGCGCACCGGCTATGCCGCCATCGCCGATGAATGGATCCCCATCCGTACCGGCACCGATGGTGCCCTGCTGCTGGCGCTGATCCGCGAGATCATCGAAACCGGCCTGTTCGACCGCGAGTTCCTGATGCAATATTCCAATTCCGCTGAATTGGTCATCCAGGACATCAAGCGCGACGATCACGGCCTGTTCGCCCGTGACCCCAATGTCGGCGTGCGCCCCGACACCTTCGATACCCCCGACCGCTTCTGGTGGGACAAAGCCACCGACCAGCCGGTGCTGTCGCGCAGCAAGGGCACCGAGGGCCGGTTGATGGGCGAATACACCCTGCCCGACGGCACCCCGGTCAAGCCGGCCTTCCAGTTGCTGAAGGAGCGGGTCAAGGATTACACGCCGGAATGGGCCGAGGGCATCACCGGTATCCCCGCCGACACCATCCGCCGCCTCGCCCATGAGATGGGCATCACCGCGCGCGACCAGAAGATCGAATTGCCCATCGCCTGGACTGATTCGTGGGGCAACGAACACCAGACGGTGACCGGCAATCCGGTCGCCTTCCATTCCATGCGCGGTCTGGCCGCCCATTCCAACGGCTTCCACACCATCCGCGCCCTGGCCATTCTGATGAGCCTGTTGGGTACCATCGACCGTCCCGGCGGCTTCAGGCACCGCGCCCCGTTCCCGCGTCCGATCCCGCCGTGTCCGAAGCCGCCCAAGGGGCCGCACGCGGTCAAGCCGTCGACGCCCTTGGACGGCATGCCGCTGGGCTGGCCCGCCGATCCCGATGATCTGTCGGTGGACGAGAACGGCGCCCCCATGCGTCTGGACAAGGGCTTTTCCTGGGAATACCCGCTGTCGGTGCACGGTTTGATGCACAATGTCATCACCAATGCCTGGCGCGGCGACCCTTACCCCATCGACACGCTGTTCCTGTTCATGGCCAACATGGCGTGGAATTCGTCCATGAACACGTCGGAAGTCAGGAAGATGCTGACCGACAAGCACGAAAACGGCGAATACAAGATCCCGTTCGTGGTGGTCGGCGACGCCTTCCAGTCGGAAACCGTGGCCTTCGCCGATCTGGTGCTGCCCGATACCACCTATCTGGAACGCCACGACGTCATGTCCATGCTGGATCGGCCCATCTCGGAATTCGACGGGCCGGTCGATTCGGTGCGCGTGCCGATCATGCCGCCCCTGGGCGATTCGCGCCCGTTCCAGGACGTCATCATCGAACTGGCGACGCGGCTTAAGCTGCCCGCCTTCATGACCAAGGAAGGCACGCGCAAGTACCGCGACTATCCCGATTTCATCACCAATTTCGAGACCGAGCCGGGCTCGGGCATTGGCTTCCTGGCCGGCTGGCGCGGCAAATCGGGCGAAAAGTCCATGGTCGGCGAGCCCAATCCCAACCAATGGGACATGTATGCCCGCAACAACAACCACTACCACCACCATCTGCCCAAAAGCTTCCAGTACATGCGCAACTGGAACAAGGGCTACCTGACCTGGGCCCAGGGCAACCGGCTGGTGCGCTATCACGACCCCATCAACATCCATATCTATTCGGAAGTGCTGCAAAAATTCCGTCTTGCCGCCCAGGGTAAGTGGAAGGGCAAGCAGCCGCCGGACGAATTGCGGCCCCGGGTCGAACAGTTCTTCGACCCATTGCCGTTCCATTATGCGCCGCTGGAATGGGCCAAGACCGACACCGCTCGCTATCCGCTGTCGGCGCTGACCCAGCGGCCCATGGCCATGTACCATTCGTGGGATTCGCAAAACGCCTGGCTGCGGCAAATCCATACCCAGAACTACATCATGGTCCATCCCAGCGTCGGTGCTGGCAATGGCTTCGACGATGGTGGCTGGGTGTGGGTGGAAAGCCCGTGGGGCAAGGTGCGGTGCATGGCGCGCTTCACCGAGGCGGTGGAGCCGGGCACGGTGTGGACCTGGAACGCCATCGGCAAGGCCTCGGGCGCTTGGGGTCTGGACGGCGATGCCAACGAAGCCAAGAACGGTTTCCTGCTCAACCACCTGATTTCCGAGGAACTGCCCAACATGGTGGGCGGGCGGCATGTCTCCAACTCCGATCCGGTCACCGGGCAGGCGGCGTGGTACGACGTGCGCGTGCGCATCACCCCGGCTGCCGCCGACGAACCCCAGGAAAGCTGGCCGCAATTCCCCACTTTGGGGCAATTGCCGGGCCAGACCGGCTTTGGCGCCAAGATGCGCGCCTTCTTCGCCGGCAAGAAGCGTTGATCGGGGGACATGACGATGGCGAATGAAAAACAACTGGCCCTGGTCATCGACTTGAACGTCTGCGTCGGCTGCCATGCCTGCGTGACCAGTTGCAAGGAATGGAACACCTCGGGCTGGGCCGGTCCCATGCCCGACCAGCAGCCTTACGGCAAGGACCCCGACGGCGTCTTTTTCAATCGGGTGCAGACCTTCGAATGCGGCACCTTCCCCAATACGGAAACCGTGCACTTCCCCAAATCCTGCCTGCATTGCGAAGACCCGCCCTGCGTGCCGGTCTGCCCCACCGGCGCGTCCTACAAGCGTGAAAGCGATGGCATCGTCCTGGTCGATTACGACAAGTGCATCGGCTGCAAATATTGTTCGTGGAACTGCCCTTATGGCGCCCGCGAATTCGACGAAGTCACCGGGGTGATGAAGAAATGCACCCTGTGCGTCGATCGCATCTATGACCAGACCCTGGAGCCGGAACGGCGCAAGCCGGCCTGTGTGCTGGCCTGCCCGGCCAGTGCCCGTATCTTCGGCGACATCAAGGATCCCGAATCCGAGGCGTCGCGGGCCATCCGCGACAATGGCGGCTATCAGTTGATGCCGGAAGCCGGCACCAACCCGGCCAACCATTATCTGCCCCGGCGCAAGACCAATGCCCAGGTGCATGACGACCAGTTGCAGCGCGCCGACAATCCGTTGTCGCGGGAAGCCGAGCCGCCGAAATTCGGCGGCCCGACCATCGACGACGCGTCCCAGTGGTAAGGGAGGGGAGATAAATCATGCGTCCCGCTTTTTCCGTTCTCTTCCTCACCACCTTGATCGGCGCCGCCCAAGGCCTGCTGATCGCCCTGGTGGTCGGCCAATTGTTCCTGGTGGTCGGTACCGGCCAACAGACCGTACCGGGGGGCTTTTATGCCCTGGGGGCGTTCATCGCCCTGGTGCTGCTGGCCCTGGGCCTGCTGGCCTCGTTCTTCCATCTGGCCAATCCGGCCCGGGCCTGGCGTGCCGCCAGCCAATGGCGCACCTCGTGGCTGTCGCGTGAAGTCATCGCCCTGCCGGCGGTAATGGGTATGGCGGTGCTTTATGGCGGACTGCATTGGCTGGGCCTGGATATGCCGCTGTTGCATTTTGCCAATGGCAAAAGCCTGGACCTGACCATGGCGGTGGGTTTCATCACCATCGCCGCCTGTGTGGCTTTGTTCATCTGCACCGGCATGATCTATGCCTGCGTCAAGTTCATCCGCGAATGGGCCAGCGTATGGACGGTGATCAATTACACCCTGATGGGGCTGGCCTCGGGCTTTACCCTGGCCGCTGCCTATGCCGCCAGTTGGGCATCGGTGCTGACCGGTCTGTTCGCTGTCTTCGCCCTGATCCTGACCATCGCCGCCCTGGCCGGGCGCGTCTACAGCCTGTGGCGCAATGCCCGGCTGCGCCCACTGACGACGCTGAAAGGCGCCATCGGCGCGCCGCACCAGCACATCCGGCAAGTGTCGCAGGGCTTTGGCGGCGGCTCGTTCAACACCAAGGAGTTCTTCCACGGCGTCAGCCCAGAGAAGGTGCGGGCCCTGGTGTTTTTCTTCCTCGTCGCCGCTTTCCTTGCCCCCATGGTGCTGTTGGCGCTGGGGGCGGGGGTGATGCTGTGGCTGGCGTTTGTCGTCCAATATGTGGGGCTGCTGGCCGAGCGCTGGGTGTTCTTCGCCCATGGCAACCACGTGCAGAACCTGTATTACCAGCGTAAGGCGTGAGAAAGCGAAAGGCCCGGTGTCACCACCGGGCCTTTTTATTCTTCCTCGCCGTTCAGCTTGGCGGCCAGGGATTTGGTCAGATCATAGACGCTGCGGCGGATGGCCTCGTCGGTGATGCGGTGGTAATTGCGCATCATCTCCAGCCCCTCGCGGCTGCTTTCCGGCGCGGAGAAGGCGACGGCGTCCTCGTGCAGGCCGTATTTCCCGGATGACCGGCTCATGTCGTCGAAGAAAAAGCTGACCGGCACGTCCAGCGCCTCGGAAATATGATAAAGCCGGCTGGCGCTGATGCGGTTGGCGCCGCTTTCGTATTTCTGCACCTGCTGAAAGGTCAGTCCCACCGATTTGGCCAGCTCGGTCTGGCTCAATCCCATCAACGTGCGGCGCAGGCGCAACCGCGCGCCGACATGGGTATCGATGGGGTCGGGGTCGCCAGATTCGGTGCGGGCACGATAAATTCTCTTGCTGTTCGTTTCGGTGGCCATATCGAATCGTCGTTGAATGGATGGGGTTGCATACAATACCCGCACTGGTAATTGTATGCAACAATCCCTCTCCACCCTAGTCCTGGTTATGCCAACCGCATTGAATCAGGGCGTCGATCATGTGCGCCGGGACTGGCGCCTGGGCGGTGATCGGCGATTTTTTCGGGTTGTAGGGCAGGGTGATGGACCGCGCATGCAGGTGCAGATGCGGCGACACCAGATCGGCGGTGCCGCGACCATAGGTAGAATCGCCGACGATGGGGCAGCCGATGGCGGCCAGATGCACGCGGATCTGGTGGGTGCGTCCGGTTCGGGGCTTGGCCTCGATCCACGACAGCCGCCCGTTGCCGCCCAGGACCCGGTATTCGGTCACCGCGTCCTGGCCCTTGTCGTCGACCACCATGCGCCAGCCGTGGCGGCGTTCCAGTTTTTTCAGGCGTTTGTCGATGATGCCGCTTTCGGCGGGCGGCTTGCCCACCACCACCGCCCAATAGGTTTTCTGCGCTTCGCTGCCGGCGAAGATTTCGCCCAGGCGGGCCAGGGCCTTGCGATGGCGCCCCAACACCAGACAGCCCGAGGTGTCGCGGTCCAGCCGGTGAGCCAGTTCCGGGTTGCGCGGCAGGCCGAAGCGCAAGGGTTCCAACAGGTCCATCAGGTGGTGGCTGCCATCGCGGGCACCGGCATGCACGGCGAGGCCGGCAGGCTTGTCGATAATCAACACCATGGCGTCGCGGTACAGCACCCGCGCCAGCAATTCGTCCGGGCTCATGGCGGGAACGGGGTGGGCTGGCAGGTCTGGCCCTTGGGCTTGAGAGCGGCGCAGATTTCGGCGGCATTGGCCGGGCTCAGGGGGCCGGCGATCAGCCGATGGGTGACCCCCAATTCGCCCAGATCGACGCGCACCACCTTATAGGTCAAGGCGGCCAGTTGCGGATGTTCGGTGGTCAGCGACTTCCACGCCTGTTCGGCATGGCTGGCGCTGCCCATGGACAATAGGTGGATGCCGGCCTGACCGGTAAAGCCGGCGGGCAGCGCGGGTGCGTTGATTTCCATGGGCGAGGGGATGACCTTGAGCTCGCCGGTGACGCCGCCTTGCAGCCGCTCCATCGGCTTGGCCGAGCCGGTGCCGGTGCCGCTGCCGCGACCGGGCTTTTTCGGCGTCACCGGTTTGACCGGTTCGGGCGGCGCCTGGGCCAGCAGGGAGTCCGGCAGGGTGTTGCCGTCCAGCAGGGCGTTGAGCGCGGCCAGTTCCTCGTCCTTCTGGCTGCGGCTGATCAGGCCGCTTTGATACAGACGGTCCAGCCGGGCCAAGGCGCGCCGCCCGGATTCCTTGTCGGGAATGAACAGCGGCTGGCGCTGCTTCGGATCCTTGGGCAGCATGTTGTCGATCAGGAATTCACGCTGGGCCTGGGTGTGGGGTTGGTTCCACAGGTCGCGGATGATGCCTTCCATCTCGGACGGTGCCATGGCCGGGGCGAACAGGCCGGCGGCTGGCGGCTGGGCGGTGGTCAGCGGCAGCAGCGCCGCCAGGTTGGCCTGAATGCGTTCGCCCGCGTCGGTCGGCGGGATCAGCCCGGTCTCGGCCAGCCGGCGGATGGCGAGGAAACGCAACGCCGCCGGATCACCGGCCAGCAGGGCTTCGGCTTCGGCCTGAGTCAACAGCCGGGGCAGGAACGGCAGATCCTGGGCGTCTGGCGCCACCGGCGGCGGGATAAAGGCCGGATTGGGGGGGGGATTGGCCGGCTGGTACAAGGGCTCCAGCCCTGGGCGCGGCTTGTTGCTGTCCATGCCTTGTTCCAACTTGGTAACGGTGGACAGCACATGGGATTCCACCGCCGAACAGGCGGGCAGCAGGGGCAATAACAGCAACAGAGGCAGGGCGCGCCGCATTCCATTCTCGTAAACACTTGTGTCGGCAGCCATTTTGGCCGGTTACCCAGCCTTTGCAACCCTTAACCTTGCGTTTGGCCGCAGGCTTTGGCACAACCGCGCCATGAATTCCAAACAACACGCGGCTACCTTGGCCGCAAACGGGCGTTTCGACGCGGCTCTACGCCTGCTGGTGGGCCTTGACGGTGACGATGCCGCCCTGGTCGCCTTTCGTCGTGGCGCCCTGGCGTTGAAGCGCAACGATGCCTTTGCCGCCGTCGCTGGCTTTGAAGCGGTGATGACGCTGGACCCGGACTTCCCCGCCTTGCGTGATGCTCTGGTCAGCGCCTATCGCCGCGACGCCCGTTATGATGACGCCATTGCCCTGGCGGGCGCTGGTGCGCAAACCCGGCAGATCCGGTACGAATGCGGCATGGCCCATCTGGCCTTGGGCCAGGGGGGCGAGGCGCTGGCCTGTTTCGACGCCATCCTGGCCGCCGATCCCGACCATGCGGTGTCGTGGTTCGCCAGCCATGCCGCCGCCTTGGAGTTGAATGGACTGGGCGACGCGTTGGCCCGCCTGGACCGGGCCTGCGCTTGCCAAGGCGCCAATGGCCGCTATCGGGCCTTTGCCGTCGCCTATGGCCTGCTGACCGGGGCCGATGTGGCGGCGATGGAAGCAGAGCATATCGCCGGCTTTCCCGCCCGCCGTCCGCTGGTGGACGGGGTGCGGGCGCTGGCGCCGTTGCTGCCGCGCCCGCCCCGCCTGTTCGGGCTGTCGGCCAGCACCTTGGATTTCGCCCTCGATCAGGCCACCGTGCCGGGATTGGTGCTGGAATTCGGTGTCCGTCGCGGCACCTCGCTCAATCGGTTGGCGGCGCGGGCCGGGCAGGGGGTGCACGGCTTCGATTCCTTTGAAGGCTTGCCGCAATCCTGGGGGGCGGAACCGGCAGGGGTGCTGACCACCGGGGCGCAAATGCCGAAAGTAGCCGATAACGTCACGCTGCATGCCGGCTGGTTCGACGACACCTTGGCGCCTTTCCTGGCTGACCATGCCGGTGATGTACGACTGGTCAATATCGACAGCGACATCTATGCCTCGGCCCGACAGGTGTTGTTCGCTTTGGCGCCGCGCCTGAAAGCCGGCAGCATCATTGTTTTCGACGAGTTGATCGGCAACCGCACCTGGGCCGAGGACGAGTTCAAGGCTTTGCTGGAATTCATCCAGGCCTTTGATACAGAAGTGGAAATTCTGGCGGTGGCGCCGTTTTCCAAGCAAGTGGTCATGCGAGTCTTGACTCTGCGCCGCTGATGGTCAGAGTCGGGCGTTTATAGCGAGAGGACGAATCCATGACCGTAGCCATCGAGATGGGAACGACGCAGGCGGGCATCGCCGCGACGCTCGATCTCGAGGAATTGCTGGCCACCCGTCTGCTGGTGCAGGGCAATTCCGGCTCGGGCAAGTCGCATCTGTTGCGCCGGCTGGTGGAGCAAAGCGCCCAATGGGTGCAGCAGGCCTTGATCGACCCCGAAGGCGATTTCGTCACCCTGGCCGAGCAATTCGGCCATGTGGTGGTCGATGCCGCCGCCCATACCGAGGCGGCGTTGCAGCAGATCGCCGCCCGCGTGCGCCTGCATCGGGTGTCGGTGGTGCTGAACCTGGAAAATCTGGAAACCGAACGGCAGATGCGCCATGCCGCCGCCTTTTTGGGCGGTCTGTTCGATGTCGACCGCGACTATTGGTTCCCCATGCTGGTGGTGGTGGACGAAGCGCAATTGTTCGCCCCGGCCGCTGCCGGCGAGGTGTCGGACGAAGCGCGCAAGGCCAGTCTGGGGGCCATGACCAATCTGATGTGCCGGGGCCGCAAACGCGGTCTGGCCGGCATCATCGCCACCCAGCGTCTGGCCAAGCTGGCCAAGAACGTGGCGGCGGAGGCTTCCAACTTCCTGATGGGCCGGACCTTCCTGGATATCGACATGAGCCGCGCCGCCGACCTGCTGGGCATGGAACGGCGCCAGGCGGAAATGTTCCGCGATCTCAATCGCGGCCAGTTCATCGCCCTGGGGCCGGCTTTGTCGCGCCGCCCGCTGTCCATCCGCATCGGCGCCGTCGCCACCGATGGCCGCACCGGCAACGCCCGGCTGCTGCCCTTGCCGGAAAAGCCGCCGGAAGACGCCCATGATCTGATCTTCAAGGCGGGCGAAAACGAAGTGCTGCGCCCGGCCAACCGTCCGGCCCCCATGGATACGGCGCAATTGCTGGCGCAATTGGCCGCCACCCGCCCGCCGCCGCCGCCGCCGGGCGAGGTGCTGGCGCGCGAGGTGACGGCGCCGCCGCCGCGCCCGCCGGACGGCCCCAAGGCCAGCATCGACGACGTGCTGCGCGAGGTGCTGGCCGACCCCGAGGCGGTTTATCGCTCGCCGGCCCAGGTCTATCAGGATTTTCTGGTGCGTTGCCGCCAGCACGGCATCCATGGCCGTAGCCTGGACATGAGCGCGTTTCGCCGCAAGATGGCCTCGGTCCGCGCCGGTGTCGACGCCGAAACCGCCGACACGCCGGAATGGGATCAGGCGCTGACCGTTTCCGCCGCCCTGGCCGAGGACATCCAGCCGGTGTTCCTGCTGCTGGCCCGCGCCGCCCATGATCAGGTGCCGTGCCCGTCCAATGCCCAGATCGCCCGGGCGCGCGGCTCGCGCTCTCCGCGTCGGGCCTTGGGCCTGCTGGAACACATGGAAGGCCAGGGGCTGATCACCTCGGACGTGGACGCCTATGGCAACCGCACCATCGCCGTGCCAGCCTTGGGCTGGCAAACCCAGCCCGGCAACCCGGATGCGGATGATGTGGAGGATGTGGCTTAGTCGCTGGTGGCGATCTTGGCCGCCACCGCCCCGGTTGCCGCCATCAGGTCAGCCGCAATCGCCTTGATCTGAAGCCCGCGCTGGCCGCCGTTGACGACGATGAAATCCAAGGTAAGGGCGCTGTCGTCGACAAAGGCGCGCAGACGCTTTTTCTGCCCCAGCGGGCTGATACCGCCGATCTTGTAGCCGGTGATGCGTTCGGCGTCCGGCCCCTTCATCATCGCCGCCGCTTTCTTGCCCGCCGCCGCCGCCAAAGCCTTCAAATTCAGTTCGCGGTCGGAAGGGACGATGGCCACCACCGCTTCGTCGCCGGCTTGGACCATCAATGTCTTGAACACCTGAAACGCCGGCAAGCCCAGGGCCTGGGCCGCGTGCAGGCCGATGGACTGGGCATCGGGGTCGTAGTCGTACTCCAGCAAGGCAAAGGGCTTGCCGGATTTTTCCATGGCCATGGTGGCCGGTGTCTTCTTCGCCATGGCCCCAGCATAACCAAAGCGGAAAAAATGGGGAAGGCGTCACGGCGCCTTCCCCCAGGGAGGAATGTGCGGTTACTTGGGCTGGTTGCAGGCAACCTGCTTGACCGGGGCGCTGGCGATCTTGATCCAGTCGCTGGCCAGGCCGGTGCGGTACTGATACTGGGCGTCACCCGACTTCCAGTCCTTGGACAGCACCATGATCATGTCCAGATTAGCCGGAATGACCGGGCCGATGCCGGCCTGCGGCGGCCAGTTCACCGGCGGATAACCGGTCAGACGCACCTGGATGTGGGTGTTGTTGGGCATCACCGTCATCACCGAGTAATTGCCGCTGACAGTGCTGGCTTCGTTCAAGGGCGGATTGGTGGCCTGGGTGATCTGACCCATGCCGTTGACCGCCTGGGCCGGGGTGTTGACGGCTAGGTGCAGATTGACGGCGGGGGCGCCGGGCATGGCCCCGCCCACCTGATAACAGGCCTGGAACAGGCCGACGGCGCCATTGTCGGCCATGGCCGCCGGAGCGGTGAAGGCGGCGGCGGTCAGCATTGTGGCGGCCAGGATGGATTTGAACGTCATGAATATCCTCCTATCTTGATCTTAGCAATCCAAGGTAGTTGCGTGTGAGTATGATGCACCAAAAACTAGCATACACAATCACAATAAGAGGATGTGCGCATATATAATTTGTATTTTTAGTTGTATGTCGGTTAGTCGTGGCTGGGCTTGCCCTGGCGCAGGGCCTTGATGGCGCCCCGCTTGCCCTTGCTGTCCATGCGGCGCTGCTGGCTGCCTTTGGTCGGTTTTGTCGGGCGGCGCTTGGGCGGCGGTGGCTTGGCCGCCTCACGGATCAGCTCGACCAGCTTGCCCAAGGCCTCGGCCCGGTTGCGTTCCTGGCTGCGATGTTCCTGGGCGGTGACGATCAACACGCCCTCCAGGGTCAGCCGCCGCCCCGCCAGACGCTCCAGCCGGGTCTTGACGTCGTCGGGCAGGCTGGGGGAGTTGCGCACGTCGAAGCGCAGTTCCACCGCTGTTTCGACCTTGTTGACGTTTTGCCCACCCGGCCCCGAGGATCGGCAAAAACTTTCGCTGATCTCGCGCTCGTCGATGGCGATGCGGCGGGTGATGGGGATCATGCTGTCAAGGTTCCCGGAACGGCGCATTCGGTGCGACGGTTTTTCGCTATGTCCGGGCTGGCCCCGGCCACCGATATGACTATCTCCTACCGTGTGCAGGCGTGAAAAACAACTTCGCAACGCGCGGTGGCCTCTAACGCCTTTCAATGTCGGGGGAGTGGTGCCAATCTATACGGACGTCTGGGGGGCGATGGCCTGTCTCATGAAGATCGTCAGGTCCGGGCTGCAATTTCCCCATCTGGAATATACGAGCTGTGTTCAATCAAAATGGGAGACTTGCCATGAAGTATTTGCTGGCTGCCGCGTTCTTATCCGCTTCCCTGTTCGCCTCTGGTGCCGCCAACGCTGGCGCTGATGATACCAAGTGGGTCGCCAAGTGCGTCAGCGACAATTCCGATGCCAAGGTTTCTGTTGAAGTTGTCACTAAATACTGTACCTGCATGAACAACAAGATGGACGACAACGAAACCCAGTCCATCACGCAGTGGGAAAAGACCCATCAAGCCGAGACGAAGGCCTGTGAGAAAGAATCTGGTTGGAAGTAACTTTATATTAAAATGAATCCATAAAACGGGAGTGGATACAGTGTATCTACTCCCGTTTTTTATTGTGTATTGGGCGGATTTTTATTTTATGTAAATCTCTGTCGACGTTTCCCGTAATAAAATATTTATGATATTTGTATAATCGGTTTGATGTTTGTTGCCTATTGTGTGCATCCCATAGGATTATGGGTGGCGATATATGTTGCAGGTTAGTGGAAGAATACCATGCCAGCAGACGTGACCCTGACCGCGACAACGCGGCAGAACCTTGGCTCCATCCAATCGACAGAGGCGCTGCGGGGCCGAACCCAGAGCCGGCTCGCCACCGGTCTGAAGGTGGCGTCGGTTATTGATGACGCCATTGCCTATTTCCAAGGTCGGGCCTTGGGCGACCGGGCCATGGGATTGCTGGAAACCAAGGATGGGATTGCCGGCGGCATCGGCTCGATCAAGGCGGCCATGGAGGGTTTGTCCGGTATCGAGGACATCATCGTCCAGATGAAGGGCTTGGCCCTGGCCGCCAAATCGGAAGCAAGCCAGATCACCCGCCACCAGTTGTATCGGCAATATGGCGAGTTGCGCGAGCAACTGGACGCGGTGGCCAACGATGCCCATTTCAACGGCATGAACCTGATCGGCAATCCGGCCGCAAATGTGCAGGTGCGGCTCAGCCCATTGGGGGCCGAACCGGTGTCGAAGCTGGAGATCATGGGAGTCACCATCAACGCCGCCAGTCTGGGACTGGCGCCGCAGACCGTCGATATCAGCGCGGCCTCATGGCGGTGACGCCGCGGTGAAGGCCCGGTTCGATGCCTGGGCGGCCAGCATGATCAGCATGACCAATTCCGGTGCCGGGTCGGCGGTTGCCACCGAGACCGTGGTCACCGGCATCGGGGCGTTGAAGGCCTTAAGCCCGGGCGGCAGCGTGGCCTTGGTTTCCGATGCCGATGGCGTGATGAGCATGGATGGAGAAGATGCCGTCAATCCGGTGAGCGCCGACGCGCAATACCGTGCCGTGGTGGCCTTGCAGGGCTATATGGCCAGCGGCGGCAATCCTGGCGACGAGGTTCATGATCTTGGGAGCGGTCTGTCCGACGGCGCCTTCACCACCGGGAATTACCCCGGGGTGATGGTGTCGCTGCATGAATATCCATGGGAAAGCCAAGACCATTATCTCGACAACATCGACTTTCACATCAGCGCCCTGGATGTGGCGCTGACCACGGTGCGCAGCACCATGGCCGAGATGGGCGGCAATATCGCCTTATTGCAGGTACGGGATAGTTTCGCCCAGAATTTGGCCGACATCGCCCGCGAAGGGGCGGGCAAGCTGGTCAATGCCGATCTGAACGAGGAGGGGGCCAATATGGTCGCCTTGCAAACCCGGTCGCAATTGGGGCTGCAGGCCTTATCCTTTGCCGGCAAGGCGGATCAGGCGGTGCTTGACCTGTTCTGATCCGGGGGAAAAGCCGGGGGGCTTCGGCGGATGTCCGAAGCCCCCCGATTGATCAATAACTCTTGTCTTTCCACATGTCGGTATTGAAGCGGACCACCTTGTTGCGACCGGTGTCCTTGGCCTGATACAGCGCCACGTCGGCGAACTTGACCGCCTGCCAGAAGGTGTCGCTGTCGCTGGGGAAGTCGGCGACGCCGATGGAGATGGTCTTGCGCAGCACGGTGGTACCGGCCTGGATGTCCAGGGCCTCGACGGTGGAACGGATCTTCTCGGCGATCTGGTCGGCCTGTTCGGGCGAGGCGTCTAGCAACACGATCAGGAATTCCTCGCCGCCGTAGCGGATGACCATGTCGGAAGCGCGGACCGCCTGGCGCAGCACCTTGGCCATGGCCTTGATGACGGCGTCGCCGGCATCGTGGCCATAGGTGTCGTTGACCATTTTGAAGAAGTCCAGGTCCAGCATCATGATGCCGACCTGGGATTGACGGCGCTGGACGTTGGCCACCAGGGTGTCCACGTACTCTTCCAGGAAGCGGCGGTTGTTGAGCCCGGTCATGGGATCGCGCAACGCCGATTCGCGCAGGGTTTCCATCAGCTTCTTGGTTTCCAGCACCGGCGCCGCTTCGCGCAGGTAGACGCTGACGTAAGGCAGCTGCTCCTGCATGGCGGCTTCCTCGTCAGGCTTGACGACCAGTTGCAGCACATTGCCCACGGCACCCGACTGGATGATCGGCAGGCAGATATGCTTGCGGTCCATGGCTTCTTCCGGCGGCATGAACGAATAGCAGATGCCGGGGTTGAGGACGCCATCGACCAAGTGGCCGGTGCGTCGCGCCCGGCAGCCTTCGGACCGCACCAGGATCTGTGGGTCGCACCAGCGGCACGATGCCTGCGGCTGGCCGTCCACGTAAAGCGGGGTCATGTGGTTCTTGTTGGCCTGCATTTCGTAGATGGAAAATTCGCGGATGCCGAATTCGCCTTCCAGGGCGCGGACCAGACGGGTATGGATTTCCGCCTTGGTTTCGTCTTCCTCGATGGCCTGCTTGAAATGAGCGGCGCGGGTCAGTCCCTCGACCATGTCGATGGTGGCCGACAACTGGTTTTCGTCGGGCGACGGCGTGCGGCTGGTCAGCCGCGCCACATTGGCGCCGATGCGGGTCAGGCCCTGGTCGAGGAAGGCCAGCAGCCGGTTCATGTCGGTGGCGATCTGGCCGATCTCATCCTTGGTGATCTGGTCGACCTTGGCCTTGAAGTCGCCGCGCAGCGCCCGCTGCACCGCATTTTCCACATCGATGGCGGTGGCCGAGACCGGGTTGATCATGCGGCGGATCAGGACAAAGGCGATGCCCATGAACAGGGCGACGATGCTGATCAGGGCCGCCACGGTCAGCATGGCCTGGGTCTTCAGATTGCCGATGGACACCTTCATGGTGACGGCACCCAGCACCATGCCTTCCTGCACGTCGTGGCATTGCAGGCAGTTGGGCTCGCCGCGATTGGTGGCGATGAAGGGGATGGTGCCGCGGATCAGCGTGTCGTTTTCGGTCTCGATGATGTCGTAGACCGCCTTGCCTTCGCGCAGAACCTGATTTTCCAAGTCGTCGCTGGGCGCTTCCTCGTGCAGGCCCGAGCCGAATTGCTTGACCACGGCGGGCGAGCGCACCACCCGGGCCGAGGCCAGGCCCTGGACTTCCATCAAACGCTTGAGGAAGCTTTCACGCTTGTCGATGACGCCGTTGATCATGGATTCGGTCAGGTGCACGCGCACGATTTCCGCCGCCGTACGGATATGTTCCGACGACGAGGCGATGGAAAAGCTGCGGAACGCGAACAGGCTGATGACCATCAGCAAGGCGATCAGCATAGCAGCGATGGCAGCGAACAGGACGCTGATCTTGATATTGAGATTCATAACCCCTTGGTCCCCCCAAGACTGATCCGCCTGATGCCGGTGGGCGGATCGAAACGCGCGAAAGGATAATGGGCAAGCTCGGCGGGGGCAATGGCGGCAATGGCAAAATTATGAATAATCCAGATATTCCCGGCTTTGTTCAGATGTGTGCGTAATACCAAGGGTTAATATTGTTTCTAGTGTGCGCTGGTGGATTTTGCTATCTAAGGCATGAAACGGGTGGATGAGGAACGGTGCCATGGGTGGGTCGAAGCGTTTGCGTCTGCGCTTTCACGTCAGTATCACCAGCGCCATTCTGGCGGTGATCGTGGTGGTGACGTTGGCGGCCATCGGCAACGTCTATTACTCCAGCACCAAGGCGGCGCAGCAATCGGCCGCCACCTTGTTCTCGGAAATTTCGTCGCGCGTGCTCGATCAGGTGGATCGTCAGATGGGCGATACCCTGACCTTGGCGGCCTTGGGCGGTCGTCTGCCCGCCGGGGTGGAGCCGGTGGTCGGCGATGGCCTGGCTCATCCGGTGGTGCCGTTCCTGATCGACACCCTGGCCCAGGACCAGTCGTTATATTCCCTGTATTTCGGCTACGAGACCGGCGACTTCCTGCAAGTCATCGCCGCCCGCCAGGATGCCCGCGTGCTGGCGGCGCACAAGGCGCCGGAAAACACCGGGATGATCGTTCGTGCCATTTCCGGCCAGGGCGAGGATCGCACGCAATATTGGACCTTCCTCGATCCGTCGGGGGCGGTGCTGGGGACCCAGACCGACGCCAAGCCCGGTTACGATCCGCGGGCGCGCGGCTGGTACAAGCCGGCCCAGGACAGTGTCGATAAGCCGGTTCTTTCGGCGCCTTATCTGTTCAACTCGCTGCAACAGCCGGGCATCACCGCATCGCGCCGGCTGCCGGGGCAGGTCGGTGTCTTCGGCGTCGACATCACCTTGGCCGATCTCAATGGGTTCGTCGGCGGCCAGCGGGTGTCGGCCAATGGCGGCATCGTGCTTTTGGACGACAAGGCACGGGTGCTGGCGGCGGGCCGGTCCCTGCTGGGTGAAGCGACGGCGCCGCTGGCCCCCTTGGCCGAAATCGATGCGCCGTTGGCCCGGGTGCTGATCGGCATGCTTGGCGCCGGCAGGCGGGACGAAGCCACCTTCGTCGAGGGCGAAGGCGGCACCATGATGGTCCGCCTGTCCGACTGGCATGTGGACAACAGCCTGCCCATCACCATCGCCGTGCTGGCGCCGTTCAACGATTTCACCAGTCACATCCGCAACATGCAGGGCCAGATGGTGGTACTGGCCGGATTGGTCATGCTGATCATCCTGCCGGCGGCCCTGATGTTTTCCGGGCGGCTTTCGGCCACCGTGCGCACGCTGGCGGCGGAAGCCGAGCGGGTGCGGCATTTCGATTTTTCCGGTCAGGCGCCCGGCGATTCGGTGATCCAGGAATTCGATTCCCTGGCCCAGGCTTTCGGCTCGATGAAGGAATCGCTGGCACAGAAGGCCAAGGCGCTGGAAATCGCCCAGGTGAAGCTGGAGCGACTGGTCGGCCTGGGCATCGCCATGTCGTCGGAACGCGATTCCAACAAGCTGATGGAAATGATCCTGATGGGGGCCAAGGATCTGACCAACGCCGATGGTGGCACCCTTTACATGCGCACCGAGGAAGACACTTTGCGCTTCCAGATTTTGCGCAACGACACCCTGGGGGTGGCGGTGGGCGGTGCCTCGGGCGAGTTGCCCAACATCCCCGCCGTGGCCATGAAGGATGCCGAGGGCAAGCCCAATCACCGCAACGTGGTCAGCCATTGCGTCAATTCCGAGGTTACCGTCAACATCGTCGATGCTTACGATGCCAGCCAGTTCGACTTCTCGGGCACCAAGATTTTCGACGAACGCAACGGCTATCGCTCGCAATCCTTCCTGACCGTGCCGTTGAAGCCGCGCGGCGGCGACGTCATCGGCGCGCTGCAATTGATCAACGCCCGTGTGCCGGGCACCAACGACATCATTCCCTTCGACCCCGGCATCCAAAGCTTCGTCGAGGCCCTGTCGGCCCAGGCGGCCACCGCGCTTTATAATCGCCAATTGCTGGACGCCCAGGAAGAGTTGATGGACTCGATGATCAAGATCATCGCCGGCGCCATCGACGCCAAAAGCCCCTATACCGGCGGCCATTGCGAACGCGTGCCCGAACTGGCGCTGATGCTGGCCGAGGAAGCCGGCAAGGTGGACAACGGTCCGCTGGCCGATTTCGCCTTCACGACCGAAGAGGAATGGCGTGAATTCAAGATCGGGGCTTGGCTGCACGATTGCGGCAAGGTGGTGACGCCGGAATACGTGGTCGACAAGGCGACCAAGCTGGAGACCATCTACAACCGTATCCACGAAGTGCGCATGCGCTTTGAAGTGCTGCTGCGCGACGCGGTGATCGAATACATGCAAGGCGTGGTTTCCGGCGACCACGACGAGGCCGAATTGCGCCAGCGCATGGAAAGCCGCCGTACCCAGTTGCTGGACGATTTCGCCTTTGTCGCCGAATGCAATGTGGGCGGCGAGTTCATGGCCCCCGACAAGGTCGAGCGGTTGAAGCAGATCGCCCAGCACACCTGGGTGCGCACCTTCAACGACCGCCTGGGCCTGTCGCACGAGGAACTGAAGCGTTTCCCCGCCGAGGAACCGCAATTGCCGACCCTGGAAAAGTTGCTGGACGACAAGTCCTGGCACATCATCCCGCGTCCCGGCGGCAAAGAGCGTTATGCCGGCTTCGGCTTCAACGTCAACATCCCCGACAATCTCTACAATTTCGGCGAGGTCTACAACCTGTCGGTCAGCCGCGGCACGCTGTCGGAAGAAGAGCGCTTCAAGATCAACGAACACATCATGCAGACCATCGCCATGCTGGAAGGCCTGCCGTTCCCCAAGCACATGAAGCGCGTGCCCGAATATGCCGGCACCCACCACGAAACCATGATCGGCACCGGTTATCCACGCAAGATCGGGGCCGACGGGCTGTCGGTGCCGTCGCGCATCATGGCCATCGCCGATATCTTCGAGGCGCTGACCGCGTCGGATCGCCCGTACAAAAAGGCCAAGACGCTGTCGGAATCCATCAAGATCCTGTCCTTCTTCAAAAAGGACAAGCACATCGACCCCGATCTGTTCGACCTGTTCCTGTCGTCGGGGGTCTACAAGACCTATGCCGAACGCTTCTTGCTGCCCGAGCAGATCGACGAGGTGCCGGTCGAGCAATACCTGACCAAGGCGGCGGAATAGCCGCCCGGGGAAACGTCCCTCGGCTTCGCCTCAGTGTACTTTTCCCCGATATTGGTCAGGAAAGCCCGTGCTCAAGCAAGCTTTCCGCGCGGGCTTCGCCCTTTCTCCCGCCTTTGCCGAGCAAAGGCGGTAAACGGCAAAAGTGAAAAAAGGCGCAGGACTGTCCTGGGCCTATTTCCCCCCGAGTAACCGCTATATTTCAACCACGTCCACCGCCACGTGGATGCTGTGTTCGCCGCCGCCCAACACCACGCCCTTGATCGGGCTGACGTCGTCGTAGTCGCGGCCCCAGGCCACCACCACATGGTCTTCGCCGGCGGGCTTGTTGTTGGTGGGGTCGATATCCAGCCAGCCCCAACCGGGAATGAACACCGAGGCCCAGGCGTGCGAGGCGTCGGCGCCCACCAGCTTTTGCCCGCCCGGCGGGGCGATGGTGCGGATATAGCCGCTGACGTAGCGCGCCGCCAGTCCCATGGCCCGCAGGCAGGCGATGGCGGCATGGGCGAAGTCCTGGCACACCCCGCGCCGTTGCGCGAACACGGTGGAAAGCGGCGTACCGATGCTGGTGGCCACCGGATCGAAGGTGAAATCGCGGAAGATGCGGCTGTTCAGATCCAGCACCGCCTGGGCCAGGGGACGACCGGGGGGGAAGCTGGGGGCGGCGTAATGGGCGGCGGCGTCCAGCAGCGGGACTTGCGGCGACGGAAACAGGAAGTCCATGGCCTCTTCCAGATGCGGCGCGGTGGCGGCGGCCAGATCGGCGCGCACCTGATCCCAGGACGGGCCATCCAGGTTGTAAAGACCGAAGGACGGGCTGGTTTCCACCTCGAAACTGGCCTCGATCTCCAGCTTGGAATGGGAATCCTGGATGGTGAAGAAGGTGGTGGGATTGCCGAAATAATCCAATTGACCGTCGCGCAGTACCGCTGGATTGGGGCGAATGGTCAGCCGCACCTTGTCGTAATTTTGGTTGTAGACCTGACGCGGGCGCAAATGGGCGGCATGGTGCGACAGCAGCACCGCCTCGCCATATTCATAGACGGTCAGATGGCGGACCCGGTATTTCATGCCAGCAACTCCGGCGGTCGCACCGGCAAACGCCATTGTGCGTGGCTGAAATATTCGCGCGACAGCACTTCCGACACTTCCCACAGGCGCGAACGCAGGTTTTCCAGTAACCGTTCGGCGTCATGATAGCCGCCATCGCGGTCATAGCGGGCCAGGACCAGGGCGTCGGTGGTGCGCACGGTGCCGCACAAGACCGTCATCAGCCGTTGTTCCGCCCGCAGGAAACCATTGCTGCCGGCGATCTGGGCCAGACTGTCCATGTGGTCGGACAAGGCCGCCAGTTGGAAGCCGAGCGAGCGCGGGTTGTTCTCGTCGCACAGCAGCAGGTCGAGCACGGCGGCCAGACGCGGTGCCGCCAGATAGCGCGAGCGATAGGTCATGGCGCTGTCCCACAAATCCAGCAGCACCTCCATGGGCACCGCGTCTTCATTGTCGGCATCGGCCAGGGCGCCGCCCAGGGTGTCGACGATGGTGACGGCGCGTTCGATCCGTCGGCCCGAATCCATGAACAGCCACAACGGTCCGCGCGTCATGTTTTCCATGGACAGGCCGTTGACCGCCTCGACGGTCAGGATCAGATCGTTCAGCCGCGACAAGGTGTCGCCGCGCTGGTTGTCCAGGTGCAGGCGGCGGACGTCGTCGCGCAGGCGCTGCAACGCGCGCCAGGTATCCACCGACAGGCGGTCGCGCAGGTTCAGCACCACGCGCAGCAGGCGGTCGACCTGTTCGCTCAGGCCGCCTTCACCGCCGCCCAGATGGTGGGCCATCAGGGCGCGGGGCAGGGTCTCCGGCGCTTCCAGCGCCTCGGGCGGGATGAACAGGCCCAGCCGCGCCATCACCCGGGCGGTATAGATGGCGCGGGCCGGATCGTTCTGGTCCAGCGCTTCCTCGATACGGGCGATGGCCGCGCGCAGCAAGCGGGTCGAGCCCTCGCAGCGTTCCACATAGCGGCCCAGCCAGAACATGTTGTCGGCGACGCGTGAGGGCAGGTCGCGGTTGCCGCGCACCAGCTTGACCGGGGCGGCACGGCCCCGGGGTTGCAAGGCGGCGGACGAGGTCTGGTCGGCGATGATCCACAGATCCTTGCTGCCGCCGCCGCCGGTTTGCAGCCGCGCGGTCAGCAGGTCGGCCTGGCTGGAGACGCGGGCGAGGCCACCGGGCATCACCTGCCAGCCGTTCTCGCCGAAGGCGGCGAACACCCGCAACACCATGGAGCGGGGCAGGAAGCCGCCATCGCCCCACACCGGCACGGTGGACAGATTGTCCACCTGCTGGGCCACCCAATCGGTGGGCCTGGACTGGATGTCGGCCAGCGCGGCCTGACGTTCCAGCCCCGACAGGTTGGACCCCAGGCGCGGGCTGATGCGGTTGTGGAAGGCCGGGCGCAGCACCAGCCGGTCCAAATTGTCGGCGACGAAGGCACGGTCCTGGTCATTGCCGCACCACCAGCACGGCACCGAGCCCATCATCAGGCTTTCGCCCAGCAGATGGCGGGAAATGGCCGGCAGAAAGCTTTGGATGGCGCCGCCGTCCAGCAGACCCGAGCCCAGGGCGTTGACGATGGCAACGTTGCCGGCGCGGGCCGATTGTACCAGCCCGGCCACGCCCAAGGTGGAATCGCCCCTGAGTTCCAGCGGGTCGCACCATTCGCCGTTGGTGCGGCGCCAGATCACATCCACCTGCTGCAACCCGGTCAGCGTCTTCATATAGACGTTGCCGTCGCGCACGGTCAGGTCTTCGCCCTGGACCAGGGTCAGGCCCAGATGGCGGGCCAGGAAGGCGTGCTCGAAATAGGTTTCGTTATAGGGGCCGGGGGTCAGCAGCACCACGCGTGGGGTGTCGGTGCGCCTGGGCGCCATGGCGTGCAGCGAGCGGCGCAGGGCTTCGAAGAACGGCGCCAGCCGCTCGATATGGCTGGCGCGGAACTGCTCGGGCAGCACGCGGTTGACGATGGTGCGGTTTTCCAGGGCATAGCCGGCGCCCGCCGGGCTTTCGGTCCGGTCGGCCAGCACCCGCCAGCCGCCATCGGCGCCGCGCACCAGATCGGCGGCATAGACGTGCAGATGGTGGCCGCCCGCCGGCATCCAGCCATGGCAGGGGCGCAGGAAAGCCGGATTGGCGTGCAACAAGGCCGGCGGAATCAGGCCCAGCCCGATCAGGGCCCGCTTGCCGTAGAGATCGGCCATGACCTCGTTCAGCAGGCCGGCGCGCTGGGCGACGGCGCGGGCGATCCAGTCCCATTCGGCGGCGGGCAGCAGCAGCGGCAGCGGGTCCAGCGTCCAGGGCCGTTCCAGCCCCTCGGGGTCGCCATGGACGTTATAGGTGACACCGTTGTCGCGCAGCAGGTTCTGGCCCAACTCCCAGCGCTGCACCAGATCTTCCGCCGACAGGCCGGCGAAGGAATCGAGGAAGGCACGCCAATGGGGCCGGGGCTGGCCATCGGCCCCGACCATCTCGTCATGCACGCCGGTGGGGGGAACGTAGATATGTTCCACCAGGATCGGCTGGGCGTTCTGCCAGTCGGTTTGTCGGCGCCTGATCTTTGCCTCCCCTATTGCAGCCTGAGGTCCAGTGTCCCCGGATAATCGGGATGGATGCGCCCAGGATTGGTCTGCACCCTGCCATGGGAATGACCAAAGGGGAAGAAGCGTGCGCGCCGTCGCGCCTCGGCCTCATAGGAATTGACCGGGAAAGTGGAATAACTGCGCCCGCCCTCATGGACGACGTGATGGGTGCAGCCGGCCACCGACACTCCGTTCAAGGTGTCGATCAGGTCGAACACCAAGGGTGAATGGATACCGATGGTCGGGTGCAGGCACGAGGCCGGCGCCCAGGCCCGATAGCGCACCCCCGCCACCCATTGGCCATTGGTGCCGGTGGCCGCCAGCGGCATCAGCACGCCGTTGCAGGCGATGCGATAGCGTTCGCCCAGCAGGTTGTCGGCCTTGACCTGCAGGCGTTCCACCGACGAATCCACATAGCGCACGGTACCGCCGGCGCCGGGTTCCTCGCCCATCACATGCCAGGGTTCCAGGGCGTTCCTGATCTCCAGGCGGATGCCCTGGTGGCTGATCTCGCCGACCACCGGGAAGCGGAATTCCAGATGGGGGGCGAACCATGCCGGGTCGAAGGCGATGTCCTGGCTGCGCAGATACTCCACCACCTCGGCCAGATCACGCTCGATCCAGTGCGGCAGCATGAAGCGGTCGCGCAAGGCGCTGCCCCAGCGCACCAGCGGCGCCGTGTAAGGCCGATCCCAGAAGGCGGCGATCAGCGACCGCAGCAGCAATTGCTGCACCAGGCTCATGCGCGCATGGGGCGGCATCTCGAAGGCGCGGAACTCGACCAGGCCCAACCGCCCGGTCGGGCCGTCGGGGGAATAAAGTTTGTCGATGCAGATTTCGGTGCGGTGGGTGTTGCCGGTGGAATCCACCAGCACGTTGCGCAAAATGCGGTCCACCAGCCAGGGCGGGCAATCGGTGCCTGCCGGCGGCAATTGCGCCAGGGCGATTTCCAACTCGTACAAGGTGTCGTCGCGGGCTTCGTCCACGCGCGGGTGCTGGCTGGTCGGGCCGATGAACAGGCCCGAGAACAGATAGGACAGGCTGGGATGGTTCTGCCAGAAGCGGATCAGGCTGCCCAGCAGGTCGGGACGGCGCAGGAACGGGCTGTCGGCGGGGGTGGCCCCGCCCAACACCATGTGATTGCCGCCGCCGGTGCCGACGTGGCGGCCGTCGATCATGAATTTTTCCGTGCCCAACCGGGTCAGATGGGCTTCCTCGTACAAGGCCTCGGTGTCGCGCACCAATTCGAGCCACGAGGTGACGGGCGAGACGTTGACCTCGATGACGCCGGGATCGGGGGTGACCTTGATGGTCTTCAGCCGCGGGTCGTTGGGGGCGGGATAGCCTTCCAGCCGTACCGGCTGGTTCAATTGGGTGGCGGTGTCCTCGATGGCCTCGATCAGGTCGAGATATTGCTCGGCGGTTTCCACCGGCGGCAGGAACACGCACAGATGGCCTTCGCGCGGCTGGATGCACAGGGCGGTGCGCACATTGTCCGAGACCATGCCCTTGTCGGTCTGGCGCAAGGCTTGCGGCTTGCCGACATTTTGCCCGATGACGCGGGCATCCGACGGTTCCGCCGCGGCGCGACTGGTCATGCTGTGCTGGCGCGCCGGCTGGGGCGCGCGCTGGCGCGGCGGCAAGTTGCCGCGCGGCTCGAAGGGGTCGCGCTCGGCGTGGAACGGATAATCTTCCGGCTCGATATGGGGCAGGGAATCCAGCGGCAGGCGGAAGCCCAAGGGCGAATCGCCGGGGATGGTGACGATGCGACCGTCGCGGGTCGGCCAGGCCCCCGATATCCAGCGGTTGCCGTCCTTGGCCTGCCAGGGCTGCAACGGCAGCACATGGCCGACCGGGTTGCCCAGGCCGTGGCGGAAGACGCGGGCCAGACGGGCGCGTTCCTCGGAATCGGCCAGACGGGCGTCGTCGGGGGTGACGTTGATCGGCAGATCCTGTTCGCGCATCAGATAATAGGCGGCGTCCTCATAGGCCGGGTGGATGAACTGGTCGTCCACCCCCAGCTTTTCCGCCAGTTGCACGGCGAAGGTTTCCGACATGGCGACGCTGGGATTGTCGGCCTGACCTTCCTGGCCGATTAGGGCCGGGTTGCGCCAGACCAGTTCTTCGTCGTCGCGCCAGGTCAGGGCATAGGCCCAGCGCGGCAGGCTTTCCCCCGGATACCACTTGCCCTGGCCGTGGGTGATCATGGCGCCGGGGGCGAAGCGGTCGCGCAGGCGGCGGATCAATTGGTCGGCATAGGCGCGTTTGGTCGGACCGACGGCGTCGGTGTTCCACTCATCCGCTTCCATGTCCAGCGCCGAGACGAAGGTGGGCTCGCCGCCTTGGGTCAGGCGCACGTCGCCGGCGTGCAGGCGCTGGTCCACCTGTTGGCCCAGGGCCAGCACCGCCTGCCATTGTTCGTCGCTATAGGGCTTGGTGACGCGGGGCGTTTCCAGCACCCGGATCACTTCCATGCGATGGTCGAAGCCGACCGTGCACGCTTCCACCGCCCCGGTGATGGGCGCGGCCGAGGAGGGGTCGGGCGATGCCGCCAGCGGAATATGACCTTCACCGGTCAGCAGGCCCGAGGTGGGGTCCAGGCCGATCCAGCCGGCACCGGGCAAATAGACCTCGGTCCAGGCGTGCAGGTCGGTGAAGTCGTGGTCGGCCCCGACCGGGCCCTCCAGCGCCTTGACGTCGGGGACCAACTGGATCAGGTAGCCGGAGACGAAGCGCGCCGCCAGCCCCAGATGCCGCAAGATCTGCACCAGCAGCCAAGCGGAATCGCGGCACGATCCGGTGCGCAAGGATAGGGTCTGTTCGGGCGTCTGCACGCCCGGCTCCATGCGGATGGTGTAACTGATATCCTGTTGCAGGCGCTGGTTCAGCGCCACCAGGAAATTGGTGGTCTGCATGGGCTCGCGGGAAATGGAGTCCACATAGGCCCGAAGCAGCGGTCCGGCCTCTTCCGTCAGCTGAAAGGGCCGTAATTCGTGGTCCAGTTCGGGCGCATAGGCGAAGGGGAAGTTTTCCGCCGATTCCTCGAGGAAGAAGTCGAACGGATTGACGATGGACATGTCGGCGACCAGATCGACGTCGACGACGAATTCGCTGACCTTCTCGGGGAACACCAGCCGGGCCAGCCAATTGCCCTGCGGATCCTGTTGCCAGTTGATGAAGTGACCCTTGGGCCGGATGTCCAGCGAATAGGACAGCACCGGGGTACGGCTATGCGGCGCCGGGCGCAGGCGGACGATCTGGGGGGAAAGGGTGACCGGGCGGTCATAGCTGTAGCGGGTGGTGTGACGCAGTTTGACGTGAATGCCCATGGTTCCTCGGAAAGATGCGCGAAGACTGGAATCGTTCCGGGCACCCTAGCACAGCCAGGGATGATTTGGCTGAAAAATAGGCGCATGTGCACATGCCTATTTTATGTGCTGTGCGCATCCGGGTGTTGCCGCTTGTCAACCCCCGGCCCGATCCGGCACCATGGCGGCATGAGAGTGGATGCCGGACGCTGGGGGGTTGCGTTGCTGGATCGCACCCGCACTTGCGTGGTGGCGCTGTGTCTTGTCGTCATGCTGGCGCCCGTGGCCCGAGCCGAGGAGGTCGCCCCGCCGCAATCCATCATCGTGGTCACCGACGACAATTATCCGCCTTATATCTTTCGTGACCAGGACGGGCGGTTGCAGGGTATTTTGCGCGACCTTTGGTCCCTGTGGTCGGAACGCACCGGCATCGCCGTTGATCTGCAAGGGCTGGATTGGGCCGAGGCGCAACGCCGCATGGCCGCCGGTCAGGCCGACGCCATCGACACCGTCTTCCGCACCGAGGCGCGGGAGCGGGTTCTGGCCTTCTCCGCCCCCTATGCCACCTTGGACGTGCCCATCTTCTTTCATTCCGACCTGTCGGGCATCGTCGATGTCACCTCGCTCAAGGGCTTCACCATCGGCGCCAAGGACGGTGACGCCTGCGTCGACTGGCTGAAGGCCCGCGGTATCGCCAGTATCCGCCCCTATCCCAGCTACGAGGCCATCATCGACGCCATGGCCGCGCGGGAAACCCTGGTGGCCTGCATCGATAAGCCGCCGGCTTTGTACCTGATGTACAAAAAGGGCATGCAGGATGTCTTGCGCCATACCCAGCCGCTTTATTCCGGCCAGTTCCATTGGGCGGTGGCCAAGGATCGCCCGGAACTGATGCATGTCTTGCGTCAGGGCTTCGACCTGATTTCCCCGCGTGAACGTCAGGCCATCGAGGAGCGTTGGTTCGGCTTTTCCCTCAACGATCGGGTCCAGGCCGAGGTCTGGCGGGAGATGGGGAAATACGTGCTGGCGGTGCTGGCCGTCGCCCTTTTGCTGCTGATCTGGAACTGGCTGTTGCGCCGTCAGGTTGCGCACAAGACCCAGAGTCTTACCCTGGCCTTGGACGAATTGGCGGAAAGCGAAGGCCGGTTCCGCACCATTTTCGATCACGTCAACGACGCCATCTTCATCCATCGCGCCGATACCGGGCGGCTGTTGATGGTCAATCAGCGCATGCGCGACATGTACGGCATGGGCGATCTGCCGGTGGACCGGATCGACGTCGGAATGTGCAGCGCGGGGGTGTCGCCCTATGGCGCAGCCGAGGCTCAGGTATGGTTGAGGGCCGCCGCCGCCGGCCAGCCGCAGCAATTCGACTGGCATGCAAGGCGCCTGGACGGCAGCCTGTTTTGGGTCGAGGTGTCCATGCGGTTGGCCCGCTTCAGCGATGGCCAAAATCGTTTGCTGGTGGTGGTCCGCGACATCACCGAGCGCAAGAACGCCCAGGACCGGCTGGAGTTTATGGCCCATCACGATCCCTTGACCGAATTGCCCAACCGTTTGTTGCTGCAAGACCGGGTGGACCGTGCCATCGCTCTGGCCGAACGGGAAGGGCGCCGCGTCGCCTTGATGTTCCTGGATCTGGATCAGTTCAAGACCGTCAACGATTCACTGGGCCATGCGGCGGGGGATCGGCTGTTGAAGGACGTGGCATGGCGCCTGCGTCAATGCGTGCGCGAAAGCGATACCATCGCCCGGCTGGGCGGTGACGAATTCGTCATCGTCCTCAATGCCGTGCGCGACGCCGACGGCGTGGTCGAGGTGGCCGAGAAAATCCATAAAAGCGTGGCCCCGCCCATCACCATCGAGGGTCAGGAAGTCACCTCGACCCTGTCCATGGGCATCGCCATGTTCCCCGAGGATGGGCACGATTTCGACACGTTGATGAAAAAAGCCGACGCGGCCATGTACCACGCCAAGGAAAGCGGGCGGTCCACTTATCGCTTCTTCGCCGCCCGCATGAATGCCGACGCGGTGGCCCATCTGGCCCTGCGCAGCGGCCTGCATCGGGCGCTGGAACGGGGCGAGTTCCAATTGTATTTTCAGCCGCAAGTATCCCTGGCCGGCGGTGCCGTGGTGGGGGCCGAGGCGCTGATCCGCTGGAACCACCCGGAACGCGGGCTGGTGTCACCGGCGGAATTCATCCCGGTGGCCGAGGATAGCGGGCTGATCGTGCCCATGGGCGATTGGGTGTTGCGTCAGGCGTGCCGTCAGGCGGCGTTGTGGCAGGCGGGGGGGCACGCCCTGACCATGGCGGTCAACCTGTCGGCCCTGCAATTCCGCCGCGGCGATCTGGAACGGGCGGTGCGCGAGGCGCTGGAGGAAAGCGGTCTGGCGCCGCATTCGCTGGAGCTGGAACTGACCGAATCCATCATGATCCAGGACCACGAAGCAGTGATGGACATGACCCGGCGGTTGGGCGCCTTGGGGGTGCAACTGTCTATCGACGATTTCGGTACCGGCTATTCCAGCATGGCTTATCTGAAGCGTTTTGCCGTCGACAAGCTGAAGATCGATCAATCCTTCGTCCGTGACGTCCATACCGATACCGACAACGCCGCCATCACCCAGGCCATCATCCAGATGGCCCACAGCCTGAAGCTGGAGGTCATCGCCGAGGGGGTCGAGGTAACCGAGGTGGTGGAATTCCTGCGCCATCACGGCTGTGATCTGGCGCAGGGATTCCTGTACGGGCGACCGATGACGGCGCAGCGCTTTGAAAAGACCGTGCTGGACGGCCCTATTTCCTGAGGCCCTTCAGTTCCGATTTGGAATAATTGCTGAAGTGGCCTTCCCGCGCGGCCTGGGCTCGACCGGCGGAAATCAAACCCGCGCTCTTGCCGGCGGGGGCCAGCGATCCGATCGTCCGTTCCAGCTTGGCGCTGCCGCATTGCGGGCAGGTGGGCGTATCCGACGATCGCACCAGGGTTTCAAATTCGGCCTGGCAGTCCGAGCACTGAAAGGAATACAGCGGCATGATTCCTCGGGGGTTGCGGGTGGCGATGGCGGTACCGCCAGTATAGATCATTGTGCAGGCGCGAAGGCAAGTGTCGTCACAGCATTTGCCGCACGGATGCGACGGGCTTGAAATCGGCCTGGACTTGCCAATTTATGCCCAAGGCTCTTTTCCGCCCCATCGCTTCGGGGTAAGGTCGGGGCCACAGCCGGACGGGTGAGCCGTCGGGCTCAAGGGAGGCAGGCCGGCCCACGGCCGCCATGAAACGGGCAAAGGATACCATGCGAAAAGTCCATTCAGACGCTACGAGCGCCCTTGCCGGGCTGCTGCGCGACGGCATGACCATCATGGCCGGCGGCTTTGGCCTGTGCGGCATCCCCGAGAACCTGATCGAAGCGATCAAGGAATCCGGGGTCAAGGATCTGACTGTCATCTCCAACAATTGCGGCGTCGACGGCTGGGGCCTGGGCCGCCTGCTGGACGCGGGCCAGATCCGGAAGATGGTGTCGTCCTATGTGGGCGAGAACAAGCTGTTCGCCCAGCAATACCTGTCGGGCCAGCTTGAGCTGGAATTCAACCCGCAAGGCACCCTGGCCGAACGCATCCGCGCCGGCGGCGCCGGCATTCCCGCCTTCTTCACCAAGACCGGCGTCGGCACCATCGTCGCCGACGGCAAGGAAGTGCGCGAATTCAATGGCGAGAAGTATGTGATGGAAACCGGTCTGGTCGCCGATCTGTCCATCGTCAAGGCCTGGACCGGCGACACCGAGGGCAATCTGGTCTATCGCAAGACGGCGCGCAACTTCAACCCGATGATGGCCACCGCCGGCAAGATCACCGTGGCGGAAGTGGAGCATCTGGTGAAGCCGGGCGAAATCGACCCCGACCACATCCACACGCCCGGCATCTATGTGAAGCGCATCATCCTGGGCAAGAACTACGAAAAGCGCATCGAGCAGCGCACCACCCGCAAGCGGGTCTGAAGGGGAAAAAACGATGGCTTGGACTCGTGACGAAATGGCGGCCCGTGCCGCCCGCGAACTTCAGGATGGCTTTTACGTCAACCTGGGCATCGGCATCCCCACCCTGGTTGCCAATTTCATCCCCGACGGCATGGAAGTGACGTTGCAGTCGGAAAACGGCATGCTCGGCATGGGCCCGTTCCCGTTTGACGGTGACGAAGACCCCGATCTGATCAATGCCGGCAAGCAGACCATTACCGAATTGCCGACCTCGTCGTTTTTCTCCTCCGCCGACAGCTTCGCCATGATCCGCGGCGGTCACATCGACCTGTCCATTCTGGGCGCCATGCAGGTGGCCGAAAACGGCGATCTGGCCAACTGGATGATTCCGGGCAAGATGGTCAAGGGCATGGGCGGCGCCATGGATCTGGTCGCCGGCGTCAAGAAGGTGGTGGTGGTGATGGAACACACCGCCAAGGACGGCGAAAAGAAGCTGCTGAAGGCCTGTAACCTGCCGCTGACCGGGGCCGGTGTCGTCGACATCGTCATCACCGATCTGGCGGTGTTCGCCATTGACAAGCACGGCCAAGGCGGCATGACCTTGCTGGAAATGGCCGACGGCGTCACCGTCGAGGAACTGCGCAGCAAGACCGAGGCCGATTTCAAGGTCGCCTGAGGCTTTGTCGCATCACGGAAAAGCCGGGCCTCGTGCCCGGCTTTTTTCTTTATACCCCGATTTTCACGGCCACATCCTTGGGCGGTGCCCAATAGGGGGCCGAGGTCACCAACACTCGCGCGCCCGCGCGGGCGTAATCCGCAGCATTGGCCGCGTTGACGCCACCGGCGGCGGCAAGGGTGCCCGGCCAATCGGCCAAGGCATGGGCGGCTTCCGCCACCTGAGGCGGGGTGAATTTCTCCAGTTGCAACACGTCCACCCCGGCCTGAGCGGCGCTGAGGGCCGTGTCCAGATCGGCCACTTCCATGACGATCTTCTTTTCCGGGCAGCGTTGCTTCAACTCTGCCACCACGCCGGAAAGCGGGCGATGGCCGGTGAAGGTGAGATGCTCGGCGAAGACCAGCACGGTTTCCGACAGGCCCAGACGATGCGGCACGGCGCCGCCGGCGATGATCGCCTTGACCGCCACCGCGCGGGTACCGGGAAAGGATTTGCGGGTGCAGGCGACGGTGATGCGGCTGTCCACCGCGTGGGCGGCGGCGACGATGGCAGCGGCGGAACTGGCCATGCCCGAGGCCATTTCCAGCAGGGTCTGCGCCACTTTCCAGCCCAGCAACAGCGCCTGGGCGCGGCCCGTGGCGGTCAGGATGATGTCACCGGCAGCCAGATGCGAGCCGTCGCCGGCCAGCATCTCCACCTTGGCCCCGGCCAGTTCCAGCAGGCGGGCGGCTTCCGGGGCCAGGGCCAGCACCATGGCATTGCGGGCGGCAAAGCTCATGTGACCCGGTGCCGTGCCGATACCCAGGGATTGGGTGGTGAGGTCGCCGAAGGGGGCATCCTCGGACAGCCAGGATTGCAGGACGGAATCGGCAAGGCGCATGAAAAAATCCTTGGGCGACGGGGGCTTTCAGTAGACCCCGCCGCTTTGGCCTTGTCCAGCCGTCAGGCCACCGCCACTTCACGCTGGCCCAACAGCGCCTTCAGTTCGGGGATGCACGAGCCGCAGCCGGTGCCGGCCTTCAGTGCCGCGCCGATCTGGGCCACATCCGCCGCCTGGCCGCTGGCGATCAAATGGGTGATGGTGTGCAGGCCGACCGAGAAACAGGCGCAGATGATCGGGCCTTGGTCGACATGACGGCCCGGCGCCTTGCCGGCCAGGATGGCGGCGCGGTCGCTGCCGTCGGACAAAGCCTTGCCGATCAGCCCGGCGATCCAGCCCCGTGCCATGTCGGGGCGATCGGGGGCGATGAACAGGGCCGCCTGCAATTTTCCGTCCTTGACCCAGGCGTGGCGGATGATTCCCTTGGCCCGGTCCCGCACCTCCAGCACCTGACCGTCGAAATGGCTGTTCAACTGCTCGATCAGACCATCGAGCTGGGTATTGTCGCTGCCGGCCAGTTCGGTGGCCTGGGCGCCGTCCAGGCGATGGCGGCTCCACCATGGCGCTTGCGGGGCGGGGGCGTCGGCAGCGATCAGCAGACCGGCCCAAGCGGTGGCGTAGGGGGTGACGGAAACCGCCGCATGCTTTGATTCCGGCTGTCCCGATTGCGGGTCGGTGTGGCCGGGCAGCAGCCGCCCGACCAATCCTTGGGCGGCATGGCAGTCGTTCCAGTGCATGGGGACGAAGACATGGCCGGGCGCCTGCTCCGCCGTCAGGCGGGCGCGGACGACCATGCGGCCCAGGCGGCTTTTCACCGTGACCAGGGCACCATCGATGATGCCCAGTTTTTCAGCGTCAGCGGGGTGGATGTCGGCTAAAGCCTGATCGCGGTGCCCCGACAGCCGGGGCGCCAGGGCGGTGCGGGTCAGGGTGTGCCAATGGTCGCGATAGCGTCCGGTGTTCAGGCGCAGTGGATAGGTGACGGTCGGGCTTTCCTTGGGCGGACGGTGGTTGACCGGCACCAGCACGGCGCGACTGTCGGCGGTGAAGAAGCGGCCATCGCCGAAGAAGCGCTTGGCCCCCCATTGGAACGGGCTGAAACGGTCGTAATCGTTGATCTGGCTGATCGACAGGTCAAGGTCGCGGCTGCCGCCATTCTCGAATCCGGTGAGGGCGGCATATTCGCGGAAGATGGCTTCCGGGCCGCGCCAGCCGAAGGCATCGCCATGGCCCAGCGCCTGGGCGACGCGGGCCAAGGCCCACCAATCGGGCTTGGCCTCGCCCGCAGGGGGCAAGAATGGCAATTGCCGTGAAATCGTGCGTTCCGAATTGGTCACCGTGCCGCTTTTCTCGCCCCAGCCATGGGCCGGCAGCTTGATATGGGCGAAACGCAAGGTGTCGGAATCGATGACGCAATCCGAGACGATGACCACCGGGCATTTGGCCAAGGCGCGGCGGACCAGATCGGTCTCGGGCAGGCTGACGGCGGGGTTGGTGGCCATGATCCACACCGCCTTGATCTTGCCGGCATCCATGGCGCGGAACAGGTCGACCGCCTTCAGCCCTTCCTTCTTCGCCATCTTGGGGGCGTCCCAGAAGCGGCGGACGCGGTCGATGCTGGTGGGGTCGAAGCCCATATGGGCGGCCAGTTGGTTGGCCAGTCCGCCCACTTCGCGCCCGCCCATGGCGTTGGGCTGGCCGGTGACCGAGAACGGCCCCATGCCGGCATGGCCGATGCGTCCGGTGGCCAGATGGACGTTGATGATGGCGTTGACCTTGTCGGTGCCCGCCGACGACTGGTTGACGCCCTGGCTGAATACGGTGACCACCTTTTGCGTGGTGGCGAACAGATCGAAAAAGCGGGTCAACAGGGTGCGGTCGAGGCCGGTGGCGCTGACGCTGTCGGCGCGCGCCGCCGCCAGGGTTTCGGTGAAGCCGTTGGTATGGGCGTCGATGAAGGCGAAATCCAGCACGCCCGCCGCTTCGCAATGGGCGAGCAATCCGTTGAACAAGGCGACGTCGCTGCCCGGCGCCAGGGCCAGATGCAGATCGGCGATGTCGCAGCTATCGGTGCGGCGGGGGTCGATGACTACCACTTGGGTAGCACGCTGCTCGCGCGCTTTTTTCAGCCGCTGGAACAGCACCGGATGGCACCACGCCAGGTTCGAGCCCACCAGCACCACCAGATCGGCCTGTTCCAGGTCGTCATAGCATCCCGGCACGGTGTCGGCGCCGAAGGCGCGGCGATGCCCGGCCACGGTCGAGGCCATGCACAGGCGCGAATTGGTGTCGACGTTGGCGGTGCCCAAATAGCCCTTGGCCAGCTTGTTGGCGGCGTAATAATCCTCGGTCAGCAATTGACCGGACAGGTAGAAGGCGAAGGAATCGGGGCCGTGCAGATCGGTGACGGCGCGGATGCGCCCCGCCGCTTCGGTGATGGCGCTGTCCCAATCGGTGCGCCTGCCATCGACCACGGGATATAAAAGTCGGGTTTCCAGGCCCAAGGTGTCGCCCAGCGCCGTGCCCTTGGAACACAATCGCCCGTAATTGGCCGGGTGTTCCGGGTCGCCCCGCACCACCCAGCCGTCGGCGGACTTTTCGGCGATGACGCCGCAGCCGACGCCGCAATAGGGACAGGTGGTGCGGATGCGGTCAGCCATGGGCCACCTTTTTTGCCGTGGTCAAGCCCAGCAACAGCCGCCCGCCCTCGTCGCGCAGGGGCAGGGGGGTGGTGCAGCCTTCGTCCGGGGCCTGGGCCTCGCCGCTGTTGAGGTCGATGACCCAATTATGCAGCGGGCAGGCGACCTTGCGGCCCATGACGATGCCTTCCGACAACGGCCCGTTCTTGTGCGGGCATTTGTTGATGAGGGCGAAAACCTCGTCGTCGCCGGTGCGGAACACCGCCACCTGTCCCATATGGGTTTCCACCGTGCGCGCCCCCAGGCGGGGAATGTCGGCCAGGGTGCCGATATCGATCCAGTCCATCATCTCAGCTCACCACGGCCAGGGGTTGGAATTCATGGGTATCGATGCCGCCGGTCGCCCGTTCCGCCCACGGGTCGTCCTGGGCGAAGCTTTGCGAGAACAGGAAGCGGGCATAAAGCGCCTTGCGCCCGGCATCGTCGTCGAGGATATGGGCCTTGATATGGGCCATGCCGACCCGCTCGACGTAGGGCGCGGTGCGTTCCAGATAATGGCCCTCTTCCCGGTAGAGCTGCATGAAGGCGCCGGCATATTCCAACACCTCGGCCTCGGTGGACAGGCGGGTCAACTCGTCGGTGACCCGGACCTCGATGCCGCCATTGCCGCCGATGACCATGTCGTAGCCGGCCTCGGTGCAGATGATGCCGATATCCTTGATGGTGGCCTCGGCGCAGTTCCTGGGGCAGCCCGACACCGCCAGCTTGACCTTGTGTGGTGTCCACGACCCCCACATCAGCTTTTCCAGCTTGATGCCCAGGCCGGTGGAATCCTGGGTGCCGAAGCGGCACCATTCCGAGCCCACGCAGGTCTTCACCGTGCGCAGGCCCTTGGCATAGCCGTGGCCCGACACCAGCCCCGCCTTGTTGAGATCGCCCCAGACCGCCGGCAGGTCTTCTTTCTTCACCCCCAGCAGGTCGATGCGCTGACCGCCGGTGACCTTGACGCTGGGGATGTTGAACTTGTCGGCGACGTCGGCGATGGCGCGCAATTCGTCCGGGGTGGTGACGCCGCCCCACATGCGCGGAATAACCGAATAGGTGCCGTCCTTCTGGATGTTGGCGTGGGCGCGCTCATTGATGAAGCGGGACTGGTAATCATCCACGTATTCGCCCGGCCAGGCGCAGAGCAGGTAATAGTTCAAGGCCGGGCGGCACTTGGCGCAACCGTCGGCATTCTTCCAGCCCAGTGCCTTGCGCACCGCGTCCTGGGTTTTCAGGCGCTGGTCCAAGATGGCGTGGCGCACATATTCGTGACCGTGATCGGTGCACTTGCACATGGCCTCGGGCGCGCTGGCATCGGCGCCGGTGACGAAGGACAAGATGGCCTGGACGGCGGGGGTGCACATGCCGCAACTGGCCGAGGCCTTGGTGTGGGCGCGCACCTCGTCCAGGGAGGTCAGGCCCTTTTCGTTGATGGCCTTGACGATGGCGCCCTTGGAAACGCCGTTGCAGCCGCACACCTGGGCATCGTCGGCCATGGCGGCCACGTCCAGACCGGGTTTGGCGCCGCCGCAACAGCCCTGGTCGGCGAAGCTTTGGCCGAAGATCAAATGGTCGCGCATGTCGGCGATGGTCTTGTCGCCCTTGATCAGGTCGAAATACCAGCCGCCATCGGCGACATCGCCATACATGACGGCCCCGACCAGTTTGCCCTCGCGCACGACCAGCTTGCGATAGACGCCCTTGGCGGCGTCGCGGAACACCACTTCCTCGTCGGCATCGTCTTCCGCCGCCAGTTTGCCGGCGGAAAACACGTCGATGCCGGTGATCTTCAGGCGAGTGGACAAGGCCGGCGTCGCATAGGCGGCGATCTGGTCGCCGGCCAGCCGGGCGGCGCAGACCTTGGCCTGTTCCCAGATCGGCGCCACCAGGCCGAAGACCTGACCGTTATGTTCGACGCATTCGCCGACGGCGTAGATGTCCGGGTTGCTGGTGGCCATGTCGTCGCCGACCAGGATGCCGCGATTGATGTCCAGGCCCGCCGCCTTGCCCATGTCGATATTGGGGCGGATGCCGATGGCGACGACCACCAGATCGGCGGGGATGGTGCGGCCATCGGCCAGGACCAGACCTTCCGCCTTGGTCTCGCCCATCACCCGCTCGGTCTGGGCGTGGGTGAAGAAATGCAGGCCGCGTTCGGTCAGGTCGCGTTGCAGCATGGTGCCGGCCTCGACGTCGAGCTGGCGTTCCATCAAGGTCGGCATCAGATGCACCAGGGCGACGGGCATGCCGCGCCGCTTCAGGCCCCAGGCCGCTTCCAAGCCCAACAGACCGCCGCCGATGACCACCGCGCGCTGCTTGGCCTCGGCCGCTTTCAGCATCTTGTCGGTATCGGCGATGTCGCGGAAGGCGACCACGCCGGGCAGGTCCAGGCCGGGCAGCGGCGGCATCAGCGGCTTGGAGCCAGTGGCCAGCAGCAGCTTGTCATAGGCCACGCACAGACCGCTGGCGGCGGTGACCGTCTTGGCCGCAGCGTCGATGGCCACCACCGGATCACCGGTGTGGAGCGTGATGCCGTTTTCCGCGTACCACGACAAATGGTTGATGACGATGTCGTCGATCTGCTTTTCCCCGGCCAGGACCGAGGACAGCATGATGCGGTTGTAATTGGGGTGGGGCTCGGCTCCGAACACGGTGATGTCGTAACGGACCGGGGCGCGGGCCAGCACTTCCTCGACCGTGCGCATGCCGGCCATGCCGTTGCCGATGACCACCAGTCTTTGGCGGGAGACTGCGTTCATGGATTTGGTCCTTTCGCTCAAGCGGCGGCGCTGGCCGGGGCGTGGCCGTGCAGGAAGCGCAGCACCTCGGCCCGGTAGTGGTTGTATTGGGCGTCGTCGGCCAGCTCGACCCGGCGGCGCGGATGGGGCAGATCCACCTTGAGGATCTGGGCGATGGAGGCGGCGGGGCCGTTGCTCATCATGACGATGCGGTCGGACAGCAGCACCGCTTCGTCCACGTCGTGGGTGATCATCATCACCGTGTTGCCCAGGCGGCGCTGGATTTCCAGCAACGAGTCCTGAAGGTGGGCGCGGGTCAGGGCGTCGAGGGCGCCGAAGGGCTCGTCCAGCAGCAGGACCTTGGGTTCCATGGCCAGGGCGCGGGCGATGCCGACGCGCTGCTTCATGCCGCCCGAGATTTCATTGGGGGTCTTGTCCTTGGCGTGGTCCATGCGCACCAGTTGCAGGTTGTGCATGATCCAGGCATGGCGTTCTTCCTTGCTCTTGGTCTTGCCATGGACCTTGTCCACCGCCAGCTTGATGTTGTCGTAGACACTGAGCCAGGGCAGCAGCGAATGGTTCTGGAACACCACGGCGCGGTCGGGGCCGGGGCTGTCCACTTCGCGGTTTTCCAGAAGCACGCCGCCTTCGGTGGCCTGCAACAGGCCGGCGACGATGTTCAAGATGGTCGACTTGCCGCAGCCGGAATGGCCGATGATCGAGATGAACTCACCTTTTTCCACCTTCAGATTGACGTGGTCGAGGGCGCGGAAGCTGCCCTTTTCGGTCTGGAAGGTGATGCCGACATCGTCGATGGACAGATAGGCGTTCATGGCGTGCTCTCCTTGTGCGCCGGGGCGGGGGCAGCGGCGGCAGTGGCATTGGGGTCGAAGCGGGCGCCGTCCAGCAGCAGATCGGGGCCCATGGCGATGGGGGTGGTGGCCTGGGTCAGAACCCAGGGGCCAGCGTGCTCGCCTTCGCTTTTGTAATCGGTCAAGGGCACCGGGCGGCCCAGTTCCAGGGCGGCCATGCGGTACAGATCGGGGCGGTAGATGTCCTCGGCCAGCCGGCGGGTGTTGATGTCGGCGGGCAGATGACCCCAGCGCTGCATCTCGCGCATGTACCACATGGCTTGGCTGCGCCAGGGAAAGTTGGCGGCCTGGGCGGAAAACACCGGGGCGCCGGGTTTGGTGAGCGCGTGGCGGACCGCCTCGACCGGGACGTTGACATAGGCCGGCTGGGCGACGATCTCGGCCAGTTCGGCTCGGTTGGCATCGCACCAGAGGCCAGCGTTGATCAGGGCCTTCAGCATCGCCTTCAGGGTTTCGGGGTGGCTTTCCGCCCACGACCGGGTGACGCCCAGCACTTTCTCCAGCCGACCGGCGAAGATGTCGTCACTGGTGGCGACCACTCGCCCCAGTTCCATGCTGGCGGCCAACGAGCCCCAGGGCTCGCCGACGCAGAAGCCGGCGATGTTGCCCGCCGACAGATGGCCGACCATCTGGGGCGGCGGCACCACGCTCAGGCGGACGTCACGGTCGGGGTCGATGCCAGCGGCGGCCAGCCAATAGCGCAGTTCATAATGATGGGTGGAAAACGGATAGGTCATGGCCAGGGTCAGGACCGGTCGGCCCTTGGCCTTGTCGTCATCGATCACGGCCTTCAGCACATGATTGGTCAGGCCGCCCATCTGTTCCATGCGGTGGCACAGGCCCGCGCCGATGGTGATGGTGTTGCCGCCTTGGCCCAGGCCCATGGCGGCGATCACCGGCTCGCGGATGGCGCCCAGGCCCAGGCTCATGGAAATGGGCTGGGGCGCCAGCATCTGGGCCGCATCCAGGCTGCCCAGCGCCAGCTTGTCGCGGATGTTGGCCCAACTGGGCTCGCGGCTGATCTGCACATCCAGGCCCTGCTCGGCGAAGAAGCCGCGTTCCTTGGCCACCACGATGGCAGCACAATCGACCAGGGGGGCGATACCCAGCTTCAGGCGGGTCTTTTCCATGCTCATCGTTTCCTCCCGCGTGCTTGTTTCAGCCCGCGACCTTCTTGCCGATCAGGGTGATCAGGCGGTCGAGGGCGAAGCCGACCAGGCCGACATAGACCAGGGCGAGGATGATTTCGCTCATCAGCGACGAGTTCCAGGCGTCCCAGATGAAGAAGCCGATACCGACGCCACCGATCAGCATCTCGGCGGCGACGATGGCCAGCCACGACAGGCCGATGCCGATTTTCAGGCCGGTGAAGATGTAGGGGACCGAGGCCGGCATGGCGATCTTGGCGAAGAATTCCAACGGCGACAGCCGCAGCACGGCGGCGACGTTGCGGTAATCTTGGGGGATGTTGCGGACGCCGACGGCGGTGTTGAGGATGATCGGCCACACCGAGGTGATGAAGATGACGAAGATGGCCGAGGGATCGGCGGCCTTGAAGGCGGCCAGGGAAATGGGCAGCCAGGCCAAGGGCGGCACCGTGCGCAGCACCTGGAAGATGGGGTCGAGCGCCCGCATGGCCAGCTTGCTCTGGCCGATGATCATGCCGAGCGTGATGCCGATGATCGCCGACAACGAGAAGCCCATGGCCACGCGCTTGAGGCTTGCGGCCAGATGCCAGAACAGGCCCTTGTCGGTGCCGCCATTGTCGAAGAACGGATCGAGGATCAGTTCCTTGGTGTCGGTCAGCACCTTGGACGGCGGCGGCAGCATGGCGCCCGCCTGCCGGCAGGCCAGTTCCCACAGGCCGAGCAGGACGACCAGACCGACCAAGGGCGGCAAGGTCACGGCGGCCACGTGGCGCAGCTTCTTCTTCAACTCGCTGGGGGCGGCGGGGCGCGACAGGGGGGCGGCGACAGCCGCCTCCTTGACTTGGGTGGGGGTGGTGACCATGGTCATGTTCCGTCCTCCTTAGACGCGCTTGATCGTCAGGCTCTTCAGATAGGCCTGCGGGTTGGCGGGGTCGAAGGTCTTGCCGTCGAAGAAGGTTTCGATGCCGCGTGAGGTGGTGGCGGGGATGTCCGCCGCCGCGACGCCTAAGGCCTTGGCGGCATCGCGCCAGATGTCCTCGCGGTTGACCGCCTTGATCAGCGCCTTGGTGTCCACATCGGCGGGCTGATAGCCCCAGCGGATGTTTTCGGTCAGGAACCACAGATCGTGGCTTTGGAACGGATACGAGGCGAAATCCTTCCAGAACTTCATCACGTAGGGGCTGTTTTCCACCACCTTGCCGGTGCCGTAATCGTAACGCCCCTTGGAGCGGGCGACGATGTCTTCATAAGGCACCTTGAACCATTCACGGCCGGAGACGATCTTGCACATCTCCTCGATATTGGCCTCGCACCAAGCCTGGGCCTCCAGCACCGCCATGGTCACCGCCTTGGCCGCCTTGGGGTTCTTTTCCACCCAGTCGCCGCGCATGGCCAGGGACTTTTCCGGGTGGTCCTTCCACAATTCACCCGTGGTCAGCGCGGTATAGCCGATGCCCTGGTTGATGAGCTGGGCGTTCCACGGCTCGCCGACGCAGAAGGCCTCCATGGTGTCGACCTTCATGTTGGCGACCATCTGCGGCGGCGGCACGACGATGGTGCTGACATCCTTGTCGGGATCGACACCGTTGGCGGCCAGCCAATAGCGCAGCCACAGATCGTGGGTGCCGCCGGGGAAGGTCATGGCCACCTTGACTTCCTTGCCGGTGGCGCGGGCCTTGGCGAAAGCCTCGCCCAGCGCCTTGGCGGCGGTGCCCACATGAAGGGTCTTATAGGTATTGGATACCGAGATGGACTGGCCGTTGGTGTTGAGCCGGGCCAGGATGTTCATGGGCACCTTGGTGCTGTTCTTGGTCACTCGGCCACTGGCCATCAGATAGGGCATGGGGGTCAGGATATGGGCACCGTCGATGCCGCCGCCGGCACTGCCCAGTTCCAGATTGTCGCGGGTGGTGCCCCAACTGGCCTGCTTGACCACCTGCACGTCCGGCAGGCCGTACTTGGCGAAGAAGCCCTTTTCCTTGGCGATGATCAAAGGCGAGGAATCGGTCAGCGCGATGAAGCCAAACGTGGCTCCCTTGACTTCGGGGGCATCGCCGGTGGCGGCCCAGGCGCCGCCGGGCAGGGCGGTGCGGGCGGCGGCCAGCACGGCGGCGGTGCCGGAAACTTTCAGCAGGGAACGGCGGGTCAGCGTATCGGTCATGGTCGGTACCCCTGGTGTGTGCCAAAGCGGCAGGCCAAAACAAAAACGGCGTTCCACGGGGCTTGCGTGACCTCTGAAAACAGAGGTGCAATCCGTGGAACGCCGTTGTTCCTGATTTCCGTGGGACGTCGTCGCCCCGGGAGATCGTCTATTTCTGTACGCGGGTGGCCTCGCCATTGAGGCCGTTGCGTTGCACCAATCCTAAAAGCAATCGCCGTGCCAATTGTGCAATGCGGGATTTTGGCCATTTTGCCGCAGGTGATATTTTGCAAGTGCACAAAATTTATGCTGCAAATTCAGGCAAGTTTAAAAAACAGGCAATGACCTCGGGATTCAGCCCAGCAATTCGGCGGCTTCGATGATCTTGTTGGCGACGTCGATCAGGCGGGATTTCTGGTCCATGGACATGCGGCGCATCAATCCATAGGCCTCGTCCTCGTCCACCTTGCGGCGCTTCATCAAGATGCCCTTGGCCTTCTCGATCAGCTTGCGTTCGGCCAAGGTGGTGCGGGCCTTGTCCAACTCGCCGCGCAATTCCTGGAACTGGGCGAAGCGGGCGATGGCCACGTCGACCACCGGGCGCACCCGGTCGGGCTTCAGACCATCGACCACATAGGCGGCGACGCCAGCCTCGATGGCCGCCTTGATGGTCTCCGGCTTGCCGTCCTGGGCGAACATCACCACCGGGCGGCGTTGCTCCATGGTGACGCGGCGCATGTCTTCCAAGGTATCGCGGTCGGGGCTGTCGATATCGACGATGACCACGTCGGCGGCCAGTTCAGCCAGCTTGCGCGGCAAATCGGCGCCGGTGCCGAAGGTGGCGACGACGACAAAACCCGCGCCCTCCAGTGCCTGGCGCACCGATTGGGCGCGGTCGGCTTCGTCATCGACCACGATCACACGCAGGCTCATGCCTGGACTCCGTCAATTGCCCAGAGTCTCACGCAAAGCCCATGCCAATAAGGTTTCTAGGATACCTCAATGGTTTGCAGGCGATCTATGATGCTGCCGTGCACAAAGTTTAGGCGGGTCAGTCGCGGAAGTTGACGAATTGCAGCGGTTGGTCGGCATCGTGGCCGCGCACCAGGGCCATGGCTTCCTGCAAATCGTCGCGCTTCTTGCCCGAGATGCGCAATTCGTCGCCCTGGATCGACGCCTGGACCTTGATCTTGCTGTCCTTGATCAGCTTGACCAGGGTCTTGGCCAATTCCTGGGTGATGCCCTGCTTGACGGTGACTTCGTGGCGCAAAGAATCACCCGAGGCCTTTTCCGGCGCCTTGCTGAAGTCCAGTGCCTTGGGATCGACCTTGCGGCGGGTGAAGTAGACCTTGAGGAAGTCATGCATCTGCGTCAGCTTCGACGCGTCGTCGGCCAGGATGGTGATGACCTGATCCTTGCGCTCCAGGCTGCACTTGGCACCCTTGAAATCGAAGCGGGTGGCCACTTCCCGTTCGATCCCGGCGATGGCGTTGTCCACTTCGGCCATGTCGGTCTTGGAAACGATGTCGAAGGAAGGCATGGGAACCCCAAAACTGTGAATCGCGCAATGTCTTGGTTTAGCCCAAGGCGCCGTTCGTGGCTAGCCCCGTCAAATGCCTTCAATTTTATTAAAAAATATAGTAACCTATACTAATGTATAGAGGGGTGGTGCATGGATTACGTTCGCCAGCAGGATGTTTCGTGTCTGACTTTTCGTTTCAATGGCCGGCTGACCTTCCGCGATTCCGCCGCTTTCGAGGCGGTGACCGGCGAGATCGCCGCCAGTTCGGTGCCGTGGATACGGTTTGATCTGTCCGGGCTGGAATACCTGGATTCCTACGGTATCGGTCTCTTTGCCCTGGCGCGCGATGCGGCTGAACAGGCCGGCGCCCGTCTGGAACTGGTCAATGTAAAAGGGCCGGTGGCTGATGTGCTGTACCGGATTTCCTTTGACTGCATCGTTTCCACGCCGCAAATCGGCGATCTGCGTATTTCGACCATGCGCCGGACTGGCGCCGAGGCGCGGGTGGCCTTGGCCGGCAATTTCCGGGTGACCGACCAGGAACGCTTCTTGCCGATTATACAATCGGCCATATCCGATGATTTCAGCCGGCTGATCATCGATCTCGGACAGTTGACCTTCATCGATTCCATCGGCATTTCCCTGATCATGACCGCCGCCGACGAAGCGCGTAAAGTCGGCAAGGAAGTGATGCTGGGCAACCCGCAAGGCAGTGTGCGTGACCTGTTGCGGCTGACGGCGGTGGATACCGTGGTGCAGGTGGTTTAGCTTCTGATTTCGCCCAGTTGATGCAGGATCTTGCGGAATTCGCCGATATCCAGCGGCTTGCGCAGATAGCGCAGGAACCCCGCCTTCATGCCGGTGCGGATGGTGTCGGGCATGACGTCGGCGGACAAGGCGATGACCGGGATGTGCCGCAACGCGGCATCGGCCTTCATGCGCGCCACCGCCTCGATACCGTTCATGCCGGGCAGGTTGATGTCCATGATCACCAGTCCGGGCAGGTGGGTGTGGGCCAGTTCCAGCCCTTCCTCGGCATTGCTGGCGGTCAGCAAGGTGCAGGCGCAGCAATGATCCTGGGCGATCACCTCTTGCATCAACTCGACGTTGGACGGGTTGTCTTCGATGTACAACACGGTCATGCGGCAGGGAATGCTGGTGGTGGTGATGTTGGTGACGGCAGGCGGGGGGACGACGGGTTGGCTGGCGGCGCGCGGGATTTCCAGCCAGAAGGTGGTGCCCAGGTTTTCCTGGGTGAAAAAGCCGATTTGTCCGCCCATGGCTTCGACCAGCATCTTGGTGATGGTCAGCCCGATACCGGTGCCCTCCACCGTCGAGGCCTCGGCGCCTAAGCGGGCGAAGGGCTGGAACACCTCGGTCCGGCGTTTTTCCGGAATGCCGATGCCGGTGTCGCTGACGGCGATACGCACCGGCCCGGTTTCGCCGTGGCTGATGGAAAAGCGGACGGTGCCGCCGGTGCGGTTGTATTTGACTGCGTTGCTGGCCAGATTGATCAAGGCCTGCTTCAGGCGGGTGAAGTCGGCTTCCACCGCCGGGGCGCCGCGCCCGGAAATCTCGTCGATTAGGGTTACCTTGCGCCGTTCGGCGGTGGCGGCGATCATCGGAAGGATCTCGGCCATCACCTGATCGGGCTCGACCCGCTCGAACGACAGCGACAGGCGACCGGCCTCGATGCGGGCCATGTCCAAGATGTCGTTGACCAGACTCAGCAGATGGTTGCCGCTTTTCAGGATGCTGTCGGCATAAAAGCGTTGCCGTTCACCCAAGGAATCATTGTCGGCGTTGGTGAGCAATTGGGCGAAGCCCAAGATGGCGTTCATGGGCGTGCGCAATTCGTGGCTCATGGACGACAGGAATTCGGATTTGGCCAGGCTGGCGGCTTCGGCCATGCGCTTGGCTTCGCGCAATTCCTCCTCGCCGTCGCGGCGACTGGTGGCGTCTTCCTCGACGGCGACGAAATGGGTGATGACGCCGCTGTCGTCGGTCACCGGTGAAATGGTCGCCGATACCCAAAGCGGCGTGCCGTCCTTACGCTGGTTGCAGAACATGCCGGTCCAGCTCCGGCAGGCCAGGATGGTCGACCACAGACCGGTGGCTGGTGGCGACAATTCTGGGTGGCGCAGCATGGACGGGCGCTTGCCGATGATGTCGTCGAGATCGTAGCCGGTGGCTTTGACGAAAGCCGGGTTGACGTATTCCATCAATCCGTGGGCATCGGTGATCAGCACCATGGAGCCGGAATATTCCAAGGCGTTGCGCAGCACCCTGGCCAGTTTCTCGTGTTCCTGGCGTTCGCGGATTTCAGCGTTGAGGACGGCGCTCTGGCTGCGCACTTCTTGCTGCAACGATGCGTTGGCGTCGTCCAATTGCCCCAGCAAGGTCCATTGGCGGTGGCCGGAATACAATGACGTGGCGGTCATCACCAGCATCAGCACGCCCAGCATCCCGGCCTCGCGCCACCAATCGATGAAGTAGTCGGACATGGGGCCGGCCACCGCCACCCGCAGCGGCAATCCTTGCACCGGGGCCGAGGTCACCAGATAATCAACGCCGTCGAAGGTGGCGGCAACCAGCCGTTCGGCGCCGCCGCGCAAGACCTTGGCCGGCAATTGTCCGGCGACGTTCTGGCCGATCTGGTCGGCCCGCCACGGTGCCACGGTGATGATGGTGCCATCGTCGCGGATGATCCAGGCCATGCCATCGGGTTTGACCCGGGCCTGTTCCAGCGGTCGCTGCACTTCATCGACCGACAGCATGCGCACCAATCCGACCTGAGTGCTATCAGCAGGGTTGGCGCGGCGTAGCGACAGCGGCCATTGCGGCGCGCCGGTCAGGCTGCTGATGATCGGGGTGCCGGGAAAGAGTCCGCCTTCCTCCAACTGGGCGAGCACACGAGCATAGTCGCGGTCCGAGACATCGGCGCCCTGGTTGAGGCCCGGCTGGACCTGCTGCATTTTGCTGTCGATGACCTGAGCGATGCGGGCGGCGCCGGCCAGATTGTCCTGACGCATGCCGGAAGCGGCGAATTCATAAATCTTGCTGACCGACATGGACGAAGCCCGCGCCAGCGCCCCCAGCGATGCCTGGGCCGAGCTTTGTTTGTTGTCGTATTCCCATACCAGCCAGACCAAGCCGCCCAGCAGCACCGCCAAGTTCATGGCGATCACTGGAACAATGGCCTGAAGCCGGGCGTTGCGCAGGGACAGCAGCATAGCGGAGACCTTAACACAGCTCAGACGATCGCTCTCCGACCAAAGGCGGAGGTATCTGTTACATAGTGCTTAACCTTCCCACTTCATCTTTACAATGTCCGATTTTTGGTTCGGACTATGCGCCACACTCATTTCACCGTGTTTTGCTTCCGCCATGTCAGATAACTTGCCATCCCAATCCGTTGCCACCGTCCGCGCGTTAAGCGGGCGTGCGACGGCTTTGGCTTTGGGGCTGGCGGTTCTGCTGGCGTTGGCGTTGGCCACCTTGCTCGCCAGCGTGTCGACCCTGGACGAAGAAGCAGAGGTGCTGGAACTGGTCGGCGGTCAGCGAATGATGGCGCAGCGCGCCGCCTTGCTGGCGGAAAAGCTGGAGCGACCAGGGGAAACGGCGCTATCGCGGCAACGCTATCGCAACGAATTGGAGCACGTGGCCGAGCGCTTGCGTGACGAGGCGCGCAAGGTGATCGAGCATCCCGACGTGCCGCCGGAGGTGGTCATCTTGTATGCCACCGCCTGGGACGCGGAAGCCGGGGTGATGGCGCGGTTCCATTCCGCCGTTCAGGCGGTTTTGACCGGGCGTGGCGGCGTCGATGCGCTCAATCACCGCGAGGCCATGCTGTTCAACGAAGAGGTCGCCAGTCGTTATCGTCAGCACGTCGCTGACGAGGTCCGCCAGCTGAAATTGGTCTTGGGCGGCAGCTTCACCATCTTGCTGGGTGGATTGCTTCTGCTGTTCGTGCTGGTGCTGCGTCCCGCCATCGCCATGGTCCGGCAGCAGATCAGCCGCCAGTCCGCCTTGGGCGAGGCCATCGTGCAAAGCGGCCATGGCGTCTTGCTGTTGGACGACCAGGGAACCATCGGCTTTGCCAATGCTTACGCGGAAAGCCTGACCGAGTACGGCGAGGGCGGCCTCACCGGTCTGGATCTGGGGCGTCTGCTGTTTTCCGCTTATGGCGACGATACCGCCGATATCATTCTGGAAACCGCCGCCCGCACCACCTGGCGCGGCGACGTCCGCATCGTGCGGCGGACCGGGGTAATGATCTGGGCGGAAATGGTGGTGACCGCCGCCGCGTCGGAAGGCGGTTATCTGGTCATCTTCTTCGACGCCACCGCCCGGCGCGAGGCCGAGGCCAAGCTGCGCCAAGCGCGGGAACGTCTTGCCGCCGCCATCGAGGCGGTGGATGACGGCTTCGCCCTCTACGATGCCGAGGAACGGCTGGTTCTGTGCAACCGCAAATACATTGCCCTGTTGCCGCAGTTGGAGCCGTGGCTGGTGCCCGGCACCTCCTTCGCCAGCCTGATCGTGCATAGCTGGAAACTGGGATTGGTGGACAGCGAATTGGGGGCCGAGCAATACACCAATCTGCGGCTGGCCCAGTTCCGTGCCGGCCAGGGCCAGTGCGAATTGCGCCTGCGGGACGGTCACATTTTGCGGGCCACCGACCGTCGCACCCCCGAAGGTGGGCGGGTGAGCGTGCTGGTCGACGTCACCACCCTCAACGCCAGCCGCGACCATCTGCGCCGCGCCCTCGAGCAGGCCGAGGCGGCCAATCGCAGCAAGAACGTCTTTCTGTCGTCCATGAGCCATGAACTGCGAACCCCGCTCAATGCCATCGTCGGTTTCGCCCAATTGCTGGAGGGTACGCCCGATGGCTCGTTCGGGCCGTCGCAGCGGCGTTCGGTCGGACATGTCCTGCGGGCCGGCAAATTGCTGGACGAACTGGTTCAGCAGGTGCTGGAACTGGCTGATCTGGAAAGCGGCAATGTGCATCTGCACCTGACGGATTTCGATCTGGCGGCGGTGGCCCTGGACGCCTGTTCTCGTCTGAAGGATCGCTTGCAAGAGGGCCCGCTGGAATTGCGGCAGACCGGGTGTGACAGCCCGGTGGGAGCCCATGGCGATGCACAGCGCATGGCCGAAATCACGGGCCATCTGCTGTCCAACGCCATCAAATACAACCGCCCCGGCGGCAGCATCGATCTGTCCATCGGCAAGATGGCGGGCAAGGTGCGGTTGACGGTGCGCGACAGCGGCAACGGTATACCGCCGGACCTGCATGACCAGGTGTTTCAGCCGTTCAACCGGTTGGGCGGCGAAGGGGCGGCGGTGGAAGGAACCGGCATCGGCCTGACCATCTGCCGCGCCCTGATCCAGCAGATGGGCGGAACCATCGGCTTTAGCAGCACGGTGGGGCAGGGCAGCACCTTTTGGGTGGAACTGGCCGCCGCCCAGGGGGAAATGGATGCGCCTTTGGTGATCGGTCGCATATTGTACGTGCATTCATCGCACCGCCATCAGGCGTTGATGACGCAACTGAGCGCGGCTCATCCGGGTTTGACCGTTCAGACCGTTACCAGCCCCGAGCAGGCCGGACAATTGGCTTTGGCTGATCCGGGTTTCGGCCTGATCGTTGTCGATGTCGCCGCCGCCATCGGCGAGGCGGCGCAATTGTGCCAAATCCTGCGCGGCAATCCGGCAACCCGTTTTATTCCGGTCATCGCTTTCAGCGACGAGGAGAGTGAGGGGGAAGCCAATCGTCTGACCGCCTTGGGTTTTGACGCCTCATTCGGGGCGCGGGCGGATATGGCCGAGATCAGCGCCCTGATCCGGCGCTATTGCCGGACATCCTGATTTCCGGCCAAACAAATCATCGTCGCCAGCATGGAGGCGATCAGCGTGCGTTTGCCGTCATTATCGGCCCACACATCGGATCGCACCACGGTCAGGGTGCGACCGGGCTTCAGCACCTCGGCCCGGGCGGTGAAGAACTGACCGGCGGCGGGGTTCATCAGGTTGATCTTGAACTCGGTGGACAACACCTCGGCCCCCGGCGGCATCAGCGATAGCGCCGCATAGCCGGCGGCGGTATCGGCCAAGGTGGTGGTGATGCCGGCATGGACGAAGCCGTGCTGCTGGCACAGATCGTCGCGCTTGTTCATGCTGATCTCACACTGTCCCGCCTCGATCAGCGTCAGCCGGGCGCCGATGGTGCGCATCAGCGCCTGCTTGGCGAAATCGGCGGTGACCCGGCTGTGGAAATCGGGGTCTTTTGGGGTGAAAGCGGTCATGGCATTGTCTCCAGCCCACCTCCCCGTCATACCCGCGCAGGCGGGTATCCAGGAGTCGCGGAAATATCGGCGGTGCGCCCCTGGACTCCCGCCTGCGCTGGAGTGACGAAGGAAAAAAGGGGGTTTTCCGCAGCCTAATGACTCATCAGCACCGGCAAGGTCATGTGCTTGAGTACATAGCGGGTGCCGGAGCCGCGCAGGCGCGACAGACCGTATTGACCATGGGCGCCCATGACCAACAGATCGGCGCCCAGATCGAAGCTGCGTGACAACAGCATGTCCATCTTGCCGATTTCCTCGTCGGGCAGGAACTCGCCGTCGCAGGCGATGCCCTGCTTGGTCAGGTGGTCGAGGATGTTGACCGGCGGCATGGATTGGGCGGCACCGCTGTCGTCGTGGGCGCGCATGGACAGCACCGATACCGTCTTGGCCTGCTTCAGCAAATCGAGCGAATCGTGCACGGCACGGGTGGCCTCGCGCCCGGCGTTCCAGGCGATGACGATGCGATGGGCGACCGAGCTGTAAGTGCCCAGATAGGGCAGCACCAGCACCGGGCGACCGCAATTGAGCACCGTCTGTTCGACCATGTCGTCGGGGGTGGTGGCGTCCTTGGAATCGTTCTGGCCCAGCACCACCAGATCGAAATAGCGCGAACAGAACATGATTTCGGCGGAAACGAAGTTCGATTCGCCATGGGGCAAGGCCCAGAACCGGGTTTCCACCCCCTTGGTCAGGGTATTGAACAGGATTTCACCCTCGGCTTGCGCCTTTTTCAGCGATTCGCTGGCCATGCGGGCCACCGCGGCGGTGCGGTGGCTGTCCACTTGCGCGAACAGGCCGGTCAGGCGGGCGCCGTAACGTTTGGCCAGATCGACGGCGACTTCGATGCGCATGCGGGCGCGTTCGCCGGAATCCACGTGAACCAGAATGTCCTTCATGTTCTTTTCTCCGTTAGCCCGCTTCCGCCGTAAGCGCCCGAGCGATCACCAGACGTTGGATGTCGCTGGTCCCTTCGTAAATCTGACAAACCCGGACGTCGCGGTAAATCCTTTCCACCGGAAAATCGGCCAGATAGCCGTATCCGCCGTGAATCTGGATGGCGTCCGAACACACTTTTTCCGCCGTTTCGCTGGCCAGCAATTTGGCCATGGACGCTTCCTTCAGGCAAGGCAGGCCGGCGTCGCGTAAGGTCGCCACGTGCAGCACCAAGTGCCGCGCCGCTTCCAGCCGGGTGGCCATGTCGGCCAGACGGAAGGCCACCGCCTGATGTTCGATGATCGCCTTGCCGAATTGCCGGCGTTCCTGGGCATAGCGGATGGCGTGGTCGAGGGCGGCGCTTGCCATGCCCACCGATTGGGCGGCGATGCCCAGACGCCCGCCTTCCAGGTTGGCCAGCGCGATCTTCAACCCTTCGCCTTCCGCCCCCAGCCGGTTTTCGGCGGGGATGCGCAGGTCTTCCAGGATGATCTGGCAGGTATCGGAAGCATGCTGGCCCAGCTTGTCCTCGACCCGGGCCACCACCCAGCCGGGGCTGTCGGTGGGGACGATGAAGGCGGACAGGCCTTTCTTGCCGGCGCTGGAATCGGTGACGGCGAAGACGATGGCGACACGGGCGTTACGGCCCGAGGTGATGAACTGCTTGGTGCCGTTCAGCACATAGAAATCACCGTCGCGCACGGCGCGGGTCTTGATGGAGCCAGCGTCCGACCCGGCCTCGGGTTCGGTCAGGCAGAAGCAGCCGATCCATTCGCCCCGCGCCATGGGGCGCAGATAGGTGTCTTTTTGCGCCTCGGTGCCGAATTTCAGGATGGGCATGCAGCCGACCGAATTATGCACGCTCATGATGGTCGACGTCGCCCCTTCGCCGGCGGCGATTTCCATCAAGGCCAGGGCATAAGAGACATAATCGGTGCCGGCGCCGTCATATTCGGTCGGCACCACCATGCCCATAAAGCCCAATTCCCCCATCTCGGCCAGTTCCGCCGCCGGGAAGGCGTGCTCGCGGTCACGCCTCTCGGCGCCGGGCGCCAGCCGCTCGCGGGCGAAGGCCCGCGCGGTATCGCGGATCAGGCTCTGTTCCTCGGTCAGGATCATGCCAGCCGCTCCACCGCCAGGGCGGTGGCTTCACCGCCGCCGATGCACAAGCTGGCGACACCGCGCTTCAGGTCGTATTTCTGCAACGCCGCCAGCAAGGTGACGATGATCCTGGCCCCCGAGGCGCCGATGGGGTGACCCAGTGCGCAGGCGCCGCCATGGATATTGACCTTGTCGTGCGGCAAATCCAGATCGCGCATGGCCGCCATGGTGACCACGGCGAAGGCTTCGTTGACTTCGTACAGATCGACGTCGCCGGTCTTCCACGCCAGCTTGTCCAGCAGGTTGCGCATGGCGAAGACCGGGGCGGTGGTGAAAAGATTGGGGGCGTGGGCATAGGTGGCATGGCCGCGAATGGCGGCCAAGGGCGTCAGGCCGCGCTTTTCCGCCTCCGACAGCCGCATCATCACCAGGGCGGCGCCGCCATCGGAAATGGACGACGAATTGGCCGCCGTCACCGTGCCGCCTTCGCGGAAAGCGGGTTTGAGGCCGGGGATCTTGTCGGGCTGGGCCTTGCGCGGCTGCTCGTCCTCGGCCAGCACGGTTTCGCCCTTGCGGGTCTTGATGGTCAAGGGCGCGATCTCGGCCGCCAGATTTTCCGCTTTGCAGGCGCGTTCCAGCGAGGCGAGGGCGAAATTGTCCTGGGCCTCGCGGGTGAACTGATAGCTTTGGGCGCATTCCTCGGCGAAGGTGCCCATCAGCCGGCCCTTGTCATAGGCGTCTTCCAGCCCGTCGAGGAACATGTGGTCCATCACCCGGCCATGGCCCATGCGATAGCCGCCGCGGGCCTTGTCCAGCAGGTAAGGGGCGTTGGTCATGCTTTCCATGCCGCCGGCCACCATCACACGGTTGGTGCCGGCGATCAGCATGTCGTGGGCGAACATGGCCGCCTTCATGCCCGACCCGCACATCTTGTTGATGGTGGTCGCCCCTGCCGCATCGGGAATGCCGGCGCCGCGCGACGCCTGCCGGGCCGGGGCCTGGCCCTGGCCGGCGGGCAGGACGCAGCCCATGATCACCTCTTCCACCTGATCGGCGGCGACATTGGCGCGGGTGAGCGCCGCCTTGATGGCGTGGGCGCCCAATTGGCTGGCGGTCAGGCCCGACAATTCACCCTGAAAACCGCCCATGGGGGTGCGGGCGGAACCGACGATGACGATAGGATCGGTGGTCATGGACTGCCCTCTTTTACTGCATGTTGATGATGATGGTCTTCTTGTGGGTGAAGTGTTCCAGCATGGATTCCAGCGACGCTTCCTTGCCCAGGCCCGAGGCCTTGACACCGCCATAGGACAGGTTGGGCTGCACCACCAGATTCTGGTTCACCTGGACGAAACCGGCTTCGAGACGGCGGGTGGCGTCCATGGCCATCTTCAGATTGGTGGTCCAGATGGTGGCGGCCAGACCGTAATCACTGTCATTGGCGGCGGCGATCACCTCGTCGAAATCCGACCACTTGATGACGCAGCAGACCGGGCCGAAGATTTCTTCCCGCGCGATGCGGTCGTTGTTGGTGATGCCGGTGAAGATGCGCGGCTGGACGAAGAAACCCTTGTCCAGCTTGGCATCGGTGGGCATGGCCGACAATACGATCTCGGTGGCGCCCTTGGTCTCGCGGCCCAGCGCGATATAGGACTTCACCCGGTCGAACTGACCGTCGGAAATGATGGTGCCGATATCGGTCTTTTCATCCAGCGGGTCGCCCATGACCATGGCATCGACCTTTTCCCGCACGCGGGCGACGAACTCGTCGTGGATGCTTTCATGGACGAAAATGCGCGAGCTGGCGGTGCAGCTTTGGCCCTGGCGGGTGAAGCGCATGCCGGCGATGGCGCCCGCCACCGCCTTGTCCATGTCGGCGTCGGCGCAGATGATCATCGGGCTCTTGCCGCCCAGTTCCAGGGTCACCGGGATCAGCTTTTCGGCGGCGGCCTTGTAGACGATCTTGCCGGTCTCGACCGAGCCGGTGAAGGTGACCTTCTTGACATCGGGGTGTTCGACCAGGGGGGCGCCGCATTCCGGGCCGAAGCCGGCCAGGATGGAAAACAGGCCCGACGGCAGCACGGTGTTCATGATCTGGGTGACGCGCAGCACGGTCAACGGCGCCTCTTCCGCCGACTTGACCACCACGGCATTGCCGGCGACCAGGGCGGCGGCGGCCTTCATGGCCATCAGCAGCAAGGGCACGTTCCATGGGATGATGGCGCCGACCACGCCCACCGGCTCGCGCACGGTCATGGTCATCATGTCCGGGTGGAAGGGCACGGTCTCGCCCTTCAACTCGCTGGCCAGACCGCCGAAGAACACGAACATGTCGGCCAGCACGCTGGCTTCGATCCGGCTTTCGGTCCGAAGTGCCTTGCCGGTTTCGAGCGCGATCAGGCGGCCCAGTTCCTCGACGTGTTCGGACAGCACCCGACCACATTCGGCCACCAGCTTGCCGCGATTGCGCGCCGGCAGCTTGGCCCATTCCTTCTGCGCCTTCTTGGCGGCGGCCACGGCCACATCCACATCGGCCTTTTCCGAGAACGGTGCCCGCGCCACTTCCTGGCCGGTGGCCGGGTTGTTGACGGCAAAGGTCTTGCCCGAGGCGGCGGGATGGAACGCGCCAGCGACAAAGTTCAGCCCCGACAGGGCCTGGGCCAGCTTGAAGGGGTCAAGCTCGATGGAGGTCGAAACGGACATGGGCTGTTCCTTCTGCGTTAACGCTTGTCTTCGATGACCTTGCCGTCATTGGGCAAGGCGCCGGGAATATGGAAGGCGATATCGCCTTTGAGCTTGCACACCGATTGCAGGGCCTCGCGCAGGGCGGCGGCCAGGGCATCATTGTGATCGTTGCTTTCCACGTGCAGGGTCATGACATCGCCATCACCCACCTTTTCCACCACCAGCTTGGCCCGGGTCACGGCGTCGAAGCGCTTGGCCACGTCGTTCACTTGGCGCGGATGGACGAACATGCCCTTGATCTTGGTGGTCTGGTCGGCGCGGCCCATCCAGCCCTTCAAGCGCATATTGGTGCGCCCGCATGGGCTAAGGCCTGCCAGTACCGCCGACAGATCGCCGGTGCCGAAGCGGATCAGCGGGTAATCGGGGTTGAAGCTGGTCACCACCACTTCGCCGACTTCACCGGGGGTGACCGGATCATTGGTGCCGGGGCGGACGATTTCGACGATAATGTCCTCGTCCACCACCAGACCTTGCTTGGCCATGGTTTCATAGGCGATCAGGCCGAGATCGGCGGTGGCATAGGCCTGCACCACGTCGACGCCCAGATCGTTCAAGGATTGCCGCAGGGGCGGCAACAACGCCTCGCCCGAGACGCAGGCCTTGGTCAGCGACGAATGGTCGAGGCCCATCTCCACCGCTTTTTCCAGGATGATCTTCAGGAAGGACGGCGTGCCGGCATAGCCGGCGGGCTTCAGATCGGCGACGGCACGGGCCTGCTGCTCGGTGTTGCCGACACCCGCCGGGAAGACCGGGCAGCCCAGGGCATGGGCGGCGGTCTCGAACATGATGCCGCCGGGGGTGAAGTGGTAGGAAAAGCAATTATGCACCAGATCGCCGCCGCGGAAGCCGGCGGCGTAAAGGGCGCGGGCGATGCGCCACCAATCCTTGCCCCAGCCTTCCGGATCATAAATGGGACCGGGCGAGGCGAAGACGCGGTACAGCTTGCCCTTGGCGGTGGCGTTCAGGCCACCGAACGGGGTGTTGGCCTGTTGCAGATCGATCAGGTCGGATTTGCGCGTCACCGGCAGGCGGGCCAGGGCCGCACGGTCAGTGACGGCGCCCGCGTCGACATCAGCCAGCAAGGTGCCGAAATAAGGCGCGTTGGCCTTGGCATGATTGATGTGGCCGGGCAGGGCGGCGAACAGGGCGGATTCGCGTTCGTCGGCGGAACGGGTTTCCTTGGCGTCGAAAAATTCGGTCATTGGACGGGCGCCTTCACAGCCAGCGCTTGCGGCGCTTGTAGGATTTCAGGTTCTTGAACGACTTGCGTTCCTTGTCGCCGCCCAAATAGAACTCTTTGACGTCTTCGTTGTTGATCAGGTCTTCCTTGGCGCCGTCCAGCATGATCTTGCCGGATTCCATGATGTAACCGAAATCGGCCACCTTCAGCGCCATGCGGGCGTTTTGTTCCACCAGCAAGATGGTGATGCCCAGATCGTGGCAAAGCTGCTCGATGATGCCGAACACTTCCTTGACCAGCAAAGGCGACAGGCCCATGGACGGCTCGTCCAGCAAGATCATCTTGGGGCGCGCCATCAGGGCGCGGCCGATGGCCAGCATCTGCTGTTCGCCGCCCGACAGATAGCCGGCCATGCCGGTACGTTCCTTCAGGCGGGGGAAATAATTGTAGACCATGTCGATGTCGTTGCGGATGGCGGCACCGCCGTCGCGGCGGGTAAAGGCGCCCAGGCGCAGGTTTTCCAGACAGGTCATGTCCTCGACGATGCGACGGCCTTCCATCACCTGGAAAATGCCGCGCCGGACGATGTCTTCCGGGTTCTTGTTGGCGATTTCCTCGCCCTCGAAGGTGATCGAGCCGCGGGTGACCTCGCCGTCCTCGGTGGCCAGCAGGCCGGAAATGGCCTTGAGCGTGGTCGATTTGCCGGCGCCGTTGGGACCAAGCAGGGTGACCACCTTGCCCTTGGGCACTTCCAGGCTGACGCCGCGCAAGACCAGGATGACGTCGTCATAGACGACTTCGATGTTGTTGACCGACAGCAGGGATTCTTCCGGGGCGAGCTTGATGGCGGGTTCAGCCATGATCGGGCACCTTGGTACAGAAGGGAAAAGGGGTGGTCCGGCGGACCGGACCACCCGGTTTCAGACGCTGATTACCAGCCCAGCCACTCGGGGCGGCGGGGCAGTTCGGCGGCGTAGACCTTGGTCATCTTCACGTCCTCGCCCTTGATGGCGGCCTGATAGACCATCACCTGGGTGGTGCCGCGATGATCGTCGGCCTTCCAGGTGGACGGCAGGCAGACGCCTTCCAGACCAGCGGGGACCCAATTGGACTTCTTGTACATGGCCGCCTTGATGTTGGCGCCGGTGACGCCGCCGGGCATGGTGGTGGCCATGTCCATGGCTTCCTTCATGTAGAAGGCCGAGCAGATGCCGCGCATGTAGTGGCTGGGGCGCTCTTCCTTGCCCGACGGGTCGGACAGCTTGGAGATTTCACGCACCAAGGTCATGCCCGGGGTGGTGTCGGCCCAGGTGGTGGCGGCGACGACCCAGGTCATGCCGTTGGCGGCTTCGCCCGAGGCCTTGAGGCCGGCTTCGTCCATGCCCCAGATATTGCCCATGAACTGGGCCTTGGTGCCCACCGTCTCGCAGCTCTTCAGCAGCGAGATGGTCGAACCCGAGGTGTTGGCCAGATAAGCGTAATCGGCGCCCGATTCTTTGAGGCTCAGGCACTGCGCCTTGAAGTCACCCGGCTTCAGAGAATACTGGATCGGGTTCAGGATCTCGAAGCCCTTTTCCTTGGCATAGGCGCCGCAGGCATCCTTGGGGGCGTTGGGATAGGGGTGGTTGTCGCCCATGTGGACGAACTTGGCCTGGCCCTTGCCACCCTTCTTCTTCCAATCGGCGGCGGCCCATTCCACCAGACCGCGACAGCCGTCGGTGTAGCTGGGACCGTAGAAGAAGTTGTAAGGCGCCGCCTTGGCCGAGGTCTTGCCCTGCGGATCGGTCAGGTGACCCGAATAGGAGGCGGAGAAATAGGGGATTTCATCCTTGGCCACCGAGGAAACCAGCGCTTCGGTGTCGCCGGTGCCCCAGCCCTGGATGGCGGCCAGCTTGGATTCCGACGTCCACTTCTTGTACTGCGCCATGGCGCGCGGCACCTGATAGGAATAGTCGACGGTTTCAAAGGCGATCTTGTCGCCCTTCACCCCGCCATTGGCATTGATGTAGTTGAGCGCGTCGGCGACGCCGGCGGCGAACGGCTTGGACACCGAGGCGGTGGCGCCGGTGAGATCGGCCAGATGGCCGATAGCGATGTCGGCGGCCTGGGCCGTACCGGTGCAGACCAGGGTCACAGCGGCAGAGGCCAGAAGAAGATTACGCATTCGTGTTTCCTCCCAATGTGTTGGATTTGACAGGCCCCTTGGGGGGCTCGTTGTTGGTTAGTACGAGAACGGATAAAGCTTCCAGTACGAGCGGCCCAACCGCCAGCGGTGGATCAACCCGTCGGGTTCGAAGATCAGGAACAAGATGATGGCCAGACCGATGGAGGCCTGCTTGATATAGGCCAGACCCTCGTTCAGCCAGCTGACATCGCCGCCGATCAGGCTTTTGGCGATGCTTACGCCGCCTTCCATCACTTCCGGCAGCAGCACCATGAAGGTGGTGCCCATCAGCGTGCCGGCGACCGAGCCCAGGCCACCGATGATGATCATGCCCAGGAATTCGATGGACATCAGGATGGTGAAGCCCTCGGCCGAGACGAAGCCCAGGTAATGGCCGTACAGCGCCCCGCCCAGCCCGGCATAGAACGACGACAGGCCAAACGACAGGATGCGGTACTTGGTCAGGTTGATGCCCATGACCTCGGCCGACAGATAATGGTCGCGCACGGCGATGAAGGCGCGGCCGTCGCGGGTGCGCAGCAGGTTGCTCCCGATCAGGAACATCACCACCACCCAGAACAGCACCACGTAGAAGAAGCCCTTGTCGCCCGACAATTCATAGCCGAACAGATTGACCGGGGCGGCGGCGGCGCCCGACGACCCACCCGAGAACCAATCGGCACGGGCGAAGAAGTCTTCCAGGATGAATTGCGAGGCGAAGGTGGCGATGGCCAGATACAGCCCCTTCAACCGCCCGGCGGGAATGCCGAACAGCAGCCCCAGCACGGTGGTCATGACGGCGGCCAGCGGCATGGCCAGCACCACGGGGACGCCGAAGGAATTGTTGAGCCAGGCGGAAGCGAAGGCGCCGAAGCCGAAGAACCCGGCATGGCCCAGCGAGATCTGCCCGGTATAGCCGACCAGGATGTTGAGGCCCAGGGCGGCGATGCCCATGAAGCCGATCTGGATCAGGATGCTCAGGTGATAATTGTTGAGGAAGCTGGGGGCGGCGATCAGGAACAATACGCCGGCCACTGCCCACGCCCGCATGACCGGCGTGTCGAAAATGGTGGTGTCCTTGGCGTACGAGGTCTTGAACTGACCGCAGGGGATAAGGCTGGAGGAGATCATCGGCCTAGACCCTTTCGATCTTGTGAGTGCCGAACAGGCCGTAGGGCTTGATCATCAGGATGATGATGAGCACGTAGAACGGCGCCACGGTGTAGAGGTTGCCCAGATGCAGCCATTGGCCGTCGACGTATTCGGCGAAGTTTTCGAGCAAGCCGATGATCAGGCCGCCGACGATGGCGCCGATGATGGAATCAAGCCCGCCGACGATCACCGCCGGGAACACCTTGATGCCGAAGAACGACAGTGCGCCCGACACGCCGTTGACCATGCCGACGACGACGCCGGCCAGGGCCGAGACCATGGCGGAAATGGCCCAGGCCATGGCGAAGACGTTCTTGACCGAGATGCCCAAGGATTGCGCCACCTGCTGGTTGAAGGCGGTGGCCCGCATGGCCAGACCCATGCGCGAATACTTGAAGAACCAGGCGAAGCCGGCCATGACCAGGACGGAAACCACCAGACTCATCAGATAGGCCGGCTGCACCTGCAACCCCAGCACGTCCACCGATTTGACCGGGAAGATTTCCGGGAAGGGTTGGACGTCGGCGCCGAAAATCCACTTAGTCACCGACTGGAAGAAGATGGACAGGCCGATGGTGACCATGATCACCGAGATGATCGGCTCGCCGATCAAGGGTCGCAGCACCACCATTTGCAGGGCGATGCCGAACACCATCATGAACAGGAAGGTGAGCGGGAACGAGAACCAGAACGGCAGGCCGGCGTCGACCACCAGCCACCAGCAGGTCCAGGCGCCGATCAGCAGGAACTCGCCCTGGGCGAAATTGACCACCTGGGTGGATTTGTAGATCAGCACGAAGCACATGGCGACCACGCCGTACAGCGTACCGACGATGAGCCCGTTCAAAAGCAATTGGAAAAGCAGATTGCCGGACATGGGGGCAACTCCTATTCGGCGGCTTGCGCGACGGTGGGGGGCGGCAGCAGGGTGATCACCTTGAGCTCGGTCTTGACCCTGGTGGTCGAGCCGTCCTGGAAGGTGATGACCGCATCCACCGGCACCATCGGGCGGTTCGCGTACATGGCATCGATGATGTCGCCGTACTTGTCGTTGATGACGCCGCGGCGGACCTTGCGGGTGCGGGTCAACTCGCCGTCATCGGCGTCGAGTTCCTTGTACAGCAGCAGGAATTTGCGGATGCGCTGGGGCTCGGGCAGGGTGGCGTTGACCTTCTCCACTTCCGAGCGCAGCAATTCATAGACCTGCTCTTGCGCCGAAAGATTGGTGTAGTTGGTGAAAGCGATGCCCTTTTGCTCGGCCCATTTCGACACGATGGAATAGCGGATGCAGACCAGCGCCGACAGATAGGGCTTTTCCGCCCCCAGGATCACCGCCTCGGCGATGAACGGCGAGAATTTCAGCTTGTTCTCGATGAACTGGGGCGAGAAACGGACGCCATGGGTGGTGGTGGCCAGATCCTTGATGCGGTCGATGACCACCAGATGGCCGTTTTCCTTCTTGATATAGCCGGCATCGCCGGTCTTCAGCCAATTACCGTCGACGATGTCGGCCTTCGACGCTTCCGGGTTCTTGTAATAGCCGGTGAACATGCCGTCGGTGTGGGCGACGATTTCACCGACGCCGTTATGGTCGGGATTGTCGATGCGCAATTGCGCGTCGTCGAACGGAATGCCGACGCTGTCGAAGTCGATGTCGTGGCCGCGGTGCACCGTATAGGCGCCGGCCAGTTCGGTCTGGCCGTAGATTTGCCGCAGCGGCACGCCCATGGCCAGGAAGAAGCGGAAGGTATCGGGACCAAGGGCGGCGCCGCCGGTGGCCGCCGACTTCAGATAGCTGAAACCGATGCGGTCCCTGAGCGCCTTGAACAGGATGCGGTCGGCCAGCCACGAGCGCTTGCCCTGGTCCAGCGCCTGCATGCCCAGCTTCATGCCCAGGTCGAACATGAAACGCTTGAAGCGGGTCGAATCCATCATGCGCGAGCGGACCTCGGCGGCGATGGCTTCCCAGGTCCGGGGCGCCAGCAGGACGAAATGCGGGCCGATTTCCCGCATGTCGGGCATCTGGGTTTCCGGTTCCTCGACGAAATTGACGATGTTGCGGCAGACCAGCGGCTGACCGACGGCGTAAATCTGCTCCATGATCCACGGCAGCGGCAGCATGGAGACGTAATTCTCGCCGGCGCTCTTTTCATCGGCGCGCAAATAGGCGGTGCAATGGCGCAGGAACGGCCCCGATTGCAGCATGGCCAGCTTGGGGTTCGACGTGGTCCCCGAGGTGGTCACCAGCACCGAGACGTCATCACCCTTGCCTTCATTGACTTCGGCCTCGAAACGGCCCGGTTCGCGTGCGGCCAGTTCGTCACCCTTGGCCCGCAAATCGCCGGCGAAGATCAGCTTGTCGTCCTGATACTTGCGCATGCCGCGCGGGTCGAAATAGACGATGTGGCGAAGGCTGGGTACCTCGGGAGCGATTTCCAGGAGCTTGTCGACCTGCTCCTCATCCTCGGCCAGCACCACGGTGGCAGCAGTGTAATTGAGCAGATAGGCCACTTCGGCGTTCATGCTGTCCTGGTAGACGCCCATGGACAGCGCGCCGATGGAATGCGCGGCCAATTCGCCCCACACCCATTCCGGGCGGTTCTTGCCCAAGATGGCGACCACATCGCCGCGCTTCACTCCGGTGGCGGCCAGGCCCAGGGCGAGGCGGCGGACTTCGTTCAGGTAATCGGTCCAGGTGAACAGATTCCAGATGCCGAATTCCTTTTCCCGCATGGCCACGTCGTTGGGCCAGCGGCGCGCGTTTTCGCACAACAGCTTGGGAAAAGTGTCGAACTTGGCGGTATCGTTATAGTCGTGGCTCATCGTCATTCCCCTGTCAGGCCACGGCTTCGGCGGCTTTCTCTTCGTCTTCGTCGACGCCGAGATAGGCCACCTTCACGCGTTCATTGCTCATGATGTCGTCGGGCAGGCCATCGGCGATCTTGCGGCCGAATTCCAGCACGATGACCCGATGCGAGATGTCCATGACCACGCCCATGTCGTGTTCGATCATCACCACGGTCATGCCCCATTCCTCGTTCAGATCGACGATGTAACGGGCCATGTCCTCCTTTTCTTCCAGGTTCATGCCGGCCATGGGTTCATCCAGCAGGATGATCTTGGGCTCGACCGCCATGGCCCGGGCCAGTTCCACCCGCTTGCGCAAGCCGTAAGACAGGGTGCCGGCGGTGGCTTTGCGGATATGGGCGATTTCCAGGAAGTCGATGATGTCTTCCACCTTGCGGCGATGCGCCAACTCTTCCTTTTGCGCGCCGGCCCAGTACAGGCCGCCGGTGAGGAAGTTGTTCTTCAACAGGTGGTGGCGCCCGACCATGATGTTGTCGAGCACGCTCATATGGCCGAACAGCGCCAGATTCTGGAAGGTGCGGCCGATGCCGATGGTGGCGCGCTGGTTGGGCGTCATGCCGGTGACGTCGCGGCCCTCGAAGAACACCCGCCCGGCGGTGGGCTTATAGCGGCCCGACACGCAATTGAGCATGGAGGTCTTGCCGGCGCCGTTGGGGCCGATGATCGAGAACAATTCGCCCTTGTTGACGTGGAAGTTCACTTCCGTCAGGGCGCGGACGCCGCCGAAGCCAAGCGAGACGTCGCGGACCTCCAGCAGCGGCGAGGTGGTGCTCATTTCGCCCCCCGCAACATGTTGATGATGCCGGAAAAGTCGGTGCCGGCATGGCCGGCGCCGGCGAACAGGGCATAAAGCTGGCTGGCCTGGCTGCCCAGGGGCACTGAGGCGCCGGCCTTGCTGGCCGCTTCCACCGCCAGCTTCAGATCCTTCAGCATCATGGCGGCGGCGAAGCCGGGCTGATAGTCGCGGTTGGCCGGGCTGGTCGGCACCGGGCCGGGCACCGGGCAATAGCTGGTCATCGACCAGTTTTGCCCCGACGACTTGGACGAGATGTCGAACAGCTTCTGCGCGTCCAGGCCCAGCTTTTCCGCCAGGGCAAACGCCTCGCAGGTGCCGATCATGGAAATGCCCAACAGCATGTTGTTGCAGATCTTGGCGGCCTGACCGTTACCGGCGCCGCCGGCATGGACGATATTCTTGCCCATGGCTTCCAGGATGGGCAGGGCCTTGGCGAAGGAGTCGTCCGAGCCGCCGACCATGAAGGTGAGCGTGCCGGCCTCGGCCCCGCCGACGCCACCCGAGACCGGGGCATCGACCATCAATTGGCCGTTGGCTAGGGCAGCCGCCGCCACCTCGCGGGCGCTGGCCACGTCGATGGTCGAACTGTCGATGAACAGGCAGCCCTTGGGCGCGCGGGCCATCACGCCGGCTTCGCCCAGATAGACCGACTTCACATGCTCGCCCGCGGGCAGCATGGAGACCACCACGTCGGCACCCTCCGCCGTGTCGGCGGCCTTGTCCACCACGGTGGCGCCGGCCTCGGTGGCGGCCTTTTTCGCCGTCTCCGACAGGTCGAAGGCGCGGACCTTGTGTCCCGCCTTCAGCAGGTTGCGCATCATGGGGCCGCCCATGTTGCCCAGGCCGATGAAGCCAATCATAGCCATATCCTCGTCTCCTTCCCTGTTCGCGCCGTTTTGTTTTTAGACCTGGGTCAAAGCCCGGCCGATGATGACGCGCATGATTTCGTTGGACCCTTCCAGGATGCGGTGCACGCGCAGATCACGCAGATACCGCTCGATCGGGTATTCCTTGATGTAGCCGTAGCCGCCGAACAATTGCAGCGCCCGGTCGACGACGGAAAAACCGGTATCGGTGGCCAGACGCTTGGCCATGGCGCACAAGGTGGTGGCGTTGGCCTCCTTGGCATCCAGGGCGGCAGCGGCCCGGTGCAGCAACAGGCGCGCCGCCTCCAACTCGGTGGCCATGTCGGCCAATTGGAACTGGGTGTTCTGGAAGGCGCTGACGGCTTGGCCGAATTGCTGGCGCTGGTTGGTGTAGTCCACCGCCAGCCGGATGCATTCGCGCGCGCCGCCCAAGGAACAGGCGCCGATATTCAGCCGCCCGCCGTCCAGCCCCTTCATGGCGATCTTGAAGCCTTCGCCCTCGGCGCCGATGCGGTTGGCCACCGGCACCCGGCAATCCTCGAAGATGACGGCACAGGTGGGCTGGCTTTTCCAGCCCAGCTTCTTTTCCGGCTTACCGAAGGACAGGCCGGGTGTGCCCTTTTCCACCACCAGACAGGAAATGCCCTTGGGGCCGGGGCCGCCGGTGCGGACCATCACCACATAGACGTCGGACGAGGCGCCGCCGGAAATGAAGGCCTTGGACCCGTTCAGCACATAATATTCGCCGTCGCGTTCGGCCTTGGTGCGCAAGCTTGCGGCATCCGACCCGGCACCGGGCTCGGTCAGGCAATAGCTGGCGAACTTGCTCATGCGGGTGAGGTCGGGCAGCCAGCGGGCGCGCTGGTCGTCGCTGCCGAAGCTGTCGATCATCCACGCCGCCATGTTGTGGATGGAGATATAGGCGGCGGTGGACGGGCAGGCGGCGGCCAGTTCCTCGAAGATCAGCGCCGCATCCAGCCGCGTCAGCGCCGATCCGCCCACGTCTTCCTTGACGTAGATGCCGGCGAAACCCAGTTCAGCCGCCTTGCGCAACGCATCAACGGGGAAGATTTCCTCTTCGTCCCAATGGGCGGCATGGGGCGCCATCTCGCCGGCGGCGAAATCGCGGGCGGCATTCTGGAAGGCTTCCTGATCTTCGGTCAGGCTGAACTGCATCTCGGTTTCATCCCTGCGTGTTCAAAAACGAACATACGTTTTTTTAATGGCGACGCAAGAGGGATGATTGACCCACCTCCCGTACGTTGCCTCTCGTCCTCGGAAACTCTGTCGGTTTCCTGTTGGACGATGGCTCAGGGGTAACACAACGCAAATCGGCAGTCCAGTGTCTGTATACGCAAGTGTATTTTTTTGTGTGCGAAAAATGCGCAACTTGGGTACCTTGGGCGAAAGGTATATAAAGTCCCGCAGCGAACGGGAGGCGAGGGGATATGGCAGCCAAGAAGAATGATAAGTCATCGACACGGGCCGACGAGATCCGTCAGGTGATCGAGGCCGAGATTTTCTCGGGCACGCTGCGGCCCGGCACCCGGCTGGACGAGGAAAGTCTGGCGGCGCGCTTCGGTCTGTCGCGCACCCCGGTACGCGAGGCCATCTTGCAACTGGTCTATTCCGGTCTGGTGGTCAAACAGCCGCGTCAAGGGGCCGAGGTGGCCCCCCTTGATCTGCACCGCATGGTGCAGATGTTCGAGGTAATGAGCGACATTGAGGGGCTTTGCGCCCGCTACGCCGCGCGGCGGATGTCGGTCGAGGAAAAGGCGGCGTTGGAGGCCATGCATGCCCGTTCCGGGGTGCTGTGTCAGGCGCGCGAACTGGACGAATATTACGCCGTCAACCATGCCTTCCACGAGGCCATCTACAAGGGCAGCCACAATGTGGTGTTGCAGGACATGGCCCGCTCGCTGTTCTCGCGTCTCGCCCCCTATCGCCGCTACCAGCTCAATCACCCCAAGCGCATTGACGAATCCTGTGCCGAGCATGGCGAGGTTCTGGATGCCATCATCGCCGCCGATCCCGACCGTGCCCAGGCGGCCATGCGCAAGCATGTGACCATTCAGGCGGATATTTTCTCGGAATTCGTATCCATCATGCGATAGTCTGTATCCAAGAATGTAATTTTCTGGATACAAAGCTCTGGTCTGACGAACATCCCTGTGCTAGTCCTTGGACGCTGAATTTCGCGTCGGCCGTCAGAGCCGACCGTTCCAGGGAGGATGTTCACCCATGCCCGGCAATCTGTTCGCGCTGTTCCAGTCGCGCTTTCCCGCCGACCGTTCGCGCCCCTTCATCATCGTTCCCGATGCCGTCACCTATTCCTATGCTGACCTCGAGGCCCGCTCGGCCCAGTTCGCCCATGTGCTGGTGGCGTCGGGCGTCACCCCGGGCGACCGGGTGGCGGTGCAGGTGGAAAAGTCGCCCGAGGCGATTTTCGTCTACATGGCCTGCTTGCGCACCGGCGCCGTGCTGCTGCCCCTCAACACCGCCTACCAGCCCGAGGAATTGGAATTCTTCCTGTCCGACGCGGCGCCGGCGGCGGTGATCTGCCAGCCGGCACGGGCGGCGCAATTGCAAGCCATCGTCGACAAGACCGGCATCAAGGCGCGGTTGCTGACCCTGGGGGCCGACAACAGCGGCACCCTGGTCGATGAGGCCGCCGGTCAGTCGACGGATTTCACCACCATCGAGCGCACCGGCGGCGAGGTGGCCTCGATCCTCTATTCGTCGGGGACCACCGGACGGCCCAAGGGCGCGATGATGAGCCATGACAATCTGGCCGCCAATGCCCAGACCCTGCACAAATTGTGGGGCTGGCAGCCCGACGACGTATTGCTGCACGCGCTGCCCATCTTCCACACCCATGGCCTGTTCGTCGCCACCAATTGCGTGTTGTTGAACGGCAGCCCGATGATCTTCTGCGCCAAATTCGACGCCGAGCAGGTGTTGGATTTGTTACCGCAGGCGAGTGTGTTCATGGGCGTGCCCACCTTCTATACCCGCCTGCTGACCAGCCCGCGGCTGAACCCGGACACCTGCCGCCATATGCGGCTGTTCATTTCCGGTTCGGCGCCGCTGTTGAGCGAGACCTTCAACGACTTCGCCGCCCGCACCGGCCATACCATCCTGGAACGTTATGGCATGACCGAGGGCGGCATGTTCACCTCGAACCCGCTGGTGGGGGCGCGCAAGGCCGGTACCGTCGGCCCGGCCTTGCCTGACATGCAGGTCCGCATCACCGATGAGGCCGGCAATACTCTGCCCCAGGGCGAGGTCGGCGGCATCGAGGTCAAAGGCCCCAACGTCTTCATCGGCTATTGGAACATGCCGGAAAAGACCAAGGCGGAATTCACCGCTGACGGTTTCTTCAAGACCGGCGATGTGGGCGTTATCGACAGCGACGGCTATGTCGCCATCGTCGGACGGGCCAAGGATCTGATCATCTCGGGCGGCTACAACGTCTATCCCAAGGAAGTGGAAGACGCCATCGACCGCATGGACGGGGTGGTCGAATCCGCCGTCATTGGCATGCCGCACCCGGATTTCGGCGAGGCGGGTCTGGCCGTCATCGTCGCCGAGAAGGGCCGGGACTTGTCGGCGGGTGCCATGCTGGCCGATCTCAAGGGCCGGCTGGCCAATTACAAGGTGCCCAAGCAAATGGTCTTCGTGCCCGAATTGCCGCGCAACGCCATGGGCAAGGTGCAAAAGAACGTACTGCGCGAGTCTTACGCCGAGATGTGGAAAGCCAGCCTGGAGAAGGCGTCGTGAGCGCGGCGGAAATCATCTTCGAGCGGGTGGGCAATCTGGGGCGTATCATCCTCAACCGGCCCAAGGCGTTGAATGCCCTGACCCTGGATCAGGTCCATGCCATGCATCCGCAACTGGATGTATGGGCCAATGATGACAGCGTCGGTGCGGTGATCATCGAAGGGGCGGGGGAAAAGGCGTTTTGCGCCGGCGGCGACATTCGGGCGTTGTATGAGGCCTGCAAGGCCGGGCAGATGGAGTACGTCGCGTCCTTCTATCGCGACGAATACCGCCTTAACCGCAAGATCAAGACCTATGGCAAGCCCTATATCGCCCTGATGGATGGTATCGTCATGGGCGGCGGCGTCGGTGTTTCGGTGCATGGGCGCTATCGCGTCGCCACCGAACGCACGCTGTTCGCCATGCCGGAAACCGGCATCGGCTTTTTTCCCGATGTGGGCGGCGCCTATTTCCTGCCGCGCTGCCCCGGCAAGATCGGTCTGTATCTGGGCCTGACCGGCGCACGATTGAAGGCCGCCGATTGCCTGCATGCCGGCATCGCCACCCATTACGTCGACTCGGCCCGGCTGGGAGAATTGCGCGCGGCCTTGGCCCAGGCGGACGACGTCAAGGCGGTGCTGGACGAGTTCCATCGCGATCCGGGACCGGCCCCCCTGGCGGCGCATGGTGCGGTCATCGACCGTTGCTTCGCGGCCTCCAGCTTCAATGGTGTGCTGGCAGCCCTGGCGGCGGAAGGAGAGGGGTTCGCAGCCGACACCCTGGCCGCCATCCTGGCCAAGTCGCCCACCGCTGGCAAGGTTGCGTTCATGCAGATCAATCGGGGCGGCGCCTTGGATTTCGATGCCTGCATGGGCATGGAATTCCGCCTGTCGCAGGTTTATGCCCCGGCGGCGGATTTCATCGAAGGCATCCGCGCGGTGATCATCGACAAGGATGGTAAGCCGGTCTGGACTGAAGCCGCCAGCGACGAGGCGGTGACCCGGGCTTTCGCCACCATACCGGCCTGCGGCGATCTGACGTTTTAAAAACAAAATCCCAGGGAGGGACTTTCATGGACATCCGTAACGTGGCCGCCATCGTCACCGGCGGCGGCTCGGGCCTGGGCGCCGAAACCGCCCGCGCCTTGGCCAAGCAGGGCGCCAAGGTCGCCGTGCTCGATCTGAATGAGGCCAATGTCCAGGCTGTCGCCGCCGAAATCGGCGGCATCGGCCTGGTCTGCGACGTCACCAGCGCCGAATCGGTGGAAGCAGCCCTGGCCGCCGCCCGCGAAGCTCACGGCATCGCCCGCATCGCCGTCAATTGCGCCGGGGTGGCGACGCCGGGCAAGGTGGTCGGACGCAAGGGGCCGCTGGCGCTTGACGCTTTCGCCAAGGTGATCCAGATCAACCTGATCGGCACCTTCAACGTCATGCGGCTGGCCGCCGCCGACATGCTGGGACTGGAGCCCTTGGACACCGGCGAACGCGGCGTGGTGGTCAACACCGCCTCCATCGCCGCCTTCGACGGTCAGATCGGGCAGGTCGCCTATGCCGCGTCCAAGGGCGGCGTCGCCAGCCTGTCGTTGCCGGCAGCGCGTGAATTCGCCCCCGCCGGTATCCGTGTCATGGCTATCGCTCCGGGTTATTTCGGCACCCCCATGGTGAACGGAATGCCGCAAGAAGTGTTGGATTCGCTGGTGGCGTCCACCTTGTTCCCCCATCGTCTGGGCCTGCCGGAAGAATACGCCCGCATGGTTTTGTCCATCATCGATAACCCCATGCTCAACGGCAGCACCATCCGCCTGGATGGCGCCGTGCGCATGCCGGCGCAGTAATTCATCAAGTGACACGGATGGACACGGATAAACACGGATGAATTAATCTTCTTCGTCTATCCGTGTTTATCCGTGTCCATCCGTGTCATGAAAAGAAACAGGGAGATTTTTCATGACCGCTTACGAAAACATCCTGGTGGAAACCCATGGAAAAGTCGGCCTGGTCCGGCTGAACCGCCCGCAGGCGCTGAACGCCCTGTCCACCCCGCTGTTCATTGATCTGGCCCAGGCCCTGGATGCGTTCCAGGCTGACGACGGCATCGGCTGCATCGTCCTGACCGGCTCGCCCAAGGCCTTCGCCGCCGGCGCCGACATCAAGGAAATGAAGGATCTGTCCTTCATGGACGTCTATTTCCAGGATTTCTGCAACACCGGCTGGACCCACGTGACCACTATCAGGAAGCCGGTGATCGCGGCGGTGGCCGGCTATGCCCTGGGTGGCGGTTGCGAACTGGCGATGATGTGCGATTTCATCATCGCCGCCGACAACGCCAAATTCGGTCAGCCGGAAATCAATCTGGGCACCATGCCCGGTGCCGGCGGCTCGCAGCGCCTGACCCGCGCCGTCGGCAAGGCCAAGGCCATGGAGATGTGCCTGACCGGTCGGCAGATGGATGCCGCCGAGGCCGAGCGCGCCGGTCTGGTCAGCCGTATCGTGCCCCTGGCCGATCTGGAGGCGGAAGCCCTGAAGGCGGCGGAAAAGATCGCGTCGTTGTCGCTGCCGGTGACCATGATGGTCAAAGAGGCGGTCAACGCCGCCTTTGAAACCACTCTGGCCGAAGGCGTGCGCTTCGAGCGCCGTTTGTTCCATTCCACCTTCGCCATCCTTGACCGCAAGGAAGGCATGGCCGCTTTCGCCGAAAAGCGACCGGCCAATTTCATCAATCGCTGACGAGGGTCATTTCCCGGTGCACCCACCCGAGGCGATGGTGGGGCTGACGCCGTTGGCACGCAGATAATTGGTCAGATCATTGGCGGCCAGCGCGAAACCGGCGCTGGTCCCTTGCTTTATGGCCACATTGATGAAGGTGTTGATCCCCAGCACCCGCCCGCACATGTCCACCAGCGGGCCGCCGCTATTGCCGCCCGAGATGGGGGCGGAATGGGCGATCACCGGCAGGCCGCGGTCGCGGTTCTGCACCGCCATGATGGCGCCCTGGCTCATGGCCAGTTCGGGCATGGCCTTCATGTCGCCCTTGATCAGGGCGCGGAAATTCATGTCGGTGTCCAGCAGCAGGCCGGGGAAGCCGGCGGCGACCACGTTGGACAATTCGCCCGCATCCAGCACCAGCGGCAAGGTGGTGCCGGCCTTGACTCCATTCACCCGCAAGATGGCATAGTCGCGTTCGTTCTGGCCCTGGCTGTTGGTGCGGGCGATGATCTGTGCCGGCATGGGGGCGGCAAGGCCGCGCCCGATCACCATCACCTGGCCCGATTTGGCGCTGCTGATCACATGGTTGTTGGTGACGACGATGTCGGGGGTGATGAAAAAGCCCGACCCAGTGTCGTTGTCGGCGATCACCAGCACTACCGCCTTGTGCAGACGGTCGACAAGATCCTTGCGCGAGAGGGGCTGGACGTCGCCCTTCACTTCGGCGGCGGGCGTGTCGATTTTAGCGATCGTGTCGGCTTTACCGTCCCCGAGGGCGGTGGGGCCAGCCTTCAACAAGGCGGCGGCGGCCGGGTCGGCGCAGACATCGCCAGCCAAGGCGGCTTTCAAGGCTTCCGCCCGTTGCCGCAGCGACTGGACCTGCGCCTCTTTCTCCGCCACCGGATCAGGGGTCTGGGCAAAGGCATTCCCTGCCGAGGCCAGCAAGGCGGCGGTCATCAGCAAACGTGGCCAAAACCCCATGCTCTTTGCTCCATCTTCTTCGAATGGTTTACGGTCTAACGGCGGATCAGCAAATCCACTTCACGGTTCAGCGCCTCGCGTTCGCGGCGCAAGGCTTCCAGCCGCTTTTGCTTTTCCGCCTCATTGGTGACGCTGTCTTGCTCGACCATGTTGGTCTTGGCCTGCAAGCCGTCGATCTGCTGGTTGAGGGCGGCGACCTCGGCCTTTTTCTTGGCATTGGCCTTTTCCGCCGCCGCCAGACGGCTGCGCATGGTGGTGAGTTCGCGCTGGAAGCTGGCATAGCGGGCTTCGGCAGCGTCGCGCTCGGCCTTGACGTCGGCGCTTTGGGCGTTGGCGCGTTCGAGCGAGCGGGTTTGCTGCAAATTGACGTCTTGCTCGTTTTCCAGCGTCTTCTGCCGCTCGTTCACCCGCTTGTCATAGGTGCCGTCGGACAGGTTCTTCATGCCCGAGAAGAAGCCGCCCTTGGCCGGGTCGTCATTGGTGGCGCAGGCGGCCAAGGTGGTGGTCAGGCCGAGAACGGCCAACAGGCGCAGGATGGTCATGGGGCTTTCCTTTCTCAGCCGACGCGGGAGACGGTGCGGCGCTGGGCCAGCGAATCCCGTTCCGCCTCAAGCTGGGCGATCTGCTTTTCCAGGGTGCTGATTTCCTCGTTCATGGCGCGGACCTTGCTTTTCGGGGCGCCGCGCGTGGTCTGGCTGGCGGCGTCGGCATAATTGGTCTGGCGCTTGCGTAATTCAGCGATGGTGTTGTCGAGATAGGCTTTGTTGTCGTCCACCGCCGCGATCTTTTCCTTGGCCTGGGCCATGGTGATCTTGCCCGCCGCCAGATCCTTGTCGATCTGGTCCAGGCGGGCCTTGTCGGCGACGATCACCTGCTGGGTGGCGGTGACCAGACCGGCCAGCCGCTGGTTCTCGGCCTTGACGTCGGCGATCATGGAATCCAGCTGTTCTTCCTTGGTGGCGTATTTTTCCTGCTTGTCGGCCACATAGGCGCCGACACCGCCGCCGATGGCGGCACCGGCGACGCAGCCGATGGCGCCGTCGGCCAGCATGGTGTTCTTTTTGCCGCCACCGGCGGCACCGATCAGGATGCCGGCCAGGATGCCGGCGGCGCAGCCAGCGGCGGCGCCTTCGAAGATGGTCTGGTTATAGGTGTCGGCCTGCTCGCGCATGCGTTGTTCGGCCGGGGTGAGCGGACGGTTGTTGGCGCCGGTGGTCTGGCAGGCGGACAGCAGCAGGCTGACCGAAAGCGACAGCGCCACGGCCTTGGCGGACTTGTTCATCATCTTTTTCCCCTCGGTCCTCATTGCATCTTGTTCCAGTCCGCCAGCCACTGGCTGCGCGCCACTTTCCGGTCCTTCTGATATGCCGAAACATGGGCGAAATTACGGTCCAAATATGGCTTCAGTTCGCCCAGTCCCATGCCTTGCAGTTCGACCAGCAAAATCTGCATCTGCCGTTTCAGCACCTCGGGGCCATAATCCTCGGCGGTGCGGATCAATGAATCGGCATAATAGCGCAAGTTTCCATCCATCACCGCCTGTTCGCGGTCCAATTGGTCCTTGAACGCCTTGGTGCGCGGGTCGTCGGCATTGCCGCCATCGACGCGGGCCTTATAAAGCTTGGCCAGGGCATCGACGGCGCGGCTGTCATCGGCCAGCTTGCGGCCCAAGAAGGCGCCCAGGCGCAACGATGCCTTGGCGGCGCGGTCGCGCTGTTCGTCGCGGGCGGCGATGTTGGCGCGCAGGCTGGTTTGCAGGTTCTGCAACCGGGTCTTGGTCGCTGTGTCGGGTGAGGACTTGGCCAGCAAGGCCAATTCCTCCAGCGGGTCGTCGCTGGCCTTGGCCTCGGTCGGTTTGTTGTCGGGGGCGGAGACCGCGCCCAGCTTGCTCCAGCCCGCTTGGGCGGCGCGCAGCCGGTCCGCCGAGGTCAGCACCGGTGCCGCCACCACGATGCGCAGGCCGGTGGTCTTGCTGCGGCGCGGCGCGTCGCCGTCATAGAACGGCACTTCCTGGCGATAGCTGGCGCGCATGTCGGCTTCGGCGGTCAGGTAATTGCCGCCCCGGACGACGAAGGCGCCGACCTGACCGTGCAGACGATCCAACCGGCTGAGGCGGAACGGTTCGAGGGCGATTTCGTCGACGTTGCCCAAGATGTCGTGCAGGCCCAACGGGTTGGGCTGCAACAGCCCGGTCAGTTGCGGCTTGCCGTTGGCCGATTGGCTGCCGGCGAACCACACATAGCGGGCCATGCCCTCGGGCATGGGGAACAGGCGTTCGTTGAATTCCGCCGGCGACGCCTTGATGCCGCCCCGGGCGGCGAATTCCCATTCCACCTCGGTGGGCAGACGGGCATAGCCCATCTCGCCGTCTTCCTTGGGCAGCTTGGCGGCAGCGTTCTTGCGCAGCCACTGGCTGTAGCGGTCGGCGAAATTGACGGAATCGATCCAACTGAGTTCCGTCTTGGGCAGGCGCTTGGCCATGCTGGGCTTGGCCGGGCAGTCGCCGCCGGCCATCACCGCCTCGTACTGGGCCTCGGTCACTTCGTATTTGGCCATCAGCACATAACGCTGGGTCTTGCCGTCGCTGAAACTGCCGGCCACATGGGCGGTGCGCGCCCCTTCGGCGAAGCCGCGCGCTTCGTCCTGGATGCCGATGGTGACCGCATAATCGGCATAGACGGAATCACCGGGCACCGACAGCTTGCGAAAGGCCATGGCGCCGCCGCAGGGCAAGGGCAGCACCACGTCGCCATCGGCGGGCTTGGGGTTGAACAGCTTGTCGTCCCAGGTCTCCGCCGCGACGGCGATCCCCGGCGCTAGGGCGAACAGGGCCGCCAGGGCAAGGGGGCGAAGGTCAAACATCACGCAGGCTTTCCGCCGGATCGATGCGCAGGGCACGATATCCCCCCAAGGTTGAAGCGATCAGGGCAAGGATGAAGGTCGCCGCCACCGCCACCGCCACATCCATGGGGCGCAGCAGGCAGACGAATTCCTCGCGGTTGAGGTTGCTGGCCAGCGACACGTTGACCAAGTGGGCGACGCCATAGGCCAGCATCACCGACAGCACGGCCCCGGCCACGGCGATCAGCCCGGCCTGGATGGCGGGAAAGGCCAGGGCGGCCACGGGCGGAAAGCCCAACAGCCGCATCAGCGCCAGTTCGCGCCGCTTGCGGTCCACATTGGCCCACAGGCTGGAAGCCAGCGACAGCACATAGCCGCCCACCGCCAACCCGGCGACGATGGCGAAGATGAAACCCAAGGTGCGGTCCACCGCTTTGACCATCTCGATGTCGTCGGCGCGGGTGCGCACCTCCAGCCCCTCGGCCCGCAGGCGGTCGGCCAGCCCCGCCACCCCGTCGAGGGAGCGGGCGAACAGCCGGGCACTGGAAAACGGGCGCTCGCCCACGGCCAGGGGCGTGTCGCGGCCATCGCGGTAATCCTCGGCGGCGACCAGCAAATCCAGCGAGACGAAGGCCGCGTCGCGACCGAAGGCCGCTTCCGGCAGGATGGCGGCGACGGTGAGCGGCAGGCGCCGGGCCTGACGTTCGCCGCCCAATGTGCGCGAGATCAGGGCGGTGACGGTGCCGCCGGCACTCACCCCCAATTGGCGGGCGGCGCTGTGGCTCAGCAAGATGCGGTCCTGGCCCTGGGGCGGCGCTTGCCCGCGCAGCAACGGATCATTGCTGGCCGAGGGCACCATTTCCGCCCCGGCCAGGGACCGACCGTTTTCCCCCACCAAATCCAAGGTGGCGGCGAGCGAGCGGGTGCGCGGGATGATAAAGCCGGTGTCGCCGTGGGTGCGCAATTCCGCGAACCATTTCGGCCCCAACTGATAGGTGCCGACGATCATCACCTCCAGATTGCGCGGATCGGCCAGCAGGCGGTCGCGCAAGGTGGTGACGATGCCCGATTTCAGCCCGAACAGCACCAGAAGCGGCGCCAGCACGGCGGCCAGGGCCAGGACCAGACAGGCCGACACCCGCCAATCATGGATAAAATCGGCCACGGCCAGACGCCAGGTGCTGAGGGCGGGGGGGGGAAGCAGGCGCATGATCGTGGTCCTCCTTCCGTCAGCCGGCGAAGCGGGTTTGGTTGCCGCCCGGTTGCGCCTCGACCCGGCGCAGGCCGAAGCGGGACAGCAGATCCCAATCATGGCTGACCACCACCACGCCCAGGCCCAATTCGGCGGCCAGGGCCAGCAGCAAGTGCATCACCGCCGCCGCATGCGTGGGGTCGAGCGAGGCGGTGGGCTCGTCGGCCAGGACCAGGGGCGGGCGGTGGGCCAGGGCGCGGGCGATGGCGACGCGCTGGCGTTCGCCGATGGACAGCATGGCCGGTTTCTTGTGCAGCAATCCGCCCAGCCCCAGGGCATCGATCAGTCGCTTTTCGCCGTTCGGGTCGGCGGGCAGGCCCAGCAGATCGCGCGACAGCCGGATGTTGTCCAAAACGGTGATGAAGGGCAGAAGACCGCCGGTTTGCAAAACATAGCCGATGGATTGCGCCCGCAGCCGGGCCAGATCGGTCTGGCGCCCGCCCGCCCACAAGGCGGCGACGTCGCTGCCGGCCAGGGTGAAGCGGCCCGGACGGCTTGGTCGCAGCACCAGCCCGACCACGTCCAGCAATGTGCTTTTGCCCGATCCCGACGGGCCGGTGATGCCCACCGCCTCGCCCCGATGCACCGACAGCGCGTCGATGGCCAGGGCGAAGCCCTCGGCTCCGCCGCGTTGGCACACCAGATCAGAGATGTCGAGCAGGCGGTCGGTCATGATGTCAGGGCAAGGCGTCGAGCGGCAGCGGATAGACCGCCTCGCCCGGATCGGCGCCGCCGTCGAGCGCCACCCAGCGATCGACGTCGTCATGGTAAATCTGGTACAGGCGCAGCTTGCGGTTCACCTCGTCCAAAAAGGCCTGTTGCTGGCTGATGCTCCAGCTCGACCACGTCTGCTGGTCGATATCCAGCACCTTGCTGCGATAGGGCAGGCCGTCGAGATATTCGCCCATCAGCCCGAGGTCGGCCAGCTTGACGGCGTTGGGGTTGTTGATGGCATTGGGGTCGCGCCCCAAAACCGCCGCCGCCGAACGCATGCGGGCGAAAAAGTCGTTGGGCGACAATTGCGCCGCCTGACCGGCCTTGGCGATGCTTTGCAGCACCTGCTGCATGTCCGACAACTGGCTTTTGGTCAGCAGCACCCGCACCTCGGTGGTGGCGATGTCGGGCTTGACCAGATCGCGGTCGGTGACCCAGGCGCTGAACAAGGGCGGCGCCCTGGTGCCCTCGACCCGGCCCAGATAGGCCAGTTGCATGGCGTGGCCCAGCATGGTGGCATCCATGCGGATGCGGCTACCCTCGTCCTTGGGCGCCGACTTGCTGTAATTGGGATCGGCGGTACGGGCGGCGCCCGCCGTCTCCTCGCCGCGATAGGCGCCGTTGACTTGGGCGACGATGGTTTCGGCCAGGGTGTCGACCATTCGGCCGAACTGATCGACGGCGCCGGCATCCACCGGATAATAAAGCGGCGCCGACAGCAGTGGGTGGCCGGACAGCACCTTGTACTGGGATTCCGCTTCGGCGTGGTTGTCCTTACCCGCCGGCGTCTTCAGGTGCAGGGTATAGATGGCCAGACCGCGATGCAGTGCTTCCAGTCGCACCTGTTCGGCATCCAGCTTGGTCGACGACAGCGGATCGCCGCCGCGCAATGCCCCGGCATCGGTGATCAGCACCACGTAACGCCCGCCGAAATCGGTCCACGGCACCTGATTGACCGCCGTCATCAGGCCAGCATAGGAATCCTCGCTGAAACGGGCGGTGGAGACGCTGGCGCCCTTCAGTCCGGCGACGCGCTTTTGGAAGTCCTGGCCGTCCTTGACCTGGGACGGGTCGGCATAAAGCCGTGACGTATATTCCAGCCCCGGCGACGCCTGCACGTTGGAGCGGAAGGCGACCAGCCCGAACTTGACGCGGTCGGCCAGACCGGCCTTGTCGATCTTTTCAGTGATGCGCTGCACGGCGTTGCGGGTGCGGTCGATATAGGGGTCCATGGACATGGTGGAATCGATGACGAAGACCACCGCCGCGCGGAAGTTCTTCAACAGGCTGGCGTGGTTCTTGTCGGTGCCGGCATTGCTGTCTTTCTTGTCGGCCTGGGCGCTGACCGAGGCGATGTGCAGCAGCCGCACCCGGTGGCCCTGGCCGGAAAAGGTTTCCTCGGCGTCCAGGATGGGCAGCAGATAGAATTGCTTGGTGATGTCCACATGGGTGGCCGGCTCCTGCGATACCACCCTGGGATCGCCCTTGCCCGAATCCATGGCCTTACGCAGCGGCTGCACCATTTGCCCCGGCTTGTCGGCCTCGACGATGGCGGCCAGGTCCTTGCGGTCGTTGAACATCAAGGCGCGGTCGCGCCCGGCCGGATTGGTGAAGGCCAGGGTCAGTTGCTGCTTCCACGGCAAGGTCAAATCCTCGCGCAGCCAGCCGTCGGTCTTGCCCTTGGCGGTCAGGCCCACTTCCAGCCAATCCACGCCGCCGACCTTTTGGCGGGAATAGACGTAAAAGCGGGTCAGTGCCGGTTGCTGGGCGCCGGGGCCGTCGCCGGCCTGACGTTTCAGCACGGCGCCGGGGCGGCTGAGCACGCGCTGATACAGCGTCTTCTTGCCTTCCATCAGCAAGGGCGCGCGCTCGGCGGCGAACGCAGCCGGCAGATGGGCGGTGAAAACGGCGCCGAGGGCGGCCAGGGCGGCCAAAGTGGGGATCGTGCGGATCATTTCAGCTTTTCCAGCAATTCCTTGGCCTTGGCATCGCCGGCATCGGCGGCCTTCTTCAGCCAGTCGCGGCCCTTGTCGTGTTGGAAACCGCTGGGGGTCAACCCGACCATGATCTTGCCCAACTGGCGCTGGGCTTCCACATTGCCGGCCTGGGCCGCCGGTTCATACCAATAGGCGGCGGTTTCGGCATCGGCCTGGGGCATGGGGCTGGTCTTGGTGCTCCAGCTTTCCGGGTCGTACATGCGGGCCACCGCCAAGCCGGCCTCGGCACTGCCGCCACGGGCCGCGTGCTGGAACAGCAGCATGGCGAAATCCAGCTTGCCCCGTTCCACCAGCTTCAACGCCGTCTGATAGGATTTGTCGGCCTCGGGCGTCGCCTGGATGTACTTGGCCAGATCCTCGCGCGTGTTGATCTCGCTGGGCGCTTCGGCGGTTTGCGTCACCACCGGCGCATTATCCTGGGCCACCGGCGTTTCATCTTTTTTGCTGAACAGCAGGAAATAGGCGGCGATACCGCCGGCCACCAGCAAAGCGGCGATGCCGGCGGCGATCAGCGGCAGCTTCGAGGTGTCGCGTTCCGCCGGTTGCGACGAAATGGGCGGCTCGCCCGCGAAGACCGGCTGGGGGGCGGGCATGGGTTCCGGCTCCGGCTCGGGTTCCGGCGGTGGTGCCACGATCTCGGGGGCGGGGGCCATACTGGCTTGCAGGTGTGAGCCGAACAGCTTGTCGGTCTTGACCCGGCCTTCTTCCTCCCGGCCATCAAGGCGCACGGTCAATCCGACGATGTCCGATGGCCCCAGCAGGGCCAGCGGATCGACCAGATCGGGGCCGACGCGACCGACCAGGGCATTGCCTTCGCCGAACAATTCGGGCAGCGGCAGCCATTGTTCCTCGTTGTGCCATTGGCGGTCGGCGCCCAGGCTGGTCTTGCCGTTGATGCGGGTCAGCCGCATCTGGCCCAGGCCCGGATTGGTCCCGCCCAGGCCGATGATTTTCAAGCCCGCCTGGCCGGGCGTGTCACCGATGATCTCGACCTTGATGGGCATCTTACGCTCCCGCGCTGGTAAGTTGGGGGGCGCCCAGGCTGGCGCCGGCAATGATGTTCAGGATTTTGCCCAGGCGTTCGTTCTGCTCGGGCGTGATCTCGCTGCCGGCGGCGTGGCCGGCATTGGCGATGGCGGTGGCGCGGAAGGCCTCGAACCAATCGGTGATGTAGAGGCCGGAATAGGGCACTGGATTGGCGTCGAGCACCGGCAAGGTGCCGGTCGGGATCGCTGCCGGCGGACGGAAGATGGGGCGCCCCGGCATCATCGAGGCCGGACGGCCCGTGATCTCGGTCTGTGAAAAACCCAGATAATCCACATAATCGTTGATGATGGTGGTGACCACCAGCACCTGCTGGTCGGCCAGTTTGCTGCGGGTGGCGGCAGCGCGGTTGCTGGCCTTGTGCAAGGCATCCACCAGCTTTTCTTCCAGCCGGAAGCGCATGGCGCCGGTGATCACCTCGTCCACCAGGGCTTGCAGGATGTCGCTGGTAAGGCCGAGGAAGGTCTGCAATTCCTGGCTTTCCGGCAATTGCCGCAATTGCTTCAGCCAGTCGCTGATCGCCGCCTTGGCGAACAGGGCGGCACGTCCGCTGGGGGCGGGGGCGGGGGCCGGCGCCGCGTCGGCGACGGGGGCGGCGAAGATGTCGAGCGAGATCAAGCCGCCGCCGCCAAAGGCCGGGGCAATGGTGCCGGCGGGGCTTTCCACCGCCTCGTCCTCGGCCTTCAGATAAAGCGAGCGCAGATGTTCCGACGACGGCTGCAAGGCGCGCAGCACCTCGGCGAACGAGGTCGGGCGCTGACGCAGACCGCCCAGGACCACCTCGACCAGCCGTTTCTTGCGTTCCACCTCGTCGGCGCCGTCGGCGCGATAATAGGCGCCCAACTGGATCTCCACCAACTCGCGTTGCAGATGATCCACCTGTTCGCCGATGCGTTCCAACTTGTTGCTGACATGGGCGACTTTACGCAGATGGCCGACCAGCCGGCTCATGCCGCCGTCGTCGCAGCCGATCATGGCGTCCCAGGTGGGGCCGGGCTCGGCCACATGGCGCTGGACCATACGGTTATTGCTGAAGGTGGCGCGCATGCGGTCGATATCGGCCTGGACGTCGGCCTTGACCGCCAATTCCCGCTCGTCATCCAGATCGAAGATGCCCTTGGACATGCCGGGCTTGCGCACCATGAACAGATTGTCGAAGGCCTTGCCGCCCGACCATTCCTGCACCCAAGGAGCCTTTCCGAAGCGTTCCAGCAAGGCCAAGGTCAGCATGCCGTCCCACTTCATCTCCAGATTGCTGTCGCTCTGGTTCAGGCTGTCGCCCAGGCGTTTGTCGAACATGGTCAAGGCCCACAGCAGGCCGGGGGCGCGGCGGGCGCGCTCCGCCGGGCTGGTGCCCTGGGTGGCGGCGACCCAACTGTCGAGAACCGGCCCCAGGGCGGTGATATTGATCTGCTGGTCGGACGGGTTGCACAAGACCAGGACGTTCATTTCCTGGTCGTCGGTGTAGCGCTCGAACAGATAGGCGACCTTGCCGCGCAGCAGCAAGGTGCCGACCGGGTCCGAGCCCTCGTCCGTCGCCGCCGCCTGGGCCACCGCCGTCAAGCCCATGCGACCGCGATAGCCGGGGAAGTCGAGCAGGTCGAGCTCTTCCAGCAGATCGACGCGCGGCGCTTCGGCCAGACCGAAGACCATTTCCTTGGTCAGTGCCGCCAGGATCGAGCGTTGCAGCTTGATTTCGGCCAGGGGCTGGCCGTCGACCACCGGCAGCACGCCGACCAGATCGTCGGTGTCGGTGCCGAAGCGCACCCGTACCGCATCCACATTCATGATGGAATTGCTTTGGGAATAGACGCCGCCGGTTTGTTCCACCAGGGCCGAGGTCGGCGCGTGCACTTCGGTGGCGAAGGACAGGCTTTGCAGAAATTGCCGCAGCTTGGCATAGGCGTCGGTGAATTCCGGCAATTCGCCCCATACCAGGGCGAACAGACGGGCGCGGTCGGCGGGCAGCAGATAGGGGGCCAGACCGATGGCGGTGGGCCAGAACAAGCCGGCCAGCGGTTCGTTCGACTTTTTGAAGCGGCGGTCGAAATAATCGGACAGATCGACCACGTCGTCTTCATCCATGCCGCCGGTGGGCTTGGCCTGTCGGCGGCCCTGCAATTCCTTCAGCCTTGCCAGGATGGTTTCCTGGGGGATGTCGAAATTAGCGCGCTCGCGGTCGAAATCCAGGAAGAAGCTGTTACCCAGAATCTTCACCATGTCCGCTTCGTTCAGCAGCGACAGCAGCACCGGATAGCCATGGGTGGTGATGGGCTGCTTGCGGGTGAAGCGGGTGACCAGACCGGTGGCTTCCTTGCCGCCGCCGGGCGGGTTGATGTGGTCGATGAAGTCCAGCCGCTCGCCATCCAACACGGTTTCCAGCCGTCCGTTGTCGCCGCGCGCCAAGGACGAGATCAGATAGGACTTGCCGGCCTGCGACAGGCCGAAAAAGCCCGCCGACATGGGCCGTTTGGCCGCTTGGCCCAGGCGCCGCGCCAAGTTGCGGCTGCGGCGCAGCCGTTCGATCAGGCCGTCGGCGTCGCGGTCCAGGCGTTGGGCGCCGGGGCGCACCTCGGCGACCCAGCCGATGGCCTGTCCGGCCCCCTGGTACAGACCCTGGCACCGCTTGGAAAGAATATCGGGAGTCCTGCTCACGTCTTGTCTCCTCAGCGGACGATGCTGCCGGTGTCGAGCCAGTAGCTGTTTTCGCCGATGCCGGCATTGTTAAGCGTGTTGAGGCGGATGCGCAGCACGCTGGTACTGAGCGTACTGCCGCCCTTTTCGGCGACCCGGGCGATTTCCAGCGCGTCGCCCCGGCGGACCGAGCCGCGCCGTAGCGTCACTTCCAACACACCGTTGTTGCGGCCATACAGCTTTTCCGCCGCCTTGTTGTTGTCGGGGGCGAATTCCAACTGGTAAAGCGGGCTGGCCACCCAGCGTTCGGCGGTCAACTGGCGGAAGCCCAGCATCATCTGCCCACGCATCTCGAAGGCAGTGTCGGGAAATTGGTAATCGGGATCATCCAGGTCGATGTCGCGGTAATAGACGTCGGCATCCTTGATGGTGTTGTTGTGATCGAGCAGCCCCATGTGCCGCAAGGTGGAATAGATGCGGAACTGATTGGCGCGGAAGAAGAAATTGGGGATGCGGCCCTGGCCCAGCACGCAGATCATGGCGCCGACGGCGGCGGTGGTCTTGGGGTCGTCGATGCGGCCCTGGCGATGGAACGGATACCAATTGCCGGTGCGGTAATTGTGCATGGGGACGATGCGGTCGGGCGGCAGCGCGCACAGGGCGCGGAACAGCGCCTGGATGCCGGGCAGCCGTGACGGACGACCGCTCAGCAGCAGCACGTCGCAATCATAGAGATGGACCAGTTCGCACAGCGACTTGATGGTGTTGCAAATCTCCATGCGGTCCTGGATGAACAGCATGTGCAGACGGTTGAGGTCGATGGCGACGGGTACCGCCATCAGGTCGAAGGCGGGGCTGCCCGCCCCCAGCACGCCGCGCACGCCGGCGGTGAAATAGTCGAGCACGGCAGCGGATGGCGGCTCGCGCTCGGCCAGGATTTCGCCGATGGTCAGGGTGTGGGTTTCCGCCCCGGCCTGATAATTGTAGGCCTCGTAATCCTTGAGGATGCGAAGCGCCAGCGGATACATGATCTGCAAGCCCAATTGCTGGCGCATGACCATGTGCTGGACGATGCCGGCCTCGGCCCCGATCAGCTTGGACAACAGCGGGTCGGGGTCGGTGATGCCGTGAGCGCGCAAGGCGTTGGCGATGGCCGGGACCACCATCTTTTGCAGCACTTCCAAGATGATGTCGTCGCCGGCCACCTTGAAGCCGTCGCGGAAGCGCTGGTCCGGCAGGATCGAGACATTGCCGCCGCGCCCGTCGTCCAAAGCGTAATCGTTGATGACCAGATCGGTGGTGCCGCCGCCGATATCGACCGAGGCGACGGTCAGCACCTGACGGTCGGGGCCGGGGCGGCGGCGGCGCATGACCTGGATGAATTCCTCGGGCCGACCGCCGAAATGATTGGCGGTTTCCGAGAACAGATAGACCGCCTGGGCGCAGGTGGCTTCGTCCCATTGGGTGCTGAAGCTGGGCAAGGGCGGCCAGGCCAGTTCCTTGCCCTCGTTCTCGATGTCGGCTTCGGTCGGGTGCCAGCCCATGGATTTCCACACCAGACCGATGGCCTGGCGCATGCGTTCGCGGAACAGGTCGCGTTCCGGCTTGGGCATGGACGGCGGCACGGTCAGGATGACGCTGCGCAATTGGCGGGCCACGTTGGCGTGGTTCTGCTTCATGCGTTGGCTGGGGCTGTTCATCTGGGTCAGCGCCTGGGTCAGCACTTCGGCCAGCATGAAGGTCATCAGGGACGAGCGCGAATAATGCGGGATCAGGACCTGGAACTGATCCTCCTCGGCCAGGGTGAACAGGGCGTCACCTTGTTCGTTGATCAGGTCGGCGAAGGGGGCGGCGGTGGCCAAAGGCTCGGTTTCCGCCTTGCTGAAGGCCTGATTGAAGCGCCAGCCGTTTTCATAGCGCTCGTCGTCCCACAGATAGCGTTTGGGGCTGGACAGGCCGGTGGCGCCCTCGGTACCGCGCCGGCGCGAGGCCAGCCGGGTGGCCTCGGGGCCGACACGGGCGATGGTCGGCCAGACGAAGGCGTCGTTGCGACCGGAATGGCAGGAATGATCGACGCGCCCGAACACCGCCTCGGCGAATTCGATGCGGCTCTCGAACGGTTCGGAATAGACCATGTGCGGGCGCGACAGGTCGCGCAATTCCAGTTCATAGCGGGTGCGCAGGCCGTTGTTTTCCTGCGGGTGATCCTCGATCAGGATGCCGCAGGTGCGCGAATTACCGACGTCGAGGACCATGTCCACCGGGATGGCCTTATGGATGTGGTCGCGCTGGTTGCTGAGGATGCGCACCTTGGGCAGGCGCAGGCGGTTGCCCAGCAGCCACAGGACATTGAGGTAATGGGCGTGCTGGTCCAACTGCCCCAACCGTTCCTCGATATCCTCGGGCGAGAATTTCAGCCGCGGGGTGGCATGGTCGGTGAACAGATCCTTGATCCAATCGGCGAACCAGGTCTGCTCGGTGAACCAGCTCATGTCGTGGCTGCGCCAGGCCAGGGCGAAATTGGCGCCGCTGCTGACATCGGTCTCGGTGGGGGCCAGATAGGCGGCACCCGATTCGTCGTCGGCGAACACCTTGGTGTCGAAGGCCAGCACCAGCCGGTGGGTGTAGGCGTTGATATCCTCACCCGGACGCAACGCCACCAGCCGGGCGCGGGCCCAGTTCATCGGCCCTTCGGCGAAGCGGCCCGAATGCAGGCGCAGGAAGGGGATGGGCAGCCAGACGTCTTGCAGCAGGCGCACCGATTCATCCATGGCCACGTCGCGCAGCTTCTGGTCGGGAATGGCGGTGCGGGTGCCGGGGTGGAAATAGCGACCGCTGGGCTCGTCATATTCGGCGCGCTGCAACGATGCGTTGCTGTCGCTCTTCAAGAACATGCCGGGCATCTCTTTCTTGAGATCCAGGGTGAGGCCGAAATCCAGGAACTGGACGCCGGTCCGCATGATCAGGGTCGCTTCTTCCTCGAAGCGGATCAGTTCAGGCAGCATGGTCAGGTTCAGTCCCTTGGTCTCGAGTTGCCTATTTGACGATCTCAACGGAATAGCCGCCGCCATCGGCATGCACGCCCCGGCACTCGGCCTTGCCGTCCTTGCCCGGGCGGCATTCCACCTTCGAGCGGTCGAACACTTGGCCGTCGGCGCATTTGGCGTCGGCGGTCTGGTTCAGGGTCAGCTTGCCGCCCTGGACCGCCGCTTCCACCGGGGCCGGGCATTTGCTGCCGTCGCTACGCAGGATGGTAGCCGTGCCCTTGCCGTTCTTGAAATCATATTCCACCTCGAGCGGACGACCGGTCTGACTGTCCATCAGGCTGGTCCGTGACCGCCAACGACCGTCCAGAAACGCGGTCGAGCCGTCCTTCATGGCCTTGTCCGGCAAGGTCAAGGGCGGCGGTGGCGGCATATCGGGCTTGGCCGGGCTTTGCGTCTTGTCGGCATTGAGGGCCGGCGGCTTGGTCGGGTCGGTGGTGGCGGGCTTGTCGATGATTCCATCGGGCTTCGGGCTCGTGTTTTCCGGCGTCGAGGCCGGGGGTACGACGATGCCGGCGCCAGAACGTGGCACGGTGCCGTCGGGGAGAGTCGCCCCCGGCACCAACACGCCGGGAACGCCAACCTGGGGGACGCCGATCTGGGGCACCACCCCCACCGGCGGCAGGGTGCCTTGCGGCATTTCGGTCTTGGGGATTTCCTCGGTCGGCACGGTGATTGCTGCCGGTTCCATCAGCGCGGTGAAGCCGCGTAGGCCGAAGACCAGCAGCAACAGCAGCAGCAGGAACAGCATGGGCAACAGCCACCACCAGCGTTGCAGCCAGGTCTGGGCCACCGGCACCGGCAGCGGCAGTGGCGCGGCGGGGGCGGCGGGGGGCACAGCCGAAGCCATGGCCGGGCGCAGGGCCAGATCGCGGATGACGTCGGCCTCGGGGGCGGCGTTCAGCCGGGTGAAGCCCCAAAAGGTGATGACCGGGCGACCGTCGACCAGATGGATGTGCGATTCGTCGGGGATTTGGGTGGCGAAGGGCAGCAGGCGGGCGAACACCTCCATGTCCTTGTTGGCACCGTTGGCTTGCCCCAGCATCTCGGCGCTGCGGGATTGGAAATCCTGTTGCGCCTGCTGGATGGCCTGACGGGCGGGGGCGCGTTCCTCCTCGGTGGCGGCGTCCCACGGCACCACGGTGCTGCCGGCGGGGGCGTACCAGTCGATGGTGTCGCCGGCCTCGTTGATCTGGGGGATGGCCAGCATGTCGGCGCAATCCTGGCCCATGGTGCGCTTGATCAGCGCCCTTAATTGCGAGGCGGCGGAATAAACCGGACGGCCCACCGACCCCAGGGCGTTGTATTCGCGCAATCGACCGGTACGCAGAAGCAGGCCAGACATGGTTCATTCCCTCAGTTAGCCGGTGGTTTTGTGATTACGGCCCGCAGCCGGGTGGAACCGGGGTTTCGCCGCTGGCCTTGCGGATCAGTTCGGGCAATTCGGCGGCGGAACGCATGGGCAATACCCGACCGCCGGTGGCGTCGGCCATGCAGCGGCCTTCGCCCAGGCCGTTGACGTCGACCACGTTGATGGTCAGCTTGGGCTTGGCCGCCTTCAGCGCCCGCGCCGCCGCGCACGGGTCACCGCCGCACGAATCCTCGCCGTCGGTGACCACCACCAAGGTGGCCGGCACGGTGACGCCGTCGACGGTGTTGCCGGCCCGCTCGAGGCCGCGCGCCAACGGTGTGCCTTCCTGGGGACGGATGCTTTCCAGCAGGGCGGTCAGGCGGGGGCGTTCGGACGGGCTGAAGAATTTGTGGTTGTCGGCGCCCTGGCATTTGCCGAATACCACCAGCCCTACATCCATATCGGTGGGCAGCGTCGTCACTAAGCGGTTGACGGCGGCCTTGGCCGCGCTCAGGCGATCATTGCCGCCGGTGCTTTGCATGGCGGCCAGATCAGCCATCGCCTGACGGTCGCCGGCACGGGCGCGGCGGGTCAGCGCGGTGATTTCCTCCTGCGAGACGCCGGCCTTCAGCCGCATGCTGCCCGAGGCATCCAGCAGCACCACCAGTTCCGGCGCTTCCCATTTCTTGCGCGGTGGCGGGCATTTCGACGGTGGTGTATCGACCTTGGCCTGTTGCTGAGGCGGTTGGGGCGGATTGGTCTTGGTCGGCGGCGGCTCGGCATTGGCCTTTTTCGGTGGCGGTTCCGGCTTCGGCTCGGGCTTGGGTTCCGGCTTGGGTTCCGGCTTCGGCTCGGGCTCCGGGATCACCGGCTGGACCGGAATTTCCTTTTCCGGCACCACTGGCGGCGGCTCTTCCTTGGTCGGGGCAATCGGCTTTTCCGGCGGGCAGGCGGCGAGGCGGCGGCGCAGTTCCTCCTCGGCGGCGGTGATTTCGGCCTTCAACACCTCTTCTTCCGCCGCCAATGCGGCCAGGCGGTCCGGGCTGTTCAGGCTCAGCAGGCCCCACAGCCATGGCCACAGCCACCAGAGCAGGGCCAACAGCAGCAGCAGCGCGGCCAGAGCCCCCAGGCATCCCCAGGGAAGGCCCGAACGCGTCGCCGCCACGACCGGGGCGGCAGCGGTGGCCATGGGGGCGGCGACCGGCGTCACGGGGGTAGGCGCCACGGCGGTAGGCGCTGTTACGGGCGCCGGGATTGGGCGGGCCGGTATTCCGTTGCCGGAACGCCCCCAGCCGATGATCACCGGCTGGCCGTTGACGACAAAAACGGATTCCATCGGTGGGTCGACGATGGCGGCGGCCAGCAAGGCGGCTGCCGGATCGGCGGAATGGCGCGCCGCCAGGTCGCGCAGCGCCTGCAGACGATCAACCAGCAGCGTTTCCGCTTTTTCCCGCTCGGTCCGTGCCAGCGACGAGATGGCCACAGGCTTACCGGCAGCATCCGTGTACCAGTCGATAAACGACGACCCGGATGGGCGCTGTGGTTCAGCAATAAGTACGGCGGAAGCGGCGGGCAGATGGCGGCGAATAAAAGAATTTATTGCCGCATAGTCTTCCCATAAAGGCCGCCCGGACAGGAGTGGTGGCTGTATAGCCGTCGCATCCAGTCGCGCAATTCTTACTTTTTGCGCCATTGCAAGCCACTTTCTCCCAGGCAACATTTTCGCGTTGATTCATACCAGATTCCGGTCGAGAGGGAAATAGCCCAGGCCTCTGCGCCGATTGGGTTTACCGGTGTAAATGTGTACATCCGTCCATAGGCGGGACGTGGGTCATGCTCACCAGCCGCCGTCGCGGCGATAACCGGCGAAGCGCTCGGCCAGGAAGTCAATGAACACTCGAATTTTGGCCGAAAGATGATGCCGTTGCAGATAGACGGCATGGATGTCGGCTTCCTCGCCCGACCAATGCGGCAGGATGCGCACCAACTCGCCGCTACGCAAATAAGGGGCGATGTCCCATTCCGATCGCAACAGTACGCCGTGGCCCTTCAAGGCCCATTCCACCGCCACCTCGCCGTGATTGGCGCTCAACGGGCCGCTGACCTTGATGCTTGCCGGCCCGCTGTCGGACACCAGCCGCCAGGTGTTGAAAGCGCGGTCGTTCTCGCGGATGACGATGCAGTGGTGTCGGGTCAGGTCCGCCGGTGCGGCTGGGGCGGGATGGCGGCACAGGTAGTCGGGGGCGGCGCACAGCAGGCGGCGGTTGCTGGCGATCTTGCGCGCCAATAGGCCGGAATCCGGCCCCAGGCCGAAGCGGATGCCCACGTCCACCCCTTCCGCCGCCAGATCAAGCGGGCGGTCGCTCAGGTGCAATTGTCCCTCGACCTGGGGGTAAAGGGCGACGAAATCGGCCATGGCCGGCCCCAGATGACGGCGACCGAAACCGAAGCCGGCATTGATGCGCAGCAGGCCGCTCGGTACCTGCCGGCTGGCGGCCAAGGCCTGCTCCAATTGTTGGATATCGTCGAGAATGCGGCTGCCTTCCAGCAGATAGCGTTCGCCCTCGGGGGTCAGGCTTTGCCGTCTGGTGGTGCGGTTGAGCAGGCGTACGCCCAGTCGGGCCTCCAGCCCCGCCAGCCGGCGGCTGACCGCCGGCGGCGACAAGCCCAAGTGCCGGGCCGCCGCCGCCAGGGTCGGATGCTGGCACAGCATCGAGAAGAAGGCGATGTCCAGACTGGTATCCATTGTTGCGTCCTACGCAATAGTGAATGAATTAGTCTATCATTGTTCTGTCCATGGCAAGGGATATGCTGGCCCGGTCCCTCCTGTTTCAAGGCCCGCCATGTCCGCCCAGATGCTGCATCTCCTGTTGATCGTCCTGCCGCTGGGGGCGGCCATGGGGTTTTTCGGCGGCCTGTTCGGCATCGGCGGCGGCATCATCGCCATTCCGGTGCTGGTGCTGGGCTTCGGCCTCGATCAGGCCACCGCCCAAGGGACCGCCCTGGTGATGATGGTGCCCAATCTGCTGTTGGCCTGGTGGCGCTATGCCCGCCACAATCCGGTGCCATTGGGGCGTGCCTTGCAAGTGGCGGCGGTGGGGGCGGCGACCACCTGGGGCACGGCGCATTTCGCCCATCTGCTCGATCAGGGTTTGCTGCGCACCTTGTTCGCCCTGTTCCTGCTGTTCGTCGCCCTGCGTCTGATCGTGGCCAGCCCAGAGAGGACAGCCGAGAAAAGCCGTGATCCGCGCTGGCTGCCGGTGGTCGGGCTGGCCGGCGGCTCGTCCATGGGCTTGCTGGGGGTGGGCGGCGGTCTGGTGGTGTCGCCGCTGCTCACCGGCTGGTTCGGTTTGGGACAGCGGACGGCGCAAAGCTTCGCCCTGGCCATGGTGGCGCCGTCCTCGGTGTTCGCCCTGGGCGCCTATGCCCAGAACCAGCGGGTGGACTGGCCGGTGGGGCTGGTGCTGGCCCTGGGCGGTACCCTGACCGTCGCCGCCGGGGTGGCCCTGGCCCATCGCTGGCCCGAGCGGGTGTTGCGCCGCGCCTTCGGCTGGATGATGGCGGCGACCTCGGTGTGGCTGGTGATCAGCCAGCATGTGTTCGGCGGATGATTGCCGCCATGCGATCCGTGCGTGTATGATCCGCCCGCGAAACCGGATCGACGGGTTCAGTTCTAGGGGGCAGACATGCGCGTTGCGGCGATGATGGCGATAGTCTTGGCGTTGGCCGCCTGCGGAAATTCGGGGCGCGGCGATGGTGCCAGCGTGTCGACATCGGCCCCGGTCGGTGCCCCGCTGACCAAGGTGACGGCACAGCTTGACCGCTTGGGCGCGCCGACCAGTTACCAATGGAACGGCCAGACTTTCGCCACCTCGGATTTGCTGTTGAAGGCCATCGATCAGCATCTCGCCCAGGAAAGCGCCAAGGTGACGGGGCAGCCGCAGGTGGCCAATTCCCTGCGGGTGGTGCTGCCGGCCACCTATTCCGGCCCCTACGGCGTGTCGGAAGGCAGTCGCCGCATCGATCAGGCCCGCATCGACGTGGTCCGGGCCGCGGGCCTGTTCAAATCGCTCAGAGTGGAATATGCCGACGTCACCACCGCCGTGCCCAAGGGCCGCGATTTCGTTTTGTTCAAGGATCGCGTCGGCTGGCGCCTGCGCGATGCCCAGGATCGGGAAAGCGTGGTGATGGATGGCGATACCCTGGCGGGGTTCGTCACCCAGTTGGCCCATGCGGTCGCCGACGTTCAGGGCGACCTTGATTTCCTGCGCGTGGTCCTCAGCCGTCCCGGCTATAACGGCATCTTCTTCCGTGGCCAGGAATACAAGGATCTGGCGTCCTTGAACGACGCCTTCGACGGCTATAACGCCGAGCAGGTCAAACTGGTCAAGCCCAGCGACCAGCCGCTGGTGGGCCGGGCCCTGGTCATCGTGCCGACCATGACCAGCGACAAGATGCGCTTTTCCGAGCGCTCGGCCGATCTGGAGGCGGCGCGCAAGGCCTATATGCTGTCGCGCGACAAGCGCATCGCCCGCTTCATCGCCGCCGCCAAGCTGTTCACCGCCGTCGAGGTGGATTTCGGCAACGAGAACGACCCGCCCCAGGGCAGCTTCGAATGGGTGATCTGGCGCAACCCGGAAAATTCGTTCTGGTCGGTGCGGCAAAAGGGCGGCGATACCTTGCGGGTGCAATTGCCGGCCAAGCCGGAGAGCTTCGCCACCGATTTCTTGCGCGCGGTCAAGGTCACCGGTGACGAAACCGTGTTCGCGCCCCGCTCGGCCAATCCCGGCTGACAGCAATAGGAAACAGCATTTTGTCGGAAAAGCCCTGGCTCAAACCCGCCGTCGAATACGGCCCCCTGGCGGTGTTCGTCGCCGTTTATTTCGCCCAAGGCCTGATGCCGGCCACGGTGGCGCTGATGATCGCCACCGTGATCGGTCTGGCCCTGTCGTGGGCGGTGGAACGCAAACTGCCGCTGATGCCCATGGTGACGGCGGCCATCGTCGTGGTGTTCGGCGGTCTGACCCTGTGGCTGAACGACGAAGCCTTCATCAAGATGAAGCCGACCATCATCTATGCCCTGTTCGCTGGTCTCATCCTGGGTGGCTTGGCGTTCGGCAAAAGCGTGCTGAAGAAGGTGCTGGGCCACGCGGTGAGCATGGACGAGGCCGGCTGGCGCAAGTTGTCCTGGCGCGTCGGGCTGTTCTTCATCGCCATGGCCGGGGCCAACGAGGTGGTTCGCCACGTCCTCAGCACCGATCATTGGGTGCTGTGGAAGATGCCCGGCAGCCTGATCATCACCTTGGCCTTCATGCTGTCGCAAGGACCGCTGATCCTGCGCCATCAGGCGGAGAAGTAATCATCCCGTCAATACGAGTGGACCCTTACGACCGCGGGTGATATATCCTTGGTCGTGGGTTCGCCTTTTGTATGTGATGGGGCGATAATGCGTCTGATGCCGCTGTTGTTCGGTGATGTGGCGTTTCCCGAAGGGCAGGAATATCGCAAGTTCCAATATCGGTTCGCTTGCGCCATCCTGCTGACCGGGCTGGGGATTTCCCTGCTGTTCCTACTGTCGGTGGAAATGGGATTCGCCGATTTCGATCTGCGTTTCGTCCATGCCGAACGGGCATTTTGCGCCATCAGCCTGCTTTTCTATCTGCTGCTGCGCGGCCATCCCCAGCGCATGTTGGTCGTCGCTTATGTCTACGAGGCCTTGGCCTTTGGCCTTTACGTCATCGTCTTTTTCTATAACGGCGTCGATGAAATGCGTATCATCTGGTTCGCGTTGAACCTGCCGGGAGTCTATCTGATCCTGGGGGCGCGGGCCGGAGCGGTGGTTGCCATCGGATCGGTGACTTTCGTCGTCACGGGCAATGCTCATCTCGAGCAACCTTATTCGGCTAACGCCATCACCACCTGCGTTTTGGCCATTGTTTATATCAGTGGTTTTTTCCACGCCTTCTCGGCGCGTTCCATCTCCTTCCACCATGGCATGGTCGAAGCCAATCGCAAGCTTGCCGATATGGCGGCCAAGGATCCGTTGACTGGGCTTTACAACGCGCGGGCCTATTACGGGCTATGCGATTCCGCCCTGCATCAGGCCCAGCGCAGCGGCGGATCGTTTGCCATGCTGTTCGTCGATCTTGATCATTTCAAGCGCATTAACGACCAGTATGGACATGAAGCCGGGGACGTCGTTTTGAAAGCGGTCGCGCAGTGCCTGCGCCGGGCCGTGCGGCAAAGCGACATCGTCGGGCGCATCGGCGGCGAGGAATTTTCCGTGCTGTTGCCCGACACCGATCGTGACGGCGCCATGCAATTGGCGGAAAAGCTGCGCAGCGATATCGAGGCGCTGATGCCCGATATCGGTACGGAAAGGCTGCGGATCACCGCCAGCATCGGCGTGGCCGGACGGCAAGGCGCCGCCCAGTCCATCGCCGATGTGCAGCGTTTGGCCGATCAGGCCATGTACGAGGCTAAACGCCAGGGCCGCAACCGGGTGACCTGCATTGAGGAGGTGGCGGCCTGACGCTTCACACCACCTGACCTTCGGTCAGGATGCGTTCCAGTTCGGCGACGCCGGCGGGCAGGTCCAGCTTGGCGCCGTGGGCCTTCAGGCTGGAGCCGAAGGCGTGCAGGGTGCGGAAGATGGTGTGGGCGTGGCATTGCTCGCCCATCTGGCCGATGCGCAGGATGTCCAGGCCGAAGGCGCCCGAAATTTCCACCCGATGGATCTGCGACATGTGGCGGCGGACGTCGTCGCCGGAGACGCCGTCGGGCACCTTGATGCCGACCACCGAATTGAGCCGCGCCTCTTCCTTGACCAGCAATTCCAGGCCCATGGCCTCGATGCCGCGCTGAAGCGCCAGCGAGCACAGCTCATGGCGGTGGAAGCGGGCCGGCAGGGTTTCGGCGCAGATCAGCCGCAGCGCCTCGTGGATGGCCATGATGCCGGACACCGGGGCGGTGTAATGATAGGAGTTCTTGTTCCAGAAGCGGTCGGCCAGCCGGGCATCCAGGCACCATTGCGCCATGGGGGCGTTGCGGCCCTCGATGCGTTTCCAGGCGATTTCCGAGAACGCCAGCAGCGACACGCCGGGAATGGACGACAGTCCCTTTTGCCCGCCGGTGATCAGGGCGTCGACGCCCCATTCGTCCATGTCGAGCCGCATGGTCGACAGCGTGCACACCGCATCAACCACCATCAGGCACTCATGGGCGCGGGCGATGGCGCAGATTTCCGGCAAATAGCGGTTCCACACCGTGTTGGAGGTCTCGCCCTGAACGATGGTCAACAGCGTCGGCCGATGCAGGCGGATGGCCGCTTCGATCTCGTCGGGCCGCGCCGGCTCGCCGTTGGCGATGTCCAGGATGACGACGTCGGCTTGGCAGCGTTCGGCCATCTCGGCCAGGCGGCGGCTGAAATAGCCGTTGCACACCGCCAGCACCTTGGTGCCGGGCTCGACCAGATTGCACACCGCCATTTCCATGGCCGCCGAGGCCGGGCCGGCGACGCCCAAGATCTGTCCAGACTGGGTCTGGAAGACGTAGCGGGCCATGGCTTTGACCTGCTCGATCACCCGGTTCATGGTCTCGCCCAGGTGATTGATGACGATGGAATTGGCCTGGGCCACCTTGGCCGGAATCGGCACCGGGCCGGCGCCCATCATCAACAAGGGTTCGTCGGGCAGAATACGGTCGAGCGGGACAACGGACGGCGGCGGATAGCGCATGATTTCCTGTTCCTTGCGGGGGATGGCAATTCAGGGCAGCGCGATGCCGCTTGTCAAGCGTTTCGCCACGGATAAATTGAATGGGTTGAATAGGAGATCGCGCCATGCGTCTTTTGCTGATCGCGCTTTTGTGTCTTGCCTCTGTTCCTGCCTGGGCGCAAAAGGCGGGAACACCGGGCAAGTTCGACCATTATGTCCTGGCCTTGTCGTGGTCGCCCACCTATTGCGCCGGTCGCTCGGGCCGTCAGGATGCCGACCAATGTGGCGGTCCGCGTCAATACGGTTTCGTCGTCCACGGTCTGTGGCCGCAATATGCCGATGGCGGCTATCCGGCCGAATGCGCGGCGGAAACCAAGCCGGTGCCGGACGAGGTTGCCAGCGCGACCTTGCCGGTCATGCCCAGCCGCAAGCTGATCGAGCACGAATGGAAGCGCCACGGCACCTGCGACGGCGGCAAACCGGCGGATTATTTCGCCAAGACCCGCGAGGCCTTCGCCGCCATCCGCATACCGGGCGAGTTCAACGCCCCCAAGGCGCCGTTGCAACTGGAGCCCGAGCAGGTGGAAGCCCTGTTCGCCAAGGTCAATCCCGGCCTGAGCGGCGAGCGCATGGCGGTGGTGTGCCGGGGGCGCTATGCGGCGGAAGTGCGGGTGTGCCTGGACAAGAGCCTGAAATTCACCGATTGCGGCAAAAGCGCGCGCGACCGCTGCGCCGGAGAGGTGCTGTTTCCGCCGTTGCGGTGAAATCCGCATTTCGCTTGTCAGTCCGCCCGTGCTGACGCACCCTTGCTGCACTGCGATGTTGATGGGTGGGGATGATGGAACTGCACGGACCGGCGCAAGCCCTGCTGCTGCTGTCGGTGGCGGCGGCGGGCGGCTTGGCCTTGGGCCAGATCAAGCTGGGTGGCGTCAAGCTGGGGGTGGGCGGCGTGCTGTTCGCCGGCCTCGCCCTGGGCCATTTCGGCTTTGCCGTCGATGCCACCATGCTGGCTTTCGCCCGCGAGTTCGGGCTGGTGCTGTTCGTCTACGCCATCGGCGTGACGGTGGGGCCGGGCTTTTTCCAGGCCTTCAAGAAAGACGGCATGGCGCTCAACCTGATGGCGGCGGCGGTGGTTGTTTTGGGCTCGCTGGTGGCGGTGGCCGTGCACCTGCTGGGCGGCGTACCGTTGCCCGCCGCCTTGGGGCTGCTGTCGGGGGCGGTGACCAATACGCCGTCCCTGGCCGCCGGTCAGGAAGTGCTGGCGCAATTGGGCTTTACCGGGACCGCACAGGGCCAAGCCTATGCGGTGGCCTATCCCTTCGGCATCCTTGGTATCTTGCTGTCCATGCTGGTGCTGCGGCTGGTGTTCAAGCAGAATCCGGCCAAGGCGGCGGCGGCGTTTGACGCCGACCGCGCCGCCAAGTTCGACGCGTTGCAGACCGTCAACGTGGAAATCCGCAATCCGGCGGTGTTCGGCGCCCGTCTGCGCGACCTGGACGAATTGAAGGAAATGGGCGTGGTGCTGTCGCGGGTGCTGCATGACGGCAGCCAGCACGTGGTCAATGCCGACGACACCCTGGCCGAGGGTGATGTGGTGCTGGCGGTGGGGCCGGCCAACAAATTGCCGCGCCTCAACCGCCTGCTGGGGCCGCTGGCCTCGGTCGATCTGAAGGCCATGGACAGCCGCGATGTCCAGTGGGAACGCCAGGTGGTCACCCGTTCCGAGGTATTGGGAAAAAGCCTGGGCGAGCTGAATTTGCGCGGCAGCCACGGCGTGGTGGTCAGCCGGGTCAACCGTGCCGGCTACGAACTGGTGCCCGACGCCAGCCTGAAACTGCAATTCGGCGACATGCTGACCGTGGTTGGTGCGCCCGAATCCATGCCGCTGGTGGCCGGGATCATCGGCAACCGCTCGAAGGCGTTGCAGGAAACCCAGATGACTCCGATCTTCATCGGCATCGCCCTGGGCATGGTGCTGGGATCGCTGCCGATCATGCTGCCGGGTCTGCCATCGGCGGTGAAATTGGGGCTGGCCGGCGGGCCGCTGGTGGTGGCCATCCTGCTGTCGCGGCTGGGCCATGTGGGCAAGGTGGTGTGGTTCATGCCGCCGGCGGCCAATCATGTCATGCGCGATCTGGGCATCGCCCTGTTCCTGGCCGCTGTCGGCATCAAGTCCGGGCTCGGCTTCGTCGATACCCTGGTGCACGGCCCCGGCCTGAGCTGGATGGCCTGGGGTATGCTGATCACCTTGCTGCCGTTGGTGACGGTGGCCGTGGTCGGCACCTGGGTGACGCGGGTCAATTACCTGACCATGTGTGGCCTGCTGTCGGGGTCGATGACCGATCCGCCGGCCTTGGCCTTTGCCCAGGGGTTGGCGCCGTCGGAAGCGCCCATCCTGTCCTATGCCGCCGTCTATCCGCTGGTCATGGTGCTGCGGGTGATCGCGCCGCAGATCATCGCCCTGGTGTTGTGGGCGGGCTGAACAAGAAACCGCGCGCCCCAGGGGGGCGCGCGGCTTGTTCGTCGAGAAGAGCTCTTCAGGTCTCGTCTAAGGCGGCGGGAGGAGGAGCCGCCATCAACGTTCCATCATGATGACAGCGAATCCCGTGGTCGGCAAGATGCTCTGCCTTATTTTTGCGCATAGGTGATTTGCGCTCAAAAAGTAATCACGCAAACCTGTGCCAACAATGCCCGTTTAGAGCGGCATTCGGCACTTGCCTGTGCAAAAACCTCGGGTCTTAATGGTCGCCTGATTTGTAATAGATCTACGGGGGGGGACGTGCAGCAAAGGCTGGCCGAGCTTGAGCGGGAAAATGCCGAATTGCGCTTGTTCCGGGCGGCGTTCGACATGGCGGCCGAAGCGGTGGCAGTCTGCGGTCCCGACTGGCGGCTTCTGGTGGTCAATCCGGCCTTTACCGCCATCACCGGCTTTCTGCCCGAGGAAGTGTGCGGCCGTCACGCCGAGATGCTGTATGCGTCCTTGGGCGACGGTACCTTTTTGGTGGAAGTGGACGAGCATCTGCGCCGGGGCAGTTCTTGGGAAGGCGAAGTGTGGAGCCGGCGCAAGACCGGTGAACCTTACCGCCAAAGCCTGTCGGTGGCCTGTGAGCACGATATGCGCGGTGGTCCCAGCCGCCATGTGCTGATGTTCCGCGATGTCAGCGAAGCCCGGGACAATGCCGAGAAGCTGTGGCGGCACAGCAATTACGACACCCTGACCGAGCTGCCCAATCGCGGCCTGCTGCTGGACCGCCTGTTGCAGGCCTTGGTTCTGGCGGGGCGTGAAAATTGCCGCGCTGCCTTATTGTTCATCGGTCTGGATGGGTTCAAGACCATCAACGACACCCTGGGCATGACCGTGGGCGATATGGTGTTGCGCGAAAGCGCCCTGCGCTTTGGCCGTTGTTTGCGCAAGGGCGACACCTTGGGCCGCTTCGGCGGCGACGAATTCATCGCCGTGCTGCCTCATATCGACACCATCGACGAGGTCGAGGCGGTGGTGCGCACCATCTTGGAATCGTTGCAAGAGCCCTTGCTGATCGAGGCCAACCAGATTTTGCTGTCGTGTTCCATCGGCATCAGCCTGTGGCCCGGCGATGGCGAGGATGTGGAAACCCTGATGCGCAATTCGTCGTCGGCGTTGGAGCACGCCAAGGCGGCGGGGCGCGGCACGTTCCGCTTTTTCACCCCCACCATGGATGCCCGGGCTCAGGCGCGGTCACGGCTGGCCGGCGAATTGTCCGAGGCGCTCGAACACAACGAATTCTCGCTGGTCTTCCAACCGGTGGTCAATCTGGCCGATGGCAGCGTCGGCGGGGCCGAGGCCTTGCTGCGTTGGCAAAACCGCTATATCGGCGCTGTCAATCCCGACCAGTTCGTGCCCTTGGCCGAGGAAATGGGGCTGATCCTGCCCATCGGCGAATGGCTGACCCTGGCCGCCTGCCGTGAGGCCAAGGCCTGGCAACAGGCCGGCCTGGGTGATTTGCGCATCGCCATCAACGTTTCACCGCGTCAGGTGCAGCAGACGGATATCGCCACCACCTTGCGCCGGGCCTTGGACGAAAGCGGGTTGTCGCCACGATTGGTGACGGTGGAGATCACCGAAAGCCTGATCCTCAATTCCGGCACGGAAATCATCCGCAAGCTCGAGCGGGTGCGTGATCTGGGGGCACGCATCGCCGTCGACGATTTCGGCACCGGCTATGCCTCGCTGTCGTATCTGAAGCATTTTCCCGTCGATATCTTGAAGATCGACCGCTCATTCGTCTCTGAGGCGCTCAATAACGCCGATGATGCCCGTCTGATCGAGGCCATCATCGCCCTGGGCCATTCGCTGGGCATGAAGGTGGTGGGCGAGGGGGTGGAAACCCGCCAGCAACAGGCTTTTCTGGTCGAGCGCGGCTGCGATCTGGCCCAGGGCTATCGCTTTTCGCCGCCCCTGTCGGCCGAGCGGTTCCGCGATTTCGTCCGTAACTTCGAGCCCCAGCAACCGTAACTATCGGGTCTTCACCTGATGACGGCGGCGGCGAGGCCTGCGACAAATCATCATGCGTGGGATTCTGCTCCGATTGATGGTTCTGGTTGCTGTCTTGGTGCCTGGACTTTCCCGGGCGGCCACGCCCCAGGCCGAGCCTCGGGCCGAGCATGGCGTCATCGATTTACGCGGCGTTGATTTCGCCCGCGTGGGGCCGGTCGATCTGGCCGGCACCTGGGGTATCGTCCAGGGCTCGGATTCGTCACGGGCTTTCGCCTGGACGGTGGATTCCTACATCCAGCAACCGGGGCCGTGGAACGCTCTTTATCCCGGCACTGGCAACGCGGCCCTGGTCTTGCGCGTGCTGCTGCCGGAAAGTGCCCCGCCCCTGGTGCTGGCCATCCCCGACATCAACAGCGCCTGGCGCCTGCATGTGGATGGCGTGCTGGTGCGGTCCTTGGGCCAATTGGGCCTGGATGCCGGGGCGGAAGTGCCGGTGCTGGAACGGGTGCTGGTGCCGCTGCCGTTGGGCCGGCATTTCGTCGATCTGGTCTTCGAGATTTCCAACCATAATCATTTTGAAGGCGGGATTACCCGCGCCGTCCGCTTAGGTCCGGCCGAGGTGCTGGCGCTCGAGGCGGAACGGCTGACCGCCCTGCCATTGGCCGCCTTCGGCGCGTTGCTGATGGTGAGTTTCATGGCCCTGGCCTTTTATGCCGGCGGCAAGCGTGACCCGGCTTTTCTGGTGTTTGCCCTGTTCACGGCGCTGGTGGCGGCGCGGACGTTTTCCTCGGCCCAGCTTTATGTTCTGATCGGTCATGAAATGCGGGCCGATCATTGGTATCTGCCGGTCGCCTATATGACGCTTTTCGTGTTCCCCGGCTTGTATTTCGCCTTCTTGCGCGAGTTGCTGCCGGACGAAACGCCACGTCCGCTGGCTTGGGGCGGATACGGGCTATCGGCGCTGATGGGGGCGGTGACCCTGTTGACCGAGCCGGCCTTCTACACCGGCTTCCGCGATATTTTCATGCTGCTTAACCTGGTGGTGCCGCTGGTCGGGGTCATGCTGGTGGGTTGGGCCATGCGCCGCCGCCGGCTGGGGGCCAGATGGCTGATGGCCGGCTCGTTGATACTGGCTGTCGCCCTGATCAACGACATTTTGCATTATGCCCGCATCATCACCTCGACCGATCTGGTGTCGGTTGGGTTCGCCGCTTTCGCCACCTGTTATTTTGCCGCCTTGGCGCTGCGTATGTTCCGGGCTGAACGTTTGGCGTCGGAACGGCTGGCGGTGCTCAATCGCGACCTGGAACGATTGGTGGAGGCGCGTACCGCATCGCTGGCCGATGCCTTGACGGTGGCCGAGCAGGCCTCACGGGCCAAGTCGGAATTTCTGGCGGTGATGAGCCACGAGATCCGCACGCCGCTACATGGCTGGGCCGGGCTGACCGAATTGCTGGCACAGACGCAACTGGATGAACAACAGCGTAAATATGTCCGCCTGCTGCGGCGCACCGCCGAGCAATTGTCGCGGCTGATCGGCAACATCCTGGATCTGGCCGGTATGGAAACCGGCCGCATCGAGTTGCGCCCGCAACCGGTTCTGGTGGCGGAACTGGCCGAGGAAATGGCGGCTTTGGTGCGCGGTCAGGCCGGGGATCGCGGCCAGGGGTTTACCCTTAACCGGGATTTGGCCTTGCCGGTGGGGGTGGTTGCCGACGAATCGGCCATCTTGCAGGTGCTGCGCACCTTGCTTGACCGCTTCGGCACCGGACCGGGCGAGATGGTGCTGGGCTTAAGCGCGGCACGACCCCATCTGCTGGTGACCGTGTCGGGGCCGGGGCGCCAGGATGTGGAAAGCAGCGGCGACAGCGATATCGGCCAGTCCCTGTGTCAGAACCTGCTGACCGCCATGGACGGGACCCTCTCCATCCGCCGCCGCGACGGCCAGTTGGAGGCCTCGGTTCGCCTGCCCTTGAGCGAGGCGGTGCCGCCCGCCCCCAAACGGCGCGAACGGCCCAGCCATGTCCGGGTATTGCTGGCCGATGACGTGGAACTGAACCGTCTGGTCTTGCGCGGCTTTTTGACCGGCATCGGCTGGAGCGTCGATGAAGCCGCCGATGGCCGTCAGGCCCTGGCCAAGGCTGAAAATGGCGGCTATGACCTGATCGTGCTGGATCTGCGCATGCCGGTGATGGACGGCTTTGCCGCCGCCCGCGCCATCCGCCAGCACGAGCGCGATACCGGCGCGCCGCCCATTCCGCTGGTGGCGCTGTCGGCGGGGGCCGCCGCCGCCGACCGTCGTCAGGCCGAATTGGCCGGTTTCACCATCTTCCTGGCCAAGCCCATCGGTCCTGACGCCCTGGTGGCCAATCTATCGGCCTTGCTGCCCGACAATATTCTGCCGCCACCGCCGTTGCCGCCGGCGGGGCTGGAAGGGCTGATGCCGGCCTTTCTGGCGGAAATGGACAAGGATGCAGCTCTGCTTCAGGACATGCAGGCGGGGGATCGCCTTGTCTTGGCCGAACATGTCCATGCCATGCGCGGCAAGTGCGGCATGTTTGGGGAAAACCGACTGTTCGAGATTTTGACCAAGCTGGAGAGCGAAGCCGTTGCCGCGACGCAGCAAGAAATTTCCACTCAGGTGAGTGATGCGGTTGAACGGGTCAGGCAACTGCGCCAATATCAGTGAAACCTGACTTTGGCTGATCATGAAAATAACTCAATTCACCGATTACTCTCTGCGGTTGCTGATATATTTATCAATGCGGCGCGAGGGGGTGTCCACTGTGCGCGAGATTTCCGAGTTTTATTCCATTTCCTCGGAACACCTGAAAAAGATCGTCCGCCGCCTGTCCGAACTGGGGCATATCCGCACCGTGCGCGGCAAGCATGGCGGATTGATGCTGGCGCGCGAGCCCGACCAGATCAATCTGGGCGAATTGCTGCGGCAATCGGAAAATCTTAATCTGGTGCCGTGTCACGATAGCGGCGATACCTGCCCCATCTTCGGCTGCAAGCTGCGCTCGGTGATCGAGGATGCCCGCGACGCCTTTCTGGCGGCGTTCGACGGCAAGACTTTGGCCGATATCCAGCCCGACACTCTGCCGCCCTCAGTCCACCGGCAGCCATAACACCTGATCGATGCGCTGGGCGCCCGCGATCAGCATGATCAGCCGGTCCAGCCCCAGGGCGTTGCCGGCGGATTGCGGCATGCCGTGGCGCAGGGCGTCGATGAAGCCGGGATCGATCGGATAGCGTTCGCCATAAAGCTTTTCCTTCAGATCCATGTCGGCCTGGAACCGGCGCTCCTGCTCGTCGGCATCGGTGAGTTCGCCGAAGGCGTTGCACAATTCGACGCCGCAGGCATAGGCCTCGAACCGTTCCGCCACCCTTGGGTCGTCGGGATCGGGCCGGGCCAGGGCGGCCATGGACACCGGGTAGGAATGCAGGATGGTCGGCACGGTCATGCCCAGATGCGGCTCGATGCGGTCGAGCAGAATCTTGAAGAAGATGTCGTCCCAGGCATCCGAATGCGAGACTGAAATACCGATACGGACAGCCTCGGCGGCCAGGGCGGTGCGGTCGGGCCGCCAGGGGTCGGGGGCGGTGGCCAGCACGTCGATGCCGCAATAGTGGTCGAAGGCCTGGGCGATGGACAAGCGTTGCCAGGGGGCCAGCGGGTCGCAGGCCATATCGGCCCGGTGCAGGTGGGTGCCTCCGGCAGCGGTGACGCAGGCGCGCACCAGGGCTTCGGTGTCGTCCATCATCTGGCCGATGCTGCCGCCGGCCCGGTACCATTCCAGCATGGTGAATTCCGGGCTGTGGGTGTCGGAACGTTCGCCATTGCGAAAGACATGGGCGATTTGGAAAATGCGCTCCATCCCCGCCACCAGCAGCTTTTTCATGGCGAATTCGGGGCTGGTGTGCAGGTAAAGCGGCTGGGCCGGGCCGCCCCACGGGTCTTCCAATCGGGTGGCGAAGGCTTTCAGGTGTGGCTCGAGCCCGGGCGAGATTTGCAGGCAGGGGGTTTCCACCTCGGTGAAATCGCCGGCATCGAAGAAAGCGCGCACCGCCCGCAATACCTGGCGGCGGCACTGCAAATAGGGCAGACGTTCGGCCAGGGATTGGGGGTGCCAGGACTCTTTGCCTCGGGACATGAAAACCTCTATGAACGCCCATCGATCCGCATTGCTTCATGACACGGATGGACACGGATGAACACGGATAATGGCGCCGCCGCCCGTCTCTCGCGCTCGTTGCGCCGGGTGGACGACCTGATCGGCGCCGGATTGGTCGATGAAAGCCAGCGCGCTGCCCTGGATGCGGTGGCGCGCTCCAGCGTCATCGCCATCACCCCGGCGGTGGCCGATCTGATCGATGCGGGCGATGCCGCCGACCCCATCGCCCGCCAATACGTGCCCAATGCCGCTGAATTGCACGTCGCCGCCGAGGAACGGGCCGATCCCGTCGGCGACGACGCCTTTTCCCCGGTCAAGGGGGTGGTGCATCGTTATCCCGATCGAGCACTGTTGAAGCCCATCCTGGTCTGTCCGGTCTATTGCCGCTTCTGTTTCCGGCGTGAAGCGGTGGGTGATGCCGACGGCACCTTGTCCGCCGCCGAACTGGACGAGGCGCTGGCCTATCTGGCCGGGCAGACGGATCTGCGTGAGATCATCGTCACCGGCGGCGATCCGCTGATGCTGAATGCCACCCGCTTGGCCGATCTGGTCGCCCGCATCGCCCAACTGCCGCATATCGAGGTCTTGCGCTTCCATAGCCGGGTGCCGGTGGCTGACCCGGAGCGGGTGAGCGCGGCCATGGCGTCAGCATTGAAATCAACCGAGACGCTGGCGGTATGGGTGTCGGTGCATGTCAACCATCCGCGCGAATTGTCGGCAATTGCGGGCAAGGCGCTGCGGCGGCTGGCTGATGCCGGGGTGCCGCTGGTTTCGCAAAGCGTGTTGTTGAAGGGCGTCAACGATGATCCGGCGGTGCTGGAGGAATTGTTCCGTGCCCTGATCCGCAATCGGGTGCGGCCTTATTATCTGCATCATCCCGATCTGACCCGCGGCACCAGCCATTTCCGTCCCAGTCTGGCCGAGGGGCAGGCGATCATGCGGGCCTTGCGCGGGCGGCTGTCGGGCATCGCCCAGCCCACTTACGTGCTGGATATCCCCGGTGGTGCCGGCAAGGTGCCGGTGGGACCGGATTGGTGGGACGGCGAGCGCTTGCAGGTCACCGATTGGCGCGGGCGGCGCCATCCCTATCCGGGGTGATTGCGACCTATTCCGCCGCCAGCCGCATGCCGCGACCTTCCATCAGTTCCATCACCCGGCGCAGGTCGTCGGGGCGTTGGTCGACGGCGACCGACAGCCAGCAGGCGCGGCGACCGGCCTGATCCAGGGCCTCTAATGATTCCGGTTCGGGGGCGTCATCGATCCAGATGAAATCCTCGTTCAGGTCCATGGCCTCGGCCTTGAACTCGGACCATGTCGGGGTGGCGAAATTGGCGATGACCCGGGATATCTGGTCCCATTCATCGCCGGGGCCTACGGCCTGACGCAGGACCGGCAGCAAGGTGTCGGCGGCACCGTGGCGGGTGCGCGAGGTCACCCACACGCAGTCGAAGCCGGCAGCGGCCCATTCCAGGAAACGCAGCAGATTGTTGGCCGGCGCCAAGTCGCCACGCAGGCGGGCATGGCCCGAGCGCCGCAACAAAGTGCCATCCACGTCCAGATAAAGGCGCATGGTGCTCTCCTCCCCCGAGAAGACATATTTTTGCGCCAGTTTACGCTTGTCGGCGACCTTTGTCCCCATGGAAGTTGTGGGCTTGCGCTGCCGTTGCAATATTTGTGATTTCAAGTAAACACGGCGAAACGAGGTATCCCGGTTTGGCTTCAATAGCCGATGGTGTAATAAAATTGACGCAACTCACTACTTTAGTTTAGGTTCCCCGCCGGTTCTTATTGCCTATGGTTTGGGGGGTGGGATGGCGGCAGCGGTGCATTTGACGGGGGTCGAAAGGACGTTCGCCGACGATGAGATCATCGTCAGCAAGACCGATCCCAAGGGGCGGATGACCTATTGCAATGATATTTTCATCCGTCTGGCCGGCTACTCGGAATCCGAACTGATCGGCCAACCGCATAGCATGATCCGGCATCCCCATATGCCGCGCTGTGTCTTCAAGTTGCTGTGGTCGCGCATCGAATCCGGCAATGAGGTTTTCGCCTACGTCATCAATCGCAGTGGAAACGGCGACCATTATTGGGTTCTCGCCCATGTCACCCCGGATCTTGGCCAAGATGGCGCCATCATCGGGTTCCACTCCAATCGCCGCACCGTCGACCGCAAGGCGCTGGCGGTCATCGAACCGCTTTACGCCAGCTTGCGCGCCATTGAAAACGGCACCGCCGACCGCAAGGCCGGACTAGAGGCCAGTTCGGCGCAGTTGCAGGACATTCTGGCGCAAAAGGGGGTGGACTATGACCAATTTGTCCTCGATCTCTAAGACACTGGTTGTTTGCGCCGTATCCTTGCTGATCTCCGCTATCGCGGTGATCTGGGCGGCGATCGATGGCCTGACGGCTCTTGCGCTCTTGTCCGCGGCTGCCGGCTTGGCCAATGGCGTCGGTTATTACTACCTGACCCGTGCCAATGCCAGCATCGACAAGGCGAGCAAGGTGATGGAACGGGTGGCGGTCGGCAATCTGCGCGCCCGCGTAATGAGCATCAAGGGGCACGGCAATGTCGGCCAGTTGTTGCGCAACATCAATCGCGCCCTCGATCAGACCGAAGCCTTCGCCAAGGAAGCCGACGCCGCCATGAAAGCGGCTGCCGAGGGGCGATATTACCGCAAGATCCTGCCGCGTGGCCTGCGCGGCGATTTTGCCCGTTATAGCGGCGACATCAATCACACGTTGGAACTGATGGACGGGCAGGCGGGCAAGCTGGGGATGTTCACCAGCCGTATGCTGCGCGACGCGGTTACCATCTCGATCACCGTCAACGAGGGGGCGGTCGCCAACGCCGAGATTGTCGGCGGCATTCGTGCCGCCAGCAACGAGGCCCAGGGCATGGCCGCCGCCACCGAGGAAATGGTCGCGGGCATTCAGGAAATCAGTGAACGAAGCGATGATGCTGCGGCTTTGTCGGTGCGTGCCCAAAACTTCAGCGACGAAGCGCGCGGTGTGGTTGAGACAGCCGTCGACGAATTCGCGGCAATCGAACGGGCGGTGGCCGACGCCGCCGGGCAGGTCGATTCCCTGGCCCAAGCCTCGGATGCCATCGGCGAAATCGTTTCATCCATTGACCACATCGCCAGCCAAACCAATCTGCTGGCGCTCAACGCCACCATCGAGGCGGCGCGCGCCGGCGAAGCCGGCAAGGGCTTCGCCGTGGTGGCGGGCGAAGTGAAGGCCTTGTCCAATCAGACGGCGCGGGCGACCGAGGACATCGCCAACCGCGTCGCCCTGTTGCGACAGGAGATGACGACCATCGTCACCACCATGACCCGCGGTTCCGAGGCCATCGCCAAGGGGCGTCTGGCCATGCAATCCATGGGAGAGCGCATGGGGGCGGTCAGCGGCACCGTCGCCGACGCCAGTACCCGCATGGGCGAGGTTTCGCGCATTCTGGCCGAGCAGGCCGCCGCCGCCAACCAGATATCTGGCGGTGTACAGAACATGGCCGCGCTGGCCGGTGAAAACGCCATTTCCATCGAGAAAAGTTCAGGTGCCCTGACCGGAGTCGAGGGCGAGATTTCCTCGTTGCTGGCGCTGCTGGCCGAACAGGACATTCCCAATAAAATCATCCATCTGGCCAAGGCGGACCATATCATTTGGAAAAAGCGCTTGGCCGACATGATGGTCGGTCGGGTCGCGCTCAATCCAAACGAATTGTCGAGCGAACAGCATTGCCGTCTGGGCAAGTGGTATTACGGTCCGGCCTCGCTGCCCTATCGCCAGCATCCGGCCTTCATCGCGCTGGAGGCGCCGCACCGCGACGTGCACAGCAACGGTATCGAGGCGGCCCGCGCCTTCAATGCCGGGCAGCGCGAACGGGCGATGGAATGCATCACCCAGGTGGATCGGGCGTCCCGCGATGTTTTGGCCAACCTGGATCGCCTGATCAACGAACCGATCGGCACGGCGTTGACGCGGGGGGCATTCTGACCTGCGCTAAAGATTAGGCACCATGGTTGCCATTGGCGGGGCAACCTGCTAGGTTCCGCGCCAATTTTCCATCAGCCCGTTTGGATTACTTCCATGAAAATCAACGCCAACCTGATCCGCGTCGGCAACATCATCGAGAACAACGGCAAGCAATGGGCCGTGCTGAAGACGCAGATCGTTCAGCCCGGCAAGGGCGGCGCCTTCATCACCGTCGAAATGCGCGACATCCGCACCGGCACCAAGACCAACGAACGGTGGCGCACCGCCGACACCGTGGAAAAGTGCAATGTCGAGGAAAAGGACTGCACCTTCCTGTTCGTCGATGGCGATGCGCTGACTTTCATGGACCAGGAGAACTTCGAGCAGTTCAACCTGACCCGCGAAGTGTTGGGTGATGCCGCCGCCTTCTTGCAGGACGGCATGCAGGTGGCCGTCGATTTCATCGAAGGTTCGCCGGTTTCGGTCAGCCTGCCGGAAAAGGTGACCATGACCGTGGTCGAGGCCGACCCGGTGGTCAAGGGCCAGACCGCGTCGTCGTCGTACAAGCCGGCCAAGCTGGAAAACGGCTTGAAGATTTTGGTGCCGCCGTTCATCGCCGAAGGCGAGAAGATCATCGTCAATACGGGCGATTGCTCGTATGTCGAACGCGCCAAGTAAGGCCGCGCTGGTTTTAGGGCCGCTCCCTGGTTTATACCGGGGAGCGGTTTCGCGTTTTTAAGTATCAGGAGTTTTCGCCGTGATCGTTCGTTCCCCCATTCTCAATGTCATGATGGCCGCCGCCCGCAAGGCGGGGCGCGGAATGGTGCGCGATTTCGGCGAAGTCGAGAAGTTGCAGGTGTCGAAAAAAGGGACCTCCGATTTCGTCTCGTCCGCCGACATCAAGGCGGAAAAGTCGCTCCGGCAGGAGCTGTCCAAGGCCCGTCCCGGCTTCGGCTTCCTGCTGGAAGAAGGCGGCGAGATCGCTGGCGACGACAAAAGCCATCGCTGGATCATCGATCCCATCGACGGCACCACCAATTTCATCCACGGCATCCCCCATTTCGCCGTGTCCATCGGCCTGGAACGCGACGGCGAAATGATCGTCGGTGTCGTCTACGAGCCGATTTCCGATTCCATGTTCCACGCGGAAAAGGGCGGCGGCACCTTCTTGAATGAATGGCGCCTGCGTGTTTCCGCCCGTCGCGATCTGAACGAATCGGTGCTGGCCACCGGTATTCCCCATCGCGGTCGGCCCGGTCACCAGACCTTCATCAAGGAACTGACCGCCGCCATGGAGCAGACCGCCGGTATCCGCCGCTTCGGCTCGGCCGCGCTGGATCTGGCCTATGTGGCCGCCGGTCGCTGCGAAGGCTTCTGGGAAAGCGGCCTGAAGCCCTGGGACATTGCCGCCGGCATCGTCCTGGTCAAGGAAGCGGGCGGTTATGTCAGCGACTTCACCGGTCGCTCGTCCATGCTGGAAACCGGCGATGTGGTTGCCGGCAATGACAAGTTGCACGCCAAGTTGCTGTCCATGCTGCGTCAGGCGCGCGGTTGATACTTGGAAGTTAACCAATTATTCAAATAATTCTTAAGCCAGCCCCAGGATGCCCTGTGTTGCCCATACGGCAACATGGTATTGTACCGCGACTCCGCATGGGTTAGTCTGTGCCGCATCTATCTTGGGCACAGGCAGGGGTTTGGATTCCATGGCAAAGGCGACTTGGCGGGTTCTCGCGTTCGGCGCGCTGTTGGGTGCCGCCGCTCCCGTGGCGCTGATCCCGGCGGCCTCGGCCCAGGTGATCATCGGTGGTGCGGGCGAATCCGACGTGGTGGTCAATTGGTCGGTTTTGGACGAATTGGGCCAACAACCCAGTTTGGCCGACATGATCAAGGGCGAGTTGCCCGGTCGCAAGCCTCAGGCAGTGGCCCCCAGGGCGGCGCGTCAGGCTGGCCCGCCCCAGGGCGCGGTCTACAAGCCCTTCAAGCCCAATGCCGCCACGCCGACCAGGGCCGTGGATACCGCCAAGCCTGTTCTTAAGCCGGTCCAGGCCGCGGCTGCGCCCGCCGCCCCGGCACCGGCTCCGGTCGTCGCCGCCGATGGCGAGCGCCGCTCGGTTCCCATCGTCGAGGCATCCAAGCCCGCAGCCAAGCCGCCTGCCGCCACCGGCAAGCCGGCGGTGCCGGCCAAGCCGCAGATTGCCGATGTCGCCCCCACCCCCGTCGCTCCCGCCAAGGTACCGCCGGTTTCCCCGCCCGAGGTGAAGGCCGAGCCGCCCAAGCCGGTGGAAATCGCCAAGCCGGTGGAAGTGCCTAGGTTGTAGTGACAATTTAATCACTTCAGCCAGAGCATGATGCTTGCGAGTTTGATGAAGCCCAGAAAGTTGACAGCAAGTTTGTCATAACGCGTAGCGATTCGGCGCCATTGCTTGAGCTTGGCAAAGAAGCCTTCGATGCCCCAACGGTTCTTATAGGCGATGCAATCATAGTCACGAGGCAGCTTGCGGTGGCGGCGCGGCGGGATGACGACACGAGCGCCCTGATCTTCGATTTTCTCGCAAAAGCTATCCGCGTCATAGGCCTTGTCGGCAAGCACCTGTTCCGCCTTGAGGCCGTCAATCAGTTCGTGTGCCGGAGCCATGTCGTTCTGCTGGCCCGGTCCCAGTTCGAAGCGCACCGGCAGCCCCAATGCATCGACTACAGCGTGGATTTTGGTTCCGAAGCCGCCGCGTGAACGTCCGAGAGCCTGGGCTTCCTGCCCCCCCTTTTTTGTCGCGCCCCGGCAGCTTGGACCTGAGCGCGGATGACGGTCGCGTCGATGGCGATCCATTCCATGTCGGGATCACTCGACACCGCCGCGAAGATCCGATCGAACACCCCTTGCTCGATCCAGCGGTAATAGCGCCGCTTGACGGTCTGGTACGGGCCAAAACGATCCTCGGGCAAATCGCGCCAACGCGCCCCTGATCGCGCCAGCCACAAAATTGCATCGAGAAACCGCCGCGCATCACTGCGCGGACCGCGCTTACCCTTGCGCCCACCGGGCACAAACTCACGCAAGCGGTCCCACTGATCGTCCCGGAGAATTTCGCCGTCCACACCAGCCTCCAAAAGCCAGTGTTGAATCAGAAATTAGGCCAAAGGGGAATCCCCTAAATTGTCACTACAACCTAAACCGCTCGAGCAACCCAAGCCGGTGGAAGTCGTCAAGCCGGTTGAGCTGCCCAAACCCGCTCCGATGGTTGCTGCCGCACCCCAGCCGCTGTTGTCTCCGGTTCCCCCCGCCGTGTCGATGCCGCCCCAACCGGTGGTGCCGCCGCAGGTGGCAGCCTTGCCGTCGTCGGAGCCGCCGGCCATGTCGGGTGGCAGCGACACCATTTCCCTGGCCTTCGATGCCGAAGACGCCAAGGTCAGCGACCGTGCCCGCAATGACTTGGTCACCTTGGTCAAGCGTATGCAGAAGGACGAAGACCTTAATCTGCAATTGCTGGCCTATGCTTCGGGTGACGAGGCCTCGGCCTCGAAGGCCCGCCGGCTGTCGTTGTCGCGGGCGCTGGAAGTGCGCAAATACCTGATGGACAAGGGCATCCGCTCTACCCGCATCGAGGTGCGCGCCCTGGGCAACAAGCTGGATGGCCGGGGCTCCCCTGATCGTGTTGACGCTGTCCTGGTCGGCCGTTGATCTTATGTGTCGTGGTGGCGCGCCGCGAAATCGCCATGTTTGACGTCGATGTTGGATCGGCCCCATGGTTTCCCATGCTGAAGGTGCGCGCATGACCCGACCCAGTCGTTATCTGGTCCGCATGATTTTGTTCCTGGCGGCGGTGGCCGCCGTCGGTGCGGTGCTGGCACCCGGTCTGCAATCGGCCTTCATGGCCAATCCGGCCTTGAACGGTCTGATTTTGGGCGTCTTCCTGCTGGGGATCGGCCTTAATTTCCGCCAGGTTCTGTTACTTAAGCCGGAAGTTGACTGGCTGGAAAGCTGGATGCGCGGTCAGCCGGCACCCTCGGGTGGTCGCTTGCGCCTGCTTGGCCCCATGGCCGGCATGTTGGGCGAGCGCCAGGGCCGCATGTCGCTATCGGCCATGGGCCTGCGCTCGGTGCTGGATTCCATCGGCTCGCGCCTGGATGAAAGCCGCGAACTGGCCCGGTATTTCGTCGGTCTGCTGATTTTCCTCGGTCTGCTGGGTACTTTTTGGGGGTTGTCGCACACGGTGGGCTCGGTGGGCGAGGTGATCGCCAGCCTGTCGGTGGGGTCTGATGCCGCCGGCGCTGCCTTCGACCGCATGAAGGCCGGATTGGAAGCGCCCCTGGCCGGCATGGGCACCGCCTTTTCCACTTCGTTGTTCGGTCTGGCCGGATCGCTGGTGTTGGGCTTTCTCGACCTGCAAGCCGGACAGGCGCAGAACGCCTTCTATAACGAGTTGGAAGAGTGGCTGGCCGGGCAAACCCGGCTCGGCAGTTCCAGCGCCATCGCCGATGGCGACCAATCGGTGCCCGCCTATATCCGTGCGCTGTTGGAGCAGACCGCCGATTCGCTGGACGGACTGCAACGCACCATCGCGCGCGGCGAGGAAAGCCGCATTTCCGCCAATTCCAATATCCAGTCGCTCAACGACCGGCTGTCCACCCTGGCCGACCAGATGAAGGTTGAGCAGTCGCTGATGCTGAAACTGGGCGAGTCGCAGTTGGAGATGCGCCCGCTGTTGGCGCGCATCGCCGAACAAAGCGGCGTCGGTTCGGTCACGCCCGGCGGCGGCATGGATGATGTCAGCCGGGCGCATCTGCGCAATTTGGATGTGGCCATGAACCGATTAGTGGAAATCAACAGCCGCAGCCATGACGAGTTGGTCGGCGAATTGCGGGCGCAGTTCAAGCTGCTGGCCCGCACCATCGCCGCCCTGGCCGAGGATCAAACGGAGAAATAACCATGCCGCGCGGTCGCCGTCTGCGTCAGAACGTCGACATTTGGCCCGGCTTCGTCGATGCCATGGCGACGCTGCTGATGGTGTTGATTTTTGTCCTGCTGGTCTTTGTCCTGGCCCAATTCTTCATGGGCAACGCCTTGACCGGGCGCGATCAGGCGCTGTCGCGGCTGCAGGCGGAAATGGCCAGCATGGTCGAGCAATTATCGCTGGAACGGGCCAAATCGGCGGATGTGAAGGCCGATCTGACCCGTTTGCAGGAAAAGTTGCAAGCCTCCCTGGCCGAACGCGACAATCTGTTGTCCAGCCTGGACGAAGAGCGCCATCTGTCGGAAACCGCACGCAGCCAAGCCGATTTGCTGAACCAGCAGATGACCGCCATGCGCGACCAATTGGAAAAGCTGGCCGCGGCCCTGGACGCCACGGAGAAGCTGTCGGTCGAGCAAAAGGCCCAGATCGCTGATCTGGGCAAGCGGCTGAACGTGGCCTTGGCCGGCAAGGTCGAGGAATTGCAGCGCTATCGCTCGGAGTTCTTCGGCAAGCTGCGCAAGGTGCTGGGCGAGCGCCAGGGCATTCGCATCGAGGGTGACCGCTTCGTCTTCCAGTCGGAATTGCTGTTCGATTCAGCTTCCGCCGATCTGGGTGTCAGCGGCGAGCAGCAGGTACGGCAATTGGCCAAGACCCTGATTGACCTGTCCAAGCAGATCCCGAAAGAGGTGAATTGGGTGCTGCGCGTCGATGGCCATACGGACAAACGCCCGATCAAATCCGGTCGTTTCCCATCCAATTGGGAATTGTCGACGGCACGGGCCATCTCGGTCATCCGCACCCTGATCGATGCAGGCGTCCCCGCCGACCGTCTGGCCGCCGCAGGCTTTGGCGAATTCCTGCCGCTGGACAATTCCGACAGTGAAGCGGCGCTGGCGAAAAATCGCCGCATCGAAATCCGCTTCGACCAGCGATAGAGTCCGTTTGGTTCAAGCTGAAGTATCTTGCCGTGGACGTCCGGCGGCGGAAGCGGTGGCGATTTTGGCCAGGCCCCCAAGTCAAGGTGATGCCGAGGAGAACAAGTATGGGGCGTGCGGCATTTCTGATCGCAGCTTTGCTGGTGTTGGCGTGGCCGGTTTGGGCCGGCGATTCTGTGATCGCGGTGGAAAAACCGTGGGCGCGGGCCACCGCCGGACAAGCCGCCAACGGGGCCGCCTATCTGACCCTGGTTGGCCAGGAAAGCGGTGATCGTCTGCTGTCCGCCGCGTCGCCGGTGGCCGAGACGGTGGAATTGCACACCCACCTGGAAGAAGACGGCATCATGCGCATGCGGCCGGTTGAGTCCATCGCCGTTCCGGCCGGCGGCAGGGTCGAACTGAAGCCGGGCGGTCTGCACATCATGCTGATCGGCCTGAAGGCGCCCTTGAAGGAAGGCCGCCGTTTTCCGCTGTCCCTGACTTTCGAGCGCGCCGGGCGGATCGAGGCGGAAATTCCGGTGGTCGCCGCCGGAGCGCGTGGTGGCGGCTGAGACCGCCGAGTAGACTCGGCGGTGGTTTGACAGAGATCAATGTGTTAAACCTGTGGTCGGGGCATTGTACCCTCTCTTGATGCCAGCAGGGGCGTAACGGCCATGGGCCGCGATAAGATCAAGTCACCGGATCAGACCCAGGGCCAGCGGTTTTCCGCGGCTCTCGGCGTGTGGCTGGCGGCCTTGGCCCTGCTGTTCCAACTGCTCATCCCCCTTGCTCCGGCACGAGCCGAGTTGAATGCCGATGGATTGTTTCCAGCGGTTTGCGGTTTTCATGATGCCGATTCCGCTACCGGCGGCGGTGATGCCGTCGCTGGGCAGCATTGCCCGTTATGTCAGGTTCAGGCGTTTGATCGCCTGATTTTGCCGGTGCGGCTGGCGGTGCCCGCCTTCTCTGCCCCGGTCATCGGCCCCGGCTGGCCCGAACCGGCGGATGGTGCCCCCCTGCGGGCGGCATCGGTGCCGCCCTTACCCTCCCGAGGCCCTCCCTCCGTCGCGTAAGCCCCGGATGCGCTTGGCGCATCCGTTCGCCAACGCGTGACCGGAGGACTTTCATGCAAAATTCCGTCAAGAACGCCGCCAAGGATGGCGGTGATGTGGGCTCGCTGGTGCTGGGCACCGGCCTGACCCTGGCCTCGTTGATCCTGGTGCCGGCGCTTTCGCAGGCGGTGGGCCTGGGGCCGAGCCTGACCAGCGCCGTGCGCGTGGTGCTGATGAAGGCTGCGGCGCGGGTATGACCATGCGGTCGTCGGATATGGTGTTGGCGGCTATGCTGGCGGCCAGTGTGGCCGTGGGCGCCACCTGGGTGGCCTCCGCCTGGCGGGTGCGGGCGGAGCAGCCGGAGGTGCAGCGTCGTGCCGCTCTGGTCGAACAATTGGGCCTGACCGATCTGGCTCTGTTCACCGAGGCGCGTTACACCCGCCATCCCAGCCAGTCCGACCGCCATGCCGCCTTTCAGGATCACCCCTTCGCCCTCGAACATTTTCCCTCGGGCTCGGTGCTGCCGCCCAGGCGGCAGCCATGAGCGGGTGGTTCAGCCGTCAGCGGTCCTTGCTGGATTTCGCCGTGTCGTCGCTGGCCCGACGCAAGGGCAAGACCTTGGGCTTGCTGGCGGTCTACGGGCTGATCGTCTTCGTGTTGGCCTCGGCCATGCTGTTTTCCCATGCGCTTCGGCACGAGGCCAAACAAGTCCTGGCCGGCACCCCGGAAGTGCTGGTGCAGCGCCTGATCGCCGGGCGCCATGATCTGATCCCCGACACCCATCTGGTCACTATCCGCGCCATTCGCGGGGTGAAATCGGCCCAAGGCCGGCTGTGGGGATATCTGTTCGATCCGGCGGCGGCGGCCAATTACACCTTGATGGTGCCGCCCGTGGATGCGCCCGCTGCCGGCCAAGCGGTGATCGGCGCCGGTGTCGCCGCCGTCCGCGATGCCGCCATCGGCGACGTCATGAGTTTCCGCGCCCATGACGGAGCCTTGGTGTCGTTCACCATCCAGGCGATCATCGAGCCCGAATCCGCTTTGGTCAGCGCCGATCTGTTTTTGGTGGCGGAGGCCGATTACCGCCGCCTGTTCGGCATCCCCGATGGTCGTTTCACCGACATCGTCGTCACCGTGCGCAACCCGCGCGAGGTGCGCACGGTGGCGGAAAAGATCGACGCGGCGCTGCCCGACACCCGCATCATCCTGCGCGACGAGATCAGGCGCACCTACGAATCGGTGTTCGATTGGCGCGAGGGCATGGTGCTGCTGCTGCTGTCCGGTGCCGTCCTCGCCTTTTTCATCTTCGCCTGGGAAAAGGCCTCGGGCCTGTCGGCGGAAGAAAGGCGCGAAATCGGTATCTTGAAGGCGGTGGGTTGGGAAACCGCCGACGTCATCGCCCTGAAAAGCCTGGAAGGGCTGGTGGTGTCGCTGGCTGCCTTCCTGCTGGGCTATCTGCTGGCCTGGCTGCATGTGTTCCAGTGGGGTGCGCCGCTGTTCGAGCCGGTGCTGAAGGGCTGGTCGGTACTGTACCCGGATTTCCGCCTGATCCCGCATGTGGACGAATTGCAGGTGGCCACCTTGTTCTTCTTCACCGTCTTTCCCTACACCCTGGCCAATGTGGTGCCGATCTGGCGCGCCGCCACCGTCGATCCCGATCAGGTGATGCGATGATCCGCCTCAGTCAGGTGAAAAAGGCCTTCAACCAGGGGCGTCACAACGAATTCTGGGCCCTGCGCGGTGTCGATCTGCATCTGGAACTGGGCGGCGTGACGGTGTTTCGCGGCCCCAGCGGTTCGGGCAAGACCACGCTTCTGACCATGGTCGGCTGTCTGGCCCGGCCCAGTTCGGGGCGGATCAGCCTGGGCGGGCGCGACATTTCCGCCTTGCCGGAACGCTTCCTCACCGACATCCGCCGCTCCACCTTCGGCTTCGTCTTCCAAAGCTTCAATCTGTTGAAGGGCATCACCGCCCTGGAAAACGTTATGATCCCGGCCTATCCGCTGGGCGGCGACCACGGGGCATTGAAGCGCCGGGCGCTGGCCTTGCTGGAGCGGTTGGAAATGGCCGACAAAGCCCAATCCCAGGCCGAATGGCTGTCGGGCGGCGAGGCCCAGCGGGTGGCCATCGCCCGCGCCCTGATCAACGACCCCCAGGTGGTCATCGCCGACGAGCCCACCGCCAATTTGGACAGCGAACGCTCCGCCCAGTTCCTGGATATCGTCAGCGGTCTCAAGCGTGACGGCAAGACCGTGCTGATGACCAGTCATGACCCGCTGGTGGCGGACGCCCCGGTGGTTGATCGCGTGGTTGGTTTACGCGACGGCCTGATCGATGGGGACGGCTGATGCTGTTCCAACCCGCCATCATCGCTTTGGTGCTTGCCTCGGCCCTGTCGGCGCTGATGCTGGTGGCGTCGCTGCCCTTCGCCGTCGCCGTGCTGCGCCGTTGGGATCTGTCCAGCGGGGCGGAAAGTCAGGTGCGGTTGGAAAAGCGTACCTATCTGGTCGCCACCTTGGTCAAGATCGTGCTGGTGGCCGAGGCGGCGGCCCTGGTCCTGTTCGTCTTCAACGCCGACCGCATGGCCGGGTTGTTCACCGGGGCCATGTGCGCGGTGGGGACGCTGAAGGTCGACCCGTTCGGCTTTCCCGCCTTGTACCTGAAACTGGCGGTGTTCTTCCTGGCGGCGTTCTGGCTGGTGTTGAACCATGTGGACAACCGGGGCTGGGATTACCCGCTGATCCGGGTCAAATACGCGGCGCTGATCGCCCTGGCCCCGGTGCTGCTGGCTGCTGGCTTAGTGCAACTGGCCTATTTCCTCGGGCTGCGCGCCGACGTCATCACTTCGTGCTGTTCCACCTTGTTTTCCGGCAACGGCATCACCGTGACCAGCAATTCGGTGGCGGCGCTGCCCCATGCCTGGGCCTTGTCGCTGCTGGCCGGTACTGTGACCGCCGTGCTGGCCTCGGGCGCGGTCTACCTGCGCTGGGGCCAGGGCGGGGTGATCCATGCGGTGTTGTCGCTGGTCCTGCTGGGGGTGGGATTGGCGGCGATCATTTCCACCATCTCCGTCTATGTCTATGAATTGCCGCACCATCATTGCCCGTTCTGCATCCTGAAGCGGGAATACCATCACCTGGGCTATGCCCTTTATGTGCCGCTGTTCCTGGGCACCGCCCTGGGTGTGGGTACCGGCATCGCCGCCGCCGCCAGCCGCCTTGCCAGCCTGCGAGTGGTGGGGCCGCTGATCGCGCGCCGGCTGGCCTTGGTCTCCATGCTGTGCTTCGCCGCTTTCGGCGGTGTCTGCCTGGGGCTGATCTGGCGATCCCATCTGATCCTGTTCGAGGGCGCGCCATGGCAGTGAAGCGTCTGTTCCTGATGGTGACCCTGCTGCTGGGCGGCTGCGGTGATGACGGCGCCAAGGCGCCCAAGCTGGGCGATACCATGCTGCCTTTTACCGCGCAAAGCCTGGGCGGCCAGCGTTTCGAGCTGCCGGCAGGTTCAGCCGGCAAGGTGGTGGTGCTGCGTTTCTGGGCCACCTGGTGCGCCTTCTGCAAGGACGAGATGAAGGCCATCGAGCCGGTCTGGCAAGCCCGTCAGGGCGACGGCTTGCTGGTGCTGGCGGTCAATGCCGGGCAGGAGGCGGCGGACATCACCAAGTTCATCGCCGATCTGGGGGTGAGCTATCCGGTGCTGCTGGACCCCGGCGCCAAGATCGCCCGGGCCTATGGCGTCACCGGCCTGCCCATGACCTTCTTCATCGACCGCAGCGGCGTCGTGCGCGGTCGCATCCTGGGCGAGGCGGACGAAGCCGCGTTTCGCCGCAAGCTGGAGGACTTGCTGTGAGCCGGGCGGATCAGGGCTGTGATCTTTGCGGTCTGCCGCTGCCGGTGCGGGCGTACCGGATCGAGACGCCCGAGCGGCCCATGCAGTTTTGCTGCGATGGGTGCAAGGGCATCTGGCTGATGCTGCATCCCGACATCGAAAAGGGGGAAAGCCATGAACCAAGCCATGACGGAAGTGTGTGAAACCATGATGGCCGAGGGCAGTGCCCTGGGGCCGCAACTGGCGAAAGGAGCCATGATGAGTGCAGGAATGGTAGCGGGGCGTTCGGTCCTGGGACGGCTGTTGACCAACCCGTTGGTGCTGTTGGCCGCCGGCGCGGCCGTGGGCTATTACGGCTACAAATACCGCAAGGAAATCGCCGCCGCCGTGGCCAAGGGCACCGACATGGGCAAGGACCTGGTGCTGACCGCGCGCGAGAATCTGGCCGATCTGGTCGAGGAAACGCGCGAGGCCGAGGACACAGCCGGCAAGGTCCAGGATTAGGACGGGGAGGGCGGCCATGATCGTCCGACGCAAGACCAAGGACGCCCAGGCAGAGCAAGCGCGGCGGGCGTTATGGCAGGCCGTGGTGGTGCGCCACCGCGGCCCCGGCCATGTCCGTTTCGACCTGCCGGCGCCATTATTGACCACGGATGCCGTCGCCCTGCTGGAAAGCGGGCTGCGGCATATCGACGGGGTTTACCGGGTGTTCGTGCTGCCCGGCCAGGGCAAATTGTCCATCCGCTGGGCCGAGGAGGTGTGCACCATCGCCGATGTCGCCCGCGCCCTCGCCGATCTGGTCGGGCGCATCGCCGAAGGTGGGGGTGCCACCACCGCCCGCCCGCGGCCCGGCCTGATGCAGCGGGTGACCCAGGCGCCGCTGGTGGTGCGCCTGCGCGCCCGCTATGACGATCTGCGGGCCAAGGGCGAGATATTGACCAAGCTGGTGGCGATGAAAAGCGGCGGCAAGGCGGCGCTGCCGTTCGACGCCAAGGACTGGTTCATCCATTTCGCCAACGATCTGGTGGTGTTCTACCTGATCCGCCTGCACTGGAACCGCATCATCGGCCAATGGCTGCCGAATCCCTGGGCCTTCCGCTATCAGTGGATGACGGTGGTCTATCTGGTGTTCCTGCTGGTGCGGTTCCGCAAGGCGAAGAAATGACCGAAATCGCCATCGTCCACCAGTTGCGCCGCCGAATCCGGGTCATCGCTCCGGCGCTTAGGCGCGACCCGGAACGGACCTTGCTGCTGGATATCCTGCTGCGCAAGCACCCGGCCATCCGCGCCGTGCGGGTGGTGGCCGAACTGGGCTCGGTGGCGGTGCATTTCGACCCTGTGCGGATGCCCGTCGCCCATGTGCTGACCTTGCTCGACAATGTGATCGGCAATCTGGGACGCGCCCCCTTGCCCAAAGCGCAAACGGCGGTGCCGGGGGAAACGCGGGAGATCAGCGTCGCCATCGAGGGCATGACTTGCGCCTCGTGCGCGGCGCTGATCCAACTGGCGGTGGGCCGTGACCCTCGGGTCCAAGCGGCCAGCGTCAATTATGCCTCGGAAACCGCCACCATCACCGGCGGTCTGGACCGATCAGAGGTGGAAAAGCTGGTGGCGTCGCTGGGCTATGTGGCGCGGCCCATGGACAGCCTGGCCCAGCGCCGTCAGGTGATTGAACGCGAACGGGCGCGGCTGGGTGAATCCCGGCGCCGTGCCCTGTGGGCCGGCGCCCTGACATTACCGGTGATGGTCATCGGCATGGCCATGCCGCGATCCTGGCCGTGGAAGCTGGTGGAACTGGCCCTGACCGCGCCGGTGGTGCTGGGGGCGGGGCGTCCGTTCTTCGACCGGGCGCTGAAACTGGCCCGCCACCGCGCCGCCAACATGGATACCCTGATCGCCATCGGCGCCGGCGCCGCCTTCGGTCATTCCGTCGCCTCGCTGTTGGGGCGGCGTCATCATCTGTATTTCGAGGCCGCCGCCGGCATCGTCGCCTTCGTGCTGCTGGGCCGTTGGTTGGAGGAACGGGCCAAGGGCAAGGCCGGCGACGCCATTCGCCGGCTGATCGACCTGCAACCGGCCACTGCCACCATCCGCCGCGACGGTGTCGAGGTGGTGGTATCGGTGGATGAGGTGGCGGTGGGCGACGTGGTGGTCATCCGTCCGGGCGAACGCATCGCCGTCGACGGCGTGGTGCTGTCCGGCCTGTCCAGCGTCGACGAGGCCATGCTGACCGGTGAAAGCATGCCGGTGGTCAAGCAAGAAGGCGACATGCTGGCCGGCGGCTGCGTCAACGGCGCGGGCCTGCTGGTCATGCGGGCCAGCGCCATCGGCGCCGATACCGTGCTGGCCGGCATCGTCCGCATGGTCGATCACGCCCAGGCGGCCAAGCTGCCGGTGCAGCGTCTGGCCGACCGGGTGTCGGCGGTGTTCGTCCCCGCCGTTGTCGGCTTCGCCGTTTTCACCTTCGCCTCGTGGCTGCTGGCCGGGCGCGGCCTCGCCCCGGCGCTGGATGCCGCCGTCTCGGTGCTGCTGATCGCCTGTCCCTGCGCCCTGGGGCTGGCCACGCCCACCGCCATCATGGCCGCCACCGGCCAGGCGGCGCGGCGCGGTCTGTTCATCAAGGACGGCACCGCCCTGGAAAGCGCCGGTCGGTTGTCGGTGCTGATCTTCGACAAGACCGGCACCATCACCCAGGGCCAGCCCCAGGTGGTGCGCTTCATCCCCCTGGGCGGGATGGACGAAAGCCGTGTCCTGGCGTTGCTGGCGGCGGTCGAGGGCGGATCGGAACATCATCTGGGCCGCGCCTTGGTGGCTTTCGCCCGCGCCCGTGGGGTGAGGGCCGACATGGCCGAGGGCGTGCGCGCCGTGCCGGGATCGGGGGTGACGGCGGAGGTGGATGGCCACCGGGTGGTCATCGGCAATGCCCGCCTGCTCGATGATCCGCAGGCCGAAGCTGTGCTGGCCGAGATCGCCGAGCACGGCCAAACCCCGGTGGGCATGTGCGTCGATGGTAAACTGGTCGCAGCCTTCGCCATCGCCGATCCGGCCCGTCCCGGCGCGCCAGCGGCCATCGCCGCCCTGCATGCCATGGGCGTGCGCACCATCATGGCCACCGGCGATGTGGAGCCCGCCGCCCGCGCCATCGCCGATCAGGTGGGCATTGCTGATCTGGTAGCCGGGGCCAGCCCCGCCGACAAGATGAAGATGGTCGAGCATCTGACCGCCCAGGGGGAAGTGGTCGGCATGGTCGGCGACGGCATCAACGACGCCCCCGCCTTGGCCGCCGCCCATGTGGGCTTCGCCATCGGCACCGGCACCCATATCGCCATGGATTGCGCCGCCATCACCCTGGTCGGCGGCGACATCGCCAAGGTGGCCGAGATGATCGCGCTGTCGCGGCGGACCATGACCGTCATCCGCCAGAATCTGGTGTGGGCCATGGGCTACAACACCGTCGCCATCCCCGGCGCCGCCCTGGGACGATTGAATCCCATGGTCGCCTCCACCGCCATGGCGCTGTCGTCGGTATCGGTGGTGGCCAATTCGCTGCGGCTGCAAAAGGATGGCCGCTGATGGATGGGCAGTTGGATTACGGCCTCGCCTTCGTCGCCGGCCTGCTGGGCAGCGGTCATTGCGTCGGCATGTGCGGGTCGCTGGTCTCGGCCTTTTTCGTCCGTTTGGGCGATGCCGGCAAGGGCTGGCGACCGGTGGTCGCCTATCACGGCACCCGCATCTTCATCTACACCCTGGTCGGGCTGATCGCCGCCCTGTTAGGGCTGGCCCTGGTGTCCACCGGCATCATCGGCAAGGCCCAGGCGGTGTTGCAGATCCTGGCCGGCATCGTCGTCATTGCTCTCGGGCTCGATATCCTGGGCTGGCTGCCGGTGCGGCTGCCGGCCATCGGTCTGCCCGCCGCCACCGCCCGGCGGATTTTCACCAGTGCCGGCGGGCGCGGACCCGTATGGGGGGCGATGACCGGCGGGGTGATGAACGGGCTGATGCCCTGCGCCCTGACCCTGGCCATGGCGGTCAAGGCCAGTGCCGCCCCCGATCCTTTGGCCGGGGCCGGGTTGTTGCTGGCCTTCGGCCTCGGCACCTTGCCGTCGATGGTTTTCGTCAGTGTGGTTTTCGGCCGTCTCGGCGCCCGCTTGCGCGGGCTACTGCTGAAGGCGGCTGCTTTAGTGGTCATCGCCATGGGCGTGGCCACCATCTTGCAGGGCGCACGCTTTTTTCAGGTGATGCTGCTTCTGCCCAATTGGTGAGAGAGGGGAAATAAAATGAATCGTCGTCATTTCCTGTTGGCCGGCTCTGCCGTTGCCGCCGCTGCCGCCACCATCGCCCCGGCCCAGGCCGCCGAGGGCGACGGCACGCCCATGCAGTTCATGCCGAAAAAGGCCAAGGATGCCAAGCCCTTGGACAACGAATTCGACAAGTACCCGAAGTGTCCCTATTGCGGCATGGACCGCAAGCAATACCATTACAGCCGCCATCTCATTCATTATTCCGATGATCTGGTCGACGGCACCTGTTCCATCCACTGCGCCGCCATTTCCCTGTCCCTGAACCTGGACCGGGTGCCCAAGGTCATCTATGCCCCCGATAACGGTTCGGGCGCCGAGATCAAGCCGCTGACCAACGCCGAAACCGCTTTCTACGTCATCGGCGGCGATCACAAGCCGGTGATGAGCAAGATGCCGAAGACCGCTTTCGCCTCCAAGATCGCGGCTGAAGCGGCCAAGGGCGCGGGCGAGATCGTCGATTTCGATCGTGCCTTGATGCTGAGCTATATGAGCATGGCCGAGGACACCAAGATGATCCGGATGCGGCGCGAGGAAAAGCGCAAGGCCGCCGCCGCTGCTCCCGCCGGTCATGACGGCATGAAGCACTGATCATGATCCGCCGCCGCCTCGCCCTGGCCCTTGCCCTATCGGTGTTGTTCCTGCCCACGGCCTGGGCGGGCGAGGTGGTGGTGCCACCGCCCAAACCGGATTCCGTCTGTCCGGTGTGCGGCATGTTCGTGGCCAAATACCCGGAATGGATCGCCACTGTGGTCTATGCCGACGGCCACGCCCATTATTTCGACGGCGCCAAGGACATGTTCAAGTTCCTGGCCGATCCCAAACGCTATGTCCCCGGCCACAAGCCGGAAGACGTGCGCATGGTGGCGGTGACCGATTATTACACGGTCGAGCCCATGGCGGCCCGCGCCGCCTGGTATGTGATCGGCTCGGATATCCTGGGGCCGATGGGACACGAATTGGTGCCGCTGGCCAGCGAGGCCGAAGCCAAGGATTTTCTGCGCGACCATCAGGGCAAGACCATCCTGCGTTTCGAACAGGTCACCCCCGGCCTGCTGGACAAACTTGATCGCGGTCAGGTGAAATGAATGCCCTGGCCGCCATCCCCATGAATTCACGCGTCCGGGCCTTGCCCTGCGGCGATGGAATGGCGCCGTTTTCGCGGCTGTGGCGTCCTGGTTTGCTGGCGTCGTCGGCAATCCTGGTCGATGACGGCCAAGTGGCGGAAATGAAGCGGGCGGTGGCCGTTCTCGATGATCATCTGCGCCGTGCTGCCCCGGGCATCGCCGATCCCGGACTCCTGGGGTTCGATTTTCATCTGAGCGCGGACGGACCGCGATTGATCGAGGTCAACACCAATCCCGGCGGGTTGCTGCTGGTGCTGGCGCATCAACGCGCTTGTGCCGGCCTGTGGCCGCATGCGCCGGCCCAGGACATGGCGCTCGATCAGGTGGAAATGGCGGTGGCCAAGGCCTTCGCCGGTGCCGCCGCCAAGGTCGCCATCGTCGATGACGTCCCCGCTGATCAATTTCTGTATCCGGAATTCCTGCTGTATCGTCAGTTATTCGCCCGCCTGGGCCTGGGCGGCGACGTGATCGACGCCCGCCATTGGCAAGGCGGCTTTGACGGCGCTTATAACCGCCTGACCGATTTCGCTCTGAGCGATCCGTCCCACGCCGCCTTGGCCCAAGATCGCGCGGGTGGGCGGGTGGTGCTGGTGCCGGACATTTCCGCCCATGCCGCCTATGCCGACAAGCGGCATCTGGTGACGTTGTCGCGGCAGCCGGCCTGCGCGGCCTGGGTACCGCCGACCCGCATGGGCGACGAGGACTGGCAATCGACCTGGGCCGAGCGCCGTCATCTGTTCTTCAAGCCGACCTTGGGGTATGGCGGCAAGGGCGCCTATCGCGGTGACAAGATCAGCCGCGCCACCTGGGAGGGGCTGGACCCGGCCCGGATGGTGGTGCAGCAACTGGTGCCGCCGCCGGTGGTCGATAGCGGCTTCAAGGTCGATATCCGCGCTTATGCCGTGCGCGGACAGGTCTTGGCCTTCGGCGCCCGGCTGTATCGCGGCCAGATGACAAATTTCCGCTCCGATGGCGGTGGATTGGCCTCGGTGTTTTGCCATCATGCAGGCTGAAACCCGATCCCTGCCGCCGCTGAGCCGGGCGGTTTGCCACGGCGGCGGTGGTTCGTTTCTGGGATCGCTGCTCTGGCATGCCCTGGTGGTGCTGGCGCTGTTGCACTTGGGCCAATTGGTGACGCGCGAACCGCCGCAATTGCTGGTCAATGAAGTCCAATTGGTGCAGGACGCGGCGCCGGAACCGCCGTCGCCGGTGCCGCCGCTCCCACCAGAGGCACCGGTAGTGCCGCCGCAGGTGACGCCGGTGGCCAAACCCGCCGCCGTCCCAGCCCGCCGCGCGGTCGCCCCGCCGCCCCAGGTGAGCGTTGCGGTCCCCACCAGCCCGGTGGCGGAGGCGGCCCCGCAAACCGTGGCGGCGACGACGGCTGGCGACGGCGTGGCAGAGACAGTGACGGCGCAGACCGCCATCCCCTCCGCCGCGCCCGGCTATCATTTGGGGGCGGTGGAGACCCCGGCGCCCGATTATCCCTTTGCCGCCCGCAAACGTCGGCGCCAAGGTCTGGTGCTGGTGCAACTGGATGTGGGCGCCGATGGCCGGGTCGACCGGGTGGTGTTGCTGGAAAGCAGCGGCGACAGCACCTTGGACGAGGCGGCCATGACCACCTTGGGCCGCTGGCGCCTGCGACCGGCCACCGAAAACAATCGTCCGGTGCCCGGTCGGGTCGAGGTACCGGTACGCTTCCGGCTGGAATAGGCTTTCTCCCGTTTCGGACTCTACTGGTCGGCTCGAATCAGCGCTATCAGGCGTTTTCTGACCTCGGACGTGGCCTCGGTGCCGGCTTCGGCCATGATGCGGGCCACTTCCGGCGTCATTGTGTTCGGCAAATACCATATCTTCACCAGCCGCATAGACCCGCGCGTGGTACTTATAGGGGGGGGCGCCGAACGCGCACACCTGAGCTCCCGTGCTGTTTAGACAAGGGGAAACATGAGAGCGATCCGCATCACTTTGGCCGGCGTTTCCTTATGTCTAACAGGTGGCTGCGCCACTATCGACCGCGATGCCCATGCCGATCTTCTGGCCAAGCCGGCGCGGATGAGTCGCATGCAGATGAATACCGATCCCTTCGTCCTGACCAGTTTTGTCCGCATCAGTGACCATTCACAGCCTGTGACCATTTACATTGAAGGTGATGGATTGGCTTGGCTGTCGCGCACCGAGGTGTCGCGCGATCCCACCCCCAAGAATGCCCTTGGCTTGGCGCTGGCAGCGGTTGATCCAGCGGCTAACGTGGTCTATCTGGCCCGTCCCTGTCAGTTCACCGAGCAGGCCAGGAGCTCCGTCTGCAATTTAACGTATTGGACGGCCAAGCGTTTCTCCCCCGAGGTGATTGCCGCCATGAACCAAGCGGTGGATCAGGTGGCGGCGCAGGTGCCGGGGCAGAAGCTCAATCTGGTCGGCTATTCGGGCGGTGGCGCCGTCGCCGTGCTGGTGGCGGCGCGGCGTCAGGATGTCGCCTCTATCCGCACGGTGGCCGGCAATCTCGATCACGCCGAGGTCAATCGGTTGGCCAAGGTGTCGCAGTTGTCCGGCTCACTTAACGCCATCGATGTCGCGGGTCAGGTGGCGAAAATTCCGCAGATCCATTACAGCGGCACCGACGACCCTATCGTTCCTCCCGCCATCGCCCAACGTTTCACCCAGGCCAGTGCTTCGGCCTGTGTGCGATGGATGACGATGCCCGGTGCCGATCATGAAAACGGTTGGACCGGATTGTGGCGCGAAGCGTTGGACGTGGTGCCCAACTGCGACTGATGCCGCACCAGGACGTGTCCATGATGCAGGTGAAGGGGGACGATGTCACGACATGAAGCTTTATTATATATCCAGCAAGTTTATTTGAAATTCTGGCTTTTGATCTTGGCTTGGGATTATTCCGATCCGGTCGCTTAAAAAATGAACTTCGCCGGATATGATGACCGGGACTGTGTATGATCTAATCCATTTTTTATGGGTGCTGCTGAAGAAAGTGCCGCTTAAGCTTGTAAACTCCCCTTTGATCATCACTCTCTTGTAGTCGTTAAACAGCTTTTCATATTTAGTGTCATTGCGGAGAGAGTTGATATTTTTTCCAAGTACATCTGGTTTGTCGAATTTATATATTTGTATGGATGCGTTTGAAACGTCCCTGAGGATAAAATTTGCATCGACCAGGGATCGGTCGACGATAGGCGAAGACATCAGGGTCGAGATATCGACTTCCAGGCGGGCGCTGAATTTCCGCAAAAGATCGCGCATGCGCTTTTTTCCGGCCAAGTCGGGCTCTTGGTGCCCATTTTCCCAGCGTGATACGGTTGCTTGGTCCACGCCGATCATTTCCGCCAGCACCGCCTGTTTCAGGCCGTGATAGCGGCGCAATACGCGCAATTGAGTTTGCCAATGGTTCATGTCTTCTGTGCCACGTAAAAAGCGCCGCCGAGGACGAGTATCGCCCCAATAACGATACCCGGTCCTGGGACTTCACCAAAAAATACGAATCCCAGCGCCGCGGACAACACGATGCCAGTATTGTCCATGGGACTGACCACGCTGGCTTGTGTCAAGGAAAACGCTTTTGCCGCAGCCAGTGCGGCCATGGCGCTGAAGGCTGCCGCCGTCCCGATCAAGGCCATGGCGGGAAGGGGCGGTGCCAGCCATACCGGTATGGCCATGGGGGCGGAGAGGGCGGTAATCGCCAACTGGCTGAAGGCGGCAATGGTCAGGGGGGCATTGTCGCGGGTCAGGGCCTTGACCGCGATCTGCGATCCCGACGACAGGGCCGCCGCCGCCGTGGCGGCAAGCAAGCCCATGGACCATCCCCCTGTACGATCGGGCATGATGACGATGATGATGCCGGTAAAGCCCATGATGATCGCCAACCAGCGCGGGGGACTTATCTGTTCCTTCAGGACAAGGCTGGCGAGTGCCAGCAAGAGAAAGATGCGGGCGTGGAAGATCAGGGTCACGGCGGCCAGTGGCGCATTGGCGTTGGCGTAGTACAAGGCCAGTCCGGCGCCGGTTCCCAGAACGCAACGCAAGGCAAAGGTTCGACCATTCCTGATCATGGATGGGCCGACCCACAGCAGCATGCCCCCAAGGACAACCGAGGCCATGGTGTTGCGTAAAAACGCAATCTGGAACGGATGCAACGACAGGCTGGCATGCTTGAGGATGAGCAAGTGTGCAGAAAACAGAAATGCTGAAGCCAGCATCAAAAGTGCACCTTGACTTTGCTTGGTCATGAGTTTGCTGTCACACGCCGCAATAAAACATTACTAATATGTCTTATTTGCATGGGTGGTCAATAGGGTAATTTATGCTCATTGGTGTGCTTAAGCATAAAGGCTGGCGTGTGAATATCTATAATTCCTCCTTTCATTGCGATGGCTACGGCGTGCGAAATGTTTGATGCCCCAAGTTTTCTTTTTGAGCACTCAAGGTGGGTTGTTACTGTTGTCTTTGATATGCCAAGTATTATCGATATTTCTATGGCTGTTTTGCCGTTGGCAATCCAGGTCATGCATTCTTTCTCACGTGGTGTCAGGCCCGGTTCCATAATCCAATCCAGTCATAAGCTGACTCTGGCCAGATCATGGTACGCAGGGAAAAACCGGATGGGACTTGACGCCGTTATGCGTTTGCACCCTTTAAACGGGATATAAGGGTGGGCGTTGATGATGGTATTCGTTATTTTATATGCACAAGAGTGCTTGTGGTAGTGAATTGTATAACTCACATGATGTGTGAATGTCTGTTAAGTCATTTTGTGTCATGTGCAGCAGATGATTTCGTCACATATTGCCACAACTCGCCGTGTGGTGAAGCTTTGATCCATCTTCTCCTTAAATATTAGGAGGGCGGGTCATATAATCTATCGCTATTGTTGGTTTCACTGTGATCCCGGTTCGGTCTGACGTTATGTCGCCGGCGGCCGGGGCAACGACGCATCGTGGGGATGCGGCATGAAAAGGGGGTGGCGCCGGCTGAGGACGGTGCCGGACAGAGGCTTGTGGCCTCCACTCCTTGTGCCGTTTCGCTGCCATTGCCAGAGCTGGAACCGCACCATGACCGCCACGCCCAAGCCGCCGAAAAACCGCCATCCCAAGTCTTCTGTCGCCATTTTGGCATTGGAGCCGCGCCTGATGTTCGATGGTGCGGCCGTGGCGGATATGGCCGAGGCCGTGGCGGATGGGGCGGCGGATAATCTGGTGGTGGCGCCGCCACAGGATCAGGGCCGCAAGGAAGTGGCTTTTGTCGATGCCGGGCTGTCCGGCTATCAGTCCTTGATCGAAGCGATCGGTCCCGGCATCGACGTGGTGGTGATCCAAGCCGGCCAGGGTGGGGTGCCGCAAATGCTGGCCTGGGCCGAGGGCAAGCAGGATTACGACGCCATCCATATCCTCAGCCATGGCGCCCAACAAAGTTTGCGCCTGGGGAGTGATACCATCAGCGGCCAGTCCTTGGCCGCGTTCGCCGGCGATCTGTCCGCCTTGGGACGGGCTCTGAGCCAAGACGGCGATGTGTTGATTTACGGCTGTGATGTCGCCGCCGGCGACGCCGGGACAGCCTTCATCCGCGACTTGGCGGTCCTGATCGGTGCCGACGTGGCGGCTTCGAACGACAGCACCGGTGCCGCCGGCCAAAACGGTGATTGGGTACTGGAACAGAGCGCGGGAAGCGTGGAAACGGCGGCGCTCCAGGTCGCCACCTATGATTTGGTGCTGGGCACCGCCGCCACCCTGGACCTGAATGGCGCCGGGGCGGGCACCGACAACAGCGTGACCCTGGCTGATGCCGGAGCGGGATTGGCCGCGTCGACGGCCACCCTCAGCGATCCTGACGACGCTTGGAATGGCGGCAGTCTGACCGTCCAGCGGGTGACGGCGGGCGGGGCCGTTGATGGCAATCTGAACGATATTTTCGGCTTTACCGCGGCTGTATCGGCCAACCGCACCATCAGCCGAGGCGCCGACGTCAGCGACGGAACCCTGAGCATCAGCGGAACCCAGATCGCCTCCTGGACCTATGCCAGCGCCACCGGGCGGTTGACCATCACCTTCAATGCCAGTGCCCATAATGCCCATGTGCAGACGGTGATGCGGTCGATCACCTATGCCAACGCCACACCCTATGGCACGGCCAAGGTGCGCTTTGCCGTCAATGATGGCGACGCGGTGACCAATGCCGATGTCAGCGTCACCAGCTCGACCATTTACGTGGATCAGACCACCTATGATACCGATGGCGACGGCGCCGATGGCTTCAATCTGGCCGAGGCTTTGAGCAAGGCCGTTGATGGCGACACCATCAAAATTCAAGCTGGAACCTATCGCGGCCAGTTCCGGGCCAGCACGGCGGTGACCATCGAGGATGCCGGTACCGGCACGGTCACCTTGGAGGCGCCCAATACCGCCGATATCGTCGCCTCGGAACAAAACGGCTTTGTCACCAGCCGGGTCCGTTACGCCATCCTTGATCTACGCACGGCGACGCCGGCATCGGGAACTGTGACGGTGCGCAATCTGACCATCGATGGCCGCTACCAGGCCCCGGATACCGGCGGCAACGGCAACGAGGACATGCTGGGCATCGCCACCTACAACACCAACGCCGTGATCGATGGGGTGACGGTGAAGCGGATTGCCTCGGCGCTTAACCCGGTGACCGGCGAATATTCCGGCAACAGCGAGAATTACGGCATCATGGCCGAAGGCGGAGCCGCCACCCCGGTAACGGTGACGATCAAGAACTCGGTCATCAACACCTACCAGAAAACCGGCATTATCGCCTGGGGCAACGGGCTGACGGCCCTGATCCAAAACAACACCATCACCGCCGGCGGCGTCTTGGGTATTTCCAACCAGAACGGTATCCAGGTCGGTTCGGCGGGCACCCGCTCGGGCACCTTGGCCACCATAACCGGCAACACAATCACCAATCTGGGGTCCAACGACAGCGAGTATTCCGCCACCGGCATCATCGTCCGGCAGGCCGGAATTTCCGAGATCGCCAACAATACGTTCCGATCCTCGGGCACGCCGGTCTTCGGTGGCGCCACCAGCGCCATCGCTCTGTTCGAGACGTCGGCCAGCATGAACGTGCATGACAACGATCTGGGCAATGTCTGTCAGGGCATTTTGGTGGAATCGCCGTGGGGCACGCTCTATGCCGGTTCCCATACCTTTGCCGGCAATAACGGCAATTCCGCCTACAACACTTTTATCGACAGCCACAGCCTCGATTACGGGGCTTTGGTCGCCAATGCCGAAACCATCACCGTCAACAGCAGCGCAACCATCAACAATGGTCGCAGTTTTCTCAGCTACGATCTGTTCGATGGCGTGGATGTCTTCACCGATACCGGCGCCGCGGCAACCCATGTGGATGGCGGCGCGGGCAACGATACCCTGACCACCGGCTCGGGCGCCGATGAACTGACCGGCGGTGAGGGTGCCGACATCCTGACCGGCGGCGGCGGGCGCGATACCTTCGTCCTCAGTGCCGCCGACACCATCGCCGATTATTCCCCCCACGATAAAATGGTGGTTCGGGGTAAGACCATTCCTGTCGGGCGCATGTCGCTGGCGACCGATGGGGGGGATGCGGTGCTCAGTATCGATACCGACAGCACGGGTGTCGACAAGACCATCAGGCTGACCGGGTGGGCCGGGGTGACCGCCGCCGCCTTGCGCGTCACCATCGAGGGCAGCGATACGGTGATCGTCATCGACCGTGCTGCCACCGCGACAACCGACCCGGTGATGCCCCCCGATGGGCAGGTGACGCGGTCATATTCCTTTGCTTTGCCGACCGGGACCTTCACCGATCCCGATAGCGGCGATACCCTGACCTACAGCGCCAGCGGCCTGCCGCCCGGCCTTGGCATCAGTTCGACCACCGGCGCCATCAGCGGGACGCCAACAGCCGCCGGCTCCCATGTGGTGACGATTACCGCCACCGATGCGGCGGGCGTGAGTACGACCATCACCTTTACCCTCAAGGTGGATGGTGGTCCGGCGCCGTCCAATGCGCCGGCGTCCGGGCCACCGGTGCCGGCGGTGGGGCCGTCCAATACCGCCGATCCTGCCGCGGCCCTGGTCACCGTGGTGCGTGAAACGACGCCGCAGCAACCGGCGTTCCAAACGCCGACATTCGTGGCCGGGTCGACACAGGCGCAACAGGACCAAACTCCGGCTCCGGGGGGGGCGATTGTTGCTCCCACTGGCCCGGCCCAGGTCGCGGTGATACCGGCGGCGTTGACGGTGCCGGCGGCCAATGCCTTTCAAGTGGCAGTGGCGGTCAGGCCCGCCGGGAGCGGTGACGCCCTGGTGGTCAACGCCCCCATGCGTGACACAGTGATCGCCGAGGGCGCCCGCATCTCGGTGACCATTCCGTCGGAAGCCTTCGCCCATACCAAGGCCGATGCCACGGTGACACTGACGGCGACGCGCGATAACGGCGACGCGTTGCCGGGCTGGATGGTGTTCAATCCCGCCACCGGCACCTTCGAGGGGACGCCGCCGCCCGGCTTCAAGGGGGAAGTGGTGGTCAAGGTGGTGGCCAAGGACAAGGAGGGGCGTGAGGCGGTGCAGACCTTCAAGATCGTCGTCGGCCAGGGCCAGGGCAACGTCACGCCGGGTGAAGGCCAAGGCAATGCCGCTCCCGGTCGCAGCGGCGACGCGTCCCCGGTTGGCCGTCCCGGCCTGACGGCGCAATTGCGGGCGCTGGGCCAGGATGGCCAAGCGACCAAGCAGGCGGTTTTGTTCAACGCATTGAAGACCAGCGGCAAGGCCGCGTAGGGATCATCAAAGGGGGTGTTTGCAATGATCGGTTTTTCCCGTGCCACGCGTCTGCTGGCCTCCGCGTCCCTGGTCGCCCTGTTGGCCGCCTGTGCCATGACGCCCGAGCCGTTCAGCCCCGAGCAGCTGGCACAAGCGGCCCGCGACGACCGCGCCGACATGTTCAAGGGCGGTGCGCCGCTTTCCGGTCCGCTGACCGTGTCCGACGCCATCGCCCGGGCGCTCAAATACAATCTCGACCGCCGGGCCAAGGTGATGGAGGAAGGCTTGGCCCTGGGCCAGACCCAGGTCGACCGCTGGGACATGCTGCCCAAGCTGGCCGCCAATGCCGGCTTCACCTCGCGCTCGGAACCCAACGCCACGGTATCGCGCGACGTCAAGACCCAGACCACCGGCACCAGCCCCAGCTATTCCGCCGACCGCGACAATTACACGGCTGATCTGGGCCTGTCGTGGAACGTGCTGGATTTCGGCCTCAGCTATTTCACCGCCAAGCAGAACGCCGACCGCGCCCTGATCGCGCAAGAGCGCAAGCGCAAGACCGTGCACAATCTGGTGCAGGAAGTGCGCTTCGCCTTCTGGCGCGCCGCCGCCCACCAGGAATTGAAGGGGGAGGTGGAAAAGGCGGTGGCCGAGGCCAAGGTGGCGCTGGAACGGGCCAAGATTGTCGAGCGCGAGAACCTGAAGGCGCCGGCGGAAAGCTTGCGCTATCAGAAATCCCTGCTGGAAACCTTGCGTCAGCTGACCGCCATCCAGCAGGAATTGTCCACCGCCGAGATCGAGCTGGCCGCCCTGATCAATGCCCCGCCGGGGACCAAACTGGTGCTGAGCGTGCCGGGCGATCTGCAGGTTCCGGCCTGGGAGCTGGAACTGGAGCGCATGGAGGAGCTGGCTTTCGCCAACAACGCCGACCTGCGCGAACAGGGCTATCTGGCCCGGATCAGCGTCAACGACACCCGCAAGGCGATCACCCGGCTGTTTCCCGGCATCACCTTTTCCGCCAGCCGCAATTACGACCACAATTCGTTCCTGATGAGCAATCACTGGTACGAGGCCGGGGCCAAGCTAAGCTGGAACCTGATGAACCTGATCAGCGGTCCCGACGCCATCAGCTATGCCGAAACCAATGAAGAGGTGGTCAAGTCCAAGCGGCTGGCCCTGCGCATGGCGGTGCTGGCCCAGGTGCATGTGTCGGAACGGCAATACCGCAACGCCGTCAGCCAATACCAGCAATCGGACGAATTGTGGCGGGTCGATCGGCGGCTTTACGAATTGTCGGCGGCCAAGACCGCCAACGACGCCCAGGGCATGCTGGAACGGGTGGCGGGCAGCGCCTCGGCCATCGCCTCGGCGTTGCGCCGCTTCCAGACCTACGCCCAGGTCGAGCAATCCTATGCCAAGATGCAGGCCAGCATCGGCCACGATCTGATGCCCGACAGCGTCGCCAGCCACGATCTGTCCAGCCTGTCGGCGGTGATCGCCGCCCGCCTGGAGGAATGGGGCCAGCAGGCCCGGCAAGCCAGCATCGCCGCCTTGCCCGACACCACGCCGTCCCTGCCGGACGAGCCCGGGCCGCTGGGCAGCCTGGGCCGCTGGTTCGCGGCGGGCAGCGACGGCACCCGATGACAGGCTGGTGGCGGATTCTGCCGCTGCTTGTTGTGCTGGCCGCCCCGGCGGCGGCACAGGAGTTGCGGGCCCAGCTCTCTCCGCGCGACTTCACCACCTTGGCCGCCGAAATCGGCGCCAAGGTGGAAAAGGTGGGCGCGCGCGAGGGCGAGCGGTTCAAGAAGGGCGACACCCTGATCGCCTTTGACTGTTCCATCCAGCGGGCGCAGATGGCCGAGGCGCGGGCGGCCTTGGGCGCCACCGAAAAGACGGTGGCGGTGAATTCCCGGCTGCTGGAATTGCAGACCATCGGCAAACTGGAAAGCGACGTGGCCCAGGCCGAGCGCGACAAGGCACGGGCCAAGGTCGATGCCAGCGGCGCGGTGTTGGGCAAATGCACGGTGCCCGCCCCCTTCGACGGTCGGGTGGTGGAACAGAAGGTCCGCGCCCAGCAATACGTCCAGCCCGGTCAGGCGCTGCTGGACATCCTCGACGACAGCGTACTCGAGCTGGATTTCATCGTGCCGTCCAAATGGCTGGTGTGGCTGAAGCCGGGCCACCTGTTCCAGGTGGCCATGGACGAGACCGCCAAGACCTATCCGGTCAAGCTCACCCGCATCGGCGCCCGTATCGATCCGGTCAGCCAGTCGGTCAAGGTCACCGGCGCCATCGGCGGTCATTTCCCCGAGCTTGCCGCCGGAATGTCGGGTAAAGTGCTGCTATCGCCGCCGCCGTGACGATGGCCGGCGGCTCAGGCCAGATCCACCACCTCGACTTCGTCGGTGGCAATGGTCCAGGGTACGAAAATACGGGCGACACGGGCGAAGCGGTCGGGGGCGTCGGTGGCGAGGTAGCGCACCCGCGCCCGTTCCGGGGCACGCCCGGTCGCTAGGCCGCGATGCTCAAGCAGGTCTTCCACCGCCCGCGCCGTGGTGGTGGCGGAATCGACCATGGCGGTTTCCGGTCCCACCACCCGGCGCAGCAGGTCGGCGAGCGCCGGAAAGTGGGTGCAGCCCAGCAACAGGCAATCACCCTTTTGACCATCGTCGGCATTGGCGAAAAGCGGGTCCAGGTAATGACGGGCCAGTTGCTCGGCGATGGGGCCGTCGGTCATGCCTTCCTCTACCATGGAGACGAACAGCGGGCAGGCCTTGGAGATCACCCGGGCGCCGGGGCGCGAATTGTGGATGGCGCGCGGATAGGTGCCGGCCTGCACGGTGCTGTCGGTGGCGATGACGACGATGCGTCCCTGCGCGCTGGCCAGGGCGGCGGCGGCGGCGCCGGGCTCGACCACGCCGGTGACCGGCAGGCCGGGAAATTCCGCCCGCAGCGCTTCCAGCGCGTGCGCCGACGAGGTGTTGTCGGCCACCACCAGCGCCTTGATGCCCATGCGCACCAGGGCATGGGCTGCCTGCAGGGCGTAATGGCTGACGGCGGCCGCGCTTTTGGTGCCATAGGGCAGCCGCGCGGTGTCGCCCAGATAGATCAGCGATTCCGCCGGCAGGCGTTCGCGCAACGCCTTCAACACGGTCAAGCCGCCGACACCCGAGTCGAAAACGCCGATGGGAAGGTCGCGGTTGGCGGTCATTGTCGTCATCCTAATGTACGGTAAAAGGCATCCCGCATACATATAGCGGGTTGGCCTGATCCGATGATTGGTCTAGCTTCTGGGCTTGTACAGGACGGGAGAGCCCATGAGCAAGGATGCGGGCGCGCCGGGCGCCAAGGACGTGTTGCTGCAATTGCAGTTCACGCCGCTTTTTGCCGGCCTGGCCGAGGCCGATGTGCGCAGCCTGACCGAAGGGGCGCGCATGGTCACCTTTGGGCATGAACAGCAAATTTATCAGGCCGGCGACAAGGTGGTGGATTTCTATGTGGTCATGGACGGCCACGTGGAATTGTCCATCGACAGCGACGGCAAGCGTAGCGTGGTCGAGGTGGCGCGGCGCGGCACCGTTCTGGGCGACGCCGCCATGTTCGGCGACGGCCATTTCTTCATGAACGCGCGGGTGTTGACTGCGGCCACCTTGCTGGCGGTGCCAGCGGAGTCGTTCCTGACCAAGCTGGCCGGGCGCAAGGACATCGTCTTGCACATGCTGTCGACCATGTCGTTCCGCCTGCGCATGCTGGTGCGTCAGATCGCCGAGTTGAAGCTGAAGACCACCGCCCAGCGCCTGGGCTCGTTCCTGCTGTCCCTGGCCGATGCCGATGAAGGCCGGGCCGAGGTACGTTTCCCCTATGACAAGAAGCTGGTGGCCGACGAATTGGGCATGAAGCCGGAAAGCCTGTCGCGCGCCCTGGCCAAGCTGGCCAAGCTGGGGGTGTCGTCCAAGGCCGACAATCTGGTGGTCATCAATGACCTGGATGGTTTGCGCGAATTCTGCGTCGAAGACGATTTGGGGTAACGAATATGGCCGGATTGTCCGCCACCGATTTACAGGCCGCCGCCGCCGCACCGCTGTTCGCGGCGCTGAAACCCGAGGAACTGGGGCAATTGCTGGACCAGGCGGTGGCGGTCAGCCATCCGGAAAACAGCCTGCTGTTCAGCCAGGGCGACGACGCCGATCATTTTTTCGTCGTGCTTGAGGGTCGGGTCAACATCTTCGCCCTGACCGAGACCGGCGATCAGTCGATCATCGAGGTGTTCGAGGGTATTTCCACCTTCGCCGAGGCGGCCATGTTCTCGTCCGGCAAATATCCGCTCAATTGCGAGGTGGTGGCGGGGTCGCGGCTGGTGCACATTCCGGCGGCGCCGTTCCTGAAACGGCTGGCCGACACGCCGCGCCTGGGCTTTCATCTGCTGTCCGGCCTGTCGCGTTGGCAGATGCACATGATCCATGAAATCACCGAGCTGAAAAGCAAATCGCCGGGGCAGCGTCTGGCCTCGTTCCTGCTGGCCTTGGCCCGCGATGCCCAAGATGGCGTACAGGTGCGCCTGCCCATCACCAAGGCGGCTTTGGCCAGCCGGATCGGCATCGCCCCGGAATCGCTGTCGCGGGCCTTGGCCCGGTTGAAGGCCGCCGGGGTGGAAAGCCACGGGCGCGAGGTGGTGCTGACCGATCTGGCCGCCCTGCGCCGGCTGGTGCGCGACGGCGACCCGTCTTAACGAAGGGCCCTGTTCTTAACGAAGGTCAATGTTGCCGCAATGGCAATCCCGCACGCTGCCAGCATGATTGCCGGAGCGTGTGATGGCCCAAGCCCTGGATTTTCCCACACCACAGCATGGCCCCCCCGTGTGGCTGGCCGCCGCCTTGGAACAGGCGGTGCTGGATGTGCGCGGCCTGCTGGCCGCCGGCAGCGATCCGCTGGGGGCGCTGATGGAAGCCGCCGATGGCGTGTCCTTTGGTGGCTTTCTGGTGGTGGATGCTCCGTTCAACCCGTCACCGTTGCGGCGTATTTTAGCGGCGCGCGGGTTTTCGTCGTATGGACGGCGCCTTGGCGGCAGTCATTGGCGCATCTATTTTCATCAAAACGGTGCCGCCGATTGGGAACATGATTCCGACGTCGCGGTCATGGACGAGGGCGCCATGCTCTGGCGCGAGGAAGACGGCCTGCACATCGACGTGCGCAAGCTGCGCCCGCCCCAACCCATGTTGGCCATTCTGCGCCTGATCGACGGCGACGCCGCCTTGCAGGCCTTGGTGGTCCACCACGAACGCCACCCCCAGTATCTGTTGCCCGAACTGGCCGAGCGCGGCTGGTCGGTGGCGCGGGTGAGCGAGGAATTCCAGGACGTGCGCCTGTGGCTTGAGCGGAAAAGCTGATGTTCGGCGGCGCGTTCATGATGGGGGCCAAGGATCGGCTGTTGCCGCCGGCGATACCGTTCCGCTTTTTCGCCACCGCCATCGTTTATCACCTGGCCGCCTGGGCGGTGCTGCTGTGGGCCGCCGACGGCCTGCCCGGCTATCGGGGCGGTCTGGGGCCGGTGCTGGCGGCCTTGCACCTGATCACCCTGGGCGTGTTGGCCATGACCGCCATGGGCGCCGCCTATCAGATGCTGCCGGTGGCCACGCGGCGGCAATTAGGGCCGGCTTGGGCCTGTTCGCTCAGTTGGTGGCTGTTCGCCCCCGGGGTCGCCGTGCTGTCGTTCGGTCTGGCCGACGGGGTGCTGTGGGCCTTGCATGGCGGCGCCAGTTTGGCCATTGGCGGTTTGGCGCTGTTCGGTGGGCTGGTGGCCCGCAACCTGATGCGGGTCAGCGATTTGCCGGCGGTGACCGGGCCGGTATGGGTGGCCTTGGCGTCACTGCTGGCCGTGCTGGTTCTGGCCGGGCTGCTGATCGTCGATGTGGGGCAAGGCTTTCTGCCTGATCGGGCATCCCTGGCCGCCGCCCATGGCGTGCTGGCCGGCTATGGTTTCATGGGCATGTTGGTGATGGGGTTTTCCGCTGTCCTGGTGCCCATGTTCGTGTTGGCTCCGGCCATTCCCGACGCCCAGGCCAAGCCGGTGGTCATGGTCGCCGCAATGGCTTTGGCCGCAGGCGCCGGCGGTGCCGTGCTGGGTTGGGCGTGGCTGGCCGGTTTGGCCGCCCTGGTGGGACTGGTTGCCGCATTATTGTATCTAAGGCTGCAACGCCGTGTCCTGGCCGCGCGCATGCGCAAGCGGCTGGAGCCGTTCTTCCGTCTGTTGAAAGGCGGCTGGGTCATGTTGCCGCTGTCGCTGCTGGCCGCTGCAATCCTGGCCCTGGGGCCGTGGCCGCACGTCAGCGGACCCGTGTGGGGGCTGTTGCTGGTGGTGGGATGGCTGCTGTCCTTCGCCACCGGCATCCTGCAACGGATCATGCCGTTCCTGGCCTCCATGCATTCCGCCGCCCGAGGCGGCAAGCCTGTGCTGTTGTCACATTTGACCGCGCAGCCGGTTCTAATGGTTCATGCCGCCGCCCATGCCGGCGCTTTGGCTCTGCTGCTGGCCGCAATCGGGTTGGACTCACCGTTGATCGCCCGCCTGGGCGCGCTTTGCGGTTTGGCCGGCGCACTGGCCTTCGCCGTTTTCGCCATCATCATGATGGTTCGTTATCGCGCTCACCACCGAAGCCAATAAATCAAAGGAAAGCACCATGCTGTTGCAGTCTGAAACCGGTTCCCTGCTGCATCAGGACCACATGACCACCATCGAAACCCTGCAAGGGCTGGAAGAGCTGCTGTCGCGCCATCGTCAGCCGCCGGCGGTGGATGAGGCCCTGGGCGAGCGTCTGCGGGCCTTGGCGGCGACCTTGCGGGCCGAGGTGGAAAGCCATTTCGCCTTCGAGGAGGGCCACCTGTTCCCGCTGTTCGTGAGCAAGGGGGAAAGCGGCATCGTCATGATGCTGACGCATGAGCACCGCTCGATCCTGCCCATGGCGCTTCGGGTGGCGGAACTGGCCGGGCAGGCGGCGGAATCCGGCTTTGACGACCAGAGCTGGCGTGATTTTCGCGATACCGGAGCAGAACTGGTGGAGCGGGAGATTTTCCACATCCAGAAGGAGGAAATGGGCCTGTTGGCCGCCATTTCCGCCTTGCTGGATGAAGCCGAGGATGCCGGGCTGGCGGCAATCTACCGCCGCACGGTCAAATAGGGCTTATTCCTCGTCTTCTTCGCCCAGGGAATCGGCGGGCAGGATGGTGACGCCGGTGCCATCCTCGTCCTCGACCAGGACCAGATCACCCTGGATACGGTCGTCGCCTTCGGCAATGACGTTGAAGTAATGCCAGATATAGGCGATGGCGATAGTCTGGTCGATCTGGTCGTCCTCGTCCATTTCATCTTCGTCCATGGCCGAGACGTCACGCAGGATCTCCAGCGAATCGTCGAACATTTCCTGCAGATCAGGCTCGTCTTCAAGGACGTTCTTGATGATGTATTCGTATTCGGTCTGCTCAAGCTCGTACTTCCACTGAGCATTGCCGGACTTGTAGTAGACGGTGATCATGGCGGAAGTTCCTTGGCTCGACTGCGTTGCGGCGGACCATGGGCGATTCGGCAAAAAAAGGCAAGATGGCGTTTCGTGTCTTGGCGTCGGGGGTGCCTTGCGCTATCACAAGTCCCATCTAGAAGCAGGAGTTTCCCTGGGTATGTCCGAGCGCCAGACCTTTGTGCTGACCATCACCTGCCCCGATACCGTGGGCATCGTTGCCGCCGTTTCCGGCTTTCTGACCCAGCACGATTGCTTCATCACCGAGGCGGCCCAGTACGGCGATCCGGTGTCGCGCCGGTTCTTCATGCGCATCGTCTTCGCCGGCGGCGCCCTGACCCCGGCGGCGGCGGAGTTCAGGAAGCTGTTCGCCGCCATCGCCGACCGCTTCCAGATGATCTGGCAATTGCATGATCTGACGCGCAAGCCGCGCGTGGTCATCATGGTGTCCAAGTTCGGCCATTGCCTGGTCGATTTGCTGCACCGCTACCACACCGGGCAGTTGAACATCGAGATTCCGGCAGTGATTTCCAACCATCCCGATATGCGCTCCATCGTCGAGTGGCACGGCATTCCTTATCATTACTTGGCGGTGGACAAACACGACAAGGAAGCCCAGGAAGGCCGGGTGATGGAGGTCATCGACCGCTCCGGTGCCGAATTGGTGGTGCTGGCCCGCTACATGCAGATCCTGTCCACCACTCTGTGCCAGACCTTGCAGGGGCGCGCCATCAACATCCACCACTCGTTCCTGCCCAGCTTCAAGGGGGCCAAGCCCTATCATCAGGCCCATTCGCGCGGGGTCAAGATCATCGGCGCCACCGCCCATTACGTCACCGCCGATCTGGACGAAGGGCCGATTATCGAGCAATCGGTGGAGCGCGTCGATCACACCCACACCCCGGACGATCTGGTGGCCATGGGCCGCGATATCGAAAATCTGGTGCTTGGCCGTGCCGTTCGTTGGCATGTGGAGCATCGCGTGTTGCTGAACGGCTCGAAAACTGTGGTGTTCAAATAACGCTCTGGGGTATTTTAGCCGCCATGACAAAACGCATTTCACGCGCCGCCCTGATCGCTCTGCCGCTGGCCCTGTTGGCGCCGCCGGCCCTGGCGTCGGAAAATGAACCCGACCTGTTCCGGTCGCTCGGCAAGTTCGTCCTTGACGGCCTTGGGCCGGCGCGGACCATGGAAGACGTTCAGCGCGAGGAGCGGCAGGCCGCCGCCGCCAAGGCGCAGGCGGAAAAGGCCCAGGACGAGGCGGCGGCAGCCAAGGCCGAGCCGGTGTCGGTGAGCGCCGTCCAGCCCGCTCAGCCGCTGCCTGCCGCCGAGCCCGAATATGTTCCGACCCCCGTCGTTCATGCCCCCGCCAAGCCGGTCAAGGTTGAGCAGGCAAAGATGGTCGTGCCCGAACCTAAGGCCGCGATCGTCCCGCCGCCGCCGCGTGCCCGCCCCGTCGAGGTGGTCCGCGCTGCCCCGCCGGTGGTCAACTTGCCGCCGCCGGAACCGCTGAAAAGCCATATCGCCGCCACCGCCACGGTGGATCAGGCCATCAGGCTGGGTGGCCCCGCCGGTCTGTATGGTCGTCGGTTGATGGTGGACTGATCAGTCGAAGCTGATCGACCGAAGCGCCTTGTCCACCCGTTCCGGCTTCCAGAGTCCCACCGGCGAGGGGGCGGCCCCTGGCTTGGGCACGTCGGTGCCCTCCAGCGGATTGTCCAGGTTGGCGCTGCCGCCCGGACTGCGCACGGTGATGGCGCCTTCCAGTAGCAGCACGTCCAGCGGGTGGTCAAGGCTGCCGCCCCAGAACTTGGTGCCGCGTACGCCGATGCTGGCCACCGGAGTGGTGACACTGAGCGGGCGTCCAGGCAATTTGGCCACCGCGCCGCTGGTCACCAAAAAGACTCCCTGATCGACGCGAAAACGAGCCTGACCGGATTGCGACGGCGCGTCATAGGCAAAGCTCTCGACGGCGAAGTGGCTGTGCTCGCCGATCACCACCAAGGTGCCGTCGCTGAAGCTCAACTCGGCCCGTGCCCCCGCCCCGGTGGTCAGCACCATGCCGGTGGTCAACGGGCTGCCAGGACCAACTGTACCCTGCGCGGTGCTGGCGCTGCCTTGCAGGCGAGTGACGGTGCCCACCGCCCGCTCCTGGGCTGCGGCGGGCAAGGCGGGCAGCAGGGCCAGCAAAAGGGCTATGACGGCATGACGCATGGCTATTCTCCGCGAAGCGTATAGATTGGTCACCAGTCTCATTTTGATGTCAAGGAGAGGCCATGCGTCCGTGGATCGTGCTGGCAGGCCTGAGCGGTTTGATGGCGGTGGGAATGGGGGCTTACGGCGCTCACGGCCTGGCCGGCGAGGCCGATGCGCAGGCCTTGGTCGCCCAGGCCGCCAATTACCAGATCATTCACGCCCTGGCCTTGCTGGGGGCAGACCGCATCACCGTTGATACGCGTCGCGGCGGTGGCATGTTGGCCCACGGCGCGGCTTTGCTGTTCGCGCTGGGCATGGCACTGTTTTGCGGCTCTTTGTATGTGAAGGCGCTGACCGGTGCTCCGCTGGCCGTTCCCATGGTGACGCCAGCGGGCGGCATGACCCTGATGGCCGGCTGGCTGGTGCTGGCTTTGGCCGGGTTTCGTAAGTGATCGGAATTTATGGTCCTGGTTTGACTTGGCATTGGGAATTGCCCATGATGGGCTCGTCGTATATGGGGGTATTACCGTGCCGGTAGAATAGGGCGCGGGGAAAGTGTGGGGGGCCACGTGGCTGAGGATTCAATGGCAAAGACCGTGCTGATCGTTGAAGACAACGATCTTAATATGAAGTTGTTCAATGACCTGTTGCAGGCCAACGGTTACGCCACTTTGCAGACCAAGGATGGGCGTGAGGCCATGGATTTGGCCCGTACTCATCGGCCCGATCTGATCTTGATGGATATTCAACTTCCCGAGGTGTCGGGGCTGGAAATCACCCGCATGCTAAAGAATGACGCCGAGTTGAAGGTCATTCCGGTGATCGCGGTGACCGCCTTCGCTATGAAGGGCGACGAGGAAAAGATCCGTGAGGGTGGGTGCGAAGGCTACATCGCCAAGCCCATCTCCGTCGTCAATTTCTTGGAAACCATCGGCGCCTTCCTGAAATAGGCGGGCGTTTGCAAACAGAAAAAGGCCGGGCATTGTCCGGCCTTTTTCTGTTTGCCGTTGGTGATGGCGCAAAGGAAAACGCCCGCCAGACCAGGGTCAGGCGGGCGCTTATCCATTGGAAAGCGAGTTAGCTCGAAGCCTACTTGATCTTGGCTTCGTTGAACTCGACGTGCTTGCGCACGACGGGGTCATACTTGCGGAACTTCAGCTTTTCCGTGGTCTTACGCGGGTTCTTCTTCGCCACGTAGAAAAAGCCGGTACCGGCGGAGCTAACCAGCTTGATAAGGATGGTGGCAGGCTTGGCCATGGCAAAAAATCCCGAATCGTTGGTGCTTTGTACGAAACTGTAGGCGGCGGAAGATACTGATCCCAGCGGGGGTGTCAAGGCCTTCTTGTGGTTTGGCCTAAAACAGTTCCATTTCCCCCTCTTCGGTGGGCGCCTTCAGATGGCCGGCACGCACCAGATCTTCATACAGGCAGACCTGATTGCGGCCATTGCGCTTGGCCCAATAAAGCGCCTCGTCCGCCTGACCGATCACCGCCGAGGCGATGTCGCCGTGCTTGATGGCGACAAAGCCGATGCTGACGGTCACCCGGCCCACCTGGGGGAAGGCGAAGCCTTCGACCGCGGTGCGGAAGCGCTCGAAGGCCTGTTGGGCGTGCAGGGCGCTGGTAGGGGCGAGGACGACGACGAATTCCTCGCCGCCGAAGCGGAACAGCAGATCGTCCGAGCGGAACACCTTGCGCATCAGCGCCGAGAACAGCAACAGCACCTCGTCGCCGAAGACGTGGCCGAAAGTGTCGTTGACGCGCTTGAAGTGATCGATGTCCAGCATGCCCAGCCAATGCTGTTCGCCGTCCTCGTGCTGGCGGCGCTCGACGGGGACGATCTGGGCCAGGGTTTGCGACTGGGCGATGATGCGCCCGATCTTCTCGTCGAAGGTCTTGCGGTTCTTCAGTCCGGTCAGGGTGTCACGTTCGGCCTCGCGCAGGATGGCCAGGAAGTTGCGGTAGATGGCGGCGAAGCCGCGCACCAGATCAAGGACCGTGTCGGGGTTGGTGCTGGTCTCGATGGACAGGAAGGCGGAGACCTCCTCGCCCTGGCCGGAAATGGGCAGGCACAGCCGTACCAGGCCGTCGGCACCGGCCATGCGGGCTTCCTCGCCCAAGGCCCAGGCCTGGGCCACCAGATGGTCCTGGTCCAGGGGCGTGACCTCGTTGCTGTTCACCAATCCCTTGCCGAGTTCGGCGACGGCCACGGTTTCCACATGCAGGCCGTCGGGGCGCATCAGCGGTCGCGAGATGGCCACCCGGTGCAGACTGGTCAGTTCCAGCAAGGTGGTGACCAGACAATGTTCAAGATTTTCGCGGCTGCGTTGCTCGGTGATGCGGACCACCGATTCCATCACGCTTTGCAGGTCGATCCGATTGCCTTGTGGGCTGGCGGCCTGTGGTGTGCGGATCAATTTCCTCGTGCTCCTGTGGCGGCGGGGCGGTCACCGGGGGGGATGATCTGGGCGGCGGAGAGGCCGGTGGGGGCGGACATGGCCAGGGCCGAGCCATACAGCACCGGATCGGCGATCAGCTGGCGGGCAACCACCAGATCGCGCTCGCCATCCACATGGGCTTGGGCCGGGCAACGGTCGCGCAAGGCGGCACGCAGGGCATGGTCGTCGATGCCCGATTGTCGCCATTGCGCCAATTGCGCCCCGACCGCATTGGCATTGCCGGGATTGTTGACGGATTGCGAAAGGGAAAAGCTGCCGCTGTCCTGACCTGAGGTGCAGATATTGGGGCGTACCCCCAGGCCATGCAGGGCATAGCCGGACGGCGCGTGGAAACGCGACCAGGTCAGGTGCAGTTCGCCCTGGTTGGGCAGTTCGATCAGGCTTTGCACCGTGCCTTTGCCATAGGACGAGGTGCCGACCACCACACCGTGTCCGGAATCCTGCAAGGCGGCGGCGACGATCTCGGCCGCCGAGGCAGCCTTGCCATCCATGATCACCGCCACCGGCAAGTCTTCGCCGATATCGCCGGAGCGGGCGTCGTAGGATTGATTGGACAGCGGATGGCGGCCACGGGTCGAAATGATCGGGCCATCGCCGATGAACAGATCGGCCACCTCGACCGCCTGATCCAGGAAGCCGCCGGGATTGCCGCGCATATCGATCACCACCCCGGTCAAGGCATCTCCATGGGTCTGGCGCAGGGTCAGCAGATCGCGGCGCAGGGTGTCGGCGGTGGATTTATTGAAGCCGGTCAGGCGGAACACGCCGATACCGTCGGCAAAGCCCGTATGCACGGTCTCAGGGACGATCAGGTCGCGCCTGAGCGCCAGATCCATGGGCTTGTAGCCGCGGCGGATGCCGACGTTGATACGGCTGTCCACGGGGCCGCGCAGGCGTTTGGACAATTCGTCGCGCGACAGGCCGGAAACCGGCTGGCCGTCCACATGGGTCAGCAGATCGCCGACCAGCAGGCCGGCCTTGCCGGCGGGCGAATCGGCCATCACCTCGGTGATGCGGATATCGCCGTCCACCAGCTCGAAGCGGATGCCGATGCCGCCGAAGCCGTTGCGGTTGGCGCGCAGCTCCCGTGCTTCGCGGGCACCGGAATAACGCGAATACACATCCAGCCGCGACAGGATGGCGTCGAACACCGCCTCATAGATGCGTTCCGGGTCGGCATCGCGCAGGCTTTCCGACAGGCCGCGCGCGTCCAGCGCCACGGTGACGGTCAGCCTCGACCAGCCGCGCACATCGGTGGCATCGGGCAGCGGATATTCAGCCACCACGTTGCGGGCCGAGCTTAGCAGCAATTTGCCGTCCAGGCTGGTCAGGGCGATGTTGGGGTCGATGCTGCTCAGGCCCCGCAGCCCCTCCAGGGCCAGGGTGCCGGCCAGGGTGTTTTCCAAGGTGCGGTCAAGAATGGCGCGATAGCCGAAATCGAAAGTGCGCTCGGCCTCGACGGTGTCATAGGGGGCACCCATGCCGCCGATACCGGGAATGACCGGCGCGCTTGCCCCCATCAGCAGCACGGAGGCCGTGACGATCCAACCAATAATGGGAGGGCGACGTACCAGAGTGAACCTCCGACGAAAGATGACGCCAATATGCGTTTTCATCCGCCTTTGGTACAGGGTTTTTATCGTCGCCCACGATTACGTGGCGGTGGTCGGCGCGGCCCGGTGGCGGCCCGTGGCGTCGATCCCTCCAGTTGAAAGACCATGGACCCGGTCAGCGCATTGGCTTCGTGCAGCACCACATCCAGCAATTGCCCCAGTTGGAAGGTTTTGCGGGTGCGCTTGCCGACCAGGCAATGATGCACCTCGTCATGGACATAAAAGTCCTCGGGCAGGGTGCCGATGGGGATCAGACCGTCGGCGCCGGTATCGACCAGGGTGACGAACAGGCCGAAGCGGGTCACCCCCGAGACCTTGGCGCGGAAGCTGGCGCCGACCCGGTCGGACAGGAAGGCGGTGACGTAGCGGTCGACCGCCTCGCGCTCGGCCACCGCCGCCCGGCGTTCGGTGATGGAGATATGCTCGCCCCATTCGGGGAATTGCCCGACGCAATCGGGCGGCAGACCGCCTTCGCCCAGCTTTAGCCCCGATACCAGGGCGCGATGGACCAGCAAATCGGCATAGCGGCGGATGGGCGAGGTGAAATGGGCATAGCGGGCCAGCCCCAGGCCGAAATGGCCGATATTTTCCGGCGAATACACCGCCTGGGCCTGACTGCGCAGCATGACTTCGTTGACCAGCACCTCGTTGGGGCCGTCCTTGACCTTCTCCAGGATCTGGTTCAATTGCGCCGGGCGCAAGGCCTGGCCCTTGGGCAGGGACAGATCCATGGAGCGCAGGAACTCGCGCAGGCCGTCCAGCTTTTCCAAGCTGGGCTGGTCGTGGATGCGGTACATGCACGGCTTGTGCACGCGTTCCAGTTCCTCGGCGGCGCAGACATTGGCCTGGATCATGAAATCCTCGATCAGCCGATGGCTGTCGAAACGGTCGCGCACCTTGATCCCCAGGACGCGGCCGTTTTCGTCGATGTCCACCTTGCGCTCGGGGATGTCCAGTTCCAGCACGCCACGGCGCTTGCGCGCGTCCAGCAGCGCCGCCCAGGCACCGTAAAGCGGCGCGATCACCGGTCCGGCCAGTGGGCCGGTCAAGTCGTCGATCAAGCCGTCGCGGGCCTTTTGTACCTGATGATAGGTCAGCCGGGCGGCCGAGCGCATCATGGCGCGGATGAATTTATGCCGAAGCTTGTTGCCGTCCTTGTCCAGCCAGAAACGCACGGCCAGACAGCCGCGATCCTCGTTGGGGCGCAAGCTGCACCAGCCGTTGGACAGTTCCTCGGGCAGCATGGGGACGACGCGGTCGGGGAAATAGACGGAATTGCCGCGCTTGAACGCCTCTTTGTCCAGGGCGTCGCCGGGACGCACGTACCACGACACATCGGCGATGGCCACCATGCAGTGCCAGCCGCCGGCATTGTTGGGGTCAGGATCGGGCTCGGCCCATACCGCGTCGTCGAAATCGCGGGCGTCCTCGCCGTCGATGGTGACCAGGGGCACGTCGCGCAGATCGACGCGGTGCTCCAAGGTGGCGGCGCCGGCCTTCTTCGCCTGGGTCAGGGCGTCGGCGGGAAACTCGAACGGGATGTCGTTGGTGTGGATGGCCACCAGCGACACCGATTTGGGCGCGCCCATGCGGCCCAGGCGTTCCTTGACCACCACTTGGCGCAGGCCGTACAGGCGTCCGGGCAGAAGGTCGCCCATGACCAGTTCGCCCGGTTCGGCCCCGCCATTCTCGCCCTTGGGGACGATGTAATCAGAGCGTTCCTTGCGCGAGGTCGGGTGGATACGGCCCGAGCCGTCGGGCATGGTCTCGTAAACCCCCAGCACGCGGGCGCGGGCTTCACCGACGATGCGGATGGGCTTGGCCTCGTAGGCGTCGGCGCGGATGCGGCGCAATTTGGCCAGCACCTTGTCGCCCACCCCCACGGTCAGTTCGCCCTTGCGCCAGGGCGCCATGTAGATGCGCGGCGGACGGCCGTCCTGGTCCCACGCCACCAGCCGGGCCAGCAATTCGCCATCGGTATCGGCGCCGGTGATTTCCACCACCGACACGTCGGGCAGGGCGCCGGGCTGGGCGAAGCTGCGTTTGGCGCCGCGTTGGACACTGCCTTCGCCTTCCAGTTCCTTCAGCACCGCCTTCAGCATGATCTTGTCGGCGCCCTTCAGGTTGAAGGCGCGGGCCAGTTCGCGCTTGCCCACATGGCCGGGCTGCGAGCGGATGAATTCCAGCACCTCTTGTTTAGAGGGGACCGGCTTGATCTTGGGGCGTTTCGGCTGGGTCATGCTTGACCGTACCTCTGCTGTCCGTTCAGGGCAAGTAACCGATCAACAGCGTCACCACCGGCAGGCTGACGGCGGCGGCCATGGTCGAGGCGGTGATGATGGCCGCCGTCAGGGCGTGGTCGCCGCCCAATTGGCGGGCCAGGATATAGGCGTTGGCCGCCACCGGCAGCGCAGCATAGGTGACGGTGACCGCCAAGGTGGTGCCGGTCAGGCCGAAGCTCCAGGCCAGGGCGCCGACCGCCAAGGGCATCACCGCCAGCTTCAGCCCCAGCACGGCGGCCACCGGACCATGGGCGCCGCGCAGGGCGGAAAACTCCAATCCGGCGCCGACGCACAGCAACCCCAGGGCCAGCGACGCCTGGGCCAGGATTTTCAGCAACGGCCCGACGATCGGCGGCAGGCCGATGCCTGATACATTGAGAGCGGCGCCGATGACGCAGGCCAGGATCAGCGGGTTCTTGGCGATGGCCAGCACGGTGGCGCCCAGACCGCGCTTGCCGCCGCCCGAACCCCAGCGGATCAGGGCGGTGACGCAATAAAGATTGACCAGCGGAATAACCAGGGACGAGGCCAGGGCGGTCACCGTCACCCCGTGCGGTCCCCAGATGGCGGCGGCGATGGCGAAACCCACATAGGTGTTGGGCCGCACCGCGCCTTGCAACACCGAGGTGAAGGCTGGGCCATCGGCGCGCAGGCGCGGCGACAAGAACCGCAGCGGCAATACCAGCAGGCCCAGCACCAGGGTGATGCCCAGACCATGGGCGCCGAGAATGGCGGCCACCGGCAATCCGTCCAGGCGGGCTTCGGCCAGATTGGTGACCAACAGCGCCGGAAACAGGACGAAATAGGTCAGCTTTTCCGTTTGCAGCCAGAAAGGCCCGTCGAGCACATGGCGGGCACGCAACAGCCAACCCAGCAGGATCAGCAGGAAATTGGGGGCGATGGCGGCAAGAATGGTCAGCATGACGGCGATTACGCCTTAACAACGCTGGCCTATCAAGCTGGGGAAATCCTCAGGCCCCGGCGCCATCCTCGACCGGCGGCGGCAGCGGATACAGCCGGCGCGGCGGCAGCACCCGATGCAACAGGACGGCGGCGGCGACCACCAGGATGCTGCCGAAAAGAATGGGAAACAGCAGATAGGACCAGCCCGGATGCAGGACGGCGACCACCAGGGCATCGGCGCCGGCGGGCGGATGGGTCAATCGTGCCGCCGCCATCAGGGCGATGGACAGGCCCACCGCCAGGGCCATGGCCCACCATGTCTGCGGCAGGAATTCCGCCGTCAGCAGGGCGATGATGGTGGCCAGCAGATGACCGCCGATGACGTTGGCCGGCTGGGCCATGGGGCTGTCGGGGGCAGCGAAGACCAGCACGGCGGAAGCCGCCAGCGGGGCGATTTGCAACGGGTTGCCCAGCCATTGCGCCAACAGGGCACAGGCGGCGATGACGGCGATTCCGCCCAATCCGGCCTTCCACGGGGTCAAGCGGCAGGCGACGGGCTGATGGCGGCGGAAGAAATGGCGCAAAGCGGGAGCCCTCGCTCGTATATAATGTATGTCAAATACATATATAGTGGCGCGAAAAAAGGCAACCCTGCCTAAGTTTGTATCACTTAGTTTTTCCGCAACTCTTCCAACTCGGCTTTGCTTTGCGCCAGTTCGTCGCCCATGACCCGCATGGTGCCCAACAGCGAATGAACCAAGGTGGCCAAGCCGGCGGGGGCCTCGTTCATCATGTGATCGATGCTGGCCTTGGACATGACCAGACACAGGGCATCTTCTTCCACCACCGCCGCCCCCATGCGACCGCCATTGTCCAACAGCGCCAGTTCGCCGAACACTTGGCCGGGCTGGACGATACCGATGGTGATGCGCTTGCCGGACACCGTCTTGAAGATGCGGACCTTGCCTTTTTGCAGCAGATAGGCCTCGCGCCCGCTCTCGCCCTCTTTGAAAATGACGCTGCCCTTGGTGAAGGTCTTGCGTTCCGGCACGCTCATGGATTTTCCCCCAGGCGATTGCAGTCTTGGATAAAGAATAAACGGCCTCAGCCGTTTGTCTATTCCCGCGATTGCCGGGGGCGGAGGTTGAGCGTAGGCTTTTTTATAACCAAAAAAATGGGGAGGCCGATCATGGCTGCCAAAATCGCGCTGGCATTGCAAGGCGGCGGGGCGCATGCCGCTTTTTCCTGGGGGGTTCTCGATCGTCTGCTTGATCAGGCGGCGGCGGGCAAGATCGAAATTTCGGCGGTGTCGGGGGCGTCGTCGGGGGCGTTGAATGCCACCGCCTTGGCTTATGGCCTGCGGGAGGGGGCGGATTTGCCTGGTCCAGCCACGGCGCGGAACAAGCGCATGGCCAAGGCCGCCCAAGGCAAGATCGAGGAATTGTGGTCGACCATCGCGCGGGCCGCCTTTTGGGGCGGCAATCCCTTTGTCGCCGCCATCGGCCTGTCTTTGGGCTGGAACATCGACGACAGCCCGGCGGCGCGGTGGGCCGACATGACCTCGGCCGGGGTATCGCCCGCGGATGCCAGCATCGGGACCTATCTCAACAGCGTGTTGCGGGACGTCTTCCCGCAATTGCCGGCCATTCTGGCGGCGCCGGTGGCCCAGGTGCCCACCGTGCTGGTGGCGGCCACCGACGTGCAGGAATGCCGTCGCCAGATTTTCGTCGACGGCGCCGTGTCGCCCGCCGCGCTGAAGGCATCCTTGTGCGTGCCGACGGCGCTCACCAGCGTCGAGATCGGTCAGGGCCATTACTGGGATGGTGGCTATATGGGCAATCCGCCGCTGTCGCCCCTGCTGGATCAGGTGCGCGAGGCGGGCTGCGACGATGTGGTGCTGATCACCGTCAACCCGCTGCACCGCGACGGGGTGCCGCGTTCGGCCCGGCAGATTTTGGACCGCTTGAACGAAATCACCTTTTCCGCCTCCATGGTGCACGAGGTCAACGCCATCGAAACCCTGAACCGGCTGGTGGATGCCGGCCATGTGACCAAGGCGGCGGGTTTGCAGCGGGTCAACCTGCACCGCATCCATGCCGATGTGGAATTGTCGCGGCTGGGCATCTATTCCAAGGACGCGCCGGCCTGGGATTTCCTGCTCCATCTGCGTGACCTGGGCCGCGATGCCTTCGACCGTTCCTGGCCGGATATCCAGGCGGCCCTGGGCAAGAAATCGTCGTGGGACACCGCCGACATCTGTGACCATGTGGTAGCGCGCCGGGCGTTGCGGTAGAGCGCCCTTGACCGTTTGCATGCAATAAGGGAAGGTGCCGTCATGTTCGGCGACACCCGCACCCTTTCTGCCACGGAAAGACTGGACTGGCTGCGGCTGATCCGTAGCGAGAACGTCGGCCCGCGCACCTTCATCCGTCTGCTGGAACGCTTCGGCAGTGCTGGCCGGGCCTTGGCCGAACTGCCGGACCTGGCCAAGCGCGGCGGTCGCGCCCGGCCCATCGTCGTCTGCCCCAAGGACGCCGCCCTGCGCGAGCTCGATGCCGCCGACCGCCTGGGTTGCACCGTGCTGGCGGCGTGCGAGCCCTTCTATCCCCGCCTGCTGGCCGCCATCGACGATCCGCCGCCCATTCTTTACGCCTTGGGCAATCCGTCGCTTCTGACCAAATCCATCATCGCCATGGTCGGCGCCCGCAACGCCTCGGTCAATGGCCGCAATCTGACCCGGCGGATGGCCGCCGATCTCGGTCGCGCCGGTTTGGTGGTGGTTTCCGGTCTGGCCCGCGGTGTCGACACCGCTGCCCACGAAGGGTCGCTGTCGGCGGGCACGGTGGCGGTGCTGGCCGGCGGTATCGATGTGGTCTATCCGCCGGAAAACCAGCGGCTTTACGATGACATCGTCGCCATGGGCTGCGCCGTTTCCGAAATGCCGCCGGGCACCCAGCCCCAGGCCAGCCACTTTCCCCGTCGCAACCGCATCGTTTCCGGCATGGCCGTGGGGGTGGTGGTGGTCGAGGCCAGCCTGAAATCGGGTTCGCTGATCACCGCGCGCATGGCGGCTGAACAGGGGCGCGAGGTGTTCGCCGTGCCCGGTCACCCCATGGACCCGCGCGCCCAAGGCCCCAACGACCTGATCCGCCACGGCGCCACCCTGACCGAGGGGGCGGATGACGTCACCGCCGTGGTTCTGGACCTGCTGCGCCGTCCCTTGGCCGAGGACCGGCGCGGGCCGTTTGAAGCGGCGATAACCGCCCCGCCGGACGAAAGTGCCCTCGCGCACGCGCGCGCCTTGGTGCTGGAAAGCCTCGGCCCCATGCCGGTTGCGGTTGACTTGCTGATCCGCGAATGCCAATTGTCTGCTTCCGTGGTGTCCATGGTCCTGCTTGAGTTAGAGCTGGCCGGTCGTCTGGAGCGTCACCCTGGTCAACAGGTGGCGTTGCTGGCGGCGGGTTATTAAAGGACCATGCCGCCCGTCCCTGTTTCTCGCACAATTGGGTCCGGATGAAGGTCGTCGTCGTCGAATCTCCCGCCAAAGCCAAGACCATCAACAAGTATCTTGGCTCGGACTTCCAGGTGCTGGCCTCGTATGGCCATATCCGTGATTTGCCGGCCAAGGATGGCTCGGTCCGCCCGGACGAGGGCTTTGCCATGGACTGGGAGGCCGACGCCAAGAGCGAGCGCCAGATCAAGGAAATCGCCAACGCCGTCAAGAAGGCCGACAAACTGTTCCTGGCCACTGACCCGGATCGCGAGGGGGAAGCCATCTCGTGGCACGTCCAGGCGGTGCTGGAAGCCAAGGGCGTGCTGAAGGGCAAGGAAGTCAAGCGGGTGGTCTTCAACGAGATCACCAAATCCGCCGTCACTGAGGCCATGCGCAACCCGCGCGAGGTGCACCAGGATCTGGTCGACGCCTATCTGGCCCGGCGTGCGCTCGATTATCTGGTCGGCTTCACCTTGTCGCCAGTGCTGTGGCGCAAGCTGCCGGGCTCGCGCTCGGCCGGGCGCGTGCAATCGGTGGCGCTCAGGCTGATCTGCGAACGCGAAACCGAGATCGAGAGTTTCAAAAGCCAGGAATACTGGACCCTGGCCGCCGATTTCCTGACCGCCAAGGGCGCCATGATCACCGCCGGCCTGACCCATCTGAACGGGGGCAAGCTGGACAAGTTCGCCCTGGGCAACGAGACCTCCGCTTTGGCGGCCAAGGCGGCCATCGAAGCCGCCAGCTTCACCGTCGCCAGCGTCGAGCGCAAGAAGGCCAAGCGCAACCCCTACGCCCCCTTCACCACCTCGACCCTGCAACAGGAAGCCAGCCGCAAGCTGCATTACGGCGCGCAGAAGACCATGCAACTGGCCCAGCGCCTGTATGAAGGCGTCGATATCGGCGGCGAGACGGTGGGTCTGATCACCTATATGCGTACCGACGGCGTGCAGATGGCCGCCGAGGCCATCGCCGCCACCCGCGACCTGATCGCCAAGGATTTCGGCAAGGATTACGTGCCCTCCGCCCCGCGTCTTTATAAGACCAAGGCCAAGAACGCCCAGGAAGCGCATGAATGCATCCGTCCCACCGATCTGTTCCGCCGCCCGGATCAGGTCGCCCGTTATCTCGACCGCGACCAGCTGCGCCTTTATGAACTGATCTGGAAGCGTACCGTCGCCAGCCAGATGGCCGCCGCCGAATTGGATCAGGTGGCCGTCGATGTGACCAGCTCTGGCAAGGACATCGTCATGCGCGCCACCGGTTCGGTGGTGGTGTTCGAGGGCTTCCTGAAGGTCTATCGCGAGGACCGCGACGACAGTCCGGCGCCCGGGGCCGAGGACGACGAATCTGAACGCCTGTTGCCCGACGTCACCGAGGGCGAGGCCATGGCCCGCCAGGACGTGCGCGCCGACCAGCACTTCACCCAGCCGCCGCCGCGGTTCTCGGAAGCATCGCTGGTCAAGCGCATGGAAGAACTGGGCATCGGTCGCCCGTCCACCTATGCCTCGATCCTGTCGGTGTTGCAGGACCGCAATTACGTGCGTCTGGACCAACGCCGCTTCATCCCCGAGGATCGCGGGCGTCTGGTTACCGCCTTCCTGGAAAGCTATTTCGGTCGCTACGTCGAATACAATTTCACCGCCGATCTGGAAAACCAGTTGGATGAAGTTTCCGACGGCAAGATCAACTGGAAAAAGGTTCTGGAAGACTTCTGGCGCCAGTTCCAGGGCGCCGTCGAGGGCACCAAGGAATTAAGGGTGTCGGAAGTCATCGAAAAACTGGACGCTGAACTGGGGGCGCATTTCTTCCCCGATGACGGCACCGGTCACGATCCGCGCCTGTGCCCGCTCTGCAATGCCGGGCGGCTGTCGTTGAAGCTGGGCAAGTTCGGCGCCTTCATCGGCTGCGCCAATTACCCGGAATGCCGCTATACCCGTCCGCTGGCGGTGGCCGGCGAAGGCGGCGAAGGTGGTGGCGAGCCATTGCCCGATGGCCCCAAGGAACTAGGGATCGAGCCCGGCTCGGGCGAGCCGGTTACCCTGCGCAAAGGCCCCTATGGCTGGTACGTGCAATTGGGCGAGGGGGCCAAGCCCAAGCGGGTGTCGCTATACAAGGGGCTGGAACCCGGCGCCATCGACCTGGAGATCGGCCTGAAGCTGCTGGCCCTGCCGCGCGACGTCGGCGAGCACCCGGAAACCCGTAAGATGATCAAGGCCGGCGTCGGTCGTTTCGGCCCCTATCTTTTGCATGACGGCGTTTACAAGTCGTTGGCCAAGGATGACGATGTGCTGACGGTGGGTATGAACCGGGCGGTGGAATTGCTGTCGCAGGCCAAAGGCAAGGCCGCCGGGCCGCTGAAGACCCTGGGCGAGCATGACGGCAAGCCGGTGACCGTGCATGAGGGCCGCTATGGCCCCTATGTGTCGCGTGACGGCGTTCACGCCACCCTGCCCAAGGGCACCGATCCGTTGACGGTGACGCTGGAACAGGCCTTGCCGCTGATCGCTGCCAAGGCGGCCAAGGCACCGGCGAAAAAGCCGGCTCGCAAGGCTGCGGCGCCGAAGAAGGCTGCGGCGGAAGATGGCGAGGCGACGGTGACGAAGAAGGCTCCGGCCAAGAAGGCCGCCGCCAAGAAGCCGGCGGCGAAGAAAGCGCCGGCCAAGAAGAAGGCGGCGGGCTGACGGGGGCGTTTTTCCGCCCAGATGCTGATCCTCCATCAGGCAAAGCGCCGAATGTCATTTGCGGCATGCTCGTGCTCGCGGACAAATCCAGCCGCAACACGGATAAACGCGGATGCCGCTTCGCGGCAGCACGGATTCGCACGGATGTTTTTCATCCGCGTCCATCCGTGCCAATCCGTGTTTATCCGCGTTGCGGCTGGTTGCTGAGGATTTGGATAAGACGGCACAGCCGAGAGAAATGCATTTCCGGCCTTATTGGCAAAAGTGTCCGACGGCTTTTCATGCCGTCTTCACCGCCATGAAGGTCCGGGGCGTGCCCAAGGAACGCAGCAGACCCTTGGCCAAGCTGTTGAGCTTGTCCAAATCGGAATAGCCGACGGCGGTGTTGGCATCGTCCAGTTTGTGAGCGATTTCCAGCAGATCGGATACCGGGCCGCTCAACACTTCGCTGGGGCTGCGCTTCATCCGGCGGATCATGTCTTCGGCCACCTGAACCAAGCGGTTGGTGTGCGGCATCAGCGCCAGGTCGGTTCCGTCCCTGCCGTCGCGGATGCAGCCGTGGATGTGGTTGGACAGCCAATCGATCTGTACGGCGTAGCGTTCGATCTTCATGCGGTTCAAGGTGCTTGAGGCCTCGGCGACCATGCGTTGCAGGCGGGTGCCGTCGACGCCGTTCTCGGCCCTGATCTTCAGCGGGTTGGGGACTTCCAGCATGGGGGCGGAATGGTTGTCGAAGGAGCGCTGCTTGGCCCGGCGGTCGGGGCCGGTATAGTCGTGGGTGACGACGAAAGGCTTGCGCGTACGGCACAGCTTCTCGATGCGCAGGATCAACTGTTCCGGCGACACCGGCATCAGCAGAAGATCGTCGCAGCCGGCATCGATGATGCGCTTGACGTAATCGGGCTCGGGTCGGCTCAACAGCGAGATGATGACCGGAAACGGGTTGTTGCCCAGGCGCTGATCCCGCATCTCCTTGATCAGAAAACCGACGTCGTTACCTTCCAACTCGGTCGAGGCGATCAGCAGGTCGATGGAATCCTGTTCGATCAGGTCATGCAGCTTGATGTAACTGGCGGTGTCGGAGATGGCGCGAAAGCCCATGGCGAACAGCGCGCCCTTCAACCCGGTCCGCACCACCTGGTTGGGGTCGGCGATCACCAGCCGGATATTTTCAAGCGAAGCCTGCATGCGATGGCCGTACCAGTTTGCGACTTAGGGTGGGGGCATATGGCTCCCCTCCGACTTGGGTATGATAAGCACAACGTTCAATCAGGTCATCTACCGATTCCGGTTATGACCCATGCCACAGTCGCTTGCGGGCGGGTCCGCGCCGCCATATAGTTCCGCCATCATGACTGAGCCGCGCTATCCGCATCGCCATCTCTTGGGCATCCAGGGTCTGGAGCAACACGAGATCACCACCATTCTGGATCTGGCCGACGGTTACGCGGCGCAGAACCGGTCCCACGACAAACGCCGCAACCTGTTGGGGGGGCGGACGCTGGTCAATTTGTTCTTCGAGAACTCGACCCGCACGCTGACCAGCTTCGAGTTGGCCGGCAAGCGGCTGGGGGCCGATGTCATCAACATGCAGACCCAGGCGTCCTCGGTGGCCAAGGGCGAAAGCCTGATCGACACCGCCATGACCCTGAACGCCATGCATCTGGATGTCCTGGTGGTCCGCCACGCTGAATCGGGCGCGGCCAAGCTGTTGTCGGAAAAGGTCAATTGCTCGGTCATCAACGCCGGTGACGGTGCCCACGAGCATCCGACCCAAGCGCTGTTGGACGCGCTGACCATTCGCCGCCGCAAGGGGACCATCGCCGGCCTGCGCGTGGCCATCTGCGGCGACGTGCTGCATTCCCGCGTGGCCCGCTCCAACATCCATTTGCTCAACACCATGGGGGCCGAGGTGCGTCTGGTCGGTCCGCGCACGCTGATGCCGTCGCAGGTGGAGCGCATGGGGGTGCAGGTGTTCCACGACATGCGCGCCGGCATCAAGGACGTGGACGTGGTGATGATGCTGCGCATCCAGAACGAACGGATGAAGGGCAGCTTCATCCCCTCGATCCCGGAATACTTCCATTTCTTCGGCCTGGATTACGACAAGTTGGCCTTGGCCAAGCCCGATGCGGTGATCATGCATCCCGGCCCGATGAATCGCGGCGTCGAGATCGATTCCGACGTCGCCGACGATGTTGAACGCTCGTTGATCCGCGAGCAGGTGGAAATGGGCGTGGCGGTGCGCATGGCCTGCCTGGACCTGTTGACCCGCAACCTTCCCAATGCGGGAGTGAAATAATGTCCAAGCCTGTGACTTCGGGCCTGGTTGCCTATGTCAACGCCCGCCTGCTCGACCCCGCCACCGGCCTGGATGCCAAAGGCGCGCTGTTGATCCAGGGCGAAACCATCGCCGATGTCGGCCCCGGCCTGTTCCAAGGTGGGGTGCCGTCGGGAATCGAGGTGGTGGATTGTCAGGGCCTTTGTCTCGCCCCCGGTCTGGTGGACATGCGGGTGCAGGTGCGCGAGCCGGGCGAGGAGCACAAGGAAACGCTGAAATCGGCGGGCGAGGCGGCGGTGGCCGGCGGCGTCACCTCCATGGTCTGCCTGCCCAATACCGATCCGATCATGGACGAAGTGGCGACGGTGGAATTCGTGGCGCGCCGTGCCCGCAAGAACGGTCTGGCCAAGATTTATCCCTATGCCGCCGCCACCAAGAAGCTGGAAGGCCGCGAATTGTCGGAAATGGGCTTCCTCAAGGAAGCCGGGGCCTTGGCCTTCACCGACGGCATCAAGGCCATCGCCGATGCCCAGACCATGCGTCGGGCGCTGTCTTATGCCGCCACCTTCGACGCCTTGATCGTCCAGCACCCGGAAGACCCGTCCCTGGCCGGGTCGGGGGTGATGAATGCCGGCGAGCGGGCCACCCGCATGGGGCTGTCGGGCATTCCGGTGGAAGCCGAGATCATCATGCTGGAACGCGACATGCGTCTGGTGGCCATGACCGGCGGGCGTTATCACGCCGCCCATGTCTCCACCGCCGAAGGCATCGACGTCATCCGTCGGGCCAAGGCCAAGGGGTTGCCGGTCACCTGCGACACCGCACCGCCTTATTTTGCCTTGAACGAGCTTGAGGTGCACAATTACCGCACCTTCGCCAAGCTGTCGCCGCCTCTGCGGTCCGAGGCCGACCGTCAGGCGGTGATTGCCGGCTTGGCCGACGGCACCATCGACGCCATCGCTTCCGATCATGCGCCGCAGGACGAGGACGCCAAGCGCCAGACCTTCGCCGCCGCCGAATTCGGCGGTATCGGGCTGGAAACCCTGCTGGCCGCTACCATCGGCCTGGTGCAGACGGGGGCGCTGGCCCTGCTGCCGGCGCTGGGGCTGTTGACCTGCGGTCCTGCCGATATTTTGGCCTTGCCCGCCGGGCGGCTGAAGATGGGGGCCGCCGCCGATCTGGTGGTGTTCGACCCAGATCGCGGCTGGCAGGTGGACCCGGCCAAGTTCAAGAGCAAGTCCAAGAACTCTCCCTTCGACGGCAGGCCCATGCAAGGCGTGGTGCTGCGCACCGTGGTGGATGGACGCACGGTGCATCGTGTTTGAGCTGATCTTTGCCGCTATCGGCGGCTATGGGCTGGGCTCGATCCCCTTCGGTCTGGTGCTGACCCGCGCCGCCGGCCTGGGTGACATCCGCGCTATCGGCTCCGGCAATATCGGCGCCACCAACGTGTTGCGCACCGGGCGCAAGGGACTTGCCTTGGCGACGCTGCTGCTGGACGGCGGCAAGGGCGCCATCGCCGCTATCGCCGCCCTGTTGCTGCTGGGGCCCGACGCCATGCTGGTGGCCGGTTTCGCTGCTGTTTTGGGCCATAATTTCCCGGTTTGGCTGGGCTTCAAGGGCGGCAAGGGGGTGGCCACCACCTTGGGCACGTTGATGGCCTGTTCGTGGCCGGCAGGCGTGGCCTGCTGCGTCACTTGGCTGGTGGTCGCCGGCCTGTTCCGTATCTCGTCGCTGTCGGCCCTGGTCGCCCTGGCCGCGTCGCCGCTTTATGCTTGGTATTTCGCCGGGCCGGAAACGGCGGTGATGGCGGCGGGCTTGGCGGTGCTGGGCTTCATCCGCCATCACGCCAACATCAAACGGCTGCTGAAGGGCGAAGAGCCTAGGATCGGCAAGAAGAAGACCGGCGCCGTCTGAGTTCCCCCCAGGTCAGCAGCGGCACGCCGGCCATGGTCACCGCCGCCGCGCACAGCAGGGCCGGCATCCAGCCGCCGCTATCGGCCAGCTTCGCCGCCACCACCGGGCCGATGATCTGACCGACGCTGAACAAGGCGGTCAATATCCCCATGGTCCGCGCCGGATGGGTTGGGGTGATGGCGCGGCCGAAGGCCACCGCCATGCCGGCGATGCCCAGAAACGTCCCGCCATAGAGAAGTGCCGCCAGGAACACCGTCGCCGGATGGCCGAACAGGCCCAGCAAGGCGGTGCCCGCCGCCATCAGGATATGGGCGGCGCCCAAGGCGGGGGCATAGCCCTTGTGCTCGGCCACCCAGCCCCAGGCCGCCGCCGACGGCATGGCCGCCAGCCCCACCACCACCCAGGCCAGATTGGCCCAGCTTTCCAGGCCGGGAGTGGATTTGACCACCACCACCAGAAAGGTGCCAGTGATGATATAGCCGAAGCCGGCGCAGAAATAGGCCGCCGCCAGCAGCGGCAGCGGGAACGGCACCGGCGGGGCCGGGGCGGTGGTGCCGGCGGGGCGCGGCTGGCTGAGATGGCGCAGGCAAAAGAATGAGGTGGCCGACAAGGCGGCGCAGATCCCCGCCGCCGCCCACCAGGCGCTGTCATCGCCCCCCTTGGCGCCGATCCAGGCGATGGCCGAGCCCGAGGCGAAAATACCCAGGCCGACGCCGCCGAAATGCAGGCCCGACAGCTTGGCCCGGCCCAATTCGGCCAAGCGTGGTACCACCAGGGCCGAGCCGAGGACGAAAACCAGGGCCGAGCCCACCCCGGCGGCCAACCGGATCAGGTTCCAGACCAGTTCATCATGGGTCAGGGCCATGGCCGCCAGCGACAACGCCACCAAAGCGAGGCCGAAATTCAGCAATCGGTGGCGTTCCCGTTCGCTGGCGGCCCAACTGGCCCAGATGGCGCCGATCAGATAACCCAGATTGTTGCTGGCCGCCAGCCAGCCGGCGCTTTCGGTGTCGATGCCCATCAACGGCAGGATCGGGGTATAGGCAAAGCGCCCCAGGCCCAGCGACACGGCGCAGGCGGCGAAACCGCCGATCAGAATCCGGGTGGGGAACATCCAGGCCTCCATTGCTGACACGGTTAAGGTGGCGGCGCCCTTGCTTCATTACCAGCGAATAATTATGCTTTAACCGTTCGTATTTGGAGAATGCAGCCATGGACAGCAATGGCCTTCGTCTGTTTCGCGCCGTCGCCCAATCGGGGTCGGTGGCGGCTGCCGCCGACAGCGTCCATTCGGTGCCGTCCAATATCTCCGCCCGCATCCGCAAGCTGGAAGACGAGTTGGGGGCCCAATTGTTCGTGCGCGAGCCGCGCGGCATGCGGCTGACCGCGGCGGGAGAGGTGCTGGCCGATTACGCCGAGCGCATCTTGGCCCTGGGGGCGGAAGCCAAGGCGGCGGTGGCGGAAGTGGTGGGCGGGGGAGGGGCGTTGCGCTTGGCCTCCATGGAAAGTACCGCCGCCGTGCGGCTGCCGCCCATCCTGGCCGGATTTGCCGCCGGCCATCCCCGCATTGGCCTGTCGTTGACCACCGGCACCAGCGAAAGCGTGTTGCAGGCGGTGCTGGAACGCCGCGCCGATCTGGGGTTTGCCGGTGGTCCGGTGCGTCACGACCGCATCGTCGGCGAGGCGGTGTTCACCGAGGAACTGGTGTTGGCGGTACCGCACAGCGTGACCTCGGTGGAGCAGGCCAATACCCGGGCCATGCTGGTGTTCCGCAGCGGCTGCGCCTATCGGGCGCGGACGGAAAACTGGCTGCGCCGCCGGGGCGAGCCGCCACGCACTATCATGGAATTCGGCACCCTGGACGGCTTGCTCGGCTGCATCGCCGCCGGCATGGGGGTCAGCCTGCTGCCACGCATCGTGGTCGAGCGCCCGCATCTGGCCGGCCAGATCAGCGCCTTGACCATCGCCGATAGCCGGGTCGAGACCTGGGTGATACGCCATCGCGACTGCGTTCCCAGCCGGGCGATGAACGCGTTCATGGACTATCTGCGGCCCCCGGCGCAAGCCGCCTGATTTTCGCGCATCTCCCTTGCCATATTGACTCGGGTTTATGCGCACAGCTGCGCTACAATGGCCGGATAAGCCCAAGGGTTATGTCGTCATGCGCGATCCCAACGCCCCGCCGATCCGTTTGCTGCTGGTGGAAGACAATCCCGGCGATGCCCGGTTGGTGCGGCTGCTGCTGGCCGAGGCCGGCGGCTTCGAGTTCAATCACGTGGAAACCATGGCCGCCGCCAAGGCTTGGCTGGACGGCAACGGCGCCGAGGCGGTGCTGCTGGATTTGTCGCTACCCGACAGTCATGGGCTGGAAACCATCGATCGGATGCGGCGGTTGGCGCCGTTGATGCCCATCATCGTCTTCACCGGCTTGGCCGACGAGGATACCGGCGTCGCCGCCGTCAAGCGCGGTTGCCAGGATTATCTGGTCAAGGGCGTGGGCGACGGCCACATGATTTCGCGCACCGTGCTTTACGCCATCGAGCGCAAGACCCTGGAGGTCGAGCGCCAGCAATCGGCGGAACGCATGAAGAAGGTGCTGTTGCAGACGGTCCGCGCCATGTCGCTGACCCTGGAAATGCGCGATCCCTATACCGCCGGCCATCAGCGCCGGGTGGCGCAATTGGCGGTGGCCATCGGGCGGCACATGGGCTGGAGCGAACATACGCTGGAAGGCTTGCAGACCGGCGCCCTGATCCACGATCTGGGCAAGATCAACGTGCCTTCCGATTTTCTCAGCCGTCCGGGCAAGCTGTCGGATGCCGCCTTCGGCGTGGTGCGCTCGCATGCCGCCGTGGGGGCGGAAATCGTCGAGGGCATCGACTTCCCCTGGCCGGTGGCGGCGATGATCCGCCAACATCATGAGCGCTTGGACGGCTCGGGCTATCCGTTGGGGTTGGTCGGCAGCCAGATCATCCCCGAGGCCCGTATTCTGGCGGTGGCCGATGTGGTCGAGGCGATCAGCAGTCATCGCCCCTATCGCCCGGCCTTGGGCATGGAAGCGGCCTTGTCGGAAATCCGCGATCATACCGTCACCCGCTATGATCCCGAGGTGGTGGAGGCCTGCCTGGCCGTGATCCGCACCGAGGGTGAGGCGGTGTTCGGCGAGGCGGCCTTGGGCCATTAAAGTCGCCTGCCTCAGAGATTACTGCTCTTATTCCCGCCAGCCGTCGGTACCGCATTTGAGCCCCACCGCGATGGTGGCGCCACTGTTGGGATTGGTCCAGAAGCTGCGATAGGACCACACGCGGGCCTTGTCGCACGAAATCGTCACCTGGGTCGGGCTGTCCCAGGTGACCTTGGGGGCGTCGCCGCGGTCGGCCAGGAACAGCCGCGCGCCCTTGTTGATGTTGTCACCCGGCTTGGCCGTCATCACCACCAGGAACGGCTCGGTTTCGCCGGCCTTCATCGAGCCGACCACCACGTCGCGACTGCCGTCGGGGGCGGGGTGGCGGGAAATCTCGCGCATTTCACCGTCGCCACAGGCGGCCAGCAATACCAAGGCGGCCAGGGCCAGGAACTTTTGCATCAAGGGGGGACTTTCAATGGTGGGACCGCCTATTCGGCGGCGGCCACCTTTTTAGGATGTTCCTTGTGCAATTCCAACTCATCCCAAACGGATACGAAGGATTTGACCAGATGGTCCATCATCTCGTCGGTGTGCAAGGGCGTCGGCGTGATGCGCAGCCGCTCGGTGCCCACCGGCACGGTGGGATAGTTGATGGGCTGCACATAGATGCCGTGCTTGTTGAGCAGCAGGTCCGAGGCCTGCTTGCAGAGCGCAGCGTTGCCGACCATCACCGGGACGATATGGCTGACCGACGGCAACACCGGAATGCCCTGTGCCGCCAGCTTGGCCTTCATGGTGGCGGCGCGTTCCTGGTGGCGCTGGCGGATTTCCGGGCTGCGCCGCAGCACCTTGACCGAGGCCAGGGCGGCGGCGGCGACCATGGGCGGCATGGAGGACGAGAAGATGAAGCCGGGGCCGAAGCTGCGCACGTAATCGACCATGGCATCGGAGCCGGCGATATAGCCGCCGACCACACCGATCGCTTTGGCTAAGGTGGCCTGGATGATGGTGATGCGCTCGCGCACGCCGTCGCGTTCGGCCACGCCCGAGCCCTCGGCCCCGTACATGCCGGCGGCATGGACTTCATCGAGGAAGGTCATGGCGTTGTGGGCCTCGGCCACGTCGCAGATCTCGGCGATGGGGGCGATGTCGCCATCCATGGAATAGACCGATTCGAAGGCCACCAGCTTTGGGGTTTCCCGCGGATAGGCCGACAAAAGCTGTTCCAGATGTTCCGGGTCGTTGTGGCGGAAGACATGCTTGGCCGAACGGCCATGGCGGATGCCTTCGATCATGGAATTGTGGTTGAGTTCGTCGGAAAACACCACCAGACCTGGGATGGTGGCGCCCAAGGTGGACAAGGTGGTCTGGTTGGCCACATAGCCCGAGGTGAACAACAGCGCCGATTCCTTGGCGTTCCAGGCGGCCAGCTCCTGCTCCAGCAGCACATGGTAATGATTGGTGCCGGAAATGTTGCGGGTGCCGCCGGCACCGGCGCCGCAGCGGTCGACGGCTTCCTTGGCGGCGGCCAGAACCTCCGGGTGTTGGCCCATGCCCAGATAGTCGTTGGAGCACCACACCACCACCTCGTGGATCTGACCGTCGCGGTAGTTCCGGGCCACCGGGAACTGGCCGCACCGGCGTTCCAGATCGGCGAAGACGCGATAGCGGCCTTCGGTCTTCAGATCCGCGATACGCTTGGTGAAATAGTGTTGGTAATCCATTGGGGTTAGCCTCCCTCCGCGCCGTCGGCAATCCTGATCGTGCGGTACAGCTTCACGTTACTTGAGGCGATCCTAAAAGAATGGGAAGACCCCACGCAACTAACATCACCGTAATGTCCACAGCGCTCATAAGCCTGTTTCAGACAATACCCGCTGACACCAGCTCTCCATGAGCTTCGTCAAGGGCTGCGCGGAAGCGGCCCAGCAATTGGCCGATTTCGTCCTCGGAGATGATCAGGGGCGGGGCGAAGGCCACCGCGTCGCCCATGGCCCGCAGGATGACGCCGTGTTCTTGCGCCTTGGCCACCACCCGAGCCCCCACCGCCAGCTTGGGATCGAAGGCTTTACGACCCTCTTTGTCGGCCACCAGTTCCAGGGCGCCGATCAGGCCAATGCCGCGGGCCTCGCCCACCAGCGGATGCTGCTGCAACGCCCGCAAGCCCTGCTGCAACACCGGGGCGATACGGGCCACATGGCCCAGGATGTCGCGCTCGGCATAGATATCCAGGGTTTCCAGCGCCACCGCCGCCGATACCGGATGGCCGCCATAGGTGAAGCCATGGCCGAACACGCCGATTTCGCCGGACTGGGCCTTGACGTCGTCATAGACATGACCGGCGACGATCAGCGCCGAAATGGGCAGATAGCCCGATGACAGCCCCTTGGCCACGGTCATCATGTCGGGCTTGAGGCCGAAGGTCTGCGACCCGAACATCTGGCCGGTGCGACCGAAGCCGGTGATGACCTCGTCGGCGACCAGCAGCACGTCGTATTTCTTCAGCACCGCCTGGATTTTGTCGAAATAGGTGGCGGGCGGGACGATGACACCGCCGGCACCCATGACCGGCTCGGCGAAGAAGGCGGCCACCGTGTCGGGGCCCTCGGCCAGGATCAGCTTCTCCAACTCCTCGGCCCGGCGGCTGGCGAAGTTTTCCTCGGTTTCGCCCGGATTGGCGCAACGCCAGTAATGGGGATTGCCGGTGTGCAGGATGCGGTCGATGGGCACATCGAAGCCCCGTTGGTTGACCGGCAGTCCGGTCAAGGATGCGGTGGCCACGGTGACGCCGTGATAGGCGCGCTCGCGGGCGATGATTTTCTTCTTTTCCGGCTTTCCCAGGGCGTTGTTGCGGTACCAGATCAGCTTGATGGCGGTGTCGTTGGATTCCGAGCCCGAACAGGCGAACAGGACACGGGCGTCGGGAATGGGCGCCATGGAAGCCAGCCGTTCGGCCAGCCGCGTCGCCGGCTCGTGCGTCTTCGAACTGAACAGGTGATAGAACGGCAATTGCCGCATCTGCTTGGCCGCCGCCTCGACCAGACGTTCCTCGCCCCAGCCCAGGGCGGTGCACCACAGTCCGGCCAGCCCCTCGATGTAATCCTTGCCGGCTTCGTCGAACACCCGCACCCCTTGGCCGCGGACGATGACCATGGGGCCGGTTTCCGGGTGGCGGACAAGGTTGGTATAGGGATGGAACAGGTGGGCGATATCGGCTTCGGACGTGGTGCTCATGCTGCCTCCGGCACTGCGGGGCGCCAGCTTAGGCCCAAGCTTGCCCGGCTGCCAAGTCAGATGCGGGTGTGGCTTTTCACCTTGAAGGCATAGACATAGAGGTCGGTGTCGCGCCGCTCCTTGGCCCGCCCCTTGGTGCGCTTGGTGGCGACGAAATATTCCACCACGTCGTGGGCGTCCAGATCGTCCTTGGCTTGGCGGGCGATCCAGGCGTCGCCGCTTTGCTTGACCCCGTGCTGACTGAACAGCATGGCCTTGGGCGCTCCGGTACAACCGACGAACCATTGGCCGAAGTTGCCGCCGTTCTTATCGATGTAATCCTCGATCTCGCCGATGATCTGCGAGCGCGATTTCGCTGTCATGACTGTTTCTCCCCCGAACCGGGGGCTATATTAAAGTTTGTGTTTCAGAGCGGCAATCGGGCCAAGACCTCAGGCCGCCCAGGCGCGCACGGTATTGGCCTGCAAATCGACCTCGATGATGCGGTGGTTGTTGGTGTCCGACACCAACAGGCGGTTGGCGCCGTCGGTGGCAATACCCGCCGGTTCGCTGATATCCAGGGGCAGGTGCCCCAGATCGCTGACTTGGCCCGAGACCGGATCGACGACACGGATGGCGTGGTTGTAGCTGTCGGCGATGAACAGACGGCCGTTGGCGCAGCTGACCCCCAGCGGGTGCTGCAGCCGGGCTTGGGCCAACGGGCCGTTCTTGTGGCCGAAATCGAACAGGCCTTGGCCGACCAGGGTATCCACCCGTCCGGTGCTCAGGCACACCCGGCGCAGGGCCGAGGTTTCGGCATCGGCGAAATACAGGCTGCCGCCATCGTCGGACAGGGCTAGTCCCGATGGCTGGGCCAGCAAGGATTGCCCGGCCTCGCCGTCGCCCAGGTTTTCACCACCGCTTCCGGCCAGCATACGGATCATGCCGGTGTCGAGATCAAGGGCGCCCAATTGATGACTGCCGGCATTGGCGAAATACAAGCTGCCGTCGTGCACTTCCATATCCCAGGGCGAGGCGAGGGCGGTTTCCAGCCCCGGCGCCGCCCGGCCCAGGGTGCCGCCGCGCCAGCCTTGGCCGGCGATGGTGGCGGTCACCCCGCTTTGGCGGTCGATGCGGCGGATCAGATGGTTGCGGGTGTCGGCCACATAGATGAACGCGCGGTCGATGGCCACGCCCTCGGGGCCATTGAAGCTGGCGTCAATTCCATCGTCGCGACCGGCCAGACCGCTGCCGAAACGGGCGATCTCGCCGCCATGATCGTCCAACAGCACCACCTGATGGTGGCCGCTATCGGCCAAGGCCCACACACCGTCGGCGCCGCGCTTGATCTTGCCGGGAAAGCGCAGTCTGCCGCCGGGGTCGGAGACCGGCTGGCACGGCGTCGGCGCCGGACGCATCTTGCCCATGGCGAAGAAGCGTTCGATCATGTCCTCGACGCCCTGGGGCAGCAGGTCGGGGTGGGGTTCGCCCGCCAATTGGCCGATGACGCGACCGTCAGGCGAGATCAGCACCAGTGTCGGCCAGGCGCGAACGCAATAATTCTCCCACAGATACAGGTCGGGATCATGCACCACCGGGTGGGTGATGTCGTAACGGGCAATGGCGCAGGCCACCATGGCCGGATCACGTTCGTGGTCGAATTTGGGGCTATGCACGCCGATCACCACCAATTCATTGGCGAAGCGGTTTTCCAGATCCTTCAGCACCGGCAGGGTGTGGAAGCAGTTGACGCAGCAGAACGTCCAGAAATCCAAGATCACCAGCTTGCCCCGTAACTGGGCCAGGGAGAGCGGCTGGTCGACGTTGAACCAAGTCAGTCCGGTTGCGGCCAGCTCAGGCGCCCGCGTCAATCCAAACATGCGCAATTCCTTGAAAAGCCGAAGAAAAAGTCAGCTTGTCCTGATTGCACAGATGGTAAGGCCGCAAGACTTTTGTAAGGGGGACGCGTCGTGGTTTTCCCTGTGGTCAAACTGTGGCAAACTTTCGTCTTGTACGGAATAACTTTGGATTGGTGTTTTTCGCCATGCAAGACGGCAAGGCACGGCATTCCGGCGACGGTATCGGTCAGCGCGTGTCGGTGCGGATGTTGATCATCACATTGATCGCCGGCTTGCTGGGCGTGGTTGCGATGGAGGTCGGCATCGATTTCCGCACCCATATGCGTCAGTACCATCAGGCTCAGGCCATGCGCCGGGACGAAAGGATCATCGGTCATCTGATGTTGGGCGCCCAGCATCTGGCGTTCGAGCGTGGCCGCACCAGCGTGGTGCTGCGCGCGGTCGGCCCCGTCGAGGCCGCCAACCGTAAATTCCTGGACGAGCGGCGGACCTTGGTCGATGCCGAGTTCCGCGCCGCCATCCACATGCTGGACGACGCCAACGTGCCCCTGGCCCGCAAGCTGTCGCGGCAGACCCAGTCCTTGGCGGAACTGCGCCGCCGTGCCGACGCGTTGATGGCGCTGCCCCAGGATCAGCGCGACAAGCTGTTCGCCGATTATTGGTTCGACGCGGTGTCGGCCATGCTGGGCAGCATCCCCGAAAGCGTTTACATGCTGGGGGCGGCGCAGACCATGCCGCCCTTGGCCCGTGTCAGCCTGCAGGCTTTTGATCTGCGCAACGCCCTGGGGGTTGAATCGTCGCGCATCGCCTCGGCCTTGGCGGTAGGCCGTGTGCCCGACCAAGTGCAAATGCACGATCTCGCCCGGCTGCGCGGTCAGGGCGACGCCGCCCTGGCCAATCTGCGCCGCGAGGTCATCTTGCTTGACGCTGCCGCCTTGAATGAGGCGCTGGCGCGGGTGGACAGCGAATTGCTGCGCGGCTTCCGCCCGGTTCAGGATGCGGTGCTGCATGCCTTTGCCAATGGCCGCCTGCCTCAGGAAACCGTGCCCCATTACACCAGCGCTTCTGTTCCCGCCCTGGATGCGGTGGCCGCCATCATGTCCGTGGCGGCACAGGAGGGGGTGTTTCGGGCCGAAATGGGAGAAAAACAGGCGCGGATGGAAATGACCGCTTATGCCGCGCTGCTGTTGGTGTCGCTGGTGTTGGCCTTGGCGGCCATGGCGGTGGTCGGGCGGGTGATGGGCTCGGCCCAGGCACTACGTCTCCACTTGGGCGACCTCGCCGCCGGCAAGCTTGATCCGCCACCCGCGACTCCTTTGACTGGGCGCGAATTGGTGGATTTGTCGCGTACCGCCCATGCCCTGCGTCTCAGTCTGCTGGAGCGGTTTCGGCTGGAAAGCGAGTTGGCCGAAGTATCGCGGCAAAATCGCCTGATCCTGGAACACGCCGCCGATGGCATCGTCGCCCTGGACGAACAGGGGCGGACGATTTTCGCCAATCCGGCGGTGCAGCGCCTGAGCGGGTGGACCTTGGCCGACCTGGAAGGGCGCCCGCATCACGATCTGGTGCATCATTCCCATGCGGATGGCAGCCCATATGCGGTGATCGATTGTCCCGTCCATCAAACACTTCATGACGGCATCAGTCGCCGGGTCGATGAGGATGTTTTCTGGTGCAAGGACGGTACTTGTCTTCCGGTGGAACTGAGCGTCAGCCCATGGATGGACGGCGATCGCCGCGGCGTCGTCGTCGCCTTTCGCGACATCACCCAGCGCAAAATGGTGCAGGAGCGTAACCGGCAATTGCTGGACGAGTTGCAACGGTCCAACACCGAATTGGAAAGCTTCGCCTATGCCATTTCCCACGATCTGCAAGCGCCGTTGCGCACTATCGGCGGCTACGTGACGCTGGCGCACCGTGCGGTGCAGGGCAAGGTGGATGACAATGTGGACGAATTCATGCAATTCGCCGAGCAAGGCGCCAAGCGCATGGCCGCCATGGTCGCCGCTTTGCTGGATTATGCTCGTTTCGGCATCCACGGCGATCCGCCCCGACCGGTGGCGGTGGGCGAGGTGATCGGCAACGTTCTGGTCGATCTGGCTGCCCTTATCGCCGATACCGGCGGGACGGTGGTTGTTGACGATGATCTGCCCCGGGTGATGGCCGATCCCGCGCAACTGGCCAGTGTCTTGCAAAACCTGATCGGCAACGGCTTGAAATATGGCGGTACCGCAGATCATCCGGCGCAAGTGCGGGTGGCGGGCGACCTGCGGGGTGAGTGGGCGGTGATCACCGTCAGCGACAACGGTCCCGGCATCGCCGCCGACCAGCGCGAGACTTTGTTCGGGCTGTTCACCCGGGGCGGCACCCATGAATGTATCGACGGGTTGGGCATGGGGTTGGCCATTTGCAAGCGTATCGTCACCCGTTTGGGTGGGACCATCCACATCGAGGACGCCCCTGGCGGCGGCGCCTGTTTCGTCATCACCTTGCCTGTTGCGTGAGGACTGGTGTTACCACCTAAACCCGGTCTATGATCAAGGCGGATGGAAACCGTCTGGAGAAGAAAGACGATGGCGTTCAAGGATATCCTGGTTCACGTGGACAACAGCCCCCAATGCAAGGCCCGCCTTGAGCTGGCCGGTATTCTGGCTCAGGCCCAACAGGGGCACCTGATCGCGCTGAACGTGCGGACCCGCCCGCTGTTGCCGCAATTCATCGCCGCTCAATACGGCCCCGAGATCGACCGCGTGCGGGAAGCCTTCAACGCCGAAGCCGCGCGGGAAGCCCGCGCCTTGTTCGACACCATCCGGCCCGCCGCCGGGGCGACCACCGAATGGCGCGATGTGGACGGCGATCTGGTCGATACCGTTGCCTTGCACGCCCGTTATGCCGATCTGACCATCATCGGTCAGGGCGCCAATCTGGATGAAGGCGACCGTCCGCTGGCCGATAGCCTGATTCTGGACGTGGGGCGCCCGGTGCTGATGGTCCCTGATGCCGGGCGTTTCCCCTCCATCGGCGAACGGGTTCTGGTGGCCTGGAACGGCTCGCGCGAGGCGACGCGGGCGGTGCACGATGCCTTGCCCATTCTGGAACAGGCCAAGCGCGTTCACGTCATCGCCGTCAATCCGCAAGGCGGCATGGCCGGCCATGGCGACGTGCCGGGCGCCGATATCTGCCTGCATCTGACCCGTCATGGCGTCAACGCCGTATGCGAACACGTTCGCGCCGAGGATTTGAATGTCGGCCAGATGCTGTTGTCGCGGGCGGCGGATGAAGATGTCGATCTGATCGTCATGGGCGCCTATGGCCGCTCGCGCCTGCGCGAACTGGTCCTGGGCGGCGCTACTCGCCACATGCTGCGCCATATGACCGTGCCGGTGTTGATGAGTCATTAGGGCGCAAGCCTTAATACGACGCCTACCCGCGGCGGCGGGTATGGTGGGTATCAACACTGTAAAAAAGTTATATAAAATTTAATGACGTCAAATTTGACGGAAACAGTCGCCCCTGCCATCTTGGCCGCATGGAGGCACTGTCTTTTTCCCTTGCCGTACTGACCTTGCTGGCGGTGCCCGGCCCCACCAACACCTTGTTGGCGGCGTCGGGTGCTGCTTTGGGCTGGCGGCGGTCTTTACCGCTGCTGCTGGCTGAGATCAGCGGCTACATCCTGTCCATTTCCCTGCTGATGGCGGTACTGGGGCCGATCATCGCGGCGCAGCCGGTCTTGTGCGCCGGGCTGAAGTTGGCCGCCGGCGGCTGGATCGCCTGGTGCGGCTGGCGGATGTGGCGGCAAAGCGCCCAGACCCTGGCCGTGCTGGCGGTGCCGGTGGGCTTTCGTCAGGTTTTTCTCACCACTTTGACCAACCCCAAGGCGGTGATCTTCGCTCTGGCGGTGTTCCCGCCCATACCACTGGCCCAGCAAGGCCCAACCTTGGCCCTGTTCAGCCTGATCACCATCGTCGTCGGTGCCAGTTGGATCATGCTGGGCGCGTTGCTGGCTCGGGCGGTGGCGCCCCGGCGGGTGCAGGCCATGGCCGCTCTCGCGCTCGGCCTGTTTGCCGTCACTTTGGGCGCCCAGGCGGCGACAAGTCTTGTCGCAACCCCGACAATATCCGACATGCCCCGCTGAACAACCAAGCTTTTCCGCCATTTTTACGCATGGCCCGCCGCTTGCATCTCTTGGACTTGTTCCATGAGGAGGGCCGCCACCCATGCTCAACCGTAAGAAAATCCAAGACCTGATGACCGAACCCGGCTGCGCCACCAATCAGGCGAAGTCGGAGAAGGAGCGCAAGAAAGGCTGCGGCAAACAGCTGGTGCCCGGTGCCGCCGCCGGCGGTTGCGCTTTCGACGGTGCCAAGATCGCGCTGCAGCCGATCACCGACGTCGTCCATCTGGTTCACGGCCCCATCGCCTGCGAGGGCAATTCCTGGGACACCCGCAACACCGGCTCGAGCGGGCCGGAACTGTACCGCCGCGGCTTCACCACCGACATGACCAATCTGGACATCGTCTCGGGCGGTGAAAAGAAGCTGTACAAGGCCATCCGTCAGGCCATCAACAAGCACAATCCACCGGCGGTGTTCGTCTATCAGACCTGCGTCACCGCCCTGATCGGCGACGACATCGTCGCGGTGTGTCGCGCCGCGACCGAGCGCATGGGCGTGCCGGTGATTCCGGTGGAAGCCCCCGGTTTCGTCGGCTCGAAGAATTTGGGCAACCGGCTGGCCGGCGAGGCGCTGATCGATTACGTCATCGGCATGCGCGAGCCCGACGATGCCGGCCCGACCGACATCAACATCCTGGGCGAATACAACGTCGCCGGCGAAATGGACATCGTTCGCGCCCTGCTGGAGCGCCTGGGCATCCGCCTGCGCACCGCCATCACCGGCGATGCCCGCTATAACGACGTCGCCGCCGCCCATACGGCGCGGGCCAATATGGTGGTGTGCAGCCAAGCGCTGGTCACCTTGGCCCGCAAGATGAAGGAACGTTGGGGTATCCCCTATTTCGAGGGCTCGTTCTACGGCATTTCCGACACCTCGGAAGCCTTGCGCGCCATCGCTTCCATGCTGATCGAACGCGGTGCCGACCCAGCCCTGATGGACCGCACCGAGGCGCTGATCGCCGAAGAGGAGGCCAAGACCTGGGCACGGATGGAGCCGTACCGGGCGCGTCTGGCCGGCAAGCGCGTGCTGCTTTACACCGGCGGTGTCAAAAGCTGGTCGGTGATCCACGCGCTTCAGGAAATGGGCATGGAAGTGGTCGGATCGTCGGTGCGCAAATCCACCGAGGCCGACAAGCAAAAAGCCCTGGAACGCCTGGGCGGCGACGAGGACAAGCTGGTCGACGCCATCGCGCCCAAGGACATGTACGCCATGTTCAAGGAAGGCCGCGCCGACATCATGCTGTCGGGGGGGCGTTCGCAATTCGTCGCCCTGAAGGCCAAGACGCCGTGGTTGGACATCAACCAGGAGCGCCACCATCAATATGCCGGCTATGACGGCATGGTCACCTTGGTCCAGCAAATGGACCTGGCCCTGTCCAATCCCATCTGGGAACAAGTGCGCCGGCCGGCGCCCTGGGAAGTCGAGGAGTAAGCCCCATGGCCCTGATCGTCAGCCACGGTCATTCCGTGACCAGTAATCCGCTCAAGCTGTCCGCCCCCTTGGGCGCCTCCATGGCCTTCATGGGCATGGACGGCACCATGCCCCTGCTGCACGGCAGCCAGGGCTGCACCGCCTTCGCCCTGGTCATGCTGGTGCGCCACTTCCGCGAGGCCATCCCGCTGCAAACCACCGCCATGAACGAAGTGTCCACCATCCTGGGCGGCATGGATCAGGTGGAAGCGGCGCTGTTGAACATCGCCAAGCGGACCAAGCCCAAGATCATCGGCCTGATCTCCACCGCGCTGACCGAGACTCGCGGCGAGGACATGAAGGGCGATCTCAAGCTGATCCTGGCCCGTAACCCCGAGCTGGCCGATATCAAGGTCATCCCGGTTTCCGCCCCCGATTTCACCGGTTCCCTGGAAACCGGCTGGGGCAAGGCGGTGACCGCCATTATCAATGCCCTGGCCGAGCCCGCTTCGGCCCGGGCGCAGGAATGCAACCGCGTCAACATCCTGCCCGGCGTCCACCAAAGCCCCGGCGACATCGAGCATCTGGTCGAACTGGTCGAGGAATTCGGCCTGAAGGCCAACGTGCTGCCCGATCTGTCCGGTTCCGTCGACGGCCACGTGCCCGACCACTTCATCCCCACCACCTTGGGCGGGGCGACGGTGGAAAACGCCCGCGCTCTGGGCCGGGCCAAGCTGACCATCGCCATCGGCGAACACATGCGCATTTCCGCCGAAACCTTGCAGGAAAAGACCGGCGTACCTTATGTGCTGTTCGACCGTCTGACCGGGCTGGAAGCGTCGGACCGGCTGATGGTCTGCCTGTCCACCGCCGCCGGCAAGCCGGTGCCGGCGAAGATCCGCCGGGCGCGGTCGCAATTGATCGACGCCATGCTGGACGGCCACTTTTATTTCGGCGGTCGCAAGTTTGCCATCGCCGGCGAGCCCGATTTCCTGTGGAGCTGGGCCAAGCTGATTGCCGACATGGGCGGCGAACTGGCCGCCGCCATCACCTCGGTGCATGCGGCCCATCTGACCCAATTGCCCTGCCAGCAGGTGATCATCGGCGACTTCCAGGACATGGAAGACCAGATACTGGAAGCCGGCGGCGCCGATCTGGTGATTTCCAACACCAATGCCCGGCTGTCGTGCCAGTCGCTGGGCATCCCGCATTTCCGCGCCGGCTTCCCGGTCTATGACCGTCTGGGCGGAGCGCATCGGGTGCATGTGGGCTATCGCGGTACCCGCGACCTGATTTTCCAACTCGCCAATGTCCTGATCGAACATCCGGGCCACGACCATGGGCCGGTCACCCATCCCCCGCAGACGACGGAGCACGACCATGTTGCGGCGCCTGCGCTTGGTTGACGATACCGCCCCCGCCCCCGTGAAAGGAGCACATATGCGCATTGCCTTCGCCACCCACGACAAGACCAACGTCGACGCCCATTTCGCCAGCGCCAAGACCTTCCTGTTCTATGACGTCGGTCCCGACAGCCATGCCTTCATCGAGGCGGTGCAGTTCGGCACGGTGACCCAGGAAGACGGCCAGCATGACGACGGCGAAGACCGTCTGGCCGCCAAGATCGACGCACTCGGCGGGTCGGCCCTGCTGTTCGTGCGCGCCATCGGTGGCCCGGCGGCGGCCCGCGTGGTCCGCGCCAAGGTCCACCCGATCAAGCTGCCCAACGACGAGCCCATCGCCCAGGTGATCGAACGGGTGCGCACCATGCTGAAGACCAATCCGCCGCCGTGGCTGCGCCGCGCGCTCAAGGATTCGGAAGGCGGCGACGAACGTTTCATTGACGACGAGGGTTGAAATCCATGGATACCGAGAACATCAAACATCCGATCGTCCAGGGATTGTTGCAGCTGATCCGGGCCGAGGACCGTTCGGGCGCCTATGACATGGAAACCGACGAAGACCTGATCGCCCCCTTCATCGTCACCAAGGCGCAAAAGCGCGACCTGCCCATGTTCGACGATCCCGATCCCGATATCCTGATGCGCGTCGGCCAGTTCTATGCCGCCGTCGCCTGGGAAGTGGAGCGCCGCACCGGCAAGCCGGTGGCCCCCCTGATGAACATTCACCATGAGGGCTGGGGCAAGGCCCTGCTGATTTGCGGTCGGCTGGTGGCGGTCAATTCGCATGTGCGCGAACTGCACCGCTTCGGCTTCGAGGATCTGGCCACCTTGATCGAGAAGGCCGGCAAGCTGGCCGATGAAGGTGTGGCCAGCATCGAGAAATTCCCCGAAGTGGCCGACGTCTGATCCAAACCGAACCGAAGGACCACCGCGGACGCAAAGTTCACATTTCACGTATCTAAAGACAAACCCCAAGGAGCAAGACAATGGCCGTTATCTACGCCACCCGTGATGGTACCCCGTGGGAGCCCAAGTATCTGGACAGCATCGACGCGGAATTGTGCATCGGCTGTGGCCGCTGCTTCAAGGTCTGCACCCAGGGCGTGCTGAAGCTGATGGGCATCGACGACGAGGGCGAGTTCTGCGACCCCTTCGACGACGACGTGGAAGTGGAACGCAAGGTCATGGTCGTCGACAAGTCGGGCGCCTGCATCGGCTGTTCGTCGTGCGAGACCGTGTGCGGCACCAACGCGCAAAAGCATTCGGCGGCGGCCTGATCATGCGGGCCGGCGAGCTTTATCGCCTGCTGATGGCAGGGGGCGACCGGGACGGCGATTTTATGCGCCACGTCCTGGCCTGCCCCCTGGCCTTGGCTTACGCCGAATCCCACCGGCCCCTGGATCAGGCCTTGGGCTTGTCGGCCAACGACCTCACCGCCTTGTTGCTGACCCACTTTCCCCATGCCTCGGCTTTCTTCGCCGAACGGCTGGATTTCCACGGTGACGGTGACAGCCCGGCCAGCCTGGAAGAACCCGATCTGCGCCAAATGCTGATCGACAATCGCAGTCAGCCCGGCCCCGAAGCCATATGGCTGGCCCATATCGTCGCGCGGCGCTCGTTGCAATCCAACCATCTGTGGCAGGATCTGGGCTTTATCGACCGCACTGATCTGTCGCGGCTGATGCGCGACACGTTCGCCCCGCTGGCGGCGGCCAACGCCCGTGACATGAAGTGGAAGAAATTCTTCTACCGCGAGCTCTGCCAGCAAGAGGGCATGAATATCTGCAAAAGCCCGGTCTGCGATGCCTGCACCGACTTCGCCATCTGCTTCGGCGCCGAGGACGGCCACAGCCTGCTGGCCCAGATGGCCCGGCAGGCCAGCGTCTGACAGGGGCCGGAAAACGCCATCCGCCTCCCGTTAAGCCGTCACTCCCGCGCAGGCGGCAGTTCTGGGGGTGCACCTCTGCCTTTTCCGTGACTTCTGGATACCCGCCTGCGCGGGTATGACGAAGGAACGTGGGCATTTTCTCGTGGCCTGACCAATTTGTCGGCATTCCGACAAAGTCCGACAATCGCGACATTGCCTAAAAGCGCGCCACCAGCTTTTCCGCCATTCCTGGCTTTGGCACCTGGCTTGCAGCAATCAGGTCAGATCATTCGTTTCCGTCCCAGGAGACCTGCCATGCTGACCTTGACCGACCGTGCCGTTTCCGTCCTCAAGTCCATCTGCGCCGAAGAGGCCTTGGGCCTGCGCATCACCGTCAACAACAGCGGCTGTTCCGGCATCCAATACGGCATGTCGCTGGAAGAACAGCCGGGGCAGGGCGATGAGGTGCTGACCTTCGACGATCTCAAGGTGTTCATCGATCCGCCCTCGGCCATGTGGCTGACCGGCGTCAGCGTCGATTACGTCGAGGGCGAGGAAGGCGCGGGCTTCCAGTTCGACAATCCCGCCGCCGCCGGCAAGTGTTCCTGCTCGGGCAAGTGCGGTTGACCGCCATGACCGCGCCGGCGCTGGTCATCAACGACACCACCTTGCGCGATGGCGAACAGACCGCCGGGGTGGCGTTTCGCCTGGATGAAAAACTGGCCATCGCCCGTGCGCTCGACCATGCCGGCGTGCCCGAGATCGAGGCCGGTATCCCGGCCATGGGGGCCGAGGAAATCGACAGCATCAATGCGGTGGCCGGCTTGGGGCTGGCCTCGCGCCTGATCGCCTGGTGCCGCATGCATGACGACGATCTGGCGGCGTTGAAGCGCTGCCGGGTCGGCACCGTCAACCTGTCCATTCCGGTCTCCGACCTGCAACTGGCGGCCAAGCTGGGCCGTGACCGCGCCTGGGCCTTGGCCCATATCCCGGTGATGGTGGCCAAGGCCCGCGACCTCGGCTTCGACGTTTTGATCGGCGGCGAAGATTCGTCGCGCGCCGATCCCGACTTCCTGCTGCGTGTGGTGGAAACCTGCCAGCATGCCGGTGCCCAACGCTTTCGCTTCGCCGACACGCTGGGGATCATGGACCCCTTCGCCACCCACGCCATCTTCACCCGTCTGCGCGCCGGCTGCGACATCGAGCTGGAAATCCATGCCCATGACGATCTGGGCTTGGCCACCGCCAATTCCCTGGCCGCCATCAAGGGCGGCGCCCGGCACGTCAGCACCACCGTCAACGGCTTGGGCGAACGCGCCGGCAACGCGCCCTTGGAAGAAGTGGTGGTGGCGGCGGAACATCTGTACGGCCTGTCCTCGGGGGTGATCAAAACCGATCTGGCCCTGGTGTCGCGGCTGGTGGCCGAAGCCTCGGGCCGCCCGGTGCCGGTCAACAAAAGCATCGTCGGCGACGCCATCTTCACCCACGAATCGGGCATCCATGTCAGCGGCCTGCTGCGCGACCGCCGCACCTATGAGGCGCTGGACCCGCGTGAGTTGGGCCGTAACCACCGGGTGGTCTTAGGCAAGCATTCCGGCCTGACCGCCATCTTGCATGCTTTCGGCGAAATGGGCGTCGAGCTCAGTCCGCAACAGGGCCGCGCCGTCCTCGATCTGGTCCGCCGCCATGCCGGTGAAACCAAGCGCCCGCCCACTTTGGACGAATTGCGCCATTTCCATCATCAGTCGGCTGCCACCCTGAACTGACTTTCCCGCCCGCCTGCCATGCGCGATTGATCACAATCAAAGATTTGACCACAAAAATAATAGCGAATACGATCCTCAATCGCGATTGGTTATCACCTGCATTCTCACCCCATCGGAGGCGCCGCCATGCCATCCCCCCGTGTACAGGATCTTAAGCCCGGAGATGCCGCCCGCGTCGTCGGCCTCGCCAAGGGTGACCGTGGCTATCGCCAGCGTCTGCTGGCCATGGGGGTGACCCCCGGCGTGGTGTTTTCGGTGACCCGGGTGGCGCCCTTCGGCGACCCCATCGAAATCTCGGTCCGCAACTTCACCCTGACCTTGCGCAAGACCGAAGCCGACATCCTGGAAATCGAGAGGGTTTGACCATGGCACATGTCATCGCGGTGGTGGGCAACCCCAATTGCGGCAAGACCACCTTGTTCAACGCCCTGACCGGGGCGGCGCAGAAGGTCGGCAACTGGCCCGGCGTCACCGTCGAAAAGAAGGTCGGCCAGTTCCGCCATGCGGGCGAGGCCTATGATCTGGTTGATCTGCCCGGCATCTACATGATCGGCGGCTACAGCGCCGGCTCCCAGGACGAGCGCGTCGCCCGCGACTACATCCTCTCGGGCGAGCCCAAGGTGGTCGTCAACATCCTTGATGCCTTCAACCTGGAACGCAACCTGTACCTGACCTGCCAGTTGCTGGAAATGCGGGTGCCGGTGGTCGTCGCCCTCAACATGATGGATCTGGCGAAAAAGACCGGCATCGAGATCGATTGCGACGCCCTGTCCAAGGTTCTCGACTGCCCGGTGGTGCCGCTGGTAGCCAGCCGTTCCACCGGCCTGGACGGGCTGAAGCAGGCCATTGCCGCCGCCGCCGCCGCCCCCAAGGTGCCTAACGCCCATCCCGAGCACGCCGCCGCCGTCAACGCCGCCATCGATGCCTTGGCGCCCAAGCTGGCCGAAGCCGCCGGTGCCGCCAAAATCGACCCGCGCTGGGCGGCGCTGCGCCTGCTGGAGGGCGATTCCTTCGTCGAGACCCTGGCCGCCGGCAAGCTGGGCTGTGACCTGCAAGTGCACGCCGAAGCCATCGAGGCCCAATGCGGCGAGGAACCCGACATCATCATCGCCGACGGGCGTTATGGTTTTGTCGGCACCGCCATGGCCGCCTGCTTCCACCAGCCGCGTAAGATATCGCTGGCCCTGACCCGGCGCATCGACAAGGTGGTGCTCAACCGCTTTTTGGGCGTGCCGGTGTTCCTGCTGGCCATGTATCTGATGTTCTTATTCACCATCAATATCGGCGGCGCCTTCATCGATTTCTTCGACCAGGCGGTGGGCGCCATCATGGTCGATGGCTTGGGCGACTTGCTGACCGGGCTGGGCCTGCCCGAAGGTCTGGTGGTGGTGGCCAAGGGCTTCGGCTCGGGCGTGCAGACGGTGTCCACCTTCATCCCCATCATCGCCTGCCTGTTCCTGTTTCTGTCGTTTCTGGAAGATTCCGGCTATATGGCGCGCGCCGCCTTCGTCATGGACCGGGCCATGCGCGCCATCGGCCTGCCGGGCAAGTCGTTCGTGCCCTTGATCGTCGGTTTCGGCTGCAACGTGCCGGCGATCATGGCCACCCGCACCTTGGAAAACTCCCGCGACCGCATCCTGACCGCGCTGATGGCGCCGTTCATGTCGTGCGGGGCACGGCTGCCGGTATTCGCCCTGTTCGCCGCCGCCTTCTTCCCGGTCAACGGCCAGAACATCGTCTTCGGCCTTTATCTGGTCGGTCTGGCCTTCGCCGTGCTCACCGGCCTGATCCTGAAGAACACCCTGTTGCAGGGCGAGGTGTCGCATTTCGTCATGGAATTGCCGCCCTATCACCTGCCGACCATCCGCACCGTGGTGTTGCAGGCGTGGCAGCGCCTGCGGGAATTCATCTTCCGCGCCGGTCAGATCATCGTTCCCATCGTCATGATCCTGTCGTTCTTCAACGCGCTGGGCACCGATGGCAGCTTCGGCAAGGAAGACAGCCGTGATTCGGTGCTGTCGGCAGCCAGCCAAAGCATCGTCCCCATTTTCAAGCCCATGGGCCTGACCGAGGAAAATTGGCCGGCGGCGGTGGGCCTGTTCACCGGCATCTTCGCCAAGGAAGCGGTGGTCGGCACGCTCAACACCCTCTACACCCAAGCCGCCGAGCAGGATGCCGCCGAGGCTGCCGCCGCGCCGGCGGCAGGCGAAACCGCCGCCCCGGAAAAGGTGGAAAAGCCTGAAACCCTGTCAGCCAAGCTGATGGCGGCTTTGGCCACCATCCCGGAAAATCTGGCTGGTGTCGTCGATTCGTTGGGCGATCCGCTGGGCCTCGACGTCAGCTATGTCACCGATGCCGGTTCGGCGGCGGAAAAGCTGGAAGTGGGCGGCGGCACCTTCGGCGCCATGGTTGCTCGCTTCGACGGTGTCGCCGGCGCTTTGGCCTATATGGTGCTGATCCTGCTCTACACCCCCTGTGTTGCCGCCTTGGGTGCCATCCGCCACGAAACCAGCCTGGGCTGGACCGCCTTTGGTGCCGCCTGGACCACGGTGCTGGGCTATATGGCCTCGGTCAGCGTCTATCAGGTCGCCCATTTCGCCGATAATCCGGCCACCGCCGGTCTGTGGCTGTCGCTGTGCGCCGGCGTTCTGGCCATGGCGGTGACCGCCATGTGGCTGATCGGTCGGGCCCAGGCCCGCCGTCTCGCCACCGAAGCGGCGGAATAGGGGGGCGTCATGACCCTGTCGGAACTGAAAGCCTTCATGGTCGAACGCAAGCGGGCGTCGGTGGCGGAAATCAGCCTGCACTTCGACAGTCCGGCCAGCGCCATCCTGCCCATGCTCGAGCAATGGATGGCCAAAGGCCGTCTGTGCAAGCTGGATATGCAAGGCGGTTGCGGCAAGGTCGGCTCGGGCTGTTCATGCAAGGAAGCCCCGGTGGACATCTATGAATGGAGACCCTCGCCCCAGGGGTGAAAAACATGCATGATCTTCCCCTTGATGGATTGATTCGGGGAAGATCATGCGCCTGTCTTTTCAATCCGCCCTGCTGGCGGTGTTGCTGTCCTGTCCGCTCGCCGCTGCCCAGGCCGCCGATGCCTATCCCACCCGTCCGGTGCTGAAGACCGCCACCACAGTGGCGGGCGAAACCATCGCCTATCCGACCAGCGGTCCGGCCGAGGTCAAGGCTGACATCGTCACCATCGCCCCCGGCGCCGAAACCGTGTTCCACCGCCACGGCGTCCCCATGTTCGCCTACATCCTGAAAGGGACGGTGGTGGTCGATTACGGCGCCCAGGGCAAAAAGACCTTCACCGCCGGCCAAGGCATGGTCGAAGCCATGGCGGTCACCCATCGCGGCACCAATCCAGGCCCCGAGCCGGTGGAAATCCTGGCCGTCTACATGGGGGCGCAGGGCAGCGACAATGTCGTTCCGGTCAAATAGGGCAGTTTCACCCCACCCGATAGGGGCGTGGCGGCACCAACCGCCACGCCTTAGACTACGAGCATGAAGATCAAGGCCCTCATCTTCGATGTCGACGGTACCTTGGCGGAAACCGAGGAAGCCCACCGCAACGCCTTCAACCGGGCCTTCGGTGAAACCGGGCTGGACTGGCATTGGGATCCGGGGCTTTACCGATCACTGCTGAAGGTGTCGGGCGGCAAGGAGCGCCTGCGCGCTTTCGCCGAAAGCCGCCAACATCCGGTGACCGACGTCTTGGTCCTGGCCCTGCATCGGCGCAAGACCGAAATTTATACCGCCCAGGTCGCCACCGGCGCCGTGCCCTTGCGCCCGGGCATCGCCCGCCTGCTGGGGGAAGCGCGCCAAGCCGGCCTGCGTCTGGCCATCGCCACCACCACCACCCGGGCCAATGTCATCGCTTTGATGGCCGGCACCGGGATCGAGCCCGGCTGGTTCGAGACCATGGCGTGCAGCGACGATGCCCCTTTGAAGAAACCCCATCCCCAGGTCTATGAAACCGTGCTGTCGCGGCTGAACCTGCCACCAGAGCAATGCCTGGCCATCGAGGATTCCGCCAACGGCCTGCGCGCCGCCCAAGCCGCCGGCTTGGCGGCGATCATCACCCCCAGTCTGTACACCGCCGGCGACGATGTGAGCGCGGCCAAGGCGGTGTGGCCCGACCTGGGCGCGGTCAGCCTGGCCATGCTGACCGGCGAAGGGTGAGATAGCGGCGTACACCCTTGGCCGCCGCCTTGCGGCACATCGTGCGGCAAGGTTATCCTGGGAGATGTCGGGCAGCAGGGCCGGCACAACAGGATATGAGCATGGACGAATTATTTTTTTCCACATTCCGTACGTTTTTACTTTGGGCCGTACCGGGAATTATTCTCGCCCTTTTGCTGTTCGTGCTCATTCGGAAAAGCCTGCATCCTCGCCGTCATCGGCAGGAAGCGCCCTATCCTCTGCCGGTCAAGGCACGGCCATCGCGGCTTAAACTGATCTTGGGGGGAGTTTTTCTGGCCGTCGGCGTGCCCAGCCTGATCGGTAGCGTGCTCATCACCGTCCCCATGGTGCAGCAATACCTTTCCAACACCGATCGCAGCATCGACGTCTTTATCGCCGTCTTCGCCCTGTTCGGCGTGGTGATGACCGCCACCGCCCTTGCCCTATGTGCCGGCGGCCTGTGGCTGATCCGTCGTTACCGCAAGGAGATGTCCGCAGCCTGAAACGGCGAAAGGCCCTTGGTTTCCCAAGGGCCTTTCATGGTGCTGCCGAAAGGAATCGAACCTTCGACCTTACCCTTACCAAATCACTGGCTAGAAGGAGCATAAAGGGTATGAAAATTGGCTACTTTCAAAGTGCTACCTTCAGGAAAGCACAACGTTCAAATCCGTCGCAAAGGCCATAAGCCCGCCTCCAAAAGCTTCGATAGCCTTGAGGACGCCCAGTGTTGGGCAGAGGCCTATGAAGCCGGAATAGAGCAAACCGCCCAAGCGTCTTCCGCCCACAATGATCCGATTCTAAGCCTTACCTTGGCCGAACTGGGCAAGCGATATTGCGATATAGCCATGGCTGGAAAACCTACTCAGGAATATGCCCGCTTCCAGCTTCGCCACATCACGAAGGCGTTTCTCGCCAACGGCCTGCCGTTCTGTGTCGCAGATATCAAGCCCGTACATGTCAACGCCTACAGGCTCTATCGCCTCGGCCAAGTGGCATCCGCAACATGCCGTCACGATCTCATTTTCATCGGCCGGATATTCAATTGGGCACGACGGGAATACCTCGTCGCCCTGACCAACCCTGTAAAGGACATTCAGCTTCCCGCTAATTCCAAGCCTCGGAACAAGGTGGTCAGCCGTGCAGAGCTTCAAACGCTGATTGAAGCCCTTACCCCCGTCATGCGGACGGTGGTGGAACTGGCCTATGAAACAGCCATGCGACGGTCCGAAATACTCAAGCTGACACCTCGCCAACTCAATATCGCGGAACGGACGGTTGCTGTCATTGACGGTAAGACGGGCGATAGGCTCGTTCCTCTTACCCTACGAGCGGTGGAACTGCTTGCCGAAAGCGCCAAGGATTGCAAGCCCAACCAAAGGCTGTTCCCAGTCGCCCCTCTCAGCGTCACCCAAGCCGTTCGCCGGGCTCGTCGGGTGGCGGGATTACCCGATGATGTGCGCCTCCACCAGCTACGCCATACCCGCATCACCGAGGTTGCCAAGCGTGGTTTCAATCAAGCTCAGATCATGATGGTGAGTGGGCATCGTGACGTAAGAAGTGTTCAGCGGTATACGCATTTAAACGTAAAAGATGTTATACACTTATTAGATTGATGTGGTCTGATTCCCTAGATGGTTACTGTGGGGGTTTTCGTCCTTTTCGCAAAGGCTGTGGAGGAGGGGCACCCTCGGCGGGGAGTTCAAAGAATTCTCTGATATCGACTTCGAGAGCTTTAGCAATTCGTGCGAGGACTGCGATCGTCGGATTTTCCAAGCCTCTCTCAAGGCGGGAGACGTAGGTTCGATCAATTTCGGCATCCACGGCTAAAGCCTCCTGCGAAAGGCCCCGCAGTACTCTCAATTTCCTTAAATTCCATTTTACTAAGGCCTGCGCATCCATATGAACAGGCGAGCATCTTGAAGACGGTTAAACCACGGAGTATGGTCCTCATTATGCTAATCAAAGGGCCTTAACGGACAAGAGGTGTATCCCTCCGGCGTGGACCGCCTTCCCGGCCGGGTGAGCTTCGGCGAAGCTGATCGCCTGATTGGCGTTGAAGTTGGCGGAAGTGTCCACGGATTCATTTATGGACAGAAACTCGACCGGGCGGCGGCGGAACCGTTCTTGGCCTGAGGATCTGAAGCGGGAGATCGTCGCGGCGACCTACGAGCCCGGGGCCTCTGTGGCCGGGGTGGCGCGGCGGTACGGGGTCAACGACAATCAGGTTTTCACTTGGCGCAAGCGTTTCGGGGGACAACAGGGCGAGACGGTGCCGGCCCATATGGTGCCGGTGGTGGTGGCCGAGGACATGGCGGCCTCCGGGCGGAAGGAAGCCTCTTCTTCTGCCGGCGTGGTGGAGATCGATCTGGCTGGTGGCTACCGTGTCCGTGTCGGCGATGGTGTCGGTGCCCAGCTGCTGTGCCGGGTCTTGGACGTGCTGGAGCGGCGATGATCCCGGTTCCGACGGGCGTCCGGGTCTGGCTGGCGGTCGGGCGGACGGACATGCGGCGCGGCATGAACGGCTTGGCGCTGCAGGTGCAGGAGGCGCTCGGCCGCGATCCCCACGCCGGTGACCTGTTCGTTTTCCGGGGTGCTCGGGGGGATCTGATCAAGGTCCTTTGGCACGACGGCCTGGGCATGTCGCTGTACGCCAAGCGCCTGGAGAAGGGGCGGTTCATCTGGCCCTCTCCGGCTGACGGCGTGGTGGCGATCTCGTCGGCCCAACTGGCCTACATGCTCGACGGGATCGACTGGCGCAACCCGCGCCACACCTTCCGCCCGCGAAGTGCCGGATAGGGCGGAAACCCACATTTTTAGCGAGTCAGCGGCCGGGTTTTATGATTCCATTGGGGCATGGAAATCGGCCGCGAGACCCCGACAGACGACATCGACGCCCTGAGGGCGGAGCTGGCGGTCGCGCGCGCCAGGGCCGCCGAGGACCAGGCGCTGATCGCGCACCAGAAGCTGCAGATCGAGAAACTGAAGCGCGAACTCTACGGCCCCCGGGCGGAACGCTCGGCCCGCCTGATCGACCAGATGGAGCTGGCGTTCGAGGAACTGGCGGCGGCGGCCACCGAGGACGAGATCACCGCCGAGAAGGCCGCGGCGCGCACCACCAACGTGGCGGCCTTCACCCGCAACCGGCCTGCCCGCAAGCCGTTTCCCGAGCATTTGCCGCGCGAGCGGGTGGTCGAGCCGGCTCCGTCGGCCTGCTCCTGCTGCGGCGGTGACCGTCTGCGCAAGATCGGCGAGGACGTCACCGAGACCCTGGAGGTGATCCCGCGCCAGTGGAAGGTCATCCAGCGGGTCCGCGAGAAGTTCAGCTGCCGGGACTGCGAGAAGATCAGCCAGGCGCCGGCGCCCTTCCATGTGACCCCGCGCGGCTGGGCCGGCCCCAGCCTGCTGGCCATGATCCTGTTCGAGAAGTTCGGGCAGCACCAGCCGCTGAACCGCCAGGCCGAGCGCTATGCCAAGGAGGGTGTGCCGCTCAGCCTGTCCACGCTGGCCGACCAGGTGGGCGCCGGCTGCGCCGCCCTGGAGCCGTTGATCCGGCGCATCGAGGCCCATGTGTTTGCCGCCGCGCGTCTGCATGGCGACGACACCACGGTGCCCGTCCTGGCGAAGGGCAAGACCGACACCGGCCGATGTTGGGTCTATGTCCGCGACGACCGCCCCTTCGGCGGACCGGCACCACCGGCGGCCATGTTCTACTATTCGCGCGACCGGAGAGGTGAACACCCCCAGGCCCATCTCGCTGGGTATGCCGGGCTGCTCCAGGCGGACGCCTATGGGGGCTATGGCGCACTCTACCTGCCCGACCGAAAACCCGGGCCAATCCTGGAGGCCGCCTGCTGGGCGCATGCGAGGCGTCCGTTCTTCGCCCTAGCCGACCTGGCGGCCAATGCCCGCCGCAAGGCCGAGGGCCGGGCTGCCTCGGTGATCTCGCCCCTGGCGCTGGAGGCGGTCCGGCGCATCGACGCCCTGTTCGAGATCGAGCGCGCCATCAGCGGCCAGGACGCCGACCGGCGGCGGGCGATCCGCCAGGAGCTCAGCGCCCCCCTGGTCGCCGACCTGGAACGATGGCTGACGGAGAAGCGCGCCGGTCTGTCGCGAGGCAACGATCTTGCCAAGGCCATGGACTACATGCTGAAACGCTGGCCCGCCTTCACCCGCTTCCTCGACGACGGCCGCGTCTGCATGACCAACAATTCCGCCGAACGCGCCCTTCGTGGCATCGCGCTCGGCCGGAAGTCCTGGCTCTTCGCCGGGTCCGACCGCGGTGGACAGCGTGCCGCCTCCATGTACAGCCTCATCGTCACAGCCAAGATGAACGACATCGATCCGCAAGCCTGGCTGGCCGATGTCCTTGCACGGATCGCGGGTCACCCCGCCAGCCGCATCGACGAACTCCTGCCCTGGAACTGGCGGAACGCCAACCCGGCCTCCGCCGTCGCCGCCTGACGCCGCCCCCCCCCTGCGTCCTTCACCGGATGGATACCAAGAGGTGCGAATGTTCGGCAGATTTATGCGACGTCTCTATGCCGCTAAATTGATGGCGGAAATCAAGGCGCAATGCGAGGATCAATCTTTCGTAATTCGTTTGTTTAGCACGGATTGGATTGCTAGAGCGGTTTCACGCCGAGCGGAATCGGTAGAGGATTCCCCCTGAGGTCATTTTGTGATTCAACATCTTCGGTAACAACGCTCCCGAGGATGATGCGATGACGTGGCGCTCAGGGCAGTCCTATTCTCAGGACTTGCGCGATAGAGTTTTGGCGGCTGTGGACAGCGGCATGAGCGCCTACGAGGTGGCGCCGCTGTTCCGGGTGAGCGTTTCGTACATCTACAAGGCCCAAGGCCGCCGCCGGGCCACCGGCGAGACGACGGTGAAGCCACGGCCTGGGCGGCCAGGACAGAAGCTGGCGGCTCACCTTGAGGCGTTGCAGGCGCAGATCAAGGTCGAGCCCGATGCCACGCTGGCTGAGTTGCGCGCCTGGGTTCTGGCCGAATTGGGCGTGTCGATCAGCGTCGGCGGCCTGTGGAACACGCTTGAGCGGCTCGACCTCAGTCTGAAAAAAAGAGTGCGCATGCTGCCGAGCAGGAACGTCCCGACGTAGCCGAAGGACGCATCGCCTGGCGAGCCGAGCAGCCGGCGCTGGACCCAACCCGCTTGGTCTTCCTTGATGAAACCGGGGCATCGACCAACATGACCCGGCGCTACGGACGGGCGCCGCGCGGTCAGCGGCTGCTGGCTGCGGTGCCGCACGGTCATTGGAAAATGACCACCTTCGTCGGGGCGCTCCGGCATGACGGAATCTCCGCCCCCTTCGTCATCGACAAGGCGATGAATGGCGCGATCTTCCTGGCCTATGTCGAGCAGGTCCTGGCTCCGACCTTGCGGCCCGGCGACATCGTCGTAATGGACAATCTGCCCGCCCACAAGGTGGCAGGGGTCAAGCAACTCATCGAAGCCCGAGGGGCCACCCTGCGGTATCTGCCGCCCTACTCCCCAGACCTCAATCCCATCGAGCTCGCCTTCGCCAAGCTCAAGAGCCTGCTGCGAAAGGCGCAAGCTCGCACCATCAACACCTTATGGGACGTGATCGGAAAACTCATCGACCTGTTTCCGCCCGAGGAATGCGCCAATTTCTTCGCCCACGACGGATATGGACGCTCGATGTGAAAATGCTCTAACGATCTTGAGCAGTTACGAACCCTTGCGTATTACAAGGAGGATTCAGCCGCTCCGTTTCTGGCCGCGTGCCACATCCTTGAACAAGGAATGATTGATGAAACGCTGGACTATCCAACGCGATGCATGTGCACCCATTTGTTAGGCGGGCGCCTGGAAAAAGCTAGAGCAAATCCAATGTTTTACCATAGACACATCATGTTCTTTGGTCATCTCTCTGAAAGCTTTGAGGAAACCGCTTCGAAGCTGCTTTCAAAGCACGGAGAAGAACGTGTTTAGTTTTTTCACAGGCCGCAAATTTTGTGGAGAGATTGCCCGCTTGCTTGGGGTGGATAGTGGGTTTCTGGGGAGCGTCATGCTTGAAGTGGGTTTCACATGGGCACACTTCAAAGCGCTAAAAAGAGCCGACATTTCTGCGGGTGAAGCATTGAATGCGATTCTGCCAAGTTTTGAGCAGGGGCTAGTGTCGATGAAATCCCGCTTTGGTTCTCAAAGCCTTATTTTGGAAGCCGAGCAGGCTATTGTTAATTATAGATTAAAAATCAAAGAAGTGCCTATGAGGGAGGACATATCAAGCGATGAATGTCCTGGCGGGAGATACAAGCTCTCATACGAAGTTCCAACGGGTGAAATGTTGCGGGGAAAACATCGGACCGCTACTTATGGAATGCATAGTGACGATCTAGAGGAACTTGAAGCTATCGCTCTAGTCAAAAAGATGGGTGGTGTTTCAGTTTTGCTCGTCGATCAAGTGACGTCTAAAATCATCATGAATTAAATTATAGTGCTGTTGATTTACGGGCATTTCCGTCCAAGCCACGAATCCAGTTCCGAGCTACCCTTCCTTAACGAGCAGCCAAAATAATCCCTCTTCAATCCCCAATGTGCCAAGCGATCCAAAGAATATAAGGGGAACAAATGAATGCCTTGGGTAAGTTATGGGGACGCGAATCGTCACGATGTCGTTTTCGATCAGAAGTTGATACTTACGGCTGGATGAAAGTTCCAGGGCAGGTCACCACCATTGTCGCCGCACCCAAGCAGCGCAATACAGATGGCGAAAAGGCGGCGATCAAGGCCGGAACCATTCCCGACGGCTGGCAGGACAAGCCCGCCAAATTGCGCCAAAAAGACCGCGATGCTCGCTGGACGGTGAAGTATTCCAAGGCCAAGCCCCGTGAGGATGGCCAGCCCCAGGTCGACCTGGCCGTCCCATCCTTCGGCTACAAGAACCACGTTTCGGCGGACCGGGCGCATGGTCTGATCCGCAAATGGCTGGTGACGGATGCGGCTGCTCATGATGGTGCCCGGCTGCCTGATCTGCTCGACAAGACCAATACGGCGAGCGGCGTCTGGGCCGACACGGCCTATCGTTCGGAAAAGAACGAGACGTTCATGGTGAAGAACGGTTTCGTCTCCCAGGTCCATCGCAAGAAGCCCAAGGGCAAGCCGATGCCGGACAGAACCCGCAAGGCCAATGCGCTCAAATCCATGGTGCGCTCCAAGATCGAGCACATCTTCGCCCACCAGAAGGGGCCAATGGCCGCCATCGTCCGCACCATCGGCAAGGCCAGGGCGGAAACCAAGATCGGCATGATCAACCTCGCCTACAACATGTGGCGTTTCATGCGGCTTGAGAGGAAACGTGTGCCCGCTTGAGGGCAAAACCAGGGAACTCCCGTCCGAAACCACCAATGGACTGCGGAAATCGGCGCCGATAGGGCCTGACCAGCACCACGGCCGATCCGATCAGGCCAAAATCAGGCCAGCGCCGAGGTTTTTAGAGGTGTCCAGCTTCATACATAGGTTGACTCATATTCCGGGCCGCAGCGCAAGCCCTTCGCCACCCCCGTGAGCAATTACCTCAAGCTCTCTTGACTATCTTGTATTGCTCGACGGACTGCCTCTGTCGTCGTGGCGCTGCCGTGTAGAACCTAGCCCATAGTGCCTCCTTCCACTCCGTGGACAAGAATGCACCACCAAATGCCGGGACTAAACACCTAGAAAGTTGAAAGAGCCGCTATCCCCTCCCCGACAATTCGCCCAGGATCGGTGAGCCGGATCATAGTTAAATCGTTATTCTCAAAACCAGCTACCAAATCAGAATTCCAGTTTTTCATTTCGCTAAGTATTTTTTCTATAACTTTCAGTTCCCTCGATGCGTAAAGCAAGGCATACAGAGGCATAGCAATGTTCCTACAGTATTCAATAATCTTCTGGGCATCACGGTTCAAAAGATTTACGTCAGATGATCCATCTCTTTTGTGAACGCTATAAACGAAGCTTGCATAAGAACTATTGTAGTTATCGATGAGATCTGATAGCTTTTCAATAACTCTAATGGTGTGATTGTTTATTTTTTCAGCCCGCAATTCCTCCTTATCTTCCCTGCGGATGCGTGCTTGGTTAATTATAAATGCCACGCTCGCACCAATTACTGAAAGAGCTGTGGCAATATCTAGGCCAAATTGGAAAGAACTAAACATATCACACCTCCATCGTAGGGGGGGGATAATGGACCTATTTATCTCACTCGCCTTGCCCGTTCACTTCAGGCGAACGGCCTCTTCCACCGCGATCTCGTCGAACGGGTTCATGGAACACTTAACGTTGGCGGTCTCGACGCCCGTTTGGGCTGGCTTCACCCGGATATTCGCGTTGTAATCAATGACGCGCTTGACCGCAACAAGAACTTTCATGGTCTTCCTGATCCCTTGATCAGACGCACGCGGCCCAAAGTGAAATGGGCATTGCTTTGCGTATTTCAGTATTGCATTGCTCTGTAAGACGTGTGGGTATGCTTGTCAACGACACCTGGACACCTCCAAAAACCCTGGCGATTTGGGCGGGCGTTTGATTCACAGACGGGATCGCGGCTGTGAGGTGGGGCGATGAAGGCACCGGGATTTTTCGACATTGAAGAATGTCTGGCGGGTCTGTCGAAGAAAGGCGACGTGCTGGAACACTTGAGCCGTACGATTGATTTCGAGCTGTTCCGTGCTGACCTTGAACGAGCGGTTCCGCGCTCGAATGGCGCCAAAGGCGGTCGTCCGCCGTTCGATCATGTGCTGATGTTCAAGGTGCTGATCCTGCAGGCGATGAATGGCCTGGGCGACGAGGCCGCAGAATATTTCATGCGCGACCGCCTGACCTGGAAGCGGTTCCTGGGGTTGGGGATTGCCGATCCGGTTCCCGACGCCAACACGATCTGGACGTTCCGCCAGCACCTGACCAAGGCCAGCGCCATCAAGGGTCTGTTCGAGCGGTTTGATGCGGCTCTGCGGGAGGCAGGCTATCTGGCGATGTCGGGGCAATTGCTGGATGCCACCATTGTCGCCGCACCCAAGCAGCGCAATACAGATGGCGAAAAGGCGGCGATCAAGGCCGGAACCATTCCCGACGGCTGGCAGGACAAGCCCGCCAAATTGCGCCAAAAAGACCGCGATGCTCGCTGGACGGTGAAGTATTCCAAGGCCAAGCCCCGTGAGGATGGCCAGCCCCAGGTCGACCTGGCCGTCCCATCCTTCGGCTACAAGAACCACGTTTCGGCGGACCGGGCGCATGGTCTGATCCGCAAATGGCTGGTGACGGATGCGGCTGCTCATGATGGTGCCCGGCTGCCTGATCTGCTCGACAAGACCAATACGGCGAGCGGCGTCTGGGCCGACACGGCCTATCGTTCGGAAAAGAACGAGACGTTCATGGTGAAGAACGGTTTCGTCTCCCAGGTCCATCGCAAGAAGCCCAAGGGCAAGCCGATGCCGGACAGAACCCGCAAGGCCAATGCGCTCAAATCCATGGTGCGCTCCAAGATCGAGCACATCTTCGCCCACCAGAAGGGGCCAATGGCCGCCATCGTCCGCACCATCGGCAAGGCCAGGGCGGAAACCAAGATCGGCATGATCAACCTCGCCTACAACATGCGGCGTTTCATGTGGCTTGAGAGGAAACGTGTGCCCGCTTGAGGGCAAAACCAGGGAACCCCCGTCCGAAACCACCAATGGACTGCGGAAATTGGCGCCGATAGGGGCTGACCGGCAGCAATGCCGCTCCCGTCAGGCCAAAATCAGGCCAACGCCCAGGTTTTTATGAGGTGTCCAGTTGGGCCCGTTCGGCTGGGAACGGTTCTGCAAGGAAGGTCGGGGAATATCAAAATCAATAGGCGGGGCCACATTGAAACACTGCATCTCATGGCGCGAATAGGTCTTAGTAATGATATTCTTATATGGTATCTTATATTCATAGATTGTCTCTGTTAGTATCTCTCCATATCTTGAAATTCTGCCACTCATGGAGATAACGATCTGTTCTGATTGGGTGTGCTCTCGCCAAATAATTCTCTTCGTCTTTCTTTTGTCCTGGCACGTCATCATAGGGCATCCATCCCATCAGTTTTTCTAAAAGAACCTCGACTTGAACTTGGTTTTCCCTGAGGGCTTGAGCTTCCCTTCCTAAGAGAGGACCCCCCATAACTCCCTCAAAGGCTTTACGCATTTCCTCCTTGAGGAGGCTCTCGTATCCCGTGGGGACGATATAGCTGTCGTGCAAGGATAGGGCGGGGACCCCTCGAACAAGGAAGCTCGTCAGGACGCGTTCCGAAATCATGGAATCGAGGTTCATCAGACGAATGCCCACATCGGCTCCGAACTGGTCAGCAATTCTTGGATGCTTATCAGCCAATGCCCCATGTAGCCGCGCGAGTTGATCATTCGTGAACGCTTTCGCACTTGTCCCTGCCGCAGCCTTATTCCGAAAGGCCGAATAAGCCTCATTCGTGGTCCTGGCGTTGAGGAGCACCAGCATCAGGTTCTTGGCTGCAGTACGACGTTCTGCGCTGTTCTCCAGGAAGTCGAGCGCAGGCACATCATAAGGATCCCCCCCAATCACTGCCCAATATGGAATTCCGAGCTCAGCGTAGAGCATGACGACGTGGAGCCCTGAGAAGTCGATCTCGTTCGTCGGCCTATCGTCGATGAAGATGTGGCCTCGCCACTCCTTCGGGCAGCGTTGCCACCAGCCCCCGTAGAAGCGACCTCCGCAGGCAAATGAACCCCTGTTGAAGATACGCCTCACGAATTTGTCTCGTTGGCTCACTGCGAGCGTGTTGGCCTCATTTCCCTTCTGGATACTGATCCAACGCTCATCAAGCGTAGGGATGTCAATGAACGTGCGGCGGAGTAAAGCGTTATAGTCGGCCAGCACCGCTGACATGCGTCGCGTGTTATCGTCAGGCTCGTATTCGATATCGCGCTTCCGACCATCCTCGTCCTCCTCATCCTCCCCCTGACTGTTGCGGAGGATGACCGTGAGACGATCTGGATGGCTTCCGATGTCCAATGGACCGAACCGCGCCCTACGAAATTCCTCTACCAGCTTTTCGGTCGCCCATATGCGTGCTAGCCGTCCAATGCCCGTGTTCCGATCTAGAAACCCCTTCGCCTGTTCGATTAGCCCGACCTCAACAAGCCGATCCACAATGTCGATGGTTAAATGGGAAATGAACAATTCGTTGTAGCGAGAGCCAGCCTTGTAATCGTTATTGTTCCTAGAGAAGGCTATGACCCTGTTAGGCACCTCACACCACGTCACATAAATGTCGAGAAGCACCACCTTGAGATGGCGTTTCTGGACCACCTTTTTTCGAGCCTTAAAATGTTCTGCATAGATGAAATCAACGAACTGATTGACCTCGGGGTGATCTGACCAAGTGTGAACGTCGAGAAATTTGAAATTTTCGAGGGCCTCGCGCTTTTCCCGGATAGCTTGGGCCTCAAGCTCATCCGGCCAAAGCAGGACAACAGGCTCCAATTCCAAATCGACGGGGATGTCTTTTCGTTCATTCATCGGACGCCGGCCTTCTCAAGCTCATGCACATTTCTGGGGGAGAAAGACTCGCTCCCAGAGAAATCACAGCCCTTTTCAGCTTGACCGCTCGCCAAGTCTCAGAATTCCGCAATTCTGCGTTCTCGCAAGTCTGGAGACTACGGCCACATATTGCCCTGTGCATCACCCCCTGGGTAGGGGCCGTCGCACCCCCGCATTGTATGGTCGGAAGCCCGAATTTCGTCGAGAAATTATGGAGGGGCGTTCCAGCATATTGTAAGTCCCCCTGCCCCCCGTCCCCCCCCTGTTCGCTTTTGGGCACGGGCATCCCCGAACCGAGTGCGCGGCTTACCCTCGGGCACGGCCTCACTCTAGTTGAGAGAGGCGTCTCTGATGCGTTTTCAAGGGGTTAGCGGACTCGTTCTCACTTTCCTGATGGGAATCTGCCCGCAAGGGGCTTGATCGCCCCACAGGGGCGTTAAAACGACTCCTGCCGTAGCTCAGTCGGTAGAGCACTCAGGGGAACGCGCCAGCGTATCCCCGACCCTGGTAAGGGCTAACCTTCCAGACAGCCCCCCCCTCATTCCCATTGCCATGGGAATCCAGTGGGAATATCGTGGGAATGATCACAACCGCTTCTAGCTGGCTTGGTGCCTGAAACGGCGAAAGGCCCTAGGTTTCCCAAGGGCCTTTCATGGTGCTGCCGAAAGGAATCGAACCTTCGACCTTACCCTTACCAAGGGTATGCTCTACCGACTGAGCTACGGCAGCGTCTTCAGTGCCAGGGCGGCTGCCCCGTGAAGAGGGGCGCTTTATGCCAAAGCTTTTCCCCTCGGTCAAGGGCTTTCTTTCCGATCTTGACCCCAGGCGGAAAGCCGCCAAAATACGGGGCATGACCGACACCCCAATCCCCCCCGATGGCAAGCCCAAACCGGGCAGTCAGGCCGAGCTGCGTCGCCGTCGTCAGGCCGAGGCCTTGCGCGCCAATCTCAGCCGTCGCAAACAGCAGGATCGTGGGCGCGCCGACAGCGATGACGCCGCTGTCGACGATAGTACCGGCTGCGGCTTGCATGGCGCGGAAACTGACGGTAAAACGGGCGGCTAAAGTCAGTGGAGCGTCCGTAATGTCCGTCATGCCCGACACCTGGATTCGTGAAATGGCCACCAAACATGGCATGATCGAACCGTTCACCGAGAAATTGCAGCGTGAAGGCGTGATTTCCTACGGGCTGTCCTCCTATGGCTACGACGCCCGCGTCGCTCCCGAATTCAAGATTTTCACCAACGTCGATTCGGCGGTGGTCGATCCCAAGCAGTTTTCCGACAAAAGCTTCGTCGACCGCGAAACCGACATCTGCGTCATCCCCCCCAATTCCTTTGCCCTGGCCCGCACGGTGGAATATTTCCGCATTCCGCGTGACACCTTGGTCATCTGTCTGGGCAAGTCCACCTATGCCCGCTGCGGCATCATCGTCAACGTGACCCCCCTGGAACCGGAATGGGAAGGCCACGTGACCTTGGAGTTTTCCAACACCACGCCGCTGCCGGCCAAGATTTACGCCAACGAGGGCGCCTGCCAGTTCATCTTCCTCAAGGGTGCGGGCGTTTGCGAGACGTCGTACCGCGACCGTTCCGGCAAGTACCAAGGCCAGCAGGGCGTCACCCTGCCCAAGCTGTAAAAGCTTGAAAGGCGCTACGGGCAGGGGGTAAACCCTGCCCTTTGTTTTTTCCGATTTCCAAAGGACCAAGCATGGACAGGATCCGCATCATCGGCGGCACCCCGCTCAAGGGTATTATCGCCATCGGCGGCGCCAAGAACGCTGCCCTTACCCTGATGCCGGCCTGCCTGCTGACCGATCAGACCCTGTCGCTGTCCAACCTGCCGCATCTGGTCGACATCACCACCATGGCCAATCTGCTGGCCCAGCACGGTGTCGGCATGGCCTTGAACGGCGCCTCGGCCCAGGGCGGCCACACCGGCCGGGTGCTGGACCTGACGGCGGCCGAGATCGTCAACACCACCGCGCCCTATGATCTGGTGCGCAAGATGCGCGCCTCGGTGCTGGTGCTGGGGCCGCTGCTGGCCCGCTGCGGTCAGGCCAAGGTATCGCTGCCCGGCGGCTGCGCCATCGGCACCCGCCCGGTCGATCTGCACCTGAAGGCGCTGGAGCAGATGGGCGCGGTCATCGAACTGACCGAGGGCTACATCCACGCCAAGGTCGATGGCCGGCTGAAGGGCGCCCACATCATCTTCCCGCAGGTGACCGTGGGCGGCACCGAGAACATCCTGATGGCCGCCACCCTGGCCGAGGGCGAAACCGTCATCGCCAACGCCGCGCGCGAGCCGGAAGTCACCGATCTGGCCCAATGCCTGGTGGCCATGGGCGCCAAGATCGAGGGTATCGGCACCGGCACCTTGCGGGTGCAGGGCCAGGACCGTCTGCATGGGGCCGAATATTCGGTGGTGCCCGACCGCATCGAGACCGGCACCTATGCGGTGGCCGCCGCCATCACCCGGGGCGATGTCGAACTGGTGGGTGCTCGCTACGACCTGATGGAATCGGTCAACAAGGTGTTGCGTGATTGCGGCGTGGTGATCGAGGAAACCGCGCGCGGCATGCGGGTACGCGGCGACGTTCACGACATCGTCGGCACCGACATCATGACCGAGCCCTATCCCGGCTTTCCCACCGATATGCAGGCGCAGTTGATGGCCCTGGCCGCCACCGCCAACGGTGCGTCGATGATCACCGAGACCATTTTTGAAAACCGCTACATGCACGTCCCCGAACTGCTGCGCATGGGCGCCCGCGTCAACGTGCATGGTTCTTCCGCCATCGTCCGTGGCGTCAAGGCGCTATCCGGGGCCCAGGTCATGGCCACCGATCTGCGGGCGTCGTCGTCCTTGATCCTGGCCGGTCTGGCCGCCCAGGGCGAAACCATCATCAACCGCGTCTATCACCTGGATCGCGGCTATGAACGGGTCGAGGAAAAGCTGGCCGCCTGCGGCGCCAATATCGAGCGCATCAAGGGCGATCCGGCGGAATAAAATACTCGGGGGAAAGTACACCGAGGCGAAGCCGAGGGACTTTATCCCCGGGTACCGTCAATCCCGTGCCACCCTAAAGCCGATGTCATAGCCGTAAGTACGGGCGTCCTCGCCCACGCGTGAGGCCGAGCGCGACTGGTGCGGCACATAGTACCAGCTGCCGCCCTTGACCACCCGCTTGGGGCAGTTGGCCTCGGTGCGGGCGATGCCGTCGCGCGGGCGGCCTTGATGGCTGGGATACCAGCAATCGGCCGTCCATTCCCACACATTGCCGTTGAGATCGTGGAAGCCCCAGCCATTGGCGGCCATGCTGGCCACCGGGGCCGGGCGGCGGTCGAAGCGGGGATCGCAGTGCTGGCACACCGCCATGCCCTCTTCCATGCCCGTCCCCCACGGGAAGATGGTTTGGCTGCCGGCACGGACGGCATATTCCCATTCCGCCTCGGTCGGCAGGCGATAGGGCTTGCCGCTCATCCGCGCCAGCCACGTCGCATAGGCTTGGGCATCGGCGAAGCTGACATTGGTCATGGGCATATGATCTTCCGGCCAACGCAACGAGGCCTTGGCGGCACAGCCGCCGCCGGCGACACAGGCTTTCCACTGGCCCACACTGGTCTCGGTCCGGGCCAGGGCAAAGGCATCGACCCGGACCGTATAGGGCGCGCTATCATCGCCCAGACGCCCCAGTCCGCCGGGCAAGGCGATCATCTCTGGGCATTGGGGGCAATCGGCGGCCTGCGTGGGCAGCGTCGCCATCATGCACAGCAGCAGAACAAACCAGCGGATCATGCCTGTTACACTTTGTTGCCAAAAACCATGCGGGCGGTCATCCCTGGGTTACCCGCCGATGGTTGAATCAATGCATGGAAGGACAGGATTTGTACAGGAGGAAGCCATGAAGACCACATTGAAGACCATCGCCGTTTTCACCGGTCTGCTGCTCCTGGCCGGCTGTGCCGCCAATGCCGACGACACGACGACCAAGGCCAATGCCCCCGGTTACGGCCCCGGCTGGCGTCATGAACAGATGATGCAGGCCCGCCTCAATGGTGACGTGCCCCCCGGCCCGATGATGATGGCACGCGGCCCCGGTTTCGGTCCCGGCCAACGCGGCTTCGGCCCGCCGGTGGACGAAAACGGCAAGATCGACACCAGCAAGCTGCCGGCGTGGTGTCCCTATGCCGACAAGCCGGCCACCACCACCAAATAACGAGGTTTCAGCCGCCCCCGCCCCACCGGCGGGGGTGGCGCTTTGCCCCACGGCCTTGGCAATGCTACCATGACCGCCGATCGCCGTTCGGGGGGCCGATGCCGTCTTTGTTTCGCCTGCTGCTGACCATCATCGTGCTGGCCGTCCCCATGGCCGCCGGCGCCAAGGACCAACTGGCCATCGGCCTGTCGCAATTTCCCGCCAGCCTGCACCCCAACATGGAATCGATGATGGCCAAGGCCTATGTGCTGGGTATGACCAACCGGCCCATGACCGCTTTCGACGCCAAATGGCAATTGGTCTGCATGCTGTGCGAACGCCTGCCCACCTTCGACAACGGGCTGGCCAAGCGCGAAACCGGTGCAGACGGCAAGGCCCGAGTGGCGCTGACTTACACCCTGCCCGCCGATGCCTTTTGGGGCGACGGCACACCGGTGACCACCGAGGATGTGCTGTTCACCTGGGAGGTGGGCCGCCATCCGCAATCGGGGGTGGGCAATGCCGAGATGTACCGCCGTATCCTGAAGATCGAGGCCAAGGACGCCAAGACCTTCACCGTGCATCTCGACCGCCTGACCTTCGACTACAACGCGCTCAACGATTTCCAGCCGCTGCCGGCGCATCTGGAGCGCGACCGCTTCAGCCCCGACCCGGCCACCTATCGCAATCGCAGCCTGTACGACCACGATAGCACCCGGCCCGGCCTGTATAACGGCCCCTATCGCATCACCCAGGTAGTCGCCGGCAGCCATCTGGTGCTGGAACGCAACAGCCATTGGCGCGGGACCAAGCCCGATTTCGACCGGGTGGTGGTGCGGGCGGTGGAAAACACCGCTGCCTTGGAAGCGCAATTGCTGTCGGGCGGCGTCGACATGATCGCCGGCGAATTGGGATTGCCGCTGGAACAGGGGCTGGCCCTGGCCAAGCGCGACGATCCACGCTTTCAGGTGATTTTCAAATCCGGGCTGGTCTATGAACACATGGACGTCAACCTGGACAATCCGGCCCTGGCCGACCGCCGGGTGCGTCAGGCGCTGATGTACGGCCTGGACCGCCAGGGCATGAGCCGGCAATTGTTCGACGGGCGCCAACCGGTGGCCCATACCCAGGTCAACCCGCTGGACGGCGTGCACGCGGGGGACGTTCCCACCTATGGCCACGACCCGGCCAAGGCGGCCAAGCTGCTGGACGAGGCCGGTTGGGGGCTGAAAGGCGCCAGCCGCCGCAACGCCAAGGGCGAGGCGTTGACGGTGGAGCTGATCACCACCGCCGGCAACCGCTCACGCGAGTTGGTATCGCAGGTGATCCAGGGGCAATGGCGGGCCTTGGGCATTGATGTCAGGCTGAAGGCCGAGCCGCCCCGGGTGTTCTTCGCCGAAACCGTGACCAAGCGGCGCTTTGCCCATCTGGCCCTGTTCGCCTGGGTGTCGGCGCCGGAAAACGTGCCGCGCACCACCTTGCATTCCAGCCAAGTCCCTAGTGCCGCCAACAACTGGACCGGCCAGAATTATACCGGTTACGCCGATCCGCGCATGGATACCCTGCTCGACGCCATCGAGGTGGAGCTGGACAAGCCCAAGCGGGTCGAATTGTGGCGGCAATTGCAGCACTTGTATGCTCAAGACCTGCCGGCGCTACCCTTGTTCTTCCGCGCCGAAGCCTATGTGTTGCCGCGCCCCCTGATCGGGGTAGAGCCCACCGGTCACCAGGACCCCAGTACCCTGTGGATCGAACACTGGCGGTGGCGGCCATGAGCCTGTGGCTGCTGGGACGGCTGGCCCAGGCCGCCATGGTGCTGGCGGTGATGAGCGTGGTGGTGCACGGGCTGATGGGGCTGATGCCCGGCGATCCCATCGACCTGATGATCGCGTCCGACCCCAACCTGACCGCCGCTGACGCAATGCGGTTGAAGGCGCTGTACGGCCTGGATCAGCCCTGGGGTCAGCGTTATCTGGCCTGGGCCGGTCAGGTGGTGCAGGGGGAATTGGGCTATTCCCGCCTGTTCGCCCAGCCGGTGCTGGCGGTGATCGGACCGGCCTTGGTCAATTCCCTTACCCTGATGCTGTCGGCTTTGGCGCTGTCGCTGCTGCTGGCGGTGCCCTTGGGGATGGTGGCGGCACTGCGTCCCGGCAGCGCGGTCGATCATGCCATCAACGCCTTCGCCTTCGCCTCGGCCTCGCTGCCCACCTTCTGGCTGGGATTGATGCTGATGCTGGTCTTCGCCGTCAGCCTGGGCTGGCTGCCCGCCGGCGGCATGCAATCGCTGGGCGGCGATGGCGGGGGGGTGATCGACGGCTTGCGCCACATGGCCCTGCCGGTGGCCACCCTGGCCATCGCCGGTCTGGGTCAGTATGCCCGCCACACCCGCGCCGCCATGTTGGCCGAGGCCGGGCAGGATTATATCCGTACCGCCAGGGCCAAGGGGTGCGGCCCCGCCCGCATCGCCCTGAAGCACCAGTGGCGCAACGCCTTGCTGCCGCTGGTCACCCTGCTGGGGCTGGAATTCGGCAGTCTGTTTTCCGGTGCCCTGATCACCGAAACCGTGTTCGGCTGGCCCGGCATGGGCAAGCTGATCAATGACGCGGTGATGGGTAATGATTTCAATCTGGCGCTGACGGCGCTGATGCTGGCCACTGCCATGACCCTGGCCGGATCGCTGCTGGCCGACATGGCCATGGCCCGGCTGGACCCCCGGATTTCGCTGCGATGAAGCGCGACCTGCCCGCGCTGATCGGCACCATCGTCCTGGCCCTGCTGCTGGCGGCGACCGTGGCGGCGCCCTTCGTCGCCGCCGACCCGGAAGCCATGAATCTGGCAACCATCCATGCCCCGCCATCGCTGTTCCATCCCCTGGGCACCGATGAATTGGGCCGCGACGTCGCCTCGCGCCTGCTGCATGGCGGGCGGGTGTCATTGGCGGTGGCCCTGGCGACAGCCGTGCTGGCCGCATTCTTGGGCACCGCCATCGGCCTGCTGGCCGGCTATCACGGCGGACGGCTGGATGCCCTGCTGATGCGGCTGACCGACGGGGTGATGGCGCTGCCGCTGTTGCCGTTGCTGATCGTGCTGGCGGCGCTGGACCCGACCAAGCTGGGCATCGCCCCGGAAGCTCAATCGACCGAGGCCTTCACCATCGGTCGCATGGTGGTGATCATCGCCCTGGTCGGCTGGACCGGAGCGGCGCGGCTGGTCCGCGCCCAGACCATGACGGTGAAGGCGCGCGATTACGTCCGCGCCGCCACCGCCTTGGGGGCGACGCCCACGCGGATCATGCTCCGTCACATCCTGCCCAACGTCGCCTCGCCCATGGTGGTGGCGGCGACCCTGTCGGTGGGCAACATCATCCTGGTGGAAAGCGCCTTGTCCTTCCTGGGCCTGGGCGTGCAACCGCCCATGGCCAGTTGGGGCAACATGCTGACCGGGGCCATGAACGTGATCTGGAGCGCCCCGCTTCAGGCGCTATGGCCGGGGTTGGCCATCTTCGTCACCGTGCTGGCCTTCAATCTGGCCGGCGACGGTCTGCAACGCAGGCTGGACCCGAGAAAGGCGTAGTCCCGATCAGCGGGATATGAGGCGTCGTCCCGATCAGCGGGACATGGGGGGATGAACCATAAAAAACCCCGGAGTGGGGTGCTCCGGGGCTTGTACGATCTAAACCGGGACAGCAGGTTACCGGGTCAGATCGAAGGAGATGTCCGATTCGTCGGCGACTTCGAACACGCGGTCGAGGATTTCGACCAGAACCCGCAGCGCACCTTGGTAGCCGAAGGTGGGGAAGCGGTGGTGGTGGTGACGGTCGAAGATCGGGAAGGTCAGACGGATCAGCGGAATGCCGGTGTCCTTTTCCAGATACTTGCCGTAGGACGAACCGATGATGAAGTCGGTCGGCTCGGTGAACAGCAGCGAACGCAGGTGCCACAGATCCTTACCGGCCCACACCTGACCCGACGCACCGAAGGGCGAGGAAGCGAGCAGGGCCTTGGCCTTGGCTTCCCATTCCTTGGCGCCGTTGGTGGCGAGGACGTGGGTCGGCTCGGCGCCCATTTCCATCAGGAAGGCGGACATGGCCAAGGTGAAGTCGGGATCGCCGAACACGGCGAACTTCTTGCCATGCAGCCAAGCCTGGCTGTCGGTGATGGCATCGACCAGACGACCGCGTTCCTTTTCGATGGAGGCGGGAATGGCCTTGCCGGTCAGTTCCGAAACCTTCATCAGGAAAGCGTCGGTGGCGCCGATGCCCATGGGATAGTTGAAGGCGGCGGTCTGCTGACCCTTGGTCGCCACGTATTCCAGGGTCTTCAGGCTGCAGAATTCCTGCAGGCCGATGGTGGCCTTGGCGTTGATGGCGGCGCGGGTCTCGTCCAGCGTGGTGCCGCCGTCATACATGCGGTATTCGCCGTCGGAGGGCGTATCGTAGACGTCGGAAACGTCGCCGATGAAGGTGTAGTCGACGCCCATGGTGTCGAGGTAACGCTTGATCTCGCGGTTGTTGGCGACCGCATAGCCGTCGAAACCGGGGATGATGTTGATCTTGTCGCCGGCAGCGGCGGTCAACTGCGCTTCACGATCCCAGAAGTAGCTGAGAATGCCCTTCATCTGGTTGTCGTAGCCGGTGGTGTGGCTGCCGACGAAAGACGGGGTGTGAGCGAAGGGAACCGGGAAATCAGCCGGAACCGATTCCTTTTCCTTGGCGGTGGCGATGAACGCCGACAGATCGTCGCCGATGACTTCGGCCATGCAGGTGGTCGAAACCACGATCATCTTCGGCTTATAGAGCGTGTAGGCGTTCTGCAGGCCTTCAACGATGTTGGCGAGACCACCGAACACGGCGGCATCTTCGGTCATCGAGTCGGCAACGATCGGCACGGCTTCCTTGAAGTGACGGGCCAGATGCGAACGGAAATAAGCGACGCAGCCTTGCGAACCATGCACGTAGGGCAGGGTACCTTCGAAACCGGCGGCCACGAACACCGCGCCCAGCGGCTGGCAGGCCTTGGCCGGATTGATGGTGGCGATTTCACGGGCGAAGTTCTTTTCGCGGTATTCCCAGGTCTTGGTGTATTCGGCCTGGGCGGCCACGGCTTCGTCGGTGGGCCGGCACTCGAACTGAGCCTTCTTGGAGGCGAACAGTTCCAGGTATTCCGGTTCCTTGAACAAGGAAATGTGGTCTTTGACCTTGTCAGCGCTCTGCGGCATGGCAGTTCTCCTTCAGCCTCCTCGCGCCCCCGTTTTGTGGGCGTCACGCGAGGAGGTGTTGTGACATCAGAAAATGTAAGGCTTTACAGTTGGTTGGCGCTTACGCGGCCTTCCACGGAGCCTTGAACTTCGACCAGATCGGGCTGTTGATGGCCAGGTCCATATCGCGAGCGAAAATGGCGAAGCCGTCATAACCGTGATACGGGCCGGAATAGTCCCACGAGTGCATCTGGCGGAAGGGCACGCCCATCTTTTGGGTGGCGTACTTTTCCTTGATGCCGGAACCGACCAGGTCGGGGCGGATCTTTTCGATGAACTTCTCAAGCTCGTAGCCCGAGACGTCGTCATAGATCAGCGTGCCTTCCTTGACGTAATCGGTGGTGCGCTGATAGTCGTCGTTGTGGCCGAATTCATAGCCGGTGCCGACGATGGTCATGCCCAGGTCGTCATAGGCGTTGGCAACGTGACGGGGGCGCAGACCACCCACGTACAGCATGACCTTCTTGCCTTCCAGGCGGGGCTTGTACTTGGCCAGGACGTCGGCGACCAGACCTTCGTACTTGGCGATGACCTTCTCGGCATTGGCCTGGATGGTCTCGTCGAACTGCGAAGCGATCTTGCGCAGGCTCTTGGCGATCTGGCTGGGGCCGAAGAAGTTATATTCCACCCACGGAATGTTGTACTTCTCTTCCATGTGACGGCAGATGTAGTTCATCGACCGATAGCAGTGGATCAGGTTCAGCTTGGCCTTGGGAGCGCGTTCCATTTCCGCCAAGGTGGCGTCGCCCGACCACATGCCGACCACGCGCAGGCCCATTTCTTCCAGCAGACGGCGGGAAGGCCAGGCGTCGCCGCCGATGTTGTAGTCGGCGATCAGGTTGACGTCATAGGGGCCGGTTTCCCACTCGGGCTTCGACTTCTCGAACACCCAATCCCGGATGGCGTCGTTGGCGATGTGGTGGCCCAGCGACTGGGACACGCCGCGGAAGCCTTCGCAACGCACCGGAACGATGGTCTTGCCGGTTTCCTTGTGCTTCTTCTTGGCGACGGCTTCGATGTCGTCACCGATCAGACCGATCGGGCATTCGGACTGGATCGAGATACCCTTGTTGAGCGGGAACAGGTCGTTCAGCTCGTCGATCATCTTGTCCAGGTTCTTGTCGCCACCGAAAACGATGTCGCGTTCCTGGAAGTCCGAGGTGATCTGCATGGTCACGAACGAGTCGATGCCGACCGTGCCATTGAAGTAGTTGCGACGCTGGGACCAGGAATAGTGACCGCAGCCGACCGGACCGTGGGAGATGTGGAGCATGTCCTTGACCGGACCCCACACCACACCCTTGGAACCGGCATAGGCGCAACCACGGATGGTCATGACACCGGGAACGGATTTGACGTTGGACTTGACGCCACAGCTGGAGGCACCGGCGTCGTCGGTCTTCTTGATGTTGAGGTGACGGCCACGCTTCTTGGCGGCCTTCTCGGGATACTGCTCGAGGACTTCCTTGATCAGGGCCTCATTGAAAGCAGCGTCGGGTGCGTTGTCGAGGCTCATGCCCCATCTCCTTATCCTGGTTTTCGCATCCCCCGCCGCCGCCATACGAGCGGCGGGGGTAACGATAAAGGCTGGTCAGTCGCCAGTGATTAGCTGCACAGGCTCTTTTCCTTGGCCTCGAGCTCGGCCAGGGCAGCTTCGTCGGACTTCATGATGCCGAATTCCAGCAGCATGTCTTCAAGCTCTTCCATGGTGATCGGGGTCGGGATGGTGCCCTTGCCGGCATTGGCATGGATCTTGGTGGCGAGCTGGCGGTATTCACCGGCCTGCTTCGAGTCGGGCGCGTACTGGATGACGGTCTGGCGACGCAGCTCGGCGTGCTGCACACCATTGTCACGCGGGACGAAGTGGATCAGCTGGGTGTTCAGCTTGGAAGCCAGGCTCTCGGACAGATCGATTTCACGGTCGGTCTGACGTTCGTTGCAGATCAGGCCGCCCAGACGGACGCCGCCGGAACCGGCATACTTCAAGATGCCCTTGGCGATGTTGTTGGCGGCGAACAGCGCCATCATTTCGCCGGACATGACGATGTAAATTTCCTGGGCCTTGTTCTCGCGGATGGGCATGGCGAAGCCGCCACACACCACGTCGCCCAGCACGTCGTAGGAGACGTAATCGACGTCGTCATAGGCGCCGTTTTCTTCCAGGAAGTTGATGGCGGTGATGACGCCACGACCGGCGCAGCCGACGCCCGGCTCGGGGCCACCGGCTTCGGTGCACTTGATGCCCTTGTAGCCGATCTTCATCACGTCTTCGAGTTCCAGGTCTTCGACCGAACCGGCCTTGGCGGCCAGGTGCAGCACGGTGTCCTGCAGCTTGGTGTTGAGGATCAGGCGGGTCGAGTCGGCCTTGGGGTCGCAGCCGACGATCAGGATCTTTTGATCCATCTCGACCAGAGCGGCCAGGGTGTTCTGGGAGGTGGTCGACTTGCCGATACCGCCCTTACCGTAGAAAGCGATCTGACGAGGCATATTGATGTTCCTTTCGCTGGTCTAGCCTTCAATGGGTCGGCGGGGGCATCGGCCGCCGCCTCTGCTCCCATAGAGGCAATGGGCGTGCCAACTTTTCGAAACAACGAAAAAACATTAAAAAACAGATACATAACATGTGTGTTGGGGGTTTTTGTGGGGCTGTCGGGAAGTCTACACGCTGTCGTAAGCCTCACATTCGGCGTTGCTGTGTCGGTCGGAAGGAGGGCTGTGGGTGGTAAGGGCACATTTATTGCAAGGATTTCGCCGACAGGATGGGAGTGGTGGGCGTGTCATCCAGGGAAAAGCGCAGTTTCGGTCAGTCGACCAATCTTGTGGGGGTGCCCACCGAGTTGCTGGGCTGCCGCGAATTCAATGCGCATCCGGTGGAGTTGCACATTTCCGGTGCACGCGAGATGAACAAGAATCTGTTCGAGATGCTTTCGCACGCCCCTGATCTGGCCGATGCCGGCTTGGCGTTTCACTCTTATATGAACGCCATGTTCGGCATTGATCCGGAACAGCGCGAGGGTGGCGACCGGGCCCGGCGTTTCCGCGCTTCGTTCCTGCGTCTGCTCAAGGGCTGGGGGTATGACAGCAACGGCCCCGAAGGCGCGGTACTGAAAGGTTGGGTGCAAAGCCGCTTCGGCCTGTTTCCCACCTTCCATAAGCAGGTCATCGACCGCCTGACCGGGCCGGTATGGACGGCTTATGTGGAAGAAAAGATGTCGTCGCGCTTCCACAACAATTCCATCCATACCCAATTGGATATGTTGTATGAGTTCTGCCAATGGGCGCTGGCCACCTTCGTCGCGCCGGGCAAGACCCATCTGACCCTGTATCGGGGCACCAATTCCTTCGACGAGCATCAGATCGTCGAACGTCTCGACCGCCGCCGGGTGGTGATGCGCATCAACAATCTGGCGTCGTTTTCCGAACATCGCGATGTCGCCAGCTGTTTCGGCGACATCATCGTCACCGCCCACGTCCCGGTGGTGAAAATGCTTTTTTTCAACACGCTGTTGCCCATCCATCCGTTGAAGGGCGAAGGCGAATATCTGGTCATCGGCGGTGAATACCTTGCCGATGCCAGCTATCTTTAGGAAAGAGTGTTCGCATGGAACAAAACATTCCTTTGCTGGACCGGGCCTTGGGCGCCTATTTCGGCTTGGCCGTGGGCGATGCCCTGGGGGCCACCGTCGAGTTCCTGACCCGCGGTGAAATCCAAAGCCAATATGGCGTCCACCGCAAGATGGTCGGCGGCGGCTGGCTGCATCTGGCCCCCGGTCAGATCACCGACGACACCGAGATGTCGCTGGCCCTGGGCCGCTCGCTGGCGCGCATGGGCCGTTTCGACGCCGTCGAAGCGTGCGAGGAATTTGCCGCCTGGCTGAAGACCGGTCCGGTGGATATCGGCAACACCTGTCGGCGTGGCATCCGCCGCTATATGATCCATGGCAGCGTGGACGGCCCCTATTGCGACGGCGACGCCGGCAATGGTGCCGCCATGCGGGTGTTACCCATGGCTCTGGCGACCTTGAGCCAACCCGACCGGGTCGAGCCGTGGACCTTGGCGCAATGTCACATCACCCACAATCATCCTTTGTCGGATCACGCCTCGTTGACCATGGTGCGCATGGTTCAGGCGCTGCTGAAGGGCGAGGGTATGAAAGGTGCCCGGGCCATCGCCACCGCCTTGGTGGACAAGCACAAATGCTTCCGTTTCGAGGTGTTCAAGGGCCAAAGCACGGCCTACATCGTCGACACCATGCAAACGGTGCTGCACTTTTATTTCGTCACCGATTCATTTCAGGATTGTCTGATTCAGACCGTCAACCAAGGGGGCGACGCTGATACCACCGGCGCCATGGTCGGCATGTTGGCCGGCGCCTGTTACGGCCTGTCGGCCATCCCCAAATCCTGGTTGAACAAATTGGACAAGGCGGTGGCCGAGGAAATCCGCGCCCAGGTGCCCAAATTATTGGCCATCGGGGCGTAGGGTCAAGCCGCCGGCGGTTCGCACTTCGGCGCGTGGTCGTGCTTGGGGCAGCCTTCGCCGATGCCGGCGGCGCCATCAAGGCCGATCCAGGCGGCGACCTTGGCTTCATCCCAACCGACCATGCGTTGGTCGCCGACCTGCATCAGCGGGCGGCGGATCAGCAGGTGGTCTTCCATCAGCAGGGCCAGGGCCTTGCCCGGACCCAGATTTTCCGGGACGATCTCGCCGGACTTGATCTTGGGGGCGGCGCGGTTGAACCAATCGGCAGGGGGCAAGGGGGCGAGGAAGGCCAGCAGCTCGGCGCCCGACCACGGATGCGACAATAGATCGCGCACCACCAATTCATGTCCCGAATCCGACAATGTCTTCTTTTGCCGGGCGTTGCCGCCGCAACCGGGCTTTTCGTAGAATATGACGTGGGCCATGGCCGTTTACCTCGCTTCGGCGGTCAATTCATTGCGCCATGCCGGGTCAGGTGACGGGTGAACAGATCGGCGATATCGGCGAATAGCCGGCAAGCCGCCTGTCCTGCCGCCGGGTATTGTTGGGGCGGGCATAGCGTCTCGGCCAACCCGCAAAAATGATGCCAGCCGGCGGCATCGGTGCGGCCAAAAAAGTGCAGCGGGCAGTGGTGGCCTAATTGCGCGCGGATGCGCGGGCCCAGCATGGCGATGCCCATGACCGAGCCCTCGACCACATAGCGCCAACCCACATATTCGGCCACGGAGGTGGGGGCGGTGCCGTTCCAGCACGGCACCGTCGGATCCAATATTGCCAGTTCGCTCAAGTCGCGCGTCAACAAGGCGGTGCGGTCCAGGGCAAGCTGTCTGAACGGGGCCAGATCGGGCAGGCCGGCATGGGCTTGGTGAAAGGCTGTCTCCAGCGGCTGGTGCAGGCCCAGCAGGGCGTGCAGCACGCGGCCATAGGCCTTGACGGTCAGGCCTGGGGCGGTCAGGGGACGCATCAGCGGATGATGATCGACGTTGTGGTGCCCCTGGCGGGTGGCGGCCCGTAGGTACTGGCGCAATCCATCCTTTGTCATGGAACGATCCGCGAAGGCGGGAAGGTCAGGGTCACGCAGGTGCCCTGGCCCAAGGTGCTGGACAGATGGATGGTGCCGCCATGCAGTTCGACCAGGGATTTGACGATGGGCAGGCCCAGCCCGGTGCCCTTGCGGGCGATTTCCATGTTGTCTTCGGTCTGACGGAACGGTTCCAGCACCCGTGCCAACTGATCGGCGGCGATACCGATGCCGGTATCGTGCACGGTCAGGCACAGCCCCGAGGCATCCTCTCGGCAGCCCACATGAACCGAGCCCTGTGGCGGGGTGAATTTGATGGCGTTGGACAAAAGGTTGATCAGGATCTGCAACAGCATGCGGCGGTCCGCGCGCAGACGGGGCAAGGCAGAGGGCACTTCGACCCGTATGGTGACCTCGGCCTCGCGTGTGAGGGATGAAAGCAGTTGCTGGGCATAGGTGGCCAGCGCCGAGATTTCCAATTCCTCATCTTCGATGTCAAAGCCGCCGGCTTCGATCTTGGACAGATCCAGCACGTCATTGATCATGTTCAGCAAATGGCGCGCGGCATCGCGCACGTGGCCGATGGCTTCGCTTTGGCGTTGCACGACCTGGCCGTAAATACCCATGCCCAACATTTCGGAAAAGCCGAGAACCGCGTTCAACGGCGTTCGCAATTCATGGCTCATATGGGCGAGAAAGCGGGACTTGGCCCGGTCGCTTTCGGCCAATTGCAGGTTCAGCAATCGGATGGTGCGCAACTGACGCAAGATGACGTCGTTGAGGGCGGTGCGCAACGAACGGGCAATTTCCACCTTCCAGCGGGGCCAGGGGCGGGAGTGGCCACGTCTTACTTCGACCCAGCGGGCAAACGATTGGCGCGGCAGAAAGTCGCCCTGGTCTTTGTCATGGGCGACCTGTTGCGGGCTTTTTCCACCCCAGATCGTGGTGCAGACGCTTTCCGGGCGAAACCACAAGATCATGTGCTGAGCCGTGTCGCCGACGGTAATCCCCAGAACACCACTGGCCGTTGCGGTGTATTGCCGGAATTCCGGCAAATGCGCGGAGAGGCATTCGCTGAAATAAACGCCGTCCTCAAGGTGTGCTCGACAGAAATTCGTCAATAGTAGCACCGCCTCGCGGTCAGGGGCTTGACCGACCATACGGACCAGCGGTTCGTCGCCGGCGCCTTCGTCGTACACCACCGCCGCCCCGGAGGAGGCAAAGAAAATATCGGTCAGCTTGACCTCGCCCTCGACCAGGGGCGAGACGAAGTCATCGGCACCGGCGATTTGTTCCAGCAACCGCGCATGCAGGTGTACGTGCAAGGCGCGGGCGTCGCGCTCTTCCGCTGTTTCGGTGGCGTGCAGCGCCAAGGCGAAGGCATCGGTCAGGACCATCACCTGATGGCGGGCGTCTTGCCCCACCCGATGGGGCTGACGGTGATGGCCGACGATCAGCCCCCACAAGCGTCCTTGGCTGATGACCGAAGAGGAAAACGAACCATCCACGCCAAGATTGCGCTGATAGATCTGGTGGACCGGCGATACCGAGCGGCACCGGCAACGCCCCATATCGTATGGCAGCCCCGTGGACGGCTTTAGGGCCGGCTTCAGCATGGCTGGCGTGTAATCCCGACTGGGAGTGAAACGGGTGGGGCTTTTCAGATAAAGGGCGCGCGCCTGGGGCGGAATATCGTCGGCGGGGAAGTGGAAATCCATGAAGGATTCGGAGAAATTCTCGTCCAGGCTTTCACCGATCACTTCGCCATGGCCATCGCGGTCAAAGCGGTAGACCATGATCCGCTCCATACCGGTAATCTGGCGGATGCACATTGCAACATGACCAGCCAGCTTCTCAAGGCTTTCCGCCTCGCGCATGCCGGAGATGGTGCTTTGCACCAAAGTGAGCTGGTCGGGCTGTCCCTGGTCACCGGGCTGGCGCGGTTCGATTTCACAAAACAGGGTGTCGGCGGAACGATGAGTGTAAATTTCGGCGCCAAAGGGCGGCCAAGAAGCCTCGTCCAAAGCGAGGAAGGCCCCGTCGGCCCGCTTCGAGTCTTCGGCCACCCTGGCGGCGACCCTTGCGGGTAAAACCTGATCCAGGCGCATGCCCAGGCTCACCGGATGGCCCGGGGGGGCAAGGTCCGTGACATTCGCCGAAATACTTTCAATGACCAGATTGGCCGGGTCGATGCACAACAGCAGCGCATGGGGCTGGACGCAGCCAGGGGCGTGGATGGCCTCTTGATCGCAGGCTAGGGTCGGACGGCTCTCATCCATTGCTCACCGTTTGCTATCCTATAGTATAATGGTCGAGAGTATGGTGGGGGTGCGTGCGCGTTTCAATAGGGAAGTGGTCAGACCGCAGTAAAAAAGGGGGCGTCCCTAAGGACGCCCCCCGTACCGATCTGCGTGCTTCCGCCATCAACGCCGCAGATCGATCTCGACACCGGCTTCGCCGGAGAATTCCACCAGGATGTCTTCATCCCGCACGATGTACTGGCAAGCCAGACGATAGGGCGGGGGCATGTCCTCGACCTCGGTCTTGGCCAGCAATTCCTTGGTCAGTTTGCCGTTCACCGACAGGGTCAGCTTTTCCTTGTCGGTCAGGTGGATCGCCTTGGGGGCGTTGTCGCCCAGATGGGTCACCTTGATCAGGCAGGAGCCGCACTCGCCGTCCTGGCACTCGAACGGGATCTTGATGTTGTTGGCCTTGGCCACGGCCAAAAGGGTGCCATTGGCGCCGGCGACGGCGTAAACGGTGACGTTCTTTTCCAGGGTCGGACCGCTGAAGGTTACATTGGCCATCTTGGGATGCTCCTTGGGGATATCTTGGGGTTCACAAGACTGGGGCGGTTGCCGCCAGTACCTCGGCCGCCTGGGCCAAGGGCATGGAGATGGGCGTGATGTTCTCGTTCTCCATGAACTTCTTTTCGTTGGGCGACAGCTCGTCCATGGGGACGATGGCATAGCGCGGCCCTTTGGAGTGCTTGGTCAGACAGCGGGCAAAGGTGCGCAGAATCTGGTCGTAGAAGCGGCAGCCGATGAAGACGAAGCCCATGTCGGCGCGCCGAAGCTTCACCGTGTCCGGGATCGGGGTCTGGATGTCGATATCGGTCAGCACTTCGACGTAATCGGCATCCGAGGCTAGAACGTCGCCGGCCGGCTGCGCCGCGCCATGCGGCTTGTAAAGAATGGTGCTGGCCTTGGCCGCCTCGTCATAGGCAAGCTCGGTGCCGTCGGGGGCATAGGCCCGATACCACGGTGCATCGCCGGTACGGCGCGCCTTCGACGTGCCTTGCATCAGCGCCCAATCCGAGCGGATGTCGCCCAGGGCCTGGGCCATGGTGCCGTCATACCAGGTGTCGATGATCAGGGGCAATTGGGTGCGTCCGGCCAACCAGCGGTGCAGCAGGCTGGGTTCGGGCACCGGCTTGAAGATTTCCAGCATCAGCTTGTCCAGCGTCATGCGATGCCGGAACGTCTCGATATACTGGGCGGTGTGCCACATATTGTTGCGGATACGACCGGGAACGGCGACGCGCTTGGACAGGCGTTGCGACAGTTCGCGGGCGCCGGTGGGCACCGGCCAGGGCTCGGCGGTGAGCGTCAGCACGTCCGGTCCCAGGAAGGGCACAAGCTGCCCCGCCGCGATTCTCCGGCCAAGATCGGCAACGATGTCATGCGGTTGGGCAGTGGCGTTCATGGTGTCAATCCTCGTCGTCGGCGAGCTTGCGGGCTTCGACGGTGATCGGCAGCGGCGTGTCGGCGGGCATGTCGGGCATCTGGAACGACCAGCCGTTGCCGATCTTGATGACACCGCCCCAAATGCCGGGCTTTTCGGTTTCGATCACTTTTTCTTCCAGGTCCTTTTTCGGGACATAGATCTCGTAGTAATCGGCAACCTTGCGCAGGGTGACCTTCATTGCGGTTGCTCCAGGCTTTCGATTTCATGCGTGCGCATGCCGACCAGCATGCCGCGATCGACGAAGTCGATGGCGTAGACGTAGAAGCGGTTGAGATAAGTCCCCACCGATTTCACATAGCCCACGTCACCGCGGTGGATCAGAAACTCTCCCATGGCGAGGCCGGGATAGGTGCCGTCATTGCGAATTTCGCGGATGGAATGCACTTTTTCCCCCGGCTCAAAGGCCGGTGGCCCGTACAATTCGCTGGCTTCGGCTTCGACCATGGGAGCCTCTCTGTGCAGGCGATTACGCCTTGACGATTAGGCGTTCACGCCTTGACGATGCAGTTTTCGACCGGGCAGACGGCAATGCACTTGGGGTCGTCGCCGTCGCATTCGCTGCAGGCGCTGGCCTTGATGACATAGGTCTCGCCCTTCATGGCGATGGCGGCATTGGGGCACTCGAATTCGCAAGCGCCGCAGGCGGAGCAGGTGGAGGTGGTGATCTTCAGAGCCATGGCGGTTCTCCTTGGTTAAAAAAGTCAGGCAATGGATCCCAGCGCGACGTCGGCTTGGCCGTTGATTTCGGCGTACCAGCGGGCGATGGCGGTTTCGATGTATTCAAACGGGTAGGCGTCGATGGCGGTGATGCCGGCGGCAGCCAGATCCTTTTTCGGGCACGATCCGATCTTGGACACGAACACCGCTTCGATGCCGGCCAGGGTCGGGACCAGATTGTCTTCCAGCACGTCGTCGTCGCCCCAACCGCCTTGGCAGTAATTGTCCACCTTGCGGTGACCGACGAAACGCACGCCGTCGTGGTCGACTTCGTAGACCTGGAACTCGCTGGCGTGGCCGAAATGCTGGTTGACGCGTCCGCCACCCTTGGTGGCGACGGCGACCAGACGAGCCGGAGCGGCGGTGGCGGCCAAGGTGTCCTCGGCCACGGCGACGGCGGCCTGACGGTCGGCCCGTTCACGCTCGACCACTTCGCGGTAGAGGCGGCGGGCCTCGGGGTCGTACTCGACCTCGGCATCGATCTTGTCCATGGTGAAGTCCTGCGACAGGTCTTCTCCCAGCATGCCCACGGCGTCGGCGCGGCACTGGCGGCAATGGCGCATTAGATTGGCGCCGCCGGCCAGCTTGTCCTGCAAATCCTTCAACTCCGCTGCGCTGGGGCCGCGCTGGCCGGTCAGGCCGAAATGGGTGCCGTGGGCAGCGTCGGAGATCAGCGGCATGACATTGTGCAGGAAGGCGCCGCGGGCCTTGATGGCGGCGTTGACCTCCAGCAGGTGCTGGTCGTTGACACCCGGGATCATCACCGAGTTGACCTTGACCAGGATGTTCTTGCTGGCCAGAGCCTCCAGGCTTTCCATCTGCCGCTCGTGCAGAATCTTGGACGCATCCAGGCCGGTGTAACGCTTGCCGTTATGATAGATCCACGGATAGATCAGGGTACCGATCTCGGGGTCGACCATGTTGATGGTGACGGTGACGTGGTCGATGTTGTGGTCGGCCAGGGCGTCGATATGGTCGGGCAGGGCCAGGCCGTTGGTGGAGACGCAGAACTTCAGGTCGGGCAGGCGCTTTTCCACCTGACGGAAGGTCTCGAAGGTCTTGCGCCAGTCGAACATGGAATCACCGGGGCCGGCGATGCCCAGCACCGACAATTGCGGCACCTTGTTGGCGACGGCGACGACCTTCAACGCCGCCTGTTCGGGCGTCATCCGCTCCGACGTCACGCCGGGGCGGGATTCGTTGGAACAGTCGTATTTGCGATTGCAATAATTGCACTGGATGTTGCAGGCCGGTGCCACCGCCACATGCATGCGGGCGAAATAGTGGTGGGCCTCTTCCGAATAGCAGGGATGGTCCTTGATCTTGTTCCACACATGCTCGGGCATCTCGCCTTGACCGGCGCTGCTGCCGCACGATGACTTGGTGGAACAGCCGCTGGCTTGGGGCTGGGCTTCACCACGCTTGGTGATGCTTTGCAGGGAAACGATGTTGGACACCGGCAGCCTCCAATTCAGGGGTCTCTGAATTATGGTATTGCAACTGCGATGCCAATTGAGAAGTGGCGGAAAATATAGGGTTTCGCCGCTTTTGTCGGTTGTCGTATCCCCGACAGCGGCGTCAGGGATGCGACAGACGGGGAGCAAAAGGTCGGAATTGGCGTCATAAGGGGTGGTGTCGCCGCGATGCGACCACTCCGCCAGGGCGTCGGACCGTCAGGCAACGTGCCCGTGGCTACAGCTGCCTGATCTCGATGTCGTATTTCTTCAGGGCATAGCCGATCTGGCGCGGGGTCAGCCCCAGCAGGCGGGCGGCCTTGGCCTGGACCCAGCCGCAGCGTTCCATGGCCTGGACCAGACGGGACCGTTCGTCCAGGCTGTCCAAATCCACCTCCGCCATGACTTCGGTGGACGCCGTCGGTGCGGTGATCGGCGGCGGTGCAGCGACGGCGGTAACCGGTTCACGCACGGGGGCGGTGGGGACCGGCACCAGATGGCTGGCCGCCTGCCCTTGGCCCACCTTGCCGTCCCATAGGGTCGAGGACAGACACAGATCGCGCCGGCACGACAGGTCGATCTCGTCGATGACGTCGCCCTGGGCCATGGTGGCGGTGCGGTAGATGCAGTTTTCCAGTTCGCGCACATTGCCGGGGAAGTTGCAGCGTTGCAGGGTCTGCAAAGCCTTGGCGGTGATGCCGACCTTGCGACCGTTTTCCTGGTTGAACTGCTTGAGGAAGTGGTCGGCCAGCAGCGCCACGTCGCCATGACGTTCGCGCAAGGGCGGCAGGAAGATGGGCACCACGTTCAAGCGGAAATAGAGGTCGGCGCGGAACTCGCCCTTGGTCACCGCCATTTCCAGGTTGCGGTTGGTGGCGGCGACCAGACGGACATCAACCTTGATGGTCTTGGCGCCGCCGACCCGCTCGAATTCGCCTTCTTGCAGCACGCGCAGCAGCTTGGACTGGAAATTGGCGGAAATCTCGCCGATCTCGTCCAGGAACAAGGTGCCGCCATTGGCCAACTCGAAACGGCCCTTGCGGTCGGCGACGGCGCCGGTGAAGGCGCCCTTTTCGTGGCCGAACAATTCAGATTCCAGCACGCTTTCCGACAATGCGGCGCAGTTGACCTTGACGAACGGCTTGTCGGTGCGCTTGGACAGCATGTGCACGGCGTGGGCGATCATTTCCTTGCCGGTGCCGCTTTCGCCGCGCAACAGCACGGTGGCCTTGGTTGGTGCCGCCTGCTGCACCTGAGCGAACACCCGGGCCATGGCCTCGGACGAGCCGACAATCTCTTCCAGCCCGGCGCTGCGCGCCGCCGCCGGCTTGATCTTGATCACCTGCTTTTGCAGTCGCGCATTGTCTTCCATCAGCTGTTCGCGGTCGGCCAGCACCTTGCGGTACAGCCCCACCGTTTGGCCGATCAGGGTGCCGACCATGGTCAGGAAGCGGATGTCGTGCTGAAAGCCGCGATGGGCGCCGCTTTCACGCCCGCGCACCACGGAAAGGGTGCCGAAGGGCTTTTCGTTGGTCTTCACCGGTACGCACAGAAAGGCCAGGGAATCGTCATCGGGATCAAGGAACTCGGCGATGTAATCGGCCAGGGCCGGGTCGCCGACGGCACTGGGCACCACCATGGGCATCGAGCCCTCCAGCACCGGGCGGATGGCCTGCATGGGGTATTTCAAGGCGCCGTCGCGGGCCTCACGCAAGGACATGCCGGTGACGGCGGCCAGCACCTGCTCGCCGGTACCGTCATCCAAGGTGACGACGCCGTGGCGCATTTCCAGGTAGGACGACAGGATGTTCAAGACGTCGTGCAGCGCCCGGTCGAGGTCGAAGGTCGATCCCAGCACCTTGCCGATTTCGTAGATACCGATCAGCTGTGCTTCGCTGTCTTCGTTGCGGCTTTTGTTCAAGCTGCCCATGTCCCGAACCCCATTTTCGACCGTGCCTTTAAAATGGGCGGCATGGCCGTGTGTCTATTTTTTAGACTTTAGCCATGTCTGAACGGTTTCGTCCAGTGTCGCTAATCCGACAATTGCTGCAAATGCGAAGGGCGCCCATGCATTAAATGCACATGGGCTCCACCTTTGGGCGGGGCAAGGGGGGGAATGGGATAATTTGAAGTCCTGATCCTCTCCCCGCGCGTCGTATGGGCAATGCGCACGCGGGGAGAGGGGGAGCTTAAGCGGCCAGACGCTGAATCCAGCGTTGGATGGCTTCCACGTGCTCGGCTTCCTCGTCGGTGAATTCCTGCGCCATGGCACGGATTTCCGGGTCGGTGGTGGTGTCCAGCACGTTCTTATAGAACTCATAGCCGCGCAGTTCGGCTTCAAGCGCCAGACGCATGGCTTCCTGCACGCCCATCAGCGGATCGGCGCCCCAGATGGCGGCGGCTTCCGGGCTTTCCATTTCCGGCCACTTGAAGTCGTCATGGCTCATGACCGGCAGGTCGTGATAGCCGCAGCGTTCCTTGGCCTGCTGGTAGTGCATCTGCGAATAATGCGCCATCTGGGCGAAGAATTCGTGCACTTCCTTGTTGCCGTGGGTCTTGGCGGCTTCGGCCAATTCCTTGAAACGCAGCACCGCTTCCTGTTCCAACCGGGCCGCATAGGCCAGGAATTCGTCAACTGATTCCATCATGATGATCCTCAGCCGAACTTGAACAGGATGCCGTAGCCGCCGCGCGGATAATTCCACTCGATGTCGCCGGTGGCGGCGCAGACGATGCGGCAGGTGCCGCATTCCAGGCAGCCGTCGGGGGCGATTTCCACCTGACCGGTTTCGGTGCGGCTATAGCAGCCGGCGGGGCAGATCTTGACCAGCGACGCCAAGGCCTCGGTCGGCTGGGTGTGCGGCTTGACGCTGATATGCGGGCGGCCTTCATCGACCATGTAGCGGTTCTGGTAGAGCTTTTCTTCTACCTTGATGTGGATCTCTTGCATGAGAGTTCTCCTGAAAGCTCGGACCTGGGCGAGCAGGCGCCCAGGCCGGGGCGATTACCGGAAGGCGCGGGCCAGGTTGAAGACGTCGCCCAGCAGACCGCCCAGACGACGGGTCGAACGGAAGGCCTTGGTGATCTTCTTTTCCTTGGACCGCTTGTCCTCGCCGTCCACGCGCAGCATGGTCTCGGCGGCTTGCGACAGCAGGCGCGGATAATCGGTGAAGAAGTGCTTGTTGTTGTGCAGCACCTTGGGCAGGCGGCGGTACTTGTGCAGGTCCTTCAAGACGAAGCTGTCTTCCAGCGCCTTCTTGTAGGCGACCAGCACCGACGACACCATGGGCTTGCCGGTCTTCTTGGCGGCAATCACCGTCTCGGCCGCCAGACGGCCCGAGGTCATGGCCATGTTCGAGCCTTCGCGGTGGACGGCGTTGACGAACTGGGCGGCGTCACCGACGATCATCCAGCCGTCGCCGAAAAGCTGTGGCACCGCGTTCAAGCCACCTTCGGGGATCAGGTGGGCGGCGTATTCCTTGACTTCCGACCCGGCCAGCAGCGGCTTGATCGACGGATGATTCTTGAACTTCTCCAACAGGAAGGCCGGGCGCACCTGGGCTTCGGTGAAGTCCGACACCAGACAGCCGATGCCGACCGCGATGCTTTCCTTGTTGGTGTAGAGGAAAGCGGTGCCGACCATGCCGACGGTGACCGAGCCGGCCACTTCGATGACCACGCCTTCTTCCTCGCCGATGTTGAAGCGGCTTTCGATGACGTCTTGCGGCAGGAAGTGCATTTCCTTGACCGCCAGGGCGACGGCGTCGGGGGTGACTTCCTTCTTGATGCCCGAGCGGCTGGCCACCAGGGCGTTGACGCCGTCGGCCATCACCACCACGTCGGCATAGACGTCGCCGTCTTCACGGTCGGTGCGCACGCCGATGACCTTGCCCTTGCCGTCCTTGATCAACTCGGTGACGGTGGTTTCGCATACCACCAGGGCGCCGGCTTCGCGCACCTTGCGGCTGAACCATTTGTCGAACTGGGCGCGGATGATGGTGTAGCGGTTGGGACGCTCTTCGTTGAAGGCATCCGAGCGGTAGTGACCGCCCACATGGGCCTTGTCGTCCAAAATCCACATGCGCTGTTCGACGATGTGGCGTTCCAAGGGCGCATCCTCGCGGAAATCGGGGATGATGCGTTCCAGGGCATCGGCGTACAGGATGGCGCCCTGCACGTTCTTCGACCCGGAATATTCGCCGCGTTCGATTTGCAGCACGTTCAAGCCGGCCTTGGCCATGACATAGGCGCAGGCATTGCCGGACGGGCCGGCTCCGATCACGATGGCGTCGAAAGTCTCACTCATGGTCAAAGCCTCCTTCAGCCGGCAAGCCGGTTGACCGCCAGACGGCGGCGAAATGCCTCGGTCAGCGCCGGCAGGATCTGCAAGGCGTCGCCGACGATGCCCATATGGGCGAACTCGAAAATGGTGGCGTTGGGGTCGGTGTTGATGGCCAGGATGATGTCCGAGCCCTCGACGCCGACGCGATGCTGAATGGCCCCCGAAATACCGGCGGCGATGTACAGACGCGGACGGATGGTCTTGCCGGTCTGGCCGATCTGACGTTCCGCCGGCATCCAGCCCTTTTGCACCACCGGGCGCGAACAGCCGTATTCGGCCCCCAGCACGGCGGCCAGATCGGTGACCAGCTTGAAGTTTTCCGGGCGACCCAGACCCATGCCGCCGGCGACGACGATGTCGGCATAGGCCAGTTGGGCCTTTTCCATGTTGGCGTCGGCGATGAAGTCCAGGATCTTGGTGATGATGGACGATTCTTCCATCACCAGCGCGTGGCGGATGACCCGACCGCTCCGGCCTTCCTGCGCTTCCGGCATGGCCATGACGCGGGGGCGGATGGTGGCCATCTGCGGGCGGAAGTTCAGCGTGTGGATGGTGCACAGCAGCGTGCCGCCGAAGGTCGGGCGGGTGGCGGCGAGCGAGCCTTCATGGTCGATGGCCAGCTCGGTGCAGTCGGCGGTCAGGCCGGTGGCCAAGGTGGTGGCGACGGTGCCGGCCAGATCGCGGCCCAGATTGGTGGCGCCCATCAGCAGGATTTCCGGCTTGTAGGTGTTGACCAGATCGGTCATCGCCGCCGCATAGGGCTGGTTGCGGTAATCGGCCAGCAGCGGGTCTTCCATCAGATAGACCAGATCGGCGCCGTAGGAAAAGGCCTCATCGACGGCCTTCTGGGTGGCTTCGCCGGGGCCGGCCAACAGGGCGCCGGCCAGTTCGACGCCCAGCTTGTCGGCCAGCTTGCGGCCTTCGCCCAGCAATTCCCATGACACCGGGTGGACTTGCCCGCGTTCCATCTCGATCAGCACCCAGACGTGCTTGTAATCGCGGAACCGCTCGGGCAGTTCCTTCTTCATCCCGGCGCGGGAACCACCGGCAGCGGCGGCGGGGGCGGGGGCGGCTTTCTCGGTCATATCACTGTCTCCTTCAAGCCTGGGCCGCACGACCGACCAGATCGGACTGCAGTTTGGGGGCGGCGGCGAAGAGGGCCTCGACCGCGTCGTTGGCGATGTCGGTATGGCTGCGGTTGGTGGTGTCGATCAGCTTGGCCTTATCGGCGCGCGGCTTGGGGGCGAACACCTTCTTCACCACGGTGGGAGAACCGCGCAGGCCGCAACGGGTGACGTCCTCGATGCCGGCGGCGGCGGCGTTCAGGGTCAGGATCGGCTCACGCGCGGCGCGCAGCACGTTGGGCATGGAACCGCGGCGAACGATGTTCGAGCCTTCCAGCATGGTGATCATGCACGGCAGCTTGGTCTTCAGCACCTGCACGCCGCCTTCGGCCCGGCGCTGCACGGTGATTTCGCGCGCCTTGGCGTCCAGCGCCTCGATCGAGGTGATATAGGTCAGCTGGTTCAGACCCAGGCGGCAGGCGATGCCGGGGCCGACCTGGGCGGTGTCGCCGTCGATGGTCTGCTTGCCGCAGAACACCAGATCGATGGGGCCTTCCTTCTCGGCGATCTTGGCAATCGCCATGGACAGCGAGAACGAGGTGGCCAGGGTGTCGGAGCCGGCGAAGAAACGGTCGGTCAGCAACACCGCCTTGTCGGCACCGATGCCCATGGCCTTGCGCAGGGCGTCCTCGGCCATGGGCGGGCCCATGGTCAGCACGATCACCTTGCCGCCGGTCTGGTCGCGCAATTGAAGCGCCGCTTCCAGCGAAAACAGGTCGTACGGATTGATGATGGTCGGCACGCCCTGGCGCATGATGGTGTTGGTGACGGGATGGACGCGAATTTGGGCGCTGTCCGGAACCTGCTTGATGCAAACAACGATATTCATGGCCGGGCTCCTTGGCGGAAAATCTGACTGGGCTTTTCGCAATCCGCGTGCCATTGCAGCAAAAACATAAAAATCAATGGCTTGTGCTGTTGTTTATAGGTATGCGATTGTCGCTCTTGCGACAACTCAGCCTTGTCGCGTCTTCAATGCGTCAAGCGAGATGAATCCGGGCGCCGGCGCCTGCTGGTCCTTGAACACCTTGAACAGCTTTTCATCGACGCCGCTGGTGGCGGCGAAATCGTCGTGCGCCTTCTTCAGGCTGGCGGCGCAGGCGGCTTTGCGGCTGTCCTCGGCCAGGGCCTCGACACCGTCCTGCTTCAGGTATTGCTGGAACCGCTTCAGGATGTGCAGGCGGCTGACATTGATGATGCGCGGGTCGTAGGGCACGTCCAGCAGGGTGAAGAACTCTTCCGCTGCCGACAGGCCGCGCAACTGCTCGAGAATTCCGCTCATGGTGAGGCCCCTTGTTCCTGGTGGCGGGCGGCGCGTGCCGTCCTGGTGCTTGGAAACGCAGCAAGGCGCGTGCCAGCCCAAGACTGAGGCGGTGCCTCGATTTTGGGCAAAAACCGTGTGTCGCATATGCGACAGGCGTGTCGGGATTTGTCGGATCAGTCACTAAAAGCGCGGAAATCCGCCAAAACGGCTATCAACCGTAAAAACGGCACGGCTTTTGAATATGTACGGTCAGTTGGCCGGCGCCCTTGCCGGCGCTGTGACCCTTAAAGATTAAAGGGGAAGACCGTGAAACTGATCATTGCCATCATCAAGCCGTTCAAGCTGGACGAAGTGCGCGAGGCGCTGACCCAGTTGGGTATCCAGGGCCTGACCGCCACCGAGGTCAAGGGCTTTGGCCGGCAAAAGGGCCAGACCGAGATTTATCGCGCTGCCGAATATGTCGTGAGCTTCGTGCCCAAGATCAAGATCGAGCTGGTGGTCAACGACGACGTGGTCGACCGCGCCGTCGAGGCCATCCAGGCAGCCGCCCGCACCGACAAGATCGGCGACGGCAAGATTTTCGTCATGGACGTGGCCCACGCGCTGCGCATCCGTACCGGCGAAGCCGATACCGAAGCCCTGTGATCCCTTCCGACCCAAGGACAATATCATGAGCGATCAACTCAAAAAGGTAATGGCCGGCGCCGGAATGGCGTTTGCCTCGATGTTTGTGGCCGGCGCGGCGCTGGCCGAGGAAGCGGCGGCGGCTGCCGCTCCGGTTCCGGTGTTGGATTCGGGCAGCACCGCCTGGATGCTGACCTCGACGGTGCTGGTGCTGATGATGACCATCCCCGGCCTGGCGCTGTTTTACGGCGGCATGGTGCGCAAGAAGAACATCCTGGCGACCATGATGCAGAGCTTCGCCATCACCGCCTTGGTGTCGGTGCTGTGGGTTCTGGTCGGTTACAGCCTGGCTTTCGCCGAAGGCACCCCCTATGTGGGCGGCCTGGGCAAGGCTTTGCTGGCCGGGGTCGAGGTCGCTTCGCTGACCGGCGTCATCCCGGAAACCGTGTTCATCGTCTTCCAGATGACCTTCGCCATCATCACCCCGGCGCTGATCACCGGCGCTTTCGCCGACCGCATGAAGTTCTCGTCCATGCTGGTGTTCATGGGCCTGTGGGTTCTGGTGGTTTACGCCCCGGTGTGCCATTGGGTCTGGGGCGGTGGTTTCCTGGGCAAGGACGGCGTGCTTGATTACGCTGGCGGCACCGTGGTCCACATCAATGCCGGCATCGCCGGTCTGGTGGCGGCCGTGGTTCTCGGCCCGCGCAAGGGCTTCGGCACCGACAACCTGGCTCCGGCCAATCTGTCGCTGGCCATCATCGGCGCCTCGCTGCTGTGGGTGGGTTGGTTCGGCTTCAACGCCGGTTCCGCCGCCGCCGCCGACGGTCGTGCCGGCATGGCCATGCTGGTGACCCAGGTCGCCGCCGCCGCCGCCACCTTGGGCTGGATCTTCGCCGAATGGATTCTGCGCAAGAAGCCGTCCGTTCTGGGCGCCATCTCGGGCGCGGTGGCCGGTCTGGTCGCCATCACCCCGGCGTCCGGCTTCGTCGGTGTCGGTGGGGCCTTGATCATCGGCGCCGTCGCCGGTGTGGTCTGCTTCTGGGGCGCCACTGGCCTCAAGCATGCGCTCAAGTATGACGACAGCCTGGACGCCTTCGGCGTGCACGGCATCGGCGGCATCGTCGGCGCCATCCTGACCGGCGTCTTCGCCGTCGAAGCCATCGGCGGTACCCCCGGCCTGCTGGAAGGCAATGCAGGTCAGGTGCTGACCCAGCTCTACGGCATCGTCGCCACCATCGTCTGGTCGGCGGTCGCTTCCTTCATCCTGTTGAAGGTGATCGATCTGGTCATCGGCCTGCGCGTTACCCCCGACGAGGAACGCGAAGGTCTCGACCTGTCGCTGCACGGCGAATCGATCCACTAAGCGGATTGACCCTTCGCTTTCTTGGGGCGCGGCTTTGGCCGCGCCCCTTTTTTTGGATTACTTCCGCCGCGCCTTGTCGAAGGCCACCGCTGTGTCCAGGCGCAGGATGGCGCCGGCCAGCCGGCCCAGGGTCACGCCCTGTTCCTGGGTTTGCGGCTTCAAGGTGGTGCGCAGGTCGACCAGGCGCCGCATCAGGGCGCGGGCTGGCAACAGGTGCAGGGGGATGTCGGGCAGGGCGGCGACACCGAAGCTCTGGCCGATATCGGTCAGGCTATCGCGGATATAGTCCAGGTCGCTCTGGTCCATGGCGACGATATGCTCAGGGGTTCGCCTGACCATGTTTTCCGCCGCGAAATTAACCACAGGTGCCTGCATCTTGCCCTTCCGTCCGTGCCGCAGGCGGCCAGTGTGACCGGCTTTGGCCAGCGGGGCAACCGCCTAGGGACAAGTGGTCAAACTTGGCTCAGGCGGTTGTCGATGCTGGTCAAGGTGCAGCGCATATCCGGATTGAGGGAAAGCAAACGGCGGGCCAGATCGCGCAATTCGCGCCGATCGATGCTGTGTCCTTCCCATTCCTGTCGCAGCAGCCGCGCCAGCCGCTGCATGTCGGCTTGATCGCGCATGGCGCCCTCCGTGGTATATCAGCCTCGGCTCATGCGGTTGTGCACGCTGGACAGGGTGTGGCGCAGTTCGGGGTGGTGGGGCAGCAGGCGTTCGGCCAAGTCGCGCACGAACTTACGGTCGATCTTGCCGCCGTTCCACTCGGATTCCAGCATTTGGGCCAACTGGATCATGTCGTCGTGGGTGTTCATGGCTGCGCTCCGTGGTTGCGTTGTGGCGAGATCAGAACACCACACACGGCGCAGGGATTCCACGGCACGGAGGTATACGCGCCAGAGGAACCAGCAGCCTACTCCTTCGGGGCGCAACTACCACACTTTGGTAGCAAGATGGCGGATATAGGCCAAATGATGGGGGTCAGTGTTTCTTGCCGTCTTTGGCCGTCGGTTCGGGCAGGAAGTCCATATTGGCGTCGAAGGTCAGTTCCAGCGGGCAGGGCGAGCGTTCCTCGCCGTCCACCAGACAGGTGTTGGGCCAACCGCCGGCGCTGCCGCGATCCAGCACCATGTAACGGGCGAGCTTGCACGAATAAAGCCGTTCCCCCGATTTTCCCGGCGGTAACTCACCCGATGGCGTCATCCAGGTGCCCAAGGGAACCTGTTGGGTATCGAAGGTGCGAATCAGGGAGTAGAAGGCGATGGTGTGGTCACTGGCGTTTTCCACCCGGATCACCGTGCGGCAGGACGCGCGTTCCGGTACGCCGGGATAGCTGAACTGAGTGATGTTCAGGCGCACGCCCTTGATCGGTTCGGATAAGGTCGGGCTTGGCGATAATTTCAGGTCGCGGACGCCCTTGCTGACCGCCGTCGGCGGTGGGGCCGCAGCCTTGTCGTCGCCGCCACCCGCAGCCTGGGCCGGGTTTATGGCCAGCAGCATGGACAGGGCAAGCAGGGCAAGCAGGCGGCACATGCGAGATCCTTCGGCGAGTGGGGAGCAAGGTGGCATGGGGTCAGCCCACCGGAAAGGACAAAATCACCCGCAAACCACCCTCGGGTCGGTTTTTAAGGATGATATCGCCGCCATGGGCACGGATGGCGGCGCGGGCTACCGCCAGCCCCAGGCCGGTCCCGCCGGTATCGCGGTTACGGCTGGTTTCCAGGCGGATGAAGGGAGCGAACACCTTTTCCTGGTCGGCTTCGGCGATACCGGGACCGCTATCATCGACGCAAATGGTCAAAAGGCCGCTGTCGCAGCTGAGGTTGACGCGGGCGGTGCCGCCATATTTGCGGGCATTGTCCAAAATGTTGGCCACCGCCCGTTTCAGTGCCAACGGGCGGGCAGGGGCAACCAGAGACTGGGGGCCGTCATAGGCGATGCCCACATCCTCGGCCAGATCGCGCACCAGATCGGCGACGTCGACCGGTTTGCGCTCTTCCCGCGTGGCGTCATCGCGGGCAAAAGCCAAGGTGGCGGCGATCATGTGTTCCATCTCTTCCAGATCGGCCAGCATCTTGGCCCGCTGCTCGTCGTCCTCGACGAATTCGGCCCGCAGGCGCATGCGGGTGATGGGGGTGCGCAAATCGTGGCTGATGGCCGCCAGCATCTGGGTACGGTCATCGACGAAGCGGCGGATGCGGTCCTGCATGACGTTGAAGGCCTGGGCGGCGGCGCGCACCTCGCGCGGGCCGCGCTCGGGCAGGGGCGGCGCGTTGACGTCCATGCCCAGGCGCTCGGCGGCGGCGGCCAGACCGGCCAGCGGACGGGTGGCCCGGCGCACCGCCCACAGTGCCGCCACCGTCACCGCCACCAGGGCGGCCAACAACGGCAGGACGAAGCGGGCCTGCCACAGGGAATCACCGTGTTCGATGGGGGCGAAGACGTTCAGCCACGACCCGTCGTTGAGACGTACCGCCACCCGCAACGCCGGCCCCATCAGGCCATGACCCATGCCGAAATAACCGGGCCCAGCCTTGGGGCGGTCCATACCGGGCCGGTCCATTCCGGCCTCGGGCGGCGGTGGCGGCGGCAGCGGGCCGATGCTGGCGCGCACCTCGCGCCCGTCCATTTCCCGCGATAGCAGCCGCACCACCCCTTTGGCCATGCCCTGGGGGCGTTCGTCGTCGGCCACCAGCGGGTTGATGCCCCAGCCGGCCCGCAGGCCCGGTGCATCCAGGCGGCGCAGCACATGGCGGCGGTTTTCCGGCGGGGTTTCTTCCAGCAGGTTGACCAAGGTGGCCACCCGCTCGGCGGCATAGCGCCCGCCCAGGGCGGACAGCGCCTCGCCGCGATTGCCGGCGAACAGGGCCAGGGCAACCCCCAGGGCGACCAGAACAGCCAGAACCAGCACCAAGGCGGTGCGGCCCATCAGCGAGGGCGGCAGGATTTTCATGACCGCACCACGTCCGGGGTGAACAGATAGCCGCCGCCGCGCACGGTCTTGATCAATTGCGGTTCCTTGGGGTCGTCGTTGAGCTTGCGGCGCAGGCGGCTGACCTGGATGTCGATGGAACGGTCGAAGGGAATGGCCTGGCGACCGCGCGCCAAGTCCAGCAACTGGTCGCGCGACAATACCCGGCGCGGGTGCTCGACAAAGGCGCGCAGCAGGTCGAATTCGCCCGCCGACAAGGTCAGCACCACGCCATCGGGGTCGGTGAGATCGCGGGTGGCCATGTCCAGCACCCAGCCGTCGAAGCGCAGGCGGTGGCCGCCGCCGCCCGAGGTCGGGGCGGCGGTGTCGCTTTCCGCCGGGGCGCGACGCAGCACCGCCTTGATGCGGGCCAGCAATTCCCGCGGGTTGAACGGCTTGGGCAGGTAATCGTCGGCGCCCACTTCCAGGCCGACGATGCGGTCGGTGTCCTCGGCCATGGCGGTCAGCATGATGATGGGCAGGGTGCAGCCCTGGGCTCGTAGCCGCCGGGTCAGGCTCAGGCCGTCCTCGCCCGGCATCATCAGATCAAGGACCACCAGATCGATGCCGTGGGCATCAAGCAGCTTGGTCATCTCGGCGCCGTCGCGGGCGGTGGAGACGTGCAGGCCGTGCTTGGCCAGGAAACGGGCCAGCAAGTCACGAATTTCGTGGTCGTCGTCGACCACCAGGATGTGCGGCGTGGTGTTCATGGCCCCTAATATAGCGCGGGCCACGGGCGGCGTCCGTTGGTGTTTCGCAACAGAAGGTAACAGCCCGATACCCTTTGTTGCCAAATGCCAAGGCTGGCGACATACCGGCGTTACAGGCTTCTGGTCATCTAAGCCCCATCAGCCCTTCACCAAACCGATGGAGTTTTCCATGAAGACCAAGTCCCGTATCGTTATCGCCGCCATCGTCGCCCTGGCCGCCTTGGGCGGTATCTCCCAGGCTCAGGCCCGTGGCCCCCATGGTGGCGACGGCCCGTGGGAAATGATGGGCGGTCCCGGTGGCCCCGGTCGGTGCGCCGACCGTGAAAAGCCGCTGACCGAGACCCAGGTCAAGGACATCCTGGAAGGCATGATCGCCTGGCGCGGCGACGACGCCAAGGTTGGCACCGTCAAGACCGCCGAGGACGGCAAGATCAGCGGCGAGATCATCGGCACCGACGGTAAGGTGCTGCGCACCATGACCTTCGACGCCAAGAGCGGTCGCCCGGTCCGTCCGGCCAAATAGAAATAAGTCAAACACATCTAAGCCCCCTTCAGTGCGTTGCGCCGAAGGGGGCTTAGGCGTTATAAGGCCCGGATGATAAAGCGCATACTAAAGGTCGCCGCCATCAATCTTGCCCTGCTGCTGGTCTTGGCGGCGGCGGCGGAATTGCTGTTCGGCACTTGGTTCAGCAAGGATCCGTTGGATCAATTGGGCCTGCCGCGCTCGACCCGCACCATAGTTTCCGCTGCGCCGCTTTATGCCGGCGGCGGCGATTTCGTCTATCGCCGCGACCAATGGGGTTTTCGCGGTGATGTCGACCCGGCCAAGGTCTCCATCCTGACCATCGGCGGCAGTACCACCAACCAATTGTATTTGCCCGAGGATCAGACTTGGCAACAGGTGCTGGAGCGTCAGTTCCGCGATGCTGGCCGCACCGACGTGGTGGTGGCCAATGCCGGAATCGACGGCCAGAGCACCGTCGGCCATTTACAGGCGTTGCGCGACTGGTTTCCGCATGTGCCGGGGCTGAAGCCGCGTTTCGTCCTCGCCTATGTGGGCATCAACGACACCCAGGTCAGCGGCACCTGGGTCGATACGCTGCGTCATCATTCCTTCAATCGCATCGTCAAACAGAAAAGCGCGCTGTTCCGCCTCAGCCGGCAGATTACCGGCATGGTGGTGGCCAGCCGTGCCCGTCTGCGCCACGACGCGGTGGATTATACTGCCGCCAAATGGACGGAAACCGGTGCCCAGCCGGTGCCGTCAGGCGATTCCAATGTCGAGCAATACCGCCAGCGGCTGAAGCTGATGGCCGATGAAATCCATGGCATGGGCGCGGTGCCGGTCTTCGTCACCCAGACCCGCGGCGATTTCAAGAAGGTGGGCGGCAAACTGATGGGCATGGTCACTGAAACCGGCCCCAACGGTGTCGATCAGTACAACGCGCTCACCCCCTATAACGCCGCCACCCGCGAGGTCTGCCGCGAACACGGGCTGTTGTGTCTGGATCTGGCCCGCGATCTACAGTTTGGCGATGGCGACTTTTATGATTACCTGCACAACAGCCCCCAGGGCGCCGAAAAGATCGGGCGCTGGCTGTACAGCAAACTGGCGGGACTGGTGTGACCAGGGGAAAACCTGTAAAGATTATCGCCCTTTTTTCGCGGAGTTTTCGGACGTGGTGATGGATGACAAGCTGGTGATCGCGCTGCCCAAGGGACGCATCCTCGACGAGGCCATGCCCCTGGTGCGTGCCGCCGGGATCGAGCCCGAGGCGGATTTCGACAATCCCAAGACCCGGGCCCTGCGCTTTTCCACCAATCATCCGCATATCGACATCATCCGCGTGCGTTCCTTCGACGTCGCCACTTTCGTCGCTTTCGGCGCCGCCCACTTAGGCATCGCCGGTAACGACGTGTTGATGGAATTCGACTACCCGGAACTCTATGCGCCGCTGGATCTGGGCATCGGCGGCTGCCGCCTGTCGGTGGCCGAGCCGGTGGGCTTGGCCGAACACGACGACCCCCGCCGCTGGAGCCATGTCCGCATCGCCACCAAATACCCGGAAGTGACCCGGCGCTTCTTCGCCGAGCGCGGGGTCCAGGCCGAATGCGTCAAGCTGAACGGCGCCATGGAACTGGCCCCCAGCCTGGGCCTGTGTTCGCGCATCGTCGATCTGGTGTCCACCGGCTCGACCTTGAAGGCCAACGGCCTGAAGGAGGTCGAGGTGATCGCCCAGGTGACCTCGCGCCTGATCGTCAACCGGGCTGCCCTCAAAACCCGTCCGGTCGAGATGACCGGCTGGATCGATGCCTTCCGTGCCGCCTGTGAGGCCACCAATGCTGCTGCTTGACGCCCGCGCCGCCGATTTCGCCGATGCCTTCGAATCGCTTCTGCACATGAAGCGCGAAACCGACGAGGACGTGAACGCCACCGTTGCCGCCATCATCAACGATGTGCGTCATCGCGGCGATCTGGCCTTGGTGGAATACACCGCCAAGTTCGACCGGCTGCCGCATCTGACCCCGGCGGGATTGGCCATCACCGCTGATGAGGTGGACGCCGCTTTGGCCCAGGTGTCGCCCGAGCTGATGGCCGCCCTGGAACTGGCGGCCGAGCGCATCACCGATTTCCATCGCCGGCAGGTGCCCCAGGGCTATGCTTACACCGATGCCGCCGGCGTGCGGCTGGGTCAGCGCTGGACCGCCGTGCAGGCCGCCGGCCTCTATGTGCCCGGCGGTACCGCCGCCTATCCGTCGAGCGTGCTGATGAACGCCATTCCGGCCAAGGTCGCCGGGGTCGAGCGTCTGGTCATGGTGGTGCCCACCCCCGGCGGCGTGCTGAACCCGCTGGTGCTGGCCGCCGCCCGCCTGGCCGGTATTGATGAAATCTACCGTGTCGGTGGCGCCCAGGCGGTGGCCGCTTTGGCCCACGGCACCGAGACCATCCGTCCGGTCGACAAGATCGTCGGCCCCGGCAATGCCTTTGTCGCCGCCGCCAAGCGTCAGGTGTTCGGCACCGTCGGCATCGACATGATCGCCGGCCCGTCGGAAATCCTGGTGGTGGCCGATGGCGCCAACGATCCGGCCTGGATCGCCGCCGACCTGTTGAGCCAGGCCGAGCACGACACTGCCGCCCAATCCATTCTGATCACCGACGATGCCGATTTCGGCCGTCGCGTCGCCCTGGCGGTGGAAAGCCACCTGAAAGTCCTGCCGCGGGGCGAAATCGCCCGCCAAAGCTGGGAAGCCCATGGCGCCATCGTCGTCGTCCCCCATCTGGACGATTGCGTCGCCCTGGTCGATCGCATCGCCCCCGAGCACCTGGAACTGGCGGTGGAAAATCCCGATGCCCTGGCCGCCAAGGTCCGCAATGCCGGCGCCATCTTCCTGGGCCGCTATACCCCGGAAGCGGTGGGCGATTATATCGGCGGCCCCAACCACGTGTTGCCGACGGCGCGCTCGGCCCGTTTCTCCTCGGGCCTGGGGGTGCACGACTTCATGAAGCGGACCACGCTTCTGGGCTGCGACGCCAACGCCTTGCGCGCCATCGGCCCGGCGGCGGTGGCCCTGGCCGGGGCCGAGGGCCTGGGCGCCCATGGATTGTCGGTGGCGCTGCGCCTGAACATGGCGGCGCCCTGATGCCGCATCGTCAACGCATCATCCATGTGCAGCTTGATGAAAAGACCATGGTCCGGCGCAAGCCGGAGGTCGAGCACGAGCGCAACATCGCCATCTACGACCTGCTGGAAGAAAACTATTTCGCCCTGCAAGGCGGCGATTTCGTCGGCCCCTACAATCTGCATCTGCGGCTGGAAGACAATCGCCTGATCTTCGACGTCCGCGCCGAGGCCGGTGATGAACTGGTGCAGGTGCCGCTGCCGTTGAAGCCGTTCCAGGCTATCGTCAAAGATTATTTCATCCTGTGCGAAAGCTATTATTCCGCCATCAAGAAGTCGACGCCGTCGCAGATCGAGGCCATCGACATGGGCCGGCGCGGCCTGCACAACGAGGGCTCGGAACTGCTGCGCGAACGTCTGGCCGGCAAGGTGGACATCGATTTCGACACCGCGCGGCGCCTGTTCACCCTGGTTTGCGTCCTGCACATAAGGGGGTAGGGCGTGGGGGAGTTGCCGTCGGCCGTTCTGTTCTGCTGTACGTTCAACGCCATTCGTTCGCCCATGGCTGAGGGGCTGTTTCGCCGCATGTATGGCACGCGGGCCTATGTGGCTTCGGTCGGTATCAAGACCGACGAGCTTGACCCCTTCGCCGTCGCCGTCATGGACGAGATCGGCATCGACATCTCGCGCCATAAGCCTCGCACCTTCGACGAGTTGGAAGACGACAGCTTCGACGTCATCATCAGTCTCAGTCCCGAGGCCCAGCACAAGGCGGTGGACCTGACCCGCACCAATGCCTGCGAGGTCGAGTTCTGGAACACCTTCGACCCCACCTTGGTGGAAGGCAGCCGCGAGGCCCGCCTAGACGCTTATCGCCAGGTGCGCGACGAATTGGAACGGCGAATCCGCAAGCGTTTCCCCGTCTCCGGTCTGGCGCGGGAATAGGCTTATGGGGGGGCGTGCTTAAAACAGCTTGACCTTGACTGTGCAAACGCTCACTTATTCCATCTGCCCAAGACCCAAACGCCTGGAAGGACATATGGCGAAAGAGGATGTCATCGAATTTTCCGGTAACGTGACCGAATTGCTGCCTAACGCAATGTTTCGGGTGAAGCTGGATAATGAACACGAAATTCTTGCCCACACCTCGGGCAAGATGCGTAAAAACCGTATCCGCGTACTGGCCGGCGATCGCGTCAACGTGGAAATGACCCCCTACGACCTGACCAAGGGTCGCATCACATTCCGCTTCAAGTAAGTTCCGCGCGCGTGGGCGAACCTGTCGAGATTTCCGGTCTGGTTCTGGCTTCCGCGTCGCCGCGTCGGCTGGATTTGTTACGCCAGATCGGCATCATCCCGGCCAAGATCGACCCCGCCGACATGGACGAATCGCCGCTGAAGGGTGAGCTTCCTGCCCCTCATGCGGCACGTCTGGCGGAAGCCAAGGCGCGCATGGTCGCCCAGCGCCATCCCGGCTGCTTCATCCTGGCCGCCGATACGGTGGTCGGCTGTGGTCGCCGTATTCTGCCCAAGGCCGAAGACGAACGCACCGCCCGCAAATGCCTGTCGCTGCTGTCCGGACGCCGTCATCGCGTGCATGGCGGTGTCGCCTTGTTGACCCCCGACGGCACCGCCCATACCCGGCTGGTCACCACCATCGTCACCTTCAAGTGCCTGGACAAGGCCGAGGAAGCCGGCTACCTCGCCTCGGGCGAGTGGCACGGCAAGGCCGGCGGCTATGCCATCCAGGGTTTGGCGGCGGCTTACGTGCGCTATCTGGGCGGCTCTTATTCCAACGTGGTGGGCCTGCCCTTGCATGAAACCGCCCAATTGCTGAAGGGCGTCGGACTCCATGGCTTCTGAAATCCTGTATTCCTGGGGGCCGGGCGAAAGCCGCTTGGCCCTGGTCCGCGACGGTCGTCTGGTCGATCTGGCGGTGATCCGTCCCTCCTTGCTGGCCGGTGCCGTGGTGCTGGGCCGGGTGGTGGAACTGGCCCCCAAGATGGGCGCCGTCTTTGTCGATATCGGCCAGGACAAGCCTGGCTTCCTGCAAGGGGTCAAGCTGAACCAGGGCGCTTCGGTGCTGGTTCAGGTCAAGGCCGATGCCCAGGGCCTGAAAGGCGCCGTCCTCACCACCGAGGTGGTGCTGTCGGGCCGCTTCATCGCCTATACCCCCATGCGCCCCGGCCTGTCGGTGCCGCGCAAATTGTCCGATGACCGCCGCGCCATTCTGCAAGAGCGCCTTGCCTGCATGATGCACGACGACGAAGGCATCGTCGCCCGCCTGCATGCGGTCAATGCCGACGAACCGGCCCTGGAAGCCGATCTCACCGCCTTGCGCGGCCAATGGCAACAGATGCAGCAAGGCCAGCGCGATGCCCGCGCCCCCGCCGTTTTGTGGCGGCCCGATCCGTTGGATCGCATGCTGTCGGATCATCCCGGCGTGTCGCGGGTGCTGGTGGACGACGATCTGGCCTTCGCCCAGGCACAGGCCCGTTTCGGCGGCTTGGTGGAACGCCATCGCGGCGGCCCGGTCTTCGACCTTTACGACACCGAGGACGCGGTGGCCGCCTGTCTGGCCCCGGTGGTGCCCTTGCCCTGCGGCGGACGCGTCACCTTTCAGGGGACGGCGGCATTGACCGCCATTGATGTGGATTCCGGCCCGGCCCAGCCCATCGAGGCCAACCAGCAGGCGGTGTCGGTCATCGCCCGCCAATTGCGCCTGCGCAACATTGCCGGCCAGATCATCGTCGATTTTGTCTCGGCCGGCGGCAAGGGGGCGCTGATCAAGCTGATCGCCGCCTTGAAGCAATCCATTTCCAGCGATCCCACCGCCACCCATGTCATCGGCGCCACCGCTCTGGGGTTGGTGGAAATGACCCGCGAACGGCGCGGGCCGTCCCTGTCCGATCTGATGGTGGAAAACGTCGCCCTGTTGTCGCCCCAGGCCGCCGCCTTGCGGGCTTTACGTCTGGTGTTGGCCGAGGCCGCCCATCATCCGGGTCGTGCCCTGACCCTGACCGTTGCCCCCGATGTCGCCGCCATCTTGCATGGCCAAACCGGAGCGTTGGCCGAGATCGAAGCCCGGTTGGGCCGTAAGCCGCTGATCCGGGCGGAAGAGGGCCGCGCCCGCGACGACATCGCCGTGACCGAGGCGTGATCGCATGAAGCCGGCCAATTCCAACAAGCCGTGTCCGGTCTGCGGCAAGCCGCCGCAGCCGAAATTTCTGCCGTTCTGTTGCAGCCGCTGCGCCGATGTGGATTTGAACCGCTGGCTGGGCGGGGTCTATCGGGTGGAAACCAACGAAACCGAACACCAGCATGAGCCAGACGGCGACGACCGCTTCTGACCGCCCCTTCGGCTTCGGTCGGGGGCTTGGCGACAGCGTGTCGCTGATGCTGGGTTATTTTCCCATCGCTGTTTCCTTCGGCCTGCTGGCGGTGGGGCAGGGGCTGTCGCCCTGGCAAGCCCTGCTGGTGTCGGCGGTGGTCTATGCCGGGGCCAGCCAGTTCACCCTGGTATCGCTGGTGGCGGCGGGGGCATCGCCCCTGTCGGTGATCGGCGCCGTGGCGGCCATGAATTTGCGTCATCTGTTCTATGGTCCGGTGCTGCTGGCGCAATTGTCCCGGCATGGGCGGCGGCTGCCGCGCCCGCTTTTGGCTTTTGGCCTGACCGACGAGGTGTTCGCCCTGGCCTCGGCCAGCATCACCCCGCGTCACGGTGAAACCTGGCTGTTTGGGGTGCAGATGGGCGCCTATGGCGCCTGGTTGGCGGGCACGGTCACCGGCGCTGTCGCCGCCCGTATCGCCGGTTCCGGCTGGCCGCAGGGGCAGGCGGCCTTGGCCTTCGTCCTGCCCGCCTTGTTCCTGGCTCTATTGCTGCCGCTGCTGCGCCGAAACGCCCTGGCTCCGCTGATGGTTGCCGCCGGAGCGGCGGTGGTTTTGTCGCGCTTCATCCCCGGTCATGCCGCCTTGCTGGCGGCGATGATCGTGGGGGCGGCCCTGGCGGCGGTGCTTCCCGCCGGTGAGGAGGCGGCATGAACGCCACCACCTTGGCTTGGGTGACATTGGCCGGCGGCATGGCCACCTTTGCCATCCGCCTGCTGCCGATGCTGGTGTCGGACCGTCTGCAAGACAGACCCTTGCCGTCCCGGCTACGGCGCTTTCTGCAGGCACTGGGGCCGACGGCGATTGCCGCCATGCTGGCTTTGTCGGTGATGGAGCTGTTGCCGACGGATCATCTGCTGACGACGCTGCCGCCAGTGGTGGCGGGGTTGGCTGCTGTCTGGCTGATCCATTGGTGGAGCGGAAACGCAGCCTGGGCGACCCTTGTCGGAACCCTTGCCTATGGCTTGGCAGCGGCTTTGGCGGGGATGTAAAAAAAACGCATTCCCCCCTTTGACAGGTCCGATGAAACCCGTTATAAGCGCCTCCTCTTCACGAGGATGGCGGTGAACACCAAGCCCGCCGGTCAGTGCCCAGGTAGCTCAGTTGGTAGAGCATGCGACTGAAAATCGCAGTGTCGGTGGTTCGATTCCGCCCCTGGGCACCATTCTAAGCCCCTGGAACCTAACGGTTTCGGGGGCTTTCCATTTTGCCCTATGATCCGCCGATGACCGACACCAGCATCCATTATCTGGCGGATAAACCCGCCCACATTCACACTTGCGCCCTTTGGGAGCATCAGGAATGGGGCCGACATGGCGGCAAGACCCTGGAACAGGCCGTTGCCTGTTATGCCCACAGCAACCGGCACGCTCTGCCCTTGACCTTGGTCGCCTGTACGCCCGCCGACGAGGTCGTGGGCATGGTGAGCCTGTGGGACAGCGATTGTCCGCTGCGGCCAGATTTGACACCGTGGGCGGCGTCGCTCTATGTGCCTCCCGACTGGCGGGGACGTGGCGTGGGGTCACGGCTTTTCATCCGTATTCACCATGAGGCCCGCCGCCTGGGGATCGCACGCCTGTACCTGATGACCCAGCACTCGGAGGCGGTTTATGCGGCCCAGGGGTGGCGGACCTTCGAACGTATAGACGGTCCAGGCGCCATGCGGGATGCTGCCCTGATGCATGTTGATCTGTAAGGGCGGCGGGATGGAATGGTTCGTCTATGTCCTGATCAGCCCAGCCGATCTCGCCTATACCGGCATCGCCAAGGATGTCGATGCTCGTCTGCGGCAACACAATACCGGCAAGGGGGCGCGTTTCACCCGTGGTCGCGGGCCATGGCGCCTTATCCATCAAGAGGGGCCGATGGAGCATGGTGACGCCTTGCGACGGGAATTGGCTATCAAGGGCGATGCGGCCTTCAAGCGGCGCCTGAAGGCCGAGTCACCTCCCGCCATATCGTCGTCAGAACGTGCCGGGGAAGGCGCCGCCATCGAGCAGGATGTTCTGGCCGGTGATATAGCCGGCGTGGTTTGAGCACAGAAACGCGCACATGGCGCCGAATTCGGCGGGGTTGCCCAGGCGTCCGGCGGGAATGGATTTTTCCCGCAGGGCCTTGGCCTCGTCGAAGCTGATGCCCTGGTTCTTGGCTTGGGCGCCGACCACCTGAGCAATGCGATCGGTGTCGAACAGGCCGGGCAGCAGGTTGTTGAGGGTTACCCCGTGGCGGGCGACGTTGCGGGCCAGTCCGGCGACGAACCCGGTCAGCCCCGACCGTGCCCCGTTGGATAGGCCCAGCACGTCGATAGGCGCCTTGACCGCGCCCGAGGTGATGTTGACGATGCGTCCCCAGCGCCGCCCGATCATCGGGTCGATGGTCGCCTTGATCAGCTCGATGGGGGTCAGCATGTTGGCGTCCAGGGCCTTGATCCACGCTTCCCGGTCCCAGTCGCGGAAATCGCCGGGCGGCGGGCCGCCGGCATTGTTGACCAGGATATCCGGTTCCGGCAGGGCGGCCAGGGCGGCGGCGCGGCCCTCGGGTGTCGTAATGTCGGCGGCGACGGTGATCACCCGGGCGCCGCTGGCCAGTCGCACGTCATCGGCGGCCTGGGCCAGCACGTCGGGGCGTCGGGCCACCATCACCACTTGGCAGCCGGCCTGGGCCAGGGCGGTGGCGCAGGCCAGGCCAAGGCCGCGGCTGGCGGCGCAGACCAATGCCTTCTTGCCGGAAATGCCTAGATCCATGTCAGTTCTCCCTGTCTGTCGTCGGGGCCGGCCAAGGCGTCGCGCACCATGCGGATGCTGACCGCCTTGTGGCGCGACAGCGATTCGCGGTCCAGCCGCGCCACCAGTTCGCCCATGGCGGCGAAACTACGCTCGGCCCGGCCCAGGATATAGGTGACCACATCCTCGCCCACCCGCAATTGGCGGTCGGAAAAAAGCTTGATCAACACGGCGGCCAGCAGGCTTTCATCCGGGGCGCCGATCCCCACCGCGTGCAGGCTGGCCAGGCGCGAGCGCAGATCGGGCAGGTGCACCGGCAGCCGCGCCGGCGCCGTCCGCCCGGCCAGCAGCAGATGAGTGCCGGCTTCCTTGGTCCGGTTCCACAGATGAAACAAGGCGGTCTCATCGACCAGATCATCAAGGTTGTCGATCATGGTCACCGGCGGTAACTGCATGTGCAGAGAGTCGTCGGCAGTCAGTTGCGATGCCGGAATGATAATCGTTGCCAGATCGTGATGTTGGGCGAAAACCGCCAGCAAATGGGTCTTGCCGCAGCCTTGTGGGCCGAACAGGGCCAAGGCGTGGTGAGGCCAGTGGGGCCAGCGTTCCAGCCAGGCCACCGCCTCGGCATTGCATGGTGCCACCAGAAAGTCGTCGCGTCCCAAAGCCGGCCGGTGGCCGAGATCCAGGGTCAACTGGCCCTCGGTCACGGGATCGGTCCGTGATACAGCGACGAGCGCAGGTAGCGGCGCAGGGCCGAGCGCGACAACACACCGATGACTGCCGCCACCGGCACCGCCAGCAGCAGGCCGACAAAGCCGAACAGACCACCGCCGGCCAGTAGGGCGAACATGATCCACACCGGGTGCAGGCCGACCTTGTCGCCGACCAGTTTGGGGGTCAGCACATTGCCTTCCAGCATTTGGCCGGCGACGAAGATGCCGGCGACCATGGCGGGCAATTCCCAGCTTTGAGTTTGCGCCAGGGCCAGACCGATACCGGTAATGAAGCCGGCAATGGTGCCCAAGTACGGGACGAAGGAAATCAGGCCCGACCCCAAGCCGATGACCAACCCCAGATCGAGGCCGACCAGGGACAGGCCGACGCCGTAGAACGCGCCCAGGGCCAGGCAGACCGATGCCTGGCCGCGAATAAAGCCGGCTAGGGTGCGGTTGATCTCGGCCACCTGCTCGCGGATGGTGTCGGCGTGCTCGCGCGGCAGCCAGGAATCCACCTTGGCGACCATCAGGTCCCAGTCGCGCAGCATGTAAAAGGTGACGATGGGGGTGATGAACAGCAGCGACAGCACGTTGATGATGGCCAGACCGCCGGTCAGCACCTGCTTGACCACCCCCAGTGCCCAGGTCACCGCCTCGCCGGCATGTTCGCCCACCGAGGTGCGCAGCTTGTCCATGTCGCCTTTGGACAGCTTGCGTTTCAACTCGACGATCAGCGGATGCAGGCGGTCGTTCAGGGTCTCCACATAGCTGGGGATGCGCTCGGCGAAGGCGACCACCTGTTCTTGAATGATCGGCAACAGCAGCACCGCCAGCGTTACCACCAGCAGAAAGAAGATGCCGGTAATGGTGGCGGTGGCAGTGGTGCGCGACAGCCCGGCTTTTTCCAGCCGATCGGCCAGGGGATCGAGAAAGAAGGCCAGGGCCATGCCGGCGACGAAGGGCAGCATGACGCCGCGCAGCAAGTAGAGTAGGACCAGCGTCACCGCCAGCCCGGCCAGCCATACCTTGTAACGTTGCCCCTGGGTCATGCTCAGTTCACTCCCACCGGAGCAAGGCGCCAGAACGATTCGGCCCAGGTCAGGCTTAGGCCGCCCTTGGCCAGGGCTTCGGTCACCTGCTGGGAATCGCCGGCCACGTGCAGGATCACCGCCGCCTCGGCCCGTGACAGCGACACCAGTTCCCAGCGCTTGACCGCCGGCACCCGGCCCAGCCGTTCGCGCACGGCCAGCCACTGGGGCAGTCCCGACAACGGCACCAGGGCGGATACCGTGCCGGCTTCACCGCCTTGGGCGCCGGCTTGGCGATGGGCGGTGTCGATGGCGCGGGCGATATCCTTGGCGGCGCGGGCCATCAGGGCATCGACGCTTTCGCCGTCGTTTTGCTTATAGGACAGGGCGTCGAACGGCTTGGGCGTGGTTGGCCCGGCATGCAAGGTGATGTCCAGAACCTTGCCGCGCAACGCGCCGGCCAGCACCAGCACGTCGGGGCTGCGCCAGCGTGCCCCCAGGTTTTGCATGGCCAGCGGGTCGCCGGCCACGGCTTGGGCGGCGGTGATGGCCTGGACGTCGCCCAGATCGCCCAAGGGTAGCACCAGCGGCACCAAGCCGCCGCCATGCAGATTGCCCCAGGCGGTGCGCCAGGGATTGGGGTCGTCCCACAACACGGTGCGGCCATCGCCGCCGGTGAAGACCGGCACCAGCACCAGCGGGCGGGCCCGGGCCTCGGTCACGGCGATACCGGCGCCTTGTAGCAGCCGTTTGACCGCCGCGCCGTTATAACGGACGGTCAGCGTGGCGATATAACGGTTGCCGGTGCTGCGTTCCTGATCGACGGTGAAGTCGCGCACGTATTCCAGGCCATCGGCCTTGGGCAGGCGGGCGCGGTCCTCGGTCCCGGCCAGCCGCTCGAGCAAGGTGGCGAAACCCTGGCGCTGGGCCTCGGTTACCGCCTGATCCTTGGCCGCCTGGGCATTGACAGCGCTGACGTCGACATCGACGCCCTGCACGGTGAAGGGGTCGAAAACCGTCTGGGCGTGGGCGGCGGTGGGGGTGAAAAGTCCGATGACCGCCACCAGTACGGCCACGGCGCCGGCAAGGCGAAGAGAAGGCATTGCAAACCGTCCGGGTTGGAGTATCTTCGGCCCGCATGGCGGCAGCCACGGGAAAGCCGTTCCCAAGCGCCGCAAACATACCACAGGCAAGCCGACGAGGAAGACCATTCCCGCTCATGATGAAAAGCAGGGCCTGACCTACCGCGACGCGGGCGTCGATATCGATGCCGGCGAAGCTTTGGTCGAGGCCATCAAGCCGCTGGCTAAATCCACCGTGCGCTCCGGCACCACTGCCGGATTGGGCGGGTTTGGCGCGTTGTTCGACCCCAAGGCTGCCGGGTTCAAGGACCCCATTCTGGTCGCCACCACCGACGGCGTCGGCACCAAGTTGAAGGTGGCCATCGATTCCGGCCGTCACGACGGTGTCGGCATCGATCTGGTTGCCATGTGCGTCAACGATCTGGTGGTGCAAGGGGCCGAGCCCTTGTTCTTCCTGGATTATTTCGCCACCGGCAAGCTGGACGTGGCCGCCGGCACGGCGATCATTTCCGGCATCGCCGAGGGTTGCCGACAGGCCGGTTGCGCCCTGATCGGCGGTGAAACCGCCGAGATGCCCGGCATGTACAGCCATGGCGATTACGATCTGGCCGGTTTCTCGGTCGGCGCCGCCGAACGCGGCAGCCTGTTGCCGGCATCGGATGTCGGCCCCGGCGACGTATTGCTGGGTCTGGCGTCCACCGGCGTGCATTCCAACGGCTATTCGCTGGTGCGCCGCATCGTCGCCAAGGGCAATGTCAGCTATGACGCCCCGGCGCCGTTCGATCCGTCGCAATCCCTGGGCGACGCCTTGCTGACCCCCACCCGCATCTATGTCAAGTCGTGCATGGCGGCGGTCAAGGCCGGCACCGTCAAGGCCATGGCCCACATCACCGGCGGCGGTCTGATCGAGAACGTGCCGCGGGTGCTGCCCGACGGTGTCGTCGCCCATATCGATGCCAAAACCTGGACCTTGCCGCCGGTGTTCCAGTGGTTGGCCAAGGAAGGCGGCGTCGCCGCCCGCGAAATGGCCCGTACCTTCAATTGCGGCATCGGCATGGTGGTGGTGGTCGCTGCCGACAAGGCGGACGAAGCCGCCCGCATCCTGCGCGAGAACGGCGAGACCGTGTACACCATCGGCAGCTTGCGGGCCCGCCAGGGTGACGAGGAGCAAAGCCAGGTTGTCGGTAACGAAGGCTGGCTCTGATGGTGAAAAAGCGGGTTGGTGTTTTGGTGTCGGGCCGGGGGTCCAATCTTCAGGCCCTGCTTGATGCCTGCGCCGACCCGGCTTTTCCGGCTGAAATCGTGCTGGTGCTCAGCAACGTCCCTGGGGCTTATGCCCTGGAGCGGGCGGAGCGGGCCAAGGTGGCGACCGTCACCATTTCGCACAAGGGTTTTCCCGGCGGGCGCGAGGCCTTTGACGCGGCCATGGACGTCGAACTCAGGAAAGCCGGGGTGGACATCGTCTGTCTGGCCGGGTTCATGCGTCTGCTGTCGCCGGGCTTCGTCCAGTCCTGGGCCGGGCGGATGATCAATATCCACCCGTCGTTGCTGCCCAGCTTCAAGGGGCTGCATACCCATGCCCAGGCCCTGGCCGCCGGGGTCAAGCTGCACGGCTGTACCGTCCATCTGGTCACTCCAGACCTGGATGACGGCCCCATCCTCGTCCAGGCCGCCGTGCCGGTACTGGCCGACGACAGCGAGGAAAGTCTGGCCGCCCGCGTGCTGGAGCAGGAGCACAAGGCCTATCCCCTGGCTCTGCGTCTGATCGCCGAAGGTAAGGTGGCGGTGGATGGTAATCGCGCCAAGGTAGAAGCGCCCGGCTTTGGCGCATTGGTGAATCCTGTGCCTTAATCTTGTCGTTTTTGCTCCGCAGCATTACGTCTCATACTTAAGACGGAATGTCCTGGCATAGCGGAGCCCCAGATGAAGCTGAACAATCTGTCCATTCCCACCCGGATCGGCGGCGGTTTCGCCCTGGTCCTGGTGTTGCTGCTGGCCGTCGCCGTCACCGGTTTTGTCGGCATCGGCTCGGGGCGCACCTCCATGGACGTCTATTCGGATCAGGCGGAAAGCGCCATCCTGATCCAGCAGGCCGATTCCCGCTTTGAAGCTTTGCGCCGGCACGTCACCGTCGGCGAAAGCGAAAATATCAGCCGCGTGTTGGGCGACATCAAGACCATCCTCGACAAGGCCCGTACCGGGTCGGCGGATGCCGAGGTCAAGGCCGACATGGATCAGTTGACCGTGTTGTTCGGTCAATACGATCAGGTGGCGCGGGCCTATCTGACCCAGACCACCAGCCGCGAGCAATTGGCCGAGGTGGGCGACAAGGTCACCCGCCATTTACAGGTGATGGGAGATCACCAGATCAGCGCCTTGCGCAAGCTTGAACAAAAAGCCAAGGACGATGCCCAATTGCATCAATGGGAGGACGCCATCTTGTCCGCCGTGGCCTTGCTGGTCGGCATCACCGCCGCGCTGGTCATCGCGACCGGTATCGCCCGCCCGCTGACCGCCATGACTGCGGCCATGGACAAATTGGCCCATGGCGATCTGCAAACCATTATCCCCGCCGCCGATGGCCGTGACGAGATCGCGGCCATGGCCCAGGCCTTGGCGGTGTTCAAAAGTAATGGGCAGGAGCGCCAGCGCCTTGAGCAGCAGGCCAAGGCCGAGACCGAGCAGCGCCTGGCCCGTCAGCGCCGGGTCGAGGAACTGACCGCCGGCTTCGACGCCAAGGCGGCGGAACTGGTGCGTGCCGTGGCCGGGGCCTCGGGCATCTTGTCGGATACCGCCTCGGGTATGTCGGCGGCGGCGAATCAGACCTCGGGTCAGGCCACCGCCGTGGCTGCCGCTTCGACCCAGGCGGCGACCAATGTCGAGACGGTGGCGGCGGCGGCCGAGGAACTGGCGGCGTCGATCACCGAGATTTCCCGGCAGGTGGCCCATTCCAACGCCATCTCACGCCGGGCGGCGGAAGAAGCCCAGCGCACCGATGGCGAAGTGCGGCAATTGTCGGAGGCGGCGTCGCGCATCAGCGAGGTGGTCAGCCTGATCAACGATATCGCCAGTCAGACCAATCTTTTGGCGCTCAACGCCACCATCGAGGCGGCGCGGGCGGGCGACGCCGGCAAGGGGTTCGCCGTGGTGGCGGGCGAGGTGAAAAGCCTGGCCAACCAGACCACGCGGGCGACCGAGGAAATCGGTACCCAGATCACGGCGGTGCAGGACCAGACCCGCGCCGTGGTCAGTGCCATCAAGTCCATCGGTCAGGTGATCGAGGAAGTCAGCCAGATCGCCGGCTCCATCGCCGCCGCGGTCGAGCAGCAGGCGGCGGCCACCGCCGAAATCGCCCGCAACGTCGAACAGGCCGCCGCCGGCACCGCCGAGGTCAACGCCACCATCAGCGGGGTGCAGCAAGCCGCCGCCGATACCGGCCAAGCCGCCGGCACGGTGCTGGACTCTGCCCGTCAATTGTCGGCCCAGGCCGAAGCCTTGCGCCAGACGGTGGATCGCTTCCTGGCCGATGTGAAGGCGGCTTAGGGGTAAAACGAAAGCCCCCGTCCCAGGTGCGGGACGGGGGCTTTGTGCCCTGTCAGCGATCCTTGCGGATGGGGCCGAATTCCACCGGCACCCAGGCATAGCCGGATTTTTCCTTGCGGATATGACCCAGGCCGGGGAAGGGCAGGTGGGCGCCGGCGATGGCCCAATCGTTCTTCACCGCCTGTTCGATCACCGTCTTGCGGGTCTTGATCGCCTGCTTCTGATCGACGTCGAATTCAAACGACACTTCCGGGTGGCTGAACTGGACGGCGTGGTTGTGGACGATGTCGCCCCACACCAACAGCTTTTTCCCCTTGGATTGGAACAGGAAAGAGGTGTGGCCGGGCGTGTGGCCGTGGGTCTCGACGATCTGGGCGCCGCTGACCACGCTTTCCCCGGTCTTGAAGGTGCTGAAGCGGCCTTCGGCCTGATAGGGGGCGACGGAATCGCGGGCCATCTTGAAGAAGCCTTGGGCCTCCTTGGGGGCGGCGGCGGCGATCTGTTCACTCAACCAGAAATCGGCGTCTTGCTGGGCCGCCAGCACCTGGGCCTTGGCGAAGGCGGGCTTGCCCTGGCCGTCCAGCAGGCCGCACAGATGGTCGGCATGCATGTGGGTCAGCAGCACGGTGTCCACGTCTTCCGGGCGATAGCCGGCGGCCTTGATGTTGGTGACGATGTTGCCCAGGGTCGGGCCGAAGCAGGCGGCGGAGCCGGCATCGACCAGGATCAGGCTGTCGCCGGTATGGACCAGATAGGCGTTGACCGCCGTCTGCACGCCCTTGCTGTGGTCCAGGAACATGCGGGCGACCAGCTTTTGCAGCTTGTCCTCGGTCATCCCCTTCATCAATTGCAGGTGCAGATCGACATAGCCGTCGTAAAGGGCGGTGACCTCATAATCGCCCAAGGCCTGGCGATAAAAACCGGGCACCTGAGTGGTCACCTGGGCTGGCGCAGCCAGGGCCGGGCCGGCGTGAATCCCGGCCAAGGTGACGGTGGCGGCCAGCAGGCAGGCGGAAAGGCGGTTGCGTCCGAACATGGTGTGTCTCCAGGGGGTGGGATCAGGACAAGGCCCGGTCGAGATCGCGGATCAGGTCGGCTGCGTCCTCGAGGCCCACCGACAGGCGGATGACCTCGGGGCCGGCGCCGGCGGTGATCTGCTGTTCCTCGGTCAATTGCCGGTGGGTGGTGCTGGCCGGGTGCAGGATCAGCGAGCGGGTATCGCCGATATTGGCCAGATGACTGAACAGGCGGACCTTTTCCACCAGCTTCTTGCCGGCCTCGAAGCCGCCCTTGAGGCCGAAGGTGAACACCGCCCCGGCGCCCAAGGGCAGGTATTTGTCGCGCAAGGCCGCATATTTGCTGCCCGGCAAGCCAGCATAGGACACCCACTCCACCGCCGGATGGGCGACCAGGAACTCGGCCACTTTCATGGCATTGGCGCAGTGGCGTTCCATGCGCACATGCAGGGTCTCGATGCCGGTGATGGTGAAAAAGGCGTTCATGGGCGCCATGGCCGGGCCGAAATCGCGCAACGCCACGGCGCGGGCCTTGGTGGTGAAGGCGAAATCGCCGAAGGTTTCGTGGAAGGTCAGGCCGTGATAGGCCGGTTCCGGCGCCGACAGGCTGGGGAACTTGCCGTTGGCCGACCAGTCGAACTTGCCCGATTCGATGACGCAGCCGCCCAGGGAATTGCCGTGCCCGGCCAGGAATTTGGTGGTGGAATGGACGATGATGTCCGCCCCCCATTCGAACGGACGGCAGAGGAAGGGCGTCGCCAAGGTGTTGTCGACGATAAGCGGGATACCGGCATCGTGGGCGACCTTGGCCACCGCCTCGATGTCGACGACGATGCCGCCGGGATTGGCCAGGCTTTCGATGAAGATGGCCTTGGTAGTGTCGCCGATGGCCGCCTTGAAATTGTCCGCGTCGTGCGGATCGACGAAGGTGCAGTGCCAGCCCAGCTTCTTGAACGACAGGCCGAACTGGGTCAACGAACCGCCATAGAGATTGCGCGAGGCGACGAAATGGTCGCCCGGCTCCAGCAGGGTGAAGAAGGTGAGGAACTGGGCGGCGTGGCCGGAGGCGGCGGCGACCGCCGCGCGCCCGCCTTCCAGGCTGGCGACGCGTTCCTCCAAGACGCTGACGGTGGGGTTGGTCAGGCGCGAATAGATGTAGCCGAAGCTGTGCAGGTTGAACAGGCTGGCGGCGTGGTCGGTGTCCTCGAACACGTAGGACGCGGTCTGGTAGATGGGGGTGGTGCGCGCGCCCGTCGCCGCGTCGGGGGCGGCGCCCGCGTGCACCGCCTTGGTGGCGAAGCCGAATTCCTGCTTTTCCTGGTTCTCCTCGCCGGTTCCCTTGTCGCGCTTGGGGCGCGGCGCTTCCTTGGCCTTGTTGGTGATGATGCCGGAATTGACGCCGTACCAGCCCAACTCGCCGCCCAGGCGACCGAATTCGATCTTGGGGCAACGATCCATCACCACCTTGAGGCCGGCGGCCTGGGCGCGGGCGGCGGCCTCGTCGTTGCGGACGGAAAGCTGCATCCACACCACCTTGGCGCCGATGGCGACGGCCTGATCGGCGATCGGCCCGGCGGCGGCGGAATTGCGGAAGATGTCGACCATGTCCACCGGCTCGGGGATCGAGGCCAGATCGGCATAGACGGTTTCCCCCAGCAATTGCTGGCCAGCCAGGCCAGGATTGACCGGAATGACCCGATAACCCTTTTCTTGCAGATACTTGGTGACGAAATAGCTGGGCCGGTTCCAGTTGGAACTGGCGCCGACCACGGCGATGGTGCGCACGGAGCGCAAGATCTGGCGCAGGAAGTCGTCGGTATAGTCGAGGCTGGCGGCGGACACGGGGCTAACTCCTGCTGGTCGCGTGGGGGGGAATGGTGGCGGCAGAGGACAGCGCGGTCAAGCGAAAGCCCTGCGCATAAGGTCACTGGAACCCCATGCGAAAGCATGCTTAAGTGATTGGCATTACGGCTGTTCGGGTTTTTGCTGTTTCCATGAATGCGGTCCCGCCATCATCCCCGTCGGGGGGGAATTTCTTCCGTCAGTTCATCGAACTGTCGTCACCTTATTGGAATTCGGAAGAAAAGCTGAAAGTGCGCGGGATGACCGTGCTGCTGGTGGTTTTGACCGTGGCCCAGGTGGCGTCGCCCATTCTGATCAATCTGTGGAGCAAGCAGCTGTTCAATGCGCTGGAGCAGCGCAATCTCGACCAGTTCCTGGCCATGATCCTGGCCCTGGCCGGCATTCTCTCCTTCGCCATGGCGGTGACCGCCACCCATATGGTGGTCAAGCGGCGCATCCAGGTGGGCTGGCGGCAATGGCTGACCAAGCGTCTGTTGGATAATTGGATGAGCGAGGGCCGCCATTATCAGTTGGCCTATCTGCCGGGCGAGCACGACAACCCCGATGGCCGCATTGCCGAAGACATCCGTCTGGCCACCGAAGCGGCCATCGATCTGGCCCATTCTCTGCTCTACAGCTTTTTGCTGCTGGCCAGTTTCACCCAGATTTTGTGGACGCTGTCGGGGGTGTTGCAAGTCACCGTGCTGGGCGACCAATGGGACGTTCCCGGCCATATGGTGTTCATCTCCTTCGTCTATGCCGGGGCGGGGACCACCGCCGCCTTGCTGATCGGGCGTCCGCTGGTCAAGGCCGCCAACAAGCGCCAGACCAATGAAGCCAATTTCCGCTTCGGTCTGGTCCGGGTGCGCGAGAATTCGGAATCCATCGCCCTGATGCATGGCGAAACCGACGAGCGCCGCCGCCTGCGCAATCTGTTCACCGGGGTGATCACCGCCTGGGACCGCCAGACCTCGGCCCTGGCCCGGGTGTTTCTGTTCTCCAGCGGCTATTCGGTGCTGGCCACCGGCTTTCCCATCCTGATCACGGCGCCGCGCTATATCACCGGCTCCATCACCCTGGGCGAATTGATGCAGATCGCCCAGGCCTTCCAGCAGATGACCGCCGCCCTGTCGTGGCCGGTGGACAATCTGTCCAGGGCAGCGGAATGGAAGGCGTCGGTGGAACGCGTGCTGTCCCTGCAAAACGCCCTGGAAGATCTGGACCAGGATCTGACCTGCATGGAGGATGGGCGTATCTGTCTGTCCAAGACCGATTTGCCCGTGCTGGCCTTCCGCAATCTGTGTATCGCCAATCCTGACGGTACCGTGGTGGTCAGCGGACTCGAGGCCGAGATCGTTCAAGGGGAAAAGGTGCTGATTGCCGGCGATCCCGGCGGCTCGGTCAAGTTGTTCAAGGTGGTCTCCGGGCTATGGCCGTGGGGGGCGGGACGCATCGATCTGCCCGGCGACGGCGCCATCGCCTTCCTGCCGGAACGGCCCTATATCCCCATCGGTTCGCTGCGCGGCGTGCTCAGCTATCCCTCCGACCCTGAAACCTATACGGTCGAGGAATATGGCGCCGTGCTGCGCCGGGTAGGCTTGGGCCATCTGGAGGCAAGGCTGCGCCAGCAAACGGCGTGGGAACAGATTTTGACCGCCGCCGAGCAGCAGGTGATGGGCTTTGCCCGCCTGTTGCTGCGTCGTCCCGACTGGATTTTCCTGGAGCACGCCACCTCGTCGTTGTCGCCCCAGGCGGAAGAGGAAATGATGCATCTGGTGGAGCTGGAACTGCCCCACGCCACCGTCATGACCATCGGGCACAACCCGTCGCTGGATGCCTTCCATCAGCGCAAGCTGACCTTGGAAACCAGCGCCAACGGCCCCGCCTTCCTGCGGGAAACCAGTCTGAAGCCGGAAGATCGCCGCCGTCGCATGACGCCGTTGGATTTGCGCCACTGGCTGATCCACCCGTTGCGCCGCGCCGGCGAAAAGCCGCGGGACTAGGGCCATGGCCGCTTCCGTCGAGTCCCTGATGCAGGCGGCGGCGGCCCAGGTCAATGCCGGCGATCTGGGTAGCGCCTGGAACCTCTATCTGGCGGCGATCCAGGCCGAGCCCGGCAATGCCCAGGCTTGGCTGGGGCTGGGGATGACGGCGCTGTTGCAACGCAATTGGGAATTGCTGGTGCAGGTGGCCGACCGTCGCCAGCAATTGGGCGGCGACGGCTTCGCCTATTTCCATGACGTGCTGACGGTAATCTCGGGCTATGGCTTTTATGAACTGCTCGAGGCCATGGCCACCCATCTGCCCGACACGTCGACTTATGCGCCGTCGTCGCTTTATTATGCGGTCTGTGCCCGCCTGCTGGCCGGTGACGAGGATGCGGCCTTCGCCCTGCTGGCCCGCCTGAAGCCGTTATTGGCCGAACGCCGCGACCATCTGCCCATCGGCCCGGGTGACCGTTTCAATATCGCCTATCGTCAGGCCAGTCTGGTCGAGGACGGCGACTATCCCGACCGATTGGACGATAACCGCCTGTCCGCCCTGGCGGCAGCGTTGCCGGCGGTGGAAACGTACGGGCAGTGGAACCAGGAGGCGGGCGGTGATTTCGTGCTCCTCGCCGCTTGCGACGGCCAGTATCTGAACCGCTTCGGCGCCGATTACCTGAAGTCACTGATGCCCTTGGGCCAAGGCGCGATGCTGCATCTGCACGTGATTGAGCCGGTGGCGGAGGGGCTGGCCCCTGTAGCCGCCCTGGCCGCCGCCGCCGCCATGCCGGTGACCATCACCTGCGAACCAGCCAGCGCGTGGCGCGGCGGCGCCTATTTCGCCTCCGCCCGTTTCCTTGCCGCCCCCTGGGTGGTGGAACGCCATTGCGGCAGGCCGGTGATGATCACCGACATCGATGTGCGCTTTTTGCGCCCGCCGGCGGAATTGGCCGAAGCGGCCGGGCCTTACGCCTTCGCCTCGTTTGTCCACGACGGGGTGGGGCCGGCCTCGCGGCTGCCGGCGGTGTGGACGTGGTTTGCCGGTGACCATGGGCAAGCCATGCTGCGGGTCTTGTCACACAGCATTTTGTCCAAGCTGGATATCCCTTGGCCGCATAATTGGATGCTGGATCAGGCGGCGCTGATGACGGCGCGGCGCTGGCTGCGCCGTCATCATCCCCAGGCGGCCCTGGCCGAGATGAACAGCCTGTTGGGACAGTCCTTCACCCCTTGGCTGGAATGTCGCGGCGATGAGGACGACAAGGCCGCGCTGATTCGTCAGGCCGGGCAGGGGGAATAATATCGAGCTAAATACCACCTGCCCTCCACCCACGCCGTCATACCCGCGAAAGCGGGTATCCAGGAGTCGTGGGGATGATGTTGGTGCACCTTTTCTGGACTCCCGCCTTCGCGGGAGTGACGGGTGTCGCGATGGAAATATTTCCCATTAAAAGTTCCCGGCTTTAATCCTCGTCGTCGGCGTCGAGGTCGCGCGGGCGGATGAAGTCCAACAGGCGGCAGGTGCCGGCATCCAGTTCCGGCCAATGGGGCACATTGGTTTCCAGCACCGCCAAGGTGCCGGTGGGGTATTTCTGTTCCAGCCGCTTCACCGCCTCGGCATCGCCGTTACCGGCGCTCAAGCCCAGGGCCAGCTTTTCCAGGCCGGGATTGTGGCCGATCAGCAGCACCGAGTGCAGATGCCCGTCCAGGGCTTGCAGCCGGTGCAGCAAATCGCCGCGCGTGGCTTCGTACAGCCGGTCCTCGAAACTGACCGGCACCCCTTCCAGGCGTGGTTCCAGGATGTCATAGGTGGCCCGGGTGCGGGCGGCGGCCGAGCACAAGATCAGATTGGGGCGGATGCCGTGCTGTTTCAGGTACTTGCCCATGGCCTTGGCCGCCTTGCGGCCACGCGGGTTGAGCGGGCGTTGGAAATCGTCCAATCCGGCCTCGTCCCAACTGGATTTGGCGTGGCGCAGCAGATAAATCCGTTTCATTTCCGTGACCCTGTTACCGTGTGGTCCAGCAAATATGTCCTCATGCGGCGTTTTCCAGCATGAAGCATCTGTGACAGCGCGCCCAGGCATCATGACAGGGGGCGGTTGAGGATATATAAAGGTTACGTCATTCCCGCAGGCAGGAGAGCCCTTTGACCACCCAGCAGGCCACCGAACTTCCGGCGATCGCCATGGATTCCAAGGACCGCTTCATCAACCGCGAGCTTTCGTGGCTGGCGTTCAACCTGCGTGTCATCGAAGAAGCGGTGAACCACCATCACCCGCTCTTGGAGCGCCTGCGCTTTTTGTCCATTTCCGCCTCCAACCTGGACGAATTCTACATGGTGCGCGTCGCCGGCCTGAAGGGCCAGGTGGAAGCCGGTGTGATGACCACCTCGGAAGACGGTCTGACCCCGGCGCAGCAATTGAACGCCATCAACGGCATGGCGTCCGATCTGCTGCGGGCGCAAAAGGATTGCTGGCGCAGTCTGCAAGTGGAACTGCGTGCCGCCGGCATCAGCGTCGTCGACCAGAGCGAACTGACCAAGGCGGAAATGAAGTGGCTGGACAGCCGTTTCATGGAACACGTCTTCCCGGTGCTGACGCCCCTGGCCATTGACCCGGCGCATCCGTTCCCGTTCCTGCCCAATGCCGGCATCGCCCTGGTGCTGCACCTGTTCCGCCTGGATGACGGCGAGGTGCTGCGCGCTTTGGTGCCGCTGCCGCCGCAATTGGAACGCTTCATCCGTCTGCCGGGCGAGGCCATCCGCTTCCTGCCGCTGGAACGCTTGGTGCTGCTGTTCCTGGACCGCCTGTTCCCCGGTTTCCGCATGGAGGCCAGCGGCCTGTTCCGGGTCATCCGTGATTCGGAAATGGAGATCGATGAAGAGGCCGAGGATTTGGTGCGCGTGTTCGAAAGCGCGCTCAAGCGCCGCCGTCGCGGCCTTGTCATCCGTCTGACCTTCTCCTCCGGCATCCCCGAGGAGTTGAAGTCGCTGGTGGTCGCCGAAATGCACGCGGTGGAAGGCGACGTCTACGAATTCGACGAAATGATCGGGCTGGTCGACACCAAGCAGATCATCGTCGATGAACGTCCCGATCTGTTGTTCCCTCCCTACAACGCCCGCTTCCCCGAGCGGGTGCGCGATTTCGGCGGTGATTGCTTCGCCGCCATCCGCAAAAAGGACATTGTCGTCCACCATCCGTTTGAAAGCTTCGACGTGGTGGTGCAGTTCCTGCGTCAGGCGGCGCGTGACCCCAATGTGGTGGCGATCAAGCAGACGCTGTACCGCACCTCGAAAGACAGCCCCATCGTCAAGGCGCTGATCGAGGCGGCCGAGGCCGGCAAGTCGGTCACCTGCATGGTCGAGTTGAAGGCCCGTTTCGACGAGGAAGCCAATATCCGTTGGGCCCGCGATCTGGAAGCGGCAGGGGCCAACGTGGTGTTCGGCTTCATGGAACTGAAGACCCACGCCAAGATTTCGCTGGTGGTGCGGCGTGAAGGCGGTGGGCTGGTGTCCTATGTGCACTTCGGCACCGGCAATTACCACCCGATCACCGCCAAGGTTTACACCGACCTGTCGTTCTTCACCTGCGACGAGGATCTGACCCGCGACGCCAGCAAGGCCTTCAATTACATGACCGGCTATGCGGTGCCGGAAAAGATGGAAAAGCTGGCCATCGCGCCGTTGTCGCTGAAGAAGTCGCTGCTTAACCTGATCGACAAGGAAATCGAATTCGCCAAGACCGGCAAGCCGGCGGCCATTTGGGCCAAGATGAATTCTCTGGTCGATCCCAAGCTGATCGACGCGCTTTATCGCGCCAGTCAGGCCGGGGTGCAGATCGATCTGGTCATCCGCGGCATCTGCTGCCTGCGTCCCAGCGTGCCCGGCCTGTCCGATAACATCCGGGTCAAGTCCATCGTCGGTCGTTTCCTCGAACACACCCGGGTGATGGTGTTCGGCAACGGTAGTCGTCTGCCCAGTCGGCAGGCCAAGATTTACATTTCTTCCGCCGACTGGATGCAGCGCAACATGGATTGGCGGGTGGAAACCCTGGTTCCCATCGAAAACCCCACCGTGCATCGCCAGATTTTGGAACAGATCATGGTCGCCAACCTCAAGGACATGGCGCAAAGCTGGGTGCTGGGTGCCGATGGCGTCTATCGCCGGGTGTCGCCCGATGGCTCGGGTTTTTCCGCCCACACTTATTTCATGACCAATCCCAGCCTGTCGGGGCGCGGCAGTGCCGGCGACAAGGCCCGCACCCCCAAGCTGGTGCTGGACTAGGCCATGAAGATCAAGCGCCGGCAAGAACCGGTCGGTATCATCGATATCGGTTCCAATTCCATCCGTCTGTGCGTCTATGACGGCGCTGCCCGCGTGCCGGTGCCCCTGTTCAACGAAAAGGCGGTGTGCGCCTTGGGCCTGGGCATGGGCAAAAGCGGGATGTTGAACCCCGAGGGCATGGAACAGGCCATGGCGGCGGTGGGGCGTTTCGTCGCCCTGTCGCGGGCCATGGAGGTGGAGCGTCTCGATATCCTGGCCACCGCCGCCGTGCGCGATGCGACCGATGGCCCGGATTTCGTCAGCCAGCTGGAACACCGTTACGCCGTCGAGGTCAAGGTCTTGTCCGGCGGCCAGGAAGCCAAGGCAGCGGCCATGGGCGTGCTGTGCGGCACCCCCGATGCCGACGGCATCGTCGCCGATCTGGGCGGCGGCTCACTGGAACTGGTCACCGTGCAAAACGGCGATTTCGGCGATCACGTGACCATGCCGCTGGGGGTGTTGCGGCTGGCCGAGGCCGCCGGCGATGATCGTGCCAAGGCCGACGAAGTCATCACCAAATACCTGAAGAAGGTGCCGTTCCTGGAACAGGGCCAGGGCCGCGCGCTTTATGCGGTGGGGGGCGCCTGGCGCGCCATCGCGCGGATCTGCATCAGCCAGACCCATCATCCGCTCACCGTGTTGGACAATTTCGCCATCGACCCGAAAGAGGCTTTGCGCATCATCGACCTGATCGCCGGCCAAAGTAAGAAGTCGCTGGAAAAAGTGCCGGGCGTGTCAAAAAAGCGGGTGGGCAATCTGCCGTTGGCGGCGCTGTTGCTGGACCGGGTGATCCGCGCCACCAATCCGTCCAATCTGGTGTTTTCCATTTACGGCATGCGCGAGGGCCAGTTCTATCGCCGTCTGCCGGAACGGCTGCGCCAGCAGGATCCGTTGTTGTCGGTGTGCCGGCAGATGGCGCAGATGAATTCGCGCTTTCCCGAGCATGGCGATGAATTGATGGCGTGGATGGCGCCCCTGTTTCCGGGCGAAACCGCCCATGATGCCCGCTTGCGTCACGCCGCCTGTCTGGTGTCGGATATCTTCTGGAACGAACACCCCGATTATCGGGCCGAACAGGCGTTTCACCGCTTGCTGCGGCTGCCGTTCATGGGGGTGCCGCACCGCGACCGTGCCGCCATCGCCTATACGGTCTATCAACGCTACCAGGGCGACGACGATACCGCCCATGCCCAGATGGCCATCCAATTGCTGGACGAGTTCGATCTTAAGCGCTGCCGGGTCACTGGTACCGCCCTGCGTCTTGCCCACACCCTATCGGGTGGCGCCCCCAATCTGTTGAAGCAGACCCGGCTTTTGTTCGACGGTGGCGACGTCATCATCGAAGTGCCGGGCGGCAACCCGGCTTTCGCCATCGAGAACGACCGCACCTTCGACAAGCTGGCCAAGGCCTTGGGCTGCGTCAATCTGGTGTTCAGAAAGGTGTGATCACGCTGCCGGCAAGGTGAAGCTGATGGTGCAGCCCTCACCCGAGGGGGACTGCACTTGGATCAGGCCGCCATGCAGTTCGACGATACGCTTGCAGGCGGCCAGACCGATGCCGGTGCCTTCGTATTGGCTGATGCCGTGCAGGCGTTGGAAAATGCCGAACACCCGTTCACGCTGGTCGTCGGGGATGCCGATGCCATTATCGGCGATGGTGATGCGCCATAGCGGCCCATGGGGCTGGGCGTCGATGCGGATAGAGGGGGGGCGGTCGGCGGCGGCGAATTTCAACGCATTGCCGATCAGGTTCTGGAACAGGCGGGTGATCTCGCTGTGATTGCCGGCGACCACCGGCAAGGGGCCTGCCTGGATGATTGCGCCGGTTCGCTGCACCACCAGGGCCAGATCAGCCTGGACCTGGGCCAGGATTTCATTCAAATCCACCGGTTGCGCCTTGGTGTCGCCGCGACCCAGGCGCGAGTAATCCAGCAAATCCAGGATCAACCGGTCCATGCGCTTGGCGCCGTCGCGGGCGAAGCCCAGGAAGGTCCGGGTTTCGTCGTCCAGCGATGCGGTCAGCCGCCGCTCCAGCAAGCTTAGATAACTGCTGATCATGCGCAAGGGCTCGCGCAAGTCATGGCTGGCCACATAGGCGAAGTTTTCCAGATCGGTGTTGGAAACCGCCAGGGCGCGACTGTGTTCCTCCAATTGCTCGGTGCGGCGCAACACTTCGGCTTCCAGATTTTCCTGCATGCGCCGTTGCTGCGCCTGCAACATGCCCATGTACAAGACGGTGACCCCCACCCCCAGGATGGTCAGGTTGAGGGTGAAGACCGTGTGCGCCGCCGCCCCATGGCCCAGGGGGCCGATGCCCAGGGACGCCTGGGCGACCATGATCGTGGCACAGACCAGATTGCCCAAGGCGGCCCCGGCCAGATGAAAGCGAAAGGCGAGAAGCGTCAGCCCGAACAACGACAAGGGCGCCAGCAATGGATCGATGGCCGACAAGATCGCCTGGGCGGCGCCCAGAATCAGAGTCGTCATCACCAGCGCGGTGGTGTCCGCCGACGAGGTGTGGTCGCGAATGGCCATGACCAAAGGCAAGATCAGGAACAGGCCGCAGGTGTCGGCGCTGACCAGCATGGCCACCCGGCTGACATAACTGGCCAGATTCAGTTCGGCGGTGCCCAGGGCGAAATGGATCAGTGGCAAAATCCACACGGTCAACACCGGGGGCAGCACCGATATGCGCAGCAGGCGCCACAGGCAGGTCAGGTGGCGCGGCCCCTGAAGCAAGGGCAGGTGGTGCTTGTCCTCGGTCCGTCGCCAGAGCCACCAGGCCAGCCAGGATTGACAGCTGTCGACCAGGGCCGACAGAGCGGTGGCGCCGACCATGGCCGCTAGCGAATTGCTCGGGTTCATGGACAGAAAATTGGCGACAAGGCTGGCGGCGAAAACCGCAGGCACACCCAGGCGCGGCCCCAGCCGGGCAACCAGGGCGACGCCGATGCCGGCGGGCAGCCAGAAGACGGTCAGGTTGCCGGGCGGCAGTCTGGCCAGACTGGCGGCACCGACAGCCAACAGGATATAGAGCCCCATCAGCAGGAAGCCGGCCACCGGAGCCGAGGTGACAAGACGCATGGGGTGTTTCCCCTTGTGCTTGGGGTGACTCAGTCCACTTCCACCAGGGCGGGGGCGCATTGGGGCTCGACCGGGTCCATGGGCACCAGCCGCAGCTTGCGTCCGTCGGTGCAAAAGCCCAGGGCTAGACGGCCATGCTTCAGCGCCAGGGCGTCTTCGCCGAACAGGTCGCGGCGCCAGCCGTGCAGGGCCGGGATTTCGGCATGGTCGTCGGCGGCGATGGCTTCGATATCGGCGGAATTGGCCACCAGCTTGCTGGCGACGCCGTGGGCGTCGCATTTCATCTTCAGCAGAACCTTCAACAGATCGACCACCGGCCCCAGGCCGCGTGGCAGTTCCACCCGTTCCGGCGGCTTGGGAATCTGGTCTTCCGGCAGGGCCAGTCCGCGTTTGACCGCCTCCAGAAGGGCGGTACCCATGCGGCCTTCGACCATGCCCTTGCCCATGCCGCGGGTACGGGCCAGTTCATCCACGTTGGCGGGGTGGTGGGCGGCGATCTCCATCAGCGTTTCGTCGCGCAGCATGCGCTGGCGCGGAATGTCGCGTTCCTGCGCCTCGCGCTCGCGCCAAGCCGCCAGTTCCTTCAGCACCGCCAGGAATTTCGGGCTGCTGGACCGGGGCTTCAACCGCTTCCAGGCATTTTCCGGATCGGTGCGATAGGTGTCGGGGCTGGCCAACTCGGCCATTTCGTCCACCAGCCAGTCAAGGCGACCGTTACGTTCCAGCTTGCGCACCAGCTTTTCATAGGCCACCCGCAGATGGGTGACGTCGGCCAGGGCGTATTGAATCTGCTTTTCCGTCAAGGGACGCAGCGCCCAATCGGTGAAGCGCTGGGATTTGTCGATGCGGGCCTTGGCCAATTGGCTGGCCAGGGTCTCGTAGCCGACCGAATCGCCGAAGCCACAGACCATGGCGGCGACCTGGGTGTCGAACAAGGGCGCCGGCACCGCGCCTGAGAGGTGCAGGAAGATTTCCACGTCCTGGCGGGCGGCGTGGAACACCTTCAGGACATTGGGATTGGCCATCAGTTCGAACAACGGCGCCAGGTCCATGCCGGGCGCCAGCGGATCGACGGCGCGCGCCTCGTCCGGTCCGGCCAGTTGCACCAGACACAGCTGCGGGTAATAGGTCTTTTCCCGCATGAATTCGGTGTCGACGGTGATGTAGGGGGCCGAAGAAAGACGCTGGCAAAAAGCGGCGAGTTCGGCGGTATCGGCGATCATGGGCATGGGGTCAAGTGATACACCCATCGGCCTTTGTCGGCAAGGGCGGGCATGGAGAAGTCTGATCCGGCGAGTTTAATTGCGACCGTGGTTATCGCGCAACAATCATCAATCAAACGCGATATTTGGGTTTATTAAGTACCTCATAGGTAGTAAAAAATAGCATCCATACTTCATATGGAGTGCATTATGCGCATGCATTCACTCATCCAAATTTCGTGTGTCATGCTGATGGCAACCGTTGCAAGTGCATGTACTCGGCTTGCCGATTCCTATCAGGTCGATCCGGTATCCAAGACCCGCTTGGCCGGTCCCGGCGTCACGGCGAGCGGCAAGCCCGATGGTACCTTCAAGGTATTCGACCTGGACAATGACAGTCTGGTCGGCGGCTGTGGTTACAAGCAAGCCGTCGACGACATGGCCTGCCGTTGGCGTCTGATGGATTTCCTGATCGGCCTGTCGGAGCAACGTTGCTCCGATCACAAGGCCAGGATTGAAAGCAGCGCGGCGGTCAGCGATTTCGGCTTTTCCTCGGTGACCACCGTGCTGGGCGGGGTTGGCGCCATCGCCACCGGCGCCACCACTGCCCGGGTTCTGGCGGGCAGTGCCGGCATGGTCAGCGGCGTGCATGCCGACTGGAACGAAAGCGTCTACATGAACAAGGTGGCCACGGCCATCGTTGCCCGCATTGATGCCAACCGGGCCGCCATCTTGAACGAACTACGCACCGCCCGGGAAAGCGCGTCCGAGCCCAACAGCGGCAAGGTGTTCACCACCGAGGCCATGTTGGCCGGGATTTATCGCTTCCACGAGGCCTGCTCGTTCTATTCGGCGCTGAGCAGCATGACCCAGAATGCGGCGCTGCCCGACACCGTGGAAAGCGTGCGCGGGCGAGTGGAGATGGCACAAAAGGACGTTGCCGCCCTGGAGCAGCAGATCGCCACCACCACCGATCCCAAAGCCTTGGCGGCGTTGCAGCGCCTGTTGGCGACCAGGGTCAACACCCTTAATTTCCTCACCACCCAGTTGGGGGTGCTGGAAACCCGGGCCGGCTCCGGTCTTGGTGCGGCGCCCGCCACCAGCCAATGATAATTCCTTTCCATCTTGACAATCCCCCGGTGGCGTGTGTCTTTTCCCGTTTCTCGCGCACCCACCGGGGATCGTTTTGACCATGCATCAATATCGCACGCACACCTGCGGCCAGCTTCGCGCCAGCGATGCCGGCACCATTGCCCGCCTGTCCGGTTGGGTCCACCGCAAGCGTGACCATGGCAACCTTCTGTTCGTCGATTTGCGCGACCATTACGGTCTGACCCAGTGCGTCTTGGATATTTCCAGCGCCGTTTTCGCCACCTTGGAAAAGGCCCGGCCGGAAAGCGTCATCACCGTCACCGGCAAGGTGGTCAGCCGCACCAGCGACACCATCAATCCGCGCCTGCCCACCGGCGAGATCGAATTGCAGGTGGCCGAGATCGAGATTCAGTCCATCGCCGACGTGCTCCCCATCCAGGTGGCCGGCGACCAGGAATATCCCGAGGACATGCGGCTCAAGTACCGCTTCCTCGATCTGCGCCGTGAAGACGTGCACGCCAACATGATGCTGCGCTCAGAGGTCATCGCCTATTTGCGCAAGGCCATGCTGGACCAGGGCTTCACCGAGTTCCAGACCCCGATCCTGACCGCCAGCAGCCCGGAAGGCGCGCGCGATTATCTGGTCCCCGCCCGTCTGCATCCCGGCAAGTTCTATGCGCTGCCGCAGGCGCCGCAGCAGTTCAAGCAATTGCTGATGGTGGCTGGCTTCGACAAGTATTTCCAGATCGCGCCGTGCTTCCGTGACGAGGCCGGTCGTGCCGACCGTTCCCCGGGCGAGTTCTACCAGCTCGATTTCGAGATGAGCTACGTGACGCAAGACGACGTCTTCGCCGCCATCGAGCCGGTGCTGGAAGGCGTGTTCAAGCAGTTCGGCAAGGGCCGCAAGGTCACCCCGGCGCCGTTCCCGCGCATCCCTTACGCTGAATCCATGCTGAAATACGGCTCGGACAAGCCCGATCTGCGTAACCCCATCGAGATCGCCGACGTCACCGAGCCGTTCCGCGGCTCCGGTTTCGGCCTGTTCGCCAAGCTGGTGGACAAGGGCGCGGTGGTCCGTGCCATTCCCGCCCCCGGCGCCGCCAACCAGCCGCGCTCGTGGTTCGATAAGTTGAATGAATGGGCGCGTGAAAACGGTGCCGGCGGTCTGGGCTATATCCAATTCGCCGCCGATGGCGCCAAGGGCCCCATCGCCAAGAACCTGGAACCGGAACGCATCAACGCCATCAAGCAAGCCGCCAAGTTGAACGACGGCGATGCCGTGTTCTTCGCCTGCGACAAGGAATTGCCGGCGGCCAAGTTCGCGGGACTGGTCCGCACCAAGATCGGCAACGATCTGGACCTGTTGGAAAAGGACGTGTTCAAGTTCTGCTGGACCGTGGACTTCCCCATGTACGAGTTGAACGAGGAAACCGGCCAGATCGATTTCAGCCACAACCCGTTCTCCATGCCCCAGGGCGGCATGGACGCGCTGGAAAACCAGGACCCGCTGACCATCAACGCCTATCAGTACGACATCGTCTGTAACGGCGTCGAATTGTCGTCGGGGGCCATCCGCAACCACCGTGCCGACATCATGATCAAGGCCTTCGGCATCGCCGGCTATGGTCCGGAAGTGGTCGAGGAAAAGTTCGGCGGCATGTTGAACGCGTTCCGCTATGGCGCGCCGCCGCACGGTGGCTCGGCCCCGGGCGTCGATCGCATCGTCATGTTGCTGGCTGATCAGCCCAACATCCGCGAGGTCATCTTGTTCCCCATGAACCAGCAGGCCCAGGATCTGCTGATGGGGGCGCCGGCCGAGGTCGATGCCATGCGCTGGAAGGAACTGCACATCAAGCCGGATCTGCCCAAGCCGAAAAAGGAAGGCTGATCAGCCCAGCTTTTCCTGCAACGAGGTGCAAAATCAAAAAAGCCGGACGAGAGATCGTCCGGCTTTTTGTTTCTGCGTCTTAAGGATGAGGCGTCCATGCTAAATGAAGGAATTAACTTATTGTGCGTATGCCTTTATTGTCAGTAATGAATTGACCGTTATGGTTACGTGCTATTGATATTAATATATTACGGTATTCTTATTTTATTTTGTATGCTTCTTCAATAATCTGCGCGAATGTGAGGCTGTCATGTTTTCTAACATGAACATTGGGGCGCGCATGTCCCTTGGGTTTTTCCTCGTCCTGGTTTTGACCTTGGCTATTGGCATCATCGCCGAAATTTCTTCGGCGCAATTGTCGGAATTGACGGCCAAGCTGTATCGGCATCCCTTTGCCGTCACCAATGCGCTGTCCGACGCCAATGCCAACATCATCGCCATGCATCGGTCGATGAAAGACGTGGCGCTGTCGCAGACACCCGAGGACCTAGCCAAGGCTGTGGCCGACGTGGATGCGCGGGAAAAGCGGGTCTACGACAAGTTCAATCTGGTGCGCGAACGCTTCCTGGGCGACAAATCCGACGTCGAGGCGGCGGCCAAGGCCTTCGCCGATTGGAAGCCAATCCGCGATCAGGTGATCGTCGCCATCCGCGACAATCGGCGCGAGGACGCCGCTGAAATCACCAAGACCAAGGGGGCGGTTCAGGTCGCCTCCATCAATGCCACCTTGGACAAGGTGATGGTCTTTGCCTTCGACAAGGCCGAGGCCTTCATGGTCAATGCCCAGGCGACCAAGGACCGTATGACCATGATCACCCGCCTGTGTTTGGGCGGCGCTCTGATTTTGGGCGTGACCGTAGCTTGGTGGATCACCCGCGGCATCAGCCGGCCCATCAACGCCATGACCGGTGTGATGGATCAACTGTCGCAGAACAAGCTGCAAGTTGACGTCCCCTATGCTGGCCGTGGCGACGAAATCGGTCGCATGGCCAAGTCGGTGCGCCACTTCAAGGATCAGTTGGTGCGGGTGCACCAGCTTGAACAAGAGCAGGAAGAGCAGAAGCGCCGGGCCGAGGTCGATCGTATGACGGCCATGCGCAAGATGGCCGACACTTTTGAAGGCAGCGTCGGTGCGGTGATCAATACCGTGACCTCGGCGGCGACCGAGTTGCAGGCGGCGTCCAGCCAGATGGCCGGCACCGCCACCGAAACCAGCGCTCAGGCGACCACGGTGGCGTCTTCGGCGCAACAGGCCTCGGCCAATGTGCAGACGGTGGCCTCGGCCACCGATGAACTGGCCGCCTCCATCGAGGAAATCACCCATCAGGTGGAACGGGCGCAGACGGTATCCGGTCGGGCCGGGACCGAGATGGACAAGGCCACTCTTCAGGTGGAAGCCCTGTCGGAAAATGTCGGCAAGATCGGCGAAATCGTCAGTCTGATCGATCATATCGCCAGCCAGACCAATTTGCTGGCGCTGAATGCGACGATTGAGGCGGCTCGCGCCGGTGATGCCGGTAAAGGCTTCGCCGTGGTGGCCAACGAGGTCAAGGGGCTGGCCAACCAGACCGCCAAGGCCACCAGCGAGATCGCCACTCAGATCCAGGCGGTGCAGCAAGGGACCGCCGCCGCCGTCCATGCCATCGGCGACGTATCTTCGGTCATCGCGGAAATGGCCGCCATCAGTGCGGCGGTCGCCGCCGCCGTCGAACAGCAAAGCGGCGCCACCAACGAAATCGCCCGCAATGTCGAGCAGGCCGCCGACGGCACCCAGCAGGTGACGGAAAATATCGTCTCGGTCGAGCAGGCGGCGCGGGAAACCGGATCGGCGGCGGAACAGATCAGCATTTCCGCCACCGATCTGTCGAAGCAGGCGGAATATCTGCGGCATGAAGTCGGGCAGTTCCTGTCCCAGGTGCGGGCCGACAAGACGAAAATGGTTCTGTTGACCTGGACCGACAATCTGGCCAGTGGCGTCGCCAGCATCGACGCTCATCATCAGGAAATGTTCGCCCAGTTGAATGCCTTCTACGGCGAGATGATGGCCGGCGACAGCGGCAAGGGGGCGTTGACCATGTTGGCGGCCATTGAACGCAGCATGTCCACCCATTTCGCCGAGGAAGAAGCGCTGATGACCAAACACCGCTATGGCGCCGCCGATACCCATCGCGGCCACCATCGCGACTTCCTGGCCAAGGTGGCGTTGATGCGTCAGGACATCGAGGGGCAAAAGCCCAATGCCATGGCCAATTTCTTCGATTATGTCTCGACCTGGTTGGCCGAACATATCGGCAAGGAAGACAAGGCCCTGTTCACCGCCCTTAAAACCCAGGCGGCGTAAACGAAAAAAGGGGCCGGACGATCACTCGTCCGGCCCTTTCAGTTTACGGTTCTTGGGAGACATCCTTCCCCGTTCCCAGGGAAAAGCCCGCTGCAACGAACCACTTTGCCACGGGGTCAGTTCAGCGCGCGGGCCACCTTCGATCCGTTGGGCCGCCCCAGGCGATCGCAAATGAAGGTGCCGGCCTCGATCAATTTTCCCAGGTCGACGCCGGTGTGGATGCCCATGCCGTGCAGCATGTAGACCACATCCTCGCTGGCGACGTTGCCGGCGGCGCCCTTGGCATAGGGGCAGCCGCCCAGGCCGGCGACCGAGGAATCGACCACCGCCACGCCACGTTCCAGCACCGCCAGGATATTGGCCAAGGCTTGGCCGTAAGTGTCGTGGAAATGCGCCGCCAGCATGGTTACCGGCAGATGGGCGGTGACGGCGTCGATCATGGCTTGCGCCTTCAACGGCGTGCCGACACCGACGGTGTCGCCCAACGAGATTTCATAACAGCCCATCGCCGCCAGCTTGCGCGCCACCCCGGCGACGGCGGCGGGGGTGATGTCGCCTTCATAGGGGCAGCCCAGCACGCAAGAGACATAACCGCGCACCTTGACGCCCTGGTCCCGCGCACGGGTGATGACGGGGGCGAAACGGTCCAGGCTTTCGTCAATGGAGCAATTGATGTTTTTTTGCGAAAAGCTTTCCGAGGCGGCGCCGAACACCGCCACCTCAAGCGCCCCCGCCGCCAAGGCCGCTTCCAGTCCCTGCATGTTGGGGGTCAGCACCGGATAGACCACGCCGGGTTTTTGGCCGATGCCGGCCAGGACCTCGGCGCTGGCGGCCATTTGCGGCACCCATTTGGGGCTGACGAAGCTGCCCGATTCGATCACCGGCAGCCCCGCCGCCGTCAGGCGGTCGATCAGGCCGATCTTGGTTTGCACCGATACCGGGCTGGCCTCGTTCTGCAAGCCGTCGCGGGGGCCGACCTCGACGATTTTTACGGCGGGCGGGATGGTCATTTCGCCTCCGTCACCTCGAAGGTCACCAATTGGGCACCGTCGGCAACCTGATCACCGGCGCCGTACAGCACTTCCTTCACCGTGCCGTCGGTGGGGGCCTTGATGGTATGTTCCATCTTCATGGCCTCGACCACCATCAAGACCTGACCCTTTTCCACCACCTCGCCGGCCTTGACCAAGGCCTGCACCACGGTGCCGGTCATCGGCGCGGTCAAGCTGCCGCCGGCATCGGCGTCCTGGTCGGCGGCCTTGGCCGAGGGGTCGTCCAACTTCAGCTTCCAGGCATTGCCGGCTTCCAGCACGGTGATGTCGAAGCCTTGGATGACCACGGTGGCCGATTTGCGCTCGCCGTTGATTTCGGCGGTGACGGTGCGGCCCTGGCGACTGGCGCCCCTGACCACGCACTTGCCCTCGGGCATGTCCATGTCCCAGCCAAGGCTGCGGAAATGGACGGTGACGAGACGCGCCGTCTCGTTGTCGATCAGGCGGAAATCATGATGATTGTCGTCATTCATGCGCCAGCCATTGGTCAGCCGCCAGGGCGAATGCGGGTCGTCGCGGCGGGTGGGCGCGGCTTCGCGTTCCATCAGCATGGCGGCGGCGGCGAAGGCCAGGGCGGTGCTGGGCACGGCCTGGGCGCTTTTCAGCAGATCGTCGCGATGGCGGTTGATGAAGCCGGTATCGACCTGGAAGGCAGCGAAGGCGGGATGGCCGGCGATGGCCGCCAGAAAGCCCACATTGGTGGTCATGCCGGCGATTTCATAATCGGCCAAGGCCCGGCGCAACCGGCGCAGGGCGCGGTCGCGGTCCTCGTCCCAGACGATCAGCTTGGCGATCATCGGGTCGTAGAAGGCGGTGACGGCATCGCCCTGGCGTACGCCGGTATCGACGCGCACATGGGCGTTGGTGGCCGGCGGCGCCAGATGCACCAAGGTGCCGGTGGCCGGCAGGAAGTCGCGGTCGGTGTCCTCGGCGTAGATGCGGGCCTCGAAGGCGTGGCCCCTGCGCACCAGTTCATGCTGGCCCAAAGGCAGCGGACGGCCCGAGGCCACCAGCAATTGCCATTCCACCAGATCCTGACCGGTGATCATCTCGGTCACCGGATGCTCCACCTGCAAGCGGGTGTTCATCTCGATGAAGAAGAATTGGCCGTCCTGATAGAGGAACTCCACCGTGCCGGCGCCGACATAATTGACCGCCTTGGCGGCGGCCACCGCCGCCTCGCCCATGGCTTGGCGCACTTCCTCGGCCAGCAGCGGGGCGGGGGCTTCCTCGATCACCTTCTGGTGACGGCGCTGGACCGAGCAATCACGCTCGAACAGATAGATGCCGTTGCCAAGGGAATCGCAGAAAATCTGGATTTCCACGTGGCGGGGATGGTCGAGGTAACGTTCTAGCAGCAGGGAATCGTCGCCGAATGCCGCCTTGGCCTCGCGCTTGGCGCCGTTGATGGCGTCGACCAGTTCGCTTTCCTGGCGCACCACCCGCATGCCCTTGCCACCGCCGCCCGCCGATGCCTTGACCAGCACCGGATAGCCCATCTTGTTGGCGGCGGCGACCAGTTCGGCCTGTTCCTGGCCCTGGCCGTGATAACCGGGGACCAGCGGCACCCCGGCGTCTTCCATCAGTCGCTTGGATTCGGCTTTCGAGCCCATGGCGCGGATGGCCGAGGCCGGCGGCCCCATGAAGACGATGCCGTTGTCGGCGCAGGCTTCGGCGAAGCCCGCGTTTTCCGACAAAAAGCCGTAGCCGGGGTGAATGGCCTGGGCACCGGTGCGTTTCGCCGCGTCGATGATGCGGTCGGCCTTCAGGTAGCTTTCGCTGGCCGGGGCCGGGCCGATCAACACCGCTTCGTCGGCCATGGCCACATGCATGGCATTGGCGTCAGCCTCGGAATAGACGGCGACGGTGCGAATGCCTAAGCGCTTGGCGGTGCGCATGACCCGGCAGGCGATTTCGCCGCGATTGGCGATCAGAATTTTGTCAAACATGGGTTATCCCCCGATCCAGCCGGCTTTGCGCTTTTCCAGAAAGGCCCGCACCCCCTCGCGCCCCTCGTCCGAGGCGCGGATGGTGGCGATGCGTCCGGCGGTCCAGTCGCGTAAATCGTCGTTCAATTCCTGCTCGGCGGCGCGCACGGCCAGTTCCTTGGCCGCTTCCATGGCCTTGGGGCCGTTGGCCGACAGTGCCTTGATCCAGCGGTCGCGCACCTCTGTCAACTGGTCCAGGGGCACCACTTCCGACACCAGACCCAGTTCCGCCGCCTTGGCGGCGCTGAAGGTCTCGGCGGTCTGGAAATAGCGCCTTGCCGCGCGGCCACCGATGGCGCGGACCACGTAAGGCGAGATGACGGCGGGGATCAGGCCCAGCTTGACTTCCGACAGGCAGAAACTGGCGCTGTCGGCGCACACCACCATGTCGCAGCAGGCGGCGAGGCCGACACCGCCGCCATAGGCCGAGCCCTGGACGACGCCGATGACCGGCTTGGGCGCGCTGTCGATGGTTTGCATCAACTTGGCCAAGGCCCGCGAATCGGCCAGATTCTGCGCGTGGTCGTATTCGGCCATGCGCTTCATCCAGTTAAGGTCGGCGCCGGCGGAAAAGCTTTTGCCGGTGGCGTCCAGCACGATGATGCGACTGTCGGCGTCATCGATGGCTGCCTGGAAGGCCTCGGTCAACTCGGCGATCAGCAGGTCGTCGAAGGCGTTGTGGCGGTCGGCCCGGTTCATGGTGATGAAGCGGGTCGGGCCCCGTTGGACGATGATCAGGGACTCGCTCATTTCCTTACATCCTGAACACGCCGAACTTGGTCGGTTTGATGGGGGCGTTGAGCGAAGCGGAAATCCCCAGTCCCAGCACCATGCGGGTGTCGGCGGGGTCGATCAGGCCGTCATCCCACAGCCGTGCCCCGGCATAATAGGGGTGGCCCTGGGTTTCGTACTGGGCGCGGATGGGGGCCTTGAACGCCTCCATGTCCGCACTGGCCCAATCCTCGCCCTTGGCCGCCATGGAATCCTTCTTGATCTGGGCCAGGACGCCCGCCGCCTGTTCGCCGCCCATCACCGAGATGCGGCCCGTGGGCCACATCCACAGCATGCGCGGTTGGAAGGCGCGCCCGCACATGCCGTAATTGCCGGCGCCGAACGAGCCGCCGATGAGGACGGTGAATTTGGGCACGTTGGCGCAGGCCACGGCGGTGACCATCTTGGCGCCATCCTTGGCGATGCCGCCCGATTCGTACTTCTTGCCGACCATGAAGCCGGTGATGTTCTGCAAGAACACCAAAGGAATACCGCGCTGGGCGCACAATTCGACGAAATGGGCGCCCTTGACGGCGGATTCCGAGAACAAAATGCCGTTATTGGCGACGATGCCCACCGGATAGCCCCAGATGCGGGCGAAGCCGCAGACCAGGGTCTGGCCGTAGAATTGCTTGAACTCGTCGAAGCGCGAACCGTCGACGATGCGGGCGATGATTTCGCGCACGTCATAGGGCTTGCGCGGGTCGGCGGGGATGATGCCGTAGATTTCCTTGGGGTCGTAACGCGGCTCTTCCGGCGTGGCGATGTCGAGGCTGACCGGCTTGGTGCGGTTGAGGTTGCCGATGACGCGCCGGGCGATGGCCAAAGCGTGGCCGTCGTCCAGCGCGTAATGGTCGGTGACGCCCGACACCCGGCAATGCACGTCGGCGCCGCCCAAATCCTCGGCGGTGACGATCTCGCCGGTGGCGGCCTTGACCAAGGGCGGTCCGCCCAGGAAGATGGTGCCCTGGTTCTTGACGATGATGGATTCGTCGCTCATGGCCGGGATGTAGGCGCCGCCCGCCGTGCACGAGCCGTGCACCACCGAGATTTGCGGGATGCCGTCCGCCGACATCTGCGCCTGGTTATAGAAAATGCGGCCGAAATGCTCTTTGTCGGGAAAAACCTCGTCCTGCTGCGGCAGGTTGGCGCCGCCCGATTCCACCAGATAGACGCAAGGCAGGTTGTTTTCGCGGGCGATTTCCTGGGCCCGCAGATGCTTTTTCACCGTCACCGGATAATACGATCCACCCTTCACGGTGGGATCGTTGGCGACGATCATGCATTCCTGGCCCTGGATGGCGCCGATGCCGGTGATGATGCCGGCAGCGGCGATGTCGCCGGAATACATGCCGTAAGCGGCCAGTTGCGACAGCTCAAGGAAGGGCGAGCCGACGTCGAGCAGACGGCGGATGCGTTCGCGCGCCAGCAGCTTGCCGCGCGATTCGTGGCGGTCGCTGGCCACCTTGCCGCCGCCTTGCTTGATTTCCGCCACCACCTTGCGCATGTCATCGATGACGCGCCCGGTGGCTTCGGCATTGGCACGGAACTCGTCCGAGCGGGGGTTGATGGCGCTTTTGATGACGGACATCACTTGGTCTCTTCGAACAGTTCACGACCGATCAGCATGCGGCGGATTTCCGAGGTACCGGCGCCGATTTCATAAAGCTTGGCGTCGCGCAGCAGCCGCCCGGTGGAATATTCGTTGATGTAGCCGTTGCCGCCCAGGGTCTGGATCGCCTCCAGCGCCATCCAGGTGGCCTTTTCGGCGGTGTAAAGGATGACGCCGGCGGCGTCCTTGCGGGTGGTTTCGCCGCGCGTGCAGGCCTTGGCCACCGCATAGGCATAGGCGCGGCAGGCGTTCATGGTGGTGTACATGTCGGCGATCTTGCCCTGCATCAGCTGGAAGGTGCCGATGGCCTGACCGAACTGGGTGCGTTCGTGGATATAGGGGACCACCACGTCCATGCAGGCACGCATGATGCCCAGGGGACCGCCGGCGAGGACCGCGCGTTCGTAATCCAGGCCGCTCATCAGCACGTTGACGCCCTTGCCGACGTTGCCCAGTACGTTTTCTTCCGGCACTTCGCAATCCTGGAACACCAGCTCACCGGTGTTGGAGCCGCGCATGCCCAGCTTGTCCAGCTTCTGCGCTACCGAAAAGCCCTTGAAATCCTTTTCGATGATGAAGGTGGTGATGCCCTTGGAGCCGGCATTGACGTCGGTCTTGGCATAGACCACCAGGGTGTCGGCGTCGGGGCCGTTGGTGATCCACATCTTGGTGCCGTTCAGGATGTAGCGGTCGCCCTTTTTCTCGGCCCGCAACTTCATCGACACCACGTCCGAGCCGGCATTGGGCTCGCTCATGGCCAGCGCGCCGATATGGTCGCCGGAAATCAGCTTGGGCAGGTATTTGCGCTTTTGCGCCTCGGTGCCGTTACGACGGATTTGGTTGACGCACAGATTGGAATGCGCCCCATAGGACAGGCCGACGGAAGCCGAGGCGCGGCTGATCTCCTCCATGGCGATGACGTGTTCCAGATACGACATGCCGGCGCCGCCGTATTCTTCCTCGACCGTCAGGCCCAGCAGGCCCATGTCGCCGAACTTCTTCCACAACTGGTTGGGAAATTCGTTGCTGTGATCGATCTCGGCGGCCAGGGGCGCGATCTCGGCGGCGGCGAAGGCGGCGACCTGATCGCGCATCATGTCGGCGGTTTCACCCAGGTCGAAATTCATGGTGGCGTTGAACATTCGGACGGCTCCCGGTGTCAGGGTCTTATTGTCTAAAAACGAACATACGTTTTTTTAATCGGCGCGCAAGAGGGATTTGTGTCCCCAAGTGCGGATATCAGTGACTGGTGGAAATCGCGGTCCGGAATTTTTCCAGCCACGCCGCATCCTTGCCCAGGGCTTCGACGATGGCTTCCTCGACCGGCGGCTGCATGGTTTCCTTGAATTGCTGACGTTCCTGCGGCGACGGGGTCAGCACCGTCAAGCGTTTGGCCAGACCGACGCGGCCGCGTTCGGTCTTGTCGACGGCATCCACCGTGTGGCGGCCAAAGGCCAGGGCATCGCTGGCCGCTTGGCGCACCAAGGCGGCATCCTCGGCGGTCATGGCGTTCAGGGCGGCGGTGTTGAACAGCCAGACATAGGGCGAATAAATGGCGTCGATGAAGGTGGCGTAGCGCTGCACCGTGTCGAAATTGCGGGCCATGATCACGGCGGGGGGACTCATCTGACCATCGATGGCGCCCATGGCCAGCATGGACAATTCGTCGCGCGACGATACCTGGACCGGGCGAGCGTTGACGGCGGTGATCATGGCATCCAGGGGGGCGAAACCGGGAATGGCGCGCAGGCGCAATCCCCACATGTCGTCGGGGTCGGTGATCGGGCGGTCCAGGTTGGTGAGGACGTGAAAGCCGCCGGGATCGGCGAAGCCCAGCAAGGTCAGCTTGGTCCGTGCCGCCATGTCGGTGGCCATGTCGCGGACGAAGGGGCCGGCCATCACCTCACGGGCTTGGGCGATGGTGTCGAAGGCGAAAGGCAGTTGTGTCGCCATCAGCGGCGGATAAAGCGCGGTGACGCCGCCGACGGTGACCAGGGCGGATTGGATGACCCCTTTGCTGGTCAGGCTGGCCATGTCGCGGTTGCCGCCCAGTACGCCGTCGGGGAAGATTTCCACCGCCAGCCGGCCCTGGCTTCGTTCCGCCAGCAGGCGGCGGAATTCCGCCGCCACCGCCGCCACCGGGTCCGAGGCCGACACTTGCGGTTGGGCATGGGCCAGGAAGATCTGGACCGGTTCGGCCCGGACGGGCAAGGCGGCCAACACCATGAAGGCTAGACCGAGAAGGCTGCGCTTGAGCATGTCCATCGCCCTATTTGCTGTCGAAACGCAAGATACCGTCCCAATCGGCGGTTTCTGCTTGTGCCAACGCCTTCAGGTACAAGGCGGCGGCCTTGTCGTGCGGGCGCATCTCGGTGAAATCGGTGAAGGCGCGGGCGGCGTCGCGCCATTGACGACGTTCGATCAGGGCCATGGCTTCCCCCCACAGCAATACGTCGGTGGCCGGGTCGCTGCCTTCGCCCAGCAATTCGTGCACGTCGATGGGCAGGCTGGTCCCCACCGCCAACACCCGGCCCATGGGCCGCAGGGTGAAGCGCCCGGCCACCGCCTGGGCGACGTCGCCGGTGACCAGCAATTGGGTGTCCAATTGCTTGTTCAGGCTTTCCACCCGCGAGGCCAAATTGACCATGGCGCCCAGGGCGGTGTATTGCATGCGGTCGCTGGCCCCCACATTGCCGACCACCGCCATGCCGGTGTGCAAGCCCATGCGGGTCTTCAACTGCCCGCCATCCGCTCCGCCCAAGGTCGCCGCGTCTCGGCAGGCCAACATGGCGCGGCAGGCGTGGGCCACATGATCGTCATCGTCCAAAGGCGCGTTCCACAGGGCCATGATGGCATCACCGATATACTTGTCGATGGTGCCGTGATGGCGGTGAATGGCGGTGGACATGGCATCGAAATAGGCGGACAGCCAGGGCAGCACCTGTTCCGGCGGCATGGCCTCGGTGGCGGCGGTAAAACCTTGCAGATCGGTGAACATCACCGTCAGCGGTCGGCGCTGTCCGCCGACCGAGGTGCCGATGCCCGATTGGATGATGTTGTGCACCAGGCTTTTCGGCACATAGGTGCCAAAACTGGCAAGCCCGGTCTTCATCGAGGCGATGGCCTTGGCCAGCTTGTCGATTTCCACCACCGGCGAGATCACCTTGACCGGCTGGCCCAATTCCAGGCGGCTGATGCGGTCGGTTTCGGCGATCAGGGTTTCCATGGGCTTGACCAGCATGCGGGCAGCGCGCTGGATGGCCAGGGCGGCGATGCCCAGGAACAGGCCGCCGGCCAGCAGGATCAGCAGGCTGGCCTTCTTGATCGGGCCGACGAACTCATCTTCGGCGACGACCACGCCGATGGTCCAGGTACTGCCGAATTTATTGGTGAAGGGGCTGAAGCGGACCATCCAGTCGGTGCCGTCCTCGGCTGATTGCACGACGAAATTGTCGCCCTTGCCGGCGCGCCAGCCGCGCACGGCCTCGGCCACCACCGAATCATCCACCTGGGCGCCGTCGACCAAGTGCAGGTTGGTGCCATCCGAACGGCTGACCTTGGTTTCATCGGGATGGCCGATCATGCGTCCGGCACTGTCCAGGATGAACACCCTGCCGGTCACCCCCACCTTCTGTTCGCGCAGGAAGGCGGACAGGGCGGCGATGGTCATGTCGGCGCCGAATACCGCCAGCCGTGCCCCGTCCGAGGTGGTCAGGCGACGCGACAAGGTCAGGCCGGGCTGCACCGGACCGGCGAACATGTAGACCGGTGAGCCGGCGATGTCGTCGAAGGGCAGGGCGGCCCGATACCAGGGCCGTTCGCGCGGGTCGTACTCAGTGGGGGCGCGTTCCAGCCCGACAACCTTGCCCCACGATGACAGATACAGCACGCTGTCGCGCCATTGGCCGGAACTGTTGTCGATGATCCGGATCAGCCAATTGGCGTCCTTGGGCAGCTTGCCGCCGGTGGTGGTGGTGTAGCTGCCATCCTGGGGCAGGTGCACCACCTGATAGAAGGCGCCATCCTCGTGCATGCCGAAATACAGGCTGAGGACGCCGGGCATCTGTTGCAACTGTTCCAGCATGGGGCGCAGCGCCTCGGGGCGGCGCAGTTCGCTTTGCTGGCTTTTGCCGAAGGCCACCGCCATGTCCAGGGCACGGGCCATGCCGTCCATGACATTGCTGACCTTGAAGGTGACCTGATTGGTGGCCAGTTCCATGGATTGCTCGGCCACTTGTCGGGCCAAGGTGGTGTTGCTGCGGTAAATGAAGCCGATCATTGCCGCCGACAGCGGCACGACGATCAGCAGGAACATCACCGTGATGCCCACGCGCAGACGAATGCGAACACGATCCATGGTTACCTTCCGCCCTATCGTCTCCCTGTCAGGCGGAAGACCCTATGCAGAATGGGGTAATCCAAAGGTGTTGGCAAAATAAACTTTTGCGCATCAACGCAAGCTACAGGTGTCCGATAGCTGGCTGTCTGGAACCAAACCGCGCAGAACCATGTCGCAATAGACCTGGGCCACGTCCTCGCGGCTCAGGCGGCCCGATGGGCGGAACCACGTGCATACGCCGGTCAGCATGGCCAGGATGCCATAGGCGGCGACGGCGATGTCGGGAATCTGGAACAGACCTTGCGCGCGACCGTCGTCCAGGATGGCCATCAGCCGTTTTTCGTACTGGCGGCGCAGACCGACGATGTCTTCGTAATGATTGGGGTCCAGGCTGCGCAGCTCCGAGGCGCCGATGAACACCTCGCGCTTTCTCAGGATGTGATAGGTGACGTGGAAGAAGATGAACGCCTTCAGGCGTTCCACCGGGCCTTGTCCGGCGGTCTTGGCCTCGACCTTGGCCAATTCGGCGAACAAAGCGTCCATGTGGGTCTTGATCAGGTCGTAAAGCAAATCCTGCTTGGTGCTGATGTGGTTGTAAAGCGACCCTACCTGCACGCCCACCTCGGCGGCCAGCTGGCGCAGGGTCATGGCCTCGTAGCCGTGTTCATGAATAAGCTTCAGGCCAGCCTTGCGGATGGCCTCCATGGTCTTGGGGCCATGGGAACCGACGGTGCGCGCCATGCTTTCAAGGTCCGATCAAACAAACAAGCCCTCGTATATCCGCCGATGAGGGCAACAGCGCAAGCGCCATATTGGCTTGTGCGTATAAGGGGTGGCGGAAAGCCATATGTTGACCAGCCTTTAGGTGTGGCGCTAGGGTGCGGCAAGCCCGCCGAGGATTACGATGGCCGAACCGTTTTTTATCCCGGATTTGCGTACCATCCTGGTGATGACGATCTTCGTTTTCGCCATCCAGGGCTTTTTTCTGTGGCAGCTTTACCGCATCAAGCGCCGCCCGGCCTTCGCCCTGCTGGCCTGCGGCTGCGCGGTGTTTTCGGCTGGCTTCGTCGGTTATTTCCTGCGCCCCTATCTTGGCCTCAACTGGTTGACCGTGGTGGTCGCCAATCTGCTGATCCTGGCCTATCCGGTTTTCCTGCTGGCCACCTTGATGCAGTGCCATGGCATCGCCCGACCGATCCGGGCGCTGTGGTGGGGGCTGCCCGGCATCATCGTGCTGTTGGTGGTGGCCGTGCTTTATCTGCGCGACAATCTTTTGGTGGTGGTCGTCGCTTCCGCCATCAACGGGGCGTTCTATCTGTTCATCGCCGCTTTCGTTGCCCGCCGCTTGCCGCTGAACGAGCCCAGCATGCGCATGACCCTGGTGTCCAACCTGCTGTTGGCGGTGGTTTTGTTCGGGCGCGCCGGGGTGGCGTGGGTGATGTACGAGAACCCGCAGGCGGCGCCGGCGGTGGCGGTGTGGCTGTCCTATACGCTGATGATCGCGCTGTTTTGCCTGTCGGCGCAGATTTACGGCCTGCCCTTGCAGGAATTCACCCGCAGTGAACGCACGCTTGAGCATCTGGCCTCGGTCGACCCGCTGACCGAGGTACTGAACCGCCGCTCGTTCTTTGCCAAAGCCCAAGGATTGTGGCAGTCGCATCAAAGCGACGGGCGCCCGTTTTCGGTGCTGATGCTGGATTTGGACCGCTTCAAGGCCATCAATGATCGCCACGGCCACCCCACCGGCGACCGGGTGATCGTCGCCTTTGCCCGCCTGCTGCGTGACGCCATGCGCCACGACGATCTTTTGGGCCGTATGGGCGGCGAGGAATTCGCCATCATCCTGCCCGGCGTGGCGACGGCGCAAGCCCTGGAAGTCGCCGAACGCATCCGCGCCGCCAGCGAAGCGGTGGAGGTGCTGTCCGATGACGGCTTCCGCGTGCGGTTGACGGTCAGCATCGGCCTGGCTCTGGGCGATGGCGCCACCTCTTTGGATGATTTGATGAAACGGGCGGATGCCGCCCTTTATCAGGCCAAGGATCAGGGGCGCAATCGGGTGGTCATGGTCGAACAGGCAGCTTAAACGACTTAGCCCCTCGTCAGAGGCGGCGGCAACGACTATGTAAGGGGGCATGACTGCACTCCTTCCCGTTTCCGCCCCGGCCCGGCGCCACGCCGTTCCCTTCCTGCCCATGTCGCGCGCCGAGATGGACCGGCTGGGCTGGGACCAGTGCGACATCATCGTCGTTTCCGGTGACGCCTATGTGGATCACCCCAGCTTCGGTGCCGCCATCATCGGCCGGCTGCTGGAGGCTCAGGGCTGGCGCGTCGGCATCATCGCCCAGCCCGACTGGAATTCGGCCGAGCCGTTCAAGGTGCTGGGCAAGCCGCGGCTGTTCTTCGGCGTGACCGCCGGCAACATGGATTCCATGGTCAACCGCTATACCTCGGACCGGCGCATCCGCTCCGACGATGCCTATACGCCGGGCGGCGAGGGCGGCAAGCGGCCCGACCGCGCCGCCCTGGTCTATGCCCAACGCTGCCGCGAGGCATTCAAGGATGTGCCCGTCGTCCTCGGCGGCATCGAGGCCAGTCTGCGCCGCATCGCCCATTACGATTACTGGTCCGACAAGGTCCGTCGCTCGCTGCTGCTGGATGCCAAGGCCGACATCCTGGTCTATGGCAACGCCGAGCGCGCCATCATCGACATCGCCCGCCGCGCCGATCAGGGCGAGGCGGTCAAAAGCATGACCGACATCCGCGGGACCGCCATCATGCTGCCCGCTGTGCCCGAGGGCTGGGTGGTGGCCGATTGGTCGGACATGGACGATACGCCACGCGTGCCCAAGGGCGACAAGGTGGTGGTGCGGCTGCCCTCCTATGAAGCGGTGGCCGCCGACCCGCCGCTTTACGCCCATGCCTCGCGCGCGCTGCATCTGGAAAGCAACGCCTCCAACGCCCATGCCCTGGTTCAGCGCCACGGCGAGCGCGAGGTGTGGATCAACCCGCCGCCCATTCCGCTGTCCATGATGGAAATGGACGCGGTCTACGACCTGACCTATGCGCGGGCGCCGCATCCGTCCTACGGCGATGCCAAGCTGCCAGCGTGGGAGATGATCCGTTTTTCCGTCAACATCATGCGCGGCTGCTTCGGCGGCTGTTCGTTCTGTTCCATCACCGAACACGAGGGCCGGGTGATCCAAAGCCGCTCGGAAGGCTCGATCCTGCGCGAGATCGAGGCCATCCGCGACAAGACCAAGGGCTTCACCGGCACCATTTCCGATTTGGGCGGCCCCACCGCCAACATGTATCGCCTCGCCTGCAACGACGACAAGATCCAGGCGGTGTGCCGGCGGCTGTCCTGCGTCTACCCGGATATCTGCAAGAATCTGGGCACCGATCACGGGCCGCTGATCCAGATTTACCGCAAGGCCCGTGCCATCAAGGGGGTCAAGCGCATCACCATCGGCTCGGGCCTGCGTTACGATCTGGCGGTGAAAAGCCCGGAATACGTCAAGGAGCTGGTCACCCACCATGTGGGCGGCTATCTGAAGATCGCTCCCGAACACACCGAAACCGGGCCGTTGTCCAAGATGATGAAGCCGGGCATGGGCGCCTACGACCGCTTCAAGCAGATGTTCGACAAGGCGGCGCAGGCAGCGGGTAAGAAATACTATCTCATCCCCTATTTCATCGCCGCCCATCCCGGCACCAGCGACGAAGACATGATGAATTTGGCCCTGTGGCTGAAGAAGAACGGCTTCAAGGCCGATCAGGTGCAAACCTTCCTGCCGTCGCCCATGTCGTTGGCCACCGCCATGTACCATTCGGGCAAGAACCCGCTGGCCCCGGTGCGTCACACCGGCACCGAGGACGTGGTCTCGGCCAAGGGGCTGAAGCAGCGCCGCCTGCACAAGGCCTTCCTGCGCTATCACGACCCGGAAAACTGGCCGGTCCTGCGCGAGGCGCTGAAGCGCATGGGCCGCGCCGACCTGATCGGGCCGGGCCAGCATCAATTGGTGCCGTCGGGTAATTATGCTCCGGTGGGCAAGGCTGTCGGCACACCGTTTCGCACCCAGCACAGCCGGGTCGAATTCAAGGGAAATGCGCGAGGCCCGCGACCGCCGAAAATGCGCTAGAACTTCCAGGCGGCATTGGCGACGAAGTTATGGGCGGTGAAATCGTCGCGTCCCTCGGTACCGCTGTCGATCCACATATAGCGATAACGCAGGCCCATGCTCATCTGATCGGTCAGATTGGTTTCCGCCCCGACCATGCCGGCCACGGCCAGATCGGTATGGGTGGATTCAAAATTGGTGGCCAAGGTGCCGATGCGGGTGATCTTTTCCTCGGTGGCGGCGAAGCCGATGCCGGCCCCCAGCAGCGGCGACACCTTGGTCTTGCCCAAGGGCGAAACGATGCCATGCACCATGCCGATGGCCGAAGAAACCGTGCCTTCCATGCTGGCGCTGCCGTTGACGGCAGTGGTAGTGCCGTTGCTGGTGACATTGCCGTTCAGGCTGATGTTGTCGTATTCAAAGCGGCTGTATCCCAGTTCCGCCTCGCCCCGCACATAATCGTTGAGGTGATAGCCGGCCAAGCCCGACACCGAATAACCGTCCTTGAACTGGTAGGTGCCGGCGGCGGTGGTGGTAATGCCGCCGCTGCTGGACGTACCGGAAAAGCTGACGTCTTCGGGCAGGACTATTCCGGCCTGAGCGCCCAGGTAGAACTTGCCCTTGCTGGCGCTACCCGCATCCTGGGCCATGGCCGCATTTGCCCCCAGAACGGCGAGGACGGCGAGGCCGGACAGCAGTTTATGCATGTTTTCTCTCCATTCAGGACAACCATTGCTCATGCGGTTCTGCCCTCAATGGTTTAACAAATAATTACAAGTTGATCATTTAACGGATGTTTTCCGATTTCGCCATTGTCGTCGAGCCGGAAGAAGAACGATCGGGATGGATGGAAATCATGGTAGGAACGGTCGTCACCGGAGGATGGAGAGGCCATGGATTGGGATAATCTGCGCATCTTTCTGGAACTGGCGCGCGGGCGGCGTTTGATGGATGCCGCCGAGCGCCTGGGCATCGATTATTCCACCGTGTCGCGGCGCATCCGCCGGTTCGAGCAGGAACTGGGTACCCAGTTGTTCGACCGTAACAACCAGGGCTACACCCTGACCGCCCAGGGCCTGCACTTGGTGGAATACGCCGAAAAGGTGGAAGCCATTGTGCATCTGGCCCAGGAAAAACTGACCGGGCACAATTCGGCCCTGTCGGGGCAGATCAGGCTGGCCTGCACCGAAGGCTTCGGCACCCATTTCCTGGCGGCGCAACTGGCCCATTTCTGCGCCCGTCACCCGCATATCACCCTGGATTTCCTGCCGTTGTCGCGCTTCGTCAACCTGCCCAAGCGCGAGGCCGACATGGCCATTTCCATTGAACGGCCCGAGAGCGGCAATTACGCCATCGCCAAGCTATGTGATTATCACCTCAAGCTTTATGCCAGCCCGGCCTATCTGGCGGCACATGGCCCGATCATAGCGGCCAGTGATTTGCAAAATCACAATTTCATCGGCTATGTGGACGATCTGGTGTTCTCGGAGGAACTGCGCTACCTGGAGCAGATCGTACCGGCGGACCGGGTCAGCTATCGCTCCACCAACGTCGTCGCCCAATGCTCGGCGGTGCGCCAGGGGACGGGGCTGGCGGTGCTGCCGTGCTTTCTGGCCTCGCCCCATGCCGATCTGGTGCCGGTGCTGGAGGATCAGGTGTTGTTCAAACGCTCGTTCTGGCTGGTGACGCCGGAAGAGCGGCACAATCTGGCCCGCATCAAGGCCCTGCGCCAGTTCGTCAAGGACGTGGCCGAGCGTAACCGCGCTTTCCTGCTGGGTGAAAGCCGGGAAATGGTGACGCCGGATAGGCCGGCGTCACCACAATAATCAGCCCTTGACCAAGGGACAGGTGGACTTGGCCAGCGGCTGGAAGGCCTCGGCCGCCGGCACGGTGCCGACCTTCTTCAGGTAATCCCACGGATATTTGGACTCCTGCGGCGCCTTCACTTCATACACATACATGTCGTGGATGACGCGGCCATCGGGACGGATGGACGCATTCTTCATCACCGCATCCTTGATCGGCAGCTTGCGCATGGTCGCCGATACCTTCTGCCAATCGTCGGTACCGCTGGCCGCGACCGAGCGCAGATAATGCAGCGTGCTGGAATAGACGCCGGCCTGCACCATGGTCGGCTTGGCGCCCTTGACCTTGGCCTCGAAACGGGTGGCCAGGGCGCGGGTGTCGTCATCGGCATCCCAATAAAAGCCGTCGGCGTAAGACAGGCCTTGGGCGGTGGGCAGGCCCAAGGCATGGACGTCGGACAGGAAGACCAACAGCGCCGCCAGCTTCTGGTCCTTGCCGCCGATGCCGAATTCCTTGGCCTGCTTGATGGCGTTGACGGTGTCCTGGCCGCCATTGGCCAGACCGATGACCTGGGCCTTGGAGCCCTGGGCCTGCAACAGGAAGGACGAGAAGTCGCTGTTGTTCAAGGGGTGGCGCACCGCGCCCAGAACGGTGCCGCCATTGGCGGTGACCTGATCGCCGGCGTCCTTTTCCAGGGAATGGCCGAAGGCGTAATCGACGGTGATGAAATACCAGTTCTTCAGCCCCAGCTTGGTCAGGGCCGCCGCCCCCACCGCCGCCTGCGAATAGGTGTCGAACATCCAGTGGAAGCCGTTGGCGGCGCAATCGTCGTTGGTCAGCCGGGTGGTGGCCGGGCCGGAATACATGGCGATGCCGCCCTTTTCCTTGATCAGCTTCTGCACCGCCAGCGACACCGACGAATTGGTCAGGTCGACCATGGCGTCGACCTTGTCCTGTTCCAGCCATTGCCGCGCGGTGGCGGCGCCGATATCGGCTTTGTTCTGGTGGTCGGCCTGGATCAGCTCGATCTTCATGCCCTTGCATTCGGCGGCCAGGCAATCGTCGATGGCCATCTGCGCGGCAACCACCGAGCCGGGGCCGCCCATGCCGGAATAGGGGCCGGACATGTCGGTCAGCACGCCGATCTTGACGCCGCCATCGGCAAATTGCGCCTGGGCCGGTAAGGCCGCCAGCATGGCCGTGGTGGCGGCCACGCCCAGGGAAACGAGCGTCCGTTTGCTCATGGTGTCATTCCTCCCGAATTGACTTTTATTTGTCCGTCGATAATGGAGGAAACGAAACTGCCTTAGCAATGGCGCGAAAGTCGGTGTTGGTTTGCAAAAATGCAATGTCGTGGCTAAAACAATGCCCCCCGGCGAACCGGGGGGCATTGTTGGCATGATCAGCCGTTGAATTCTTTTTCGTGCAGCCACGAGGCGTGGGTGACCACCTTCTTGTGCTTGGACCATTCCTCCAGCATCACCGGGGCCAGTTCCTTCAACTCCTGCATCTGCGCAGCAGTGCCGGTGACGCAGGTCAGTTCCAGCCGGTGGCCGTTGGGGTCGAAGAAATAGATGGATTTAATGATGCCGTGATCGGTGGGGCCGACCACTTCCAGGCCTTGCGCCTCGACTTCCGCCTTGGCCTCCAGCAGCGCCGCTTCGTCGGCGACCCGGAAGGCGATGTGCTGGACCCAGCGCGGGGTATTGGGGTCGAAGCCCATGGGCGGCGAGTTGGGGATCTCGAAAAACGCCAGGATGTTGCCGTTGCCGGCATCGAGGAACAGGTGCATGTACGGGTCGGGTTCCTTGGTCGACGGCACCTTGTCTTCGGAAATGGCCACCAGGAAATCCATTTTCAGCACCCGGCGGTAAAATTCCACGGTTTCCTTGGCGTCGTTGCAGCGATAGGCCACGTGGTGAATCTGCTCGATCTTCATGACGTTTCTTACTCCCTGTCGCCGCTTGACGGCGACGTTTTATCTGGCGTCGCCGCTTGGGCAGCGTTGATGGGATGAAATTAGTTTCATTTGTAACCGTTGTCAAGAAAAGACGCATGCCCTTGCCGATTTGCAGGAATCAGTCGTTGGTCAGTTTGCGCAGGATGGTATCCAGGGCGGTGATTTCGTCGGCGGAGAGAGTGGACAGGATTTCCGCCTCGCGCGCCTGCACCAGCGGCAGGATCTGGCCGTAGACCTCGGCGCCCTTGGCGGTCAGGCGCAGGCTGACATAGCGGCGGTCGGTCTCGTCCTCTTGCCGCGACACCAGACCGGCCTCGATCATGCGGGCGATGGCGCGGGTGACGCGCACCTTGTCCATATTGGTGCGTTGGCAGATGCCGTTGGCGGACAGCGGCTGGAAGCCGGCCAGCACCGCCATGGCCCGCCATTCCGGCGGCGTCAGGCCGAAACGGTCGGAATAAAGCGCGGCCAGCGAGCGGCTGACCTGTTCGTTCAGCACCGACAGGCGATAGGGGAAGAATTGTTCCAGCTTGAAAATGGCCGCACCTCCGGGTTACCGACCGATCATAGCCGAGCCGTGCCTATCAGTTGAGGAAGAATCGTACCGGCACGGTCAATTGCAGCACGGCGCCGTGAGTTTCCGGTGGCGGCGGTGGCAGGGGCTGGGCGCGGACCAGCATGTCGAGGGCGGCGGCATCCAAAGATGCATGGCCGGACGAGGTGTTGATTGCTTGCGTCAAAACCCGACCCGAGCGGTCCAGGCTGAAGGCCACCAGCACGGTGCCGCGCAGGCGGCGTGCCTGCGCCTGGGACGGGAAACGTTTATGCCGCTCCAGATGAGCCAGCAGCCGGCTTTGCCACGACGATACGGCATGCGGGTCAGGGGGCGGGGGCGCCGTCTGGTGCGTGCTGGCCGGGGCCGGTTCCGCCGGGACGGCGGCGGCGCTTTCGGCGGCAGGCGGTTCAGGGGCGGCCTGGGGCAGGGCCACCGCCTGACGTGGTGCCGGTTTGGGAACGGCGGGCCTGGGCTTTTTCGTCACCGGTTGCGGCCTTGGCTGCGGTTCCGGTTCCGGCGCCTTGGCCGAGGGCGGGGGCGCCGCCGGCGGCAAGTCCAGCAAGATGGCCGCCCCGGCGGGCTTGGGTGGCGGCACCAGGGTATGGGTGACGATCAAGGCGGCGGCAATCACCCCGTGGGCGGCGATGGCGATGGCCAGACCGATGCTCCAGGGACGCGTGATCATCCCGCCTCCAGCCCCACCAGCGCCACTTTCAGATAGCCGGCGTGGCGCAGCGCATCCATCACCTCCATAAGCCGGCCATAGGCGATGGCCTTGTCGGCACGCAGGAAAACGCGGGTTTCCTTGTCGGCATGGGCGGCAATGTCGAGCGCCGCCGGCAACTGATCCTGGGCGACGCTGTTTTCCCCCACCGCCAGCGATTGATCGGCGCGGATGGTGACGAAGACCGGCTGGTCCGGCTTGGGCAGGGGCTGCGCCGACGAATCGGGCAGATCGACGGGGACGTCGACGGTGGCCAGGGGGGCGGCGACCATGAAGATGATCAGCAGCACCAGGATCACGTCGATGAACGGGGTGACGTTGATCTCGTGGGTTTCGGCGATATCGCCGCCGCCGTCAGACAGCCGGGCGCTCATTCGGCGGCCCGGCGAAAGGAATTGGCGTCGCGGTCCAACTCGCGCCCGGCCAGCCGCAGGATTTCTGCCGCCGCCAGTCCGGCCTGGGCGCGCTGGCCGGCGATGGCGCGGGCGAAGGCGTTATAGACCACCACCGCCGGTATGGCCGCCACCAACCCCATGCCGGTGGCGAGCAGAGCCTCGGCGATGCCCGGCGCCACCACCGCCAGATTGGTGGTCTGGCTGTGGGCGATGCCGATGAAGCTGTTCATGATCCCCCACACCGTGCCGAACAGGCCGATGAACGGACCGGTGGAGCCGATGGTGGCCAAAATACCGGTGCCGGCGCTGAGGCGGCGGCCCAATTGCGCCAATTCGCCCTCCAGGCGGCTGGCAACGCGGTCCTTGATGCCGTCGGGGCCCAAGCCGGTGGACAGGCGCAGTTCCGTCGCCGCCGCCTCCAGCATGGTGCTGACCGGGGCGTGTTGGGGGTGGCTCAGATCGCGCTTGGCTTCGTACAGGCTGGTGGCCCGGGCGAGAATGGCCTGACCGACGGCGATGCGGCGCTTGGTCTGGCGCAATTCCCAGGATTTGGCCACCAAAACCGTCCAGGTGGCGACCGAGGCCAGGGCTAGGCCGATCATCACCAGCCGGACCACCAGATCGGCGGCCAGGAACATGCCCCAGGGGGAAAGATCGTGGTCCATCAGCGGGACTCCCAGGTGATGTTGAGTGATTCGCGCCAGCCGAAGCGGACCAGATGGTCCTCGACCACCGCCTTGATGTGTTGCAGCGATTGCTCGCTGTCGGCTTCCAGCCGCAACGACAAGGTCGCGTCGTCGGCGTCGAAATGGCACGAGCCGCCGGGAAAGTCGGCCCGACCGCTGTTGGCGCCGTATTCCACCGGAATTTTGTGAGCGAAATGCTTGCACAATTGGGTCAGATAGCGGCTGGCCGTGGGGGTGGTCACGGCTCCGCGGGTGATGAGACGGTTCACATGAACCTCCTTTCGGCGGCGCGGTCGGCGAGAACCATGGGAAAGCCGAGCGAGCAGGTCTCGACCCGGCCCTGGATGCCATAGGCGCGGTGCAGGATGTCGGGACTGAGAGCCTTGTTGGGACTGCCGTCGGCGATGATGCTGCCTTCGCCCAGGATGACCAGCCGGGTGCAGAAGCGGGCGGCCAGATTGATGTCGTGGATGGCGATCAAGGCGATGGCCCCCTGGCGCCGGGCCAGATGCACCACATTGCCCAGCACCGCCAATTGCCAGCGCAGGTCCAGGGCGCTGGTCGGCTCGTCCAGCAACAGCAGGCGGGGTTGGCGCACCAGCACCTGGGCCAGCCCGACCATTTGCCGCTGGCCGCCGGACAATTGGCTCATGCGCGACAGCGCCAGCCCGTGCAAGCCCAGTTCGGCGAAGACCGTCTCGATCGCCGCTTCGGCGGCGGCGGCGCCCAGATCGGGGCGGGTGGCGCGTAAGGCGCCCAAAACCGCTTCGTAGGCCAGCAAGGGCGAGGCTTGCGGCAAGGTCTGCGGCAGATAGCCCACCTGGCGCAAGCGATGCAGTGCCGGGGCGCGCAGCAGGTCGAGACCGTCCAGTTCGGCTCGTCCGCTGGCGGGCAGCAACCCGGCCAGGGCGCGCAGCAGCGTCGATTTGCCGGCACCGTTGGCGCCCAGCAGGCCGACGACGCTGCCCGGCGCCACAGGGGCCAGATCGATGCCGTCCAGTACCGGCTTGCGGCCATAGGCGACGGAAATATCTGCCAGGGACAGGCTCATGGCCGCCTCCGCTGACCCAGCAACAGGGCCATGAACAGCGGGATGCCGACCAAGGCGGTGACGATGCCCACCGGCAGCACCAATCCGGGCACGATGGCCTTGCTGGCCGTCGAGGCCAGCGACATCACCAGGGCGCCGGCCAGGGCGGCGCCGGGCAGATAGAAACGGTGATCCTCGCCCAAGGTCAGGCGGGCCAGATGCGGACCGACCAGACCGATGAAGCCGATGGTGCCGACGAACGCCACCGCCACCGCCGCCAACAGGCTGACCCGGACCAGCACCACCAGACGCAACCGCTCGACCTGGATGCCGAAGGAGCGGGCGTGATCCTCGCCGCCGCGCAAGGTGGTCATGGCCCATACCTGACGCAGTGATAGCGGCAGGCACAGGGCCAGGGCGGTGGCGATGATGGCGGCCTTATCCCAGCTCGACCGGGTCAGGCTGCCCATGGTCCAAAACACGATCTGCTGCACGGCGTCGGCGCTGGCGACATATTGCACCAGCCACAACAGCGCGTTCATGACGAAGACCATGGCGATGCCGAACAGCACCACCGTATCGGCCCCGGCCCCTTGGCTGCGGGCGAGGAAATTGACTAGAAGGGTGGCGGCCAAGGCGGCGGCGAAGGCGAACAGCGGCACAATGTGCATGGCGGCCAGCCCCGGCACCGACAGGTCGAAGACGATGGCCGAGGCGGCGCCCAAGGTGGCGGCGTTGGTTACCCCCAGGGTGAACGGACTGGCCAGGGCATTGTTGAGGGTGGTCTGCATTTCCGCCCCGGCCAGGGCCAGGGCGGCGCCCACCAGCACTGCCGTTACCGCTTGCGGCAGGCGGATGTCCCACAAGATCACCGCCAGGGTGGAATCCTGTTCAGCCGCCAGCAGATCGGCCAGACGCAGCCCGGACGGGCCGGTGGCGACGTCGAAGACAAAGGCGGCGACCAAGGCCAGGGCCAGGGCGGCCATGGTCGCCAGCCGCCCGATGATGAAGCGGCGATAGCCGCAGGCCAGACTGAGCGCGGTCATGGATATTGGGTCCAGAACACGCCGTCCAGCGGCAGCGGCTGAAAACGGGTGGTGAGTTCCCGCAAGGTGGCGGCGGGGTCGAGATCGGCGAAATGCTCGGGGTGAATCCACTGGGCCAGCACCTGGACGGCGACGACGTTGAAGGGGGAATGGACGAAATGGTGCCACAGGGCATAGGCGCGGCCCTGGCGCACCGCCTGCAACTGACCGATGCCGGGGCGGGCGAGGGCACGGGCGAAGCTGGATTTGGCCAGTTCGACCGGGGTGTCGTGGCCCAGGACGATGCGTTCCGGCGCCTTGGCGGCACTGTCGATATTGCCCACCGCCGTGCCCAGGTAGATATCGGGCTGATGGGTCATCAGATATTCCAGGCTGATGGTGCCGGCATAGCCGGGGATCAGGCCAGACGCCAGATTGCGCCCGCCGGCGGCGGCGACCATGGTGCCCAAGATGCCGTTGCCGATGCTGGCGCAGCATTCCGCCTGCAAACCGACACGGTTTTCGATGAACACCAGCGGGCGATCCTTGAGGGCCGCCACCCGGTCGGTGACCTTGGCCAGTTCGCGGCCATAGACCGCGTTGAACTCCGCCGCCTCGGCCTGACGGCCCAGCAAAGTGCCCAGCAGTTCCATGCTTTTCGGTGTGTTGACCAGGGGGTCGAAAAAGAAATCGACGAAGGCGACGGTGATGCCGGCGGCTTCCAATTGCTTGATGATTTCCACATCCTTGGGCGCCGGGCCGTGACCGGCCATGGAAAACAGCGCCAGATCGGGCTTGAGGGCGATGCTGCGTTCGACGCTGAACGAATCGGCGGCGACCTTGCCGATGGCGGCGATTTCGCCAAGCTGGGGGAAGCGCTTCAGCCATTTGGCGTGGCCGATGGGGTCGAGCAGGGGGAAGTCGCCCATGGTGCCGACGACGCGGGCCAACGGATCGGCGCGGTCAAGAATGCCCAGGGCGATCACCGCCCGGCCTTCGCCCAGGATGATGCGTTCGACCTTGTCCGGCACGGTGATGGTGCGGCCTGCAAGATCGACCACCTTTGGCCCGGCTTGCGCCGGGCCGGGGGGCAGGGACAGGGCGACCGCCATGGCCAGCACGAGCAAAAGATGGCGGATCATGATGGCCCTCCCCTGATTGTGCGAATGATGTTGAGAGTCAAACGCATAATTTGGTCAGAACTTCAACGTTGTCGACAGCAGGAAGGAGCGGCCCTCCTCGTAGACCGGGGTGATGTTGTTGGCGGTGGTATAGCTGCCGCGGGCCACGTATTTCTTGTCGAGGACGTTGTTGGCCTCGAGCCGCAAGGTCCAGTGTTCGTAGGATTCCAAGGGCTGCCATTGGCTGAACAGGTCGAGCACGGCGTAGCCCTTCATGGGCTGGAAATTACCCCGGGTCAGGGCTTCGTCGTGGATACCCTTGGCCATTTCGGCGGCGCCACCCACGGTGACGCGGATGGGCTCAAGGGTGTATTCGGCCCCCATATTCAGCACATGACCCACTGGGGTGGCCAGGTTGTAATCACTGGGCAAGGCCATGCGCGAGGCATAGCGGGCCTGGGTGAAGTTGTACTTGCCCCACAGCTTGCCACCGCCCCAGTCATAGCTGCCGGCCAGATCGATGCCCTGGCTGCGCAGGCTGGCGCCGTTGATGCGGATGGAGTTGGTGTAGTTGTAGAAAAGCGTGTCGTACATCTGCGTACGGAACAGCGCGCCTTCCAGCTTCAGGCCGCTGTCGTCATAGCGCAGGCCGGTGCGGAAATTGTGCGAGCGGGTGGCCTCGACGTCGTCGCTGGTGGTCATTTCATAGGCGTGCAGCAGACCGGTTTCCGGCAACGACAAGCCGCCGAACACATAGGAATAGCCGCCGAAGGCGCTGAGCGTCGGGGTGATGGCATATTCGGCGCTGGCATTGGGCGACAGGCCGAAATTGTTGAAATCCTTCTCGTCCACGCTGTGATAGGTCTGATAATCGGCGCGCAGGCCGGTGGACAGCTTCCAGTCGGTCCAGGGCGAGATACGGGCCTGGGCGAACAGGCCGTAATTGCGCGCCTGTTCGTCGGCATTGGTTCGCTTGAGATAGCGGTGGACGAAGGCGTCGCTGTTCTCGAAATCGAAGCCGGCGGTCAGCTTGCCGGTGGGGATGGCGAAGGTGTTCTGCGCCTTCAAGCCCATGGTTTCGATATTGGAATTGAACACGCCCGAAGCCACCGCCGTCTGGTTGGTGTCGTTGGGGCGTTGCAGGCTGACGCGGTTGTAGAACAGGTTGACCTTGGGATCGAAGGTGTCGGTGGGCGCCGTGGTTTCATAGGTGATGCTGGTGCTCAGGCGGGTGGCGCGGGTGGTGTTGTAAAGCCTGCCGGTGCCCTGGCTAACCTCGCCCAAATTGGGGCGCATGCGGCGCACCGCGTTGTCTTCGGCATATTCACCCGACACGCCGAAGCGGTGACCGCCGGCATTCTCATAGGCCAGCTTGGCCAGACCGCTTTGCAGATGATCCTTGGTGCCGGGTTCACCGTTGCCGTCGCCGTTGATGTAGTTCTCGCCCATTTTGCGGGTCAAAACGCCCAGCACCTCGTAGCCGTCCTGGGCGGCATAGCCGGAACCGGTGGTGCGGAAGCTCTGACTGTTGGTGTTGTAGCTGGCGATGATGGTGCCGCCGGCAGTCTGGCCGGGCAGCAGCATGTCCTTGGCATCCTTGGTTTCCATCTTCACCGCCCCGCCCAGGGCGCCGGGTCCGGCATCGGCGGGGGCCACGCCGGCCTCCACCTGCACCGCCTTCAGGAACAGGGGGTCCAGGGTGGTCGAGCCGTTATGGTGCCAGATGTTGCTGCGCTGGGTGATGCCGTCGATGCTGACGTTGAGGTTGCTTTGCTCAACCCCGTGGACGAAAAATTTCTGTGCCGCCGCCGAGCCGCCGCTGACCGTCACCGCCGGATCATGGCGGAACAATTGCCGCATATCCTTGGGCTGTTCCTGGTCGATCTGCTCCTGGTCGATGATCGAGGTGGTTTCCACCTCGCGCGGGGCCTTGCCCTCGACATCCACCGGCGCCAACTGGATGGCCTGTTGTCCATGGGCCGGCAGGATGGTGCCGGCCAGAATGGACGATGCCAACAAGGCGGCTTTACCGAAAAGGCGGTGGGGGCGGCTGGTCATCTTCCGTCTTCCTTTCATCCACAGCGGTGGGGCTGGACCCTGGCTGTGCGGTTATGATAATAATGCGTCGCACTCTCAACAAAAATCGGTGCTGGGCCGCAGATTTCAGTCTGTATAAAGCCTGTAGCAAAAATGTGCTTTTGCGCCGCATTCGCATTTGTTTGCGGCGCATTCAAAAATTGGAAACGGACGGCAGTACGGAGCTCTTGATCAGGACGAACCCATGCATGAAGCAGCCAAGGCCATCAGTTTTCAGGATATCCGCCACCAGAACCGCACCGACAAGTTCAAGCTGGTGGCACCGGTGATCCAGCCCGGCGACACCGTGCTGCATGGCCGCTATTGCAGCATGGCCCTGCGCTCGGGCCTGCGCTTTCATGCCACCGACATCGTCGACATGCACGATCTGGTCACCCAGGCCCAGGCCGAGCCGGGGCTGACCATCGGCCTGTTCCTGCAAGGCGGCGCCAGCGTTTCCTTGGGCGGCAAACCCTTTGCCTTCGGCGAGGGCGGCGATTCCCAGCCCCATGCCTTTGCCCTCAATTGCGCCGAGACCGATCTGTTCGAGCGGCGCGGCAAGCGCGGGCGACGGGTGTGCAAGGTCAATATCAACCTGCCGCCCGACTGGCTGGACCGTCAGGAACTGGCGGCGGATGACGTGCGCCCGTTGTTTTGCGGCCATCGTGCCGTGCGCACCTGGAGTCCCAGTGCCCGCCATCTGGAATTGGCCCAGGGCCTGCTTTATCCCGATCCGGCCATGCCTTTCATCCACTCCCTGCATCAGGAATCGCTGGCGCTGGAATTCGTCGCCGAAACCCTGCGGCAATGGGACCAAAGGCCCGAGCCGGTGCCGCGCCTGGGCGGGCGTGATCTGGCGCGGCTGCGCCGGGCCTGCGATTACCTGGATGCCCATCAGGACAGCCGCCTGCACGTGGACGACGTGGCGCGCGAGGCGGGCATGAGCATCAGCGGGGTGCAGCGGCTGTTCCATGCTGCCCATGGTGCCTCGGTGCTGGAATTCGCCCGCACCCGCCGTTTGCTCCGTGCCCGCGAAGCCTTGGAGCAAGGTAGCATCAGCGTCACCGAGGCGGCGTTGAATGCCGGCTATACCTCGTCGGCCAACTTCGCCACCGCCTTCAAGCGCCAGTTCGGCATCTCGCCCAAGGATGCGCGCAGACGGTAAGGGACTGGGGGAGACGGATAAAACCAGCAGCAAAGCGGATAAAATAAAAATTCGCTTTCATCCGCGATGTGTCTGGGTGCGTCAGCTATAGCAAAAGCCGGACCGCGTGATTGTCCCACGAGCGGTCGCGCACATATGCGCCGGTGATCTCCACCGTGCCGGTCTGGGCCGACCACAGCCAGGCGCCACGGCGGCCGCTGGTCATCAGGACGCTGTCGCCGTCACCGCCGGCAGCGACGCCGCAGCCATCGGCCACCGCCACCGTGCCGAGGAAACGGGCAGAGGTGGTTTCCCACAAGGTGACCAGCGATGCTTGCGGGCACGAGGCGGCGAAATAGCGGCCATCGGCGGACATGGCGACGCTGCCGCAATAATTGCGCACAGTGGCGGGCAGGGGGGCGGGCAGGTCGAGCAGGCGGATGGGCTGGCCGAAGCGGTGAAGCGCGATGATCGGTGCGGTGGTGTCGTCATCCTGATATTGCATGCCGATGGCGACGTCGCCTTGGTCGTTGACGGCGAAGTGGCGCATGGACAGCAATTTCCACCGTGCCGGCAACCGCCACTGACCCAGCAAGCCGCCGTCGCGGCTGTCCAGGTAGACCAGCGACGGATCCATGCGTTCCAGGTTCAGGCGGGCGCGTCCGCTGTCGGGATGGGTGATGATGCCGCCATTGGCCACCACCAGGGTATGACCGTCGGTCAGCATGCGGATGTCGTGCGGCTCGATGCCGTGCGACGGCATTTCCCCCACCCGCCGCCAAGTGTCGCCCACGTCCCAGATACCGATCACCCCGGTGGCCTCGGCATAATCGTTTTCGGCGGAAAAGAACCGGCGGCCATCGCCGGAAAAGGCGCCATGGCCGTGGAAGTGGCGCCCTGTCGGGGCTTCCAGCCAATGGGTGGCCTCACCGCTGGCCAAGTCGATCACCCCGGCGAAGGTGCCGGGGCGCCGGGCCACCGCCACCGCCAGTTTGCCGTCGGGGGCAAGGGCGATGCCGTGACCGCGACCGGGCAGCGCCACCTCGAATTCCATGTGGCCGCCAGAATCGAACGCCCCCAGGCCGTATTGCCGCCCAGGGGCAAGGTTGGCGGCCAGCCACAACGAGCGGCGTCCGTCGGCACGCGCCGCACTTTTGCCCATCAGGCCGAAGGCGGCGATGGCGGCCAGGAAGGCGCGGCGGTCAATCACCATCGAGTCCATTGAATCCCACCTGCACGTCCAACGCGGCGGCCACCTCGGTTTCCAGCACTTGGGCGGCAGTCTTGATCTTGGCTTTCAGCCCGTTCAGGCGGGCCCAGCCATCCGTCTCGCCCATGCTTTCCTCCATGGGGGCGGGCAGCTTGGTCACCGCACCTTGCGCGTCAATGAGGGCGGCGAGGAAGCGGTCGGCGGCGGCGCCCTTGCCGTCGGCACGCAAGGCCGGGGCGAAGGCGGTGGCGAAAGTGTCGCGCAAGGATTCCAGGTTCACGGCGATGTTGCGCAACGACCGCTTGGACCGCCAGCTTTCCGCCCGGCTTGGGCGGGCTTCACCAGCCGAGACGGCCAGGGGATAAGCCAGCTTGACCTCGGCCATGGCCGAAAGCTGGGCGTGCAAGGCATTGAACATCTGCGACGCCGCCTGCCGGTGGTCGGCATAGGGATTGACGCCGGTCCCGGCACTTTTCAATACGGTGGCGAAGCCGTCCGGCTTGCTCCAATCCTGGACCAACTCACCGCCGATCCGCCCCAGATTGGCGGTGATGCCTTGGGCCAGCCGGCAACGCAGGGTACCGTCGTCGCTGGCTTCCACCAGCTTGGCCGCTTGGTTGGTGTCGAACAACAGCATTTCCAGCGCCGGCAGCCCTTGGATGGCGACGCTGGCGAAAGCGATGCGGTTGCCTTCCAGCGCCTCGGCGTTGCGATCCTTCAGCAGTGCCAGCATCTGACGGTCGCCGGCATTCTTCTTGTCGGGCCAGAACTGCACGCGCTGGCCGCGGTGGAAGGCTTCCACCGGGCCATAGCCGATCCATTGCACCTTTTGCCAAGAGTCCATGGCGGCGTGAAAGCCGGCGCGGGCGATTTCCAGACTGGGCGGGGCGGGGCTGGCGCACAGGGTCTGCATCCCCTGGTCCAGCAAGGCGGCCTTAGCCTGGAAGTCACGGTAGCCGGCGATCATCGGCCCATCGGCCCCGGCGGTGAGGATGCCGGCATAATCGGGAGCGGCCCAGGCCGGGCTCGATGCCACCAGCAAGACGGCCATCAGCGTAAGATGAACGCGCATGGGATTCCCCTTACAGCGAGTTGACGAAGCGGATCAGGGCGGCGCGGTCGGCCTTGGGCATGGATACCACCTTGTCGCGTGCGGCCTGGGCCTCGCCGCCGTGCCACAAGATGGCTTCCAGCGTGTTGCGGGCGCGCCCGTCGTGCAAAAGCTGGGTATGGCCGTTGACCACCTGGGTCAGGCCGATGCCCCACAGCGGCGGCGTCTTCCATTCCGACCCGCTGGCCATGCCCTCGGGCCGGTTGTCGGCCAGACCGTCGCCCAGGTCGTGCAGCAACAAGTCGGTATAGGGCCAGATCAGTTGATCCGATTGTTCGGGCATGTCGGCGCGTTGGGCCGTCTTGTGGCTGGGGGTGTGGCACGAGGCGCAGCCGGTTTGGTTGAATACCTGCTTGCCGCGCAGCACCTGGGCATCACTCGCATCGCGCCGCTTGGGCACCGCCAGATTGCGCGAATAGAAGCTGACCAGATCCAAAACGTTGGCCGGTACCTCGAAGCCGGCATATTGGTCGTCGCCGCCATGGGGGGCATCGAGGCAGGCTTTTTGCGCCCCGGTGCAATCACCGGAATTGGCGGGGAACAGCGGGTTGGACAGGCCGATATCGCCATTGAAGGCATCGGCGCTTTGCTGCTTGACCGTCGGGTTGCCACCCTTCCAGCCGAAGCGGCCCAGCATCAGCTTTCCCTCTTCCTGCCCCCAGATCATCTTGGCCCGACCGGAAATGCCGTCGCTGTCCTTGTCCTCGGGGTCGGCGCGGGCGATCAGGCTTTCTTCGGCGATGGCTTCCAGCAGACCCAGGCCGATCATCGGCGGGGCGACGCGGGGCGAGATCAGGGTTTGCGGATGCAAGGGGCCATAGCCCAGATCGCTGATGGCATAGCTGGGCTGGCGCAGGCTGGCTTTCTCGCCGCCCGACAGCGCCACCGGGATTTCCTGGTAGCGGATAGTCATGCGGCCCTCGGCGGCATGGCCGGCGATGGCGAAATTCTGCAATTGGCCGCCATAGGTGGGCTCGGGAACGATATTGGCGCGGCCCTGGGCGATGGCGGATTTTTGATCTTCGGTCTGCGGCGGAATGGATAGGCGCAGGAACATGGATACGCCTTCCTCGCCGTCGGCGGGCACGTGGCCGCGACCGTCCTTGAGATGGCAGTTCTGGCAGGCGCGGGCGTTGAACAACGGCCCCAGACCGTCGGCGGCCTTGGTCGAGGACGGCGCCGTCACCCACAGGCGGCGGAAAAAGCCGTTGCCGACCTTGAAATCCATTTCCTTGGCGAAACTCATATTGGCGGAGAAATGCGAGAAGGCATCGCGGTTGATGACCTTGGCATGGGTGGCGGTGCCGCCCGGCATGTCCTCGCCCGGTTCCAAAGGCGCCAATCCATTGGCCAGGGCGGTACCGGCCATGGACAATCCGGCCAGCAGCGAAACGATCATCACCCGCATGATTTCTCCTTTTCTTAACAACAAGAACGGGGCCGCCCCAAGGGCGGCCCCGTATAATGGAATGCTTACTTGCCGATGGCCGACGGGTTGTCGAGGCTATCCGAGCCCTCGAACTTGACCTCGCCCAGGGCCAGTACCGCCACCGCCTTTTCCAGCGAGCGGGTCTGTGCCACCAGGGCGTCGATGGCGGCCTGAACCTTGGCGTTGCCGGCGCTGTTGCCAGCACCGATCATCTGGTCATAGGCCTCGCCGCCTTCGGCGGTCTTCACCAACACGCCCATGGCGGTCATGGTGGCGTCGAGCTTAGCCTTCATGTCGCCATCCAGGGCGGTATCCTTGGCGGCGACCAGATCGGCCAGGGCCGGGCCCTTTACCTCGGTGCCGTCGGTGCGGGTGTACTTGCCCAGATAGATGTTCTGGATGCCCTTGGCGTCATAGAAATGCGAGTTGTGGGTGTTGTCCGAGAAGCAATCATGCTCTTCCTCGGGGTCGTGCAGCATCAGGCCCAGCTTCATGCGCTCGCCCGCCAGTTCGCCGTAGGACAGGCTGCCCAGGCCGGTGACGATGGTGGCGATGCCGGCATCGGGTTTGCCCTTCAGCAGCTTGGCGCGGATTTTGCCCTTGGCGCTCCAGCCGTCGACCATGGTCTTCAGATCGTCGACCAACAGATCGGTGGCGGTGACCAGATAGGCGGCGCGGCGGTCGCAATTGCCGCCGGTGCAGCTCTTGGTGTCGAAATCGCTGGCCGGACGGTTGCCGGCACCCGGACCGGTGCCGTTGGTGTCTTGGCCCCACAGCATGAATTCGATGGCGTGATAGCCGGTGGTGACGTTGGCTTCGACCCCGCCGGCCTCGTGCATCTTGGCCAGCAGCTTCTTGTCGATCTTGCTGGCATTGACGTTCTTGCCGCCGACCTTGAGCTTGGGATGGGCGATGATGTTGGCGGTGTAGAGCGGGTTTTCTCCCGATTCGGTGCCATAGGTATCGGCGTTGACGTAGTCGATCAGACCTTCGTCCAGCGGCCAGGCATTGACCTTGCCTTCCCATTCGTCGACGGCGGTGTTGCCGAAACGGAAGGCCTCGGATTGCTGATAGGGCACGCGGGCGGCAATCCAGGCCGCCTTGGCGGTGGCCAGGGTTTCGGCACTGGGGGCGGCCACCAGGGCATCGATTGCGACCTTCAACTGCTTGGCCGCGATCAGCGAATCTTCATACTTGGCGTGGGCGATGTCGGCATAAGTGGTCAGCACCGCCTTCTTGTCCACACCGGCGGCGCCAGCCTGACCGCCCCCCAGCAATACCGCCGCACTGGCGGCCACCATCACAAAACGCTTCATCTGTTGACCCCGCTTTCCACAAGAAAAGAGGGGGCATGATTACGCAATTGAGAGGCGATTGCAGTGCTATTGAGAATCGATATTAGTTCTGTATGAGATTGCCCCCTTACGGCGGCACGTCAAACGATCAGTCGTCGTGACCGCCGCGCCGTCCGATGGGCAAATCGCGGTGGATGTAGGCGCTCATCACCAATCCCCAGCCGAACAAAAGCGACAGCATGGCGGTGCCGCCATAAGAGATCAGCGGCAGCGGCACGCCGACCACCGGCACCAAGCCCATGACCATGGCGGTGTTGATGAAGAAATACAGGAAGAAGGTGGTGGTGATGCCCAGCGCCACCAGACGACCGAATTGGGCGCGGCAGCGCATGGCGATGGCATAGCCGAAGGCGGTCAGCAGGACGTAAAGCCCCAGCAGGAACAGGCCGCCCATCAGCCCCCATTCCTCGCCATACATGGTGAAGATGAAGTCGGTCTGCTTTTCCGGCAGGAAGTTCAGGCCCGACTGGGTGCCGTTCATATAGCCCTTGCCGAACAGACCGCCCGAGCCCAGGGCGATCTTGGATTGAGTGATATGATAGCCGGCGCCCAAGGGATCCTGGTCGGGGTTCAGGAAGATGATGACGCGCTTTTTCTGGTAATCATGCAGGAATTGCCAGGCCACCGGAATCGATCCCAGGCCGCCGGCCAGCAGCAGGGCGAATTTCCATATGCGGACGCCGGCCATGAAGAAGATGGCGCCCGAGCTCATCAACACCATCATGGCGGTGCCCAGATCGGGTTGCTTCATCACCAAGGCCACCGGCAGCAGCACCAGCAGCAGGGGGGGGATCAGGAAGGTCGGACGGCCCACATCCTGCACGCTGGCCCCGTGGAAATAGCGGGCCAGGGTCAGGATCATGGCGATCTTCATGATTTCCGACGGCTGAAGCTGGATGAAACCCAGATCGATCCAGCGCTGTGCCCCCATGCCGATGGTGCCTTTAAGATCGACGGCGATCAGCAAGACGATGGAGACGGCGTAAAGGATATAGGCGTGGCGCATCCAAAAGCGCAAATCCACCACCGCCACGGTGATCATCAGGCCGATCCCCACGGCGAAGCGAATCATCTGCTTGATGGCCCAAGGTTCCAGCGATCCCTTGGCGGCGGAATAAAGCGTCAGGAAACCGACGCTGGCGATGGCGGTCAGTACGGCGATCAGCGACCAGTTGATCTGCCAGATCTTTTCCCGCCAGCTCATCTCGGTACGGTTCAGGCGGCTGGACAGTCTTTGTGTCGGACGCAGCATCAGCCATGCTCCTTGTGGTCGCAGGCATGATCGGCGCAGTTCTGGCCAGAGGCGACGCGGGCGCGTTCACGCTTTTGCACTTCCAGCATGATGTCGCGGGCGATGGGCGCGGCCACCGCCGAACCGCCGCCGCCATGTTCCACCACTACGGCGATGGAAAAGCGCGGTGCATCCTCGGGGGCATAGGCGACGAACAGGGCGTGGTCGCGTTCCTTCCACGGCAATTCATCGTTCTTCTTCACCCCGGTTTCGCGCTCGCGCATGGTGATGCGGCGCACCTGGGCGGTGCCGGTCTTGCCCGACAGCCACATGCCGTCTTGCTCGATACGAGCGCGAAACGCCGTGCCGCCGGGTTCGTTGGACACCGCGTTCATACCCTTGCGCACCAGCATCAGGCTGCGTTGCGACACGCCGCAGGACGGCCAGTTGGGGGCGGGGCGCGGGGCGGAATCCTTTTCGGTGATCAGGTCGCGGGCCACATGCGGTACCACCTGCTGACCACCATTGGCGATGCGCGCGGTCATCACCGCCAATTGCAAGGGCGTGGTCAGGCAGTAGCCCTGGCCAATGCCGTTGATCAGGCTTTCACCCGGATGCCAGGGCTGTTTCAAGGCCTTGCGCTTCCAGGCGCGAGTGGGGATCAGGCCGGGCCGTTCGTTGGGCAGGTCGATGCCGGTATGCACGCCCAGGCCGAAACGGTTGGCCACCTCGGCCACCTTGTCGAAGCCGACACGGCGGGCGATTTCATAGAAGTAGACGTCGCACGAGCCCTTGATGGCATTGATCAGATCGACGGAACCATGGCCGCCCTTTTTCCAGCAGTGAAACTTGATGCTGCCCAACTCGGTGTGGCCCCGGCACAGTACCGTCTGTTCCGGGCTGATCACCCCGGCTTCCAAGGCGGCGATGGCCACCACCATCTTGAAGGTGGAGCCCGGCGCGAAGGTGCCGGAAATGGCCTTGTTCTGCAAAGGCGCCCGCGGGTTGGTGGACAATTCCTTCCATTCGTCGTGGGTCAGGCCGCGATTGAAGGCATTGGGATCGAAGGACGGCGTCGAGGCCATGACGATGACGTCGCCGGTATGGATGTCCATTACCACCACCGCCGCCGATTCGTCGCCCAGGCGCTGGGCCGCATATTCCTGCAACCGGGTGTCCAAGGTCAGCGCCAGATCAACGCCCGGCTCACCCTCGCGTCGCTCAAGCTCGCGCATGACGCGGCCCACCGCGTTGACCTCTTCCTGGCTGGTGCCGCCGCGACCGCGCAGCGCCATGTCATAGATCTTTTCCACCCCGGCCTTGCCGATACGGAAGCCGGGCAGTTCCTCCAGCGGATCGTTGTCGCTCTGGTCGTTTTCCGACACCGCCGAGACATACCCCAGAATATGGGCGCCCAGATGTTCCAGTGGATAAAACCGGCTTTGGCCGACGTCGATCATGACGCCGGGCAGATCGGGGGCGTTGACCTCGATGCGGGCCACTTCCTCCCACGACAGGTTTTCACGCACGGTGATCGGCACAAAGGACCGGCGGCGGCGAACTTCCTTGGTGACGCGGGCGCGGTCATGGTCGGTCAGCGTGATGATCTGCGACAGCGCATCCAGGGTGTAATCCAGCGACGGCGACTTTTCCGACACCACCAGCACCCGGTAATTGTGTTGGTTGACGGCCATGGCGATGCCGCTGCGATCCAAAATAAGCCCGCGCGGCGGCAGCAGCAGGCGGATGGCGACGCGGTTTTCCTCGGACAGCATGGTGTAGCGGTCGGCTTCCACCACCTGCAAATAATACATGCGGGCGATCAGGGCACTGATCAGGGCGCCCTTGCCGCTGGCCAGCATCAAGGCCCGGCGGCTGAACAGTTTGGTCCGGTCGTTGTCGTGGTACATGCGCCCTCAGACCTCTTTCAGAAAGGCCATTTGGGTCCGGGCCAGGGTCCAGGTCAGCAGCGGGAACAGGCCCATGGTCAGCAGGTAGTCGAAGATCACCGGGCTGGCGTCAAGGGCTTGGCCGTAAAGAATGGTGACCAGCAGCCAGGTGGCCCCGGCGGCGGCGGCGGCCAGCAGGCCAAACGCCCACCACGCCACCATGAACGACTTACCCAGGAAGAAACGGCGTTGGCCGGCGGCGATGCCTTGCACCGACAGCAGCACCAGGGCGTTCACCCCCAAAGGCGTGCCGCCGATGATGTCGTACAGCAGGCCGATCAGAAAAGCCGACCACGCCGGCAGCAGATCAGGGCGATAGATGGCCCAATAATACACCCCCATCAGCGGCAACATGGGGATGATGCCGGACAGGCCGGGGATGCGGGTGGGAATGGCGGTCAGCAACAACAGAACCAGGGTCACGCCGACGGGAACCAAGTGGCGGACCCAGGTGTCCATGCGCACCCAGACCGAGGGCTTCAATTGCCCGCTCCGCTGTCGGGTCCGCGCCGCCGGCGTTCCGGCATCGCCGGCTTTTCAAAGGGCAGGATGCCGCCCAGGCCGAAATCGACCACGGCGACGAATTCCAGTTCATGGCGGCGGACGAAGGGCTCGACCCGGATGGCGCCCTCGGCGGTCGAGGCGATGACGCCGATGGGCAGGCCGGGCGGGAAGGCGGCACCCGAGGCGGCGGTGATGACCCGGTCGCCCACCGAAATGGACGGGTTGCCGGCGACGTAATTGAGCTTGGGCCGCGCCTTGTTGTCGCCGGAAAGGATAGCGCGCGTGCGCGAGTTTTCCACCAGCACCGGGATCTTGGCGTTGATGTCGGTCAGCAGCAAAAGCCGCGACGAGCGGTCACCCACCTCGGCGATATAGCCGATCAGGGCTTCCCCCGATAGTACCGCCTGGCCCTTGCGTACGCCATCGTGCGAGCCGGCGTTGAGCAGCATGGAATGACCGAAGGCCGAGCCCAGATCGCCGATGACGCGGGCGGTGATGAAGGCGGGGTCGGGATCGGGAACCACGTTCAGGTGGTCATGCAACACGCTGTTTTCGGCATCCAGCCGCCGGGCTACCGTCTGCCAGTGTTGCAGACGCAGATTTTCCTGCTTCAGACGGGCGTTTTCGGCCCGCAGATTGGCAAGTTCGCGGATGCTTTCGCTGATTTCGGCGATGGTGGCGGCGGGGCGCGACATGGCGTCGAGCATGGGGGCGATGGCGTCGGCGACGGCAGTGCGCGTGCGTTCGATCAGGACGATGTCCGCCTTGCCCAGGATCATCAGGGCGACGGCGGCGACGACCAGGGAGACGAAGGCGAAGCGTTGGGCCAGCAGCCGCAACGTTGCCAGGCGTCCGACCGCACCGGACTGCTTCACATGATCCCCCTTTGCGCCTGAAATACGGTCGTCGGGCGCGCCGACGACCGATTGCAGGCCAGACTACTACATATTGATGTCGGAAAACTAGTACATGCTGGACAGAACGTTCTTCAGCTTGGGCATTTCCTCAAGCGCGCGGCCCGTTCCCAGGGCGACGCAGGACAGCGGATCGTCGGCGATGGACACCGGCAGGCCGGTGGCGTGACGCAACACATAGTCCAGGTTGGACAGCAGCGCACCACCGCCGGTCAGCACGATGCCCTTGTCGACGATGTCGGCGGCCAGTTCAGGGGCGGTGTGTTCGAGGGCGACCTTGACCGCCTCGATGATGGCGCCCACCGGCTCGGCCAGGGATTCGGCGATCTGGCGTTCCGAGACGATCAGTTCCTTGGGCACGCCGTTCATGAGGTCGCGGCCCTTGATCTCCATGGTGCGGCCTTCACCGTCTTCCGGCGGGCAGGCGGAGCCGATTTCCTTTTTGATGCGCTCGGACGAGCCTTCACCGATCAACAGGTTATGGTTGCGGCGGATATAGGCGATGATGGCTTCGTCCATCTTGTCGCCGCCGACGCGGACCGAGCGGGAATAGACGATGCCGCCGAGCGACAGCACCGCCACCTCGGTGGTGCCGCCGCCGATGTCGACGACCATGGATCCGGTGGGTTCGGTCACCGGCAGGCCGGCGCCGATGGCGGCGGCCATGGGTTCCTCGATCAGGAAGACCTTGCGGGCGCCGGCGCTTTCCGCCGATTCCTGAATGGCGCGGCGTTCGACGGCGGTCGAGCCCGACGGCACGCAGACGATGACCAGCGGGCTGGCGAAGGACCGGCGATTATGCACCTTGCGGATGAAGTGCTTAATCATCTCCTCGGCCACCTCGAAATCGGCGATGACGCCGTCGCGAAGCGGGCGGATGGCCTGGATGTAGCCCGGCGTGCGGCCCAGCATCATCTTGGCCTCGTCGCCGACGGCCAGAACCTTTTTCTTGCCCTTTTCCTCGGCGATGGCCACCACGGACGGTTCATTGAGAACAATGCCGCGGCCCTTCACATAGACCAGGGTGTTGGCGGTGCCAAGGTCGATGGCCATATCGGCGGAAAACCAGCCCGTCAGGTTCGGAAACATAATCCCTCGCTTGAAAAGAACACGCTATGCCGTGGTTGAGCCTGGACTTATATCAGGGCGTGACGGCGGCGGGAGCGCTTTTTTGCCGTTTCGTCAAAAGTTTGTTCAAAGCCTTCACGTAGGCTCGGGCCGAAGCCACCATGGTGTCGGTATCCGCGCCCTGGCCGTTGACGGTTTTGCCGTCTTCTTCCAACCGCACGGTCACTTCCGCTTGGGCGTCGGTTCCTTGCGTCACCGCGTGCACCTGATAGAGCAGCAGGCGCGCTTCATGCGGGCACAAGGCCTTGATGGCGTTAAAGGTGGCATCGACCGGGCCGTCGCCGGTGGCCTTCACCGATTTCAGTTCTCCGTCGATTTCCAGTTCCAGTTCCGCCTTGGGCGGGTTGTGGCGGGTGCCGCACAGCACTTCCAGCCCCTTGAAGCGGATGCGTTCGTTATCGCGGAACACCGCTTCATCGACCAGGGCGACGATGTCTTCGTCGAACACTTCCTTCTTGCGGTCGGCCACGTCCTTGAAACGGGCGAAGGCGTCCTCGATGGCGTTGTCACCAAGATCATAGCCTAATTGTTTAAGCTTATCCTTAAAGGCGGCACGACCGGAATGCTTGCCCATGACCAGACTGGAGCGGTTGAGCCCCACCGATTCCGGCGTCATGATCTCGTAGGTCTGGGCACATTTCAGCATGCCGTCCTGATGGATGCCGGATTCGTGGGCAAAGGCGTTCTTGCCGACGATGGCCTTGTTGGGCTGGACGACGAAGCCGGAGATGGCCGAGACCAGCCGCGAGACGCGGGTGATGTTCTCGGTCTTGATGCCGGTGGTATAGGGCATCAGGTCGTGGCGGGTGCGCAACGCCATGACGATTTCTTCCATGGCGGCGTTGCCGGCGCGTTCGCCCAGGCCGTTGATGGTGCATTCCACCTGCCGGGCGCCTGCGCTCAGCGTCGCCAGCGAATTGGCCACCGCCAGCCCGAGATCGTTGTGGCAATGCACCGACAAGATGGCCTTGTCGATGTTGGGGACGCGGTTGACCAGCATCTTGATCAGGGCGGCGTATTCATCCGGCACCGCATAGCCGACGGTGTCGGGGATGTTGATGGTGCGCGCGCCGGCATCAATGGCCGCCTCGACCGAACGGCACAGGAAGTCGTGTTCGGTGCGCGAGCCGTCTTCCGCCGACCATTCGACGTCGTCCACCAGATTGCGGGCGAAAGCCACCGATTCCTTGATCTTTTCCAGCACCCGCTCGGGTTCCATCTGCAACTTGAACTTCATGTGCAGCGGGCTGGTGGAAATGAAGGTGTGGATACGGTGCAAGGGCGCCAGCTTCACCGCCTCGGCGCAGCGTTCGATATCGCCACGGGCGGCGCGGGCCAAGCCGCAGATGGTGGAATTCTTCACCGCGCGGGCCACCGCCTGCACCGCCTCGAAATCGCCATTGCTGGCGATGGGGAAGCCGGCCTCGATGACGTCGACGCCCATTTCCTCCAGCGCCAGGGCGATCTTCACCTTTTCCTCGAGATTCATCGAGGCGCCGGGGGATTGTTCGCCGTCGCGCAGCGTGGTGTCGAAAATAATGACGCGGTTGTTGTCCATGGACCTGCCCAGATCAAGAGTCCCGCCCCGCTGGCGCAGACCCGGGGAGGGCGTTCGGTCACGGGAAGGACGGTTTGGATTGCGATTGTGGCAAAATTGTGGCCGCCGCACCGCAACGCGGCTATAGGAAGTCCAAGTTGAGTGTCGTTGTCAACAGGCTATCTGTCACGCCGGCAGGGTGAAGCTGAACACAGCCCCTTGATTGGGGCCGGCGGAATCGACCCAGATACGACCGCCATGGCTTTCGACGATCTTTTTGCAGATGGACAGGCCAATGCCCGAGCCGCCGCCATGTTCGTCGCGCCCGTGCAGACGCTGGAAGATACGGAAGATGCGGTCATAGAATTCGCGGCTGATGCCGATGCCGTTGTCGGACACCGATATGCACCAGGCTCCGGTTTGGCGTTGGGCGGCGATCTCGATGCAAGGGGATACGCCGGGCTGGCGGTATTTGATGGCGTTGGCGATCAGGTTCTGGAACAGGCGGACCATGTCGTCGGCACTGGCGAACAAAGTCGGCAGCGGGCCGGCGACAATGGTGGCATTTTGCTCGGCCATGGCCAGTTCCAACAGGTTTTTGGCCTGATCCAGGCATAGATTGAGGTCGACCATACCGCGCTGCGCCGACATGCGCCCGATGCGCGAATATTGTAAAAGGTCCTGGATCAGCCGATCCATGCGCTGGGCGCCGTCGCGGGCGAAAGCGATGAATTCCTTGATTTCATCGCTCAGTTCCGTGCCCATACGCCGTTCGATCAGGCCCATATAGCTGTTGATCATGCGCAACGGTTCGCGCATGTCGTGGCTGGCCACATAGGCGAATTCTTCAAGCTCGGCGTTGGATTGTTGCAGCTTTTCTTGAAACTGGCGCGATTCGGTGATGTCGATGCCCGAGGCCAAGCTGCCTGCCGGCTGGCCGTCCTGGTCGCGCAAAGGCCGCGCCACTTCGTGAATCCAGGCATAGCTGCCGTCGTTGCGGGCCAGACGGTATTCGTGCTCGCCGCCCTTGGCCAGACCCGCCCGGTCGTCGGGATGCACCGCTTCCAGCCAGCCCTGGCCCAGGGCATCGGTGGAGGGGTGGCCGGTAAAGGCGGTCCAGGTGGCGTTGACGTATTGGCACTGGCCGTTCGAGTCCTGACGGCGCACCAGGGTCGGCATTTCGTCGAGCACCTGCATATAATAGTCGCGTGCCTTCAGTACCTGTTCTTGCGCTAGTTGGTGGCTTCTCTCACGGCTGCCGCGCACCCTGACCAGGGCGACGGCGAAGGCGATGACCAACAGGGCGACCGCCACATTGCCGATCAGCCGCGGCAGAACCGGGCGCAGGATATCGGCTCGGGTGGCGCTGACGCCGATGACCAACCCCCAGGGCTCGATGGTGCGTAGCGCGATCAGCCTGACCTTGCCATCGATGCCGCCCACCCCTTCCTGGATGCTGGCCTGCTTGCCCGAAGCCAGATGGGCTACCCGCAGCGGCACCTTGGCCAGCGACCGACCGATGGGGGCGCCGTCCATGCTGGGGGCGCGGGCCAGCACGGTGTGGTCGCGGTTGGTGACGGAAATGGCGCCGCTTGCCTCGGATGGCAAGGCCGCTTCAACGATGCCGGAAAACAGGCTGGGCGACAGGGCGGAAACGAAGATGGCCTGCACTTGTCCCTTTTCGTCGCGTTTGGCGCGGGCGGCGAAGATCACAGTGCGCGACAGCAGACTGGTGACCGGTTCGGACACGAACAAGAGGTCGGAGGAAGGATTGGCGCGGAAAAAATCCAGATAGGACCGGGCCCCCACATTCTTGCCCACCAGCGAAGCGTTGGTGGAATGGGTGATGGTGCCGTCGGGGGTGGTGATGGTGATGGTCAGCGCCGCCGGTTCAAAGCGGGCGCGGGTGGTGAGAAAGCGGTTATAATCGCTGTCGCCGGGACGATAGGTGGGCTTGAACTCGGCGGCGGCATCGGCCAACAGGAAGTCCAGGGATCTGATGGTTTGCCCGACGCGGGCTTCAACCACCCGGGACAGGGCATCCAACCGCTCGACCGCTTCGCTCCGTCGATCGACCACCAGGGAATACGAGTCCCAGGCGGTCATGCCGATGACAGTGACGATGACGACCACCGCCCAGAACCAATCCGTGCCCCGTTTCGCCGCCATGGCGTCTGCTCACCTCAAAGTCACCTCACCAGGGTAGAACCTTGATCCAGGGCACACAAGGGAGACAAAAGGCGGAAAACCTAGCCGTTCAGGGCCGGCAGGATGAAGGTGAAAGTGCATCCCTGGTTGGTTCCGGCGGAATCGACCCAGATGCGACCACCATGGCTTTCAACGATCTTCTTGCAGATGGACAATCCGATGCCGGAGCCGCCGCCATGGTCGTCGCGGCCATGCAGGCGCTGGAAGATGCGGAAGACGCGATCAAAATAGGTGCGGTCGATACCGATGCCGTTGTCCTGCACCGAAAGCCGCCACGATCCGGCCTCGCGCTGGCAATCGATGCGGATTTCCGGGGCGATCCCCGGCTGCGCGTATTTGATGGCGTTGGCGATCAGGTTCTGGAACAGGCGCACCATGTCGTCATCGCTGGCATTGAGCGTGGGCAGGGCGCCGATGCACAGCCGGGCCCGGCTTTCATCGATCATCACTCCCAGATTGGACAGCGCCACCGACAGGCAATCGGCCAAATCCAGAGGCCGTCGGGCCGTGGACATGCGACCGATGCGGGAATATTGTAGAAGGTCCAGGATCAGGCGGTCCATGCGGGTGGCGCCGTCCTTGGCGAAAGCCAGGAATTCCTGGATGTCGCTTTCGACCTTGCAGCCCAGGCGGCGCTCGATCAGCCCCATATAGCTGCTGACCATGCGCAACGGCTCGCGCAGATCATGGCTGGCCACATAGGCGAACTGTTCCAATTCAGCGTTGGACTGGGTCAGCTTTTCCTGGGCTTCGCGGGTCTCGGTGACGTCCAGACAGGCGGCCAGATGACCGGCGAAGCTGCCGTCCTGGTGATGAAATGGCTGGGCCACCTCGTGCATCCAGCGATATTGGCCATCATATCGGCGCAGGCGGAATTCCTGTTCGCTGCTCTCGCGCCGGTGCAGGCGGGACGCGTTGGCGTCTTGCCATGATGCCAGATCGTCGGGATGCACCAGCGGACGCAGATCGCCGGCGGTGGCGCCGCAATAGGCTTGCAGCGTGCCGTTGGTATAATCGATACGGCCCAGGTCGTCGCAGCGCCAGATATGCACCGGCAGGTGGTCGAGAACCCGCATGTAATAATCGCGGGCCAGCGCCAGTTCGCGCTGGGTTTGCAGGCGTTGGCGTTCGCGACCGCCGAGAAAGCGGCCCAAGACCATCACTACGGCGCCGACGATGATCAGGAAGATCAAATCGGCCACCAGGGTCTTCAAAACCGGCTCGAACAAATGCTGGGCGGAAATGGTCACCACCACCACCAGATTGTGCAGGTTGGTGTCGCGGATGATCAACAGGCGCTCGAACTGGTCGGGACCGCCGCCACCTTGTAGCACCGACAATGCGTTACCGCTGGTGATATGGGCCTGGAACATGGGGGCACCGGCCAGCGAGGCGCCGGGGGTGGTGTTGGCGAGTTCCGGGCGTCGGGCCAGCACGGTGCCGTCGCGGCGCAATATGGCGATGGCGCCGCTGTCTTCTGACGGCAAGGCCGATTGCAGCAACGATCCCAGCAATTCCGGGTTGATGCCGGTCAGCACCACCGCCCGCAGACGCCCGTCGTCATGGCGGATGGCCCGGGCGGTGAAGATCACCGGGTTGTTGGCGATGCTGACCGCCGGCTTGCTGATGAACATGGAGGTGTCGTCGGGATGGGCGCGGAAATGGTGCAGGTAATCGCGCTCGCCCACATTGCGCCCGACGAGGGAAACATTGGAGGCATGGATGATTGTGCCATCCGGGCTGACCACCGAAATGGTCAGGGCATCGGTGAAGATGAAGCTGCGGCCCTTGAGTAAGCGCAGGAAACCGGAATCACCCGGCGGACGGTCGAACGGCAGTTCGTTGGCGGTTTCCCGCAGCAGCATGTCCAGAGTCTGGAAGGTCTGTTCGGTGCGGGCCTCGACCACCTTGGCCAGGGCGGTCAAGCGCTCGACCGTCTGGCGGCGGTGTTCGACATAGCTGCGCCCGATATCCCACAGCAGCACGGCCAGACACAGCAGCATGACCATCCCCAGCCATGCCCGCGTCAGCGTCATCTGCCGGCGCAAAGCCGCGATCATCGTCATTGTCTGTCGCCGATTGTTCACCCCTGACCAATGTACATGCTTGGGCGGATGATCTCCATAACCAATGGATATGGCCGTGACCCAAGAAAAAACCCCGGAAGTTTCCTTCCAGGGTTTTCTGCGTCGATACTGAAAGACCGGCCTTAGTTCTTGGCCTTGTCCACCAGCTTGTTCTTGGAAATCCACGGCATCATGCCGCGCAGGCGTTCGCCCACCTGCTCGATCGGGTGTTCAGACTGGATGCGGCGGGTGGCCTTGAAGCTGGGCTGGCCAGCCTTGCATTCCAGCATCCAATCGCGGACGAAACGGCCCTGCTGGATGTCTTCCAGCACGCGCTTCATTTCCTTCTTGGTTTCTTCGGTGATGATGCGCGGGCCGGTGACGTAATCGCCGTATTCGGCGGTGTTCGAGATCGAGTAGCGCATGTTGGCGATGCCGCCTTCATAGATCAGGTCGACGATCAGCTTGACCTCGTGCAGGCACTCGAAATAGGCCATTTCCGGGGCATAGCCGGCTTCGACCAGGGTTTCGAAACCGTACTGGATCAGCTTGGTCAAGCCGCCGCACAGGACGACCTGCTCGCCGAACAGATCGGTCTCGCATTCCTCGCGGAAATTGGTCTCGATGATGCCGGACCGACCGCCGCCGATGGCGGAGGCATAGGACAAAGCGATTTCCAGGGCGTTGCCGGTGGCGTTCTGAGCCACGGCGACCAGGCAGGGAACGCCGCCGCCCTTCAGGTATTCACCGCGCACGGTGTGGCCGGGGCCCTTGGGGGCGACCATGAACACGTCCAGGTCCGGGCGCGGCACGATCAGGCCGAAATGCACGTTGAGGCCATGGGCGAACACCAGGGCGGCGTTCTGCTTCATGTTGTCGGCCAAGTCGCGGTAGTAAAGCTCGGCCTGCAATTCGTCCGGGGTCAGGATCATGACCACGTCGGCCCAGGCGGCGGCGTCGGCCGGGGTCATGACCTTCAGGCCTTCGCCTTCGGCCTTCTTGATGGTGGCCGAGCCGGCGCGCAGCGCCACGGCCACGTCCTTGATGCCGGAATCGCGCAGGTTCAGCGCATGGGCGTGGCCCTGGCTGCCATAGCCGACCACGGCGACCTTCTTGCCCTTGATCAGATTGACGTCGGCGTCACGATCGTAATAAACGCGCATGGAAACATTCCTTCCTGACAAAACGGGAATTCGGCCCGATAGAAATCTGGGCGAAGTGTTTAAAGCGGATTGGCGCCGCGCGCAATGGCGGCGACACCGGTACGCGACACATCGACCAGACCCAGGGGCTCCATCAGCTTGATGAAGGCGTCCACCTTCTCGGTGGCCCCCACCACTTCGAAGACGAAGCTTTCGTTGGTGCTGTCGATGACGTTGGCGCGGAAGATGTCGGCGATGCGCAGGGATTCCACCCGCTTTTCACCGGTGCTCGACACCTTGACCAGGGCCAGCTCACGGCTGACATGGGGGCCATCGGTGGTCAGATCGGCCACCTTGTAGATGGGCACCAGCCGGCGCAGCTGGTTCTTGATCTGCTCGACGATCATCTGGGTGCCGCTGGTGACGATGGTGATGCGCGACAGCGCTTCCTTGGTGTCGACCTCGGCCACCGTCAGGCTTTCGATGTTGTAGCCGCGGCCCGAGAACAGGCCGATGACACGGGCCAGCACGCCCGATTCGTTGGCGACCAGCACGGCGATGGTGTGGCGCTGGATCTCTTGCTCTTTGCTCACGTTGCTGTTCCTTATGCCTTAGACCAGAACCATGCCGCCTTCGTCCGAGCCGGGCTCGACGCGGACGTTTTCCTCCGGGCCGAGCACCATTTCGTTATGGGCCATGCCGGGCATGATCATGGGGAAGCAGTTTTCAGACGCGTCGGTGCGGACATCGACGATCACCGGGCGGTCCACCGCCAGCATTTCCTTGATGACGTCGTCCACCTCACTGGGCTTGGTGGCGCGCAGGCCGACGGCGCCAAAGGCATCGGCCAGCTTGACGAAGTCGGGGTGGTGTTCCATGTGGCTTTCGGAATAACGACCGCCATGGATCAGTTCCTGCCACTGGCGCACCATGCCCATGTACTGGTTGTTCAAGATGAACACCTTCACCGGCAGGCGATGCTGGCAGAGCGTGGCCATTTCCTGGATGTTCATCTGGATCGAGCTTTCGCCGGCGATGTCGATGACCAGGGCATTGGGATAAGCCACCTGCACGCCCATGGCCGCCGGCAGGCCGTAGCCCATGGTGCCCAAGCCGCCCGAGGTCATCCAATGGCAGGGCTGCTCGAACTTGAAGTGCTGGGCCGCCCACATCTGGTGCTGGCCCACTTCGGTGGTGATGTAGGGGTTCTTGTACTTGGTCAGTTCATAAAGCCGCTGGATGGCGTATTGCGGCTTGATGATCTTGTTGCTGTTTTCGTAGTGCAGGCAGTTGCGACCGCGCCAGCCCTCGATGGTCGCCCACCATTCCTTCAGCGCCTTTTCATGCGGGCGGCACTGCTTGGCCTTCCACACCTTGATCAGGTCTTCCAGGATGTGGGCGGCGTCGCCGATCACCGCCAGATCGACCATGACGTTCTTGTTGACCGAGCTGGGGTCGATGTCGATATGGATCTTCTTGGCGGTGGGGGCAAAGTCCTTCAGCCGACCGGTGATGCGATCATCGAAGCGGGCGCCGACATTGATGATCAGGTCGGCGCCGTGCATGGCCAGATTGGCCTCGTAGGTGCCGTGCATGCCCAGCATGCCCACCGAAAGCGGGTCGGAAGCCGGGAAGGCGCCCAGGCCCATCAGCGTCTGCGTGCACGGATAGCCGGTCATGCGCACGAACTGGGTCAGCAACTGGCAGGCGGCGACACCGGAATTGACCACGCCGCCACCGACATAGAACACCGGGCGCTTGGCGGCGGCGATCATCTCGGCGGCTTTTTCGATGGCCTTGAGGTCGCCCTTGACCTGCGGCTTGTACTTGGTCTTCAGCTTGCTGGGCGATTGGTATTCGCCGCGACCGGTGATGACATCCTTGGGCAGGTCGATGACCACCGGGCCGGGACGGCCCGACTTGGCGACGTGGAAGGCTTCGTGCACCGTCCGGGCCAGATCATCGGGCTTCTTGACCAGATAATTGTGCTTGGTGCACGGCCGGGTGATGCCGGTGATGTCGGCTTCCTGGAAGGCGTCGTTGCCGATCAGATTGGTCGGAACCTGGCCGGTGATGCACACCAACGGCACCGAATCCATCAAGGCGTCGGTCAGGCCGGTGATGGTGTTGGTGGCGCCGGGGCCGGAAGTCACCAAAACGCAGCCGACGCGCCCGGTGGAACGGGCATAGCCCTCGGCGGCGTGGACGGCGGCCTGCTCATGGCGGACCAGGATGTGGCGCAGGCGGTTTTGCTTGAACAATTCGTCGTAAATGGGCAGCACTACGCCACCCGGATAGCCGAAAATTACCTCGACGCCCTGGTCGACAAGGGCCTTCAAAAGGATTTCCGCACCGGTCATCTGCGCATCGTGCTGTGCCATTTCGCACCTTTATTCCTATGAACGCGAACAGCAGCCACCCATAAACGCACGCATCCGCGTGCGGCCACAAGGTGGCTGCGAGCGGGACAACCTATCGCTTCACTAAGGCGGGGTCAATAGAAAGTGGCGAACTTTCGCAAAGATTTCGTCAAAAATTCTTTCCGAAAGTTGCGTAGAAACCACCTCTGGCTTTTCAAGTTGATGCCGGAACCACGTCAACTGCCGTTTGGCGTAATTTCGTGTCGCCCGTTGCGCCGCTTCCACCGCCTGGATTTCGGTCATGGCGCCACTAGCCAGTCGGGCCAGTTCGGGCACGCCCAGGGCCTTCATGGCCGGCAGCGCCGGATCAAGGCGCAAGTCCAGCAAGGCGCGCACCTCGTCCAGCGCCCCTTGCGCCATCATCGCCCGGAAGCGTTGGTCGCACTGGGCGTAAAGAATGTTGCGCGGCGGGTCCAGCGCCAGGGTCAGCCAGCGCGCCGGCACCGCCCCTTCCATGGGCAGGGATTGCCAATGGGCCAGGGATTGGCCGCTGGCTTCCAGCACCTCCCAGGCCCGGGCCAGGCGCTGGGAATTGGCCGGGTCCAGCCGTGCCGCCATCACCGGGTCGCGCTTGGCCAGTTGCGCATGAAAGCCAGCGTTGCCCATCTCGGCCAGCAAGGCCCGCGTATGGGCGCGGATGTCATCGGGAATCGGCGGGGCGGGGGAAATGCCGTGCATCAAGGTGCGGATATAAAGCCCGGTGCCTCCCACCACCACCGGCAGTCGGCCCTGCGCCCAGGTCTCTTCCATGGCGGCGGCGGCCATCTCTTTCCACAGGGCGGCGGAGCAGTTGACCGATGGCGGCAACGTGCCATACAGGCGATGGCGGGCCTGGGCCTCTTCCTCCGGGGTGGGGCGGGCGGTGATTACCCGCAGCACGTCATAGACCTGCATGGAATCGGCGTTGATGACAGTGCCGTCGAAGGCGCGGGCGATGGCCAGGGCCAGACCTGACTTGCCTGACGCGGTGGGACCGGCGATGACGATGGCGGGACGGTTCATGGTCTTGCCTATACCATCTTGAGGACTTGGGCGGAACCTTCCCTTGCCAAGCGGCGCCCTTGGCCGTAAAGCTTTGGCCGCCGCCATGACCACGCACAACCGGGTGATTGATGGAAAACATACTGACGCTGATCGCCGGCCCAAAGGTCGGTCTGACCGACGCCATGGTGGCGGATATCCGCCAGGGATTGAAAGCCTTGGGCGCCCATGTGGCGGCGGCCCAATGGCTGTCGCCGGGCAAGGCCTGCGATCTGGCCTTCGGCGACCTTGCGCCGGAACAGGCAGACGCCGCGGCCCGTCAGCGCCTGGGTAAAGTGGCCGTCGACGTGGTGGCCCAAGCCGCCCAGGGTCGGCGCAAGCTGCTGCTGGTGGCCGACATGGATTCCACCATGGTGGTGGGTGAGACCCTGGACGAACTGGCCGAATATGCCGGCATCAAGGATCGTATTTCCGCCATCACCGCGCGGGCCATGAACGGCGAGATCGGCTTCGAGGCCGCGCTCAAGGAACGGATCGGCCTGATGGCCGGAGTACCGGAAACCGCCTTGGCCGAAACCTGGGCCAAGACCCGGCTGATGCCCGGCGCCCGCACCTTGGTGCAGACCATGAAGGCCAACGGCGCCTATGCGGTGCTGGTCTCGGGCGGCTTCACCTATTTTACCACCCGCGTGCGTGAGGCTTGCGGTTTCGACATCGATTTGGGTAACCGCTTCATCTTCACCGACGGCAAGCTGTCGGGGGTGGAAGACCCCATCCTGGGGCGTGAAACCAAACTGGCCACGCTGATCGGCACGGCGGGCGAACGCAAGATTCCGCTGGCTCTGGCGGCGGCGGTGGGCGATGGCGCCAACGACCTGGATATGATCAAGGCCGCCGGCCTGGGCGTGGCCTATCAGGCCAAGCCGGTGGTGGCGGCTGAAGCCCGCGTGCGCATCGACCATGGCGACCTGACGGCACTGCTTTATGCCCAAGGCTATGGCGATGACGACATGGTGGAGGGGTGAGATGGCTGATTTCCGCTATTTCACCACCTATACCGGCGTGCGCCTGCCGTTGAAGCTGGTGGGGCCGCTGGCCGAAACCGAAATCTCCAACCGCAATACCTTCATCCGCGCCCATTTCGACGGCGCCGAGCGGGTGGTGCGGCTGGAAAAATGCGTCTATGGCGCCGTGGTGCTGGGCCACGCCTATGACTACCACCCCAACGGCGCCTTGAAGCGGGCGGAAATCGTCGTCCATGACGAGGACGACGAAACCACCGTGTTGCATTTCGACGAAAACGGCACCGCCTGTTAAACCACCACGTTGGCCAAGGCTGAGTTCAACGGCACGATCTGGCTGTCATTCTCGCCGTAGGGCTGGGGCGGGATGAAATCCAGCGTTACCCCCGGCTGGAAGATCAGGCAATGGGTCGAGCCGCCGTATTGGAAATAGCCGATCTCGTCGCCCTTGGCCACGGTTTGGCCGATTTTCACCGCGATGATGCACGACGAGATTTCCGCCATGCCGACGAAGATGCAGCCGACCTTGCCCAGGGCCGGGTTGCCGGTGTCGATGACCATCACCGCCCGCGTCGCCACCGCGGTGATGAAGCCTTGGGAATTGTTGGGGCCGGCGGGGTCCAGACCTTCCGACGGCGCGTCGGCGTAATAGGTGCCGTTGACCACATAGGCGTCAACCACCGTACCGGATACCGGCGCATGCCAGCGATGGTAATTATAGGCCGACAGAAACGCCTGATAGACGGTGCCGCCGACAAAGGTTTCCGCCAGATCGCGGCGGTCGGCGGTGAACATGTCCATCAACGAATAGGGCTGGGTCTTGATCCAGAACTTGTCGAACAGATTGACCCCGGTCTGTAGCGCATAGGGGCCGGATTCGCAGGCGGCGGTCACCACCAGCGCATTGTCGGGGCTGGCCACCGGGCGCATGCCCGGCTTGAACAGACGGGTGAAGAAATCATTCCACGAGCGATAGCCCCAATGGGGCAGGGCAGGGTCGCAGATGAATTCCGACATGTTGACCTTGGTGGCGGCGGTGGTGCTGAACCAGCCCTTGGGATTGTCGGTGTTCAGATAATCGCGCGAGTTGGGACCGGACAAAAAGTCCGACCAATAACCGAGCACGGCGCGGATTTTCTCGTTGATGGCCGGGAACTGGAAGAAGGCGAAGCCCGACGGCATGCACATGGGCCAGTCCAACAGGGCGTTCAGCGGGCAGCCGACCAGGGACGAAGTGGAAAACGGCGGGGCGTAATGCATGACCGCGTTGATCCGCCGCATCAGCCCGTCGATATCGGCATAGCCCAAGCGATAGCCGGCGGTGTGGGCCTGCTCGATGGCCTGGGTCAGGTGCATGCGGTAAAGCGGCGTTTCCATGATGCAGTCGTAAAGCGCCTGCACCGGGCGCACCAGCGGGCGGTCGGGATGGGCGGCGACCTCGGCCTCGATTCCCAGGCGGAACTCGGCCAGCGCCGCTTCGTCCATGGGCAGCCAGCCACCGGGACGGGATTTGTTGATGGTGATGGATTGCGTGGTCATGGTCGGGCCTCCCCCACTTATGTTGGCATGAAACGCCGCCAGCAGGATGGCACGAAATCAGATAAACCTAAAACGTGTATTTTGTTATAAATTGTCTATCTTTGGTTTGATTGCGGGGTATGAAAAAGCCCCGGCAGGGTGTGCCGGGGCTTTTGCGAACCGAGATTTAATGGTGGCCGTGGCCGCCATGGCTGTCATGACCGTGACCATGGCCGTCGCCGGCGGCCTTGCCCGAGCCCACGCACATCAGCAGGCCATAGACGGCGACCGACGCGACCAGCAGCAAAATGACCCCTTGCAGCACACCGGACATGGCTTTTCTCCATTGATTGATTGCCGCGAAACTGGCACGGCGCGGGGGTTGAAGTCAACCGGCTACTCGGCCGCCAGGGCCGGGGCTGGCGTGGGTTGCTCCGGCTCCGGCGCGATCAGTCCGCTCGAGCGCCAGACGATGGCGATGGAGCCGTCGGCCTGCATGCGGCCCAGCAGGCACGGCTTATGCAGGTGGTTGTTGGTGTCATCGACGGAGACATCGAAACCGGTCAGCGACCGGGTCTTCTGTCCGGGCAAGGCCGCGCGCACCTTGTCCGGCTCGGTGCTGCCGCAGGCTTCCACCGCCGCCGCCCACAGGCGCAAGGCCATGACCGACGCCTCCATGGCGTCGTTGACCACCGCCTTGGGGTTGGCGCAATGTTGCCGCCACTGGCGCAGGAAGGCCTGGTTCTCCGGCGTGTCGATGCTCATCAGATAGTTCCACGCCACCATGTGGCCGGCCAGCAGGCGGGGATCGAGCAAGGCGGCCTCGGCCTCGCCGATGGAGACGGTGAGCACCGGCACCTCGGCGCCGCCCAATTGGCGGAAGAAGTGGAAGTTGCTGTCGCCGCCCACCGTGCTGACCACCAGCGCCTTGCCGCCACCGGCGCGGGCGAAGGCGCGGATATCGGCCACTGCCCGGGCCCAGTCGTCGGCGCCCACCGGCAGCAGGGTTTCACGCAGGCTCTGGCCGCTTATACCGCGTCCGCGCAGGTAATCGGTCAGCACCTTGTGGGTCAGACGCGGATACAGGGTGTCGTTGCCGATCAGGTAAAAACGACTGTATCCGCCGCCCTCGGCGCTCATCAGATATTGGATGGCCGGCAGCAATTGCTGGTTGGGCGGGGCGCCGCAATAGACGACGTTGGCAGCGGCCTCGGCCCCCTCGTATTGCGACGGATAGAACAGCAGGCCGTTGCGGTGGCCCAGCACCGGCAGGGTTTCCTTGCGCGCGGTGGAACTCCAGGCGCCGAACAGCGCCTGTACCCGGTCGTGGCCCAAGGCCTGATCGGCCAGTTCGGCGGTGCGCTTGGCATCCGATCGCGGATTGTAGAGCAGGGCTTCGACCGGGCGTCCCAACAGGCCGCCACGGGCGTTGAGCGCCGCCACTTCCATCAGCAGCACATCCTTCAACGGACGTTCGCCCACGGCCGAGCCACCTGACAGCGAATGCAGGATGCCGATACGGATGGCGCCGTGATCAAGGTCGTCCAGGAAGGTGCCGACGGCTTGGCCCAAGGTGTCCGATTGCTGGCCCAGCGCCCCGGCGGCGGCGTGCACGCTGTCGGCTTCGGCTCGGGTCTGGCTGCTGGCTTCGGCCACATCCTCGATGGAGGCGCTCATGCTTTCGGCCTCGGCGGCGGTGGCCCGGACGCCATCGGTGATGGCCCGGCTGGCGGCACTTTGCTGGTGCATGGTGGCGGCGATGGCGGCGACCAGGGCGTTGACCTCGTGCATGGAGCCGCCGATGGCATTCATGGCTGCCACCGCCTGATCGGTGGCCTGACGGATCTCGCCGGCGCGCCCGTCGATTTCGGCGGTGGCTTTCTCGGTTTCGGTCACCAGATTCTTGACCTCGGCGGCGACCACGGCAAAGCCCTTGCCGGCCTCACCCGCTCTTGCCGCCTCGATGGTGGCGTTGAGCGCCAGCATGCGGGTCTGGCCGGCGATGTCGGAAATGGTGCGAGCCATGCCGCCGATGCGCCCGGCGGCGTCGGACAGGCCGCGAATGGTGGCATCGGCGCTATCCACCAGTCCCACCGCCTGGGTGATGACCTGGGCGGCGCGGCTGGCCCGGCCTTCCAACTCGCCCAAGGACTGGTCCAACTGGCCAGCGGCCTCGGCCAGCACGGCGGCTTCGCTGGTGGCGGTGGCGGCACCGGTTTGCACCTGCTGGCTTTTTTCAGCCACGGTGCCGGCCTGGGCGACCAGGGCGCCGGCGGCGTCGCGCATGCTGTGGGCGGCATTGGACAGGTTTTGCTGCACGCCGGTGACCGTGCCTTCGAACTTGCCGATGAAGCTTTCCATGGAGCGGTGGCGTTGTTCCTGCACCTCGCGGTCGGCTTCCTGTTCGGCGATGGCGGCATCGGCCTCGACCAGCGCTTGGCGCATGGCCTCGACGGCGCGGGCCAGCCGGGCGGCGGCATCAGTGCCGGTTTGATGGGGGACTTTGACGAAGCGGTCGCCGGCGGCGATTTCTTCGGCGGCTTTGGCCAATTCGGCCAGTTGGGGCTTACGGGAAAAGGGTGAAACCGATTTCACCATGACGGCCTCCGGGTTGTGGCTCCGCCCCAGCCGTAGCAATCGGCATGCCGCCGCCCAGGCCAAGCTTATCCGTGGTCGTCAACCAGGGCGCGCCGACAAGATAGGCAGTCTGGCTTAAAACAAGGCAAAAAAGACCCCGGAAAACACATGTCTTTCCGGGGTCTCGGGATGGGCGGATTATTTATCCGGTCCGGCAAACAGCGTCTTGCTGCGGATGGGTTTTCCGCTTTTTCCTTGCTCGGTCAGGACAAAAGTCAGGTCGGCACTGCGTCCGGGCAGAACGTTTTCGGGAACGTTGACGAAGATGCGGTAGGTGGCGACCTGATCCTTTTCCACCTTCAGCTCCAATTCGGCGGCATCGGCCTTGCCGCCGACCACTTCCAAAGTGGCGCCAGCCAAGCCTTCGGTCTTCAGTACATAGGTGCGGTCCTCGCGCACCATGTTGAGAATCTTGTAGGCATAGCCGTTGCGGACCGATCCGTCGGACAATTGCACGTAAAGCGGCGCGCGTTCGTGCAAAACGTTGACTTCGGTGGTGGAGCGGGTCAGCAGCGATACCAGCATGATGCCGGCGACGATGGCCAAAAGGCCGGCATAGAGCACGGTGCGGGCGCGGATGGGCTTGATCCCCGGCGCTTTCCGTCCGGCCTCGCGCGCTTCCAGGTTGACCTGGGAATCATAGCTGATCAGGCCGCGCGGCAGGCCGAACTTGTCCATGATCTGGTCGCAGGCGTCGATGCAGACACCGCAGCCGATACAGGCCAATTGGTTGCCGAAGCGGATGTCGACGCCGGTGGGGCAGGATTGCACGCACATCTTGCAATCGACGCAATGGCCGCGATCAGCGAAATTGCGGTCCTTGGGGGCGGGGGCGCGCGGTTCGCCGCGCCAGGCTTCATAGCTGACGATCAGCGAATGTTCGTCGAACATGGCCGCCTGGAAGCGCGAATAGGGGCACATATAGACGCACACCCGTTCGCGGGCGAAGCCGCCCAACAGGAAACAGAAGCCGCCGATGATGATGATGAAGACATAGGCGGCGGTGGGCGCCTCCAGGGTGAAGATGTCCTTCAGCATCTGGAAGGCGTCGCCGAACCACAGCGTCACACCGATGCCGCAAGCGGCCGAGACCAGTGCCCAGGCGCCGACCACCACACTCTTCTTGGCCAGTTTGCCGACACTGGTGGGGGCGCGTTCAAAAGTGATGCGGGCGGTGCGTTCGCCGATCACCCAGCGTTCGATGTTCTGGAACAGATCGGTGTAGACCGTCTGCCAGCACAAGAAGCCGCACCAGACACGCCCGGCCAGGGCGCTCATCAGGAACAGGGAGATGGCGGCGATCAGCAGCAGGCCGGTGACGTAATAGATTTCCTGCGGCCAGATCTCGATATCGAAGAAATAGGCGCGCCGTCCGGCCATGTCGAGCAAGATGGCTTGTCCCGGCGCGTCGGGACCGCGATCCCAGCGCAGGAACGGTCCCAGATGCCACCAGGCCAGCAGAATGCCCGAGGCCCACCATTTGAGATTGCGGAACAATCCCTTGACGCCGCGCGGTACGGCTTGGCCATTTTCGCGGTAAAACGGAACCTCGCCCTTGGTGGGCTGGCGCTCGGTGATCTGATCAGGGTCGATGGTCGCGTTCATGGGTGCCTTGTCCTCCTGTCCCGAGTCCAGGTTTAGCTGAGGCTTAACCAGTTTTCAGTGACATTTGTCACTAACAGCCATGCAGGAATGGAGGGTCTGGTTGCGAACCCAACGCCTAATATTGCGCGCCTGGCGCTCCGACGATCTGGCCGCCTTCCGTCTCATCAACGCTGACCCCGAGGTCATGGCCCTGATGCCGTCAACACTGGATTCTGGTCAAAGCGACGCCCAGGGCTTGCGCATCATGGATAATCTGTCCACCCGCGGCTGGGGCCTGTGGGCGGTGGAAGTGCAAGGCGGCAGCCCGTTCATCGGCTATGTCGGGCTGAACGAACCGGCCCAGCCCATGCCGTTCGCCACCCAAGGCCAAACGGTGGAAATGGCCTGGCGCCTGGGCCGTGGCCATTGGGGCCACGGCTATGCCGCCGAGGCCGCCGCTGCTGCCCTGGATTTCGGCTTTTCCACCCTGGGCTTGGCGGAAATCATCGCTTATACGGTACCGCACAATCACCGTTCGCGCCGGGTGATGGAGCGCATCGGTCTGGTCCGCGACACTGCGGGCGATTTCGATCATCCCGTCCTGCCGCCCGGCCATGCCTTGCGCCGCCATGTTCTCTATAGAAAGAGCCGTTCATGACCCGCATCTTCATCGACGGCGACGCCTGCCCGGTCAAGGACGAGGTTTTGCGCGTTGCCGCCCGACACCAATTGCCGGTGATCATCGTTGCCAATCGCTGGCACCGCATCGACCATTATCTGGTCGAGCAGGTGGTGGTGGCCGAAGGCGCCGATGCCGCCGACGACGTCATCGCCGAACGCTGCCAGGACGGTGACGTGGTGGTCACCGCCGATATTCCGCTGGCCGCCCGCTGTCTGGCCAAGGGGGCGCTGCCCCTGGATTCGCGCGGGCGGGCGTTTCAAGAGGCCAATATGGGCATGCAACTGGCCATGCGTAACCTGATGACCGATTTGCGCGAACAGGGCACCGTCACCGGCGGGCCGTCAGGCTTCACCAAACAGGATCGCTCGCGTTTTCTCGACGGCTTGGAACGTCTGGTGCAGGCGGCCCGGAAACGATAGTCTATCATCCAATCATAATGTAACGGAAACAGGGCGATGCGCCGTAGTCAGATCGAAGCCGCGTGGTTGGGTAAGGCCGAATGCCGCACATGTGCCATCCGCGATCTGGTGCTGTTCGCCGATTTGCAGGAAGCGGATTTCCAGCTGATCCATTTGCCGGTGGAAGAGCTGATGCTGGATGCCGGGACGACGCTGTATCATTCGGGGGACGAGGGCGTCGCCGCCTTCACCATCCGCAGCGGTCTGGTCAAACTGGTGCAATACCTGCCCGACGGCAACCGCCGCATCGTCCGGCTGCTGCGCGCCGGCGACGTGGCCGGGCTCGAGGTGCTGGCCGGGCGCCCCTATGAACACGCGGCCCAGGTGTTGCAGACGGCCCTGGTCTGCCGTCTGCCGCGCGAGGTGGTCGAGCGGCTCAACCGCGAAACCCCACGCCTGCATCGCCAATTGATGAACAAATGGAGCGATTCTCTGCGTCTGGCCGATGAATGGCTGACCGAGTTGAACACCGGCACCGCGCGCCAGCGTATGGCGCGGCTGTTCGTGCATCTGTCGGGATTGAGCGAGGACGGCCTGTGCCGCATGCTGGGGCGCGAGGATGTGGGCGCCATCTTGTCGCTGACCACCGAAACCTCCAGCCGCACGGTGGCGGAATTCAAGCGTTTGGGAGTGGTTCAGGAAATCCGCCCCAACACTTTCCGCCTTGATCGCGGCCAGTTGGATGCCATCGCTGCCGGCGGCTGATCACAGCGCCAAGCCGATCACCTGATTGCGCAACTGGCTGACATCGTCGCGCAGGTCGGTCAGGTGCGGGTTCAGGTCCAGCGCGGTTTCAAATGCCGCCAGGGCAGCGCGCTCTTGTCCCATCTCCCGCATGATCAGCCCCAATCCGGCCCAGGCGCCGAAATGGCGCGGCTCCAGCGTCAAGGTGACGGCGATATCGGCCAGGGCCGCGGCATAATCGTCTTGGGCGTAATGCAAGGTCGCCCGCATGTTCCAGGCCGCCACCAGATCGGGGGCCTTGAGCACGATCTGATCGAGCAGGTGAAAGGCGGTGGGCAGATCGCCGCCATGCAGGGCGGCCTTGGCCCATTTCATCATTCGCTCCACCTCGGGCTGATTGCTGCGCGACCACACATGGCGGATGGTCGCCTCGAGCAGGCGGGCTTCGGCGGGATTGGTGGTGGTGTGCAATTGCTGGAACAGACGGTCCAGGCCGGGCTGGATTTCAGCATGGCTGGGCGGCTTTGGCGAGCAGGCATTGGCCGCGCCAAGCAGGATAATCGCCATCAGAAAGCCAATGATCCGTGCCATGACCTGCATGTGGGCACGGCGAAAGTCCTTGGCAAGACGGCAAGAAAAAACCGCGCTCCAGGTGGGGCGCGGTTTTTACTTTCGGTCCGGCCGGGCGATCAGCCCTGGCGAGCCTTGAAGCGGGGGTTCGTCTTGTTGATGACGAACACGCGGCCCTTGCGGCGGACAATACGGCAGTTCTTGTCGCGCAGCTTGGCCGACTTCAGCGAATTGCGAATCTTCATAATCCAACTTCCCTAAAGCTTTTAGGTCGCGAATGGTCTAGTCCGGGTGCGCGACCGGAGGCGGCGAAAATACGGAAACCCCCATAGGCTGTCAACCCATTGATGGATTTTTTCTGCGGCGCCATTTATCTATGTAGGCATGTTACAGTTTATCGCCCATCCCGACAACGATCCCGTGCCGTTTCAGCGCCTCGACGCCACCCATGACCCATCGGTGCTGATCGTCTGCGATCATGCCTCGGCGGTTATTCCGTCACGCCATGGCGATCTGGGATTGGCCGCCGATAGCCTGACCGATCACGTGGCCTGGGATATCGGTGCCGCCACCATCTCTCGTCTGCTGGCCGAGCGGCTGGGGTGTCACGCCATTTTGGCCGGAATCAGCCGTCTGGTCATCGATTGCAACCGCCAACCCGGTGATCCGTCCTCGATCCCGCATTGTACCTGTGGGGTCACGGTGCCCGGCAATCATAATGTGGACGATGCCGAGGCGGAAGCCCGGGCCGGGGCGTGGTTCTGGCCTTACCACCGCGAGATCGGCACCGTGCTGGGGCGCATGTTCCGCCATGGGCCGGTGCCGGCGATGATTTCGGTGCATAGTTTCACCCCGTGCATGCAGGGGTTTCAGCGGCCTTGGCAAGTCGGCGTGTTGTGGAACCGCGACGGTCGCATGGCCCTGCCGGTGATCGATTCCTTGCGCCAGGTGCCCGGATTATGCGTGGGCGACAACCAGCCTTATTCGGGGCGCGAGATCAATTACACCCTCGATACCCATGCCGGAGCGGCGGGGCTGCCGCATGTATCCTTTGAAATCCGTCAGGATCTGGTGCGGGACGAGGAAGGGTGTCGCCGCTGGGCCGATATCCTGGCCCGAATCTTGGCGCCGGTGCTGGCCGATCCGTCGTTGCGGCGTGTGCAGGTGTTTTGATCAGGCGGCTTGGCGGGCGCTGCTGCGTTGCAGGGCGGCGTATAATTGCTCGCGCGTGAATGGCTTGGGCAGGTAATGGCTGCTGTGGTCGCCAATGGTCCGGCGGATGCTGTCGGGGCAATGCTGGGCCGTCATCATGATGAAGGGCAAATGGGCCAGTGCGGGACGCAGGCGCATTTCCGCCATCAGGCCGTGGCCGTCCATGGGTTCCATATGCAAATCCGACAGTACGATGTCGACGGCTTGGCTGTTCAGGATTTCCATCGCCTCGCGCCCGTCTCCGGCCTCGACCACATCCAGGCTGCCATGCTGTTCCAGCATGCGGCGGATCATGCGGCGGGTCAGCGGGCTGTCTTCAACCACAAGAACGGTGCGAACAGGCATGATCTGGACTCTCGAAAGCCAATCATCGATCGGCTCAGGATGCCAGTATCCCCGGGCAAGTCCCACAAGGCGTTAGTCTTAGGCGCCTGATCATTGGCAGCACGCAGTGTCATACTTTCGATTCAGGCGGCGGGGCGCCACCGGACCACCTTGGTCAATTGGCGGGTCAGGGCATCAAGGCCGAAGGGCTTGATCAGATAGCCGTTAACGCCAGCCGAGCGGGCGCGTTGCACATGCTCCATCGACCCTTCGCCGGTGATCATGATGAAGGGGATGTGGCTGGTCGCCGGGTCTTCGCGCATGGCCATCAGAAGCTGCAGTCCGGTCATGGGAATCATGTTCCAGTCGGACAGGACCACATCTACGGGTTGAGCCCGGACCAACTGCAATGCGGTGGAGCCGTCATTGGCTTCGATGATCTGATCGATGCCCAATGACCTCAACATCTGCCGGACCAGCAAACGCATGGCGGGGATGTCCTCGACCAACATGATGCGGGGCTGCGACGACGGCGTGTTCATGGCCATGCTCTCTTTACGCGAATTTTCCGTGTTGTGCGCATCATATCTCCGGGTGTTTTTTCATGCATCGGGTGCGCACCTTATCCGGCGAATTTTTCCCGGCTTGAACCGGAAACGGTGGCGCATTATGGTCTGGCACCCATTCGAGGCCGAGGAATGAACAGATGAGCGACGACCAGAACAACAGCCAGATCGGGGGCATTGCCGCCGAGGCATTGCGCCAGTTCGTTGAGCGCATCGAGCGGCTGGAAGAAGAAAAGAAGGCGTTGTCCGCCGATATCAAGGACGTTTATGCCCAGGCGAAAAGCCAAGGCTTCGACACCAAGATCATCCGCAAGTTGATTGCCCTGCGCCGCATGGAAGAGCAGGAGCGCGAAGAGATCGACCAGTTGCTGGAACTGTACAAGGCCGCGCTGGGCATGGTCTGACTTTTCCACCGACGACCAAAAAGGCGCGGGGTTTACTCCGCGCCTTTTTTCATGTCGCGCTCGACCGGCAGGCTGAAGCCGAAGGTGGCGCCCTGGTCGGGGCCGTCACTGCGTCCCCAGATGGTGCCGCCATGGGCGGTGATGATCGACCGGCACAGCGCCAAACCAATGCCGGAACCGCCGATGCCGCTATTGGGATGCAAGCGTTGGAAGACCTGGAACAGGCGCTGCTCTTCCCCGGTGTCGAAGCCGCGGCCATTGTCGGCAAATTCGAAGATCCACAAGCCGTCGTCCCGGCGGGCGCTGACCTTGATCCGGGGCGGGCGGTCCGCCGCCCGGTATTTCAGGGCGTTGCCGATCAGATTTTGCATGACCCGCATGATCTGGCTGGGATCGGCGGGTAAGGTGGGCAGACTTTCGACCGAGATGTCGGCGCCATTGCTTTCGATGCTGGTGGCCAGGTTGGCCAGGGCGTCGGCGATCACGGCGTTCAAATCGGTGATTTCAAAGTGCCAGGCCTGCCGGCGCAGGCGTGAGTAATCCAGCAAATCGCTGATCATGCGCGACATACGCTTGGCGCCGTCGATGGCATAAGTGACGAAGTCACGGCCTTCCTGGTCCAGGGTGTCGCCATAGCGCCGTTCAATCAGCCCCACATAGCTGGCCACCATGCGCAGCGGTTCCTGCAAATCGTGGGAAATGGCATAGGAAAAACGTTCCAGCTCGGCGTTGGACCGGGCCAGTTCCTGTTCCAGGCGTTTGCGTTCGCTGATGTCCAGCACGCTGACCAGGACCATGGCCTCGCCCTTGAGGGAGCCGAAGGCCGCCGATAAGAGCGCGGTGAAGCGTTCACCGTCGGCCCGTTTCAACACGGCTTCCAGGTTGCGCACGATGCCGGTGTTGACCAGGGATTCGACCATGCGCGAGCGATCCGCCGGGCTTTCCCAGAAATTGGGCGCCACCTTGCCATAGGCCTCGGCTTGGGGCACCTGAAAGGCCTCGGCCGCCTGGGCGTTGATGTAGATCACTACGCCGTCCGAGCGGCGGGTGACCACCAGCGGCAACGGCGAGATGTCGGCGATCAGGCGAAAGCGTTCCTCGCTTTCTTGCAAGGCTTCCAGGGATTGCTGCAATTCCGCCGTGCGGGTTTCCACCTCGCGCGACAGCGTGTCGATGTGGTCGCGTTCCGTCGCCCGCAGCCTTTCGGCGGCGCTTTGATGCTGGTGTTCCGCCCGCACCATGCCCCAGGCCAGCAAGAAGATGGTGGCGGTCAGGGCCAGTTGGATGCCGCCGTGGATTTGCGCTTCGCGCACCCATTGGTGCAGCAATCTTTCATGGCTGATGCCGACATTGACCACCAGCGGATAACCGGGAACCTTGGTGAACCCCACCGTACGCGGGATGTCGTCGGTGATGCTGACCAACTCGCGCACGCTGCCGCTTTCGCCCAATTCACCATAGGCCAGGAACACCGCCGAACTGGCGATGGATCGACCGATGGCTTGCGGGGCGAAGGGATGGCGGGCGAACAGCACGCCTTCGGTCGAGAAAATTCCGGCGGCGTCGCCTTCGCCCGGGGTGGCGGCTCGCAGCGGGGCGGCGAGCAAGTCCGGCTCCAGGGCCATGCCGGCCATACCGAGGAAGCGCCCATCCGGGCTGATCACCGGCCGCGAGGCGAACCAAGCCATGGATTCGGTCAATCGGTCGGTGGCCGGCGGTGACAAGGCCATGCGCTGTTCCGACCAATGTCGGCGCTGATATTGGTAATGCTGACGGTCCGAGATATCCACCGGCAGCGACAGGGTTTGCTGTTGGCGATGCACCACCTGACGCATGATGCCATCGGCGTCGATCAGCGACAGGGCGCGGATTTCCTTGGTGGTCGCCAGCTTGGGGCGCAACGGCTCCAAGGTGCCGGCGGGGGCGGGGCCATCGGTGGGGATGCGGCTGACCGCCTCTTGCAGCAACTGATCCAGCAATTGCATGCTGGACATCACCCGTTGGGCGGCGGCATTGGACAAAGCCCGCGCCAGTTCCTGCCCCGAATCGATGTGGCGTTGGCGGGAATAAGCCAATTGCGCCGCCGACATGACGCTGGTGGTCAATACCAAGATGGCGGCGGCGATCCAGATACGAAGGCTGCGGCGGCGGAAATCCATGACCCTGAACTGTCGACTCCCCAATTTCTTTGGCCGAAGTCATTGTGCGGGGCCGCTTTAGTTGTGGCAAGGCCACAATTTATTGGATATGGGGCCTATACTTATGGATGTTGCCTTTTATTGCATTAGTCGCGCCGGCGTTCGATCTCGATACCAACCGACGCGGCTTCGGCATAGACGTCCAGCTTTTCGGCTCGGATGCGTACCGAACGGACCCGCTCATCCACCAGACACAGGGCGGCGATCTTTTCCGCCAGGGTTTCCACCAGATTGATGTGGCCTTCGGCCAGCAGGCGTTTGATGCCTTCGATGACGTCCTCGTAAGACACCACGTTGGCGATATCGTCGGACATCGGGCCGGCCTGTTCCAGTACGGCCATTTCCACGTTGATGCGCACCCGCTGCGGCGCCAGCAATTCGTGGGCGTGGATGCCGATCAGGCATTTCAGCACCAGATCGCGGACCAGGATGCGATAGATCTTGGCGTCGCCGTGCTTTGCGAACATGGAAAGTCTCTTTCAGGTCAGGGATTGGGCGGCGACGATCACCTGATCGTCGGCGGAAACGGGCAGGTCGGCCAGCAATCGCCCGATGGTGATGCCGGTCCGCGGATGCAGGACGGTGTCGGCGATGTCGGCCAAGGGCGCCAGGGCGAAGCGCCGCTCGCACAGCCGGGGGTGGGGGATGGTCAGGTCGGGATGGTCCAGCACCACGTCGTCATAAAGCAGAATGTCCAGGTCGATCAGGCGCGGGCCGTAACGGCGTGACGCCACCCGCCCCAATTCCTGCTCCAGGCCCTTCAAGCGGGCCAGCAGATCCAGCGGTGCCAGATCGGTGGCAAGGGCCACGGCCATGTTGAGGAAGGCGGGTTGGTCGGTGACGTAAAGCGGCGCGGTTTCATAAAGGCGGGATTGGTCGCCAATCCGGCCCAGTCGGGCCAGGGCATCGACGGCGATGCGCAGATTGGCCTGGCGGTCGCCCAGATTGGTGCCTAAACCCAGATAAACGCTTGCCATTGCTCCTGCCCCTGGCGTCGGAAGGGCGCAACAATCCTCTAGAAACGCGGTCAAGGCAAGGGGGGAGTGAGGCCGGTCAGCCCGACGCCAGAACCAGGGGGGCGGCCCAGCCCGACGACATGGCGATGCGGACCGCCTGGGCACGGTTGGCGGCGCCGATCTTGCGATAGACGTTGCGCAAGTGCACCTTGATGGTGATTTCCTGCAATTCCAGGGCGATGGCGATTTCCTTGTTGGTGCGGCCTTCCACCAAAAGCGCCAGGATTTCGGATTCGCGGCGCGACAATTTGTCGAAGGGGGCGGGGATTTCGCCGGTGCGGGTCGGGCGCTGCTGCAAGGGCATCATCGGCATATGCACCGTCACGTCCTCGAAGAAACTGGACGACGGCAGGTATTTTTCCCCCGACAGCACCAGCCGCAAGGCGTTGACCATGGCGGTGCCGCTGACCGTTTTGGGGATGAAGCCCGAGGCGCCGGCCTGAACGGCGGCGACCACGTGTTCGCGGGTGGAGAAGCCGGAGACGATGACCACGGGAACGTTGGGGAATTGCTTGCGGACGCTTTCCAGCCCCTTAAGTCCATCCATGCCCGGCATCATCAGGTCCAACAGGATCAGGCCCAGGGACGGGGCGGTGGCACCGACGCTCAGGGCTTCGCCCAGATTGGCGGCATCCAGAATTTCGGCCGAGGCATCCAGTTCATGCAGAAACGGCTTCAGTCCGTCCCGCACCAGCTTATGGTCATCGGCGACCAGTATTTGCATCACACGCTCCTTACGTCCCGCCCGTCGGACCGCATCAATAATGCCAAAGCATAGAGGGTCAATGGGTCCAGAACAATGGCAACCATCAAGTTTGGGTAAATTCTTCGTCGCCGGGCGGCAACAGGAAGGTGGCGATGATCTCGCCCAATTTACCCAAGGCCACCGGTTTCTTCAGTACGGCGCAGCGGTCGTCTTGCAGGTTTTCCGCCAATCTTTCGGTGGCTCCCAGGTGACCGGTGACGATGACGATTGGTTGCAGCGGGTCGTATTCACGCAATTGCTCGACCAGTTGTTCGCCGCCGCCCGACGGCATGCGCAAATCGGTGATGACCACGTCGGCGGGGTCGTCGCGGAAGCGGGTCAGCGCCTCGGAGCCGCTGCCGCACAAGGTGACGCGATAGCCCATTTCGGTCAGATAGCGGCCCAGGGTCTCGGTGGCGGTGGTTTCGTCGTCCACCACCATGATATGGGCGTCGATGGGGCAGGTCTGCGGGGGGGATTGCGGCACTTCCTGGGGCTCGTCATTGGCATCGATGGGCAGGGAAATGACGAAACAGGCCCCTTGGCCGGTATTGTCCAGTTCCAGTCGCCCGCCCATGGCATTGATGATGCCGAAGCTGACCGACAGGCCCAGACCGGTGCCGCGCCCGGCTTCCTTGGTGGTGAAGAACGGCTCGAAGATGCGGGCGCGCACGGCGGGTGGGATGCCCGGACCGTTATCGGCGACGCGGATGGTCAGGCGGTTGCCGTCCTGGCGGGCGGTGACGGCGATCTCCGCTGCCCAGGCTCTGCCCCCACCATTGTGTTCGCGCTTTTCCTTCAGCGCGTGATGGGCGTTGGACAACAGGTTCATGATCACCTGTTCCAACTGGACTCGTCGCCCGCGCACCGGGATGGGGGTGTCGGGCAGGCGGGTGACCAGAGTGATCTCGTCCGGGCGCAATTGGCCTTCCAGCACCGCCATGGCCGAGCGGGTGGCCGACATGGCGTCGAACACCTGCATGGGGGAATTGTCGCGGCGCGAGAAGATACGGATGTCGTCGATGATTTCGGCGGTGCGCTGCGACTGGTCGGCGATCAGATGAAATTGCTGAGCCTGCCATTCCGGTGTCGCCTTGCCGCGTTCGATGAACAGCAACGCCCCCTCGGCGGTCAGGCGGATGATGTTGAGGGGCTGCGACAATTCGTGCACCAGACCGGCGGCCATTTCGCCCAAGGTGGCCAGCTTGGCCGTCTGCACCAATTGTTCCTGCACCTCGCGCCGGTCGGAAATGTCGCGGATCACCAGCAGGCGGGCCGGGCGGCTGTGGAAGGTGATGGTGGTGGCCACCACTTCGGCGTCGAAAAGACTGCCATCCAGGCGGATCATCTGATGTTCCGCCCGCACCCGTCCGGGCGGCGGTCGGGTGAAGCGCTCGATCAGGATGGGGTGTTCTTCCGGCGGGATCAGTTGCAGGATGGATTCGCCCACCAGCGACGACAGGCCGTTGCCGAACACCTGCAAGGCGGCAGGATTGGCGAACAGGATCTCGCCCATGGAATGGACCAGGATGGCGTCGGGGGTCAGCTCGATCAGCGACCGGTAGCGTTCCTCGCTTTCGGCCAGTTCGCGCACCGCCCGGTCGTGTTCCACCCGCATGCGCAAGGTGCCGATGCCGTAACTGAGGTTGCGGGCCAGATCCTCGAGCAGGCGGACGATGTCGGCATCGAAGGCGTCGGGCTCGCCGGCGTAGATGACCAGGGCGCCGATACGTTCGGCCACCTGCGCCAGCGGCAGGGCGATGCACGAGCGGAAGCCGTGCTTGCGCACCGATTCGCGCCAGGGGGCGAAGCGGGGGTCGGTTTCGGTATCGACGGTGATCTGGGTGACGCCGGTGCGGATGGCGTTGCCGATGGGGCCGTGACCACGGATGCCTTCGCCCCAGGATGCGCCGATTTCATCGACGTAATCGGTGCGCCAGCCGGCCACCGCCATGGGGATGACCGATTGTGCGTCGTCGTTCTGGGCATAACCGACCCAGGCCAGCTTGAACCCTGCCACCTCGACGGCGATGCGGCAGATGTGTTCCAGCAGGGTTTTCTCGTCGGTTGCCCGCAGCAAGGCCTCGGTGGATCGGGTCAGGGTGGTGACGGCACGATCGATCTGGCGAAGCTGATCGGCTACGGAATGGGCAATCATCGAGGCGGGAAGCCTTTCCCTGTCGGCGGGTTGGTGCCATACATGCTAACGCGCGGCGGCGGTGGGCGATAGGGTTTCATAGGATTAGCCGCCAGGGCAAAAAGGGTGAGACATGCGGATCACGGGCTTATGCGTCGGATTAGTCTTGAATTTGGTCATGGTGCTGCCGGCGGCGGCGGCCGAGCGGGCGCTTGACCTATTGGATGCGGCGGTGTCGTTCACCGCCGATTTCACCGTCAGCGGCGACAAGGGCACCTATCACGGCAGCGTCTGGCACGCACCGGGGCGAGAGCGGCGCGATTTCTCGACCAAGGATGGTGGGCAGGCGGTGATCCTGCGCCGCGACACCAACAGCGCCTATCTGTTGAAGCCGTCGGGACGCTGGTATGTGGGCCTGGCCTTCAGCGCCGTCGGCGTCTTGGCCGGCGGTATCGACACCCTGACGGTGGAGCGCACCCGCCTGGGCTCCGATGTGGTCGCCGGTATCAGGACCACCCGTTACAAGGTGGTCGGCAACGGCCCCAAGGGCAGCCGTTTCGACGGCCATGCCTGGTTCGCCAATGACGGCGTGATGATGAAGGCCGAGGGAACGGTGACGGAAAGCAATGGCCGTCGGTCGGAGGTGGCGACGGCCTTGAGCAACCTGCGTTTGGGCAAGGTGGACGAACGCATGTTCGAGCTGCCGGCGGGCTGGATGGGCATGGATTTGCGCTCGGTCCCGCCTGAGCGTCTGGCTCAGGCCATCGAGGCCATGCGCCCCCTGCTGGAAGGGCGCTGAGTTAGTTACTCGTGAAAAAGTCCTTCGCTGCGCTCAGTGTACTTTTTCCCGTTGTTTGAAGCGGAGAAAAATAGGCTTGGGGCGGCGCCTTGCGCCTATTTTTCGCTTTTACGTTTTACCGCCTTGGCGAGGCAAAGCCGAGGGACTTTTTCACGGCGACGAATTACCAGAAACGGACGCGCCCGGTATCCAGATGCACGAATTTGGAACCGGGATAGGTGCCGACGCCGCCGACCTTCAGCGATTTGGCGGCACGACCGACCACCCGGGTGGTGGCGCCGGGGATGCGGATGTCCACCGCCTTGCCGCTCATGTGCAGGCTGCCTTGGGCGACCCCGTCGGTGGCTGCCGCCAGCATGGCATTGGTGGTGGGCGAGCGATAGCCGGACACGATGTGGATGGCGCCCTTGGCCCCCAGGCGGCGGTGGGTGGCGGCCATCAGGTCCAGAAGCCGCGGGTCCATGGGGTGGGTATCACCCGAACGGTGATCGCGCAGCAGGCGGCTGATCTGCGACAACGATTTGGCGATATAGCGGCCATCGGCCCAATAGACCGTCTTGACCCATTCGCCGGTATGGATGTTGTACAGGTTGAGCGCACGTTCCGGCATGGCGCGAACGGCGGCTTCCAGCGGCGAAGTCAACGCCAGCGTGGCGGCGGCACCGATACCCGCGCCCAAAAACATGCGGCGCGATAGGGTCTGATCGCCAGTGCGGTCCTGGTTCATGCGTTTCCCCCTCTTGACGGGGGAGACTCATACCATCGCCCAGGGGTGGGGAGTCAACCCGGAATCAAGGAAAGATACGCACATTACTTCTTGACGGGTTCCTGGCTGACCTGCGGCTGAGGCGGCTGCTGCCGGCGCTTTAACGCTGTTTTCAGGCGCGAATCATGCCCATACAAATCTTCACGGAAATGTACGGTGCCGTCTTCGTCGGACCAGGCGGTCATATACATAAGGTAAACGGTCAGCGGCTTGTCCAGCTTGACCGTGCGGGTGGTGTCGTCGAGCACCCACTCATCGAGCTTGTCGGCCTGGGCCGGCAGCAGCAGCTTGGCCAGGTCGGTGGGGCGTTCCAGGCGGACGCAGCCATGGGACAGAGCACGGAAGATACGACCGAAATACTGCCGCTTGGGCGTGTCGTGCAGATAGATGTCGTCGCCGTTGTCCAGGTTGAATTTGACCTGGCCCAAGGCATTGTCGCTGCCGGGCTTCTGCCGCAGACGATAGGGAAACTTGGAATATTTGGACCAGTCGATGCCCAATCCCTGCGATTTTTCAAAGTCACCGTCGAAGGCATCGAGAATGCGCATGTTGTTGTTGGCCAGATAGCCGGGATCCTTGCGCAGCTTGGGCAGGATTTCCTTGGTGGCGATAGAGGGCGGCACCGTCCAGGTGGGGTTGATGACCACCGAGGTCATGGTGGTGGCCATGGTCGGCGTCTGGTGCTGGATATCGCCGACGACAACCCGCATGGCCATGTCGATGCGGCCCTCGCGCACCAGTTCGAAATGGGCGGCGGGCAGGTTGACGGCGATATGGGTTGAATCCAGTCGCCGCGGCATCCAGCGCCAGCGTTCCAGATTGGCGGCCACCTGACGGACGCGTTCCTCGGCGCTGATGTTGAGCGCGGTCAAGGTCTGCTTGCCGATGGCGCCGTCGGGATCGATGCCGTGCCGGCCCTGGAACCGCTTGACCGCCTCGATCAATGGGGCATCCAGGGTGTTGCCCTGACTTTGGCTGGCGGCCAGCTCGCCGGTGACGATCAGACGCTTGCGCACCAGGGGCAGGCGCGCATCCTCCATACCAGCCTTGATGGATGGGCCGTCGGGGATGACCGACCAACCGCCATCGGCGGCCAGTTTTTCGTATCGGGCCAGGGCGACCTTCAGGCGGTGATAGCCGGCATAAGCCGGCTGCACCGGGATCAGAGTGGCGGCCAATTCGCGCCCGGCAGCAAGCTCGCGCAAGATCGCGGTGCCGTCCAGCTTGGGTCGAATCTCGGCGCCCATGCCGCCGACCTGACGGGTGGGGGCGACGCGACCGATGGACAGGTCGCGGGCAAAGCGGGCCAGGGTTTCCGAAATCAGCAGGTCACGGTCGTCGGCGTTGTTGATGTCCGGCACCACATAGGCCTGTGGGCGCAAGCCCTCGCCGGCGGCGACCGCCTGGATCTGGGCCAGCAGCTTGTCGGCGCGCGGGCGCGCCTCGCCCGACCACGCGGCCTTGAAGCCCCGCTCGCTGTAGAAAGCGCGGATCAGGTCGCTTTCCAGGGGGTGTTCCCCCACCTGAATAACGGCGCTGTCTTCGGCCAAGCGGGCGGCGATCGAGGCCCTGGCATCGGCGCAGAAAAGCCCCGGTATCAGGACCAGGGCGGCAGCAACGTACAGCGGACGGATAAAAGACAAGGTTTTCTACTCGGACCGAATTCACCTCAGCATGGGTATCGGGCTTGACGTAATTTAAGTCAACGGTTGTCGCGGCCCCATGGTGACGGCGCCGCGACACTGCGTCTGTTGTGCAACACTTAAGCTAGGGTCAACCCTGTAGCCAGGGCAGGCCTTGGGCTTTCCAGCCGCCCTGGGAGCCGCGATGGCGGGATTCGTCCAGCGGTCCCTCGAAACCGTCGCTGATATTCCAGCATTCCTTGTATCCCAGCGACGTCATCAGTTCCGCCGCCGCCTTCGAGCGCACGCCCGACCGGCACAGGAACAAAAGCGGTGTCTCGGTGCCGATGCCCTGGGCCGCCAATTGCTGGGCGAAGGCGTCGTTCTTGGTCATGGTCGGGAAAATCTGCCACGACACCAAGACGGGCTGGGTTTCCAGGGACGACAGATCGGGCAAGCCGACGAACTGCCACTCCGCCTGGGTACGGACGTCGACCAGACGGGCCTCGGGGGTGGATTTCAGCTTTTCCCAGCTGTCACGGGGCGAGATGTCGCCGGAATAGGTGCTCATGGCGGTTCCTTTATACGTATAATCTAGTGGTAAATGGTATTAATATACACAAAAAACTGTTGTTTTGTAGATTATGGCGTGGTATTTCGTAAATCACAGTATGACATACACATGATGTGGTGTGAATAAAGAAAGGGTGCCTGAAATGTTGGATGCCATCCCCACCGATCCGGTCCTGGCCGAGCCGCTGGTGCGTGACGCCGACCTGAGCGAATACCGGGCCGCCCTGGCGCGACATCAGCGGGGCGAGTGGGATGCCGAGCGTTTCACCGCCTTTCGCCTGCGTTTCGGCGTCTACGGCCAAAAGCAGCCGGGCGTGCAGATGGTTCGCATCAAGATCCCCGGTGGGCGGCTGTCGCCAGCGTGGCTGCGCACCATCGGTCAGGCCAACCGCACTTACGCCCAGGGCGATGCCCATCTGACCACCCGCCAGGACGTGCAGATTTATTCGGTACCGCTGGATCAAAGCCCCGCTCTGCTGGAATTGCTATATGCCAACGGCATCACCACCCGCGAAGCCTGCGGCAACACCATCCGCAACCTGACCGCCTGCGCCCTGGCCGGCGCCTGCCCGCGGGAACTGGTGGATGCCGGCAAGGTGGCCGATCAATTGGCCCGCGCCTGGCTGCGCCATCCGCTGGTGCAGAACATGCCGCGCAAGCTGAAATTCACCGTCTCGGGCTGCGCCACCGATTGCGGTCATTCGTCCATTCACGATCTGGGCCTGATCGCCATCGATAAGGACGGCCAGCGCGGTTTTCGCATCCTGGCCGGCGGCGGTCTGGGCAGCCAGCCGCGTGCGGCGATCGAGGTTCTGCCCTTTGTCGCTGAAACCGACCTGCCGGCGGTGATCGAGGCTTTGGCCCGTCTGCACCAGCGTTATTCCGACCGCCGCAACCGCAATGCGTCGCGGGTCAAGTTCGTGGTCAAGCGTTTCGGCGAGGAAAAGTTCCGCACCCTGTTCGCCGAGGAATTCGAGCGCGTGCGTCAGTTGCCCCAGCGTCCGTGGACCGGTCTGGAATGGCGCGACGCCCTGGAAGCCCCGGTGTCCCGCGCTCCGGTCGGCCTGATCTCCGCCCATGACGGCAGCACCGCCGTGTCGGTGCTGGTGCCCCTGGGCATCTTGTCGTCGGACCAGTTGGACCGTCTGGCCGAAATCGCCGAAGCCGCCGGGGTCACCGATCTGCGCGCCACCCGTGAACAGAATCTGGTGTTCCTGGGCGTTGCCGCCGACAAGGTGGCGGCGGTGGTCGACGGCGTCACCGCCATCGGCTTGCAGGTGCCCGCCTCGGCGGAACAGGCGCCGACGGTGATTTCCTGCCCCGGCACCACCACCTGCCGCATCGGCATCACCAATTCGCAAAGCTTCGCCCGTCAGGCCCTGGCCAGCGCCCTCAACGATCCGTTGGCCAAGGGTCTCAGCGTCCATGTCTCGGGCTGCCAGAATTCCTGCGGCCTGCACCATGTGGCCGATTTCGGCCTGCACGGCGCCGCCAAGAAGGTGGAGGGCCGCGCCACCCCGCATTACCAATTGCATTTCGGCGGCGACGCCAATGCCGGCCTGGTTGGCTTGGGCGGCCCGACCATTCCGGCCAAGCTGGCCGACCAGGCTTTGGCCCTGCTGCGTCAGGCCCTGGCGCAAGGGCGTCAGAGCGGTGAAAGCGTGCGTGCCTGGGCTGAACGATTGGGCCAGGACGGCATCGCCGCCATTCTGGCGCCTCTGGATGCCGGTGCCACCGATGGCCTGTTCGTCGATTGGGGCGATGCGGTGGATTTCCCCGGCGCCCCCCAAGCCAAGGGCGAGTGCGCCGCCCCCTTCGCCATGGATTTGTGCTACGCCGATCTGGCCGACGATGCCCTGATTTCCACCGACCGCCACCTGATCGCCGGTTTGCATGATACCGCTCGGGATACTGCCGCCGACGCTCAGGCCTTTGCCCTGCGGCGCCTGCTGCACGCCCGTGGCATCGTCACCGAGGACGGCATTGCCGTCGGCGCTCTGCTGTCGCAGGTGTCGCAGGTATGGGCCGATTCCCCGGTCATCGCCCAGGCGGTGGGCCAAGCGGATAAGGCCCAGGCGCAGGATGCCCAGACCTATCGCGAGGCGGTAGCCTATCTGCTGGACAGCGTCGCCGAGGCCATCGCCGCCCCGGTTCCGGCTGTGGCCGAGGTGGGGGACATCAACGCCTTGCTGGGGGCGGTGCCATGAGCCACGTGGATTACAGCGCTGCTTACGGTCACCTGTCCGGTAAGGATCTGATCGAGGTCATCGCTCATCAGGTGTTTCCGGGCAAGGTGGCGGTGACCTCGTCGTTCGGGGCCGAATCCGCCGTGCTGTTGGATCTGGTGGCTCAGGTGGATCCGTCCATTCCGGTGGTTTTCCTCGATACCGGTGAGTTGTTCGACGAAACCCTGGAATACCGCTATCGGCTCGAGCGCCAGTTGGGGTTGACCAATGTGGTGGTGGTGCGTCCGGCATCGGAAGACCTGACCGAGGCCGAGGATCTGTGGCGCACCGACCATGACCGCTGCTGTTATTTGCGCAAGGTGTTGCCGCTGGCCCGTGCGGTCGAGGGGTATGCCGGCCTGATCGACGGACGCAAGCAAGCCCACGGCTTCGATCGCCAAGCCTTGTCCACCGTCCAGGTGTCGGGCGAGGTGGTCAAAATCAGCCCGCTGGCCAATTGGAGCGAGGACGACGTACAAAAGGCCTTTGTCAGCCGTGGCCTGCCCACCCATCCGCTGGTCGAGCAGGGCTATCGCTCCATCGGTTGCTGGCCGTGTACACGCCCGACCAAGCCGGGCGAATCGGCCCGCGCCGGGCGCTGGGCCGGCAGCGCCAAGACCGAATGTGGAATTCATACCCTTGTCCTTGGCAGCGACGGCGCCGGGATCTGACGGAAAGAAAATGATGAACGACCTCGACCAACTGGAAGCCCAATCCATCTACATCTTCCGCGAAGCCTTCAACCGGCTCGACAAGATCGCCATGCTGTGGTCCATCGGCAAGGACAGCAACGTCATGCTGTGGCTGGCGCGCAAGGCTTTCTTCGGCCATGTGCCGTTCCCGGTTCTGCATGTGGACACCAGCTACAAGATCCCGGAAATGATCGAATTCCGCGACCGGGTGGCGAAGGACTGGAAGCTGCCCCTGATCATCGGTCAGAACAAGGCGGCGCTTGAGGCCGGCATGCACCCCGACCAAGGCCGGGTCACCTGCTGCTCGGCCTTGAAGACCGAAGGGCTGAAGGCGCTTTTGGCCGAACACGGCTTTACCGGCGTCATCGCCGGCATCCGCCGCGACGAGGAAGGCACGCGGGCCAAGGAACGGGTGTTCAGCCCGCGCAACGACACCAACGAATGGGACGTGCGCGACCAGCCGCCGGAATTCTGGGACCAGTTCAAGACCGATTTCGCCCCCGGCACCCACTTGCGCATCCATCCGCTGCTGGCCTGGACCGAGTTGGACGTGTGGCGTTACATCGCCCGCGAGGGCATCCCGGTGGTCGATCTCTATTTCTCCAAGAACGGGCGGCGCTATCGCTCGTTGGGCTGCGCGCCCTGCACCGGCTCCATCGCCTCGACCGCGTCCACCGTCGACGAGATCGTCGAGGAACTGGAGACCACCAAGACGTCCGAGCGCGCTGGTCGCGCCCAGGACAAGGAATCCGAAGACGCCTTCGAGCGGCTGCGCGCCGCCGGTTATATGTAAGCAAGGGACGACACACTCATGTCCAACACTCCGCTCAAGATCGTCGTCGTCGGCCATGTGGACCACGGCAAGTCCACCCTGGTCGGTCGTCTGCTGCACGAAACCGGCGCCCTGCCCGAAGGCAAGGTCGAGTACCTGAAGGAAGTCTGCGACAAGCGCGGCATGCCGTTCGAATGGGCCTTCGTCATGGATGCGCTTCAGGCCGAACGCGACCAGGGCATCACCATCGACACCTCGCAATTGCGGTTCCATACCGGCAACCGTCCGGTGCTGATCATCGATGCCCCCGGCCACAAGGAATTCCTGAAGAACATGATCACCGGCGCCGCGTCCGCCGAAGCCGCCGTGCTGGTCATCGACGCCCATGAAGGCGTGCAGGAACAATCCCGCCGCCATGGCTATCTGCTGCACCTCCTGGGCCTGACCCAGATCGCCGTCGCCGTCAACAAGATGGATCTGGTCGATTGGTCGGAAGCCCGCTTCCAGGAGGTGGAAGCGGAAATCCGCGCCTATCTGGGCGGCATCGGCGTCACCCCCACCCATGTGGTGCCGGTGTCGGCGCGCGGTGGCGACAACATCAACGCCGTTTCGGAAAAGTCGGCCTGGTACAAGGGGCCGTCGGTGATCGGCGCGCTGGATGGTTTCGCTGCCGCTGCCGTCGCTACCGATCTGGCTTTGCGCCTGCCGGTGCAGGACGTCTACAAGTTCGACAGCCGCCGCATCATCTCGGGCCGCATCGAAAGCGGGCGCATCAAGGTGGGCGACCGCCTGACCTTCTCGCCCTCGGGCAAGTCGGCCCGCGTCGCCAGCATCGAAGGCTGGGCCGGGTCCGACATCACCGTGCTCAGTGCCGGTGCCGGCCAGTCGGTGGGCGTCACCCTGGACGAGCCCATTTTCGTCGAGCGCGGTCAAGTGGCCCATCTGGCCGAAGCCGCCCCGGCCTTGGCCCATGAAATCCGGGCCCGCGTGTTCTGGCTGGGCCGCGACCCGCTGGCCTTGGGCGACCGCCTCAAGCTGAAGCTGGCCACCGCCGAATATCACGTGGAAGTGGCGGCCATCGAGAAGGTCATCGACGTCGAGGATCTGGGCAGTCACCAGGGCGCCCAGGTCGGTCGCAACGCCGTGGCCGAACTGGTGTTCCGTTCACGCGGGGCTATGGCCTTCGACACCTTCGGCGACAACGCCCGGCTGGGCCGCTTCGTCCTGGTGCACGGCTACGATATCGTCGGCGGCGGCATCGTCGGTGCCGCCATGGACAACCGCAACATCTTCCATGTGGATCATCAGGTGACCTCGGAATCCCGGGCACGGGCCAATGGTCACAAGGGCGGTGTGTTGTGGCTGACCGGCCTGTCGGGTGCCGGGAAGTCGACCATCGCCATGGAACTGGAGCGCCGCCTATTCCAGAAGGGCTGGCAGGTCAACGCGTTGGACGGCGACAATGTCCGCCACGGCCTGTGCAGCGATCTGGGCTTCAGCCCCGAGGACCGCAGCGAAAACATCCGCCGCGTCGGCGAGATCGGCCATCTGTTCGCCCGGGCCGGCATGCTGGTGATCACCGCCTTCATCAGCCCCTATCGCGCCGACCGCGACCGGGTGCGTGCCATTGATCCCGAGGCCTTTCATGAAATCCATGTCGCCACCGGCTTGGATGAATGCGAACGCCGCGACCCCAAGGGTCTGTACAAAAAGGCACGCAAGGGCGAAATCATCGATTTCACCGGCGTTTCCGCCCCCTATGAGGCGCCGGAAAATCCTGAATTGACCCTGAATACCGATGGCAAGTCGGTGGAGGAGACGGTGAGCGAATTGGTCTCCTATGTGGAAGCCCAGTTCGGGCGCAACGCGGTGGACACCATGACCGCCTGGACTTTTCGTATTTAGTTTGAACGGCGACGCGTCCCACTCCCGGAAAGGGGAGCGAATCATACCTTCGCTCCCCTTGTTCTTATCCCAGGATGAACCCACAGTAAGAGGAATAGGTATTACCAAAAAAGAATAGGTAACAGGGGAGTGCGCGTGGCGAACAACCGGCTCCGAATCAAGCCTGGGCCCGAGAGCGTGCCTTTCAAGCGGCGTGCGGTTCTCAGTCGCTTGCGGTCGCGCATCAGCGAGTTGGAACTGGCGCAAAAAGAGGCCAATGCCTCCCGTGACGCGCTGATGGCCACCACCCGCGCCCTGCGTGAAAGCGAAGAGCGCTATGCCCTGGCCATGCGCGGCCCCAACGAGGGTCTGTGGGACTGGAACCCGATCACCAAGGAACTGTATCTGTCCGCCCGCTTGCTGGCCATTTTGGGGTTTTCCGGTGAAACCGTGCGCACCACCTCGCACGATTGGCTGAAGATGGTGCATCCCGATGACCGGGTGCCCTATCAATCCACCCTGGTCCAGCATCTCAAAGGCCAAACCGACCACTTTGAATGCGAATATCGGGTCCGCGGTCGCAATGGCGAATACCGCTGGATTTTGTCGCGCGGTCTGGCGGTCCGCGACGAAAACGGTGTGGCAACCCGTATGGTCGGGTCCATCGGCGACGTCACCGACCGGAAACGGCGCGAGGCGGTTCTGCGGGCCAGCGAAGCGCGCTTCCGTTCCCTGGTCGAGGCCGCCGCCAGCATCATCGTCGTCGTCGGTGCCGATGGAAGGGTGCGCGAATTCAACCGTGAGGCCGAGCGCATGTTCGGTCTGTCGGCGGCGGCGGCCATCGGTCGGGCCTGGAGCACTATCCTGGATAGCAATCGGGTGGGCCAAGACGGCGATCGCTTCGATCAATGGCTGGATGAGGTGCGCAAGGGCTGGCAGGTGCGCGATCGCGAAACGGTGCTGGGCCAGCACATCATTTCGTGGAATCTGGCGCCGCTGAGCGATGATGACGGTATCGTCATCGTCGGTCAGGACATCACCCAGCGTCGCCGGGCGGAAACCGCGCTCAGGCAGGCCAACGATCTGTTGGAATACCGTGTTGCCGCCCGCACCGCCGAAGCCGAGGCGGCCTGCCGCCAGGCGGAAGAGGCCAACCGCTGCAAAAGCGAGTTCCTGGCCAATATGAGCCATGAATTACGCACACCCTTGAATGCCATCATCGGTTTTTCCGACGCCATGCGCCTTGGGGTGATGGGGCCGGTGGAAAATCCGCTTTACGCTGAATACGTCCAGGCCATCTGGGAATCGGGCACGCACCTTTTGTCCATTATCAACGACGTCCTCGACCTGTCCAAGGTCGAGGCCGGTCACTTCGACCTGGCGCCCGAACGGCTGCCGCTGACGCCTTTAGCCGAGCAGGTGATCCGGCTGATGGCGGAAAAGGCCATGCGCCACCGTCTCGAACTGCGCCTGCAGGTGGATGGCGATCCTGGCCATGCTTTGGTCGACCCGCTGCGGCTGAAGCAGGTTCTGTTCAACTTGCTGGCCAACGCCGTCAAGTTCACTCCTGCCGGCGGTCATGTCATTCTGTCCTTGGGCCGCGATGACGGCGGCAGTTGGATCAAGGTCGCCGATTCGGGTATCGGCATGAGGCCGGAAGATATCGACCGGGTGTTGGAACCCTTCGTCCAGATCGATTCCCACCTGAGCCGACGCAATATGGGGACCGGGCTGGGCTTGCCCTTGGCCAAGCGTTTCATCGAGTTGCATGGCGGCACCTTGGCCCTGGCCAGCCAGCCGGGGCAGGGGACGGTGGTGACCATCCGTCTGTCGCCGGCCATGGCGCTATGCTAGGCTGGGGGCTTGTCGTCAGCGGGAGCATTTTCCATGTCCGGTTTTGATTTCGACCTTGTCACCATCGGCGCCGGTTCGGGCGGGGTGCGCGCTTCGCGCATGGCCGCGCGGCTGGGCAAAAGGGTGGCGGTGGCCGAAGAAAGCCGGGTCGGCGGCACCTGCGTCATGCGCGGCTGCGTGCCGAAAAAGCTGCTGGTCATGGGCGCCCATATGGCCGAGGACATCGCCGATGCCGCCGGTTTCGGCTGGGATGTGGGCGAGGTGTCGTTCGACTGGGGCCGGCTGGTCAGCGCCAAGAACGTTGAATTGAACCGGCTGGAGGGCGTCTATAACCGCATCCTGCGCGATTCCGGCGTCACCGTGCTGGAAGGCCGTGGCACGGTCGTCGACGCCCACACCGTCGAGGTGGCGGGCAAGCGCTATTCGGCAGAAAACATCCTGATCGCCACCGGCGGACGCCCGTCCTTGCCCAAGATTCCCGGCATCGAGCACGCCATCACCTCGAACGAGGCCCTGGACCTGCTGCAATTGCCCAAATCCATGGTCATTGTCGGCGGCGGCTATATCGCGGTGGAATTCGCCGGTATTTTCAATGCATTGGGCGTCAAGGTGACGCAAGTCCTGCGCGGCGAGGCGACGTTGCGCGGCTTCGACCAGGACATCCGCGCCGCCCTGGATGAAGCCCTGGTGGCCAAGGGCATTGACCTTCGGCGCGAAACCCAGGTGCTGTCCATTGAAAAGGTGGCGGGTGGCTATGATCTGCGGCTGTCGGGCGACGAAACCCTGCGCGTCGATCTGGTCATGTACGCCACCGGACGCGCCCCCAATACCAGTGGCCTGGGTCTGGTGGACGTGGGCGTGCAGATGGATGAAAACGGCGCCATCGTGGTGGATGAGTTTTCCCATACCTCGGTGCCCAGCATCTGGGCCATCGGCGATGTCACCGACCGCATGAACCTGACGCCGGTGGCCCTGGCCGAGGGCATGGCCCTGGTGCAGACTCTGTTTCTGGGCAATCCGACCACTGTGGATTACGAAAACGTGCCCACCGCCGTGTTCTCCATGCCGACCATCTCCACCGTCGGCCTGACCGAGGAACAGGCGCGTACCAAGTGCGGCTGCGCCATCGATGTCTATGTGTCGCGCTTCAAACCCATGAAGAACACGCTGTCGGGCCGCGACGAACGTACGCTGATGAAGATGATCGTCGAGCGCGCCACCGACAAGGTTTTGGGTATTCACGTTTTGGGGCCGGATGCGGCGGAAATGGTTCAGGGTTTCGCCGTGGCGCTGAAATGCGGGGTGACCAAGGCGCAGATGGATTCCACCATCGGCATCCACCCGACGGCCGCCGAGGAACTGGTGACCATGCGCGATAAAAGGCCCGATCCCAGCCCGGAATGTCAGGATTGATGGAGCTTATCCCGTGTGAGGTGGGTTTTGTCCGGTGGCTCTGTCGGGCATGGTGTTCGGCTCGTACGTGCGCGGTGAACAGCGCGACGATATGGATTTGATCGCCTATACCAGGCTGCAATTAGAGCTCAGCGATGCGCTGGGGCTGCAAGTCGATCTGGTCGAGCGTGAAGTCCTGCGCCCCCGTCAGCATCCCGAGTGCTGTCCGAACTGGTCTTGTTGTGAAGCGTGACCCTGCCGCCTGTTTTGCCGATATGCTGGATTACGCTCGCGATGCGCAATCCTTTGTCGTCGGTATGAGCAACATCATGGCTCATGATTACCTGGGTATCCGCATGTCACGGGTGCTCGAGACGGTGACCACGTTCGTGCCGCTGCTGATTTGCCGTTTACCTGATATGATCGACGAAATTTCACCCTGATTGGTCAAAGGGTTCCATTGTGCTGGATTACGATTTCCCCCTGTGGCGGCCGCCGTCGGAAGGCGACAATCTGATCATCCAGGCGACGTTGGGCTGCCGTTTCAACGGCTGCACCTTCTGCTCCATGTACAAGGTCAAGGAATATCGCGCCCGCGATCTGGATGCCGTCTACGACGACATCGCCGCCGCCGCCTTGGTTTGGCCCGATGCCCATCGGGTGTTTCTGGCCGATGGCGACGCCTATAACCTGCCCACCGATCATCTGGCCGCCATCTGCGACCGTCTGGCGGCGACCTTCCCCAACCTGCAACGGGTGACGGCTTACGCCACGCCGTTCAATCTGCTGGGCAAAAGCGTCGCTGAAATTCAGTTCCTCAAGGCCAAGAAGCTGTCGCTGGTCTATGTCGGTATCGAAAGCGGCTCGGACTTTTTGCTGAAAAAAATCAAGAAGGGCAATGCCAAGCAGATGCACGACGGTCTGGCCCGCGCGGCCCAGGCCGGGCTTAAGGTGTCGGCTACGGTGATCACCGGCCTGGGCGGCCAAGCCCATTGGCAGCAGCACATGGACGAGACGGCGGATCTGATCAACAAGGTGCCGGTGACCTTTCTGTCCACCTTGCAATTGCGGTTGGCCGACGAGGTCGAGGACCGCTTTTTCGACAAATTCGGCGAGCCGTTCCAGTGGCAGGATGATGCGGCCATCCTGCTGGAAATGCGCCGGCTGGTGGAGCGGCTCGACCCGCCCAGCCCGGTGATTTTCCGTTCCAACCACGCCAGCAACGCTTTGCCTTTGGCCGGGACCCTGCCCAAGGATAAAGCCCGCGTCTTGGCCCAGATCGACCATGCCGTCAGTATGGGCGGTGGACTTCGGCCCAAATGGATGCGAGCTTTATAAGAATTCTGAAAGTGCTGCCTAAGAATTGAGCCGAAAGATCATTGATTGCGCATGGCTTTGTTGCGCACACCCCTAAAGCCCTTGAAGGACAATGGTTTTTCCCAGGCACGCCGGTTGCATGGCTGTCTATCGACAGTGATAACAAGGAATGGAGAGGGAATGGCCTACGATGAAATGAAGTCCCAGGCCGGCGGCGTTCGCGCTCCTTACCGGACTTATGAAAACTGGTTGCTGTCGCTGCCGCCCGATCTGCTGCGCCGCAAGCACGAAGAAGCCGACATGCTGTTCCGGCGTCTGGGCATCACTTTTGCCGTTTATGGCGACCAGGACGGCACCGAGCGTCTGATCCCCTTCGACACCGTTCCGCGCATCATCGCCGCCAAGGAATGGAAGCATCTGTCCACCGGCTGTTGCCAGCGCGTGCGCGCGCTCAATGCTTTTCTGACCGATCTCTATCACGGCCAGGATATCCTGAAGGCCGGCATCATCCCCAAGGAACACGTGTTGACCAACAACATGTTCCGCAAGGAGATGATGGGTATCGACGTGGCCCGCGACGTCTATGTGCACGTGGCCGGCATCGATCTGGTGCGCACCGGCGAGAACGATTTTTATGTCCTCGAGGACAATCTGCGCTCGCCGTCCGGGGTTTCCTACATGCTGGAAAACCGGGCGATGATGATGCGCCTGTTCCCCGACCTGTTCGCCCGCCACCGGGTGGCGGCGGTGGACGATTATCCGGATATCCTGATCAAGAATCTGCGTTCGGTGGCGCCGGCCAAGTGCAAGGGCGACCCCACCGTGGTGATGATGACGCCGGGCTACTACAATTCCGCCTATTTCGAGCACGCCTTCCTGGCCGAGCAGATGGGCATCGAACTGGTGGAAGGCCGCGACCTGTTCGTCTCCGACGGTCTGGTGTGGATGCGCACCACCCGTGGTCCCAAGCGCGTCGACGTGATCTATCGCCGCATCGACGACGATTTCATGGACCCCGACGCCTTCAACCCGGATTCCACCTTGGGCGTGCGCGGCCTGCTCGACGTCTACCGCAATGGCGGGGTGACCTTGGCCAACGCCATCGGCACCGGCGTTGCCGACGACAAGGCCACCTATACCTACGTCCCCGAGATGATCCGCTTTTATCTGGGCGAGGAACCCATCCTCAACAACGTTCCCACCTGGCGGCTGGAGCGCGACGACGACCGCAAATACGTGCTTGAGCATCTGGGCGAACTGGTGGTCAAGGAAGTGCAGGGCGCCGGCGGTTATGGCATGCTGGTGGGACCGACCTCGACCAAGGCGCAGATCGAGGAATTCCGCCTGCGCATCTTGGCCAATCCCAGCAATTACATCGCCCAGCCGACCCTGGCGCTGTCGACGGTGCCGACCCTGGTCGAGCAGGGCATCGCGCCCCGGCACGTGGATTTGCGTCCCTATGTGCTGGCCGGCGAAACCGTCACTCTGGTGCCGGGCGGCTTGACCCGTGTGGCGCTGACCGAAGGGTCGCTGGTGGTCAACTCGTCGCAAGGCGGCGGAACCAAGGATACCTGGGTGCTGGAGAACGACCCATGCTGAGCCGTACCGCTGAACATCTGTACTGGTTGAGCCGGTACATGGAGCGGGCCGAGAACATTGCCCGTTTCCTCGACGTCGCCAACCGCACCGCACTGTCGGCCAGCGGTGACCGCAACGCCTTCTGGCGCTCGGTGCTGTCCATCGCCGGCGGCGAGAAGGCCTTCAACGCCCGCTATGGCGAAGCCTCCGCCGTCAATGTGGTCAGCTTCACCGTGCTGGATTCCACCAATCCGTCCTCGATTTACGCGGCGCTCAGGGCGGCGCGTGAAAACGCCCATGCGGTGCGTTCGGTCATCCCCAACGAATTGTGGGAAGCCATGAACGCCACTTGGCTGGAGGTCAAGTCCATGGACGGCCCCCGCCTGCGCGAACAAGGCCTGATCGCTTTTTGCGAATGGGTGCGCGAACGCTCGCACCTGTTCCGCGGCATTGTCGACGGCGTCATGCTGCGCGACGAGCCTTATCACTTCCTGCGCCTGGGCACGGCGCTGGAGCGGGCCGACAACACGGCGCGCCTGATCGGCGTGCCCTTGGGCGGCTTCTCGCCCAGCGGCGCCGGTTCCGATCCGTTCGGCCATGTGCATTGGGCGGTGGTGCTGCGCTCGGTCAGTGCGCTCAAGGCCTATCGCACCGTCTATCGCGACGAACCCAAGCAGACCAATGCGCTTGATATGCTGATCCTGCGCGACGATATGCCCAGGTCGCTGCAATCGTGCCTGGGTTTTGCCTTGAAGTCACTGGAAGCGCTGGGGCCGGATCTGGAATGCACCCGGATGACCGGGGCGTTGCAGGCCCGCTTGCACTGGAGCAAGCTGGATGAGTTGCTGGACAAGGGCCTAGCTGCCTTCATCAGCGATTTCATCACCGCCAACAACCATCTCAGTGCTCGATTGCACGAAGACTTCTTGATGTCGGCCTGACCGCCGCAGGGGAATATCGATGACCTATTGTTTGGCCATGTCCCTGGATCAGGGACTGGTGTTCGCGTCCGATTCACGCACCAATGCCGGGGTGGACCATGTGTCCACCTTCCGCAAGATGCGGGTGTGGGAAAAGCCCGGCGACCGCGTGCTGGTCATGCTGTCGGCGGGCAATCTGGCGGTGACCCAGTTCGTGTCGACGCTGTTGGACCAGGGCACCAAATCGGACGACCCGAAGAAGAATATCCTGCTGGCGGAAACCATGTTCGACGCCGCCCGCGTGGTGGGATCTTACGTGCGCGAAGTGCACGGCCACGACGCCAAGCATTTGAAGGAACATGGCGCCGATTTCGCCCTGTCGCTGATTTTCGGCGGCCAGATCAAGGGCGAGGCGCCCAGGCTGTTCATGATCTACGCCGCCGGCAATTTCATCGAATGCGGCGAGGATTCCCCCTTCATCCAGATCGGCGAGACCAAATACGGCAAGCCCATCCTGGACCGGGTGGTGACGCGCAAGCTCGATCTGATGCCGGCGACCAAATGCGCGTTGCTGTCGCTCAACTCCACCGTCCGTTCCAACTTGACGGTGGGGCTGCCCATCGATCTGCTGGTCTATCACAAGGACGAGTTCAAGGTCGGCCTGCACCACACCATCGGCGAGGACGATCCCTATTTCCAGAAACTGGGGCAGATGTGGGGCGAGGGCCTGCGCAACCTGTTCCAGGTGTTGCCCGACCCGCCCTGGGGCGGCGAGGTCTGAAATGAAAACCGGCCCCGCGACATCCGTCGGGGGCCGGTTTCCTGGGGCCGTGGTTAGGTCGGCGGGGCGACGGCGACCGCGGTCGGGGTCGGGATGTGGTCGGTCTTGGTGGTGACAGCCGCCGAACCCACCGTGTTCATGTAGGTGACGATGTTGCCGGGATCGTCGTAGCGGTCACGCTGCTGCAAGGTCTTGGACGGGGCCCCGAACGAGAACCGGATGCCGGCCAGGACAAAGGCGGCGCCTTGGTTGCCCACACCGGTATCGAACAGATACGAGGTGTTGGTCCACGAATCCGGACGGTACTCGAAGCCGGCTTGGATGGCCCGGCTGTTGGCGACGCCGGAAACGCTGGTGCCCAGGGCCAGATTGGGGGTGGCGTAATAAATCCCGCCCAGATTGGCGTAACCGGTGGTGTCGGCGTGGTCGTTCTGCACACCCGCCGACGGCAGGATGGAGAAATCGTCGAAGTAGAATTCCGCCTCGGCGCCGACGCGGCGGATATTGGATTTCGCATCCTTGTGCGGGCCGGCGATGTTCGACCACATGCCGGTCACGCCCAGCAGCATGCTGGTCGGATCACGATAAAACAGGTGGACAGCCATACCGCCGCGCAAATCCTGATCGGCCATGCCGAAGGCACCGTCCATCTGAACGCCGAAATCATGGCCCAGAGGGGCGGTAAAGGTCGCGCCACCCAAGATGGCGGGGCCGCCGCTCAGGGCGCCGCCCATGACATCCACCTTGACGTTGGGGGCTGAAACCGCTGGGGCGGGATCGGCGGCGAAGGCGGAAAATGCCGACATCCCGGTCAGAATGGCGGCGATGGCGCAGGCGTGGTTTCGCATTTTTAAAGAACCTCTTGGAATGCATCTTCCTGCATCCGTCGTACCCTTCCATGGTGATGATGGAAAGTTACGAATTGTAGCAATCCGTATATGCGTAAAGTCGTATCACAAGGCTTTACGGCGTTTTCATCTGGCGGCGGATATCCAGCACTGCTTGGCAGGCTTGTCCCAAATCCACTTGGCTTAAGGCGATGGGCTGACCGGCGGCGACATGGGCCTTCAGCACCGCGCCTTGGGACAGGCTGACGGGCAGCAGATTGCCGGTGACGCTGGCGCTGGACGGCAACAAGATGCCGCGCACGGTATGGCCGCCGATGCCGTCCAGGATATCGCCGGGCTTCAGGTTGCGCTTGGCGATGGCCGCCACATCGGCGACCCAGGCCCGCGGGCAGCCGGTATGCTCGCCACGCAGGCAGACGCTGATCACCGACAGCGCCGCTTCCAGCCCGGCCAGACGATGCGGGCGCCAGCGGGCCGCATAGCTGCCGCTGTCATCGGTTAATAATCCAAATTCGGCGAAGGAGCGGGTGGAATGACTGGCCGGGCTGGTGAAGGTGACGAAAACCCCCCAGCGCAAGGCGCCGGCCACGGCGCGACCATCGGGCTCCAGACACGACGCCGCCTCGACCATGCCGGCCTGGGGAAGCCGTCCGCCATCGTGCTGCGGACGGAAGACGTGGGGCAAGTCATGGGTGCCGCAGGGCAGGAAGGCCAGCCCGCTCTGTGGCGGCTCCAGTAATGTGGCATTGGCGACCGATGCCAGTTCCAGCGCCGCACGGGTGCCGTCCAAGGTGGCGGTGACGCCGGTGGCATCGTGATCTCTGGCGCGGGCTTGTTCAGGGCTGAGTCCCAGATGGGTCCAGGCGGTATCGGGGGTGATGACTTCGTTGCCCGGCTTCCAAGCCATGCCGCGTCCGGCGGCGGCGATCTGGAAACCGCAGGCCCGGGCCCAATCCACCAATTCGCAGATCAGGGCGGGCTGGTCGCCATAGGCCAGGGAATAGAGGATTCCGCGCCGTGCCGCCTGCTCGGCCAGCCAGGGGCCGGCCAGGGAATCGGCCTCGATGCTGGCCATCACCACGTGGATACCGCATTCCATGGCGGCGATGGCATGGGAAATGGCCCGTGGCGCGTCATTGCTGGCCTCGAACAGGACATCCAGGCCTTCCTGTTCGCACAGGCTCATGGGGTCACCGGTCACCCAGGTGCCGCCGCTGTCAATGGCGTCGGCCAGCGAGCGGGCCACCGCCTTGGCCGGCGGCCAAGCCGCCAGGGCCAGGGCGGTATGGGCGCGTTCCGGGTTGACATCGGCCAAGGCTGCCACGTGCAGGGCCGGCAGATGGCGAGCCTGAGCCAGGAACAAGGTGGCGAACTTGCTGGCGCCGATCACGCCCGCCCGGATCGGGCGGCCATGGGCAAGTCGGTCGGCCATCAAAGATGTCAGGCTCATGCAGCAAATCCCAGCTTCAGCGCGGCGTCACACTACCCTTAACCCGCGCGGATGAAAACCATGCAGCAGAAGGGGGTGAGTAAATGTTCGGTTAATGGAGTTTATTATTACCCGAACATTCCGCCACCCCAGCCATGCGTCGGGCGGCGACTTGAGGGGCGCATTGATGTTCAGTCCACCCCTTTTCTTTGGCGCGGTCATCCCCACGTGAAGAACATAGGTCCAAAGCAGGCCGGTTCCGTGAAGGGAGAACGCCATGCACGCCGCCGATGACATTTTCGCCCACTTCGCCCGATCCTATGAAGGCCGCAAGGAATCCGAGATGAGCCTGGCCGAGTATCTGGCCGGCTGCCGCGACGATCCGATGATGTATGCCTCAGCCGCGGAACGGATGATCGCCGCCATCGGTGAACCCGCCATCATCGACACCGCCAAGGACCAGCGGCTCAGTCGGGTATTCATGAACCGGACCATCAAGATTTATCCGGCCTTCGCCGAGTTCTACGGCATGGAGGAAACCATCGAGCGCATCGTCGGCTATTTCCGCCACGCGGCGCAGGGGTTGGAGGAGCGCAAGCAGATCCTGTACCTGCTGGGGCCGGTGGGCGGCGGCAAGTCGTCGCTGGCCGAGCGGCTGAAGGCGCTGATGGAGGCCATGCCCATCTATGTGCTGAAGGCAGGCAAGGAAATATCCCCCATGTTCGAAAGCCCGCTGGGGTTGTTCGATCCCGACACCATGGGCGACATGCTGGAGGAAAAATACGGCATCGCCAAGCGCCGCCTGCCCGGAGTGATGAGCCCGTGGGCGGTCAAGCGTCTGGACGAATTCGCCGGCGACATCTCGCGCTTCAAGGTGGTCAAGGTCTATCCGTCGCGGCTCAGGCAGATCGGTGTGGCCAAATGCGAGCCGGGCGACGAGAACAACCAGGACATTTCCACCTTGGTGGGCAAGGTGGACATCCGCAAGCTGGAGATGTTCGGCCAGAACGATCCCGACGCTTATTCCCATTCCGGCGGCTTGAACCGCTGCACCCAGGGGCTGCTTGAATTCGTCGAGATGTTCAAGGCGCCGATCAAGATGCTGCATCCGCTGCTGACGGCGACGCAGGAGGGCAATTACGCCGGCTCCGAGAATATCGGTGCAATGCCGTTTTCGGGCATCATCCTGGCCCATTCCAACGAAGCCGAGTGGCAGACCTTCAAGAACAACAAGAACAACGAAGCCTTCATCGACCGCATCTGCGTCATCAAGGTGCCCTATTGCCTGCGCGTCACCGAGGAACAGCGCATCTACGATAAACTTATCCGCACCTCGGAACTGGCCCAGGCGCCGTGCGCCCCGGCCACCTTGGAAATGCTGGCCCGTTTCACCGTGCTGTCGCGGCTGAAGGAACACGAGAACTCCAACCTCTATTCCAAGATGCGGGTCTATGACGGCGAAAGCATCAAGGAGACCGACCCCAAGGCCAAGCCCATGCAGGAATACAAGGATGCGGCCGGGGTGGACGAGGGCATGGACGGCATTTCCACCCGCTTCGCCTTCAAGGTGCTGTCGTCCACCTTCAATTACGACACCGGCGAAGTGGCCGCCGATCCGGTACATCTGATGTATGTGCTGGAACAAAGCATCAAGCGCGAGCAATTCCCCGAGGATACGGAAAAGAAATACATCGACTTCATCAAGTCCGATCTGGCCCAGCGTTATGCCGAATTCATCGGCAACGAAGTGCAGAAGGCTTACTTGGAAAGCTATCATGATTACGGCCAGAACCTGTTCGACCGCTATGTCGATTACGCCGATTCCTGGATCGAGGATCAGGATTTCAAGGATCCCGATACCGGACAATTGCTCAACCGCGAGCTGTTGAACCAGGAATTGTCCAAGATCGAAAAGCCGGCGGGCATCGCCAACCCCAAGGATTTCCGCAACGAGGTGGTCAAGTTCTCCTTGCGGACCAGGGCCAACAACAAGGGCCGCAATCCGTCTTGGACCTCTTACGAGAAAATCCGCGAGGTGATCGAGCGGCGCATGTTCAGTCAGGTGGAAGACCTGCTGCCGGTGATCAGCTTCGGCACCAAGAAGGACAGCGACAGCGAGAAGAAACACCATGAATTTGTCGAGCGGATGATGAGCCGCGGCTACACCGAACGGCAAGTGCGCCGGCTGGTGGAATGGTACATGCGGGTCAAGCAGGCGGGGTGATTTTCACGCTAACCGTCATACCCGCGCAGGCGGGTATCCAGGAGTCGCGGAAAAGGTGGAGGTGCACCCCCTGGACTCCCGCCTGCGCGGGAGTGACGGAGACGAGAGGGCATAAAACAATGAACATCATCGACCGCCGCCTGAACCCGAAAGGCAAAAGTCTGGCCAACCGCCAGCGCTTTCTGCGCCGCGCCCGCGAGCAGATCAGGAAGGCGGTGCGCGAGGCCTCCAGCGGGCGCTCCATCACCGATATCGACGGCGGCGAGGGCATTTCCATTCCCATGGACGATCTGCGCGAGCCCAGTTTCCGCCGGGCGGCGGAAGGCGGTATCCGCGATTACGTCGTCCCCGGCAACAAGGAGTTCATTACCGGCGACACCATCGCCAAGCCGCCCAAGCAATCGGGCGGGGCAGGGGGATCGGACGGCTCGCCCGATGGCGGCGGCGACGATGCCTTTCATTTCGTCCTGTCGCGCGACGAGTTCCTCGACCTGTTCCTGGAAGACCTGGAACTGCCGGACATGGACAAGAAGAACCTGCAAAAATCCGAGCAGATGGCGTTTTCCCGCGCCGGCCTGTCGGTCACCGGTTCGCCGTCCAACCTCAACCTTGTGCGCACCATGCGCAACTCGCTCAGCCGGCGCATCGCGCTCAAGCGGCCCAAGCCCGCCGAAATGGCTGAATTGCAGGCGGCCATCGCCGAACTCGAGGAAAACGGCGACAACCCGGAATTGCTGTCGGAACTGCGCCTAGAGCTTGAGGCGCAACTGACCAAGTCGCGGCTTGTGCCCTATATCGACCCGGTGGACGTGCGCTACAACCGCTTCCAGGCCACGCCCAAGCCCATTTCCCAGGCGGTGATGTTCTGTCTGATGGACGTGTCGGGGTCGATGACCGAGCACATGAAGGATTTGGCCAAGCGCTTCTATATGCTGCTTTATCTGTTCCTCAACCGGCGCTATGCCCATGTGGACATCGTCTTCATCCGCCACACCCACCAGGCCAAGGAGGTGGATGAGCAGACCTTCTTCTATTCCACCGAAACCGGCGGTACCGTGGTCTCCACCGCCCTGGTCGAGATGACCCGGATCGTCAAGGCCCGCTATTCGCCCCATGACTGGAACATCTATGCCGCCCAGGCCTCGGACGGCGACAACACCAATTCCGACAATGCCACCGCCATCGGGCTGTTGACCACCGCCATCCTGCCGGTGTGCCAGTACTTCGCCTATATCGAAGTGGGCGCCGAGTACAAGGATTGGCTGGGGCGCGAAACCGATCTGTGGCGCACCTATAAAAGCGTCGCCGCCCCTAACATGGCCATGCGCAAGGTGCGCAACCGCGCCCAGATCTTTCCGGTGTTCCGTGAATTGTTCAGCCGGGAGAAAAGCCATGCCCAGGCATGACGGTCCGGGTAAATTGCTGTTCACCGGCGCCGACTGGAACTTCGACAAGCTCCAGCGCACCCATGATGCCATCGCCCGCATCGCCCATGACGAATTGGGCCTGGACACCTATCCCAACCAGATCGAGGTGATCACCGCCGAGCAGATGCTGGATGCCTATTCCTCCATCGGCATGCCGCTGATGTACAAGCATTGGTCGTTCGGCAAGCATTTCGCCGCCGACGAGACTTTATACCGCAAGGGCATGCGCGGTCTGGCCTATGAGATCGTCATCAATTCCAGCCCGTGTATTTCCTATGTCATGGAGGAAAACTCCATGGCCATGCAGACCCTGGTGGTCGCCCATGCCGCCTTCGGCCATAACCATTTCTTCAAGAACAACGCCTTGTTCCGGCAATGGACCGACGCCAAGGGCATCCTGGACTACCTGGACTTCGCCAAGGGCTACATCCAGCACGCCGAAGAACGCCATGGACAGCGGGCGGTGGAGCGGGTGTTGGACGCCGCCCATGCGCTTATGAGCCACGGCGTGCACAAATATCCGCGCAAGCGTCCGTTCGATCTGGCCGAGGACAAGCGGCGCGAGAAAGAGCGGGAAGACTGGTTCCAGCAGAATTACAACGATCTGTGGCGGACGCTGCCCAAGGCCGGAATCAGCGCCCCGGTGGACGAGGATTTGGCCGAACGCAAGCACGCGCTAGGTCTGCCCGAGGAAAACATCCTGTATTTCCTGGAAAAATCGGCGCCGCTGCTGGCGCCGTGGCAGCGCGAGATTTTGCGCATCGTCCGCAACATCGCCCAGTATTTCTATCCGCAAAAGCAGACCAAGGTGATGAACGAAGGCTGCGCCACCATGGTGCATTACACCATCGCCAACCGCCTGCATGAACAGGGCCGCATCGATGACGGCACCTTGATGGAGATTTTGCACTCCCACACCAATGTGGTGTTCCAGCCCGGCTTCGACGATCCGCGCTATTCCGGCCTCAACCCCTATGCCCTGGGTTTCGCCATGATGCAGGACATCGCCCGCATCTGCACCCAGCCCACCGTCGAGGACCGTGCCTGGTTCCCCGATTTCGCCGGCAACAACGACCCGTGGGCGACGCTTCGCCATGCCTGGGCCGATTACCGCGACGAAAGCTTCATCCTGCAATTCCTGTCGCCGGCCGTCATGCGCAAGCTCCGGCTGTTCCATCTGCACGACAAGGCCGAGGATGACGACATGGTGATCAAGGCCATTCATGACGAGCGCGGCTATCGTCAGGTGCGTCAGACCCTGGCCCGCAGCTACGATATCGGTGCCCTGGAAGCGGACATCCAGGTGGCCGACGTCGACCTGAGCGGTGACCGCCGGCTGATTGTCCATCACCGGGTGGCCAACGGTATCTTGCTGGATTCGGCCCAGGCCGGCCATACCCTGCGCCATCTGGCCAATCTATGGGGCTATCCGGTGCAATTGGTGGAAGTGGACGAAGATGGTGCCGTTTTGCACATCTGCGAGGACGTTGGACCGGTATGACCAGATTTATGTTGCACTGCACAATAAATTTCTGCTAATTATGAGATCAGGGAGGGAAAGCAGGAGTACAAGGTCATGCTGCATCGCAAGCTTTTGATGGCTGAACGCCCGCTTTTCGCCGCGCATCTGAAGCGCCTGTCGCCCGCCGACCGTTCCTTCCGTTTCGCTCATTCCCGCGTCGGTGACGACTGGATCGACAAATACGTCGCCGGCATCGCCGCCGATGACCTGCTGCTGGGCTGTTTCGACGGTGACCGGCTGGTGGGTGTCGCCCATGTGGCCTTTGCCGGCCCGGTGGCGGAGATGGGCATCAGTGTCGACAGCGACAGCCGTGCCCATGGCGTCGGTGCCGAACTGACCCGGCGCGCCGTGCGCTGGACCCGCAACCGCAGGGCGGAAAAGCTTTACACCCTGTGTCAAAGCGACAACGGCTCGATGATCGCCCTGGCCCGCAAGCTGGGCATGAAAATCCATCGCGAATGCGGCACCGCCGAGGCCTATCTGCCGCTGCCGCCACCCGATCTGCTGACCGTGGGCGATGAAATCGGCGCCGAGATGGACGGCCTGGCCCAGGACTGGATGTCCATGGTCAAGGCCTGCCAAGGGGCGCTGCTGCCTAAGCCTTGACCCGATCCCAGCCGCGACAATCGGCGTTTCAGGACGTGGTGTGGCGCCAAAGTGCCGGTAAAAGCGTAACCGATTGATATTCAACGCATGTTGAACGAGGTTTGGTTTGACTTACGATTGAGGCGGTATCGGGTAGTCTCAGCCCTGGGGACAAAAAACGGGGACGAGATGAGCTGGACCGATCTTGATTTGGTGGAAGTGCGCGCAGTGGCGGGGGAATCCGGGGTTTTCGCCCGCCGCGACATCGCCGGTGGCACGGTGGTCGGCGTCTTCGACGGTGCCGCCCAAGTGTTTGATCTCGCCGCGGATGGGCTGGTGGATTGGCGGGGCCAGGATGGCAGCATGTCCATCCACCTGAGGCTGACCGACGGCAAGCTTTACGCCATCATGCCGCAGGCGGGGGTGGAGATCAGCGGCATCGACTTCATCAACCATTCGTGCAAGGCCAATTGCCGCGCCGATGCCGGGGTGCTGGTGGTGGAAACCATCCGCGCCATCGAAGCGGGCGAGCAATTGACCATCAACTACCATGACATGGATCTGATCAAGCTGGGCCGTCCGTGCTGGTGCGAAGGCATCGACGACGGCCAACGCTGCATTCTTTAGGGGGAGGGGATTATGCTGCTGGTCAAGACTTATCTGGGGGCTAGTTCCGTCCATGGCATCGGTCTGTTCGCCGGTGAAAACATCGCCAAGGGCACGGTGATCTGGCGGTTTGACGAGCGGGTCGATCGCCGTTTCACCCAGGCCGAGCGCGATGCCTTGCCGGAACCGGCGCGGTCGTTCCTGCGGACCTATTCATATCCGGAAGAGGTGGGCAGCCCGATCTATTTGCTCGACGGCGACCATGCGCGCTTCTTCAATCACAGCGACCAGCCCAACACCGATTGCGTGGTCGATACCATCGCCACCCGCGACATCGTCGCCGGCGAGGAATTGCTGTGTGATTACAACCAGTTTCACCCGCGCCACGAGTTTGCCTGATAATCTCAGGCAATCATCTTCCGCAAGCGCCGTACCAGCACCTTGCACATTTCCACCGATATTTCAGGGCGTTGCTGGATCAGGCTGTGCAGGTGGTCCTGGTCCAGCGACAGCACCTCGGTTTCCTCGGTGGCGGTGACGGTGGCCGAGCGGGTTTCCGCCTCGAAGATGGACATTTCGCCGAAAATCTGGCCGCTGTGCAGCGTCGCCAATTGGCGCGGCCCGTCGGGCAGGTGCTTGGTGATGGTGACCGCGCCGCGAAAGATCACGTATAGACGGTCGCCGGATTCGCCTTCGCGCACGATATCTTCGCCGGCCAGATAGGTTTCGCGGCTCATGGCGTGGTCCAGGGCCACCAGATTGTCCAGACTCATGTTCTGGAACAGCGAAACCGATTTCAGGAAGGCCAGTCGGTTCATGGGGAGATCCTTGTCGTCCGGAGCGGTTCCCGCCGCCAGCCGGGCACGGGTTTCGGCGACCACCGCATCTTCGGTATCGTCCGATGCGGGCGGCAGAGTGTTGAGGTCCTGCCGCCATACCACCAGGGCGGCGGCACGCACCCATGGGCTGGGCAGGGCCAGGGCCTGGGTCAGGATGTCGGCGATGATGGCCGCATCCGTGGGCCGGGCCGGCGGTGGGGCATCGGCCTGTTGTTCCAGCAGCGGCAGCAATGGCAGCACGTAATGGCGATGGGCCAGCGACGCCAGGGTTTCCAGGGCGTTGGATTTGACCCGGGGCTCGCTGGCGGCCAGGGCGGCACGGACCGAACCAAGGATGCGCTGATAGCCCATGGCCCCCAATCCGGCCAGGACCAGGGCCAGGGATTGCTGGTTGACGTCGTCGAGGGCCTGCCGCAAGGCCGCCCAGGCGGTGCCGTCGCCGGGGACGCGCTTTTGCAGCGCCAGCGCCTGGGTGGTCTGGGGATAGACCCGTTCCGACAAAAAGGCGAACAGCGCCTGATCCGCGCTTTTGCCGCCGATCAGGCCCAGAGCGTCGAGGGCGGCATGACAGGTGGCCGGGGATAGCGCCCGCAATTGCGCCGCCACCGCCGGCAAGGCATCGGTGCCGCGCTGGCCCAGTTCCGCCGCCACCAAGCGGCGAACCCTGGGGTCGTCATCGCCCAGACCGGCTGCGGCCAGGGCCGGCAGGTTGACCGGCAGGCTCAGACGGGTCAGCGCCGCCAGGGCGGCGGCGCGGACTTCGGTGTCGGCCTCTTGCGCCGCCTTGCGCGCCCACGGCATCACCGCGCTGTCGCCGGGTTGAGCATGGCGGGTGGTGGCGATCAGGGCCGCCGCCCGCACTTGCGGCGCCGGATGGTCACCGAAGGCGCGGATGATCCGGGCGGCGTCGCGTGGAGCCAGGCTGGCGGTGATGTCGATGACCGCCTGGGCCGCGGCGGTGGATAAACGCGCGGTGTCGCCGGTTCCGGCGCCGTTCAGCACCCGGGCCATGGCGACGACGCTTTCATCGTTGTCGACGGCTAGGGCGGCCATATCGCAACCATCCAGCGGCAGGGCTTTTTCCCCCAGAACGCCAAGGCCGAGCCGACGCAGTTCGGCCATGGGCGAATCGCACAAATCGCGCAGCAAGATGATGGTGCCGGCCCGGTTCTCGGTCAGCAGGTCGTGCAGGATGGTGCGGCCACGCTGGGGGTCCAGCTTGGGCAGGCAATCGCCGGCGCGGGCCAGGGCGATGGTGCTGTCGCAGCGCACTGCCATTTCCAGCCCCAGGAACACGGTGTCGGCATCGGGGCTGTCGAGCATGGTGATGATGTCGTCCACGTATTCCGGCGGCGGGCGAAAGCCCTTGCCGGCGGCATCCAGATCCATGCTGCCGTTGCGCAGCATCTCGATCAGCCCGTGCACGTAATGACGTTTGATGCGCAGGGCGACCAGCAGGAAAACCACGCTCAGGCCCACGCACAGCACGGCGATGCCCGACAGCGGCACCAGCCCGTCGAGCACCAGCAGCACCAGCCCGGCCACCAGCAAGGCCAGGGGATAGACGGCGCCGTCGTTGAACACCCGGATGCGCCCGACGAAGCGATGGGGCATGGCGTTGTAGTTCATGGAAAACACCGGCACGCCGGCATTGTTTTCGAAGGCGTCGTAATTGATGTGCGACAGCACCCCCGCCGGCAGGCCGTTCCACAGCGCCAGCACGCCGAAGGCGAAGCTGTTGAACAAGGGCACGCACACATTCATGCGCGCCACCCCCAGACGTGGCAGCAGCGGGTTGGTGAAGGCCAGGACGATGATGACGCCGATCACGTTGATGCCGGCATTGGCCAGCCCGAGAAAGGCGGTCAGCGCGTCTTCGTCGGGATAATGTTCGGAATAGATGGAAAACGCCGCGTATTCGGCCATGCATTGCAGCATGGTGTTAAGGAATACCGCCGCCGCCATGAAGGCGATGATGGGATAACGCGACGCCACCTTGGGCAGGATGCGGATGCTGTCCCACACGCCTTCATCCGCCGCCGATTCGCATTCGTCCAGCGGCTCTTCCCGCCGGCTCAGCCAGATGGATTGCATCAGCACCAGCCCGGCCAGCAGCGGCGCGGTCATGGCCGCCACCTCGCGCGGCATCAGGGCGGCGATGCCGCCGACCAGCCCAGCCCCGGCGATGCCGCCCATGGCCATGCTCATGGCCACCGGCGTGGTCAGGCGGTTGGCCTCGGTAGCGGTGAAATGATCGGCGAACAGGACGTAGTAAACGCTGTACAGCAGCATTTCGCAGATGCTGAAGCCCAGATAGGCGATGGTCCCCGCCGTTGCCGCCTCCATCACCAGCGGCAACAGCGGCAGCGCCACGCCCTGGACCAGCAAGGTCAGCAGCATGGCCTGAAAAATCCGCGATCGCGGCCATTTGTCGATGATGGTGGAAAAAACGAGTGAAACCGGAATCGAGACAGCGGAAAAGATGACGTAATAAATCGGCAGGCTATCCGCCCCGGCATTGGACAAAAACGTCGATGACGCCAAGGTGGTGGTAAAGGTGTTGGTCAGAGTCAGGGTGAAAGCCAGAAATATGAACTGGAACTGCCTTGACAATATGGACGGCAATGCTCTTTTCATCTGACTTTCTTCTGCCGTCGGCAATCATCGATTGCCATGGTTTGCTCGCGCCGCCAAGGTAATATGGCTTAGGCATGCGGGCAACCGGTAGCGGCGCGGCTATTGTCAATGGCCGTTCACATTGCCCCGTCCTCGGGCCTCGGTGCGGGTCCGTTGACGGCGGTGATGCCCCAGGCTTGTTGCCGCCAAGGCCAGGTGCTATAGGGGAGGACCGCTTCGCCAAACCTTTTGGAAACGTCCTCATCCCATGACCGTCACGGTCCGCTTCGCCCCCAGCCCCACCGGGCTTTTGCATGTGGGCAATGCCCGCGTCGCCTTGATCAACTGGCTGTTCGCCAAGGCGCATGGCGGCTATTTCATGCTGCGCTACGACGACACCGATCTGGCGCGCTCCACCGACGCATTCGCCCAAGGCATCGCCCGCGACCTGTCCTGGCTGGGCTTGGCCTGGGACAAAAAGGCGTGGCAGTCCAAGCGGCTGGATATGTACACCGCCGCCGCCGAGCGGCTGAAGGCCGATGGCCGCCTGTATGCCTGCTGGGAAACGCCGGAAGAGCTGGATTTCAAGCGCAAGCGGCAATTGGCCCGTGGCCTGCCGCCGGTCTATGACCGCGCCGGCTTGCACGTCACCGCCGCCGACCGCGCCAAGTTCGAGGCCGAGGGCCGCCAGCCCCATTGGCGTTTCAAGCTCGACCACAAGGATGTGCGCTGGGACGACCTGGTGCGCGGTGACAGCCACGTCAATTGCGCGTCCCTGTCCGATCCGGTGCTGATCCGCGCCGACGGCACCTATCTGTACACCCTGCCCAGCGTCGTCGACGATATCGAGTTCGCCATCAGCCACATCATCCGTGGCGAGGATCACGTCACCAATTCGGCACCGCAAATCCAACTGTTCCGGGCTTTAGGGGCCGAGCCGCCGGCTTTCGCCCACCTGCCGCTGCTGACCGATATTTCCGGCGCCGGCCTGTCCAAGCGCCTGGGTTCGCTGTCCTTGGCCGATCTGCGCGAGCAGGGTACCGAGCCCATGGCGGTCAATTCGCTGCTGGCCAAGCTGGGCACGTCCGACGCCATCGAGATCCGTGCTGTTCTGGATCAGTTGGTGGATGAGTTCGACATCACCCATTTCAGCCGTTCCACCGCCAAGTTCGATCCGAACGAATTGGCCCACCTGAATGCCAAGTTGCTGCATGGCCTCAGCTTCGATCAGGTGGCGCCGCGTCTGGCCGCCTTGGGCCTGGACGGTGTCCATGCGGGCTTCTGGGATGCGGTCAAGGCCAACCTGGCCAGCATCGGCGACGCGGCCCAGTGGTGGCCGGTGGTCACCGGCCCCATCGATCCGGTGATCGAGGACGCGGCGTTCTGCGCCCAGGCGGCGGCGGTTCTGCCCGATGGCGCCTGGGATCAGACCACCTGGGGGGCGTGGACCAATGCCGTCAAGCAGGCGACCGGACGCAAGGGGCGCGAGCTGTTCCACCCGCTGCGTCTGGCGCTCACGGGCCGCGAAAACGGCCCGGAACTGAAATTGCTGCTGCCGCTGATCGGTCGCGACAAGGCGCTGGCGCGTCTGTCCGGCCAAGTCGCCTAAAGGGGGAGGTGCCGTCGTGGCCCTGGTTCTGTACAACACGCTGACCCGCCGGAAGGAAGCCTTCCAGCCTCTGTCCCCCGATCACGTGGGCATGTATGTGTGCGGCCCCACCGTCTATGACCGCGCCCATATCGGCAATGCCCGTCCGGTCATCGTCTTCGACGTGCTGTACCGGTTGCTGACCCGGCTGTATCCGGCGGTGACCTATGTGCGCAACATCACCGACGTGGACGACAAGATCAATCAGCGGTCCAAGGATTCGGGCGAGCCGATCGCGGTGATCACCGCGCGGACGACCCAGATGTTTCATGACGACATCGCCGAGTTGAACGCCCTGCCGCCGACCATCGAGCCGCGTGCGACCGCCCATATCCAGCAGATGATCGACATGATCCAGGTGCTGATCGCCAAGGGCCATGCCTACGCCGCCGAAGGCCATGTGTTGTTCGAGGTGGGCAGCATGGCCGATTACGGCCAATTGTCGCGCCGTTCCATGGATGAGATGATCGCCGGTGCTCGCGTCGAGGTGGCGCCTTATAAAAAGAATGCCGGTGATTTCGTGCTGTGGAAGCCGTCCCCCCCCGATCTGCCCGGCTGGGACTCACCCTGGGGCCGGGGTCGTCCGGGCTGGCACATCGAATGCAGCGCCATGAGCGGCCAGTATCTGGGCCAGACCTTCGATATCCATGGCGGCGGCCAGGATCTGGTCTTCCCCCACCACGAGAACGAAATCGCCCAAAGCCAGTGCGCCAACGGCGCGCCGTTCGCCCGTTATTGGCTGCATAACGGCTATCTGATGGTGGAAGGCGAGAAGATGTCCAAGTCGCTGGGCAACTTCTTCACCGTGCGCGAGTTGCTGGAAACTGCCCCGGGCGAGGCCATCCGCCTGTGCATGTTGTCCACCCATTACCACCAGCCCTTCGACTGGACCGCCGAGGGGCTGAAGCAGGCCCGTGCCACCTTGGACCGTCTGTACAATGCCTTGCGCGGCACCGCCGATGCCGGCACCGAGGCGGTGGAATTGCCGCTGGCGGTGCAGGCGGCGCTGGAAGACGACCTCAACACGCCCTTGGCCATTTCCCATCTGCATGAATTGGCCGGCAGCTTGAACAAGGCGGAAAGCGTCGCCGACAAGGCCCGCGCCCGCGGTGCTCTGCTGGCCGCCGGCCAAGCCTTGGGTGTTCTGTTGCAAGACCCGGAAGTGTGGTTTCGCTGGCAATCGGCAGGCGCTGACAGCGGTCCCGACGAGGCGGGGATCGAAAACCTGATCCAGGCCCGCCTGGAGGCGCGGAAGGCCAAGAATTTCGCCGAGGCCGACCGCATCCGCAAGGAACTGGCCGATTCCGGCGTGGTTCTGGAAGACGGCCCGCAAGGTACCACCTGGAAACGGGCGTGATCGAGGCGACCGCCCGATTTTTGCATTGGCAGGGCTGGCGGATCGCGTCCGTCGCGGCGGTGATGCTGCTGCTCTTGGGGCCGGCGCTGTGGAACGGCTATCCGCTGGTTTATTTCGACAGCGAAGATTATGTCGAGATGGCCTTTTCCTGGCAGCCGATCATCTTCCGCATCATGACCTATGGGCTGGTCACCGTGCTGGCCCGGCCCTTCGACACCTTGTGGGTGATCCCGGTGTTCCAGGCGCTGTTGATGGCCTGGATGCTGCACGAAGCGGTGTGGGCGTGGATCGCCCGCTATCGCCCCCATGTCTATCTGGCCATGGGGCTGTTGCTGTCCCTGGCCACCGGCCTGCCCTGGGTGGTGGCCCAGGTGATGGCCGACATGTTCGCCGGGCTGACCATTCTGGGGGTGGCGGTGCTGGCCTTCGGTTCCGCCTTACCGCGCTGGCGGCGGGCGGTGCTCATCCCGGTGGTCGGTTTGTCCATCTGCGTTCATATGACCCATGTGGCGGTGGCGTCGGGACTGGTGCTGGTGCTGGCGGCCATGTGGCTGGCCTCGCGCTTTTCCTTGCGCATGCCGCGCCCCCGTCTGGTTTTCGTGCTGCCAGCGGTGGCCTTGGGCGTGGGATTGGTGCCGGCGACCCATTGGATGGCCACCGGTAAGGGCTTTTTCAGTGCCTCAGGGCAGGTGCTGCAACTGGCCTTGTTCGTCCAGGACGGGCTGGCGCAGAAATATCTGGACGAGGTCTGCCCCGGCGGGGCCCCGTTGAAATTGTGTGAATACAAGGAGCAATTGCCGCACACCGCCGACGAGTTCCTGTGGGGGCCATCGGTGTTCCAGCAATTGGGCGGCTGGACCGGCATGCAGGACGAGGCCGCCGCCATCGTCAAGGGCACCATCAAGACCTTTCCCATGGATACCGCCAAGGCCATGGTGGGCAACACGCTGACCCAGATGGAACTGATCGGCACCGGCGAGGATCTGGTGCCCATGAGCTGGCATTTCGTCAAAACCCAGCTCAGGCGTTATCCCGATGATTTCCGCGCCTTCCGCTATGCCATGCAGCAGCGTCACGGCGGCATCGACTTCGAGCTTTTGAACCAGATTCAGGTGCCCATCGCCCAGGCGGCGCAATTGGCGGCCCTGGTCTTGCTGGCGGTGGCCTGGAAGCGGCGTGACCGTATCAGCACCGGTTTGTTGGCGGTGGTCATCGTCGCCTTTTTGGGTAACGCCTTCGTCTGCGGGGCGTTGTCCAATCCCCATGACCGTTATCAGAACCGTATCGTCTGGCTGGCCCTGTTCGCCGTGTCCATCGCCGCTATCCGGCTGGATCAGCGTTTCACCGCCAAGCGTCCGGCCTCAGCCGGTGAGCGCCGGCCCGTTGTGGATTACCCCGAGCAGCAGAACCAACCCCAAAAGCAGGATCGTCCCGGCGCCGGCCACCGCCAGTAGCCGTCGCCATAAGGCGGCGTGGGGCGAGGTGCCGAAGCGGCTTTCGAGCAGGCGGTTCAGCCCCAGGGCCGACAGGCCGATACCCGACACGGTGATGGTCACCCCCACCGCCATGGCCAAGGTCGCCACGATCCCCACCCATAGCATGCCATTCGCCAAGGTGAACAAAAGCACCAGGATGGCGCCCGAACAGGGGCGGAACCCCACCGCTGCCGCCATCGCCCACAGGCTGCGGTCCGGAATGGTCGGGGTGTGATCGGCGTGATTGCAATGGGGGCCGTGTTGATGGTCGCCGTGATCGTGACCGCAAGCATGTCGGCCGCGCAGGGCCTGTACCAGCATCCACACCCCCATCAGGGTGATCAGGGCATAGGATCCGGTTTCCAGCCATGCCGCCTGGGCCAACACGTCGCGCGGGGCCAGCGACAGGGCGCCGGCCAGCAGCAGCACGACGGCGATGGCCGACGCCGCCTGCACCAGCGCCGACAGGGCGCAGGCGGCCAGGCCATAGGCGATGCGGGCGCGGCGGCTGGCGAACCACGATCCGATCACCACCTTGCCATGACCGGGACCGATGGCGTGAAAGATGCCGTAGAGAAAGGCGGCCAGGATGATCGCGGCCAAGGGCTCCCAACTGACGCCGCCGTCTTGCATCAGAACCAGTTGACGGCGCATCTCCCCATTCAGGCCCCGTTGCAGGGCAAAGCCCCATTCGGCCAGCGAGCGCAGGGGTTCCGGCAGGTCGAAACCGGTGGGGGCGGGGGGGGGCATCAGGCTCATGCTCGGCTTTCGTCGCTATGGCTGGTTAAGTGTTATAACATAACATTATCCATAGGCGCCCTCAGGCTCAGTCGCAACGGATTTCCACTTTTTTGGGAAAAGCGACGCCGCCCAACAGCGGATTGGCTTTATCCGGGCCCATCATGGCCCGGCAGCCCTGCGAGCCGTCGCCCACCAGTTTGACCGCCGCGTCGTTGGGGATGTCGATATCGATGTAAAAGCTTTCCTCATAGGTGGAAACCTTGAGCGGGCTTTGGCGCGGATCGATGGGGCTGGGAAAGTTCAGGCGAAAGGCATAAAGCAGCGCGTCCTTGTGGACCAGAACCTGGAAATTCGCCGCTTCCGGCCATTCCACCACCCGCCCATCCACCTGGGCATGGGTGAAGTACTGGTGCTGGCGGGTATCGCGGAAGGCCTCTTTCTCGATGCTGGCCAGTTCACTGGGTGACAGACTGCCGCTTTTGTCGGCGTCGAAATCCTGGACCAGGGTCGAGGAATAGACCGGGTCGAACTTCCAGCCCATCTGGATGCCGGCGATCTTGCCGGCCTCGAACAGAAAGATCAGGTGGGAATCGATCAGCACATGCGGATGGGCTCGGGCGATTGTGGGGGCGGTGAGGGGGGCCAGCAGCAGGCCCGCCAGCAGCGCCAGCCAGCGCATCAGCCGCCCCGCAGCCGGTCGAAACCCGCTTCCAGGTCGCCGATCAGGTCGCAGGCATCCTCGAGCCCGGCATGGTAGCGCAGGCTGATGGCGGCATGGTCCCAGGCGCTGGCGGTACGGATGATGGAATGGCCATAGGTGGGGATGACCAGGCTTTCAAAGCCGCCCCAGGAAAAGCCCAGACCGAAAAAGGCATAGCCGTCCAGCATGGCCTCGATGGCCGGTTTGCCGAAGCCAGGCTTGAGGATCACCCCGAACAGACCGCAGGCACCGGTGAAGTCGCGCTGCCACAGATCATGGCCGGGATCGTCGGCCAGGGCCGGATACAGCACGCGCTCGATTTCGGGCCGGGTTTGCAGCCATTGGCACAAGGTCAGGGCGGTGGCGGCATGCTGCCTGAGCCGCACGGCCAAGGTGCGCAGGCCGCGCAGGCCCAGATACAATTCTTCCGCTCCGGGCGAGTGGCCGAAGGCGGCGACCGAGGATTTGACCCTGAGCCAGCTGTCTTCGTCCTTCAGGGTGATCGCCCCCAGCATGGCGTCGGCATGGCCGACCACGTATTTGGTGCAGGCCTGGATGGAGACGTCGACACCATGGGCGAAGGGCTGGAAGTTCAGCACCCCCCAGGTGTTGTCCATCATCACCACGGCGCCATGGCCATGGGCGATTTCGGCGATGAGCGGGATGTCCTGAACCTCGAAGGTCAGGGAACCGGGCGATTCGGTGAATACAACCCGGGTGTTGGGGCGCAGCAGATCCTTGATGCCGGCCCCCACCAGCGGGTCGTAATAGGTGGTCTCGATACCCAGACCGGCCAGGACCGAATCGCAGAACTTGCGGGTGGGGAAATAGGTGGTGTCGACCATCAGCAGATGGTCGCCGGCCTTCAGATAAGCCAAAAGCGCGCCGGTGATGGCGGCCAGACCGGACGAGGTGGCGACGGTCTTGTGTCCGCCCTCGACAGCGGCCAGAGCTTCCTCGAAGGCGTGGGTGGTCGGCGTGCCGAAACGGCCATAGCGCACACCCTCGAACGGCTTCTTGCCGCTTTGCTCCATGGCGGCGACCGATGGGTGCAGGATGGTCGAGACGTGGTAAACCGGCGGGTTGACGGCACCGAAATGACGTTCGGGGTGACGACCGGCATGGGTGATCAGGCTGTCTTTTTTCATGGCATCCAAGATGGCGGCAAGGTCAGGCGGGCACCGCCATCCAAGGCCCGATCATCTAGAGCGCGTAAAGGGCGAAGGCGGCGATCACGAACAGGAAGGTCACGGCCAGGGGACGCAAATCCACCTGTTGTTGGGCCTTGGCGAGTGCTTGGCGACGGCGCATCGGCTGCTCCTGTAAAGCTAGGGAACCTCCCTTGTCCACCAAGATGGGGAAGAAAGGCCGCGCGGTCAATGTCCAGCGATATCTTTATACGAAAATACGGTGACAGCCGCCCCCAACGCACCGCCCAGCAGCAGCATCAGCAGCAGCGCCCCCCAACCGAAGCCCTGGCGTGGCGCCTCGGTCCTGGCCGGCGGCGGGGCGGAGGGCAGATCGTCGGCATCCTCGTTGGCGATCTGCACGGCGGTCCAGGCCGGATTGGCCCCGGCCCGCCGTTGCAGGCCCGGCAGTCTTGACCGCCAGTCGCGCAAGGTGTTTTGCGCGGTGATCAGGGGCAGCGGCTCGGCCAGGGCATGGATGTCGTGGCGGGCGTGGCGGCGCAATCGAGTGATCATCTCGGCGGTGGCCTGCAAATAGCCCAGACCGGCGCCGCCATCGGGATCAAGCACCGATACCGGCACCCCCATCTGCGCCGCCTCGGTGACCTTGGGATCGTTTTCGATGGCGATGGCATAGACCTGATCGCCGAATTCCGCCCGCATGGAGCGGGCGACGTCGCCGCCGGTGGTGTCCTCGCCGGTCATGGTCAGCAAGATGCCGGCCACGTTCAGCGTCGCATTGGCGTTCTGGCGCAGGCGCTTGATCTCGTGCCAGGTGTTGACCAGGCCTTCGTGTGAATAGGGATCGGGCCGCGCCGGGATCAGCACCGCCGCCGCCGCGGCCAGGGCGTTGCCGGTGATGGTGCCCAAGGATGGCGGGCAGTCGATGATGACGATATGGGCGTGGGCGGCGATGTTCTGGCTGGCAAATGCCGTGCGCAGCGCCAGATGCGAGCGCTCATGCGCCCCCAATTCCTGTTCCGCCGTGCGCAATTGGGTGGTGGCGGGCAGCAGCGACAGACCGGGGAACGAGGTGGGGATCAGCGCCTCGTCCAGTCGCACCCGCCCGGTGATGACGTCCATGGCTCCCACCGGCGGCAACGGCAGGATGCCGAAAGAACCGGTGGCGTTGCCCTGGGCATCCAGATCGGCCAACACCACCCGATAGCCGAAGGCGGCCAGACAGGCGGCCAGATTGCCGGCGGTGGTGGTCTTGGCGACGCCGCCCTTATGGTTGAACACGGCGATGATCGGGGGGAAGACCGCTTTTTGCAGCTCCATTACAGCAACCCCTGGGCCTTGAAGCTGACATGGCCCTTGCGGCCGATGATCAGGTGGTCATGCACCGCGATGCCCACCCCTTTCAGGGCATTGGCGACCTGCTTGGTCATGTCGATGTCGGCGCGGCTGGGGGCGGGGTCACCGCTGGGGTGGTTGTGCACCATGATGATGGCCGAGGCGTTCAGGTCCAACGCCCGCTTGACCACCTCGCGCGGGTAAAGCGGCGTGTGGTCGACGGTGCCCTGGCCCTGCAATTCATCGGCGATCAGTACGTTCTTGCGGTCCAGGAACAACAGGCGGAATTGCTCGGTCGGCAGCCGGCCCATGGCAATGGTGCAGTAATCCAGCAATTGGTCCCATTTGGTGATCACCGGTCGGTCGATCACCTGCAAGCGGGCCATGCGGGTGGCGGCGTGTTCGACCACCTTCAGGTAGGCGGCGGTGGCCGCCGAAACACCGGTGAAGCTTTCCAGGGCCTGAACCGGGGCGGCCAGGACGTCGGCGAAGGTCTTGAACTCGGCGATCAGCGCCTTGGCCAGCGGCTTGGTGTCCTTGCGCGGGATGACGCTGGCCAGCAGCAGTTCCAGGATTTCGTAATCGGGCAAGGCGTTGGGTTCGGCCAGGAAACGCTGGCGCAGCCGCTCGCGGTGGCCGGCGTGATGGGGCGCGGGTTCGGCGGAATCTTCCAATCCGGGAATCAGGTCGGACATGACCGGACTATAAAACGAGGACGGCGGCGCGTCCAGTGATGCGCCGCCGTCTGACGTCAAAGCTTACGCCGCCTTGGCGCTGACGAAGCGGGCAAAGGCGATATCGTGGTCTTGGATATGGCTGCGCATCCAGTCGGCCATGAAGCGGAACAGCGATTGCGCCGCATCGGTGCGCCCCGATTGGACGGCGTCGCAATGGGCCTTGGCCTGGGCCAGGAAGTTCTGGTGGGATTTGCGGTGGCTGGCCAGTCCGTCAAACCCCTTGCGTTCCATGATCTGTTCCTCTTCCTCGAAATGCTTTTGCATGTCGGGCAACAAGGTGCGCGCTACTTCCAGGGCCGCCATGCCGGCATCGCCCGAGAGCATTTGGCGGAAGAAGTGGTTCAGCTTGTCGATCATCTCGTGATGGTGTTTGTCCACCTCGGCAATGCCGACGTTCAGGCTGTCGTTCCATTCCATCAATTTCTGTTCTTTGTCGTCGGAACGCACCTGGGACAGGAAGTTGCTCACCTCGACCTTCAGCATCTCGCTTTGCTGCGACAACTCGGCAGCCGAATCGCTGATCTGATTGGCGGCGTGGCCGGTTTCGCGGGCGGCGGTTTCCACCATGCCGATATTGTTGGACACTTCCTGGGTGCCCATGGACGCCTGATCGACGTTGCGGGCGATTTCCCCGGTGGCGGCGGTCTGTTCCTGGACCGCCGAGGCGACGGTGGCGCTGATCTCGCTCATTTCGTTGATGACATGGGAGATGGCGGCGATAGAGGTCACCACGTCGTGGGTGCCGTTTTGCACGGCGGCGATCTTGGTGGCGATTTCCTCGGTGGCTTGGGCGGTCTGGCTGGCTAGCCCCTTGACCTCGTTGGCGACCACGGCGAAGCCCTTGCCGGCTTCGCCAGCGCGGGCCGCTTCGATGGTGGCGTTCAGGGCCAACAGGTTGGTCTGGTGCGCGATATGGGTGATCAGGTTGACGATGGCGCCGATGCTGGCCACCGTTTCCGCCAATTGCTGGATGACGCTTTCGCTGGATCGGGCCTGCTCGTCGGCGCGTTCGGCCACCGCCTGCGAGCGTTGCATTTGGGCGGCGATTTCGTTGATGGATGCCGCCAGTTCCTCGCTGGCCGAAGCCACCGTCTGCACGTTGGCCGAGGCCTGTTCGGCGGCGCTGGCCACCGTGGTGGCCTGGGCGCTGGTTTCGGTGGCGTTGGCCGCCATCTGACGCGACGCCGCCTGCAACTGCACGGCCGCCGCGGTCACCGCGTTGACCACGCCACCCACCTGGGCTTCGAAATTGTTCGCCATCTGATGCAGGGCTGCACGGCGTTCGGCTTCGGAACGACGCTTTTGTTCTTCTTGTTCGGCGGTCAATTGCTCGACGCGGATGGCGTTGTCCTTGAACACCTGGACGGCGGCAGCCATGGCGCCGATTTCGTCACCGCGTTCACGTGCCGGAATGTCGATGGTCTTGTCGCCGCCGGCCAAACGGCCCATCGCCTGGGTCATGGCTTTGATCGGAACGATGATCGAGCGGGCGATAAAGATCGACAAGACAATGCCCAAGCCCAGTCCCAAGGCCCCTAAGATCGACATCAGGCGCGTGGTGTTGTTCATGGTCGCATCGGTATCTTGATCCAATTGCTCGAGGTAATGACGCTGAGAGTCCAGCGTTTCCATGGCTAATTGGCCCAGTTCCTCGCCAATAGCCGCACCATCCTTGAACAGCAGGCGGTTGGACATCAGCACGGCCTGGGCGGTTTCATCAAAGGCCGCCACATAGTCGCGCGCCAGTTTTTCGGCGTTGGCGGCCAAGGCCTTGCGGGTGGGGTTTAGCAAGCGGGCTTCCAGCTTGTTTGCCGTATCAAGGAAGGCGCCGGCCGCAGCTTTGACCTCATCAACCGTTTCGGGCTTGGGTTCGGACAGGAATTTCCAGGCCGCAAGACGGGTCAGCATCAGGGCTTCCTGGATCTGGCCGGTGAGGGCAGCGGCCTGATAGTCACCATCATGCATGGCGGACAGGGTGATCTCCGACAAGGCCTTGCGAGCCGCCAGACCGCTGGTGTTCATACGTGATTCGATCAATTGATCCCGTTTGACGTCGTTAGCCTGAATCTGTTTGACGATTTGGGCATAATTGCCCAACAGGACCAACATACGTTCCAGGTTTTCTTTGCGCTTGGGGTCGCGGGTGACCTTGATGGCTTCACCGAGTTCTTTATCCAGGCGCTCCAGAAGGGCCGGGATTTTTTTGCCGGCAGCTTCGTTGTTCAATCCTGAGTTCAGGGTCACCAGTCTGCGCAGTTCCGAAATGTCGCCTTCGATCACGCTGACATTGATCGAATTGCCGCTGACCGACGCGTAGATATTCTGACTGTCGTGAATGCGGCTGATCTGAAGGACAGCGATAAGCGCCAGACTGGCCAAGAGAACCAGAACCAAGGCGAAGCCGCCGTAAATACGGCGGGCGACCGTGATGTTCGCAGACATTTTATTATCCCCAAGAAAGTGCTCTTAGAGCGGTTTCACGCCGAGCGGAATCGGTAGAGGATTCCCCCTGAGGTCATTTTGTGATTCAACATCTTCGGTAACAACGCTCCCGAGGATGATGCGATGACGTGGCGCTCAGGGCAGTCCTATTCTCAGGACTTGCGCGATAGAGTTTTGGCGGCTGTGGACAGCGGCATGAGCGCCTACGAGGTGGCGCCGCTGTTCCGGGTGAGCGTTTCGTACATCTACAAGGCCCAAGGCCGCCGCCGGGCCACCGGCGAGACGACGGTGAAGCCACGGCCTGGGCGGCCAGGACAGAAGCTGGCGGCTCACCTTGAGGCGTTGCAGGCGCAGATCAAGGTCGAGCCCGATGCCACGCTGGCTGAGTTGCGCGCCTGGGTTCTGGCCGAATTGGGCGTGTCGATCAGCGTCGGCGGCCTGTGGAACACGCTTGAGCGGCTCGACCTCAGTCTGAAAAAAAGAGTGCGCATGCTGCCGAGCAGGAACGTCCCGACGTAGCCGAAGGACGCATCGCCTGGCGAGCCGAGCAGCCGGCGCTGGACCCAACCCGCTTGGTCTTCCTTGATGAAACCGGGGCATCGACCAACATGACCCGGCGCTACGGACGGGCGCCGCGCGGTCAGCGGCTGCTGGCTGCGGTGCCGCACGGTCATTGGAAAATGACCACCTTCGTCGGGGCGCTCCGGCATGACGGAATCTCCGCCCCCTTCGTCATCGACAAGGCGATGAATGGCGCGATCTTCCTGGCCTATGTCGAGCAGGTCCTGGCTCCGACCTTGCGGCCCGGCGACATCGTCGTAATGGACAATCTGCCCGCCCACAAGGTGGCAGGGGTCAAGCAACTCATCGAAGCCCGAGGGGCCACCCTGCGGTATCTGCCGCCCTACTCCCCAGACCTCAATCCCATCGAGCTCGCCTTCGCCAAGCTCAAGAGCCTGCTGCGAAAGGCGCAAGCCCGCACCATCAACACCTTATGGGACGTGATCGGAAAACTCATCGACCTGTTTCCGCCCGAGGAATGCGCCAATTTCTTCGCCCACGACGGATATGGACGCTCGATGTGAAAATGCTCTAGAGGGATAATAAACGCCTTTTCTTTGGGCGTCTTAAATGGGGGCGCCTTAAAGTGGTGGGGGTTCTTCAGTAATTGGTTGCACTATTGTCCTTCTTTAGTTTTATATAAGTCAAACTAAAGGCGCAGGCGAAACTCTTCCAGCCAAGACAGGCGTGCTTCCAGTTGCTCGATGTCGTGGTCCAGCCAGTCGATCAGGTGGCAGCCGTCGCCGTCGCCGGCAAAGGCGCCGCGCAAATCCAGCAGGCGGGCCAGTTCGCTTTCCACCATTTCCAGCAACAGATCGGCCTGGGCCTGCTGTTCCTTGACCTCGAGCAGATCAAGGAAGCGCATCTTCAGCGCGATGACCAGCTTGGACAGGTCGGAGCCAGGGCGCAGACGCGCCGTCAGCAAGGCGTGAAGCTCGCGGCTGCCGGCCTCGGTGATGGTCAGTTGGGCGTTGTCTTCCATGCCTTCGCCGCCCACCGCCTGCACCAGACCTTCGTAGCGCAGCAATTCGATGGACATACCCATCAGGTCGATCTGCGGCCCGGCCACCCGGCTGATGAAATGACGCACCGCCCCGGCCAGTTCGGAATACCGCATGCATTGGCGCGCGATCATGCCCAGTGCGCACAAGCGCACGGCTTCCTTCGGCGTCAGTGTGTTGTCGGTGAACATGATCGGATACCCCTTCGGCCTGGATGCGAGCCGTTCGCAAGTGTAATGCGCGGCAACGGCAGTGTCCAGCTTTGGTTGAGTATGGCAGATCACCAGGGGCGGCGGCTATAGCCGAATGCGGATGTCAAGGTGTATTGCCGCCATCATTGATAGCCGCTGGCATAATAGGCGCGAATGGCCTGGGCGGCCTGGGGCGCGGCCTCGATCAGCCGGGCGAAGGCGATGCGGGATTGGCAGCGTTCCACGGCGTCGGCGTCGCTGCCGCGCTCGAATACGTATTTCAATTGCCGGTCGTTGAGCGGGCGGGTGATCGCCGCCATCAAATCAAGAGCATCCTTGTCGGCCATGGCGGCCACGGGATTGCGGTCGCCGTCCTGGATGGCCGTGACCATGGCGCTGTCGAATTCCTCTTCCGACGGCAACCTTTGACTGCGGCCGGGCACCGGGATCATCACCCCGTCACTGCGCGAGGCGCAGGAAAGCGGCGCGGTTTCCAGCAAGTCCAGGTCAAGGGCCAGGCTTTTGCTCCACATGTCGCGCAGGGACTGGTCGCTGCCCCGGGCCGCCTTGCGCCACAAGGTGGCGACCACCGCCGAGCCCTTGGGCTCCAGGCTTTCCACCGCCTCCAGGCTCAGATGGCGGCGGCTGTCCTGGGCCAGATAACCCCGTGCCGCCACCGCCAGCGGCATATAGGTTTCCGGCAGCATGATGCGCAGGGTGTCGAAATCGTCGGACAGCTTGTCCAACTCGTCCATGGCCGCTTCCAGCGCCGCCTCGCCTTCGGGATAGAAGGTGATGGCGCTGCCCCGACCGGCAAAATAGATGGTCAGACACAGCACACCGATGCCGGCATAGATGCCCAGGCTGGCGAAAACGCCGCGTCCCGCCGCTTTCGCCTGGGCGTATTTCAGCAGCACCGCGATCAGTAGCAGCGGCAGGATTTTGAACAGAAAGTTTTCCACTTACGGATAGCATTCCTGGAAGCGCACCGGCTTGCCGGCGGGGTCGCCGATCAACTGGCCGTCGCTCATCACCAATTGGCCGCGGATGATGGTGGCCATGGGCCAGCCCTTGACCTTCTTGCCGTCGAACGGGGTCCAGCCGCAGCGGCTGACGATCCATTGGTTGGTGATGGTGCGTTCCGCCTTCATGTCGACCAAGGTGAAGTCGGCATCGTAGCCCATGGCGATGCGGCCCTTGCCGGCCAGATTATAGATTCGTCCCGGTCCCGCCGAGGTCAGATCGACAAAACGTTCCAGGCTCAGGCGGCCCTGGTTGACGTGGTCCAGCATGATCGGCACCAGGGTCTGCACCCCGGTCATCCCCGACGGCGATTGCGGATAGGGCTTGTCCTTTTCCTCGCGCGTGTGCGGCGCGTGGTCGGACCCCAGCACATCGACGGTGCCGTTGTTGATGGCCCGCCACAGGGCGCCGCGATGGTGGTTCTCGCGGATGGGCGGGTTCATCTGGGCGTAGGTGCCCAAGGTCTCATAGCAATCGGGCGCGGTCAGGGTCAGGTGTTGCGGCGTGGTTTCCACCGTCACCAGATCCTTGTGATCGGCCAGGAACTCCATTTCCTCGGCGGTGGTGACGTGCAGCACGTGGACGCGGCGCTTGGCCGCCTCGGCCAGCTTGACCAGTCGTTTGGTGGCGATCAGCGCCGTCTCGGCATCGCGCCAGATGTGGTGGGCGCGGGGATGGCCGGCGGCATCGGCGATGGATTTGCGGGCGATCAGCCGGGCTTCGTCCTCGCAGTGGACGGCGATGCGGCGATACCCTTGGGCGATGACCTTGGCCAGGGTCTCGTCGTCGGCGACCAGCAGATTGCCGGTGGAGGAGCCCATGAACACCTTGATGCCGGCGCAGCCGGGGATGCGTTCCCACTGGGCCAGATGGTCGATGTTGTCGGCCGCTGCCCCCAGGAAAAAGGCGTGGTCGGTCCAGCAGCGGCCCTCGCCGCGCTTGAGCTTGTCCAGCAATTCCACGTCGGTGGTGGTGCCCGGCTTGGTGTTGGGCATCTCGAAGAAGGCGACGACACCGCCCATGGCGGCGGCGGCGCTGCCGGTGGACAAGTCTTCCTTGTGCTCCAGCCCCGGCTCGCGGAAATGCACCTGGGTGTCGATGACGCCCGGCAAAACGTGCAGGCCGGTGCAGTCGATCTTGTCGGCCATGGCCGATCCGCGCAAATCACCGATGGCGGTGATGCGCCCGCCCAGGATGCCGATATCGGTGGTGGCGGTGCCGCCGGGGGTGACCACGGTGCCGTTGGCCAGGACCAGATCGAAGCTTTGGGACATGATTACCTCGTGCTCAGGGTATCGAAGGCATCGCCGTCAGCCGGCACGCCCAGTATATGGATTTGGTGCCACAGCGCATAGAACAGCAACGACCAGCGGGCAAAGCCGGTCTTGGGCGCGGCGGCGGCGAACAGCTTTTCCACCTGGCCGGGCAGGGCGATTTCGCCGATACCCGGTTGCGTCGCCACCAGGGCGCCGATGTCCGGGCGGGCGCTGATCCATTCCCCCACCGGCACGGTGAAGCCGCGTTTTTTGTCGAAGGGGCGGGCGGCGGGCATGGCGCGCTCCAGCCACAGGCGCAGCAGATGCTTGCCCAGGCCGTTCCTGATCTTGAAGCGGTCGGGCAGGGTGAAGGCGAATTCCGCCACCTCCGGATCAAGAAACGGCACCCTGCCCTCGATGGCGTTGGCCATCAGGCAGCGGTCGGCCTTGATCAGCAGGTCGTTGGGCAGCCAGTCGGCGCAATCAATGGCCTGGGCCGCCTGCAAGCGGCTGCGACCGGGCAGGGCGGCGGCCTTTTCCGCCAGGGCGAAACGGTCGCGCCAGCCGGGCAGGGGGCGCAACACCCCAAGCCCATCGAACGTGCCGTTGCGGCGCATGGGCTTGGACAACGGCCACGGGCGCATGGCGCCGCGATAGCGGCCATAACCGCCGAACAATTCGTCGCCGCCTTCGCCCGACAGGATGACCTTGACCTGTTGGCTGGCGCGCATGGCCAGCTTGTAGGTGGGCAGGCAGGCGTAATCCGCCGCCGGGTCATCCATGGCGCTGGCGACCCGGGGCAGCAGGGCCCAGAAATCGCTTTCGTTGAAATCCACTTCCACATGTTGGGCGCCGACGCTGCGGGCCAGGGCGCGGGCGTGGTCGCGTTCGTCATGGACGTCCGTGCCTGAGAATCCGGCGGTGAAGGCCAGGACGGGCCGGGGGTTCAGCCGCGCCATCAGGGCCAGCAATACCGATGAGTCGATGCCGCCCGACAGGAACATGCCATAGGGCACGTCCGAGCGCTGGTGCATATCCACCGATTCGGTCAGCACCCGGTCCAACTGGTCGAGCAGGCTTTCGGCATCGCCGGACCGGGTTCCGCCGGCGACCAGCGCCGGGCGGCGGGTATGCTGGCGGATTTGGCCGTTTTCGATGACCAAGGTGGCGCCGGCGGGCACGCGGCGGATGCCGGGATAAATGGTGGCGTCCGAGCAGGTGAACTGCAATTGCAGCACTTCCGCTCGCGCCTGCGGATCGACCGCCGCCACCACCAACCCGGCCTTGATCAGGGCCTGCGGTTCCGAGGCGAAGGCGATGCCCCATTCCCCTTGCGCCAGATAAAGCGGCTTGATGCCGAAGGGGTCGCGGGCCAGCACCACCCGGTTTTCCAGCGGGTCATGGATGGCCAGGGCGTACATGCCGCGCAAGGCTTGGGCGAAGTCCAGGCCGTCGCGGGCATAAAGGTGCAGCGGCGGCTCGCAATCGGAATGGGTGGTGAAGGTGGCGCCGTCCAACTGCCCGCGCAGTTCCAGGTAATTATAGACCTCGCCATTGGCGATGATGGCCCGGCCCTGGGGGTCAAGGATGGGTTGGCGCCCGCCTTCCAGGTCGATGATGGACAGCCGGTTTTGCAGCAAGGCCACATTGTCGCGCACGTAACGACCCCGACCGTCGGGGCCGCGATGGGCCAGGGCATCGGCCAAAAGGTCCATTACCCTTGAATCGGGAACCTGCCCGGCGGGGGCGATCAGGCCGGCGATGCCGCACATCAGCGGGCGACCTGCGTAAGGAAGTCCAGGTAACGTTGTACCACGGCGGCTTCGGTGAATTGCGCCTGATAGGCCGCCTGTCCGGTGCGGCCCAGATGGGCGGCGAAATCATGGTCGCCCAGCACCCGGTTGATGGCCCCGGCCATGGCGCTGGCATCGTCCACCGGGGTCAGCAGGCCGTTTTCGCCGTCGAAGATCAGTTGCGACGGCCCTTGCGCGGCGGCGGCGACCACCGGCTTGCCCTGGGCCCAGGCCTCGATCACCACATTGCCCAGGGGTTCATGCCGTGATGGGCAGACGAACAGATCGGCGGCGGCGAACAGGCCGGCGACGTCGTCGCGCCAGCCGAGGAAACGGGTGCGGGCGATCACCCCCAGCTTGGCCGCCTGGCGCTCCAACTCGCCCAGCAACGGGCCTTCACCGGCGATCCATAAATAGGCCTCGGGCACCTGGGCCAGGGCATCGATCAGGGTATCGAAAGCCTTGTTGGGGTGCAGCCGGCCCAAGGCCAGGATCACCGGCACGCCGCCGGGGGTGGAAAAAATCTTGCGTGCCACCGGCTCGGCCCGATTGTCGGCAACGAAATTGGGCACGTAATGGGCCCGCTCGACCGGCCAGCCCTGATCGGTGATCCAGTTGCGGATATCCATGGTGTTGCCGATCAGGTGATGGCATTTCTTGTAATATTTCAGGTCGTAATAGCCGCCCAGGCGACCGACATGGACGAAATCGCCACGCGGGCAGAACTTGGTCGCCCGGTTCATCCAGGTCAGCACATGACTGGGGCGGAAATCCTTGATGGCGCGGCGAAAGCCCAGATGGGTGGACAAATCCAGCGCACCGCCGAACGGCAATTCGGTCACCTGCACCCCTTGGGCGCGCAGATGGGCGGCGCGGCGCGCATTGCGGCGGATCAGCACATGCTGGTCCAGCCCGGCCTTGTGCAAGGCGATGGCGAGACGCTCGAAAAAGGCCTCGGCGCCGCCGTGTTCGGCCCCGGCCATGGCTTGCAACAGACGGGTCATGCCAGCAGGGTTTCCAGTTTCTCCGCCGCCCGGTCCCAGGTGCGGCCCTGGTACAGGGCGCGGGCTTCGGCGCCCAGATTGGCGCGGGTGTCGGCATTGTTAAGCAGCAACGCCGCCAGATTGGCGAAGGCGTCGTCGTCGGGGGCGACATAGGCCGACGACCCATCGACCACCCGGCCCGGTGCCGCCCCCAGCGGGCGCAGCACGGCGGGGGTGCCGCAGGCTTGGCTTTCCATCAGGGTGAAAGCGGTGCTGTCGTCGGGATGGCCGGGATAGAGATGGACCATGGACTGGCGATAGGCCGCGGCCATCAGGGCGTCGCCCTGGGGGCGGAAGACCTCGATACCGTCGCCCTTGGCCGCCAGAATTTTGACGGCAAGGTCTTGCAAGGCGTCATCGACACCGCCGCCCTCGGCCATCTTGGCCAGGCTGGTGGAATGGATGTGCAGTTCTGCCGCGGGTGCCCGCGGACGGATTTTGTCCACCCACACATCCACCAGCCACGACAGGCCATGGGCCGGATGGGTGGTGACGATGGCGCGCGGCGGCTGTTCTGGTCCGACGTCGCTGTCGGCAAGGAAATCGGATTTCAGCGCCGGCGGCAGCAGCGCCACCTTCAGGCCGCGCGCCTGCCAATCCAGGGCCTGGGTTTCCGAACACAACAGCACCGCTGGCTTGAGATCGTCGAAGACGGCGCGGGTGGATTTGCGTTCCAGCAGGCGTCCGGGGCCAGTGTGCCACAGCACCCGGCGCTTGGCCTGACGGATGAAGCCAAGCAGTTCCGGCTTTCTGAGCGCGATCAGCAGATCGGTCATCAGCGGTTTTTTCGCCTCGAAGGTTTCCCACTGGGCCCCTTCGATGAACATGGACCAGCGGCAGCGGTTGAACACCGCGACCGAGTGCCCGCGCCGGGCCAGGGCCCCAGCCAGGGCGGCGAATCCCTTTTCCGCCCCGCCCAAGGGGCGCGACGAAGCGGTATAGCCGTCAAAGGGAATGGAATCGTCAACCAATGTGATATGCATCGTCCCCCCTATATACGGCCAGGAACGGGGGTTGCCAAGCGGCCCTGATTGTCCCACCTTTTGATGATCCGCCGCCCACACCCGACCCAAGGCAGGACAAGCATGCCCGCTTATCAGTTCACCCGTCTTCCCCGTACCGTGTTGAATGTGGCCGGCGACGACCGCAAGACCTTTCTGCAAGGTCTGATTTCCAACGATGTCGCCAAGATCGCCCCCGGCCAAGCGCTGTGGGCGGCGTTTTTGACCCCGCAAGGCAAGTTCCTGTGGGATCTGTTCCTGACCGAACAGGGCGACACCGTGCTGATCGACGTCGATGCCGCCACCGCCGAAGCTTTCCGCAAGAAATTGTCGCTCTACAAGCTGCGGTCCAAGGTGACCATCACCACCACCGATCTGGCGGTATTCGCCGTCTTCGGCGGTGACGGCGCCTTGCCGGAAGGGGTCGCTGCCGACACCCGCCTGCCGGCCATGGGCGGGCGGCTTTACGCCAGCCAGCCGCCGGCGGATATGGCCGAGGCGCCGCTTGCCGCCTGGGATGCTTGGCGCTTTGCCCAGGGCGTGCCCGATGGCGCTCGTGATCTGATCGTGGACAAGTCGCTGCTGCTGGAAAACGGCTTCGACGAGCTGGGCGGCGTCGATTTCAACAAGGGCTGCTACATGGGGCAGGAGCTGACGGCGCGGACCAAGTATCGCGGTCTGGTGAGAAAGCGCCTGCTGCCGGTCAGCTTCGACGGCGCCGCCCCGGAAGCGGGCACCCCGGTGCTGGCCGGCGAGGCCGAGGCGGGAGAAATGCGCTCGGGCGGCGATGGTGCCGGTCTGGCCATGATCCGGCTGGAACACTTACGCGCCGACACGCCGCTGACGTGCGGCGGCAAGGTCCTTGCCGTCACCGTGCCGGCTTGGGCGGTGCTGCCCGAAGGCGAGTAGAGCCGCGCGCCCGCTAACCGGAAATCCTCCACCACCATGGCCGTCATGCCCGCCTGCGCGGGCAGGACGGTTGAGGGGATGGAAGCGTCGCGTTTGAGGCTTGACCGACTATTCCAGTAACCTGTCGTCATCGGCGGCGACCACTTCGCCGTCGGTGTCGGAATAGAAGCAATAGCCGTTGCGGCCCGAATGTTTGACCCGGTACATGGCCAAGTCGGCGGCCTTGCAGACTTCCTCGATGGTGGTGCCATCGTGGGGGAACAGGGCGACACCGATCGATGCGCCCACTTGGCACTGATGTTCGTGGTAGGGGATGGATTGCTCGAGCGCATCCAATATCTTGCGCGCCACCAGCGCCGCTTCGCCCTGGCGAGTGATTTCCTCGACGACGACGACGAATTCGTCGCCACCCACCCGCGACACCGTATCGGATGACCGCACGCACGACATCAGCCGGTTGGCCACCTCTCGCAGCACGGCGTCGCCGGCTTCGTGGCCTAGGCTGTCGTTGATGGGCTTGAACTTGTCCAAATCCACGTACAGCACCGCCATGTGACCGCCGTGGCGTTTGATGCGGGCGAGCGCGTGGTTCATGCGGTCGTTGAGCAGATTGCGGTTGGGCAAGCCGGTCAGGGTGTCGTGATGGGCCAGCCTGCGGATGCGGTCCTCGGCCTCCTTGCGTTCAGAAATATCGCGCAGGATGGCGGTGAACAGGCGGTGGCGGCCATGACGCAATTCGCTGACCGAGATTTCCATGGGGAACATGCTGCCGTTCTGACGCAGCCCCATACCTTCCACCTGACGGCCCATCAGGGTGGGGAACAGCCCCGCCATGTAGGCATCGAAAAAGCGGACATGGCGCTCACGCGCGCTGGTCGGCAGCAGGTCGGTCATGTCGCGGCCCACCAACTGGCCGCGGCTGAAGCCGAACATGCGCTCCGCCGCCGGATTGGCCGATTCGATGCGGCCCGAATCGTTGATGGTAACGATGCCTTCCGCCACCGAGGCGAGGACGCCTTGCAGCCGTTCCTCGCGCTCGCGCAGGGCTTCCGCCGATTTGACGAATTTCGAGATATCGCGTGCTTCCACCAGGAAAATGTCGGTGGCCGACGGCGCCTGACGCACGCGCAACTCGGCTTCGAACACTTGGCCGTCGGCGCGGGACAGCTTCAGTGGCAGGAAATCTTCCTCGGCCAGCAATTCCCAGCCGGCTTCCATCAGGAAGCGGTAATCCTCGACGACGAAGGATTCGAACAACTCGTCCTGGGCGTCGGCGGCTGCCGACAGGCCCAACATGCGCACACCGGCATTGTTGAGGAAAAGCACCTTGCCGTCACGCAGCAGGCAGACAAGGGAAGACACGAGCTCAAGCAGCTCGCGATCAAGGACGACCGACGCGGACTTTCCCGTCATGGCTGCCGTCAACTCGCTTTCCCCCGTATTGGACTAAAGAATGGTCAACGCATCGTCACGCCATGTCAACACATGTGATTGATGCGCACAGCCTTCTTTTATAATGCAAACTTTAGTTTGTCGTTCAAAAGTGCCAGCCGATGGAACGGCGATTGTCCTGCCGGCAGGCTCAGGTCACCGGCACGGGCGATTCCCTCGCGGCCCCAGCGTTCACGCACCGCCTCGGTCAGCCATTGTTCGGCCTGGGCATGACGGGCGGCGCTCAGTTGGTCGCCATCTTGCAGAAAGTCGCGGTGGCCGTCGATGGCGGCGATCAGATCGTCGACGCCTTCACGGCGCATGGACGACACCATCAGTACCGGCACCTGCCAATTGTCCACCTCATCGCTGCCGCCCAGGGACAAGGCGCCCAGGACATCGGAGCGCGCCCGCCGTGCCGCCTGTTCCATATCGGCCTTGGTCACCACCACCACATGGGGGATTTCGGCGATACCGGCCTTCATGAATTGCAAGGAATCGCCCGATCCTGGCTGTACGCAGAACAAGACGGTGTCGGCGACGCCGACCACGTCGGTCTCGCTTTGGCCGACGCCGACGGTTTCGATCAGGACCACGTCGTAAAGGGCGCGCATCAGCACCATGGACGATATGGTCAAGGCCGCCAATCCGCCCAGGCGGTCGCGTGCGGCCATGGAGCGGACGAAGATGTCCTGATCCTCGGGGTCGGTGGACAGGCGGGTGCGGTCGCCTAAAAGCGCCCCCCCCGAACGCCGCGACGACGGATCGACGGCGATGCAGGCGACGCGACGGCCCCGCGCCCGCCAGCCGCCGATCAGGGCGTTCATCAGCGTCGATTTCCCCACCCCCGGCGGGCCGGTCATGCCGACCACATGGGCCAGGGGTTCGGCATAGGCGGCATCCAGCAGGGCCACGGTCTCGGCGGCATCGGGGGCGCGTTCCAACTGGGCCAGGGCGCGGGCCAGGGCGGCCTTGCCGCCGGAACGAAGAGTGGAAAGATCCATGAAGCCTCGATGACGGGAGAATGGGCCGGCCATTGTTCCCGCCCAAGCCCAACTGGTCAAGCGGGTGGGCAGATGATATGGTGCGGGCCATGACTTCCTCGCGTTTTCTCCCGCTCTTCGTCCTGGCCGTCAGCGTTTGCGCCCTGGCCACGGCTTATGTGGCCCAGTACGGTTTCGGCCTGCGTCCGTGTTCGCTGTGTCTGACCCAGCGCGTGCCCTTCGCCGTTGCCGGAATTCTGGCGCTGATCGCCCTGCTGCGACCGCTGTCTTGGCAACGTGCGCTGATGGCCTTGGCCGGTCTGGCCTTTCTGATCAATGCTGGCATCGCCGTCTACCATGTGGGCGTCGAGCAGAAATGGTGGGACTCCACCTGTGCCGCCAGCCAATCCGGGGCGGTGAACCTGAACGATCTGTCGGCGCTGATGAGCAAGCCGGCCGAGGCCCGCTGCGACGAACCGGCCTGGCAATGGCACGGCATCACCATGGCCGCATTGAACATCGTGTTTTCCGGCGGCCTCGCCCTGGTGGTGCTGGCTGCCCTACCCAGGAAGGGACGCCGATGAGTGCCGACACCGCCCAACACCGCATCCCCGGTGATTTGACCCGCGAGCAATTGCTGGCCCGCATCCTGCGCGTCGATCAGGCCGGCGAGTTGGGGGCGGTGCGCATCTATCAGGGTCAACGGGCGGTGCTGGGGCGGGGGCGGCACGGGCCGATTCTGGCCAAGATGGCCCAGCAGGAACAGCACCACCTGGACACCTTCAGCCGGCTGATCGGCGAACGCGGCGTGCGTCCGACGATTTTTTCGCCCATCTGGCACGTGGCCGGCTTCGCCCTGGGCGCCGGCACCGCTTTGCTGGGGGAACGCGCCGCCATGGCCTGCACGGTGGCGGTGGAAGAAGCCATCGACGAACATTATGCCGCTCAATACGCCGTCCTTGGCGATGACGAGGCGGAGTTGAAGGCCACCATCGAGGAATTCCGCCAAGAAGAGTTGGAGCACCGCGATATCGGCTTGGCCAACGAGGCGGAAAAGGCCCCGGCCTATCCGTTGCTGTCCACCGCCATCAAAAGCGGCTGCAAGCTGGCCATCTGGCTGTCGGAGCGGTTTTAGCGTTTCCTCGTTACCCTTTGTTACTCTTTGCCGCCGTTTGGCCATTTCCCTGACACAATCGGCTTTTAACGTGCCCCGGCATCAAGACCGGAGGCATGAATGACCATCCCCTATCGTTCGCAATACCGCAATCCGCTGCGCCGGCATTTGACCATCGGTCTCAGCCGTACGGTGCGGCTGCTGTCGCGTCCGCTGGTACAGTTGGGCGTAGCCGCTTTGGTCACGCTGGCTGCCACGTTGTGGCTGCACCAGCACACGCCCGAGCAAGGCGGCGGCACGGTTGATTTGCGCGCCTCGGGCGGTTACGTCCAAAGTTACAAGGCTAGTTAGGGCAGATATCCTTGAGCGCCTGCCACTGGCTGGCATCCAGGGCGGGGGCGAAGGCTTGGCCCCAGGTGGCGGCCTCCACCGCCTGACGGCGCGCATCCAACTCGGGGTGGGTAGACAGCCATTGCGGTATTTCACCGCCCTGATCCGCCAGCTTGGCGAAGAACGACGCCAGCCCCTGGGGCGAAATGCCGGCCTGATGCAAGATTTCCACCGCCAGCGCATCGGCGCTGCTTTCGTCCTGGCGTGAATAATTGCCGGCCAGGGCCATGCCGCCGATGGTGGCGGCCACCGCTGACAGATCGCCGGTGAACAAGGTCACCAGCGCCGCCAGCCCGACCGAGCGGATACCGGCGATCAGCGGGTGGCGTTCGGCCACATGGGCCATTTCATGGGCCAAAACCCCGGCCACTTCGTCGGCCGTGTCGGCCTGACGCAGCAGGCCGTCGAACACGATGATGGTGCCGCCGGGCAAGGCTACGGCGTTGACCATGGGGTGCTCGACCACCACCACCCGGCTGGGACGTTGCGGCTCGGGCAGGACCAGCGCCAGTTTCTGTTGCAAGACCGCCAGTGCCGCCATGCCGTCCGGGCGGGTGCAGGCGCGGTGGTCGTCCTCGATCTCGCGGGCCATGGCCCGGCCCCAGGCGCGCTCGGCCTCGATCGGCACCATATGGGCGGCGGCACTGGCCAGATGCGGCAGACCCCAAAAGGTCAGGCCCAGGACCAAGGCGGCACCGGCGGCCAGCCCCGCCCACAGCCAGGGCTTGGTCTGGCGTTGGGGCAGCAATGCCGCCAGATCCTGGCCGTCGGCGATCACCAGACGAGCGGCAGGGAAATCGGCGCAGCGCAACCTGAGCGCCGCGCCGATGGTGTCGCCATCGCGGGCGATGCGGGCCAGCGGCCAGCGTTCCACCAACGGACTGTCATGGGCGACGATTTCCAGCCCATGGCCGAGCACGCGGATTTCAACCGGGTGATCTTCGGCGGTCTTGCCGTCGCGGTAGAGGCCGGCCAGCACCCGCATCAGAATTCGCCGACGCCATCCAATGCCGCCAGCAGCCCTTCGCCGGTGCGCGGGATCGGCTGGGTGCCGGCGAACAGCCGCGACAGATCGGGCTGGGATTCCATGCTCAGGCACTGGCAGGCGGTGCGCAAGGTACGCATGCTGGCCACCGGGCGCAGGATGCCCAGGGACAGCGCCGTGATCAGCGCGTTGCCGACGAACAGCCGCACCAGCCGCCACGCCCCCAACTCGAAGCTGAAACCGATGCCGTCGAAACGGGTATGGGCGGCGATCTGCCGCCAATAGGCGGCATTATAGGCGGCCAGCGGCAGGGCGGTGAACACCAGGGTCGAGCCGAACAGCCAGACATAGACCAAGGCCAGCTTGGCGAAGAATTCGCCCGGCTCCATGGTCTCCGGGTTGGGATAATCCATGAACGCGCCGAGCAGCGCCATGCAGGCGACCACCGGGATGAAGCTGAACCACACCGCAGAAAAACGCTTGTACAGCGATCCCGAGGTGGCGTCGCAAGTGAAACCCGTATCACCGAAACGGGTGTGGTTCAGCCGGTAGCGTTCGATCTTCACCGACATCCACGGCGCCGACCAGCCCAGGGTCAACCCCATCAGCACGATATGGCCCAGGATCAGCAAGGCATAGGTCAGGGCCGAACCGTCCTGGCCGGCGCGCAGGCCCCGCCACACGGTACGGGTCATCAGATAGCGCCGGGCCCGGTACAGGCCGACACCGATCAGGAAGAACAGGCTGAACTGGGCCAGGGCGAACAGCAAGGCGCCCAGGGGATTTTCCTCGACCAGCATGAGCTGGGCCACGGTGACCAGGATCATGTAGGGGGTGAAGACCACCAGCATGGCCAGCAGGAAGCCGATGAACAATTCACCGCCGCGCCCCACATATTCCAACGGCTCGCCCCATATGGTGGTATGGCCCCACAAATAGGCGCGCACCCGGGTCTTGCCCCAAAATCGCCACAAGGACAAAGTTACGATGTTGAGCAAGGCATTGACCACCGACAGGCGGATCACCGCTCCCAATCGGCCATGATGGACAAAGGCGCTTTCGGACATGCTGGCAAACCCCCCCCCGGTTGAATGGGGAAAGTGTCCTTTTAGTCGAGGTCAAAGGCAATCCGCATTTTTTCGGCGCGTAACTTTTTTGCCTCTCGGGGCGAACCCATGCTTATGACGACCCCCAGGACAGGACGACCCAAGCCATGCTGATCCGCCCCGCCGCCGATTTACGCGATCATGACGTTACCGATCAGGCACTGTATCTGGACCGCCGCCGGTTTCTCGCCCTGGGCGCGGCGGCGGGGACATTGCTGGCGGCGGGGCAGGGGCTGGCCGCCACCAGCGACGACGCGCCGACGCCGTTCGAGGCGGTGACCACCTACAACAATTACTACGAATTCGGCACTGCCAAGGAAGACCCGGCGGTAACCGCGCCGTCGCGCCTGAAGCTGGCACCGTGGTCGGTGGCGGTGGACGGGGAATGCGCCAAGCCCGGCACCGTCGCCCTTGACGACCTGATCAAGCCGCTGAAGCTCGAGGAACGCCTCTACCGCATGCGCTGTGTCGAGGGCTGGTCCATGGTCATCCCCTGGCAAGGCGTGCCGCTGGGGCAAGTGTTGAAGCGATTCGAGCCCAATTCCAAGGCTAAATACGTGGAATTCACCACCTTGGCCGACAAGGCGCAGATGCCCGGCCTGCGGGTGCCGGTGCTGGACTGGCCCTATGTGGAGGGCCTGCGTCTGGACGAGGCCATGCACCCCTTGACCCTGTTGGCCACCGGCCTTTACGGCAAGGATCTGCTGGCCCAGAACGGCGCCCCCTTGCGGCTGGTGGTGCCGTGGAAATACGGCTTCAAATCCATCAAATCCATCGTTCGCATCCGCTTCAGCGAAACCCAGCCGGTGAATTCGTGGCAAAAGGCCAATAGCCGCGAATATGGCTTCTATTCCAACGTCAACCCGGAGGTTGACCATCCGCGCTGGTCGCAGGCGAGCGAGCGGCGCATCGGCGAGTTCCGCCGGCGCAAGACCTTGATGTTCAACGGCTATGCCGATCAGGTGGCCTCGCTTTATGCCGGCATGGATTTGCGGGTCAATTACTGATGCGCTGGCTGAAACCTGCTGCCTTCGCCGTTGCGTTGCTGCCCTTGGCCTGGTTGTTGTGGCGGGCGGGTTTCGGCTCGCTCGGCGTCAACCCGGTGGAGACCATCAATCGTTATCTGGGCGATTGGGCGCTCAGGTTCCTGCTGATCGCCCTGGCGGTGACCCCGGTCCGGCAATGGACCGGCTGGCCAGCGCTGGCGCGGTTGCGCCGGATGACGGGGCTTTTCGCCTTTTTCTATGTCTGCCTGCATCTGGCCTCTTACGTCGGCATCGACCTGTTCTTCGATTGGGCGGCGCTGTGGGCCGATGTGGTGAAGCGCAATTACATCACCTTGGGCATGATCGCCGTGCTTTTGCTGGTGCCCTTGGCCCTGACCTCGACCAACGGCATGATCCGGCGCCTGGGTGGGGCACGCTGGCGGCGGCTGCATCTGCTGGTGTTTCCGGCGTCCATCCTGGGGGTGGCGCATTTCTGGATGATGGTCAAGGCCGACATCCGCGAACCCCTGGTTTACGCCGTGGTGCTATCGGTTTTGCTGGGCTGGCGCCTGTGGGGTTTCGCCCGGCGGGCGCAACGGGCATAATGGCGCCATGCGCAATCTCGTCCCTCTGACCGTCGCCTTGATGCTCCTGGCCGCCCCGGCGGCGGCCCAGGTCAAGTTCAAGCGTTGCCTGACCGAAGGCGAGGTCAAGGTGGAGAAGCTGGTCCGCCACGGCATCTTCCTGCGCGAGGGCGGCAATCGCTGCGACGAATATTACAATCCCGGCACCGCCAAGATGTGGAGGGATTTCGACAGCAAGTTCGGTACCCGGCTGGCGCAGCAGACGGCCCGGCGCAAGAAGGTGTTCGAGCGCGAGTTCAAGGACAATCCGGTCGAGGTGATGACCTATTTCGATGGTCGGCTGGTGACCTATTATCGTTATTACCCGCTCAGCGTTGCCTATTGCGGCCACGTGGACAAGTTACTGAAAGAGGTCAGTAAAAGCGGCTGGGGCGCGTTCGCCAAGCAGTCGGAAATCGTCCAGGCCGATGTCATCCATGACATGCGGGTGTGTAATTAGGCTAGGGGCCGAAGGCCGGCCCGTGGCCCAAAACAAAACCGCCCCGGCCTTGCGACCGGGGCGGTTTTTATGCCGAACGCTTGAAAGCTTACGCTTCGTCGCCGCCGGTCGAGGCCAGGTACATGACAATGGCCAGGAAGGTGGCGGTCAGGGCCAGGCCCAGATAGATCATGAAGCTGAGCGGGTTGGCAGTGCTGGGCGCGGCGACCGCACCGAAGAACAGGCTGCCGACCACCGAGGTGGACAGATACAGGGCGATCACCAGCACGCCGGCCACGGTCAGGCCGAGAACCTTGGGAAGAACGCTCATGAGACAGGCTCCTAAAAATTTCATTTGCCGGCTAGAAGTCAGCCGGCCCCCTCGGCCAAAACCTCTACCAGATTGTGGTCTTATCTGAAAGGGTAATCAGCCATGAAAAGGCGGAAAACCCCGTGCGCGTCGGCCCATCTGTTCTTGGCGGCCAAAGCCTGCTACCAAGGGGATGGCGCATTCGTGTGCCAAGACGATGGCACATCCGTGTACCAAGTCGATGGCACGTCCGTGCCGGCAGGGGATGAACAATGACCAAGAAACACCCGCTCACGCTGGATCAGGCCGAGATCGGCGCCATCGCCGCCGGCACCCATGGCAACCCTTTCGCCATTCTGGGGCCGCATCACGGCCCTGACGGCTGGAGCCTGCGCGTCTTCGCCCCCGAGGCGGCGCGGGTCTGGGCCATCGGTCCGGCGGGCGAGGTGGAATTGCCCCGCCTGCACGCCGAGGGTTTCTTCTGTGCCCCGCTGTCCGACGCCCTGGCGGCGTCGTACCGCCTGCGCCTGGAGGTGGGCGGCAGGATGATGGAGCGCGAGGATACCTATCGGTTCCCATCGCTGTTGGGTGATCTGGACATCCACCTGCTGGTGGAAGGCCGCCATCTGCGCACCTTCGAGAAACTGGGCGCTCACCTGCAGGTGGTCGACGGCATCGCCGGCGTGCATTTCGCCGTCTGGGCCCCCAATGCCAAACGCGCCTCGGTGGTGGGCGATTTCAACGGCTGGGACGGGCGCCGCCACGTCATGCGATTGCGTCATGACGCCGGGGTGTGGGAATTGTTCATCCCCGGCCTGGGCAACGGCACCCATTACAAATACGAACTGATCGGTCCGCACGGCAACCTGCTGCCGCTGAAGGCCGACCCTTACGGCCATTATGCCGAGGTGCCGCCGCGCACCGCCTCGGTAGTCGCCGATCTGGACGAGCGCGATTGGGCCGACGGCGCCTGGATGAAGGCGCAGGCCAAGCGCAACGACCGCCACGCCCCCATCTCCATCTACGAAGTGCATCTGGGCTCGTGGATGCGGGTGCCGGAAGACGGCAACCGTATGCTGACCTATGGCGAGTTGGCCGACAAGCTGACCGCCTATGTCCAGGACATGGGCTTCACCCATGTGGAATTCCTGCCGGTGCACGAGCATCCGTTCTCGGGCTCGTGGGGCTATCAGCCGGTGGGGCTGTTCGCGCCCACCTCGCGCCACGGCACGCCCGAGGATTTCCGCCTGCTGGTGGAACGTCTGCATCAGGCCGGGATCGGTGTCATCATCGATTGGGTCGCCGGCCATTTCCCCCGCGACGCCCACGGCCTGCATCATTTCGACGGCACCCATCTGTACGAGCATGAAGACCCGCGCCTGGGCCTGCACAAGGATTGGGATACCCACATCTACAATTATGGCCGCACCGAAGTGTGCAACTTCCTGTATTCCAACGCGCTTTACTGGATGGAGCAATACCACGTCGACGGTCTGCGGGTGGATGCGGTGGCGTCCATGCTGTACTTGGATTATTCGCGCAATCATGGTGAATGGCTGCCCAACCGGCATGGCGGCAACGAAAACCTGGAAGCCATCGACTTTCTGCGGCAGATGAATGAAGTGGTCTATGCCGAACATCCCGGCGCCATGACCATCGCCGAGGAATCCACCGCTTGGCCCGGCGTGTCCAGGCCGACCTGGACCGGCGGCTTGGGCTTCGGTTTCAAGTGGAACATGGGGTGGATGCACGACACGCTGAATTATTTCAGCAAGGACCCCATCCACCGTCGTTTCCACCACGACAGCCTGACGTTCGGCCTGCTCTACGCCTTCACCGAAAACTTCGTGCTGCCGCTGTCGCACGATGAGGTGGTGCACGGCAAGGGCAGCATCCTGGGCCGTATGCCGGGCGACGATTGGCAGCGTTTCGCCAATCTGCGCGCCTATTACGCCTTCATGTGGACCCATCCGGGCAAGAAATTGCTGTTCATGGGCCAGGAATTCGGCCAGCAGCGCGAATGGAATTGCGAAGCATCGCTGGACTGGGATTCGCTGCAAAACGGCTTGCACCTGGGGGCCCAGCGTCTGGTGCGCGATCTCAACCGCTTGTATCGGGTCGAGCCGGCGCTGCATCAGTTGGACCACGACCCGGCGGGCTTCCAATGGGTGGATTGCAACGACCGCGACAATTCGGTGCTGTCGTTCTTGCGCCGGGGCTTCGACGGCGACGATTTCTGTCTGGTGGTGTGCAACCTGACCCCGGTGGTGCGCTATGATTATCGCATCGGCGTGCCGTTGGGCGGGCGCTACCGCGAGGTGCTCAACACCGATTCGCACTGGTATGGCGGCTCCGACATCAATAACGGCGACGGCGTTTGGGCCGAGGACGAACCTTGGCACGACCAGCCCCTGTCGGTGGCGGTGACCCTGCCGCCTTTGTCCACTTTGGTGTTCAAGCGGGCTTGAACGGGTCGGGTTTCCATGGCTTTCTGCACCAATTCAAGCTGACGGGTCACATCTTCCATGCCTCATCGCCGTCGTATTTGGCCCGGTTCCCCCTATCCTCTGGGTGCCACCTGGGATGGCAACGGCGTCAATTTCGCCCTGTTCTCGGCCCATGCCGAAGCGGTGGAATTGTGCCTGTTCGACCATAACGGCCGCGAGGTCGAGCGCATCCATCTGCCCGAATACACCGATCAGGTTTGGCACGGCTATTTGCCCGAGGCGCGGCCCGGCCTGCTGTATGGCTATCGCGTCCACGGCCCCTACGACCCGAATGAAGGGCATCGCTTCAACGCCGCCAAGCTGCTGATCGACCCTTACGCCAAGGCTTTGAGCGGCCAATTACTGTGGTCGGACACCCATTTCGGCTTCAAGCTGGGCAATCCGCGCGCCGATCTGGTCATCGACAAGCGCGACAATGCCCGTTTCATGCCCAAATGTCGGGTGGTGGACACCGCCTTCACCTGGGGCGACGACCGCCGCCCCAATCGGCCTTGGGCGGAAACGGTGATCTACGAGGCTCATGTGCGCGGCTTCACCATGAAGCATCCGCATGTGCCGACCCAGCATCGCGGCACCTTCCTGGGGCTGTCACATCCGGCGGTGGTGGATTATCTGGTGAAACTGGGCGTCACCGCGGTGGAATTGCTGCCGGTTCACGCCATCGTCGACGAGCGTCATCTGATCGACCAGGGTCTGCGCAATTATTGGGGCTATAACCCCATCGGCTTTTTCGCCGCCGATCCGCGCTATTACGGCGCCTCGTCCCACGGTGATTTCAAAACCATGGTCGGGCGTCTGCACGATGCCGGCATCGAAGTGATTTTGGATGTGGTCTACAACCACACCGCCGAGGGCAATCATCTGGGGCCGACGCTCAGCTACAAGGGCATCGACAATGCCAGCTATTACCGGCTGATGCCGGGCGAGCCCGAGCATTACGAAAACTATTCCGGCTGCGGCAATACGCTGCAACTGTCCCATCCGCGCGTGCTTCAGATGGTCATGGATTCCTTGCGCTATTGGGTCGAGGACATGCATGTGGACGGCTTCCGCTTCGATCTGGCGGCGTCGTTGGCGCGGGAGAAATCCGGCTTCGACGGCGGTTCCGGCTTTTTGGACGCGGTGCGCCAAGACCCGGTGCTCTCAAGGGTCAAGCTGATCGCCGAGCCCTGGGATATCGGCGGCGACGGCTATCGTCTGGGTGCCTTTCCGCCCGGCTGGTCGGAATGGAATGGACAGTATCGCGACACCGTGCGGCGGTTCTGGCGCGGCGATGGCGGTCTGATCGGCGATCTGGCCTCGCGCCTGACCGGGTCCAGCGACCTGTTCGGCTGGGGTGGGCGGCGGCCCTGGGCCAGCATGAATTTCGTCACCTGCCATGACGGCTTCACCATGGCCGATCTGGTCGCCTACGAGAAAAAGCGCAACGACGCCAACATGGAAGGCAACCGCGACGGCACCGATGCCAATTATTCGTGGAATTGCGGTATCGAGGGCCCGACCGAGCAGCCCAAGGTACGCGCGTTGCGGACCCAGCAGATGCGCAACCTGATGGCGACGTTGTTGCTGTCGCAAGGGGTGCCGATGATCCTGGCCGGCGACGAGTTCGGGCGCAGCCAGGGCGGCAACAACAACGCCTATTGCCAGGACAACGACATTTCCTGGATCGATTGGGACGATCAGGACCAGATCATGCTGGATTTCGTCCGCCGGCTGATCAAATTGCGGCGCGACCACCCGGTGTTCAGCCGTCCGCGCTTTTTCAACGGCGTGCGCCGGCCCGGTCAGGCCATCAAGGACATCACCTGGGTGACGCCGGAAGGCCTGGAAATGAGCGATGCCGATTGGGCCATGCCCTATGCCCGCTCGTTGGGCTGCGTGCTGGGCGGCGATAGCGACGAAATCCAGGCGCATACCGCCGGCGGGCGGGCCGACGACACCTTCATGCTGCTGATGAACGCCTATACCGAGATCATCTTCTACACCCTGCCGCCGCCGCAATTGGCGCTTGCTTGGGAGGTGGTGATCGACACCGCGCGGATGGATTCCATCCGGGCGGACGAAACCTGCGCCGCCGGCAGCCGTTTTCCGGTCAAGCCCCATTCGCTGGCGGTGTTGCGCCGGCGCAATGACCCATCCGATCAATAAGGAAGCCGACCATGACCGCAACCGACACGCTCGACCAATTGGCGCGACTGGCCGGGATTGAAGATGGCTGGTGGGATTTCTACGGCCAGTGGCGGGTGGTGCCGGAAAGCACCAAGCGGGTGTTTCTGCGCGCCATGGGCTTCGCCATCGACAGCGAGGCCGAACTGGCGGCCAGTCTGACCGAATTCGACCAGCGCCCGTGGCGCCGCTTGCTCGATCCGGTGACGGTAGTCGAGCAAGGTGGTGATTGGTGGGCGACCCTGACCATTCCGGCTGCCGCCGACAAGGACATGCTGGCCTGGACCGTCACCACCGAGGACGGCGCCCTGCATAGCGGTCAGGTGCAGGTGGACAGCCAAACCTGGATCGAGGAACGCTGGCTGGACGGCGCCCTGATCAAGCGCTGGCGGCTGGTGCTGCCGGCAACGCTGCCGCAGGGCTATCATCGTCTGGAGATCCGGACCAAGGCCGGCGAGGCCCAGGCCCAATTGGTGGTGACGCCTGCGCGCGCCTTCGTGCCCAAGGCGGTGCAAGGTGCCGGCGCCTGGGGTATCGCCACCCAGATATATGCCCTGCGCGACCCGACCGATTGGGGTGTGGGCAATTATGGTTCGCTCGCCCGGCTGGCGGCGGGGGCGGCGCGGCTGGGGGCGGCGACCATCGGCGTCAATCCGTTGCATGCCCTGTTCCCGACCCAGCCCGACAAGTTCAGCCCCTATGCGCCGTCGTCGCGCCGGTTTCTCAATGTCGGTTATCTGGACGTCGAGGCCATCCCCGAATTCGCCACCTGCCGGGCGGCCAAGCGGCTTTACGCCTCGCCCGGCTTCCAGGCCAACCTGGACCGGCTGCGCGCCTATCCCATGGTCGAATACGCCGATGTCGCCCATCTGCAAGGCCCGATCCTGGCCGAGCTTTACGCCTGGTTCCGCGCCGAGCATCTGGCGGCGGGCGATGCCCGCGCCGAAGACTTCCGCGCCTTCCTGGCCAAGGGCGGCGACAAGGCCCGGCTGTTTTGCACCTTCGAGGCCCTGGCCGAACATTTCAGCCGTGCCGGCACGCCCTATTGGCGCCATTGGCCCGAGCAATTCCAGCACCCCGACAATCCGGCGGTGGCCCAGTTCGCCGCCGAACACGCGGACAAGGTGGAGTTTTACGGCTGGCTGCAATTCGTCGCCGACGAACAATTGGCCGCCGCCCATCGCGCCGGCCTGGACGCCGGGGCCGGCATCGGCCTGTACCGCGATCTGGGCGTCGGCATCGCCGGCGACGGTGCCGATGCCTGGATGGAACAGGACCGGCTGGCCTTGGGCGTTTCCGTCGGCGCCCCGCCCGATCCGCTGGCCTTGAAGGGGCAGGATTGGGGGCTGGCGCCGTTCAATCCCATCACCTTGCGTGAGGCGGCCTACGAGCCCTTCATCGCCGTCATGCGCGCCAACATGACCCATGCTGGCGCCCTGCGTCTGGATCACGCCATGGCGTTGCAGCGGCTTTATTGGGTGCCGCCGGGGGTGGATGCCGACCAGGGTGCCTATGTGCGCTATCCGGTGGATGATCTGTTCCGGCTGGTGGCGTTGGAATCGGTGCGCAACAATTGCCTGATCATCGGCGAGGATCTGGGCACCGTGCCCGAGGGCTTCCGCGAGCGCATGGACCGCATGGCCTTGTTCGCCTATCGGGTCATGGTGTTCGAGAAGACCGGCCCCGACCGCTTCAAGGCGCCGGAAGAATTCCAGGACCAGGCCCTGTCCATTTTCGCCACCCATGATCTGCCCAGTTTGCGCGGCTGGTGGAATGGCATCGACATCGACAGCCGCGAACGCCTTGACCTTTATCCGCGTTCCGGCATGGCCGAACAGGAACGCCTAGCCCGCGCCACCGACCGTGCCGCCCTGGTGGCGGCGCTGGCCGGCCAGGGGCTGCTGGACCATGGCTTTCCCGTGGACGGCGACCTGAGCGACGAACAGGTCTTGGCCCTGGCCGATGCCGCCCATCTGTATCTGGCCCGCGCCAAGTCACGGTTGATGATGGTGCAGTTGGAAGACGTGTTGGGGTTGAACCTGCAAATGAATTTGCCCGGCACCGTCAACCAGCATCCCAATTGGCGTCGCCGTTTTTCTGGGGAGATTCAGACCGTGCTGGATGATTTCCGCCTTGTGCGTATGTCCGAGGCCTTGCGTCAGGCAAGGCCGCAATGCAATGAAACGCCTTGACTTAGGTGCGGGTTCAGGCGACTTCGTAACGCATAGGGTTTAGGCGGGAAGGACCAAAGCATGCGCCGTGTCGGACCTCCGGTGGTCAAACTGCTCGACGACGATGTGGAGAGCATCAAGTACTCGCTGGCCAGCCATCTGCTGTATTCGGTGGGCAAGGAGCCGATCAGCGCCACCGCGCGCGACTGGTTCATGGCCGCCGCCTACGCCGTGCGCGACCGGGTGTCGGAACATTGGATGCCGACGCTCAACCGCTATTACGCCGAGGACAGGAAGCGCGTCTATTACATGTCCATGGAATTCCTGATCGGGCGGACCTTGTCCAATTCCATGATCAACCTGGGCATCTACGACACCGTCAAGCAGGCCGTCACCGACATGGGCGTCGATTTCGACGAGGTGTTGGGCTGGGAAGTGGAAGCGGCGCTGGGCAATGGCGGCCTGGGCCGTCTGGCCGCCTGTCTTTTGGATTCCATGGCCACCTTGGGGGTGCCGGGCTTCGGCTATGGCATCCGCTACGATTACGGCATGTTCACCCAGCACGTCGAGCACGGCTGGCAGGTGGAAAGCCCGGAAAACTGGCTGCGTTACGGCAATCCGTGGGAATTCGCCCGCCCCGGCATCATCTATCCGGTGCGCTTCGGTGGTCGCGTCGTGCATTACAAGGATGTCTTGGGCCATACCCGCGCCCAGTGGATGGACACCGAGGAAGTCATGGCCATGGCCTATGACGTGCCCATTCCCGGCTATGGCGGCAAGACCGTCAACAATCTGCGCCTGTGGACGGCCAAATCCACCCGCGAATTCGACCTGAAATACTTCAATGCCGGCAATTATATCGAGGCCGTGCGCGACAAGGCGGAATCGGAAACCCTGTCCAAGGTGCTGTACCCGTCCGATCTGACCGATCGCGGCAAGGAATTGCGCTTCAAGCAGGAATATTTCTTCGTCGCCGCTTCGATCCAGGACATCCTGTCTCGCTTCAGGAAGGCGCATAGCGATTGGGATAAGCTGCCCGACAAGGTGGCGGTGCAACTCAACGACACCCATCCGGCCATGGTGGTGGCCGAACTGATGCGGGTGTTGGTGGATGAATATCAGATCGACTGGCATCGCGCCTGGGCGCTGACCCGGGCCACCTGCGCCTATACCAACCACACGCTTTTGCCCGAGGCCCTGGAAACCTGGCCGGTGGATCTGTTCCAGCGGGTGTTGCCGCGCCATCTGGAAATCATCTTCCAGCTCAATCACGAGTTCCTGCAAGAGGTCCGCCACCGTCATCCCGGCGATAACGACCTGTTGCGCCGGGTCTCGGTGATCGCCGAGGAAGGGGATCGCCGGGTGCGCATGGGCCATCTGGCGGTGATCGGCAGCCACAAGGTCAACGGTGTCGCCGCCATCCATACCGGGCTGATGAAATCCACCATCTTCTCGGATTTCGATCATCTCAATCCGGGCAAGATCAACAACAAGACCAATGGCGTGACGCCGCGCCGCTGGTTGCTACTGTCCAATCCCGGCTTGGCCGCGCTGATTTCCGGCAAGATCGGCAAGGACTGGGTCATCCATCTCGACCAGTTGAAAAAGCTGGAGCCTTTGGCCGCCGATGCTGAGTTCCGCACTCAGTTCAGTGCGGTAAAGCATGCCAACAAGGTCCGTCTGGCCGAGGTCATTTCCCAACGCCTGGGCGTCGATATCAACCCCGCTTCCTTGTTCGACGTCCAGATCAAGCGTATTCACGAATACAAGCGCCAGCTTCTCAACGTCTTGCACGTCATCAGCCGGTATTCGCGCATCCGCGCCAATCCGCTGGTGGATGTGGTGCCGCGCGTCGTCATCATCGGCGGCAAGGCGGCGCCGGGCTATCTGTTGGCCAAGCTGATCATCAAGCTGATCAACGACGTGGCCGACGTGGTCAACAACGATCCCCTGGTCGGCGACAAGCTGAAGGTGGTGTTCGTCCCCAATTACAACGTTTCCACCGCAGAGCTGGTGATGCCGGCGGCTGATCTGTCGGAACAGATTTCCACCGCCGGCACCGAGGCTTCGGGCACCGGCAACATGAAGATGAGCATGAACGGGGCCTTGACCATCGGCACCTGGGACGGCGCCAATGTGGAAATCTGCGAGGAAGTGGGCGAGGAAAACATGTTCCTGTTCGGCCTGACCGCGCAGGAGGTGGCCCGCCTGCGCATTGACGGCTACAGCCCGCGTGCCGCCATCGCCGCCAACCAGGATCTGAAGCGGGCCATCGACCTGATCGCCTCGGGCTATTTCTCGCCCGATGAGCCGGAACGCTTCGGCGCTATCGTCGATATCCTCACCAATTCCGACCATTATCTGCTGACCGCCGATTTCGCCGGCTATATGACAGCGCAGGAGCGCGTCGACGAACTTTACCGCGATCAGCCGGAATGGAACCGCAAGGCCATCTTGAACGTCGCCCGCATGGGCAAATTCTCGTCCGACCGCACGGTATCGGAATATGCCCGCGATATCTGGGGGGTGCCGGTGTAATACCCGCGCCATAAGGGATAGGCCTTAGAGCGGTTTCACGCCGAGCGGAATCGGTAGAGGATTCCCCCTGAGGTCATTTTGTGATTCAACATCTTCGGTAACAACGCTCCCGAGGATGATGCGATGACGTGGCGCTCAGGGCAGTCCTATTCTCAGGACTTGCGCGATAGAGTTTTGGCGGCTGTGGACAGCGGCATGAGCGCCTACGAGGTGGCGCCGCTGTTCCGGGTGAGCGTTTCGTACATCTACAAGGCCCAAGGCCGCCGCCGGGCCACCGGCGAGACGACGGTGAAGCCACGGCCTGGGCGGCCAGGACAGAAGCTGGCGGCTCACCTTGAGGCGTTGCAGGCGCAGATCAAGGTCGAGCCCGATGCCACGCTGGCTGAGTTGCGCGCCTGGGTTCTGGCCGAATTGGGCGTGTCGATCAGCGTCGGCGGCCTGTGGAACACGCTTGAGCGGCTCGACCTCAGTCTGAAAAAAAGAGTGCGCATGCTGCCGAGCAGGAACGTCCCGACGTAGCCGAAGGACGCATCGCCTGGCGAGCCGAGCAGCCGGCGCTGGACCCAACCCGCTTGGTCTTCCTTGATGAAACCGGGGCATCGACCAACATGACCCGGCGCTACGGACGGGCGCCGCGCGGTCAGCGGCTGCTGGCTGCGGTGCCGCACGGTCATTGGAAAATGACCACCTTCGTCGGGGCGCTCCGGCATGACGGAATCTCCGCCCCCTTCGTCATCGACAAGGCGATGAATGGCGCGATCTTCCTGGCCTATGTCGAGCAGGTCCTGGCTCCGACCTTGCGGCCCGGCGACATCGTCGTAATGGACAATCTGCCCGCCCACAAGGTGGCAGGGGTCAAGCAACTCATCGAAGCCCGAGGGGCCACCCTGCGGTATCTGCCGCCCTACTCCCCAGACCTCAATCCCATCGAGCTCGCCTTCGCCAAGCTCAAGAGCCTGCTGCGAAAGGCGCAAGCCCGCACCATCAACACCTTATGGGACGTGATCGGAAAACTCATCGACCTGTTTCCGCCCGAGGAATGCGCCAATTTCTTCGCCCACGACGGATATGGACGCTCGATATGAAAATGCTCTAGGCTTCTATCGCATTGGTTTTGTCACCAAAGAGTCTGTTGCAGTGCAATATGTTGCGGCGCAATATCTTCTGGTCAGCACCAAGGAGATATCGCCATGCATCAGCTGTTGAGTGACATGCGCCGGCTATCCGAACTGCTTGAGGCGGAATGCGCCGACCGGCCTTTCGACCGTTCCCAAGCTCATACCTTGGCTTCACATTTGGCCGAAACGTGCCCGGAAATGGGGCAGACCATGCGCCGCATCAGCGACCGCATGCGCGGCGAAGCCCGTTGATCTGAATTGAATGTGTCGCGGTTTCGCCACCTGGGGCAGTCGCCCTTGGGTGGCGAAAGCCGTTTCGCCCAGCGGTCGTCAGCGCACGGGTAGTGGGGCGGGGACAAAGCCGATCAGGCGGTCGTTGCCCTCGTTATAAGGCTGGGAATAGCAGCTGGGCCGGGCGATGGACGCATAGCAATAGACCTGCTGGCGTGGTGGCGGCGGCCCCGGCCAGTCCACGCACCAAGCGCCCTCGCGCTGGGCCCGGATGGTGGAGCAATCCTTGCCGGTGATCCAGGTGGCCAGATGGTCGCCCATGGTCTTCTTGGTGTTGATGACGCTCAATACTTCCAGGTTCATCAACAGATTGGCGTCGCCGACGCGGGCGACCTCGCTCTCGATGCCGTCGCGCCCGAAAAAGGCACAGCCCGACAGCAGCAGAATTCCCGCCAGGGGGGCAAGGCGCCTGATCATCTTCTATGACCCCTTTGAACGATTCGCTATAGTGTCGGCCCGATGGGCGGACCCGGTCAAATCAATTATGGCCCGGACCTTCCCAACAAAGCCTTAACGGAGGATCGGGCAATGGCGGTGGAAACGCCCATTTGCGATTTCGGCTGGCAGGCGCCCCCCTTTGCCTTGCCCGGCATCGATGGCCGCATTTGGTCGCTGGATCAGGTGCGCGGACCCAAGGGAACGCTGATCATGTTCATCTGCAACCACTGCCCCTATGTGCAGGCGGTGGTCGACCGCATGGTGCGCGATGCCAACGAATTGCGGGCCTTGGGTATCGGCGTTGCCGCCATCATGTCCAACGACGTGGTAGCCTATCCCGAGGATGGTTTCGACAACATGACAGTGTTTGCGGCGCGCCATGGCTTCGCCTTTCCCTATCTGTACGACGAAAGCCAGCAGGTGGCGCGGGCCTACGACGCGGTATGTACCCCCGATTTCTTCGGCTTTGATGCTGATCTTGGGCTGCAATATCGCGGGCGTCTGGATGAATCGCGCAAACAGGCGGCGCCGGTCGATGTTCGTCGCGATCTGTTCGAGGCCATGCGGCAGGTGGCTGAAACCGGGCGCGGCCCGGTCGATCAGATACCCTCCATGGGCTGTTCGATCAAATGGCGGACTGATTGATGGCGGAAAACGCACGCCGGATTTGCCTCTGCTCGCCAAGCACACTATGTTGACGCCGACCGATTACCGGAGACGACTTCCTTGACCAGTTCCAAAGATGATGCCGCCACCGACTTGCTGATCCGCGAGGTTGACGACGATCTGCGCCAGGAAAACCTGGAGAAGGCGTGGAAGAAGTATGGCGGCCTGTTCATTGGCGGTGCCGTGGCCATCGTGCTGGCCGTTGCCGGCGCTCAGGCCTGGCAGACTTGGCGCCATGGTCAGAACCTGCAGGCGTCCTTGCGTTTCACCGAGGCCAGCCAGATGCTGGACAAGGGCGACAAGGCCAAGGGGACAGAGGCCTTGCAGGCGCTGGTCGCCTCGGGTCCGTCCGGCTACAAGCTGTTGTCCGAGTTGAAGCTGGCCCAGGTCAAGCTGGCCGATGGCGATGCCGCCGCCGCCGCCGCGCTCTACGACCGTATCGCCGCAGATGGTGGGGTTGATGACATTTATCGGGATATGGCCGTACTGAAATCGGCCTATCTCAAGTTGGAAACCGGCGATATCGCCTTGGTGGAAAAATCAGTGGCGCCGTTGGCGGTGGAATCGGGCGCTTGGCGCCATTCCGCCCGCGAAATTCTGGCGCTGTTGGCGCTGAAGGCGGGCGATAACGCCAAGGCCATGGATTTGTTGCGTAAGGTCGCCGACGATGTGGCCGCTCCGGCGGGTATCCGCGGTCGCGCCGCCGAATTGCTGGCGGCGCTGGAAAGCGCGGCCAAGGGCTGAACGGGGGAAAGTGCATGAGCCGTCGTCTGCTGTGGGTCGTGATCGCCAGTTTGGGCTTGTCGGCCTGTTCGAGCTGGATGGGTGAGAAGGAAGCGCCGCCCTTGCCGGGCAAGCGTATTTCCGTTCTTTCAGGGGAACGCTCGCTGGCGCCGGAATTGTCTGGCGATCAGGCGTTGATCAAGCTGCCGCCACCCGAGCCCAATGACGACTGGCCGCAGGCCGGTGGTTATTCCAACCACGCCATGCATCACATGGAGATCAACGACCAGCTTCGGCGGGTGTGGCGCAGCTCCATCGGCGAGGGCTCGAGCAAGCGGGCCAAGCTGCTGGCGCAGCCGATCGTGGCCGAGGGGCGTATCTTCACCTTGGATTCCAGCGCCGAAATCCGCGCGTTCGACGCGGCGACCGGCGCCAAGATCTGGGCCTTCGATATCACGCCCAAGGATGAGGACGACACCTTCTCGGGCGGCGGCCTCGCCTATGAGGACGGCCAGCTGTTCGTTTCCACCGGCTTTGCCCAGGTGGTGTCGCTGGATGCCGGCAACGGCCAGGTGCTGTGGCGCCAGACCCTGTCGGGCCCCATGCGCGGTCCGCCGACCGTGCGGGCCGGTCGTGTCTTCGTCATTACCGTCGATAACCAGACCCACGCCCTGGCCGCCGAAGACGGCGGTGTGCTGTGGAGCCATCAGGGCATCAGTGAAACCGCCAGCCTGTTGGGCGGGACCAGCCCGGCGGTGGACGGCAACGTGGTGGTGGTGCCTTATTCGTCGGGCGAGCTGTTCGCGTTGCGCGTCGATAACGGCTCGGTTCTGTGGCAAGAGCAATTGGCGACCATGCGTCGCACCGAAGGGGCCTCGGCCCTGACCGATATCCGGGCGCGCCCGATCATCGATCGCGGGCGGGTCTACGCCATCGGCCATGCCGATCTGGTGGTCGCCGTCGATTTGCGCACCGGTCGCCGGTTGTGGGAACGCGAGATCGGCGGCATCCAAAGCCCGTGGGTGGGCGGCGATTATCTGTTCCTGGTCAACAATTCCAACGAGGCGGTGGCGCTGGACGCCAAGACCGGCAAGATCATCTGGGTCACCCAGTTGCAGATGTGGGAGGACGAGGAAGACCGTACCGGCCGCATCATCTGGGCCGGTCCGATCCTGGCCTCCGACCGTCTGATCCTGGCCTCCAGCCATGAAAAGCTGCTGGCCCTGTCCCCCTATACCGGTGCGGTGCTGGGCATCGAAGAATCCCCCGATGGCGTCAGCATCCCGCCGTCGGTGGCCCAGGGCACCGTGTATTTCCTGACCGATGATGCCGATTTGGTGGCGTACCGCTGATATGACCTTTACCGTAGCCATCGTTGGCCGCCCCAATGTGGGCAAGTCTACCTTGTTCAACCGTCTGGCCGGGCGTCGTCTGGCCATCGTCCACGACATGCCCGGCGTCACCCGTGACCGCCGCGAGGCTGCCGCCAGCCTGCTGGGCATGGAATTCCGGGTCATCGACACCGCCGGCTTCGAGGATGCGCACGACGAATCCATCGAGGCGCGCATGCGCTATCAGACCGACACCGCCGTGGCCGAGGCCGACGTGGTGCTGATGCTGATCGACGCCCGTGCCGGGGTGACGCCGCTGGATGCCCATTTCGCCGATTATCTGCGCAAGCAGAAGACGCCGGTGATCCTGGTCGCCAACAAGTGCGAGGGCAAGGCCGGGGCGCCGGGGATGTATGAATCCTACGGCCTGGGTCTGGGCGAGCCGGTACCGTTCTCGGCCGAGCACGGCGAAGGGTTGGCCGAATTGTTCGACGCCCTGCGTCCCCATGCCGAAGCCGCCGGGGCATTGGATTTCGACGACGACGAGGAAGACGACTTCTTCGCCGCCGATCCCGTCGACGACGAGGAAATCGAGACCGAGGACCGGCCCGAGCGACCGTTGCAATTGGTCATCGTCGGTCGCCCCAATGTGGGCAAGTCGACCCTGGTCAACCGCCTTTTGGGCCAGGATCGCATGCTGACCGGCCCCGAGGCCGGGCTGACCCGTGACGCCATTTCGGTGGATTGGCAGCATCGGGATCGCGGCATCCGGCTGGTGGACACTGCCGGCCTGCGCAAGCGCGCCAATATCGAAGACCCGGTGGAAAAGCTGTCGGCCTCCAACACCTTGGAAGCCATCCGCATGGCCGAGGTGGTGGTGCTGGTGATGGATTCTGCGGCCATCTTGGACAAGCAGGATCTGACCATCGCCCGCATGGTGGTGGAGGAAGGCCGCTCGCTGGTCATCGCCATCAATAAATGGGACGCGGTGGAAAAGCCGCAGGAAGCCTTGCAGCGTCTGGCCGACCGCCTGGAAACCTCGCTGCCCATGGTGCGCGGCCTGCCGACGGTGACCATCAGCGCGCTCACCGGGCGCGGCGTCGACAAGATGATGGACGCGGTGCTGGCGGTGCACAAGACCTGGAACCGCCGCATTCCCACCTCGCAGTTGAACCGCTGGCTGGAAGACGTGCTGTCGCATCATCCGCCGCCGGCCATGCCGGGTGGGCGCCGCCTGAAGATCCGTTATATGACGCAGATCAAGGCCCGTCCGCCGACCTTCGTCATCTTCGCCTCCAAGCCCGAGCAATTGCCGGAAAGCTATAGCCGCTATCTGATCAATGGTTTGCGCGAGAACTTCAAAATGGCCGGGGTGCCCATGCGCCTTTATGTGCGCGGCGGGCGCAATCCTTACGCCGACAAGAAAAAGAAATAAAGCTCGTAAGCGGGCTATCGCCTGGGGTGATAGCCCGCGCTTACTTCGGCTCAGAAAAACTTTTCCCACAGCGACAGCACGATCTCGAAGACGATCAGGAAGACGATGTACCATTCCACCCGTAGCGAGCGGCTGGTATGGACAAGGTCCAGCAGGGTCTCGGCGGTGTTGCTGATGACTTCCAGCTTGTGATCGAGCGCGCGCGAGCGTTCGCGGATTTCATATTCGCGCTCCAGCCGCCCGAATAGCCCTTCCAATTGCGGCAGGTTCCACAGGGCTTCCGGCTTTTCCAGCACTTCGGCGCGACCGACCATGCGGTGCTGGGTCAGCAATACGTCGCCGATCTGTGACAGCAATTCCTTGATCTTGAAGTTGCGGCTGCCGTGGCGCTTCAGCCGTCCGGCCAGGGGCTCGACCCGGTCGAAGACGCCGGCGACGCGGACTTCGAAGTGTTCCAGCAGCATGTCCTTGGCCAGTACGTCGGCCACCACCTGCATGCGTTCCGGCGTCAGTTCCGACAAAATGATGGTGCCGTCGGGGTCCACATGCTCGGTCCCACCGGGAACGATGTCGATATGTGCCTGCTCGCGCCCCGGTTCCAGCAGCGGGTCGCTGACCAGCCGGGTGATGTCGGCCAGATAATGCGCCTCTTCATCGGCGGTGACGTCGAACAGGACGACGACGCCGTAGCGGAACAGCACCGCATAGCCCTTGCGCCCGACCCTCAGGGTCAGGGGCGTGGTGGCCAGCGCCTGGGTCAATTCAAAACCACGGATGTCCAGGCGTTCGCCCAGCAGGAAACCGCGCACGATCAGATTGTGCCGCGCCAGGGCGGCTGGGGATTCTTCGCTCATGATCGGGCGATGCTGCCGTCATGGCGGGATGAAATCAAGTGAAGCTATTCCGCCGCCTGAAGTTGTGGCGTCATCAGCGCCTCGGCCAAGGCGCGGGTGGTTTCGTCGATGGCGGCTTGGGCCTGGTCCAGCACCGCGCTCATCTGCATGAAGGAATGGGGCACGCCGTCATAGACCGACAACTGATGGGGGATGCCAACGCGGCGTAATTTTTCGGCCAAAGCCAAGCTGTCGTCCAGCAGGCAATCCAGGCCGGCGCCGATGACCAGTTGCGGTGGCAAGCCGTGCAAATCGGCCAGCAGGGGAGCGGCCAAGGGATTGTCGCGCTGGGCGAAATCGGCCAGGTATTGCGACCAGAACCAATCCACCCGTTCGGTGGTCAGGCCGAATTGCCCGCCGCCGAACCGTTGGTGCGAGGCGGTCAGCAGATCGGCGGAGAACATGCCATAAAGCAGCACGCCCAGGCGCGGCTGGGGCAGGCGCTGATCGCGCAGGCGCAGCATGGCGGCCAGGGCCAGGTTGGCGCCGGCGGAATCGCCGCCCACGGCCAAAGCGTTGCCATCCAGGCCGAAATCGGCGCCGTGGGCGCGGACCCAGGCGATGGCCGCCAGAGCTTCGTCCACCTGACGGGGAAAGCGTGCCTCGGGGGCCAGCGAATACCCTAAGGCCAGCACGGCGGCGCCGGAACGCTGGGCCAGCAGGCGCAGCAGCCGTTCGTGAGTGTCCATGCTGTTGAGAGCGAAGCCGCCGCCGTGAAAGTACAGCAGCACCGGTCGTCGGCTCGGCCCTTGCGGCTGGCTGTCGAACAGGCGCAGGCGCAAGTCGTCGACGGTGATGTCCTGGCGCCGTGCCAGGGGTGGCAAATCGTGGTTCCAGATGCCCTGATAAGCCAAGGCGCGGGCCCGGGCCTCGGCCAAGGATTGGCGCAGCGGATCGGCTGGGGCTGCCCCGTGTCGGGCGGCGTGGGCCTGGATCAGACTAAGGGCTGGGGATGAGGTCATGGCATCGACTCCGCTGGAACCGTTGTCAGGATTATACAACATCGATTGTCTGTCAAACTAAAATATAAATACACATTTTCAATGTAAAAAATGGAAATCGGCTTAATCTGTTGCGATTCCAAGCATTCGGCGGGGAAAGATGGCTGGGAGGTGATTGATTTTTAACGCTTCAACGGGCATCCTCGGCCACGGTTTATCAGGATAAGGATCGGGCGGGATGGGTGAGACGACGCAGCGGGATCAGGCCGAAGACCGCGCCGAAACCGAACAGGCAATCCTGGTGGCCGAAAAGCCGCCGATTTTGATGGTTGAGCCGCCGTTTCCCAAGTCCGCCCCCAAGGCGCGGCGCAAGAATACCCAGGCTGCTGGTCGTATGGTCCGTGTCGTCAATTTCGTCGCCGGGCTGTTGACGTTCATCTGGCTGGGCTTCTGCGGTCAGTACGTCAACACCAATATCGGCTGGGACAACCTGATGGCGTTGCAGCCGCAGGAACTGGGCGGCATCGTCGGCGCCGCTTTCGTCCCTGTCGCCCTGTTGTGGATGGTCCTGGCCTGGCTCGACCGTGGTCGGGTGATGCGCATCGTCGCCCAGGAACTGGATGACCATCTGCGCCGCCTGACCTATCCGTCCGACGAATCCGAGGCCCGGGTCAAGGCGGTGTCCGATTCGCTGCTGGCGCAGACCAAGGCATTGACCGAGGCGTCGGAACGCGCTGCCGTCGATGCCGACAAGGTGCGGACCTTGATGGCCGGCCAGATCGACACTCTGTCGTCGGTGTTGGGCCGGGTCAGCAGCGACGCCCGCGGCGCGGTTGACGCGTTGAAGGGCGAGGTCGACCGTCTGACCAATGCCGCCGATTCCGCCACCACGCGGGCGCGCGAAATCGAGCATTTGCTGCGCTTGCAAACCCAGGAACTCAACGTGGTGACCGAGACCGCCGCCAGCAGGGTGCGCGAATTCGGTGATTCCCTGCACCAGCAGGCCGAAGCCATCGACCAGACCTCGAGCCGGGCCGCCCAGCGGGCGGAAACCATGTCGGCCCAGATCGCCAAGCATGCCGAGGCGTTGGACAAGACGTCGCAAGCGGCGGTGGTGCGGGCCGAACAGGTCGGCCAGATTTTCAGCGAACGGGCCATGGCCCTGGCCGAAGGCGCCAGCAAGGCGGCGGAAAGCACCGAGGCGGTGTCCAGCACCCTGTCGCAACGGGTCGAGGCCCTGGAAACCTTGTTCAACCGCCAGAACACCGATCTCGATCAGGCGGCGGTTCGTCTGGCCGAACAGACCGGGCGCATCAGTCAGTCGCTTCAACAGCAGGCCACCGGCCTTGACCAGATCACCGACCGCGTGCTGTCGCGCATCCGCATCGTCGAGGAAGCCTTGTCGGTGCAGTCGCGTGAAGTGTCGTCGGCATCGGATCAGGCCATGAACCGCTTCCGCGAGATGGAAGAGGTTCTGGCCCGCCACGCCGAGCAATTGCGTACCACTTCGGACGAAGCCGCCGCCCAGATGGGCGAAGTGGGCGAAGTCTTCGCCCAGCGTCGCGACGATGTGGATCAGGCGGCGGAACGGGCCGGTGGCCGCGTGCGCGAAACCGGCGAGCTGTTCCAGTCGCAGGCGCGTGCCTTGTCGGCGGCGTCCGATCAGATGCAGGCCCGGGCCCGCGAAGTGTCGGAAACCCTGCGGCTGCATATCGAGGATTTGGGCAAGGGGGCGGACCGCGCCGCTGCCCAGGCCGAGGCCATCCGCCAGTCCCTGCGCAAGCAGGCCGACGAACTGGCCGATGCCGCCAATGTGGTGTCCACTCAGTCGCGCCTGTCGGAAGCGTCGCTCAACCAGCAATCGCGTCATCTGATTTCCACCTCGGATCAGGTCATGGCCAAGGTCAAGACCATTTCCGACACCTTGCGCCAGAACACCAACGATCTGGTGGCGGTGTCGTCGCGCGTCGGCGTCGAGTTGGAAGCGGTGGGCGAGGGCCTGCGCCAGCGCACCATGGAAGTGGGCTCGGCTGCCGTCAAGGCGGTGGCCGACACCGCCGGTGTCTCGGAAATGCTGGAGCAGCGGTCCGAGCAGATGGGGGGTATCGCCGAACAGGTGGCCACCCGCCTGCGCGGCACCATCGACGCCCTGCGCCGTCAGACCGAACAATTGGTGGCTTCCGCCGACCAGACCCAGGTCAGCGTCACCGCCGTCGGCGAGAAGCTGAAGGATCAGACCGAAGCGGTGGCCCGCGTCGCCGACGATTCGTCGGAAGTGTTGCAGGCCTTCGGTCAAGCCATCGCCAAACACGCGGTGGAAGTGGGCGAGGCGGCACAACGGGTGTTCCACAATTCGCAGACCGCCGGCGACGCGTTGCGCCAGATCGTCCGCGATTTCGAGGAATCGTCCAACAAGACCGCCGGTCAGGTCACCGCCGCCGGCGACATGCTGCGCGCCGGTATCCGCGATCTCAATCAGGCGTCGGAACGGATCACCTCGTCGGTGCGCGCCTCGGGCGATTCGTTGCGTCGCTATGCCCTGGAATTGCAGGAATCCACCGACCGTACCGGGGCCAAGCTGGAAACCTCGTTCGAGGTCATTCGCCAGAAGTCCAACGATCTGGGCGTCACCGGCGAAAGGCTGTCGCAGCAGGCGGAAAATCTGGCCGCCACCTTCGGTCGTCAGATCGACGAATTGGTCAGCGCCTCGAAGCTGGCGGAAATGCGGGCCGAGCAGATCGAGGAACGCCGCGCCAATGCCTCGGTCGAACATTTCCTGCGCAACGCCGCCTTCATCGTCGAAAAGCTGCAATCGCTATCGGTGGATATCGGTCGCATCTTCGCCACCAACATCGACGAAAAGGCTTGGCGCGAATTCCATGCCGGCGATCAAAGCGTGTTCGTGCGCAAGATTTTGAAGAACCTGGACAAGCACCAGATCGCCGCCATCAAGAACAAGTACGAGGACGATGGCGAGTTCCGCGAATACGTCACCCGCTATCTGGCCGAGTTCGAGGCGTTGCTGAACCAGGCGCGTCAGTCCGATTACGCCGACGTCCTGACCGGCACCTTCACCTCGTCGGAAGTCGGCAAGTTGTATCTGGTGGTCGCCCGGTCCTTGGGCCGGTTGGAATAAGGTCCGGTTCATGCCGGTTCAGGGCGCTTCCGCTTTCGGTGGAAGCGCCCTGATCGTTTCCGCTGCCCTATCTTTTCGTTATGCTGGAAAGGTCGGACGAGCAGCCAAGGCGAAAGGTTGATATGCCATGACCGGAACGTCGGTGCGTACCAGTCTGTTGCTGCGAGCCTTCGCCATCGTCGTCATGGCCCTGGGTGTCTTCGCCGTTTCCACCTATGCGCTGATCGTCGTTCCCGCCATCGACCGTCTGGCCCAATCGCAGATGACCCAGACCGCCGGCGAGTTGGATTCCCGCGTCCAGCGTCTGCTCGCCACCGTCGAGATCACCCTCAACACCAGCCGGCGCTGGGGGGTCAACGGCAGTTTGCAACTGGATCAGGTGGAACGGTTCAACGAGTTCTTCTTCCCGATGATCGAGAATCACCCGGAAATCTCGTCGGTGATCTTCGCCCATGAATCGGGTCGTGAAATCCTGCTTTTGCACACGGCGGACGGCAAGTGGATCAACCGTCTCAGCGATCCCGACCGTTGGGGCAACAAAACCACCTGGATGACCTGGAGCAATACCCGCGTCCTGGAAAAGACCGAGATCCTGGAGCGCGATTACGATGCCCGCAAGCGGCCTTGGTTCCAAGGCGCCATGGCCATGGCCGAGGATCTGGGGGTGTTCTGGACCGCGCCCTATATCTTCTTCACCACCAAGGAACCGGGCATCACCGCCGCCAGCCGCTGGACCGGCGCCGATGGCAGCCGTTTCATCATCGCCCACGACGTCAAGCTGTTGGATCTGTCTCACTTCACCCGTGGCATCACCGCCGGCCCCAACGGCATAGGCATGCTGTTGGACGATCAGGGGCGTCTGGTCGGCGTGCCGCGTGACCAACGTTTCGATGACGACGGCGAAATCAAGAAATCGGTATTGCAGCCCTTGGCCGATGCCGGACTGCCGGTGCTGGCGGCAAGCTGGCAACACTGGAACGATCTGGGCCGTCCCAACGGCAGCCTGAATGCGCTGGAGTACCGGGGCGAAGAGTGGTTCTCGCATTTTCGCCGGGTCTTCATCGGTCAGCAATCGTTCTGGCTGGCGGTGGTGGCGCCACATCGGGATTTTATCCCCATCAGTGGTGACCAAACGGTGTTGCTGGTTCTGTTGATCGTGGCGACGCTGGTTGCCGCCACCCTGGTGACCTTGCCCATCGCCCGGCGTTTCGCCGCCCCGCTGGAACATCTGGCGGAGGAAAGCACGCGCATCGGTCGCCTGGACTTGCAGCGACCGGTGGCCGTCGCATCGGATTTGGCGGAAATAAGCGCCCTGGCCACGGCGCAGGAGGCCATGCGCCAAGCCCTGCTGGCCTCGACCTCGCGGCTGGAGGAAGCCAACGCCACCTTGGAAGCCCGGGTGTCCGAACGCACATGGGAGTTGGAGCAATCGAAAGGCGCCGCCGAATGGTCGCGTCAATTGCTGCGTGAAATGGCCGATTCGCTGCCTTGCGCCACCTTCCGCTTTGAAGTGGTACCGGGGCGTTCCCCCGCCTTCCGTTTCGTCAGTGCCCAGGTTGCGCGCATCTTGGGGGTGACCGCGGCCGAGTTGATGAATGATCCGGGGCTGCGCCTGAAAAACCTGCATCCCGACGATCTGGAACCCGCCCGTATCGCCCAGGCCGAGGCCATCGACAGGGGCCAGCCGACCAATCTGCTCTATCGGGTGGTGCTGGGCAATACCGCGCCGCGTTGGATCGAGACCCGCTCCATGGTGTCGGAATCCTTCGACGGCACCAGGGTGTGGAACGGCTATTGGCTGGATGTGACCGAGCGCGAGGAAGCCTTGGCCCGCATCCGCATGGCCGAGGAACGGTTGCGGGCGCTCACCGATTCGGTGCCGGTGGCGGTGTTTGAAATGCGCAGCCAGGGTGATCTGTTCTGGTTCACCTTTATCAGCCGCAAGGTGCGCGAAATCCTGGGTATCGGGCGCGATGAATTGCGGGCCAATGCCGGTAGGCTGTACGGCACGGTGGCGGCGGCGGATCGGGACGGTCTGGAGGAGAGTGTCGTGGCTGCCATTGGCGGCGGACTTCATTTTTCCGCCAGCTTCCGCCTGGATAGCCCTGGCGACGAACGCTGGATCAGGATGGAGGCGGTGCCCATCCCCGGCGAGCAGGGCGACAGGGTCTGGGCCGGTTTCTTCCAGGACATCACCGCCGTCAAACAGGCCGAGGCCGAATTGACGCGGGCCAAGGAACTGGCCGAGGATGCTACCCGGATGAAGTCGGATTTTCTGGCCAATATGAGCCACGAAATCCGCACCCCCATGAATGCCATCATCGGCATGAGCCATCTGACGCTGAAGACCCCGCTGACCCCGCGCCAGCACGATTACGTCAAGAAAATCCAAGGCGCCGGCCAGCATCTCTTGGGCATCATCAACGACATCTTGGATTTTTCCAAGATCGAGGCCGGCAAGCTGACGGTGGAACATATCGGTTTCGACCTGGACAAGGTTCTCGACAATATCGCCAGCCTGCTGACGGAAAAGACCAATGCCAAGAACTTGGAACTGGTCTTCGACGTGCCCTCGGACGTGCCGCGCGCCCTGGTGGGTGATTCCCTGCGTTTGGGCCAAATTCTGATCAATTACGCCAACAACGCCGTCAAATTCACCGAAAAGGGCGAGATCGACATCATCGTCAGGGTGCAGGAACGCACGCAAACAGAGGTGGTGCTGTATTTCGCCGTGCGCGATACCGGTATCGGCATCACGCCCGAGCAAAAGGCCCGTCTGTTCCAAAGTTTCGAGCAGGCCGACACCTCGACCACCCGCAAATTCGGCGGCACCGGGCTGGGGCTGGCCATCTCCAAGAAGCTGGCCGAACTGATGGACGGCGCGGTGGGGGTTGAAAGCGAATATGGCAAGGGCAGCACCTTTTGGTTCACCGCCCGCATGGGCGTCGGCGTCGAGCGGGACCGCAAGCTGCTGCCGTCGCCCGATCTGCGCGGCTGCCGGGTGTTGGTGGTGGACGACAACGACAATGCCCGCGCCGTGTTGTGCGATCTGCTGACCAGCATGACCTTCGAGCCCAGCGAGGTGGCCTCGGGGCCGGCAGCCGTGGCCGAGGTCAAGCGGGCCGCCGACGCAGGTATCCCCTATGCCCTGGTCCTGGTCGATTGGCGCATGCCCGACATGGACGGCATCGACACCGCCCGCCATATCCGCGCCTTGGGGGTGGAGCATGCGCCGCGCCTGTTGATGGTCACCGCCTATGGCCGCGAAGAGGTGCTCAATCAGATCAACGAGGCCGGCATCGATGACGTGCTGATCAAGCCGCTCAGCGCCTCGATTTTGTTCGATACAGTGATGCGCATGTTCGGCGGCGGCAGAAACGGCGAATCCGGGGCGGATGACCAGGGCGGATCGCCGGCTCCCCTGGACGATCTGGCGGCCATCCAGGGGGCGCGCATCCTGTTGGTGGAAGACAACGACCTCAATCAGGAGGTGGCGGCGGAATTGCTGGCCGATGCCGGCTTCGTCGTCGACATCGCCGATGACGGTGCCATCGCCTTGGACAAGGTCCAGCGTAACACCTATGACATCGTGCTGATGGATATGCAGATGCCGGTGATGGATGGCGTCACCGCCACCCGAGAAATCCGCAAGCTCGGGCGTTTCGACGACCTGCCCATCGTCGCCATGACCGCCAACGCCATGCGCCGCGATCAGGATTTGTGCCGGGACGCGGGGATGAACGACTTTGTCGCCAAGCCCATCGATCCCGACCAACTGTGGGCGGCGTTGGTGCGCTGGATCAAGCCGCGCCATGGTTCGGCGGCGACAAATGCCGGGCCGGTTGCCGCCACCGGTCCCGAGCACGTTCCGGATATTCCCGGTCTGGATGGGGTCACCGGCTTGCGTCGGGTCCAGGGCAAGACCAGCCGCTATCTGATGAGCTTGCGCAAATTCGCCGCCGGTCGGCGCGGGGCGGCCACCGATATCCGTCGGGCCTTGGACGACGCCGACTGGACGACGGCGGAACGGCTGGCCCATACCCTGAAAGGGTTGGCCGGCATGATTGGGGCCGAGCAGATTCAGCACTTGGCCGCCGCCCTGGAAACCGCCCTGGCCGATCGCATGCCGCGCGACGTTGTGGATGGTCTGCTCACCCGGCTGGAGCAGCCTTTGGCGGCGCTGGTCGCCGCCTTGGACGAATGTTTGCCACCCGAGCCAGAGATTGTTGCCGCGACGGCGGTGGACCTGAAACTTGTGGGTGAGGTCAGCGATCGCTTGCGAAAGCTGCTTGCCGATGATGATGCCATGGCCGACGATGTGCTGGAGGAAAATGCGGCCCTGCTTCGTGCGGCGTTCCCCGAGGAATACCGGCGGATTCACGCCGGGATCAAAAGTTTCGATTTCGATGTCGCCTTGGCCGCGCTGGATCGGGCCATGGGGCGCAATCGCCGAGACGCATGAGGATGAGAATGGACAGCGTGGATTTTGTCGAACGGCCGACGATCCTGGTGGTGGACGATACCCCCGACAACCTGGCGGTGTTGAGCAGCCTGTTGAAGGACGAGTATCGGGTCAAGGTCGCCAGCAGCGGCGAAAAGGCGCTGAAGGTGGCCGCCGCCGCCAATCCCCCCGACCTGATCTTGCTGGATATCATGATGCCGGGACTGGACGGCTATGAAGTCTGCCAACGTCTGAAGCTTGACCCGGCGACGCGGGACATTCCGGTGATTTTCCTGACCGCCAAAAGCGATGTGGATTCGGAACGGCACGGGCTGGAATTGGGGGCGGTGGATTACATCAGCAAGCCGATCAGTCCACCCATCGTGCTGGCGCGGGTGCGCACCCATCTGGAACTCAAGGCCTCCTCCGATTTTCTGCGCGACCAGAACGAATTTCTCGAACACGAAGTGGCCAAGCGTACCGAGGAGGTGATGGCCATCCAGGACGTGACCATCCTGGCCATGGCCTCGCTGGCCGAGACCCGTGATCTGGAAACCGGCAACCATATCCGCCGCACCCAGTTCTATATCAAGGCCTTGGCGGAAAAGCTGCGCGGCCATCCGCGCTTTGCCGGACAACTGGATGAGTATGCCATCGACATGTTGTTCAAATCGGCGCCATTGCACGATATCGGCAAGGTCGGTATTCCTGATCGCATCCTGCTGAAGCCGGGGCGCTTCGTGCCGGAAGAGTTCGAGATCATGAAAACCCACACCACCTTGGGCCGTGACGCCATCGAACACGCCGAGCATTCACTGGGGTCGAGGGTCGAGTTTTTGACCATGGCCAAGGAAATCGCCTTTTCCCACCAGGAAAAGTGGGATGGCAGCGGCTATCCGCAGAACTTGGCCGGCGACCATATCCCGTTGTCGGCGCGGTTGATGGCAGTGGCTGACGTCTATGATGCGTTGATCAGCCGTCGGGTTTACAAGGCGGCAATGACGCATGACGCGGCAGTGGCCATCATGGTCGAAGGCCGGGGTAGTCATTTTGATCCCGATATTCTGGATGCTTTTCTGGAAATCCAGGAGGAATTTCGTCAGATTGCCTTAAGGCACGCCGATTCCGATGCCGATTTGGCGCGAAAGCGGGAGTTGCTGGCACGATCCGGCACCGCCTGCACCGAGAAGGAATAATGCTCCCCATGCTTGCTGGCGAGTTCACCGATAAGGCGACCATCCTGGTGGTTGATGACACCGCCGAGGAACTGGCCCTGATTGTCGGCCTGCTCAAGGATCAGTACCGGGTCCGGGTCGCCAATAGCGGCGAACGGGCCCTGACCATGCTGGCCACCGGCGACATGCCGGACATGATCCTGCTGGACGTGATGATGTCGGATATTGACGGCTACGAGGTCTGCCGTCAGCTCAAGGCCAATCCGCGCACCCGTGCCATTCCGGTGATGTTTTTGACCGGACGCACGCGCATGGCCGACGAAAAGCGCGGCTTCGATCTGGGCGCGGTGGATTATGTGCCCAAGCCGGTCAGTCCGCCCATCCTGCTGGCCCGCCTCCGCGCCCATCTGCGGTTGAAAGCCGCCGCCGACTTCCTGCGCGACAAGAACGGCTTTCTGGAGCGCGAGGTGGCCAAGCGCACCAAGGAGGCCACCGCCATCAAGGATGTCACCATCCTGGCCATGGCATCCCTGGCGGAAACCCGCGACCTGATGACCGGCAATCATATTCGCCGCACCCAGTATTACATGAGCGCGCTGGCCACGTCCTTGCAAACCAATCCGCGTTTCAGCCGTCATCTCGACGAGGCGGCGATCACCATGCTGTTCAAGTCGGCCCCCTTGCACGATATCGGCAAGATCGGCATCCCCGACCGCATCCTGCTGAAGCCCGGTCCCTTGGACGCAGAAGAGTTCGAGGTGATGAAGAATCATGCGGCCCAAGGCCGCCATGCCATCGAGCATGCCGAGCAATGGTTGGGCAAGACGCTGGAATTTTTGACCACGGCCAAGGAAATCGCCCATTACCACCACGAGCGCTGGGACGGCAATGGCTATCCCGAGGGGCTTTCCGGCGATGATATCCCCATTTCCGCCCGCCTGATGGCGGTGGCCGACGTCTATGATGCCTTGATCAGCCGTCGCGTCTACAAGGATCCCTACGCCCATGACATGGCGGTGGCCACCATCATCGAAGGCCGGGGCAGCCGGTTCGACCCCGACGTGGTCGATGCGTTCCTCTCGATTCAGGAAGAATTCCGCGCCATCGCCGAGCAATACGCCGATTGATGTCCGGCCTGAAAAAGATGCGCCGCCCGCATCAGGGCTGACGCGGGCGGCGCTAAGTAATTGATTTAATCAGTTATGTCGGTCGACAAACTTTTCCAGCCAGTGGATATCGTAATCGCCGTTGACGAAATCCTGGTCCTGCACCAGACGGTTATGCAGGGGCAGGGTGGTCTTGATGCCGTCGATGACGTACTCGCCCAAGGCCCGGCGCAGGCGCATCAGCGCCTCGTTGCGGGAATTGCCCGAGACGATCAGCTTGGCGATCATGCTGTCGTAATGGGGCGGGATACGGTAATTGGCATAAAGGCCGGAATCGACGCGCACGCCCAAGCCGCCGGGGGCGTGATAGCCGGTGATGCGACCGGGCGAGGGCACGAAGGTCTGCGGGTCTTCGGCGTTGACGCGGCATTCGAAGGCATGGCCCTGGAAGCGGACGTCTTCCTGGGTGTAGCCCAGGGGGGCGCCGGCGGCGATGCGCAATTGCTCGCGCACCAGATCGATGCCGGTGATGGCCTCGGTGATCGGGTGCTCGACCTGCAGGCGGGTGTTCATTTCGATGAAATAGAACTCGCCGTCCTCGAACAAAAATTCCAAGGTGCCGGCATTGCGGTAACCCAGCTTCTGCACCGCCTTGCGGGCGATGTCGCCGATACGGGCGCGCTGTTCGTCATTGAGCGCCGGCGACGGTGCTTCTTCCAGCACCTTCTGATGGCGACGCTGCAACGAACAATCGCGTTCACCCAAATGCACCACCGCGCCGTAATTGTCGGCCAGAATCTGCATTTCGATATGACGCGGCTTGCCCAGGTACTTTTCCAGGTAGACGTCGGCATTGCCGAACGCCGCCTTGGCCTCGTTCCTGGCCATCTTATAGGCTTCAGACAGTTCGTCGGCCGAACGGGCCACCTTCATGCCCTTGCCGCCGCCGCCGGCGGTGGCCTTGATCAGCACCGGATAGCCGATCTTGGCGGCGCATTCGAGCGCGTCGTCGACCGTTTCCAAGGCGCCTTCAGAGCCGGGCACGCAGGGCAGACCGGCTGCCGCCGCCGCCTGCTTGGCGGTGATCTTGTCACCCATCATGCGGATATGGTCGGCGGTGGGGCCGATGAAGACGAAGCCGTGTTCCTCGACCATCTGGGCGAAATCGGCGTTTTCCGACAAGAAACCGTAGCCGGGGTGGATGGCATCGGCGCCGGTGATGGTCGCCGCCGACAGGATCGCCGCCTTGTTCAGGTACGAATCCTTGGCCGAGGGCGGGCCGATGCACACGGCCTCGTCGGCCAGGCGCACATGCATGGCGTCGTTGTCGGCGGTGGAATGGACAGCGACCGTGCGAATGCCCATTTCCCGGCAGGCGCGATGGATGCGCAGTGCGATTTCGCCGCGATTGGCGATCAGTACCTTTTCGAACATCAAGGCATTTACTCGATAATGACCAGAGGTTCGCCGAATTCCACCGGTTGGTTGTCGGTGACCAGGATACGGGTCACCTTGCCACCACGGTGGGCGCGGATGGGATTGAAGGTCTTCATGGCCTCGATCAGCATCAAGGTCTGGCCTTCCGACACGGTGGAACCGACGTCGATGAACTTGGCGGCGCCGGGCTCCGGCGACAGATAGGCGACGCCGACCATGGGCGAGGTCACCGCGCCGGGATGGCCGACGCCATCATCGGCGGCAGCCGGTGCCGCCACCGGGGCGGCAGCGGGAGCGGTGGTCGGGACGGCGTGGTGCACGGCCATGGGCAAGCCCTGGCGGGCGACGCGGATACGGACGGAACCGGTATCGTATTCGATCTCGGTCAGATTGGTCTGGTCCAACAGTTCGGCCAGCGAACGGACCAGATCGGCATCGAAGGATTTGGTGGCCATTGGGCTGTCAACTTCCCCTGATCAGACGGGCGAGCGCGTCGAGCGCAAGAATGTATCCGTGGCTGCCAAAGCCGCAGATCATCCCCTTCGCCGCCTTGGAAACGAAGGAGTGGTGGCGGAATTCTTCCCGCCGGTGAATGTGCGACATATGCACCTCGACCGTCGGAACCTGGACCGCCAAAAGCGCGTCCAAAATCGCCACCGAGGTGTGGGTATAGGCGCCGGCATTGATGATGATGCCGACACAGCGCTGGCGGGCGCTTTGAATCCAGTCCACGAGGTCGCCTTCGTGGTTGGATTGATGAAACTCGATCTCCAGCCCCAGGGACGCGGCATGCGTCCGTGCCGACGCTTCGACGCAGGCCAGGGTTTCATGGCCGTACAGTTCCGGCTGGCGTGTTCCCAGCAGGTTCAGGTTCGGGCCGTTGACGATCAGGATAATCGGCTTCGTCATTTCGTCCTTATAGCACGCGCAACAGACGGCGCAACCCGAACCTGTCGGCCACGAAATATTGTTAGCAGCCGGATGCCATAGTTTACCGGTGCGGACCTGTGGGGCACACTGAACGGACGCAACTTTCATGAAATCCAAGCGGGGAGGGGATGCTTATGCGCAAGATCATTCTGATCGTGGTCGCCGTATTGGTGGTGGCCATCGGCGCCGGTGTGGCGTTTCTGTCGTCCAACCTGGACAGCATCGTCAAGAAGGTGATCGAGACGGCGGGGACCGAGGTGGCCGGGGTCAAGGTCAGCGTCGGCGACGTCAAGATTTCCCTGTCCGAGGGCAAGGCCACCATCGCCGGTCTGACCGTCGCCAATCCGCCGGGCTTTTCCGCTCCGCACGCCTTCAAGCTCGGCGCCATTGCCGTGGCCCTGGACACCGGTTCGCTGACCGCCAATCCCATCGTCATCAAGGATATCTCGGTGGCGGCGCCGGAAGTGACCTATGAAATGGGCGCCGGCGGCGGCAGTAATATCGACGCCATCCAGAAGAACGTAGCGGCCAAGACCGCCGGCAGCGGCGATAAGGCGACGGCGGAGAAGGGCGGCGAAAAGAAGCTGGTCATCGATCGTCTGGTCATCAGCAAGGGCACCGTCAATCTGGCCACCGCCATTCCCGGTGTCAAAAGCAGTGCCACCTTGGCCGATATCGTGCTGACCGGCATCGGTCGCAAATCGGGCGGCGCCAGTGCCGGCGAAGTGGCCAAGCAAGTGATGGATGCCCTGACCAAGTCGGCGCTGAAGGCCGGCCAGTCCATGGGCATCGGCTCCATCGGCGATGCGGTCAAGGGCGCGGTGCCCGGCGATGCCGGCGGCGCGCTGAAGGGTGTGTTCGGTAAATAACGGGTTTGCCCGTGCCGTGGCGGGCGCCCCACGGGCATAAGGTTGCAACGCTGCCCGGCACTGACCATACTGCGACCCTCTTGTTTCCATGATGGGACCGGTCGCATGAAAGTCATGATCAACGGCGAAGAGCGCGCCTTGGCGGCGGCGCAAAGCGTCGAGGCGGTTTTGTTGGGTTTGGGCATCGATCCGCGCAAGGTGGCGGTCGAACGCAATCTTGAGATCGTGCCCAAATCCACCTACGCCCAGGTCATGGTCGGCGATGGCGACCGGCTGGAAATCGTTCATTTCATCGGCGGAGGATCGGCGGACGTGGTCAGCGACGATTATTTCGAGGTGGCCGGGCGCAAGTTCCGTTCGCGCCTGCTGGTGGGCACCGGCAAATACAAGGATTTCGACGAAACCGCCAAGGCCATCGCCGAATCGGGGGCGGAAATCGTCACCGTCGCCGTGCGCCGGGTCAATCTGTCCGATCCCAGCCAGCCCATGCTGGTGGATTACGTCAGCCCGAAGCAATACACCTATCTGCCCAACACCGCCGGCTGTTTCACCGCCGACGACGCCGTGCGCACGCTGCGCCTGGCGCGCGAGGCCGGCGGCTGGGATCTGGTCAAGCTGGAAGTCCTGGGTGACCAGAAGACGCTCTATCCCAATATGCCGGAAACCCTGAAGGCGGCCGAGGCGCTGATCAAGGACGGCTTCAAGGTCATGGTTTATTGTTCCGACGACCCCATCCAGGCCAAGATGCTGGAGGACATGGGGTGCGTCGCCATCATGCCGTTGGGGTCGCTGATCGGCTCGGGCCTGGGCATCATCAATCCCATCAATATCCGCTTGATCAAGGAAAGCGCCAAGGTGCCGGTCCTGGTCGATGCCGGCGTCGGCACCGCGTCGGACGCCGCGGTGGCCATGGAGCTGGGCTGCGACGGCGTGCTGATGAATACCGCCATCGCCGCCGCCAAGGACCCCATCGGCATGGCCAAGGCCATGCGGTTGGCGGTGGAGGCCGGTCGCCTGGCCTATCTGTCGGGCCGCATGCCCAAGAAGATGTATGCCGACCCCAGCTCGCCCCTGGCCGGGCTGATCTGAAAGGGGCGGGACGGGACACTGCCAATGGTGTTGCCGTCCCCCTTTTGGCCACAATACGTTCCGTCGCCCGGTTGTGCTTGGCCGTCCATAAGTTATTGATTTTATTGAGCCAACTTGAGCATTAGGAAAATATTTTTTCCCAAGGGTTATTTTTCACTTTTCGTCGCCGAAAAACGCTGTATATAGCCACTTCAGGTGAGACGTACAGCGCACGTGCCTCTGGCCCTACGGGGTTTAAGCAACGACGTCCAAGGCGTCTTCTGGGTGCAAGCGGGTTAACTCCCCGGTGCTTGGAGGATCAAGCTATGAACGTAGTGGCTCGGCAGACGCTGTCAGAGTTTTCCTATTCCAGCTTCGTGAACGGGTTACCCGCTCTGCAGGCCTTCGACCTGCTGTGGTGCGACGTCCGAAGTACCTCCCGGCGGATCTAACGGCTTCCCGAACAGCCGTCGTTTTCGGACTGACGACCCTGCCTGATGGCGGGGTTTCGGGGCCGCTTTCCTGACATTCGGGCTCGACGCCCAAATCAATACATCTGGGGAGGACTCGCGATGACCGCGAAGATCGCTCGTTTTCTGGAGGAAGTCCGTCCTGCGACGCCGTGTGTGGTCGTCGATCTGGACGTCGTGCGAGACAATTACATGGGCCTGCGCCACTGGCTGCCCTTGGCTCAGGTGTATTATGCCGTCAAGGCCAACCCGGCGCCGGAAATCATCCGCATGCTGGTGGGCCTGGGCTCCAGCTTCGACGTCGCCTCGCGCGGTGAAGTCGATCTGTGCCTGGAAAACGGTGCCCGCGCCGACAACATCTCGTTTGGCAACACCATTAAGAAGCAGTCGGACATCGCCTACGCCTATTCCAAGGGTGTGCGTCTGTACGCTTTCGACTCGGAAGCGGAACTGGAAAAGCTGGCCGAATCGGCCCCCGGTTCGCGCGTGTTCTGCCGCATCCTGATGACTTGCGATGGGGCCGAATGGCCGCTGTCGCGCAAGTTCGGCTGCGAGATCGAGATGGCCAAGGATCTGCTGGTCAAGGCGCGTGAACTGGGCATGGACCCTTACGGCGTGTCCTTCCACGTGGGCAGCCAGCAGACCGACCTCAATCAGTGGGACATCGCTGTCGGCAAGGCCGCCATGCTGTTCACCGCCCTGAACGAAGCCGGCATCGACCTGAAGATGATGAATTTGGGCGGCGGCTTCCCGGCCAAGTACCGCACCGACATCCCGGCGGTGGAACGCTATGCCGACGCCGTCATGCACGCCATGACCAACCATTTCGGCAATGCCCTGCCGGCCATGATCATCGAGCCGGGCCGGTCGCTGGTCGGCGATGCCGGCGTGTTGGAAGCGGAAGTGGTGCTGATCTCCAAGAAGTCCTATGACGAGGACGTGCGCTGGGTCTATCTGGACATCGGAAAGTTCGGCGGCTTGGCCGAAACCATGGACGAGGCCATCAAGTACCGCATTCAGACCCCCCGTGACGGCGAGGAAACCGCCCCCGTCGTGCTGGCCGGTCCGACCTGCGATTCCGCCGACATCCTGTACGAGAAGGCCGGTTACGAAATGCCGGTGACCCTGAAGGTGGGTGACAAGGTGCGCATCCTGTCGACCGGCGCCTACACCACCTCGTATTCGGCGGTGAACTTCAATGGCTTTGCCCCCTTGAAGGCCTATTTCATCTGATCCTATTGATCAGGACAAACAATCGGGGCGCGGCCGCAAGGGTCGCGCCCTGTTTGTTTTGCGTCACGGTCAGCACGTGCGGACAAAACCAGGCGCAACGCGGATGGACGCGGATTGGCACGGATGAACCCGGATAAAGATAAAATCCGCGTCTATCCGTGCAGCCGCGAAGCGGCATCCGCGTTTATCCGTGTTGCGGCTGGATTTCTCCGTCCCCCCGGTCTGTCGAGCAGACGGCACAAAAAAGGGCGCCAGCCCACAGGCCGCGCCCCGTTTGTCGCCGATACGACGATCACTCGTGTGGGTGGTCGTGGCAGAATTCCTCCAGCCCGTGTTGCCAGCCCTCTTCGGTTTCCAGGTGATGGTCATGGGCCAGCTTGACCTCGGCCTCCAGGGCGGCCTCGACCGTGGCGCAGCCATCGGGTTGGTCAAGCACGGTTTCCGCCCATTCGGCGGCGACGACGGTGGGCACATGCTTGAAGCAGGCGACGGCGTCCAATTGTTCGGGGGTCAGGCCGCTGAAAGCGACGCAATCGGTGAGGGACAACATGGCCGATCTCCGTGACTGTGGAATGGCATCTGTCACTGTCTTATTCAACGCTGACGATCCTAGCATAAAGCCGTGCATAATTTCGAGATGTCCCTAGTTCTTGTAATAAAATTCGCACCGCACCATAAATGTTGCGACGCAATATGCTGCCGATTGACCAAGGTCACTTGATTCGGCGGCCTCCTGGGGGCAAGCTTCAGCCATGTTCATGAAATTCCTTTTGACCGTCGCGGTGGTCGTACTGATCTGGTTCGGCTTCCGCTTTGCCCAGCGTCTGGCCATGCAAAGGCAAGCGCCGCGCGAGCCTGCGGATCAGGCGGCCAAACCCAAGCCGCGCTTTACCCCGGATGCCGACGGCGAATCTGTGCGTGATCTGGTCAAGTGCCCGATCTGCAACACATGGCGTGCGCCCAATCTGGGCACGTGCGGGCGCAAGGAATGTCCCCATTGAAGGTGTGTCGATGAACAAGCTCATGGTCTTGTTGACGGTGTTGAGCCTGACCGGCTGCGCTTTGCCGCCACCGGATCAGCCGGCCCATCCCAGCCGCATGGGGCGGTTTTTGGGGCTGGTGTCGCAATGCGGCTGTTCGGATATCGGTCCCGACCGCATGCTGGCCGAATACGGCAAGGCGGTGGCCGGGCGCTATGGCGAGGCCGACATCAAATCCATGCGTGGCTACGTGGATCTGGGCCTGTCGGAGAAATTCGACAACCAGCTGGAAATATGTGCCGAGGCGTGCGGTCAGTCGTGCATGGTCAATGCCGTCGCCGAAGCCATGGGCGGGCGCCCCATCGCTGGCGCCGGCACCTGTCTGGTATCGGAACGCGACCTGCACCTGACGGTGGGGCGGACCGGCGGCGACTGGGATTAACGCATTGACCGTGAAAAAGTCCCTCGGCTTTGCCTCGGTGTACTTTTCCCCGATTTGAATAGGGAAAACCCGTGCTCAAGCAAGCTTTCCGCGCGGGTTTAAATCTCTTCCCCGCCAGGAGACAGGCAAAGCCTGTCTCCTGGAAAACAGAAACGGGAAAAATAGGCGCAGGGCCGCCCCAAGCCTATTTTTCTCCAATTTTATCAACGGGGAAAAGTACACTGAGCGAAGCGAAGGACTTTTTCACGAATTTCCCCACCAATAGACCCAGACGAACAGAAACAGCCAGACCACATCGACGAAGTGCCAGTACCAGGCGGCGGCCTCGAAGCCCACATGCTGGCCGGGGGTGAAGTGGCCCGTTTGGGCGCGCAAGGTGCAGACGATCAGGAAGCACACGCCGACCAGCACATGGAAGCCGTGGAAGCCGGTGGCCATGTAGAACACCGACGGGTAGACACCTTCGGTGAATTTGAAGGTGGCTTCGCCGTATTCGACCATTTGCAGGCTGAGGAACAATATCCCCAGCGCCACCGTGACCGCCAGACCCAGCACCGATTGCCGCTGATGGCCCTTGCTGACGCCATGATGGGCCCAGGTCAGCGTCGCCCCCGAACTCAGCAGGATCAGGGTGTTGATGAAGGGCAGGCTCCAGGTGTGCAGGGGCTCGATGCCGGCGGGCGGCCACTGGCTGACCGACGGGTTGACCCCCAGGGCGCCGTTGAAGAAGGCCCAGAAGAAGCCTGCGAAGAACATCACCTCCGAGGCGATGAACAGCGCCATGCCCAGGCGCAGGCCATGGCGGACGGCGGGGGTGTGGGCATGGTCGCGCCGGGCTTCGCGCACCACGTCGCGCCACCACAAAAACGCGGTGACGGCGACGATGGCCAGACCGGCCAGCATCCAGCCCTTTTGCCCGCGATCGTGGAACCACTGCACCGCCCCCAGGGCCATGATGAAGGCGCCGATGGAGGCGGTCAGCGGCCAGGGGCTGGGATTGAGCAGATGAAAGGGATGATCGGAATGGCTGTCGCTCATGACCGGTCCCGCCTGTGGCTGATGGGGAAGAAGGTATAGGACAGGGTGATGGTGGTGATTTCCGCCGTGCTTTCGTCATCGGCCAGGGCCGGATCGACGAAGAAGCTGACCGGCATGTCCACGCTTTGCCCCGGCTCCAGCCGTTGTTCGGTGAAGCAGAAGCATTGCACCTTGTTGAAATAGCGTCCGGCCTTGGCCGGGGTGACGTTGAAGGTGGCGGTGCCGATCACCGGCTGGTCCGACAGATTGGTGGCGCTGTAGATGGCCAGGGTCTGCTCGCCCAGATGGGTGCTGATCTGCCGCTGTTCGGGGGTGAAGCGCCAGGGCATGCCCTTGGCCAGCGAGGCGTCGAAACGGACGATGATAGGCCGCCCGTTCACGCCTTCCGGGGCGGCGGCGACACGGGTGGTGCCGCCATAGCCGGTGACCCGGCAGAACAGGTCGTAAAGCGGCACGCTGGCCGCCACCAGCCCGATCATGAAAACCACCGCCGCAAGTGAGGCGGCGACGGTCACTCTCTGGCGGCGGCGGGACGACATGGTCTTACTCCGCCGCGTGGGTGATGTGGGGGATCTTGTCGAAGGAGTGCAAAGGCGGCGGCGAAGTGACCGTCCATTCCAAGGTGGTGGCGCCCACCCCCCAGGGATTGGCGGCGACCTTGCCGCCCGCGGCAAAGGTGCGCCAGCAGATGAAGACGAACAGGATGGCGGCGGCGAAGGCGATATAGGCGCCAATGGAACTGACCACGTTCCAGCCCCAGAAGGCGTCGGGATAATCGGGGATGCGCCGGGGCATGCCGGCCAATCCCAGGAAATGTTGGGGGAAGAAGGTCAGGTTGACGCCGATGAAGGTCATCCAGAAATGCACGCGCCCCAGGCCTTCCGGGTATTGCCGTCCGCTCATCTTGCCGATCCAGTAATAGAAGCCGGCGAACATGGCGAAGACCGCGCCCAAGGACAGCACGTAATGGAAATGGGCGACGACGTAATAGGTGTCGTGCAGTGCGATATCGACGCCGGAATTGGCCAGCACCACCCCGGTGACCCCACCCATGGTGAACAGGAAGACGAAGCCGGTGGCCCACAGCATGGGCGTCTTGAACTCGATGGAGCCGCCCCACATGGTGGCGATCCAACTGAACACCTTGATGCCGGTGGGCACGGCGATGACCAGGGTGGCGGCGGTGAAATAGGCGCGGGTGTTGACGTTGAGGCCGACGGTGAACATGTGGTGGGCCCAGACGACGAAACCGACCAAGCCGATGGCGACCATGGCATAGGCCATGCCCATATAGCCGAATACCGGCTTTTTCGAGAAGGTGGCGATGATGTGGCTGATGATGCCGAAGGCCGGCAGGATCATGATGTAGACTTCTGGATGGCCGAAGAACCAGAACAGATGCTGATACAGCACCGGATCGCCGCCATTGGCCGGATTGAAGAAACCGGTGCCGAAATTGCGGTCGGTCAGCACCATGGTCAGGGCGCCGGCCAGGACCGGTACCGCCAGCAGCAGCAAGATGGCGGTGACCAGCATGGCCCAGACGAACAAAGGCATGCGGTGCATGTTCATGCCCGGCGCCCGCATGTTGAGGATGGTGGTGATGAAGTTGATGGCGCCCAGGATCGATGAAATGCCGGCCAGATGCAGGGCCAAGATGGCGAAATCGACGGAAGGATCGGGGTGGCCGGTGACCGACAACGGCGGATATAACGTCCAGCCGGTGCCGGCCCCAGCCCCCGATACCGCCGACATCACCAAAAGGGCGAAGGCCGGCGGCAGTAGCCAGAACGAAATGTTGTTCATGCGGGGAAACGCCATGTCCGGCGCCCCGATCATCAAGGGCACGAACCAGTTGCCGAACCCACCGATCAGCGCCGGCATGACGACGAAGAACACCATGATGACGCCGTGCGCGGTCAGGATGACGTTGTAGAAATGATAATCGCCGTCCAAAAACTGAATGCCGGGATTTTGCAGCTCCATGCGGATGAACACGCTCATGGCGCCACCGATCAGGCCGGTGAGGATGGAAAAGGCCAGATAAAGCGTGCCGATATCCTTGTGATTAGTGGAAAACAGCCAGCGTTGCAGGCCGGTGGGAGCGGGGGGATGGGCGCTCATGACTTGCCTCCGACGGTGCTGGGTTGCGGCTTGGCGGCAAGCCTGACGCGGGTTTCCTCGGTCCAGGCCAGGAACTGATCTTTCGCCACCGCCCGGATCATGATCGGCATGAAGCCGTGGTTGACCCCGCACAATTCCGAACATTGGCCGTAATAGGTGCCGGGGCGGTCGATGCGCACCCAGGTTTCATTCAGCCGTCCGGGCACGGTGTCGGTCTTCACCCCCAGGGACGGTACCGCCCACGAATGGATGACGTCGTCGGCGGTCAGCAGCACGCGGATGGGCACGCCCACCGGCAGCACCACTTCCTTGTCGGTGGTCAACAGCCGCAACTGGCCGGGCTTCAATTCGTCGTCCGACACCATGAAGGCGTCAAATTGCAGATTGTGGTCGGTGTAATCGTAGGACCAGTACCATTGATGGCCGGTGATCTTCAGGGTCATCTCCGCCTCGTTGGTGCGGTCCATGAAGTAAAGCAGCCGAAACGACGGCAGGGCCACCACCAGCAGGATCAGGGCGGGGATGGCGGTCCAGGCGATCTCCACCAGCGTGTTATGGGAAAACTGCCGGGGCACCGGGTTGCGGTTGGCGTTGTAGCGCCAGATGCACCAGCCCAGCAATCCGGTGACCAGGGCCATGATGGCGAAGATCACCGTGTTCAGCATGAACGACAGGGTGCCGATATGCTCCATGGTCGGGGATGCGGCGGGCTGGAAGCCCATGGCCCACGGAATGGGCTGATCCGCCAAGACAAGGCCCGGCACGGTGATGCCGGCCACGAATGTCGCCAATGCCATAGGTCTCATGCGGGCGCCTCCCTGTGGCTTCGCCTGAATACCGTTTGCCGGATGTTTCTTGCTGTTATTGCGAATTAATAGAAACAGTGGGCATTGCTGGACCGTCCGCCAAGGGGGATGGCCGCATTTTTTTCCATTGATGCAGGGTGCGTGTGCGAAGGGCAGCCTTGCAAAGGCTTGCCGGGATTATAATATGAGGCAGGTCTAAAGAATGATCCGCTATTTTGATAGGAAAAAAATCATGATGACTCGTTTGTTCGGGGCGGTTTTTGGCGGTGCTCAGGCCGGCAATGTGAAGATGGTGAGCCCCGCGGACGTGCGCCAGTGGATCGATGCCGGCCAAGCGGTGGTCATCGATGTGCGCGAGGTCAACGAACATGCCGCCGAGCGTATCAAGGGCGCCATCAACCTGCCGCTGTCCACCTTTGAAGTCAGCCAATTGCCGGCCATTCCCGAGGGGGGAAAGCTGGTTTTCCATTGCCGGTCCGGCCAGCGTTGCGGCATGGCCGCCGCCAAGGCGGTGGGGGCCGGCTACAGTGGTGAAATCAACCGTATGGAAGGCGGCATCATGGCTTGGCGCGGCATGGGCTATCCGGTCGAATAGAATTGGAATAGTTTCCGCATCCCTGAATTTGCAAGGATTTCTGCCGCATTGCAGCAGGTTGAAAGGGTTGTCAACCCCCGTCGCTGCTGGTAGTTTTCCCTAATATAACCGTAAATAATGAAAATTCAGGGAGGAGATGACGTCATGAGGGGATTCCTCACCACGCCCGTACTATGTCTTGCGTTCGGACTGGCCATGGCGCCGGTTGCCGCCGGGGCCGCCGATGCGGTTGCCGTGATGGCCGATGCCTGCGCCGGCTGCCATGGTACCGACGGCCACAGCGTCGGCGGCATGCCGGCTTTTTCCGGCAAAAAAGCGGATGAGCTGAAGAAGGTTCTGCACGACTACAAGTCGGGCAGCCGCGAGGCGACGGTCATGGACCGTATCGCCAAGGCCTATAGCGTCGAGCAATTGGACGCCATCGCCGACTATTACGCCAGCCGCAAGAAATAAGGGGAACCACCATGACCAACATCTCTCGCCGGACCTTTAATGGTCTGCTGGGTGCTGCCGGTGCGCTGACCCTGGCCGGCGGCCTGTCGGCCTGTTCCAGCGGCGCCCGCGTCGTCGTCGTCGGCGGCGGCTTTGGCGGCGCCACCGCCGCCAAGTACCTGAAGCGCTATGATCCCAGCCTGGACGTCACCCTGATCGATTCCCAGGCCACCCACTTCACCTGCCCGTTCTCGAACACCGTCCTGGTGGGCATGAACGACATGTCGTACATCGAGCGCAAGTTCGACAAGCTCACCAGCATGCACGGCGTCAAGGTGTTCACCGACATGGTGACCGCCATCGACCCGGCCACCAAGGTGGTCAAGACCGCCGGCGGCAAGACCTTTGAATACGACCGTCTGATCGTGTCGCCGGGCATCGACTTCAAGTGGAACGCCATCGAGGGCTACGACGCCGCCGCCGCCGAGATCATGCCCCATGCCTGGAAGGCCGGTCCGCAGACCGTGCTGCTGAAGAAGCAGTTGGAAGCCATGCCCAATGGCGGTCTGGTGGTCATCGCGCCGCCGGGCAACCCGTTCCGCTGCCCGCCCGGCCCGTACGAGCGCGCCAGCCTGATCGCCGGCTATCTGAAGAAGCACAAGCCCAAGTCCAAGCTGTTGATTCTCGACGCCAAGGACGCCTTCGCCAAGGACAAGCTGTTCAAGGAAGGCTGGGAAAAGATGTACGACGACATCATCGAATGGGTGCCGGCGGCCAAGAACGGCAAGGTCACCAAGGTGAATGCCAAGGATGGCACCGTCGAGACCGATTTCGAGAAGTACAAGCCGGCGGTTGCCAACATCATTCCGCCGCAGACCGCCGGTCAGATCGCCATCACCGCCGGCCTGACCGACAAGTCGGGCTTCTGCCCGGTCGATCCCAACACCTTCGAATCGACCCTGGCCAAGAACGTCTATGTCATCGGTGATGCCGCCATCGCCGGCGACATGCCGAAATCGGGCTATTCGGCGTCGTCCCAGGCCAAGGTCTGCGCCGCCGCCATCGTCGCCACCTTGAAGGGCGAAAAGCCCTTGCCGCTGTCGGCCATCAACACCTGCTATTCGCTGGTGGCCGCCGATTACGGCATCTCGGTCGCCGCCGTGTTCGCGGTCAAGGACGGCAAGATTTCCTCCATTCCCGGTTCCGGTGGTGTCAGCCCCATGGGGGCAAACTACCAGTTCCGTAAAAAGGAAGCCGACTTCGCCACCGGCTGGTATCAAAGCATCTGTCAGGATAGCTGGGCCTAATCATTGTATTGACCATTCTTAACCCGCCCCTTGTGAAAGGGGCGGGCTTTGGTCGTTGTTCATGATCCTGTGAAAAAATAGCCCTACATTAGTGTATTTATGTGTTGCGGCTCATATTGTTGATTATCTATATTAGCTTTTATGCAAACGCGAGGCGGGATAACCCGCCCGATCACGGGATCGGCTACACGTCCAAGAGGGGGCTTTGTCCACATGCTCATGCGTCGCCTACACACCATCACCATCCTGGCCGCGGCCTCGTTGTCCGGTCTGGCCGGCGCCGTCCAGGCGGCTGAAATCGAATCCACCCTGGCCCGTGGCGGTCGTCTGTACGACAACTGGTCGAAGGAATTGAAGACCACCCGCCCCGAGGAACCGCACCCGGCCTATACCGGTAAGGCGCCGAAGAATTCGTGGCGCTGCACCGCCTGTCATGGCTGGGACTATTCCGGCGACAAGGGCGCCGGGGTCAAGGGTATCACCGGGGCCAAGGGCAAGCCGGAAGCGTCCATCGTCGCCATCTTGCGCGACAAGACCCATGGCTATGGCCCCGACAAGCTGTCGGACAAGGATGCCAATGATCTGGCCATGTTCGTGTCCAAGGGCCAGATCGACATGTCCAAATATGTCGACCCCACTACCAACCTGTCCAAGGGCAACCCTGCCAAGGGCGAGATTTATTACAACACCCTGTGCGGTGTCTGCCATGGGCCCGACGGCAAGAAGGTCAGCACCGGCATGGCCCTGGGCCAGGCCGCGGATTACCCGGCGGCCATGCTGCACAAGGCGCTGAACGGTCAGCCGGCGGAAGCCATGCCCATGCTGCGCGCGTTCGACCACGGTATTTCCGCCGATATCGTCGCCTATACCAAGTCGTTGCCGAAGTAAGCGGCGATGAGCGGGCAAGCCCCCAACGCCCCCGATGGTGGCGCCGCGCATCCGCGGCGCCACAAGCGCCCGCCCGTCCAAGCCTTCTGGCGCAAGGCGGTGTTGGTGTGGATCGGCGTGGCGCTCGGCATTTTCGGCATGGCCGGTTTCGTCACCGCCATCGAATGGACCAACCGCACCGAATTCTGCGTTTCATGCCATTCCATGAAGCAGAATTACGCTGAGTACAAGGATAGCGTCCATTACATCAACCGCAGCGGCGCCCATGCCCAATGCGCCGATTGCCATGTGCCCAAGGCCCTGGGGCCGAAGCTGGTGCGCAAGGTGATGGCGGTCAACGACATCATCGCCGAAATCAAGGGCACCATCGACACCCCGGAAAAGCTGGAGGCCATGCGGCCCGTCCTGGCCGAGCGGGTGTGGAAATACATGGCCGACAGCGATTCGCGCGAATGCCGCAATTGCCATTCCTTCGATTCCATGAACATGGCCAAGCAAGGCACCGCCGGTCGCCTGAAACACCCGGAAGCGGCACTTGAAGGCAAGACCTGCATCAATTGCCACAAGGGCGTGGCCCATAAACTACCGTCCAGCAAGGACGATCTGTAAAAAAGTCATGACACGGATGGACACGTATAAATACGGATGTAAGTGAAAGTATTGTATCCGTGTCCATCCGTGTCTTTAAATAAACTGTTGTTCTACCCCAGCAGAACTTCCAGGAACAGATCGCCATAGCGTTCCAGCTTGGCTTCGCCGATGCCGTGGATGCCGCGCATTTCCGCCAATGATGTCGGGCGCTCGGCGGCCAGTTCGATCAGCGTGCGGTCGGGGAACACGGCATAGGCCGGGATGCCCTGGTCGGTGGCCAGTTCGCGCCGCAGCTTCTTCAATTCCGCCAGCAGATCGTGGTCGATGTCGTTGCGCAGCACCGCTGGCACCGGCTTGTCCCGTTTGCTCTTACCCTTGGCCTTCAGCGTGTCGGTACGCACGTCGATACGGGCGCGACCGCGCAACACCTCGCCGCCTTGTTCGGTAATGCGCCAGCCGCCATGCTCCGACAGATCCTGGCTGATCAGGCCGCCGGCATAGATTTGCCGGAACAAGGCGCGCCACTGGTCGCGGCTTTGGTCCTTGCCGACGCCGAAGGTGGGCAATTTGTCGTGGCCGAAGCGCAGGATATTGTCGTTGTCCTGGCCGATCAGGATGTTGACCAGATGCTCGGTGCCAAAGCGCTGACCGGTACGCCAGATGGCCGACAGCGCCTTTTGCGCGTCAACCGTGCCGTCGCGCACCTGGGCGCCGTTGAGGCACAGGTCGCAATGGCCGCACGGCTGGGTGGTCTCGCCGAAATAGGACAGCAGGGTCTGGCGGCGGCACCTGGGGGCCTCGCATAAGGCCAAAAGCGCATTCAGCTTTTGCCGCTCCACCCGCTTTTGTTCGTCCGAGGCTTGGCTGTCCTCGATCTGCTGGCGGCGCAGGCGCACATCGCCCAATCCGTACAGGGTCAGGGTTTCCGCCGGCAAGCCGTCGCGTCCGGCGCGACCGATTTCCTGATAATAGGCTTCGATGGATTTGGGCAGATCGGCATGGGCGACGAAGCGCACGTCGGGTTTGTCGATGCCCATGCCGAACGCCACGGTGGCGACCATGACGATTCCGTCCTCGCGCAGGAAGGTGTCCTGGTTGTTTTCGCGCCGGCCTTTGTCCAGGCCGGCGTGATAGACCAAGGCGCGGTGGCCGGCATCGTTAAGACCCTGGGCCAGATCCTCGCAGCCGGCGCGCGAACTGCAATAGATGATGCCGCTGTCGCCCTTACGTTCTTTGAGGAAGCCCAGCAATTGCCGGCGCGGGCTGTCCTTGGCCTGCATGGCCAGCATCAGATTGGGCCGGTCGAAGCCGCCGATGAAGATGCGCGGCGGCGCGTCGAACAGGCGTTCGGCGATGTCGGCGCGGGTGGCGGCGTCGGCGGTGGCGGTGAAGGCGATGGTCTGGACCTGACCGAGCGCACGGCGGAATTCACCCAAGGCCAGATATTCGGGGCGGAAATCGTGGCCCCACTGGCTGACGCAATGGGCCTCGTCGATGGCCAGACGGGCGGTGCCGCTGCGGCGCAGGAAATCCACCGTTTCCGACCGGGCCAGCCGTTCGGGGGCGAGGTACAGCAATTTCAGCTCGCGGCGGCGGATCAAGTCGAAGACCCGCCGGCTTTCGTCGGAATCGTTGGCGGAATTCATCGCCGCCGCCGCCACGCCGTAATTGGTCATTTGCGCCACCTGATCACGCATCAGCGCGATCAGCGGCGACACCACCACGGTCAGGCCATCGCCGATGATCGCCGGCAATTGGTAGCACAGCGACTTGCCGGCGCCGGTGGGCATGATGGCCAACACATCCTCGCCGGCCAGGATGGGGGTGATGATATCCTCTTGCCCCGGTCGAAACGAATCGAAGCCGAATACCGAGGACAGGCAGGCGCGGGCAGAGGCGAGGGAAGCGGTCATGACCAACGGGGCAGGGGGCAAGGGGCGGCATTGTAGCCTTTGACGTCCGGCCATGCCACGAAATCCCCGTCTTGGTATATTGGTGCCGTCGCCCCACCCCTGGGAGCGAGGGGCTGAAACCTTATTGTGACAGTGGGCAATCGATGGCCATCTATTACCAAAGTGTTCGGGTTGTTCGAAATAAATACATAAAAAACAAATAGTTAGAATGAATTGGCGAGAATGTTTTGTGACAGTCTTTGTCATAAAACCTTCATCCATGCATCGCTGTTCTGTAACACAGAATGGCTAAAGTGGCGTCCAGCGAGACCGCCTGGTTTCGCGCCAGATTTGTTCGATCTATCGGAGGACCCACCTATGAGGAAGACCCTGGCCGTTGCGGCCGTTGCCCTTGCGACCGTTTCCTTTGCCGGCGCTGCTCAGGCCCGCGACCAGATCCGCGTTGTCGGGTCGTCCACGGTTTATCCGTTCACCACCGCCGTTGCCGAGCAGTTCGGCAAGGCCGGCAAGTTCAAGACCCCGGTGGTCGAATCCACCGGCACCGGCGGCGGCTTCAAGCTGTTCTGCGCCGGCGTCGGCCCGGATCATCCGGATCTGACCAATGCCTCGCGCGCCATCAAGAAGTCGGAAATGGAATCCTGCGCCAAGAACGGCGTCACCGACGTCGTCGAGATGAAGGTGGGTTATGACGGCATCGTGCTGGCCGCTTCCAAGAAGGCCAAGCACATCGACGTCACCCGCAAGCAGCTGTTCCTGGCCTTGGCCAAGGAAGTGCCGGTAAATGGCAAGCTGGTGGAAAATCCCTACACCACCTGGAACCAGATCGACCCCAGCCTGCCGGCCTCCAAGATCGAAGTGCTGGGCCCGCCGCCCACCTCCGGTACCCGTGACGCCTTCCTGGAACTGGTGATGGAAATCGGTGCCGAAGCTTTCCCGGAAATCAAGGAACTGAAGAAGACCGACGAAAAGGCCTTCAAGAAGGTGTTCTCGTCCATCCGTGAAGACGGCGCCTATGTGGAAGCCGGCGAAAACGACAACCTGATCGTTCAGAAGCTGGATGCCAACGCCAACGCTTTCGGCATCTTCGGCTATTCCTTCCTGGACCAGAACTCGGACAAGCTGCAGGGTTCCATGGTCGATGGCGTCGCGCCGACCTTCGAAGCCATCGCCGCTGGCAAGTACCCGGTGTCGCGTCCGCTGTTCGTCTATGCCAAGAAGGCCCACGTTGGCCAGATCCCCGGCATCAAGGAATACCTGGCCGAATACACCTCGGAAAAGGCCTGGGGCAAGTCCGGCTATCTGGCCGACAAGGGCCTGATCCCCATGCCTGACGCCGAGCGTAAGGAATGGGCCGCCAAGATCAACGGTCTTGAAGCCCTGAAGATGTAATGGTACTGCGGTCGCCCTGGTGTCCCTCGGGCGACCGCATTTTTCTTTTAACGATTTGACGCCTTTCCCCGCCCCAATTTTGGGGGCAGAACCGCCAACCTGACGGGTCCCATGCAGCTCCTCACCTTGATGGTCGTCCTGCTGTTGCTGACGACGTTCGGCTATCGTCTGGGGCGCAACCGCGCCCTGGCCTCCGCCAGCGGCAATCCCCGCCTGCTGCACTCGCTGCCCTCTTATCACGGCTATTACGTCGCCTTGTGGTGCGGCCTGCCGGCGCTTTTCGTCATTATCGGCTGGCTGATGCTGGAACCGGCCATCTTGCATGGCACGGTGATGTCGTCCTTGCCGGCGGATCTGCAAAGCCTGCCGGAAGAGCGTCTGGCCCTGGTCTACAACGAGGTCAGGAACGTCGCCCGTCACGGCCATGTGCCCAGCAATGCGGCTGTGGGCGAGGCGGCGCAGCATTACACCAGCCTGCGCACCACCATGTTCTTCTCGGTGGCGGTGGCGTCGCTGGCCGTGGCCGTGGCCGCCCTGGCCTTCGCCCATCGTCGCATTCACACCAATCTGCGCGCCCGCAACCGGGTGGAAGCGGCGGTCAAGGTGTTCCTGGTGGCGGCGTCGACGGTGGCCATCTTCACCACCATCGGCATCGTGCTGTCGCTGCTGTTTGAAAGCTTGCGCTTCTTCCAGACGGTGTCGCTGTTCGACTTCCTGTTCGGTACCCAGTGGAGCCCGCAGATGGCCATCCGCGCCGATCAGGTGGGCAGCTCGGGGGCGTTCGGCGCCGTACCGTTGTTCGCCGGCACGCTGTTGATCTCGGGTATCGCCATGCTGGTCGCCGTGCCCCTGGGCCTGCTGTCGGCCATCTACATGTCCGAATACGCGGCCCCCAAGTTCCGCTCGGTGGTCAAGCCGCTGCTTGAGGTTCTGGCCGGTATCCCCACCGTGGTCTACGGCTTCTTCGCCGCCCTGACCGTGGCGCCGTTCATCCGCGACATGGGCGCCCATGTGGGCTTGTCGGTGGCCTCCGAAAGCGCCCTGGCCGCCGGTCTGGTCATGGGCATCATGATCATCCCCTTCGTCTCGTCGCTGTCCGACGACGTCATCACCGCCGTGCCGCAAAGCTTGCGCGAAGGCTCGTACGGTCTGGGCGCCACCAAGTCGGAAACCATCCGTCAGGTGGTCATTCCGGCGGCGCTGCCCGGCATCGTCGGCGGCGTGCTGCTGGCCGCCAGCCGCGCCATCGGCGAAACCATGATCGTGGTGATGGCCGCCGGCCTGGCCGCCAACCTGACCGCCAATCCGTTGGAAGCGGTGACCACGGTGACCACCCAGATCGTCACCCTGCTGGTGGGCGATCAGGAATTCGACAGCCCGAAGACGCTGGCCGCTTTCGCCCTGGGGCTGGTGCTGTTCACCGTCACCTTGGCGCTGAACGTGGTCGCGCTCCACATCGTCAACAAATATCGTGAAAAATATGACTGAGGCCGCCCCCATGGTTGAAAAAGCGATCGCCGTGACCCCGGCCCAGGCAGCCGCCTCGCGGCTCAAGCAACGCTACGCCGCCGAACGCCGGTTCAAGGCTCTTGGCATCTCCGCCATCGTGCTGGCCCTGGGCTTTCTGGCCCTGCTGCTGGTCACCATCCTGTCCAACGGCCTGACCGCCTTTGTCCAGACCAACATCCGCGTCGACGTCACCTTGGACGCCGAGACCCTGGGGGTCGACCCGGTCAAGCCCAGTGCCGATGCCCTGGCCGCCGCTAATTACGGCCAGGTGATCAAGAACGCCATGTACAAGGCCTTCCCGACGGTGGAAAGCCGCCCTGAACGCCGGCAGTTGGCCGCCCTGGTGTCGTCGGGCGCCGATGTCGGCTTGCGCAAGATGCTGGTGGCCAATCCCAGCCTGCTGGGCAGCACGCAAAGCGTCTGGCTGGTCGCCGACGACGATGTCGACATGGCCATGAAGGGACATATCACCCGTACGGCCGGGGCCGAGGGCAGTCGCCTGACCGATGCCCAGTTGGGCTGGCTGGACGCGTTGGAAAAGAAGGGCGACGTCGCCAAGAAGTTCAACACCGCCCTGTTCACCGTCGGCGACTCGCGTGAACCGGAACAGGCCGGCCTGTGGGGCGCGGTGGTCGGCTCGTTCTTCTCGCTGTCCATCACGCTGTTGGTCTGCTTCCCGCTGGGGGTGGCCACCGCCGTTTACCTGGAAGAATTCGCCCCCAAGAACCGCTGGACCGACCTGATCGAGGTCAACATCAACAATCTGGCGGCGGTGCCGTCGGTGGTGTTCGGTCTGTTGGGTCTGGCCATCTTCCTCAACTTCTTCGGCTTCCCGCGTTCGGCCCCGCTGGTCGGCGGTCTGGTGCTGGCGCTGATCTCCCTGCCCACCATCATCATCGCCGGTCGTGCCGCCATGAAGGCGGTGCCGCCGTCGATCCGCGAGGCCGCCTTGGGCCTGGGCGCCAGCAAGCTGCAAATGGTCACCGACCACGTGCTGCCCCTGTCCATGCCCGGCATCCTGACCGGCACCATCTTGGGGATGGCCCACGCCCTGGGGGAAACCGCGCCGCTTCTGATGATCGGCATGGTCGCTTTCATCGTCGACATTCCGGCCAGTCCGCTGGACCCGTCGGCGGTGCTGCCGGTGCAGGTCTATCTGTGGGCCGACAGCCCGGAACGCGCCTTTGTCGAGCGGACCAGCGCCGCCATCATGGTGCTGCTGTTCTTCCTGGGCATGATGAACGTGGTCGCCATCTTGCTTCGCAAGAAGTTTGAACGCCGCTGGTAGGATTTGATCCATGAACGCGATACCCGTCACCGAACCGCGCCTGTCCAAGGTTTCTGCCCGCGACGTCAACGTCTATTACGGCCAGAAGCATGCGTTGAAGCATGTGGATCTGGACATCCGCCCCAACGACGTCACCGCCCTGATCGGGCCGTCGGGCTGCGGCAAGTCCACCTTTCTGCGCTGCATCAACCGCATGAACGATCTGATCGATACCGCTCAGGTTACCGGGTCTTTGACCCTGGACGGCGACGACGTCTATGACAAGAACATCGACGTGGTGCAGTTGCGCGCCCGTGTCGGCATGGTGTTCCAAAAGCCCAATCCGTTCCCCAAGTCGATCTATGACAACGTCGCCTACGGCCCGCGCATCCATGGCATGGCCCGCGATCAGGCCGAACTGGACGAAATCGTCATGGGCAGCCTGGAAAAGGCCGGCCTGCTGGCCGAGGTCAAGGATCGGCTGGAAGAAACCGGCACCGGCCTGTCGGGCGGTCAGCAGCAGCGCCTGTGCATCGCCCGGGCCATCGCGGTGGCCCCCGAGGTGATCCTGATGGACGAGCCGTGCTCGGCCCTTGACCCCATCGCCACCGCCAAGGTCGAGGAACTGATCGACGAATTGCGTGAGAACTTCACCATCGTCATCGTCACCCATTCCATGCAGCAGGCGGCCCGCGTGTCGCAGCGCACGGCGTTCTTCCATCTGGGGGAACTGGTCGAGGTCGGCGACACCGAGCAGATTTTCACCAACCCGCAGCATCCGCTGACCCAGGGCTACATCACTGGCCGCTTCGGCTGAGGACGATGACATGAGCGACCATACCGTAAAGTCCTATGACGAAGAACTGGCCCACCTGACCAACATCATCGCCCGCATGGGCGGGATGGCCGAGGCCCAGTTCGCGTCCGCCCTGCAAGCTTTGTCCAAGCGCGACAGCGATCTGGCCGCCCGCGTGGTCGCCGGCGACACCCGCGTCGACGAGCTTGAACACGAAGTGCAGCAATTCACCGTCCGCCTGTTGGCCCTGCGCCAGCCGGTGGCGTCTGATCTGCGCCACATCGTCGCCGCCCTCAAGATCGGCTCCGAACTTGAACGCGTTGCCGATTATGCCGCCAATGTGGCCAAGCGCTCGTTGGTGCTCAACCAGCTACCGCCGGTCAAGCCGGTCGCCGCCGTGCTGCATCTGGCCCATCTGGTGCAGGAAATCCTGAAAGACATCCTCGACGCCTATATCGAGCGCGACGTGGAAAAGGCCATCCGGGTGTGGAACCGGGATGAGGAGGTGGACGATCTGTACACCGGCCTGTTCCGTGAATTGATCACCTATATGATGGAAGACCCGCGCACCATCACCGCCTGCACCCATCTGATGTTCATGGCCAAGAATATCGAACGCATCGGCGACCATGCCACCAACATCGCCGAAACCCTGCATTTCCTGGTGGTCGGCACGCCGATCAAGGGCGAGCGCCCCAAGGGCAACACCGTGGATACCGAGTGAGCCACCGACATGGATATGAAGCCGCTTATTCTGATCGTCGAGGACGAGGCCGCCCTGGCCACCATGCTGCGCTATAACCTGGAAAAGGAAGGCTATCGCGTCTGCGAGGCCGGCGACGGCGAGGAAGCCCTGACCCTGGTGTCGGAGCGCAAGCCCGATCTGGTGGTGCTGGACTGGATGCTCCCCAGCCTGTCCGGCATCGAGGTCTGCCGCCAGCTGCGCCGCAAGCCGGCAACGCGTGAACTGCCCATCATCATGCTGACCGCGCGTGGCGAAGAGGGCGACAAAATCCGGGGCCTCAATACCGGCGCCGATGATTACATGACCAAGCCGTTCAGCCTGCCCGAGCTGATGGCCCGTATCCGCGCCATGCTGCGCCGGGTGCAGCCGGTGCCGCAAAAGGGCATGCTGGAATATGGCGACATCGCCATGGATCTGGCCGCCCACCGCGTCACCCGCGGCGACCGCCCGGTGCATCTGGGGCCGACGGAATTCCGCCTGCTGCAATTCTTCATGCAGCATCCCGGCAACGTCTTCTCGCGCGAAGAACTGCTGAACGCGGTGTGGGGGCCGGACATCTATGTGGAACCGCGCACCGTCGACGTCCATATCCGCCGTCTGCGCAAGGCGCTGAACGGCGACAACGATGCCGACATCATCCGCACCGTGCGTGCCGCCGGCTATGCCTTGGACTCGGAACAGGCGGCCTGATGACCGGGATTCTGGTCTGCGTCGTCGGCCCCTCGGGGGCGGGCAAGGACAGCGTCATGGCTGCCGCCCGCGCCCTGTTGGGCGCTGACGACCGCGTGGTCTTCCCCCGCCGCATCGTCACCCGCCCCGCCGATGCCGGCGGCGAGGACCATGTGGCGGTGAGTGCGGAAAAGTTCGTGTCCTTGCGCGATGCCGGCGCCCTGGCCCTGCATTGGGAAGCCCACGGTATCGCCTATGGCATCCCGGCCAGAATCCGCGACGATCTGGCCCGGGGCTGTGCCGTCATCGCCAATATCTCCCGCACCGCCATCGCCGAAGCCCGCCGGGGCTTTGACGCCGTGGTGGTGGAAATCACCGCCGACCCGGAAGTCTTGGCCCGTCGTCTGGCCGGACGCGGTCGCGAAACCGCTGAAGACATCGCCGGTCGCCTGGCCCGCGCGGCCAGCGTGCCGGCGGATGCCGACGAAACCATCGTCAACGATGGCGAACTGGCGGAAGCGGCACAGGCCTTCGCCGCGATCTTGAAGCGGGCTTGCCGGTAGGGGTGGAATTTTCTAAGCCATGTCAAAGATTGACATGCGGGGCGCCATGGCCACCAACGTGCATTTGACTCCCGAACTGGAAGCCTTTGCCCGTCATTGCGTCGAAGGCGGGCGCTACAACAACATGAGCGAAGTGGTACGAGCGGGGCTTCGCTTGCTGCAATCCGCCGAGGAAGCCGAGCGCAACGGCGCAGCCACGTTGGACGACGTGCTTGCCGACATGGACACGGCCATCGATGTAGCCTCGTGGACAATCGTGCTGCGGCCCGGGTTTTGCGCGACAGCTTGGCCGATGCCGCCCGTCGCCTGGGCTGATCCCCGGACCTTGGGGTGAACCGCCCCAGGATTGCCGGAGGCTCAAACTCCTGAGTGGATTGAGCCCATGAGCAAGACGACGAAGATTCACTCCCGCGCGGCGCGGATGTCGTCGAACAGGCAGAAGCGATGGAAGCGGCAGAACTCTGCCAAGGCGGCAAGGTCGATCTCGATGCGGCCGTCATAGCCGATGTCGTGTCCCGCATCGGCCAGAAGGTCCTCGATCTCCATCAGATACAGAAAGGCCGCCAGGGAATCGATCACCATGACCGGGGCCGCCCAGCGACCGCACGAACGGCTCCGCCGATGACAGGATATTGGTGAAGACGTATTCGTCCGCCCTGGCGAAGGCCAGGGGTGAAAGTGGAATGTGGTCGCTCATGGCCGTACGCCGCAGCCCGAACCCGTCTGGTAGACGCCTCGCCCTTGGGGCAGCACGCCCATCAGGCGGCCCAGGCCGATGATCGAGGCGGCGACCAAGGTCGCGTCGGCTCCAGGGCAATGGGTCAGGGAATCGGCCCCGGCTTCCAGGGCCTCAAGGGTGGTGACCACATCGCCGCGCCTGGTCATGACGATGATGCCGGGCCCAAAGCCCTGTCGCCGCCGGATGGATTTGATCGTGTCGATGGCTTGGCGGGGGTGGCGGCGCAGGTCGAGCAGCACGATGTCTCCCCGGTTCACGGCTCCCCGCCCATCGATGAATTCCGGCACTTCCTTGTCGGCCACCCTTATCCCGCCCCTGCGGAGCAAATGCCGCAATTCATCGTCAAATCCGCCATCAAGGCTGAGAATTACCTGCATGATAGAGTTTTCACGAAAGTCAAAAACTGGATGCATATGATAGAATTGATGATGATCCTGAAATTGTCATCATCGAGTATCAGCGGTTCCAGTCTAAGAACATCCCGCGCGGACTTTCCTCTGTCCGCCAAGCAATGCGCTCCAGTTTCCAGATTTTTGAGCATCCTGCGTCCGATTATTGTGTAACCGGCGGAATTCTAGCGATCTTGCGGATTAGATCATTGGGCGCAAATATGTACGGATACGTCTTTTTGTTGTTAAAATGTAATTTTTATCAATCTCTGGGGTGTTGTTTTATGGGGTTGGGGGCCAAGAACGACGAGGTTCCAAGAGGAGGCGCTGCTGACATGGCCTTTGTCAGCCAACAGCATGCGCGGCTTGCCCTGCGGCCGTGCCTTTAGATGTTCGACGTCGCGATAATCTGAGATTCGTCACCGATCAAGGCGGCCACGATGGCCCGCTATGCCCTCTGCTCTTGTCTAAAGGGTGAAGGGAAATACCCCCTGACAGAAGGGAGTGTCATATCGCGTACCAATACCGGGTGAGCGGTTTTTTCACTCCACTTTGCCAGCAAAGCCTGAAAGATCTTGGGGGTGCCGCAATACGTGAAGGGGCTGCATCCATATACTTTGAGGTTGATGGGGGATCATCGAGCGTTTCGTCAATGTTCCGTGCAGAACAACGATATCCTGATATTCAATAAATATCTGTCACACCTTAGCCTTCCATTGCAATATGGACATATCTCTAAAATACTACAAATTTATGCATAACAATTTACAGCTCTATTACGCGCAAGCTGGAAACGAGGCAATCGCGCTTCGCAATTATCCGGCGCTCGGAAAGAAAGTGCATTGTTCCGCCAATGATTACCGGAATGGTGTATGTCTCAGTCCACTTTCCCGTGCGCTGAGAGAAAAACACTGAATGAATACCGGAGAAGTCTCCGCATATGACACCCGGAAGCTGTCTGTCCCACAATTCATTAAAGACCGAATCGCCGCGAATTACCTTGGCATCTTGTCCAATAATTTTTGACTTATCGAATGAACCATTTTCTTCAGGCAAGAATGTCATATCAAGAATGATACTTTTTGTGCTGGCAACAGTCTTTGCCGACAAGGGGGATGCCATCAGTCGCCGGATGTCACATTCCAGGCGCGTTCCAAATTTCCACATCAGGTCTCGCAGCCGTCTGCGTCGGGAGAGATCTGGTTCACTGACCCCGCGCTCCCACCGGGACACCGTCCCCTGGTCGACATTCAGCATCTCGGCGATCACGGCTTGTTTCAGCCCGTGATAGCGGCGCAACAGGCGCAATTGGGTTTTCCAGTCGTTCATGTACGTGTCGTCACGAAGATGGTGGAAACGGAAACCAATAGACCGCCAAGGGCCACGTTCCAAGACAGAGTTTCGCCAAAGATCACCCAACCTATCAAGGCGGAAACGAAGATTCCGATGTTGTCCACCGGGCTGACCGCTGAGGCCGGAGCCAGCGAGAAAGCCTTAGCCGCGGCAAGCATAGCCAAACCGCCGCCTGCGGCCCCCATCGTGATGGCGGCCAATTCCCACGGCTCCGGGGCCTTCCACACCGACACGGCGGGGGCCATCGACATGATCGCGAAGGCCAGTTGAGAATAGGCGACGACGGTCAGTGGCGCGTTGGCTTCGGTCAGGGCCTTTACCGCCACTTGCGATGCGGCGGACAACAGAGCCGCCCCCAGCGCGGCCAGCAGGCCCAGCGACCAAGCATTCCAACGTTCCGGCATGATGATCAGAAGAATCCCCAGGAATCCTGCCGCCACCCCAAGCCAGCGACAGGGTGAAACCCGCTCTCCCAGGGTCAGCCGGGCCAGCCCGGTCAGCGGGAATATACGGGCATGGAAGATAATGGCCACGGCGGCCAGGGCAGAATTGGCATTGGCGTAGAAAAGGCACAACCCGGCCAGGAATCCGAATCCGGCACGAATGGCAAAAACCCGCCACCCCACCAGCAATGTCGGTCCGGCCACCACGAAAGCCACGCCCATGAACGCGGCCGCCACGGCGTTACGCAAGAACAACACCTCGAACGGATGAAGGCTCAGGCTGGCATGCTTCAAGAACGAAAGCTGGGCCGAAAAAAAGAAAACGGATGCCAGCATGAAAAGGCTGCCAAGCACTTGACGATTCTCCGCCATCTCGTCGCTCCCCGGTGAAGGAGGGCGGAGCGTGACGGGCTCGGTCTCCTGGGTCAAGCGGGATCGGAAGATGCCTCCCGGCCTCTACAAGCCCAGATCGATGCTAATCAGCCTCCTGCCGACGGCCAGGGCGACGGCGTGAGTCACGGTGGCGGCGGCCAGCTTTTTCTTGGCGTTCTCTATGTGGAATATCACGGTGGATTCGGAAATGGAGAGAATCTGGGCGACCTCCCACGCAGTTTTTCCGCTGGCCACCCAGGTCAGACATTCCGTTTCCCGTTTGGTGAGCATCTGACCGCCTGATTCCGCTGTATTCAGGCGGAATCCTAGCCGTCACGCCCCCAAGATCACTGGGCACAAATATGCAGCAGAACATTCATTGATAGCATTAGCTGTGCCGGCATCGCGCCAAAGAAGTAATCGGTGGGACGTAACGACGATGCGCCCCAGCCAAGGCCCATACCCTCCAATATCTTCCAGGTGTTGCCGGTGTGGAACGACCGATAGTCTGGCTCCCAGTATTGGTTGGAAGAGAACGTAAGATACGCACAGCATTGCGTTTGAGGTTCGTCTTCTCTTGGTATTCGGGAATTCATGGCTGCTTCTCATCAAGTCTTAGGAACCTCTCCCGGTCTTGCCGCGATCAAAGCGCAGGAAAAGCTGCCGACGCCCGTTTTGCGGCCTTCGCCAGGGCTGGGTGGCTGGCTGAAGGATGTTGGGGGAAGCCTTTGCTTCACCACCTACCAGTCATCCCGATTGTTCTTCCTGTTCGCCGGAGAGGACGGTCAAACCGAAGCGCAGGAACGCATCGTCGGCAGCGCCATGGGGCTGGCCATCGATGGCAACAAGCTTTGGGTCAGCAACAAGGAACAGGTCTGGCGCTTTTCCAATGTCGGCCCCCTGACCATCAAGGACCGGCAATGGCAGGCGGTCTACATGCCGCGCAAGGGCTATTTCCTCGGCGGCTGCGACACCCACGACATCGTCGCCGACACCATGTTCGGCAACCAGCGCTATGAGCTGGCCTTCGTCAACACGCTCTATTCCTGCATTGCCGCCATCGACGCCCATTACGGCTTCCGCCCCCTCTGGAAGCCCGATTTCATCACGGCTCTAAGCCCCGAGGACCGTTGCCACCTGAACGGCATGGGCACCCGCGACGGGGAAATCGCCTATGTCACCCTGTGCGGGCAGAGCGATACCCCGATCGGCTGGAAGGCGAAAAAGAACGGTGGCGGTATGGTCGTGGATATCCGCGCCAACCATGTCCTGTGCCGGGGGCTGTCCATGCCCCACAGCCCCCGCTGGCACAACGGGCGATTGTGGCTGCTGAATTCCGGCGACGGCGATTTCGGTTATCTGGACGGCGACAAATTCGTCCCCGTCGCCCTGTGTGCCGGCTTCGCCCGTGGATTGTGCTTTGTCGGCGACTATGCGGTCATCGGCCTGTCCCGCTTGCGCGACAACACCTTCGCCTCGGGCATGGCCATCAAGGACCGACTGGAACGATTGCATGTTCCGCAGCGCTGCGGCCTGATCGTCGTCGATTTGAACAGCGGCGCCGTGGTGCATTGGCTGACCATCGAAGGTGTGGTGAGCGAACTTTACGACGCCGCCTTCCTGCCGGGTATCACCCGTCCTTACACCCCGGGCTTTTCCGAACCCGACCTGCACCGCCGGATCAGCCACGCCGTCCCCGGAATTCATCCCTTTGCGCCGCCGCGTCCCCGTCCCGACCGGGACGGCGAAGACTCCGCGACCTCTGACAGCAACGGAATCGTGCTATGAACGCCATCTCCCGCCAGTACAAGCGCCGCCCCCCCAAGATGAAGATCGGCATGATGGCGCTGGAGCCGCGCATCATGTTCGACGGTGCGGCAATCGTCGACGTGGTGGACAAGACTGTCGCGGCGGACAAAAGCGTGGCTCCGCCTGCCGTGGATACCAGCGCCAAAAGCACGGTGGCCGAGATCATCGCCAAGGCCGATGTCCAGAACACGGCGGTAGCCATTACCGTGGTGCAGAGCAGCGCCCCGGCCACCGATGCCAGCGGCAGCCGGAACGAGGTCGTCGTCGTCGATACCACCGTGGTTGATTGGCAGACCCTAGTGGCGGATATGAACCCCAATATTCCGCTGATTCTGCTGCGTCCCAATGCCGACGGCATGGGGGAATTGGAGGTGATGGCCCAGGCCCTGTCGCAATACAGCAACCTGGACGCCATCCATCTGGTGGCCGAGGGCCGCACCGGCGGCATCATCCTGGCCGGCCAGGCCATCTGGAACGGCAGCCTGGACGCCGCCAGTCCCTATCTGGCCCAGATCGGCGCCGCGTTGAAGCCGGGCGGCGACTTCATACTGTATTCCTGCTCGGTGGCCGGCGGCGAGGCCGGCAAGGCCTTCATCGACGACCTGTCCAAGGCCATGGGAGACGTGGACATCGCGGCCTCGACCGACCGGACCGGCCCCACCATCCTCGGCGGCGACTGGGATCTGGAATATCAGACGGGCGACGTGGAGACGGTCCTGCCGTTTACCCTGCAAGGCATGCAGGACATCAGCCATTGTTTGGGATGTACTTCCAGTGGATCCGGTGGAAATGAGATTATCATTGGTCCAGACGGAATTACCCAATGGGCACATCATAAAGATAGCGATGCAAGTTATGGGTGGGTTGCCGATGTGGCGTTTACTTTAAATGGTATAAATACAAACAATCAACCCTTGTCGATTGGCGCTGGTGTCTACACAGCTGCAATGGCCCCAGTAAGTGAGTTTATTCCCCAAATAGTCGAGTGCAGCGCATCCCCCAACACCGCTCCCACCTTCACCGGCGGCGCCAATGCCGGCTTGACCCTGTCGGAAAACGCCACCATCACCACCATCACCACGGCGATGCTGGAGGTGAAGGACGCCGAGCAGGCGGCTAATGCGCGGACCTATACCCTGACCACCGCGCCGACCAAGGGCACCCTGACCAAAAGCGGCGTGACGGTATCGGCCAACGGCACCTTCACCCAGGCCGACATCGATGCCGGTAACATCAAGTACACGCCTACCGCCAACAACATCGGGGCCGACAGCCTTGGGTTCAAGGTATCGGACGGCACCGCCGAACTGACCAACCAGACCTTCAGCATCACCATCAGCGACGTCAACCCAAGTATTTCCAACAACACGGTGTCGTGGAACGAAAATGCCACCGGCACGGTGACCACGGTGACACCTAGCACCGACACCAACGGATTGACCTATGCCATCACCGCCGGCAACACCGGCGGCGCCTTCGCCATCGACAGCAGCGGCCAGATCACCGTCAACACCGCCTCGGCGGTGGATTTCGAGACCAATCCCACCTTTACCCTGACGGTGACGGTGGATGACGAGGACGCCGACACCAACGCCGATTCCACCGCCACCATCACCATCAACCTGACCAACGTCAACGAGGCACCGGTCAACACCAAGCCCACCACCCAAAGTGTGGCCGAGGACGGCACGCTGACCTTCTCGGCCGGCAACGGCAACGCCCTGTCGGTGACCGACGTCGATGCCGGCACCACTTTGACCACGGTGGTTTCCGTAGCCTCGGGCAAGGGCACGCTGGCGGTGACCACCGGCGGTGGCGCCAACATCACCGGCGACGGCAGCAATTCGGTGACCATCGTCGGCACCGTGGCGCAGGTGCAGAACGCCCTGTCCAGCGTGACCTATACCCCCACGGCCAATGCCAGCGGCACCGGCTATGCCACGCTGACCATCCAATCCACCGACAACGGCACCGGCACGCTGAGCGACACCGACACGGTGACCATCGACGTCACCGCGGTGGCCGACACGCCATCCGTCACCAACACCAGCACCACGCCCGGCACCCAGACCACGTCCGGGCTGGTGCTGTCGCGCAATGCCGCCGACAGCACCGAGGTGACCCATTTCAAGATCACCGGCATCACCAACGGCAATCTGTTCAAGAACAACGGCACCACCGCCATCAACAACGGCGATTTCATCACCTTCGCCGAGGGTAATGCGGGGCTGAAATTCACCCCCACCGGCGGCGGCGATGGCAGTTTCACCGCCCAGGCGTCGACCAGTGCCGCCGATGGCGGTCTGGGCGGCAGCACGGTCAGCGCCGCCATCGCCGTGGGCATGGCGGTAACCAGCCCGACGGTGAATGAAGACACCGATTCGGGTGCCATCACCGTGACCAAGGGTGGGGCCGAGACTCATTTCAAGGTTACCGGCATCACTGGCGGCACGCTTTATTCCGATGCCGGGTTCACCTCCCAGGTGACCGATGGCAGCTTCATCGCCTATGGCGGCGCCACCGCCAGCCTGTATTTCCGGCCCACCGCCCAACGCAACACCACCACCGGCGGCAACGGCGCCTTTACCGTGCAGGCGTCGGACGGCACCACTGTCAGCGGCACGGCGGTGACCAGCACCATTACCCTGACCGCCATCGCCGACACGCCGACGATCAGCAGCCACACCGTCACCGAGGATGCGACATCGCAGGCGGTCACCATCACCCGCTCGGCCAATGACGGGACAGAGACCACCCATTACAAGGTGACCTCCATCACCGGCGGCACGCTTTATTCTGATGTCGGGCTGACCCAGCAGATCAGCAATAACGGTTTCGTCGCCAGCGGTGGGGCCACCACCACCGTCTATTTTGTGCCCACGGCCAACCGCAACAGCACCACCGGCGGCAACGCCAGTTTCGCGGTGCAGGCGTCGTCATCCAATGCCGATGGCGGTCTGGGCGGCAGCACCGCCACCAGCACCATCACCTTGACCCCAGTGGCCGATACGCCCAGCGTCACCAACGCCACTACCAACGAGGACACGCAAAGCAGCTCGGGTCTGGTGATCAGCCGCAATGCCGGCGACGGGGCGGAAACCACCCATTTCAAGATCACCGCCATCACCGGCGGCACGTTGTACAAGGCCGACGGCACCACCCAGATCAGCAACGGCGACTTCATCACCTTCGCCGAGGGCAATGCCGGGCTGAAGTTCAGCCCCACCGCCAATTCCTCCAGCAATGGCAGCTTCGCGGTGGAGGCATCCACCGACGGCAGTACGGTCGCCGGATCGTCGGCGATGGCGACGGTGACGGTGAACGCGGTGGCCGACACGCCCGCCATCACCAATACCAGCACCACGCCCGGCACCCAGACCACATCCGGTCTGGTGCTAAGCCGCGCGGCGGTGGACGGAGCCGAGATAACCCATTTCAAGGTCACCGGCATCACCAACGGTAATCTGTTCAAGAACAACGGCACCACCGCCATCAACAACGGCGATTTCATCACCTTCGCCGAGGGCAATGCCGGGCTGAAATTCACCCCCACCGGCGGCGGCGATGGCAGTTTCACCGCCCAGGCGTCGACCAGTGCCGCCGATGGCGGTCTGGGCGGCAGCACGGTCAATGCCGCCATCGCCGTGGGTGCGGCGGTGGCCAGCCCGACCCTCAACGAAGACACCGATTCCGGCGCCATCGCCATTACCAAGGGCAATGCCGAGACCCATTACAAGATCACCGGCATCACCGGCGGCGCGCTTTACTCCGATGCGGCCTTCACCCAACAGGTCAATAACGGCGATTTCATCGCCCAAGGCGGCGGTGGCGGCAACGCCACCACCACCAACCTGTATTTCCGTCCCACCGCCAATCGCAATTCCAGCAATGGCGGCGATGGCAGCTTCGTCGTCCAGGCATCGACCTCCAATGCCGATGGCGGGCTGACCGGTAGCCAGATCACCAGCGCCATCACCCTGACCGCCATCGCCGACACGCCATCGGTCACCAATGCCAGCACGGCGCCCGTCACTCAGACCACCAGCGGGCTGGTTCTCAGCCGTGCCGCCGGCGACGGGGCGGAAACCACCCATTTCAAGATCACCGGCATCACCGGCGGCACGCTGTACAAAGCCGACGGCACCACCCAGATCACCAACGGCAGCTTCATCACCTTCGCCGAGGGCAACGCCGGCCTGAAATTCACGCCGTCCAATGGCGCCACTTCGGGGGCCTTCACCGCCCAGGCGGCCAAGGCCGCCAATGATGGTGGATTGGGTGGCAGCACGGTCAATGCCGCCATCACCGTCAACACCGCTCCGACGGCCTCTGAGACCGCCTTGACGCCGCCGGGCGGCGACGTCGGTTCGGCTTATACGTTCACCTTGCCGAACGGCGCCTTCACCGATGCCGATGAAGGCGACACCCTGACCTATAGCGCCAGCGGCCTGCCGCCAGGGCTGAGCATCAATGCCAATACCGGTGTTATTTCGGGCACCCCGACCAATGCCGGCACCAGCACCGTGACCATCACCGTCACCGATGCCGCCGGGGCGACGGCGACCAAGACCATGTCCATCACGGTGATGGCGGCCCCAGTGGCGGCACCGCCACCACCACCACCACCGCCGCCGCCGGCTCCGATTCCGGTGCCGCCGCCACCACCACCACCGGAACCGCCGCCGCCACCGCCGCCGGCTCCGATTCCGGTGCCGACACCGCCCGCTCTGCCGCCGGTGGAAAGCACCCTGACCCGCCCGGCGACCAATGCCTTCCAGGTGGTTGTCGCCGCCAAGCCGGCCGGGGGCGGCGATGCCCTGGTGATCAACGCGCCCATGCGTGACGCGATCGTGGCCGAGGGTGCGCGCATCTCGGTGACCATTCCCACCGACACCTTCGCCCATACCAAGGCCGACGCGGTGGTGTCGCTGACGGCGACCCGGGCCAATGGCGCGGCGCTGCCGGGCTGGATGGCGTTCAATCCCTCCACCGGCACTTTCGAGGGAACACCGCCACCCGGTTTCCGTGGCGAGGTGGTGGTGCGCGTCATCGCCCGCGACAACGAAGGCCGCCAAGTGGTTCAGACCTTCAAGATCGTCGTCGGCCAGGGCCAGGGCAATGCCGCGCCGGCAGAGGGCGGCCAAGGTGGTGGCGGTCGTGACGGGGGCCAGGGTGAAGGCCAGGGCCAGGGCGGTCCGCAAGCTCCCGGTCGCACCGGCGACGCATCCCCGGTTGGCCGTCCCGGCCTGACGGCGCAATTGCGGGCGCTGGGCCAGGATGGCCAGGCGACCAAGCAGGCGGTTTTGTTCAACGCATTGAAGACCAGCGGCAAGGCCGCGTAGGGATCATCAAAGGGGGTGTTTGCAATGATCGGTTTTTCCCGTGCCACGCGTCTGCTGGCCTCCGCGTCCCTGGTCGCCCTGCTGGCCGCCTGCGCCATGACGCCCGAGCCGTTCAGCCCCGAGCAGCTGGCACAAGCGGCCCGCGACGACCGCGCCGACATGTTCAAGGGCGGTGCGCCGCTTTCCGGTCCGCTGACCGTGTCCGACGCCATCGCCCGGGCGCTCAAATACAATCTCGACCGTCGGGCCAAGGTGATGGAGGAAGGCCTGGCCCTGGGCCAGACCCAGGTCGACCGCTGGGACATGCTGCCCAAGCTGGCCGCCAATGCCGGCTTCACCTCGCGCTCGGAACCCAACGCCACGGTATCGCGCGACGTCAAGACCCAGACCACCGGCACCAGCCCCAGCTATTCCACCGACCGCGACAATTACACCGCTGATCTGGGCCTGTCGTGGAACGTGCTGGATTTCGGCCTCAGCTATTTCACCGCCAAGCAGAACGCCGACCGCGCCCTGATCGCGCAAGAGCGCAAGCGCAAGACCGTGCACAATCTGGTGCAGGAAGTGCGCTTCGCCTTTTGGCGCGCCGCCGCCCACCAGGAACTGAAGGGTGAGGTGGAAAAGGCGGTGGCCGAGGCCAAGGTGGCGCTGGACCGGGCCAAGATTGTCGAGCGCGAGAACCTGAAGGCGCCGGCGGAAAGCTTGCGCTATCAGAAATCCCTGCTGGAAACCCTGCGGCAGCTGACCGCCATCCAGCAGGAATTGTCCACCGCCGAGATCGAGCTGGCCGCCCTGATCAACGCCCCGCCGGGGACCAAACTGGTGCTGACGGTGCCGGGCGATCTGCAGGTTCCGGCCTGGGAGCTGGAACTGGAGCGCATGGAGGAACTGGCTTTCGCCAACAACGCCGACCTGCGCGAACAGGGCTATCTGGCCCGGATCAGCGTCAACGACACCCGCAAGGCGATCACCCGGCTGTTTCCCGGCATCACCTTTTCCGCCAGCCGCAATTACGACCACAATTCGTTCCTGATGAGCAATCACTGGTACGAGGCCGGGGCCAAGCTCTCGTGGAACCTGATGAACCTGATCAGCGGTCCCGACGCCATCAGCTACGCCGAAACCAACGAAGAGGTGGTCAAGTCCAAGCGGCTGGCCCTGCGCATGGCGGTACTGGCCCAGGTGCACGTGTCGGAACGGCAATACCGCAACGCCGTCAGCCAATACCAGCAATCGGACGAATTGTGGCGGGTTGATCGGCGGCTTTATGAATTGTCGGCGGCCAAGACCGCCAACGACGCCCAGGGCATGCTGGAACGGGTGGCGGGCAGCGCCTCGGCCATCGCCTCGGCGCTGCGCCGTTTCCAGACCTATGCCCAGGTCGAGCAATCCTATGCCAAGATGCAGGCCAGCATCGGCCACGATCTGATGCCCGACAGCGTCGCCAGCCACGATCTGTCCAGCCTGTCGGCGGTGATCGCCGCCCGCCTGGAGGAATGGGGCCGCCAAGCCCGGCAGGCCAGCGTCGCCGCCTTGCCCGACACCACGCCGTCCCTGCCGGACGAGCCCGGGCCGCTGGCCGGCCTGGGCCGCTGGTTCGCGGCGGGCAGCGACGGCGCCCGATGACAGGCTGGTGGCGGATTCTGCCGCTGCTTTTCGGGCTGGCCGCCCCGGCGGCGGCGCAGGACTTGCGGGCGCAATTAAGCCCGCGCGACTTCACCACCTTGGCCGCCGAGATCGGCGCCAAGGTGGAGAAGGTGGGGGCGCGCGAGGGCGAGCGGTTCAAGCGGGGCGACACCCTGATCGCCTTTGACTGTTCCATCCAGCGGGCGCAGATGGCCGAGGCGCGGGCGGCCTTGGGCGCCACCGAGAAGACGGTGGCGGTGAACACCCGGCTGCTGGAATTGCAGACCATCGGCAAGCTGGAAAGCGACGTGGCCCAGGCCGAGCGCGACAAGGCCCGCGCCAAGGTCGACGCCAGCGGCGCGGTGCTGGGCAAATGCACGGTGCCCGCCCCCTTCGACGGTCGGGTGGTGGAACAGAAGGTCCGCGCCCAGCAATACGTCCAGCCCGGTCAGGCGCTGCTGGACATCCTCGACGACAGCGTGCTGGAGCTGGATTTCATCGTGCCGTCCAAATGGCTGGTGTGGCTGAAACCCGGTCACCTCTTCCAGGTGGCCATGGACGAGACCGCCAGGACCTATCCGGTCAAGCTCACCCGCATCGGCGCCCGCATCGATCCGGTCAGCCAGTCGGTCAAGGTCACCGGCGCCATCGGCGGCCATTTCCCCGAGCTTGCCGCCGGAATGTCGGGTAAAGTGCTGCTGTCGCCGCCGCCGTGACCGACATCATCCATGCCTGGCTTGGACAGGAACACCGCATCCTGAAGGCCAAGCGGGCAATTCGCCGCAATCAATCTGGCGCATACCCTGGTGTCCTATCGTCAGGCGGTGCTGGGATGATGGCGTGCGGGGGCTGCGTCGGTCGAGGCCAATGCGCCCTATGTGCTGTGGCTGGACAAATTGGTCCGTCACCTGAAACCCGACCACGCAATCCTGGTGGACGCCAACGACCTGCCAGCCGAACTTCGCGATCAATGGGGCGAGTGGTTGCCCGCCCATGGGGTGCTGTTGCCATGTGGGCCCGGCTTTCTGCTGTTCGCCCGTGACGATCCCTTCGTCTGGGAAGAAGTCTCGCTGCTGGAACGTCTGGCCGATCTGGTCAGTCTGACTCGCATGGCGCTGTCCCCGCGCAAGCTTGCCTTCAAGATGTCGACGGGCCGCCTCGCCTGGGCCTGAAAGAAAGCCACCGACAGCGCTCACGCCGGCCCCGTCGCCCCCAACGTGCTGGGCCAGGACTTCGCCGCCGGACGGTCCGATCAGAAATGGGGCGCCGACATTTCCTGTATCTGGACGGTGGAGGGTTGGCTGTATCTGGCCGTCGTCATTGACCTGTTCTCGCGGCGCATCGTCGGCTGGGCCACCAGCGACCGCATGAAGAAGGATCTGGCACAGACCGCCTTGAACGGCGCCTTGGCCGTGCGGCAACCGACGGTGGGCATCCTCCGTCATTCCGCCCTAGGATATAAAAGCCCATACCGCTTCGAAGCCGAAGCTGCATAAACGGAAAAACACTCTTCCCAGGAAAGTCCAACGGTACCACGGTGATGTTGTCGGGAACAGCCAGAGCGGCGGCGCCGTGCCATCCGGCGCCGCCGAGGACCATGACGATGTGGTCGTCGAGGGTCAAGGTTCTGGCAAATTCGCCCAAGAACAGGTCCATGGCGATGGTGGACACCGTGGGTAAGACTAGGCCGCTCCTCCCACCCTTGGTGTCGTCATCCGACGCTGGCACGGATGCTTTTTTGCAGCTTCTCGAAGGCGCGGACCTCGATCTGGCGCACCCGCTCGCGGCTGATGCCATATTGCTGCGACAGGTCTTCCAAGGTGGCCGGGTCTTCCGTCAGTCGCCGTTGGCTCAGGATCGAGCGTTCACGCTCGTTCAGGGTATCAAGGGCGGTGGAGAGCAGTTTGCTGCGGATGCCGCGTTCCTGGCGGTCGGCCAGTTCGGTTTCCTGATCGTCGCTTTCATCCACCAGCCAATCCTGCCACTCTCCCTCGCCATCCATGCGCACCGGCGCGTTCAGCGAGTGATCGGGGCTGGCCAGACGACGGTTCATGTTAATGACGTCGTTTTCCGGTACGTTTAGCTTGGTGGCGATGGAGGTCACCGTTTCCTGCGGCAGATCGCCTTCGTCCATGGCCTGCATCTGGCCCTTCAGCTTGCGCAGGTTGAAGAACAGCTTTTTCTGCGCGGCGGTGGTGCCCATCTTCACCAGCGACCACGAATGCAGGATGTATTCCTGCACCGCCGCCCGAATCCACCACATGGCATAGGTGGCCAGACGGAAGCCGCGATCGGGGTCGAAGCGTTTGACCGCCTGCATCATCCCCACATTGCCTTCGGAAATCAGCTCGCCCAGCGGCAGGCCATAACCGCGATAGCCCATGGCGATCTTGGCGACCAGACGCAAATGGCTGGTGATCAGGCGGTCGGCGGCCTCGAAGTCGCCGTGTTCACGGTAACGCTTGGCCAGCTGGTATTCCTCTGTCGGTTCCAGCATGGGGAACTTGCGGATTTCCTGCAGGTAGCGCGAGAGGTTGCCCTCTGGGGCCAGCGACAGGGAGGTGGGGATTGCCGTCATCTCTCGTCTCCTCGTCCCGGGAAGCGTCGGCGGGGCCTCTCATCCCGCCGCCAACCTCCTGTACGTCATGCACAAGTGGTATCACATCTGCCTGAAAAGGAGAATGCCAGAGTTCAGCACTCAAGTATAATTAAAAATTATATAGCCTCTAAAAGTGATACTAGCTCATTGAAATCATCCGGAATCTGGCTTTCAAACTTTAGCATAACCCCACTATTTGGATGGATAAATCCGAGTACCGAGGCGTGCAAGGCTTGGCGTGGGAACTCCAGCAAGGCAAGGCGGGCTTGGTCGGGCAGGTGCTTGACCTTGGCCGATCGGGCACGGCCATAGGTCTGGTCGCCGACCAGGGGATGGCCGATCGAGGTCATGTGGACGCGAATCTGATGGGTCCGTCCGGTGGCCAAGCGGCATTCCACCAGCGAGACGGCGCCGCCGGCGAAACTGCGCAGCACGCGATAGCGGGTCAGCGCCGGTTTGCCGCCATGGCTGACGATGGCCATTTTCTTGCGATCCTGGGGCGAGCGTCCGATATTGCCGTGGATTTCGCCCTGGGCCGGCATGGGGACGCCCCAGACCAGGGCGCGATAGGCCCGTTCCAGCGAGTGGACACTGAATTGCTCGGCCAGGCCGTGATGGGCACGGTCGTTCTTGGCCACCACCAACAGGCCGCTGGTGTCCTTGTCGATGCGGTGGACGATACCCGGACGCTTGACGCCGCCGATGCCCGACAGCGATTCGCCGCAATGGGCCAGCAGGGCATTGACCAGGGTGTGATCCGGGCTGCCGGGGGCAGGGTGGACCACCAATCCCGGCGGCTTATCGATGACGATCAGATCATCGTCTTCATAGGCGACGCTCAAATCCATGGCCTGGGGCAGGGGATCGGCGGGACGTTCGGGGGGGATGGCGACGACGAAACACTGACCGGGTTTGACCCTGGCGGATGCGTCCGTTATGGTCTGCCCGGCAGCCGAAACCCGGCTATCGTCGATCAACCCCTTGATGCGGGTGCGCGACAGGTCGGGCAGGCGTGCCGACAGCCATTTATCCAGCCGGCTTCCTGCTTCATCGGTGGTGACGGCGTCGGGAGTAAGCAGGGTGTCGGCTGGGTCGGTCAAGGGATCGATCTTTTCATCAATGTATTTTGCGGGATTGAATCTTAAGCTATGAAAGCGATCAAGGCCCTGGTGGCGTTCATGGGCGCGTTGCTGGTTGCGGGTTTGGCCCTGCTTGGCTGGGGGTTGTACTCCCAGTCGGGAAAAATGGCTACCAAGGCCAAGCCGCCCGCCATCGTCAGCGGTGATTTTGGCGCGGTGTCTGTGCCGTTGCCGGCAGGAGCGCAGGTGCAACAGGCGCTGGTGGCCGGTGACCGGGTGGTGTTGCGCATCACTGGCGGCGGCCCCGAGCGACTGATCGTGCTGGACCCGTCTTCTGGGGCCATCGCCGGCAGTTTTGTCCTTACCTTGGAGGCACCGGGGCCGCGATGATCCTGCAAATAGATGCCAAACTGACCAAGCAGATGGTCGACGCCGCCGAAACGGCCTATCCGGCGGAGGCTTGTGGCCTAGTGATCGGGCGCGGTAAGGGCCAGTTGATCCGGGTCACCCGGGTGGTGCCGGCTGGCAATCTGCGCGCCGATACGGGGAATTGCTTCGAGCTTGACCCGGCGGTGCGCATCGCCGTGGAAAAGGAGTTGCGTGAAACCGGTACCAAGGATCGCATTGTCGGTCATTACCATTCCCACACCGATGGTACTGCCGACCCCTCCGGCACGGATCGGGCGATGACTTACGAGCCGGACTTGGCCTGGGTGATCGTTGGTGTGCTGGATGGTCAGGCCATCCAAACGCTGGCCCATCGGATGGATGAGAAAAAGGGGAATTTCCGCCCCGTTCCCATTCGCACGCCCAAGGGGAAAATAACCCTTGCGTCGACAGGGGATGATCAGGCATAAAACGCCCCTCGCGCCCAGACGTCCCCATCGTCTAGAGGCCTAGGACATCGCCCTCTCACGGCGGTAACCGGGGTTCGAATCCCCGTGGGGACGCCAGTCGAATCAATGGGTTATGATTCTTGACCTGGGTGCTTACCTAATTTTTACCCAATATGTGACGCGGATAATGCCCGTTTCCGAGACTGGCTGAAGCAGGTTCGTGGTTTGGGTGTACGAAACACCGTTCCACTGTGAGCTTGCTTAAGACAGGAGGATCTAAAACAATCTGCCGTTTCGTGCTCGTTCTGGGATCTGCTGTGTGATTTGGTAGGGCTGTGGCAGTACGATAACAAGTGATCTCCCCCCCCCTGAATCCGGTCCATGCGGAAGGTGAGTTTCCCGTAACCTGAAAGAAACAGGGGAACTCAGATGAAGCGCCGCAGATTTTCCGAGGAACAGATTATCGGCGTCCTGAAGGAAGCCGAGGCAGGGGAGATGCCGGCGGTAGCGGTGTGCCGCAAGCACGGGATCTCGGAGCAGACCTTCTATCGCTGGAAATCCAAGTACGGGGGCATGGACGTATCCGAGGCCAAGCGTCTGAAGGCGCTGGAAGAGGAGAATGCCCGGCTGAAGAAGTTGCTGGCCGAGGCCATGCTCGACAACGCCATCTTGAAGGATGTCGCTTCAAAAAATGTATGGTCCGCCCCCTCCCTGTAAGGGTCTTGGGCGAATGGACGGGTCACGTCCCAACGAGTGGTGTAGCAGCGTTTGCCTGGGGATGATGGCGCAGGGCGCGTAGCGCCCGGAGGCATCATCCCCAGGCTGGCCCGCGCGGTGCGGGTGGTCATCGTCGATCTTCGGTAGGGTTTGGTTGCGAACTCCAACCGAACCAAGGAACCGACGATGACCGACGATATGATGAGCCTTCGTGGCCTGCTGGAAAAGAGCGCCGACGCCGATTTGCTGCGCGAGATGATCGGCTTCGCCGCCGAGCGGCTGATGGAGCTGGAGGTGGCGACGCTGACCGGCGCCGGGCATGGCGAGCGCAATCCCGATCAGCGCCTTGTCCACCGCAACGGCTACCGCGAGCGTGACTGGGAAACCCGGGCCGGCACGGTGGAGCTGCGCATTCCCCGCCTGCGCAAGGGCAGCTATCTGCCGTGCTTCCTGGAGCCGCGCCGGATGGCGGAAAAGGCGCTGACCGCCGTCATCCAGGAAGCCTATGTCCAGGGCATCTCGACCCGCTCGGTCGACGATCTGGTCAAGGCCATGGGCATGACCGGCATCTCCAAGAGCCAGGTCAGCCGGCTGTGCGCCGAGATCGACGGCAAGATCGCCACCTTCCTGGAGCGCCCGCTGGAGGGCGATTGGCCCTATGTCTGGCTCGACGCCACCTATGTGAAGGTCCGCCAGGACGGCCGCATCGTCTCGGTGGCGGTGACCATCGCGGTGGGCGCCAACACCGCCGGGCGGCGCGAGGTGCTGGGCCAGGCCATCGGCCCCAGCGAGGCCGAGACCTTCTGGACCGATTTCCTGCGCAAGCTGGCACGGCGCGGCCTGCGCGGCGTCAAGCTGGTGGTGTCCGACGCCCATGAAGGGCTGAAGGCCGCCATCGCCAAGGTGCTGAACGCCACCTGGCAGCGCTGCCGCGTCCACTTCATGCGCAACGTCCTGGCCCATGCCGGAAAGCAGGGCCGCCGCGTCGTCTCCGCCTTCATCGGCACCGCCTTCGCCCAGGATACCGCCATCGCCGCCCGCGCCCAGTGGCGCCAGGTCGCCGACCAGCTGCGGCCTCGGGCGCGCAAACTGGCCGATCTGATGGACGACGCCGAGGTGGACGTCCTTGCATACATGGACTTCCCCACCGCCCATCGCGCCAAGCTGCACTCGACCAATCCCATCGAGCGCCTCAACGGCGAGATCAAGCGCCGCACCGAGGTCGTCGGCATCTTTCCCAACGAGGCCGCCATCACCCGCCTCATCGGCGCTATTCTCTTGGAGCAGAACGACGAATGGGCCGTCCAGCGATCCCGCTACATGACCCTGGAATCCGTCGCCCCCTTGGGCGATGATCCGCTCACCAGCCTGCCGCCCGTCGCGGCAGCCTGATCAAACCGGCCAAGCCCGCCGGAGATCAAACGGCGATAGCGCTGTTACACCAATCCTCGGGACACGATCAATGGACGGGAACAGTCTGCGTAAATGTATCCGGCCTCTCGCGAGTGGGCTGCTGTTGCAGCTAGGCCATGATGAGATCGGCTCGTGCGTTCCCAAATAATGGTTCGGGCACAGGGCCCGATTTTTTGACAGGGTTTACGGCACGGCGATCAACTGCCTCGTCATCACGTCCCTTGACCTCGCAGTCTGTTGGAGCCCCTACGTCATAGCCGGATCGCGGCGTTCGTAGAGGGCTCCGGGTTTAGTCAGCACCACCACCCAGGCGATGCGGGCGATCTTGGCTGCCAGCGCCACCGTCACCTTGTTTGGGTGCATGCGCTGTTGTAACTGGTCGATCCACCGCCCCAGCCGATCCCGGGACCTGTCCAAATGCAGCACGCAGGATCTGGCGCCATGGATGAGTAGACGCCGGATGTAGGGATTTCCGCGCTTGCTGATGCCGAGCAATGTCTGCTTGCCGCCGGAGGAATGCTGGCGAGGCACCAGTCCCAGCCATGCAGCCAGATCCCTGGCCTTGGTGAATTGATGACCGGCGCCGACAGCGGCGAGCAATGCCGTAGCCCCCAAGGCACCGATTCCCGGAATCGTCTTCAGGCGTCGAGCCACATCACTGCACGCGGCCAGGGCGTCGATCTCCCGGCTGATCACCGCAATGCGTGTTTCCAAATGGGTGAGGTCGTCAGCCAGATCGCCCAGCAGACGGCGCATGGTTGGCGTCAGGTCGTTGCCGTCATCGGCCAAAACCCTTTTGAAGATCCAGTTTGAAGACGCCCGCGCCTTGTCGCATCGCTACGTCGTATTCCAGGCAGAACGCCCGCATCTGGCAGATCAGCCGGGTCCTATTGCGCACCATCTGGTCGCGGATGCGATGCAGAGCCTGAAGGTCGACCTGCTCGGGCTTCTTAACCTCGACAAAGCGCATCGTCGGCCGCGTCACCGCCTCGGCGATGGCGGCGTCGATGATGTCGTTCTTGTTGGATTTGACGTAAGGCTTCACGAATTGGGCCGGGATGATACGGACTTGGTGTCCGCGCTCCTGGAGCTTGCGTGCCAGCCATTGTGATCCAGGACATGCCTCCATGCCCACGGTTGCGGCCTCGGCCCGTTCGAAGAATTGCAGCACGGTGTCGCGGCGGAACTTCACCTTCTGGATCGGTTTGCCGTCGGCATCCACGCCGACGACGTGGAACAGGTTTTTGCCGATATAGATGCCGTAGGTCACGGCCCCCTTGGGTTTATTGCGGATCATCAGAGCGGTCTCCCCGAATTGGATTGCCGACGTCCAGTGTGCGGTTGGTTGGACGGGGCGGACCATCCCATTAATGGTGACGCCCGCCGCCTTGCTGGAAGCCGGGGTTTGGTTGATGTCCGAGAAGGGCATCAGCCAGCGCCGAGCCTGCAAGCTGGTGGGCCTCCATCGTCTAAATGGAAATGGCCCGCTTCCTGGTTTGGCATGACGGCGGCAACCGATGATGCCGCCTCGGGTTCATGGGTACAGAACTTGGTCCCGCGCAGCAGAGGCCGCGGGATCACCTCGACCGAGGCAAGGGAGCAAAGCGGTCCAGCCATGCCAGGACCAGGGGCATCAGAGGCGATGCCGCCTTCTTGCTGCCATGCCAGAGATGAATGAAATTCCATGAAAGACCGGTATTCGCCTCGAGCACGACGGGGCCGCGGTCAGACAGCACCACATCCCATCCAATGACCGGAAGATCCGGCAGCAAACGCGACCCCGCTTCCACCAAGTCGACGGCTCGGGCGAAGGAATGCAAGGCACGTCCTTTGATCGGGGCGTTATTCCACGGCACATAGGGAAAGCTCTCCCCAGGCGCACGCAGGTAAAATCCCGATCCCATCACGCCTGATTCCGGATCTACAGGGATCATCAGCCCGATATTCAATGTCGTTGCGGAATGATAGCCCGGCGGCTGTATTTTTGCCGAAGCGGCAATCACCCGCGCGGCACAACCAGGTGCCCGCGCCGTCGTCAGCCGTAGCTCGACTGGAGCGTCTGCGGAAAGATCCGACATCTCCGGCGAGGCATTGAGAAATTCCTGGACGACCAGGGTGTCGGTCTCGGCCAGCTTTGTCAGAGCTCCCTCGACGGCTTCTCGAGGCATGATGCGGGTAGGAAACCGCCCCCGGCTGACCAGAACGACGTTGGGATCTGTGGTTTGCCTCAGCGAGAGGGTTCCTTGCGCCCGCGAGCCGTGTCGGGGCTTGATGAATACGCGGTCGCCGCCACTCCATGCCCCTAAGCGGACAGCCCCCCCGCGAGGCAATTCGGCCAGCAAACGGGGGGTCGGCACCCCCACTTTCCCAAGACTTTCCGCCATGGCCAGCTTGTCCTTGGCCAATGCCTGGTCTCCGCGCGAACCGAGAACACTCCACAGGCGGATCCAGTGACGCTCGCCGAGCCCTTCGACCGCACAGGATGTCACCAGTTCGTTGGGAATTTCGGGATTGGCGCTGTCCATGGGGTGAAGACCACGGAACCACCCATCGGCGGTCAGCTTGCACCACGTACCCAGGCAAAAAGTCGACCGGCTGCGTCGCACCGCCTTTACCGCAAAAGCCGGGCAAGCGATCAGCCATGCCATCCGCACGACAGGCACCAGAACGGGCAGCGCCCAACTCGGCACCCGATTGCGCCATAATCGACTGGCCGTCACGCTTCGAATTCGTGCGGCTGTGGAACGGCCCCAGGAGCCAAATATCCCGCTTCCGTCAACAGGCAGACGGATCCAGATACTTCTGAAGAATTCCCACATCCTATCCTTCCTCGGAATTCGGACTGCACTTAGCCGACATTTCCCAGATAGGCAGCCTATCCGCCTCCGATTGACGCCAGAATAGCCAAATTCCGGTCCAACCGGAAGGCGGAATGGCGCGATGGTGTCGTCGAACGGTTCTTCAATAAGCTCAAGTACTTCAGGCGGGTCGCCACGCGCTTTGACAAATCGGCCAGGAATTTCCTGGCCGCTGTCATGCTTGCCTCAACCCGCTTGTGGATGCGGGCTTATGAGTCCTCGCGGGCCGAGGTCATGGTGCCGGCCTTGATCTCGCCGTGCTCACCCAGCTTTTCCAGCAAGGGCGCTTCGCCCAGCATGATCTTGTTGACGGCGCGGAAGTCGCGGGCCGAGGTCCGGCGGCCCAACTGGCGGATGCCCGAGGGGGCGGCCTGATAGGCGGCGCGCAGGGTGCGGCCCACGGTGTCGCCCAGGATGATGCCGAAATCGCTGGTGGTGTGGAGCGCACGGGTGACCATGGCAGCGGGCGACAGGCCGGTGACCGCGTGGCCGCGCTGGGTGAGCAGTTCTCGCGCCATCTCGGCGCAGGTGGAATAGGCTAAGCGCCTCGCCGGTTCCGACAGGGCATGGGCGGGATTGATGCGGGCATAGAGCGCCTCGCCCATCTGGCGGGCTCGCCCTGACCCTGCGTGCCGATCGCGGCTCGTCTATGACCGACAAGGCCACCGGCCATTTGCTGGCCGATCTCGGCATTACCAAGACCCATTCGCGGCCCTACCAGTCCAACGACAATCCCTACTCGGAGAGCCAGTTCAAGACAATGAAATATCGCCCTGAGTTCCCCGACCGCTTCGGCTCCATTCAGGACGCCCGTGCCTTCTGCCGCCGCTTCTTCGACTGGTACAACAACCGCCACCACCACAGCGGCATCGGGTTGCTGCCCCCCAAAAAAACAGGTCCATTCCGGCCGGGCCGTGCAGATCCACCATCAGCGTCAGATCGTCCTCGACGCCGCCCACGCCCGTCACCCCAACCGCTTGGTCCGCGCTGCACCCCAGGCCCCCGACCATGCAGACGGCGGCCTGGATCAACCCGTCCGAAAACTCGCAAAGGGCGGCTACCTAAACTGATGAGGACAATGTCTCAATCGCGTTGACCCGTTCCGGGGCGCACTCCTTCCAACTAAATTGTCCATGAGCCCTTCCTCCTATGTGGAGTGGCCAGTTTCTAATGGCGCCCGACAAAATTGGCCGGCTGTTGATTCAGGTCGACCTCAATGACCCTGATGGGCCTTACATCCCGAAAGCCTTGCGGAATTCGTTAGCGATGCTGGATCGATAGCGCCAGACGAGGCTGGCGTTGTAGCGGAGGTCACGCCACGACGTCAGAGAACGCCACAGAAAGATGAGGATTTTCAGGCGCTGAAATCGCCGGAAGCGTTTCTGGATGTCTGCGGGGCTGAACTCGGAGGTGGTCAACTGGTTGGCTGCGTACGGAAGCGACGGATCGCGCAGGCCGTCTCGTTCGACGATGCGGCCAAGTTCGGTGCCGGGCAATGCTACCGCCAGGTTCATCCCCGGCCACACACCGAAGCGGAAGTAGCGGGCCAAGGCGTATCGGAACGTGGCGTCGATATCCTCGAGCCGCTCGCCCGGAAGGCCCACCACGTAGAAGGCCATCAGGCGAAGTCCCTCCTGGTGGGTAAAGACCATCAGGTTATCCACCTGGGCCAAGTCGAGACGCTTTCGCACTACCTTGTCAAGAACGTTTTGGACAGCGGATTCGATGGCGACAGCTAAGTATTGGCATCCCGATTCCCGGGTGCGCCGGACCCGTTCCAGTGTCCAGCCGTCGCCCCGCACGCCATTGGGGGTGTCCCATGGAAGGCGCGGCAGCAGCTCGAGCAGAATGTTCAGCAGCCGATCATAACGCTCGCTATCATGGGTCAGGTTGTCATCCTCAAAATGGATGAAGTCGATGGCGTAGCGCTCGCGGAGCAGGGCGATATGACGCCGGATGTAGTCGGGGGAATGGGCGCGCCAGCGATAGCCCATGGTGGCATGGATGGAACAAAAAGTGCAGCGGTGCGGACATCCCCGGCTGGTGATCATGGTCACCGCCCGTTGGCCCCACTCTCGTGTTCGCGGCGAGAAGCCGTTGGCCTGAAGCTCGAAATAACGCTCCACATCCACCATGTCGTAGGCCGGCAGCGGCAGATCGTCCACCTCCTTTATGAAATTCACCTTGACCAGGGGGTGGTCTCGTAGCAATCGGCGGTCCTCCGGGCGACCGAGTACACCGGGAATGGCAGGGGTCTCGCCAGCCTCAAGACAGCGCAGAAGGGCCAGCATGCGCTCTTCGCCCTCACCGACCACCACGTAATCGACGCAAGGCTGCTCCAACGTTTCCTCGGGAAAGACCGAAACATGGGGGCCGCCCATCACCACCACGGCGTTCGGACAGGCCTGTTTGGCGACTTCTGCCATGCGTAACGCCTGTGGAAACTGCGCAGAGAACATGTTGGAGATGCCGATCACGTCGGGCGCTATCTCCGCGATGCGCTTCCCCATGGTGGCCTCATCGTCTCCGAACAGGGTGACCCGGCCGCCCTTCTCCTGGGTGGTAGTGAAGCTGGCGCTGAGACGCGCGTCGTAAACGCGGACATCCCCAGCCCAGCCGTTTTCGCGCAGGAATGCCACGATTGAAAGGATGCCAAGCGGAATGCTCACCTGTGGCCGGGCATTCATCCCGCGATAGTGAACACTCTGATTGGGAATGCACAGAAGCAGCCGCTTCACCATAATCTCCTGTCGCCCTCTTTTGCTTTAGCAGCAAATCCTTCCTGGTGACCAACTCTATTCGATCGGGGCTGGAACCTGTCAACGCGATTGAGACAGTGTCCTTCGTCAGCTTAAGCAGGGGCCTTTGGGAGTTTTCGGGTGGGTTCACCCAGGCTGCCGTTGGCGTGGCCGGGGCCTGGGGTGCGGTGAGGTGAGGACGAAGCGGTTGGGGTGGCGGGCGTGAGCGGCGTCGAGCACGATTTGTCGTTGATGGCGGAGTTGGCCGGTTGGGGCGTCAGCAAGCCGACGCCGCGCATGGCCTGCACGGCTTCGACCTCTTGAGCCATCGACAAGTTTGGTATCAGGTCTCGATCCGCTGGGTCAAGCGGGCGACCCGCCCCTTGGAATCGGTGACGGCTGGACGTAATCCTACAACACCACCTGCTGGGCGGGGTGATCGAAGCGCACCGTGGTCAGCCAGCGCTGGTAGCGGTAGGCCAAGGTCCAGCCCTTCTTGCCGGTGTAAACGCGGCCATGCCACCGGCGCCATTCGCGCCAAGCCGGCGATGTTTCCGTTGAATCTGGGCAAAGTTGGTGGGCTCCGACGCCCATGAAGGCATCAAGGCCGCCGTTGCCAAGGTGCTGTGCGCGTCGTGGTGTGTTCGGGCCTACGGCCACCCCGCCTGTACGACTGCCGCTTTGACTGGACCAGCATCTTCGCCGCCGTCGAACCCGCCGCCGGCGCCGAGTTCGCCCTGGTCGCGGCTGTTGCCAGGGCTTTTAGCCAATGATCAAATCCCCTTGCACATCAAGACGTGCAGCGGCGACAAAGCCGCCGGATGCGTTCAGTTCGTCCCAAGTGCCATATTCACGCAACCGGCCATTATCGATGACGGCGATGGCATCGGCGTGGCGGATCGTGCCCAGGCGATGGGCGATGACCAACACGGTTATGCGACCGTGCAGGCGGTGCAGGGCTTCTTGAATCAGCTGTTCGTGTTCGTGGTCCAGGTGGCTGGTGGCTTCGTCCAGCACTAAAAAGACCGGTTGACGCAGCAAGGCGCGGGCCAGGGCCAACCGTTGGCGCTCCCCCCCTGACAAGCGGGTGCCACGATCGCCAAGGACGCTGTCCAGACCCTGGGGCAGGTTGCGTACCATGGTGTCAGCGGCGGCCAAGGTCAAAACCTGCCACAACTCGGCCTCGCTGGCATCGGGGTTGGCCCAGGACAAATTGCGTCGGACGGTGTCGTGGAACATCACCACATCTTGGGACACGATGGCGACGCGCTGACGCCATGCCGGCGCGTGCGGACCGGTCAAGGCGATTCCGCCCACACTGACGCTTCCGTGCGAAGGGGACAGCAGCCCCAGGCAAAGATCGGCCAAAGTCGATTTTCCAGCCCCCGATGGGCCAATCAACGCCGTGGTGCGGTTGGTGGGAATGTCCAGATCAATCCCGGCCAAGGCTGGTTGGGTTCGTCCCGGCCAAGTATAGCTGACCCCTTGTAGGCGCAGCATGCCGGTCGGAATGGGTGTTCCAGCCATTGCCGGAGTGGCTGCGTTCTGGGCGCAATGGCGCAACAAGGTTTGGATTTCGCCATAGGCGGGCAGGGCTTCGACGACGCGCAAGGCTGCGTACAGGGTTTGGCCGATGGTCGGCAGCAGGCGGGCGAACACCGCGATCAACAGCAGTAAGGGGGCGCCGGTAATGTCAAATTTGGTGATCGCGATCCACACCACCAGTGCCAGGATCACCGCCGCCAAGATTTTTTGGCGAAACCGGACGTTAATTTGCTTGTTGGCGACGACCGCGATGGCGGTGGCCAAGGCATTAACTTCGAGACCAAAGGCTTTGGCGAAGGTGGCTTCGGCATTGTGGCTTTTCGCATGTTTCATCATGGTTAGATGTTCAGTGATGGTCGCGTGGATGTTGCGCAAATCTTTTTCCACACCGCGACCACGCCGCATCATGTGACGCAGTTGTGGGGCTTGAACAGCAACGACGCCTATGCCGATGGCGGCGGCGAGCAAGGTGACGTTGAGGGACAGGAACGCGGCGACGGACACATGGACGACGACCAATAGCGTCAGGGTGATCAATTGGATGATAAAGGTGGCGCCCTGGCCGACACGAACTGCCCCCCCGGTCAAGGTAGCGACGGCATCGGCAGAGCGTAATTGTTGAAAGGCGCTCCATTCCATGCCCAGCAATGCCAGGTGCAAGCGTTGGCGCAGATGGCCGATAAAATGCTGATTAAGTCGGTTCATGGTCATTTCGCGCCTGGCCGAGAATCCGGCCAGGGCCAGCACGACGAGTGTCCAAAGCACCAGCAAGCCGGTCAGGCCCAGATCATCCGACAATCGGGACAGCAATGGGGTGATGCTTTCAGATCCGGTGGCGCCGACGGCGGCCAACATAGGCAACAGTAAAACTAGGCCGACGCCTTCGAGGGTGGCGCTGATGACGGCCAGAAGAATGCCGATCCACAGGCGCCGCCCCCCGAACTCGGTCATTTCGACGAGCAGGGCGCGAAGAAGTGAAAATATCTGCTTGAAGCCAACATCAGGGTGGGATGGTTCCGTTTCCATCATGAGAATCCAATGACTTCCCGATGGTTGCCGGTTAGGACCAGGCAACTGAGCGGCCCACCGCAATAGGCGCCGCTATCGATGCCGATGCGCCATGGATGCAGTGCCGGCGCAGTCTCGATGGTGTGGCCATGGACCACGCATTTCCCGTACCAATGGGGCGTGTTCATGAACTCGTCGCGGATCCACAGCATATCTTCTGGTGCTTGGCGTTCCAGCGGTACGCCCGGACGCAAGCCGGCATGGACGAAAAGATAATCGCCGCATTGGTGGCTGTGACGTAGTTGCTGCAAGAAGCGTAAATGCGTATCGGGCAGGGCTTGGAGCAATTGGTCGCGGGTCTTTTGGATCGCCCGCCCGCCCACACCGACCGGGGGGCGGACGCCGTAATTGAGCAAGGTTTCAGCTCCGCCGAAACCGAGCCAGGCGATGTGCTCGAGCGGATTGTCAAGAAAGCCCAGCATGGCCGCTTCATGATTGCCGGCCAGGAATATCCATTGGATCGAGGGGAACTCGGCTTCTAGTCCGATTAGACAATTAAGCACGGCCCGGCTGTCCTCGCCGCGATCAACGTAATCGCCTAAAAACACAACCTTTGGCTTCAGGTTTTGCTCGGTCTGGGCGGCGGCACGACCCACGATCCACGCGATTGCCTGACGCAACTGATCGATCTGGCCGTGAATGTCGCCAATTGCGTAAAGGGGGGTCTGGGCCGGCACGCCCAGCGTATCGATCCTGGGCATGGGGGAGTGCCGTTTCTCGCCGCGCCGAAACAATAACCGATGCCAAAATGGGGCGATCATGGCGATGCCAGCCTGAACATATGGGGTGTCTTCTCAGCAAACATTGATGCGGCTATAGTGCCATGTAAGCTGGAAACGGTGAACCTTAAGGAATCAAGGCCTCCCATGCGTTATTTTGCATCTATTGCGTTTGTGCTGATGGCTTTGGCCGGATGCGCCCGCCACCCATTGCCCGATGTCATGGCGCCGAGTTCCATCGGCGACTTCACCGAGGGATATGTGCTTGAACCGGGCAACCGGATCCGGGTCATTGTCTTCAACGAGCAGAACTTGTCCGGCGAGTTTCAGATCGATTCAGCCGGCAATCTTAGCATGCCGCTGATTGGCACGGTCCGCGCAACCGGGGTCACCGCGCATACTCTGGTGGGGCGGATCGAAGAGGTTCTGACCCGCAGCAGCTATATGCGCAATCCCAAGGTGGCGGTCGAGGTGCTGAGCTATCGTCCCTTTTATGTCTTGGGAGAGGTCAAGCTGCCGGGTGAGTTTTCGTATCTGGCTGGCATGACGGTGCTGTCTGCCGTGGCCCGCGCCGGCGGTTATGATTATCGCGCCCGCGAGAACGAGGTCATCCTGGTGCGCATCATCGATGGCAAAGAACAGCAGTTCCGCGCCATCGAGCGCACGCCCATCCTGCCTGGGGATATCATTCGTGTCACCGAACGCTATTTCTGACGGGGAGGGGGGGGTCCTAGTTACCGGGGGGGCTGGTTTCGTCGGCACGGTGTTGGTCGGTTTGCTGCGTCAACACCAGCCGGTGGTGGTGGTTGACGATCTGTCGGTCGGGCGGCCGATGCCGGCTCAAACCGATGGTTTGATCTGTTATCAGGCAGATATCAGAGATCGCCAAGCGATGATCGCCATCATGGAGTGCCATCGTCCGGCAAGTCTGGTTCACCTGGCTGCGATCCACCACATCCCCACCTGCGAGCGCGATCCGTTTCACGCCACCGATGTCAATGTGATGGGATTCCAATCGGTTTTGGACGCCTGCGCGAAGACGGGGTGCCGCCATGTCGTACTGGCTTCGAGCGGCGCGGTGTATGATTGGCATGACGGCCCATTGGCGGAAAATGCCGCCTTGGCGCCCCAGGATGTCTATGCCGCGTCAAAGGCGGCCAATGAACATCAATTGGCCGCTTGGGCAAAGGCCGGACGGGGGGCGGGAATTATCGCCCGCATGTTCAATGTCATCGGCCCCAATGACCCCAACGGTCACCTTATCCCCGATTTGTTGCGGCGGATGGATGCCGCCCCCGGCGGGCCTTTGACCTTGCGCATGGGCAATCTGGATCGTCGGCGTGATTTCGTCGATGTGAACGATATGGCGGCGGGGCTTGCTTGCCTGGTGGGACGGCACAGCACGGACATCGACGTCTACAATTTGTGTAGTGGCCGTGAATATTCCGCCAGCGATATCGCCTTGCGGCTGGCCGCTCATCGGGGGGCGCAGGTCGAGTTGTTCAGCGATCCGGCTTTGTGTCGGGTGATGGATCGAACCAGCCAATTGGGTGATCCGGGGAAAAGTTTTCGCGACTTTGGGTGGCGTGCCGACCGTGATCTTGACGACAGCATTGCTGCGATCGTGCGGACATGGACAGCAAACTAGCCCTCCTGAGCCGTCGCCGGATTGGTTTGGTCGCGCTGGGCGCGGCCCTGGGCGGCGGTGTGGTTCTGGCGGCGCAACGTTTGCTTCAGCCGGTGAGTGGACAACGCGGTGTACGGGCTTTCGGCGCCAAGGGCGACGGCATTCACGATGACCGCGCCGCATTGCAGCAAGCCATTGATTTTGGTGGCGACGAGTTATGGTTTCCCTCGGGCCAATACCGGCTGACTGGGCCGTTGCGGCCTCGGTCCGGGCAGGTCTGGCGGGGGGCGGGGCCGTCCCGTTCGGTTCTGGTCTATGGGGGGGCGCCGACGGAGGTGCCATTCAATCTGCTGCATTGTGACGGCAATGATGTGCTTGAAGACGTCACCATCCGCGATTTGGGCTTTTTGGGTGGGCGCAGCCAGCAATTAAGCTCTTCTCCGCAAGGGCAGGAAGGTTTTGCCTTGTATCTGCGCTGCGCCTTGCGCGCGATCAGCATCCTTAATTGCCGTTTTCAGCATTTCGGTGACGGTCGTAGCGGCGGCGGTGGCGTCATCCTTGGTCCACGTCCTGAAGCGGAAGGCCAAGGACTGGAAAGTCTGCGGATCGAGGACTGCGTTTTCGCCGATAACGGCAATGTGCCGGGCCTTTACATCGCCGCTTGCCAGGCACCGGGGTGCAATTGCAGGGGCATCTCGGTTAACAACAACAGCTTTGCCGGCAGTGTCGGCTCGACCAAGGTGCAAAACTGCATCTATATCCTGGGGGGCGGGGCGCAAAGCCTGCTCCGGCATGTTATGATCAGTGGCAATCGCTTTGAACTCGACACCCGAATCGATGTCGCCATTGAGCTTAACTGGGTTGATACCTTCACCCTCTCCGGCAATATGCTGCACTTTCAGGCGGTGATGCCGGGGAGTTCGGGGATTTTGATCCGCGATGGCTGCGCCAATGGGGCGATTGTCGGCAACGTCATCGTCAGCGATCGTGCCGACAATGATTTGCGCGGCATTCTGGTGCTGAACTTCCAGCATCCGGGTACCATCACTAATCTGGTCATCTCCGACAATGTGGTGTCCGGCGTGATCGGGGCCATCGGCGTGGATCGGGGCTCGACCGGTGTGGTGGTTGCCAACAACCGCATTTCCGGCAGCAATGCGCAGGCGAGCGTGGGCATCCGGATCGTCGATGCGTCGGGGGTTCTGGTCAACGGTAACATAATTTCGGCTATGACCCAGGCGATGGCGATGGGGATGGGCGATCGTCCGGCCTCGGGGCTGCGCAACATCGTGGTCGAACACAATCGCTTTGACCGGTGCGGCGGTGACGGGCAGGCTTTGATTGCTGCCATTGTCCCGCTATCGGGTTGGGCTGCGAAGGAATTGCTGATCCGCGACAACACGGCGGTGGACAGCGTCGCGGGCAGTCGACAGATCGATCCGGTTTTTTTTTGCCGGCGATGGTGAACGATGACGCGTATATGGTTGTCGTTGGCCCGTTCCGGGGCCATTTGCCGCCTGTGCGCGGTCACTGATCGGCAAAACCGGGTGGCGCGCGAGGAAAAGGTCGGTCAAGGCCAGTGGCTGATGCAATGTGGTCATTGTGGCGGTCTTTATCTTGATCCGGACATGAGCGCTGCGGGGATGCGCCGCTTTTACGCAAAGGACTATCGTCGGCTTTATCCATTTGAGAACTGCACTCGTCCGGATGAAGCGTTTCTTCACGCCATCCGTTGCCGGGAAATCGGGCTTCGCCGGGCTCGGGCGCTGGCATTAGCCGTGACGCAAGGCGGTCAGGTGCTGGAAATCGGCAGTGGGCATGGCGGCTTTCTCGGGCGATTGCATGCTTTGCGCCCAGACTTGGCGTTGACCGCGGTCGAGCCAGATGGCGAGCATCGCCATCTGGCCGTGGATGGTGCGCCGGTCAGGTTCCTGAATTGGGGCGATTTGCCTGATTGCGCATCCTTTGATCTGATCGTTTTGTTCCACACCCTGGAACATATGCTTGATCCGGTTGCCGATCTCGGGTTCTTGGCCCAATTGCTGTCCCCGGCGGGGCGATTGGTGATTGAAGTTCCCGAAACCCGTGTCGATGCCGTGAGTGCCGCCGACATTCATCCAGCCCATGTCACCTGCTTTACCGTGAACAGTCTGCGTCGGGCCGTCCTGGCGGCGGGGTTGAAGCCGTTTGCGCTCCCCCTGGCCAAAGCGGCTGCGTTGCCGGCCTGTCTGTGGGTGGAAGCGGGGCGGCAGGGAGTGGAAAAGTGGGACACGGTTCCCCCCGACGGGCCGGCTGTGGCGCCGCCGCGGCAAAGTTGGCTGCGACGGGGATTGGGGCAAGGTGCCAGGGTGCTGCTGCCGGAGGCGTGGCGGGGCCGGCTGTCGCGCTGGCGTCATGGCCCGGTGCTGGACAGAAGCTTGAGCGAACCCGGCGGGCGGGTGTTTTGCTGGGGGATCGCGTTCGATCTCGACTGGACCATGGGGGCTTTGCTGCGGCAGGCGGTGAAGGCAATGGCCGAGCGAAAGCCGTTTCGGGTGGCGGACATCAATGTGGCCAAGCTGATCGGGTTACGGGCCGATCCGGCATTCCGCTTGGCCGTGCTCGGCGCCGATGCCGCCGTTGTCGATGGCATGGGGGTCCTGTGGGGCTTGCGATATCTGGGGCTGCCGGCCAGGCAGCGGATTTCAGGTGTGGATTTGTTGGATCAGGTGGCTGCGTTGTGCGCCGAACGGGGGTGGCGCCCCTATATCGTCGGGGCCAGGGCCGATGTCCTGGCGCGGGCGGTGGAACGCTTGCATCGGCGCCATCCGGGTTTGCATCTGGCGGGCTGGCGCGACGGCTATTTCCCCCCCGCCCAAGACGAGCAGGTGGCGGCGGATTTGGCCTCGTTCGGGGCGGATTGCCTGATCGCCGCCTTGCCCTATCCGCGTCAGGATTTATTTCTGGCCAAGGTGCACGCCGCAAGCGCCATCCCCTTTGCCTTCGGTGTCGGAGGCTCTTTGGACGTTTTGGCGGGTGACCGCCGTCGGGCTCCGGCCTGGATGCAAGCCGCCGGGCTGGAATGGTTGTTTCGCTTGATACAAGAGCCGCTGCGGCTGGGGCCGCGTTATGTGTCTTGCAACAGCCGCTTTTTAGTCGCGGTGCTGTCCCAATGGGTCGTCCAGCGACTGGCTGGGCGGTGAAGCCGATGGCGGGGCGTTGCGGATAAGCGACGGAATGGTCTCGGCCAGAATGCGCAAATCCAGGCCGAGCGACCATGTGCGGATGTACTGGATATCCAGTTCCAATCGCGTGGCGATGGCGACGTCGCTTTCGACGTGACCGCGCCAGCCGCGAATCTGGGCCAAACCGGTGATGCCCGGGCGCATGCGGAAGCGTTGCGCGTATTGCGGCAGCTTTGATCCCCATGTCATGTCATGGGGAAAAGCATGTGGACGGGGCCCGACAAGCGACATGTCGCCGCGCAAGACGTTCAACAATTGCGGCAATTCGTCCAGGCCCCAATGGCGCAGGACTCGGCCGATACCGGTGACGCGGGCATCGTGGTTTTCCACCTGCGGGGCCTCGGCCTGGTCTGACGCCATTGGCACCATGGTGCGGAATTTGTAGATGGTGAAGGCGCGTCCGCCCAAACCCAGGCGGCGCTGGTGAAACAAGATTGGCCCCGGCCCGGAGCGCCAGACCAGAAGGGCGATGATTCCCATCAGCGGAGCGCAGAGCATCAGGGCCAAGGAGGTGAAAAAAATGTCCTCCAGGCGCTTGATCAAGTCTTGCGCCGGTCCCGGTGCCGGCACTAAAGGCAGCGTCCCGCGCCCCCCCCCGGCCAGGAAATCGTCGAGGTCGGGGCAATAGCGCAAGGCGACGGGGCTACCATGCAGGGCCAGGATCAGGGCTGTACGCTGCGCCGGTTCGGGCACATGCCCGATCAGCAAGATTTTTTCGCCGTCCAGGGGGACGCCGGTCGCATTGCGCCGGTCCAGCCAGTCGAGTAGCTCGGACGGATGCAGGCACAATATGTCCATGCCCGATTGGGTGGCGTAATCCGCCTGCGCTTGTTCGGTCACCTTGGGCTCGCCCACCAGGATCAGGCGGCGCGGCATTTGCGAATGGCGGATGGCAGCAAGGGCAAGGCCGAAAAGCGTCACCCAGCTCGACAGCGCCCAATAGATCGCCCACAGGCGAGAATATTGGTCCGATATTTTCAAGGCAAAGGCAGTGGTGCTTAGAATCAGGGCGATTAGTCCCAAGCGCAGGCCAGCATCCATCCCGCGCCGAATCGGCAGCCAGCCCTTGGGGCTGGGAACAAGCAGCTCGCTCAGGCCATAGAGGCCGACGGCTGCCAACAGCGTGTGCCAATAAGGTTCGGGCATGAGCAGCGTTTGGTGGCGGATGGAAAATGCGCCATAGCCGCAGGCCACGATGAGGCCCAGTCGCGTCGCCAAGAGGTCAAGCACGGGCGGTGTCGTTCACCAGTGCGGCGACACAGCAGCTGGCCAGCCAACCGACGAATGCCGCGACAATCAACCGCAAAGCCAAGATCAGTTCCAGGGGGACCCGCCCGCCCAAGAACACCTGCGCGACTGTGGAGAGTGGCACCGCGACCAGCATGAAGTAAGCCACCCGCTTTTCCCCTCCTCGTGCAAAGGCCAGAGCAAAGGCCAGGGTGCCGATAACCACCGAAGCCCATTCCAAGGCAAAGATAAAGGCGGCCAATTCCCATCCCGGCATGAAGAATGTCGATGCGACAGGGGTGGCGGCAATGACGGGCAAAATCAACAACAGCAGCGGCATGTGCAGCCGGCGCCATGTGGCTTGCGCATCCTGCGACCTTTCCCCCCGGGCGACCGCTGGGATCAGCAGGCGATCCATCTGCGTGCCAATGCCGACCAGAGTTTGCAGGATTTGCAGTCCGATCAGCGCCGCGGACAGAATTTCCGGGTGGGCGTTGCCGATGACGAAGGGCAAGGCGCGATCATTGATCGTGCCTACCAGCGATAACCCCCACAAGCGCAAGGCGGCTTTCGGCGGCACTGTCCTGGGCCTGCGCGGGGCCAGCGCCAAGATCGGCAGCCCGGCCATTTGTCCGACCAGAACCTGCGCGACGATGCCGGCGGAGAAGGCCAGCCCGACCCCGATTTCGGCATGGTGCGGCCATGCCAAGGCGATGGCAACGCCGCCCGCGCTTTGGATGGCAAAGCGCAGCAGAATTCCGCCAGAGGCGGTCCGAACCTTATCCAGGCCAAACAACAGAGGCGTCGGGTTGGCGGCGGAAATAAGTACCCCGGGAATTGCGGCCAGCAAAACCAGCCGTGCCGTGCCCGGGTTGGGTGCCCCCCAGGCCAAAGCGGCCCAAGCCAGGGCCGCCGCCGTCGCCGCCACGATCAAACGGCTGCCGACCGATTGACGCCACGAATCCAGCCATTGCTCTGAGCGCGCGCTCTCGCGCAGGAAATAGGTGCCCAGGCCGATTTCGCTTATAAAACAGATTGTCGCAGCCGTCATCAAGCCCAGGCCAAGATCGGCGAACCGGGTCTTGCCCATAAAGGCGATCAACGCTAACTGGGCGGCCAGATTGGCGGCTTGGGAAAGCCCTTGCGCGCCAACGGGCCCCAGCGGATGCAGGGCTCGTTGCCAAATGGTTGTCATATCGTCGTGTTTGCGTCGGGGCCGCAAATTTTACGATGCGGTGGCCGCACCATCATCCCTGACTTTGAGAAAATCAGGAACGCTCGTCCCGGTCATGATGTCGATGATGATCGCACCCGATTGAGCCAGGGCTGCGGCCAATCGCGGATCGGCCGAGGCGGCGGTCAACAATTGGGTCACGTCGCGCAGGGCGCCGGCCGCCGAAGCTGCGACATTCGGTGATTTAAGGGACGTGAAGGAATCCGACATCACCTGCAAGGCGGCGGTGGGCGATATGGCGAAAACCGCCGGCGACGTGGCCACCCCGACGGCATTGACCGAAATGGCCGCACTGATGGCGGGAGCGGCGGCCTGCACACTGGGGGAGGTGGCGATGCGCGAGGTGGAGACGGCCAGCGACAAAGCCGCTTGCGGCGCGGCGGCGATGACCGCCGGTTGGCGGGCGACGGCACTGGCGGCATTGGCGGCATTGGCGGCGGCGAGCGGATTGCTGGCGATCAAGCGCTCGGCGGCTGTGCTCACCATCTGGGCCAAGGCGGCCAACCGCTGCGGATTGCCGCCGCTCAAGGTGTTCATGGCCTGCTGGATGGCCTGGCCGTTGCCGCTGGCGACGGCGGCCTGCAGAGCAGGGGGCATCGTCGCCTGGGGGGCAGCCGCCTGGGCGTAGACTTGCGGGGCGATGGCGACGGAGCCAAAGACCCCCAAACAACAGACGCACAGCAGACTTGGGATCAGCCTTCGCATAAAACCTCCGCGCTCATAACTCGCAAGCTCATCCTATACACTAGATAGCCGAATCCAAGCAAGGACACGCACTCGTCCACTGGTTATGACACAACGTGATGGCAGATAAAGGCCTGAGAAGCGGGGCCGTAAGCGAACCAGGGTTCGACCGTGATGTCATGAGTGCGGAGAAATTCAGCCAAAGCCCGCCTTTCGCCCTGACAATTATCGGCGCGAAACAGGTTGTAATCATCAAAAAGCAAAATCGTTCCTTGCGTCAGTCGCGGCGCAATGGCGCTCAAGGCGTCAGCCGCCGAGGCGAACAAGTCGCAATCGACGTGGACGATGGCTGCCGGGTGGGGGCCGATATTGTGGCTGGTCTGGGAAAACAGGCCGGGGAAAAGCTGCAATGCCGGCGGGCCCAGGCCGACATGGCGGCAGCGGCGCAGCACGGCGTCAAAATCGGCCTTGAAGGAACCGGGGGCCAGGCTGTCCTCACCCTCGGCATTATCGGGCATGCCGGCGAAGGTATCAAAGCCGTAAAAGGTCGGGCTGTGTTCGAGAAACAGGGTGACCGTGCCCTGACGCAGAAATGGCAAGTCGCGGGAGCGTTCCAGATGGCGGCGGAAATGTTGTTGCGACAATCGGCTGTTTATCAAGGATGCACCGCGGTACACCCCGAATTCGTAATAATCGCCCACCATTTGAGTGGCGTGAACATAGCCCCAGGCCCGGTGCAGGGCGCCGAGCGCGTCGTTGCGATGCATGCTGGCGCCAATACGCAGGCGCCGGTACTGCAATTTAAGGAAGTCGAGAAAATGGCCCATGCTGAACAATCTATACATCGGGTTTGGTAAGGAAAGTAGGGGCGTGATGTGGCGGTTATTTGGCGTGTGTATGCGAATAGATGATAAAATTCAATTTTTATGCAAGTGATTATTGCTGACTTTTCCTACGATCTGATAGTCGAGATATACTCAATAAATCATGGTCGATGCAATTTCTGATTTTATGTCTGTCCGTGGAGGTGCCGGGAAGGGTCGCTTCCAGTGCGGCTGAAATTAGGCTATCTAGTCATCATACCAAATCCAGACAAAGCAAGTGCATCCATATGGGAAACGTCGGATGAATCCCCCCACTTCCTACAATCAGGGCTATTACAATGATGCCTTTGGCTGTTTCGACGATCTCGTTTTTCGTCGGCGCTGGGCTCGTGCCTGTGCTTTGATGGGCGGCTATAGCGGTTTGTCCTGTGATGCGGCGCTGGAGTTCGGTGCTGGACTTGGGCAAAATCTGGCGGAGATACAGGCCGCCGAGAAGTGGGCCGTTGACATCAACCATACCTCGGCACAAGCCTGCCGATCCCAGGGCTTCGAATGGCGTGACTCCCTTGACGGAATCCCTGCCGATCATTTCGACGTGATCCTGGCGCATCACAGCCTGGAGCACGTCCCTGATCCCCATGCAATCTTACTTCAGCTTCGCGATAAGACGAAGGCCGATGGGCGTCTGTTTATTGCGGTCCCCGTCGAAGACGGCGCCGTCCCTAAGGATGTGGATGGGTTCGATTTGCAGCGCCACCTTTATTCGTGGACACCAAACACCCTGAAAAATCTTTGCTTGATCAGTGGCTGGCGGCCGCTGTGGATCAGGCGCCGATGTGGACGCGGATTGCACCGGACTCTTGTTCTGGCGGAGCGCGCTCCCCGGCTGTTCTTGGCCTTACGGGATGGAGCGGATCGTTATCTCCCCCGGTCGACGGGCGAGATTGTCGTTTGTTGTCGACCCGAATAGGCGCGGATCACGCCCCATCGTCTTGGGAAGGGGGGGCTCTTTCGACCGTGTGCGCAAAAGATCGGAGGAGCATTTTGGGGCGTTATTATTGCGCCAAAGTTGTCGTGATCTTGACAGGAAGGCGAAAGGGATATAACCAGAAATGATGGTGCTTTGCAATTTCTGGTTTGCCTCTTTAGCCTTTGGGATTTCCCAAGTGGCGCATGGTTGTCGGATGATGTTGTTGCCAAGTGGTCGTGGGCTAGAAGGGTTAGAAGTGATGAAGTCCGCACGTGGTATGGCTGTCGGTGTGTTGGTCTTGGTTGGGGGCTTGAGTGGCCCAGCATTGGGACAAAGCGCGTCCGAGGCGGATCAAAAGGCTGTCGGCCAGAAAAGTGAAAGCGTGCGTAAGCAAAAGGAAGGCTTGCTGCCGCCCAAAGAGGCGTTGGAGCAAAAGGACACCGATATCGCCCCCGATGCCTATCAGCCGAAGGGTGTCGATCTCGGCGCTTTCCTGCTGATGCCGAAGATGGAGCTGGATGTCGCCCGCAACAGCAATATCTACGCGACCAATTACGACGCCAAGCACGACATCATCAGCACCTACCGGCCCGAATTAGCCCTGAACTCGCGCTTTGATCGCCACGCAATCAACGCCCTTGCTCGCGTCGAGCGCAAGGAATTCGTCACCTTCGACAAGGAAAGCGTGACCAACGGGTTGGCCCAATTGTCGGGGCGCTACGACGTTACCGACCGCGATGCCCTAAATGCGTCGCTGACTTACACTCATGATCACGAAGATCGCGGCAGCTTCGATGATGCCGGTGGCTTGCGTCCCACAGAATTTCATTATTTGACGCTCAATGGCTCAGGCGCGTTCTCCATCGGAAATCTGACATCCAGTCTGGGCGTCACGGCGGTGAAGCGCGACTGGGAAGATACGCGGACGAGTACGGGGATTACGCCGTCTCATTTTCGAAATCGCAACGAGCTCGATGTGACGTTGCGGGAATCGTATGAATTCATTCCCGGCTATTCCTGGGTCAATGAAGGGACTTTGCTGTGGCGTGCCTATCAGCATGATGCAGATCAGTTCGGCATTGGCCGCGACAGCTCGGGCCTTCGTCTGGGCACCGGTATCGGCCTTGATATATCCGAGTTGGTTCGCGGTGATTTCCTGGCTGGCTATATGAGGCAAAACTACAAGGACGAGAGATTGAGCGATCCTTCGGGCTATTACGTCAAGGCCCGGCTGAATTGGTCTCCGTCGAAGTTGACCACGATCATTCCGACGCTTGAGCGTTCGATCGAGGAAACCACTGCGAACAATGTCTCCGCTTTGATCCGTACCGCGGTGTCGGTCACCGTGCGCCACGAATTGCAGCGAAACCTCATTTTGGGCTCGACCCTCAGCTACAGCCGGGATGAGCAAAAAGGTGGGAATCTGGAGGCTGATACCTATGAAGGTGTCGTCCGTGCCACTTATTTATTCAATCGTAATCTCTATTCCAGCCTTGAGTTGGGTGAAAAGCATAAGTTGACCAACGTGGACGGCAGCGGCTTTAATCAAACCACCGCGATGCTGCGCCTTGGGCTCCAATATTGACGGATTAAACGGATTTGAAATTGTATGACAGTAAGTCTGCGCAGGATTCCCCCGATCTTTTTCGGCGTCAGGCGCGTAGGGCTTTGGGGGTGGTCGGTCGCGGCAAATGGGTCGTTCTCGGCTGGATCCTGATAGTCACCGTCCCCACGGTGTTTTATCTTTATAAAGCCGAGCGTCGCTATACCGCCCAGGTCGAGGTGCTGATCGAGGCCCCCGATATCGGTGACAACCTACTGGAGCGGTCCTATGGCAAAAGCCGTTTGACCGAGGCCTCGGTTCAGACCGAAGCCGACATCCTGAGTTCGTCGGTACTGGTGGAAAAGGTCATCGACAAGCTTGGTCTTGAGCGTGATCCGGAATTCAACACGGCCTTGCGCCCGGTCTCGATGTGGGCGAAAGCAATCGGCTATATCAATCCGCTGCCCGTCTTGACCGGCCAACGAGCCGGCGAACAGCAATTGTCCGCCGAGGGCAGGGTGAAAGTCGAGCGCGCGCGTATTCAAGGTATGTTTCTGTCCCGACTATCAGTGAAAAGTCACCGGCGATCGTTTGTCATCACCGCTGAATTTGTCGCTGACAATGGCGAAAAAGCTGCACGAATCGCCAACACTTTGGCCAATCTATACGTCCTTGAGCGTTTGGAAGCCAGCTTGCAAGACTCCAAGCGGGCCAATGAATGGCTGGCACAGCGCTTGGATGAGTTGCGCCGTGACGTGGCGACGGCGGAACAGGCGGCGGAACAGTTTCGCAGCAAGTACAACCTGGCGCAGCGGCGCAGGGGCGAACGCCAGATGACTGTTAACGATCAGCAATTGGTCGAACTGAACAGCCGCCTGGTCGTCGCTCGCTCGGAATTGGCGCAAAAGCAGGCGCGCTATGATCAGTTGCGTGGGCTGTTGCGCAATGGCGGGTCGATGGAAACCGCCTATGACGTGTTGCAATCTCAGTTAATCCAGCGCCTGAGAGAGCAACAGGTGGGTAAAGAGCGTGAATTGTCCGAAGCCATGAAGACCTATGGTGACCGACACCCGCGGATCATCGGCCTGCGGGCGGATTTGCATGAATCGCAGGCCAGGATCGCTCAGGAAATCAGTAAGGTCGCCGCCTCGCTCGCGACCGAAACCGAGGCCGCCCGCGTCGGCGTGTCGTCGCTGGAACGCCAGATCGGACAACTGCAGCAAGGAACCAACGAATCCGGCGTGCATGAAGTCGAACTGCGCGAGCTGGAACGCCAAGCCGAGACCAGCCGCACGCTCTATGAAGCTTTTCTCAGCCGCTACAAGCGCGATTCAGAGCAGGAAAGCATTCAGCGCGCCAATGCCCGCGTGCTGTCGCCTGCCGCCATCCCGATCCAGCCTTCCTCGCCCCGTCGGGTCCGGATTTTTCTGGCTTCACTGCTGCTTTCGGTATTCGGCGGTATCGGCTTGGTGTTCCTGCTCGACCGGTTGAACGGCCGCATTCGTTCGGCCGAGGAAGTCGAACAGATCACCTATCTGCCTTTGCTAGCGGTGATCCCCAAGCAGGGCGGCAAGAAGCGGGATGCCGAAGCCCTGGCCTTTGGCATCTTGAACGCGCCCCGTTCGCCCCTGGCCAATGCCTTTCGCTCGTTGAAGGCGGTCTTGGCGGCGTCGGCGGTCGATCGTGGCGACAAAGTCACGCTGATCACCTCTTCCATTCCGTCCGAAGGCAAAAGTTTCATCACCCGCAATCTGGCCATGGCGGTGGCGGTGACGGGCAGTCGGGTTTTGGTCATTGACGGCGATCTGATGCGCCCGACACAGCATGTAGCACTGCAACGAGAGCCATCGCAGGGCCTGACCCAGTTGCTGTCGGATGCCAGTCTGTCGCCCGAGCAATTGATCCTGCGCGACGAGCGGGGCGGCTTTGATATCTTACCGGCCGGACCGGTTGATGCTTTTTCCGGCAACGCTCTGTCCAATGGGCGCCTGACCGAGGTGCTGCAATCCTTGTCGGCGCGTTATGACCGTATTTTCATTGATGCGCCGCCCAGCTTGGCGACCACCGATGTTCAGGTGCTGACACAGGTTGCCGACCAGATCGTTTTCGTCGTCAAATGGAATGACACGCCCCGCGACGCCATCATGGCGGCACTGTCGTATCTGGCCAAGGTCGGTGCCGAAGTTAGCGGCGTGGTGTTGTCGCAGACCAGCCCCGCGCATCACCGCAAGGGAGCATATGGAGCCTATGGCTATTATGGCGCCTATGAGGGCTATGGCAAAAACACCTGAGCTGCGCCGTGGCGAGCGCCGCGCCTTGTTGGTGCTGGCCGTGCTGGCCGTCGTGCTTGCGTTTGCGGCCATCCCGCGCCTGATTGCCGGCACCTTGCTGGCCTTGGCTCCGGGCGTGCATTCCGACGGGCTTTACCCACAACCAGAGGAATGGGCGGCGACCGAGGAGTTTCTCGCCCGGGCCGAGGCATGGCAGGCATCGACCGAAATCGGTCGCTATAGGGCTTTGGTCCGACATTTGGCCAAGGCGCCGGACGAGCGGGCGGGATTGGAAAAGCTGTTGGCGCAAGCGCCGCTGCTCCCTGAACAATGGTTGTGGTTGGGCCAGATTCTGGCACGGACCGATCCGGCCCAGGCCATCGCTGCGTGGCGGATGTCGGTTTATAATGCCCGGGTCTATCCGTCGATCATGGAATCCCGCCTTGATCTCGGCTTGGAGTTAAAACCCGAGATGGGGGCCGAGGATCAAGGCTTGCTCGATGATCAGTTTCGGCTGTCTTATGTGGTGCGTCCGGCCCAGGTTCAGCAAATTTTGGCGCAACAGCGCAATCTCATCCACCGGGGCTATTTTGCTCGTGTCGTCAAGAACCTGAGTGACGCCGACATGGACGCTATCATGCGCATCCATGTTCTTCACTGATATGCTTTTGCGGACCACGACTGGCTATAGCCAATCCCGAGAAGATAGGCGAATAAGGCCGCCAGGGCGGGTATTTGCACGGTGAAATCGATCATGGCCTGTAAACCCAGCAACGTCGCCGCCGCCACGGCCAGGGCCGGGTAGATCTGGTCCTGGCGGCGACGGACAAGACCGGCGCAACAGCCGGCTATGGGGATAATCACGGCGGAAAGCAGGCACAAACCGGCGGGCCAGCCCAGATCCATAATCACTTCTTCCCACGAATTATGCGCATGATTGTAAAGGACCGGGCGTGGCAGGCTGGTATCGCGATAGGGCATGATGGCGCTGGTGAAAGTGCCCAATCCATGTCCAGTCAGCGGGGCGTCGCCAATGGCGATCCAGGTCAGGCGCATCAGATTGGGGCGGTCGCCGGTCAGGTCGCCTTCGCCGCTCATGCGGGCCAGGGTGATGTCGCCATCGGCCAGCACTGCGGCTCCGGCTAGGCCGATCAGGACCAGCAGCAAGGCCAGGGTCTGGCGCAGGCGCACCAGGCGCCCGATGGTGGCGGCAATCAACAATGCCAAGCAGCCTGCCCCGGTAACGAGAAAGGCGCCGCGTGAATGACTGGCCAGGACCGCCAGCCACAGGAATCCCGAAGCGATCAGCCAAGGCACGGTGCGGGCCAGCAAGCGTTCAATCCGTTCGCTGGTGCCGATGGAGGGGCGTTGTGCAGCCGAGCGGTGGATGGCCAGGGCAAGACAGGCGAGGACGCCGATCCCGGCAAAGGCGCCAAAGGCGGCGCGACCGACAAAGGTGCCGGTAGCATCACCCTGATAGGCCCATTTTTTCATCCACAAAATGTAGTCAAGTTCGATTAACTGGCAAAACAAGGCATAAGCACCATAAACCAGCACGGCGACGGCCACGCTTTTCAGGCCCCAGGCGGCGCGATGGCGTTGGCGCCCTAACTGGGTTGCCAAGACAAAAATCAGACCATAGGCGCCCAGGCGCATCACAGCGTGACCGGACATTTCCGGGTTGGCGGAAATGGTGGCGCCAAGCGGTCGGGACAAAGCGGCTGCCGTCTCGGTCCAAACCGGGTGCGTCCAAGACAATGGCATGATCGGCAGGGTCTGCAACACCCCCCAAGCCAAGGCCATCAGGAACAAGGTGGCGGGAAGCGCCAGCTTGGTCGCCGGCAGGCCCGGATGGCATCTGCCCCGCAGGCGGCCTACCACCCATATCAGGGTCAAGAGGGCGCTGGCCAGGGTCAGCAGGCTCCACGACCATGCCCGGTTGGCGGCCAGCGGTAAGGGCGCTAGCACAATAAGGGCGGTCAGAGCAATGAATATGCGGTCGTTGGCCGAGCGGCGATGGCTCATGTCGGAGCACTTTCTTCCGCCATCAGGCGTTGGACGATCAAGGACGCCGCCCCACCGGTGCCGAGGGTGTCAAAGGTTCCAGTGGGCCGATGGATGGGGTGGGGGGATTGCAAAATCTTGGTAACGGCGGTGATGATGGCCTTTTCGTCGGTGCCGACCAGAATTGCGTCGCCCTCCAGCACTTCCGGGCGTTCAGTGCTGGTCCGCATGATCAGGACCGGCTTGCCGAGATAGGCCGCTTCTTCCTGGATGCCGCCGGAATCGGTCAGGATCAGACTGGCTTGCATCATCAGCCTGACGAAGGGAACGTAACTGAGCGGCGCGATCATGCGCAACCGGGGGTGAAAGTCGCGCAGCCGGGCGACGGTGTCGGCCAGGGCCGGGTTGGGATGGAATGGAAAAACGATGTGGCAGTCGTGTTCGGCAACCAGAACTTTCAGTGCGGTCTCGACTTGGCTCAAGCGCTCGGGGGTCAGGTTCTCGCGGCGATGCAAGGTGCATAATATCAGCTTTTGATGCGGGTCCGCGGCGGTCGGAGCGATATTTTCATCGCCAAGATTTTGCGCCAGCAATAAGGCGTCAATGACTGTATTGCCGCACACCTCGATGGCTGACGGGGCGATGCCTTCGCGTTCCAGATTGTGTTTGGCGCTCGGGGTCGGTGCAAAATGCAAATGGGCTAATTGGGCGATCAGGCGCCGGTTGATTTCCTCGGGCCATGGTTGGTTGGGGTCACCGGTGCGCAGGCCAGCTTCCACATGGGCGACGCGCACGCCGTGGTGAAACGCGGCCAGGGCGGCGGCGATAGCCGAGGAGGTGTCGCCCTGGACCACCACCCAATCGGGCCTTTCCTGGTTCAGCACCGTCGACATGGCGGCAAGGACGCGGGCAACCATGTCGTTGACCGATTGGCCGTCTTGCATCAGATCCAGATTGTGATCGGCATGCAGGTGGAAGTCAGCTAGCCCTTGTGAAAGTAATTCGCGATGCTGTCCGGTCAGGCAGACCCTGACGGCAACGTCGGCGTGGCACTGCAATCGGCGGATGACCGGAGCCAGCTTGATGGCCTCGGGCCTTGTGCCGATGATGACAAGGATACGCACTACCCTTTTTCCGTCCCCATGCTTCATGCCCCATATTTGGACGCCTTTTACGCAAAAGGCAAATATGCAATTCTTGGTTTGCGATGGTGGGGTGACTATTGTTGGCTCACCGGTTACTGACAGGGCTTGTGGCTAAATGTGTGGAATAGTGGTCGCGTCCCTGAACAGCTCGCCGATGGAACCGCATCGCCTGGACTTGGCCATGGCTTGTGTCGCTCATCGCGGCCCCGATGGCGAGGGGCGGGTATCGCGTCGCCACGGACGTCTGATCATGGGCCATCGCCGCCTGTCCATCTTTGACCCGGGCGCCGGCGGTCACCAGCCGATGCTCGGTCCTAGTGGCGATTGTCTGGTCTTTAACGGTTGCATCTACAATTACCTGGAACTCCGGAGCGAGCTGATCGCTCTGGGCCATGGCTTTCGCACCGGCAGCGACACCGAGGTTGTCTTGGCGGCGTGGCGGGAATGGGGTGAAGCGGCGTTCTCGCGTTTCAACGGCACATGGGCGCTGGCCTTGCATGACGCCGCCAGTGATCGCTTGGTGATCAGCCGCGACCGGCTGGGGGTGCGACCGCTTTACATGTTTCGCCAGCCCGGACGGATGATCCTGGCCAGTGAAATCCGCGCCGTGGTTGCCGCCTCGGGTCAGCCGGTCCGGGTCGATGCCGTTCAGGCCTTTGACTTCTTGTCCTTGGGGCTGTCCGATCACCAGGATCGGACCATGGTTGATGGCATCACTCAGGTGCCGGCAGGGGCTTTGTGGGTGGAAGATAGCCAGGGCGCCTTGACGCGGCGGCGCTATCACGATTGGCCCGAGCCTTTACCCGCGCCCGAGGCGGCGCAGGCAATCAAACACTTGCCGCGATTGCTGACCAGCGCGACCGGATTGCGATTGCGTGCCCATGTACCGGTGGCGGCGCAATTGTCGGGGGGCATGGATTCCGGCGCCGTCGCCTGGGCTATCGGCAGTCAGGCCCAGTCCATGACTGCGCCGTTCTTGGGATTTTTCTCGTATGGCTATGATCGCGGGGGCGAGGAATACAACGAGATTCAGGCGGCCCGACAGACCAGGGATCACGTGGCTGCTGCGGCTTCCTTTCACGAAGTGCGTGTCGATCCCACTCCATCGCTTGACGATATCGAGGCATTTTTGGCGGCGCAAGAAGTGCCGGTCAGCACGCCCAGCCCGGTAGCCGGTCTGCGGCTTTATCGTGCCATGCGCAAGGCCGGGGCGGTCGTCGCCTTGACTGGCGATGGCAGCGACGAATTGTTCGCGGGCTATACCCGACGCTATTTGCCGGTGGCGTGGCGCGATGCGGTGCGTAGCGGCGCGCTGGCAGAGGGCTGGGATTATTGGTCCTCGCCCGAGTTGCATTGGCGCGACGGCTTGGCCCGTCTGGTCTGGAGCTTGCCCTTTCCGGCTCTGTCGGCGTTGATGGCGAGACGGACGCATATGGCGGTGCTGACGGATGATTTTCGCCTGTCTCATGACGACAGGTTGCGTGATCTGGCGGTGCGTCAGAGCTTGCCTCTGGCCGAACTGGGGCGAGTTGACGCCCAAGGCGGGGCGCTGTCGCAAATCCTGCGTTACGCCGATCGCAACGCCATGGCCGTGGGCATGGAATCGCGCTCGCCGTTCCTGGATTATCGGGTGGCCGAATTGGCCATGCGCTTGCCCATGACGCTGAAAGTGTCCGGGCGCGGCGGCAAATTGCCGTTGCGTGACGCCATGGCCCCCTTCTTGCCGCCAAGGGTGATCGGAGGGGCGAAAAATCGCGGGCTGGGCCACGCCGAGCAGTTTCGTGTTGGCAGTCTGGATCTTGGTGATTTGCTGGCCGAACCGCCGAAAGCGGCGTCGGAGATGATCAATGCCGGCCGTCTGGCCAGAGCTTTGCGCCAACACCCCAGCGATCCGCGCCTATGGTGGCCGGTCTGCTTCCTGTTGTGGCTGCGTCAGGTGGAACGGCAATGGCCCTAAGCCCTTTTGCCGCCTTTGTTGCTGAGTTGCAACAGCGCCATGGTCCCGAGGTGGACCTAGTTCGCCACGAGTTGTTTTTCCAGGGCCAAAAACGCTTTCCCGGTGGCCGGGGGGCACTGGCCTTGGCACGCGACGCCCTGCTGTTGGCCCGACCATCCCGCCGCCAACCGCTCCCGACCGGGCTGCTGGCGGTGTTGGTCGCCACCTTGGCCGGCAGCAGTGGCTGGTCCAGCTTGGCCCGCGCCCTACCCGCCATCGCCACGGCAGGATTGACGCCGGTCGTCTTGGCCCATCCCCGGTTGGACCCGTCGTTGTTTCCAGCCGATGTGCCGGTTCTGCGTCCGGGCGGGTTGGGCTTGGCCGGGCTCGATCCGGCTGGATGGCTGGGTGGCTGGGTGGCGCAGGCCCAGGCCCGGCAAAAGCTATGGATTCGGGCCGTGGCAGGTTTGTTGGCCGACCGTCGCGGCGTGTTGGTTTTGCATAATGATTTCGACATGATGAGCACGGCCAGCCTGCACAGCGGCTGGCCCAGCGTCTGCCTGTTGCACGGAATTCCCACTGACGAGTTCTTTCCCTGTCGGGCCGATTATCAAATTGTGTGGGGACCATCCTCAAGGCAGGCCTTTGCCGATTGCGGCGTCGCCTCTGCGCGGCTGGTGGTCGATAGTCTGGGGCGCGGTGCAGGCGATGGGGCCGGCCCGGACGGCCCACCGCAGGTTTTGGCCGTCGCGTCGCAGACCCAGGCGGTCATTTTCGGTCCGCATCTGGCAGCGCATCTGAAGGCCTTCGTGGCGGGGCTGCACCAGCTTGATCGGCGAATGGTGGTGCTTTTACATCCGCGAGAGGGCGGTCGCCATCCTTATGGAGCAGTGCCGACCAGCTTGCCTCCCCATGTCGTGTTGCAGGCGCCGCAACCTGCATTGGTTCTGGCCCATTGCTCGACCTTGGCCATCGATGCCGCCCTGGCCGGTCATTGGGTCGCTGCCGTGGAGTTCCCCCATACGGCCAATCAGGCGGCTTACGCTGTTGCAACGCCGCCATTGCGGGTGAAAAGTGCAGGAGAAGCATTTGCGCTATATGGTCGTCTGTCCGATGATGAAGCGTTTCGCAGGCAGGCAGCCATTCGGCAAAAAGCTTGGCTGAACAACACGTTTTCGCCCGAAACCGGGGGGCTTTCCCGCTTGCTTGGTAAGATTGTTCCGTCATGTCCTTTGCCTTGATCGTGTTGTTAACCCTGTTGATTTCCCTGGCCGATCTGACTTCGGCTTGGCTGTTTTCGTCCGATCCCGATCATTTGGGCATCGAGCTGATCCGTTTTAGTCGCGAAGGCTTGATGGTCGTGCTGGCGGCATGGGGATTGCGGGCCGCCCATCGCAGCGGGGCGTCCTTCATGTTCGCCGTGCTTTATGCGGGGGTGATCGGCGGTTACGCCGTGCTCGCTTCCGATGATCTCGAGCTCAGGGTTGTCATCGCCTCAGCCGCGAAGCTGTCCTTGCCGATTGTGTTGGTCGCGGCGGGCTATGGCAGTCTTGAAACACCCCGGCGTTTGGGCCTCTATACCTTGATCCTGGCGGCGATCGCCGGGGCCTCCACCGCTTTTGGCGCCTGGGATGTCGGGCAGACCCAGTTCTGGACCGAAACACTGCAATATGGTCACTATCTCAATGGTGTCAAAGGCATCATTTCCGGCTTCGACAGCTATTATGTCTTGCCCTTCAACTTCTTCGGCTATGAGGGAGAGCGTCGCGCCGGCGGTCTGGTGGCGGCGCCCCTGGCCCAAGGCAGCATGGTCGCCATTGGCGCCATGCTTGGTTTCGCTGTGTTGCAACGCAAGGCTTTTTGGCTGGCCCTTGGGGTCTTGCTGGTGGGCATGATCGGGGTGTGGCAAAGCGGCACCCGTGGCGCCATGCTGATCTTGCTGATCGCCGTGCCGGTATTTTTGGTCCTGAGCGGACGCGGTGGCACGATGGCCCGCAATCTGGTCATGCTGGCGGCCTTGATAGCGGGGACTTATCAGACGCTGCAATTTGTCTATTCATATTCCGCTAACTTTGAGGATGGCTCAACCATTGGTCATTTCGAGGCGTTGCAGCGGAATTTGGAGGAATTGGGCGATGTGGCCATCGTTGGGCCGGGAATCGGCGCCTCGGGATCGGTGGCGGCCGATGAAGGCTTGGAGATGGCCGGTGGCGGTGAAGGTTCAATTTTCGCCATCGCCTATCAGATCGGTGTTCCCGGCGCGGTGATATTCCTGTGTTATTACGCGGCCATCCTGCGCAAGACCCTGCAGGCCCGGCGCTTGGGCGGGGCGACGGGCGATATCGCCTCGGCCGTCTTCGCCCTTGGGATTGGCATCATCACCACCCTGATCAGTTCCGACCATATTTTCAGCCTGTCGGGCATGGGGATATTTTGGATTGTTCTGGGGGGGATTGTGGCCCAGGCGGATAGGGCCAAGGCTGTGCGCCCATGATCCGCGTCTTGATGGTCCATTGCGAGTTCAGGCCGCAATCGAGTGGCGTTGCCCGCCACATGGAAGGCTTGGCCCGGGCTTTGAGCGATCGTGGCGACATTGTCCTGACCATCCTGGTCCAGCGTTTAACGGAAGGTCCGGCGCGGGGCTACGAGGTGGATGGGGCCGGGTTCAAAACCTTGTTCGCGCAGATGCGACGCTGCGATGTCGTCCATGTCCATGGGGCGCGAACAGTGATTTCCACACTGGCCTTGCGTCTGGCCCGATTGCTGGGCAAGCCGGCGGTGTTCACGCCGCATTGCTATTATCAAGGCGGCGATTGGCTAAACCGGATGAGCAAGCGCTTGTGGGATTGGGGGGTTGAACGTTCATCGCTTCATCACGCCGATGCCGTCATCTTGCTGCATTCCGGTTGGCGCCAAAGCCTGACCGAACTGGGGTTTCGTCCGCGTCGGACCGAGGTGATCCCCAATTGCATCGACGCGTCTGCGGTGCGGGATAGGCAGGTCGCCAATCCGGCGCGGCGTCTGTCGGGGCAGCCGGCCGTGTTGTCGGTGGGGCGGATCGACAAGGTCAAGCGCCTTGACGACGTCATCGGCGCTTTGCTTGAACCGGGATTGGAAGAGGCTGAGTTGCACATCGTCGGCCAAGGTGATGATCTGGTCCGTTTGCAGGCCCAGGTCATCGGTCTGGGTCTGGGCGCGCGGGTTCATTTCCTCGGCTGGCGCGACGATGACGAAACGGCGGCCATGGTCGGCGGCTGCGACGCCATGGTTCTGGCCTCGGAACGCGAAGGTTTGCCGACCGTCTTCCTGGAATCCCTGTTGGCCCGAACCCCCATAGCGGTCAGTGATATCGACGGTAACCGCGCCATAGCCGACGCGGTGGGGTGGCATCATGTTTTCACTTTGGGGGATCGTCGGGCGCTGGCGGCCTGCGTGTTGGAATGCGCCGCCGCTTCAGTGTTGCCAGCGATTGCCGATACGGTGGAGCGGCTGTTTAGCTGGCAAAGCCGGGGCGACGACGTGGCCGCCCTTTATGACGATATCCTGCGGCAAAGACAGGCGGCGAGTTTGACCGCATTGCCGGCGCTGGCGCCTGAATTCGAAGCATTGCGGCACTGCGTCGCGCTGGCCTTGGACCCGTCGGGAAATGGCCATGCCTTGGGCCACGCTTTGGCGCGGGTGGCGGCGTGGGATGATTTCATCGGCGGGGCCGAGCGCCACAGGGTTGCGCCTCTGGTGCTTGCGGCGTTGAAGAAAATGCCCGCCGACGCTATCGCTCCTGCACGGTTGCGGGCGTTGCAGCGGCGCAATCGGCGCAACGCCTTGCGCGGTATGGCCCAGATCGCCGAGCTGGCCCGGTTGATGCGCGCGTTTCAGGACCAAGGCATCAAGGTCTTGGTGCTGAAAGGTGTGGCGCTGTCACAGCGTTTGTATGCCGATCCGTTTCGCCGTGGCGTCGGCGACATGGATCTGTTGATCGGGAGGGCTGATTTCTTTCCCGCCCACGCCCTTTTGGTCGCAAATGGCTATGTGCGCCAAGACAGCTTGGCCACCCATCCGCCGCTTGGTGATCTGGTCGCCCTGATGAAGGATTGCGCCTATGTCCACGACGGCGGGCATGTGGTCGAGCTGCATTTGCAACTGAGCGAAAGGGACGATTGTCCCGAATGGGATTTTCCCGTGCTGTGGCGGGATCGGGCGGAAATCCGCGTGCAGAATCTGGTTCTGCCCACTTTGTCCGATCGCGTCTTGGTCCCCTATCTGCTCGCCCATGGCGCCCGCCATTGCTGGGACCGGTTGTGCTGGCTGGCTGATATAGCAATGTTGTTCAAAGACGAGGCCCTGCGATTACAGTCCCTGGACGATTGTGCGCGTTTGGGCTGGAAGAACGAAGCCGCCCACGCCGACGCGCTGATCGGATTATGGCTGGGGGAGGGGGCGACTTTAGCGCAGGTGTCGGTGCCGATGCGTTGGTTCATGCAGGCGTTCTTTTCCGACCGGCGCTGGCTTGAGCGGCCACGACGGGGGACGGCGGCCTGGATAAGCTTGGAGTTTCGGCGCCGCTTGTGGGGGATACGCCTCAGCGGCGATTGGCGCTGCAATCTCGCGGCAGTCAAACGGGCATTGCGCAATCCGGTGGATGAATCACTGATCCCCTTGCCCGCGCCCCTGACCTTCTTGTACCCGCTCTTACGACCGGTGGGCTGGGTGTTGCGCAATTTCATTTACCGCGCTCGCAGGAGGGAATGAGGCCGCAGAGAACCTCGAATAGAGATGTGCTCGTCCTGTTGGCCGACATGCTCTATAGTTGTTGCTGGCTTCGGTCAGTGGGCATCGGCTGGATGATCTGCACCGTCGTTTAAGAAGTTTGTGGAACCCTTCCCTTTGGAGACAAAGATGCACGATGACAAGGCGGTATCCGTGGAACAGGAATGTCGGACGGCCGTCAAGAAGCCGTGGCGAACGCCGGTTTTATCCGTTGTTGATATCGCCAGCGGTACGCAAGGTTGGATCAATCAACACCCCGCTGACGACACGACAACGGCTTCCGGGCATTCATGAGTCTGTTTGCGGGCGTTGTTGGGTGTCCGACCATAAAGACGGTCGGAGTTCATCTTGAGAAATTTGCCGCGACATTGGATGGTGTTGGGGCAGTTTCTCCGCGGTACTGGCGGTCAAGTTCGGCGGCGCTCGTTCATCGGCAACGAATCTATACCGCGGAGGATCGATCCGAGCGGCAGCCGCTGGCCGGGGCGCGATCGGTCCTGATGTTCGATGGTCGGCTGGATAATCGCGACGACCTCATTGAGGCGTTGGGGATAGGCGGTGCTGGCATCCCAGATAGCGCTTTGGTGTTGGCGGCGCTGGAACGCTGGGGTGACGGGGCTATCGCCCGTCTGGTTGGTCCGTTCGCTCTGGCATGGTGGGACGATGGAGATCGTCGGTTGCTATTGGCGCGGGACTCGCTGGGACATCGTGCCCTCTATCATGCCGACACTCCCGACGGCTTCGCCTTCGCCACCACGCCGCGCGCGTTGCTGGCACTGCCCGAGGTTCAGCGTCGGATCGACGAAGCCGCGATGGCGGCCTTCCTGGTTGACCTGCCGTTGCCGCCGGGAAGCACCTATTATAAGCACATTCGGCAGATACCGGCCGCGCATGTGGCGGTCTGGCAGCCAAATAAATTTGAGTTGCGGCGGTATTGGCAACCCGATTATTCGAAGAAACTTCAATATCGGCGCGATGACGATTATGTCGAGGCTGCACGAGAGCACTTGACCCGTGCCGTGCGCAGCTGTTTGCGGACGGATCGGCCAATCGCCTCCACGCTTAGCGGAGGCCTGGATTCGACCTTGGTGGCGACGACAGCGGCTCGGCTGATGGCCCCAACGCGGCTGATGGCGCTCACCGCAATCCCGGCCGAAGGCTTGTCCTTGCCAAAGTTTGGCAAAAACCGGTTTGTCGACGAAGGTCGCTATGCCCGCTCCACCGCTGACCTTCACAATAATATCGACTTGCATCTGGTGGTGGGAACTGGCGTCCAGCGCATCGAAACGGAACCGGAGCGCATGTTCCTGTCGACGGGCTGGCCCGTGCGCAATACCTTGAACATCGGGTGGTTCACGCCGATGCGGGAGTTGGCCGAGGCCCAGGGAATAGGCGTTCTGCTTCAAGGCAGCGGCGGCAACCATACTTTGAGTTGGGATGGTATTGTGGGCCTCCGCGATGCGGCACGGTCGGGCAGGCTGGTGAGGTTGTGGCGTGAAATTTCCCATCTGGCCCGGTCCCGCGATTTATCCTTTGCACAGACCATGTGGTCTCTGGCGCTGCGTCCTCTGCTGCCGATAGCGACCCCGCAATGGTTCGACCAATTGCGCCGCCGCCCGGCGCCACCGTTAATGAATACTTTTTCAATTCATCCGAACTTTGCGACAGCCCATCAGGTTGATAGCGGTAAACGCAGTCACATGATGGGGGCAAAATTTGGGGGGGAAGAAACGGCCCGTCGCGAGGCATTGGAGCTATATCAATCTCACGCACAGGTCCGGTCCGGCTTGCGCGCGATTTACGGCTTCGATCTGCGTGAACCGCTGCGTGACTTGCGGTTACTGGAATTTTGTTTCGCTGTCCCCAGCGACCAATATCTCCGCAATGGTGTGACGCGCTGGCTGGCGCGGCGTGTTCTGGCTGGTCAGGCACCGCCGGAAGTGGTGAGCAATCCCCAGCGCGGGGTTCAATGCCCAGAATTCCTGAATCGCCTGTTGCCGCGTCGCGCCGAGTTTCTCGCCACCATCGAGGAATTGGAGCGCTCGCCCATGGCACGAAATTGCCTCGATCTGCCGCGGCTTAAAAGTTTAGCCCACAGCCTACCGACCGAGCCGGCCGCCGCGCATTATATTCCCTATGCCGCTGTGCTGGAGCGCGGCTTGCACGCTGGTCGATTCATCCGCTGGGTCGAGGGCGGCAACGGCTAGGCCTAAGTCTGCGGCCTGTCCCTTTTCCCCGTCTTGGCGTCGGGCTTGTTGGAAGCCCGACACTTTGCTATCTTCTGGTCATTCATTCCTGTTCGGCCTAGGGCCGGCGTTCGCGCGGCCATCCGCGTCGTGCCGGTGCTCTTCCTGCCTAGCCAAACTCCCCGGGATTATGTCATGCCAACCGTTACGCCGCACTCAATCGTCGATCAAGCCACCGGGCCATTGGCTGTCGAGGTTAGCGGCGAGGTCGTCCTGATGAGTCTCGAGCGCGGCCATTATTATGGACTGGATGACATCGGTAGCCATATCTGGTCGCAGGTCGCCCAGCCGGTGCGCGTTGCGGATTTGGTGGCGCGGCTGGCAGCCGACTACGATGGTGATCCGGCGGTGATCGAAAGCGACGTGCTCGACCTGCTGAACAGGCTGCTCGATCACGGCCTGCTCGAGCTGCGCACTCCGCCGCCCGCCGGGTAAGGATGGTGTTCACCGATCGCCTGTTGTGCGGCTGGCGGGTGCGCAGCGATCTGCCTCTGCCTGATCTGCTGTCCTGGAATGGTGACGACCGCGACCCGGATCTGCACATCCGCTTTGCCAATGTGCCTGAGACGCTGGCGGACGCGGTGCCGGCAGGACCGCTGCTGCAGATCGCCAAGGACGGCACCTGCCGCTTCGCTCTGCCGCGGGTCGCTGCCTATCTGGTGCGGCAGGGCCGCGAGATTTTGGTTCAACCTGCCCCCGGCGCGACCGACACTGCGGTGCGGACCTTTCTGTTCGGAACGGTGTTTGGACTGCTGGCCCATCAGCGCGGCTTGGTGCCGCTGCACGCTTCCAGCGTGCGCATTGGCGATACCGCGGTGGCCTTCACAGGCCGCTCGGGGACCGGCAAGTCGACCCTTGCCGCCGCCTTTCTGCATCACGGCTACGAGGTCCTCGCCGACGACGTGACGGTCGTCGATGTGACGCGGCCCGGCTGTCCGATGGTGCTGCCGGCCTTTCCGCGCCTGAAGCTGTGGCAGGACGCCTTGGCGGCGCTGGAGATAGACACCGCCCGGCTGGAAGCCGTGCGGCCCGAGCTGCAGAAATTCGCCTTGCCGATTGAACAGGGATTTCACTCCGCGCCGCTGCCTCTGGCGGCGGTCTATCACCTGGAAACGGTTCTCGACCCGCGTCACGCCGCGCTGGAACGGTTACGCGGCCTCAAGGCGGTGATGGCCCTGCAGGGCCATGTCTACCGTATGACCATGCTGAGCCGCATCAGTGCGCCTATCGCCGTGCACGTCGCGGCAACGCAGTTGGCGACAAGGTTGGGGGCGCATTGGCGGCTGGCTCGCTGTCACGACCACGGCGATACCGAAGCGATCATTGCCGGCATCGTCGCCCGCCAGGCCGCGTCATGAGTGGCATCGTTTGGCTGGCCTCGTATCCCAAGTCCGGCAACACTTGGCTACGTTTGATGCTGAGCAGCCTCGAACGGGGCGGGGCGGCGCCGGATTTCAGCGCGTCCGCCGGGTTTGCGCCCATTGCTAGCGGCCGCCATGCCTTCGACGAGGCGCTTGGCGTGGCCTCTGCGGACCTGACCGAGGATGAGATCACCTGTCTGCGCCCGCGCTTGTATGAGATTCAGGCGGCGGAAACGGTCCAGCCGCTATTGCGCAAGGTGCATGATGCGTGGACCCTGACGCCCGCCGGCGAACCGCTGTTTCCGCCGGCCGCAACCCTGGGGGCTGTCTATCTCGTGCGTGATCCGCGCGACATCGCGGCGTCGCTGGCCAATCACAGTAATCTGGATCTCGACGGGGCGATCGCCATCTTGGGCAATCCCGAGTTGACCTTCGCGCGCAGCCGGCACCGCCTCGACGCACAATTGCCCCAACGTCTGCTGAACTGGAGCGGCCATGTGGAAAGCTGGCTGCTGGCGCCCATTCCGCCACCGCTGCTGTTGCGCTACGAGGATATGCTAGATGATCCGTTGGCTGCCCTGCGCCGGGTGATCGCCCATCTTGGCTGGAGCGCCGAAGATGCCGTGCTGCGGCGCGCCGTGGCGGCGACCCGCTTCGACGCCTTGCGGCAGGCCGAGGAACACAATGGTTTCCGTGGGCGGCCGCGCCAGTCCAAGCGTTTCTTTCGCCGAGGCCAAGCCGGCGGCTGGCGTGATGAACTGTCGGCCGATCAAGCGGCACGCATCAACGCGGATCACGCAGTGGTCATGCGCCAGCTGGGATATCTTTAGCCGCCCAATTGCGCACATCGATGCTCGGTGAAGGTCTAGGATCTGGGGAATCAGCATCAGGTTGGCCGGGATTGAAGCCAAATGCAGCGGACCTTGACTCCTATTCTACGAGTAATAAGAATATGGACTGATCAGTCCAGCGCCGGAAAAACCCCCATGTTGACCATCGCCCTGCGGGACAGCCTCCGCCGCAAGTCCGACGCGCTTTGTGCCGACATAGCGACCATCGAGGGTTGCGTGCTGGCGCCGTTCGTTCAACTGGTCGATCGTGGGTTGGCGGGGGTTGCATGATCGGTCGTGCCCGCCGCTTTTTCGCCCTGCCGCGCAACGAAAGGTTCGCTACGGCGGAAGCCATTGCAACCCTGACGATTGTTTTCCTTGTGTTAAAGACGTTGCCCTTCGCCGCGGCGATGCGGGTTTTCCGTTTGCGTGCAGGGGATGATTTGGCGCCGTTTCCCATCGACGCGACACGGGCGCGGATCGTCGCCCGGGCGGTGGGGCGGGCGGCGAGAAATTTGCCGTTCAGGGCGGTTTGCCTGCCCCAGGCGGCGGCGGCGGCGATGATGCTGCGCCGGCGCGGCCTGCCGGCGGAGGTGCGCTTCGGCGTTGCCAAGCGGGACGGCGAGGTGACGGCACATGCCTGGAGCCGCAGCGGCACCGTACCGGTGACAGGGATGGAAGGCGCCGGGGAATTCATTCAGGTGGCGAGATACGCCATATGACAGCGCCCGCCTTCATCAGCCAATTTCTGCCCCATCGCCGCCATGCTCATTGGTTAGACGCGGCGACGACGAATGCGCTGCTGGCCTACGCCGTCGACCGTCAGGCGCATTTCAAACCGTCGAAAGTGAGGGGGGAAGACGGGGACAGGGAGGTTATTTCCGATCAGCGCTCTTCGTTGCGGTTAACCGATCTGGGGGAGTTCGGACCCTTGCTGCAAGAGCGGGCGCTGAACTCGTTGGCGGAGATCTGCGCCGCCTTCAGTATGCCGCCGTTCGTGCCGAAGGGGGTGCAGGTCGAATTGGTCGCCCATGGCGACGGCGCGCATTTCGTCCGGCACCGGGACACTTATGCAACCCCGGACGGCGCGCCGCGGCGCGTCACCATGGTGTGCTACCTGCACCGCCTCCCCAAGGCGTTTTCCGGCGGCGTCTTGCGCTATTACACCCTGGCCGGTGACGATTTCATCGACATTGAGCCGGATTGCGGCGAGATGGTCGCCTTTCCGTCCTGGGCTTGGCATTCGGTGGAACGGGTGTCAGTTCCCGGCGACGCCTTCGCCGACCATCGCTTCGCCGTCAATATGTGGGTCAGGGGCTGAGCGGCGTCACAGTTTATCGCCTTCGATCGAGCACAGGAAACAGGCCGCAGTGCAGCGCCGTATTCGTTGAAGCTGAAGGCTGCGGGATAGCCAGCATCCGTCCGGTGCAGGCCGTAGAAATCAGCCCTTGCGATTAGCGTAGGCGGCCCTTCCGACGCGGTGGCGTTTGTTCAACGCTAGCGGCGTGAACGCTGGAGCGGCCTGAGGGTGTGCAAAAAAGACCATTCACCTAGGGGGCGTTGACATTCATTTGGTCCAGATGAATGCGCTGACGAGGCAGAGAATGGACAAGAAGGCCCTCGGTGTCTGGTCGTAGCGAGTGGCGGATCCGCCTGAAGTGTTTGATCTTGAGGAAGAAGCGCTCGACGAGATTGCGCTCGCAATAGAGGGCGAAATCGCACGGCACTTGGGGTGATGTTCTTCTCGGAGGGATGACCGGGACGGCACCCTGGTCGCGGATGGCGTCGCGGAATGCCCCGGAATCGTAACCCTTGTCGCCAAGAACGTGCTCTGCCGGGATGTCGGCGATGAGGACTTCTGCCTGGGTGTAGTCGCTCGCCTGTCCTGGCGTCAGGATAAAGCGTAGCGGGTTGCCCAAGGCATCGACGATGGCGTGGATCTTGGTGGTCAGCCCGCCGCGTGAACGCCCGATCGCACGAGCTTCAGGCCCCCCTTTTTGCCCGCCGCATGTTGGTGCGCCCGGACAATAGTCGAGTCGATCATGACGTATTCGAAGTCGGGGTCGTCAGCCATCATGGCGAAAAGCCGATCCCATACACCGTCCTTGGACCAGCGGGAAAAACGGATGAATGCGCTGTTCCAATTGCCGAAAAAATCCGGCAGATCACGCCAAGGAGAACCCGTTCTGGCCAGCCATAGCACAGCTTCCAGGAAAAGGCGGTTATCCGCACCAGTCCTGCCGGGATCGCTGCGCTTGCCCGGCAAATGTGGCGCCATCCGATCCCACTGATGATCCTTTAAGATCAAACGGACCCCGCTCATTCAAGCCTCCTTCTCGAAAAGGAGTTTGAATCAGATTTTGGGGTCCGTGGGAATCCTGAATGTCAACGCCCTCTAGGTTGTAGTGACAATTTAGGGGATTCCCCTTTGGCCTAATTTCTGATTCAACACTGGCTTTTGGAGGCTGGTGTGGACGGCGAAATTCTCCGGGACGATCAGTGGGACCGCTTGCGTGAGTTTGTGCCCGGTGGGCGCAAGGGTAAGCGCGGTCCGCGCAGTGATGCGCGGCGGTTTCTCGATGCAATTTTGTGGCTGGCGCGATCAGGGGCGCGTTGGCGCGATTTGCCCGAGGATCGTTTTGGCCCGTACCAGACCGTCAAGCGGCGCTATTACCGCTGGATCGAGCAAGGGGTGTTCGATCGGATCTTCGCGGCGGTGTCGAGTGATCCCGACATGGAATGGATCGCCATCGACGCGACCGTCATCCGCGCTCAGGTCCAAGCTGCCGGGGCGCGACAAAAAAGGGGGGGCAGGAAGCCCAGGCTCTCGGACGTTCACGCGGCGGCTTCGGAACCAAAATCCACGCTGTAGTCGATGCATTGGGGCTGCCGGTGCGCTTCGAACTGGGACCGGGCCAGCAGAACGACATGGCTCCGGCACACGAACTGATTGACGGCCTCAAGGCGGAACAGGTGCTTGCCGACAAGGCCTATGACGCGGATAGCTTTTGCGAGAAAATCGAAGATCAGGGCGCTCGTGTCGTCATCCCGCCGCGCCGCCACCGCAAGCTGCCTCGTGACTATGATTGCATCGCCTATAAGAACCGTTGGGGCATCGAAGGCTTCTTTGCCAAGCTCAAGCAATGGCGCCGAATCGCTACGCGTTATGACAAACTTGCTGTCAACTTTCTGGGCTTCATCAAACTCGCAAGCATCATGCTCTGGCTGAAGTGATTAAATTGTCACTACAACCTAGTGCACAGATTCATTCAGAAGGTGCAGGCAGTCGCTTGAGTTTGGCGAGTATCCTGTCGGCGGGCTTGGTCCAGACGAAAGGTTCGGAGAAGCGGTTGTGCTCCTTGATGTAGCGGCGGATGGGGGCGCTGGTGCCCGCCTCGATGCGGACCAGACTGCCACCGATGCGGAACAAGGTGAAGGTCAGGCCGCGCACGCCCAGATCTTCCGTGGCCAGCAGGCCGCATCATTGGTCGAGCAGACGGTGCAGGCACCGGGTGACGTCCTCGGTGCGGGCGATGGGCTCGGGCTCGTTTCCCAAGACCTGGTCCAATCGCCACAGCACCTGGCGGCCGAAGCGCAGTGACACCTGGGCGCGGGGCAGGTCGAGCAGGTCGCCGACCCGGCGCAATCCCAAAGCGGACAATTCCGCCACAGTGTCGGGCGGCAGGCGCAATGCGGCCAAGGGCAGGGGCGTCAATTGCCCTGGATCGCCCAGGATGGGGGTATCGGCATTGCCGAAGCGGGCCCAGGCCCAGGCAGCACCAGGCGTGGTCGCCAGGGCGACGCGCACGGCGAAGCCCTGGGCCGCCAGTTTGTCGCGCAAAAGCGCCAGCATGGCCGCCTCGCCGCTGAACAGATGGGCGCAGCCGCCGGCATCGATCCAGATGCCGTCGGGGATGTCGGGGGCGGTCCACGGCGAGACCATGCCGTAGCGTTCCGCCAACACCCGCAACAATGCCTGATCGGCTGCGTCATCCGGAGGGACGACGCGCAGGGTTGGCTCTTGCGCCAGGGCGTCGGCCAGACGCAGGCCGATGCGCAGGCCGGCCACATGGGCGGTGCGGTTGATGGCGGTCACGCGGCGGCTGAAATCGGTGCCGGCCACCGTCAGCGGCGCCTCACGCCACCCGGGATTGGCCCGACACAGCCGGTCGGTCGGCAGCCGTGGCAGCCAAATGCAAACCACCCGTCGGTCCATGCCACTCCACCTCTCAGCAACAGACCAGTGTCGTCGGCGGCGCGGCCCCGGCAGCGCACCAGCTCCAGCCGCCAGCGAGCATCGGCACCGGGCCGGCCGGATACCCGCCAGCGGCTGTATGCCGTGCCGATAGCGGCGGCGCTGTTGAACAGCAACAAGGTGACGCCGCTGGCCCGTACCGCCAGATGCTGGCGCCGCGCCGCGGTGAAATCCAGGCCGCGCACTTCCGCCAGCACCCCGGCCAGGGCGCGGGAGCGCGCCGCTTCACAACAGGGCCGCCGAGCTGCTCGGCCGCACCAGGATCAACCGGGCGGGGGACAGGCCGAAGGCCAGCAGACCGGGGGTATGGGCGGTGGCGGCGGCGATTTCGTGCACGCTGCCAAGGGCCAGACCGCCGCCCGGCAACATGCGGTCGATGGCGGGCGAGGACATAGCGGCACACATAAAATGTTCTACATATGTTCCCATTGTGACGGCAAGAGCCAAGCCGGTCATGTCGATGGCGCGGATCATCGATCGTGGATTGGAATCCCCCAACGCTGGAATGTCGGCTCTTCCAGATCGCTGTCATTGGGGTGATAGCGGTTGCGCAGCAGCTTGTGCCCCTCGGCGATGCAGGCCAGCAGGTATTCCTCCATGGATAGCCCCATGGACTGGGCGACCGTGTTGGCGCGGTCGAAGGCGGGGCCATTGTCTTTGAAGCTGAGGACGATGCTCATGGGGGATTTCCTCACTGACACGGGAAATATGGTCTTTGTCGCAAGCTCTCGCCGACCAGTCACCGGGGATTGGCGGGCTGTCGCAGCATATTTGGACGCAGTCGCAATCCGGCGAGGGCGGATTGGGCAAAAGTCGCAAGGCCCTTGCCTGAGGTGATGCGATATCTGCGCAATCCCACGACTTATGAATTCAGCAGGTATAGCAATTTGTCCGACAAAATTCGGGCGAACTTTCTCGGTTCGGACCGAGTGGGCGACCTTCTTTAGGCGAAGCCCAGGAAAAGGGCCAACGAGCGATTTACGGCGATCATGGCGGCCTCATCCAGGTGCCCGAACGGTTCCCCCAGCTTGTCCCGCTTCACGGTCATGGCCTTATCGACCATGACTTGGGATCGCTTGCGCAGACCGTTTTCCGGGCTCGGCTCCACATCCACGCGGATCAAGGGAGCTTCGACCAGCGTTCCCGACAGCAGCAGTAAGCCCTTCCTGATTTGCCGGGGTCCGACCCAACAAGAGATCGGCTTCTTCCTCCGTCAATGGGGTGATCGGTCCGGAAGAGGTGGGAAGATCCTCCACCTTCCAGCCGCGCCGGTAGGTGCCGGGAATGATCAGGCCACCTCCCGGCATGGGGTTCTCCGGCCAGGGGGGCCGATTCCAGTTCTTCGGGCCAGATTCCTCCGGCATAACCCCGCGGTGTTTATCGCCGCCCATCTCAGAGCGTCTCGGGTGCAGAGGGTTTCGGGACCTTGGGAGGATGTGCCGTAAAGTTTCTCAACTTCACGGTCGAGGAAGCGCCCTGCGCGATCGCATGCCGGAGCAAGAGGTCTTTCAGGCGGTTCCATTTCGCCAAAGCTGGGGATTCGGCTGCGTCGCTCATGGCATGGCCGTCGCAAAAATCTTGGCCTCGCCGATCCGGATGCCCTTGCTCAGCTGGGTCCAGGTCACGCCTTTGACGGTGCCGTGATAATAGGTTTCGATCATTGCATAGCGGTTGTCGCGCTCATGCAGGCGGAAGATGACGCGGGCGTCCATCCCGCCGACCCCGCCCAGTTGCTTGGGATCGTAAAAAGGAATCAGCCGGCATTCGCCATTGGCCTTGATGGTGATGTCGCAGATTTCGCCCAGATGCCCGAAGATTTTCTCTTCGATGATACTCCTCCGGGCGCTGCTCCACTCGCCATGAGTGTTGATCTGCCCGCTGTAGTGCAGGATGAAGCGGGCGGGATATTGGCCCTGCTCGTCCTGGATTGCCGGCTTGGGCGGGGTATCCGCCGGCTGCGGCGGCAGCACATAGACATAGACGAGCACCGATCCGGCGGCGGTGGCGCCGACAGCGGCGGCGGCGCTGGCCGCAGCATGCTGCTTGATCCAATCCATCATGATTTCCGAATCCCCTGTTGGTGAATCAATGAGTGAACCCGCCGATCAGGCGCCGACGGCGTCATGGGGGAGGCGACGCGCCAGGGTGTGGCAGGCCTCCTTGATTTTCCGGACCGCGTCCTCGTTGCCGGAGCGATAGCTCATGCGGACCAGATAGATCACCGCCAGGACCGGCAAGGCATAGAGTGCCACCATGGCCATGGCCCCCAGGGTCATGATGATTGCGGCGAGGGCGACCAGACCAAGAACGGCGCTGAAGATGCCGAAAACCGACATGGCGGCGAAAACGCGCCCGATGCCGCGCAAGACGGCGAAGATCATGTCGATCAGCAGCAGGATTGGCGTCGCCACGGCAAAGAACAGACGATAGCCGGTGGAATTGCGCTGACGGATGACATCGACCGTGCTGCCGATGACCGCGTCGTTGAATTGCACCAGCCCGTCATAGGGACGGATCAGAGCCAGATCGGCGACGCTCTGGCCGTTGGTGAAAAAGCCATTGATCGGCACCCCCGCCCCCATGAGCAGGGAGGTGCGCAGTTCCAATGTTTCGCCGAACAGGGTCAGCGAGGTTTTGCTGTCGGTCATGACTGGCTCTCCGGTGGGAGTGAAACAGCGCGAGGCAATCCCCCGGTGCTTTTGCCGATCCGGCAACCGGGGCTGAGCGCTGTTACCGCCAGCGTCGGGATCAAGAATTTATGGTGCCTCATATCCGTATTCCATCGCGGCTGACTTGAAGGAAGAAACTGCTCGTGTCCCGTGTGTGCATTTCAATATCGGATATATCCGATGGTCAAGCGTTTGGTGTGTACGTCGTCATGTGTCCATGGATATCCGGCGCCAGTTTGGACAGATTCTGCGAGATGCCCGGACCTCAAGCGGCTTGACGCAAGAGGAGTTGGCCTTCCGTGCCGGTATGAATGTGACCTATCTCAGCGACATCGAGCGGGGGCGTTGGAACCCTTCTTTGGCGATGATCGTGGATTTGGCGGTGGGTTTGGGCGTGCATCCCTCGGATTTGTTGAAAGGTTTGGTGGTTGATGCCGCCACGCCCGAGCGGGTTCGGAAAAAGCCTAAGGATTGAGGTTAGCGGGGTTCTCCATAGCGCCTCATTCGGTGATCGTCGCAGGATTGGCATCGCCTGATCCGACCGTCGAAATTCTTCCCCGACATTGCATGCGCTCCCCAACGAGGATGAGGGCACAGCATGAAAGAGGTTATCGGATTTTTCAATATCCGATTTTCCGATTTATGGTCGGAGGAGGTATAAGGAGAAGGCGACGTGTGGGCTGACCCGGATCAGTACAAGCGGATCGGTGCCCGTTTGGCGACGGAACGCAAGCGCCTGGGCATCACCCAGGTTGATCTGGCGACCCGCCTGGGCAAACCGCAATCCTTCGTTTCGGCCTATGAATCCGGGCAGCGTCGGCTGGATCTGGTGGAGTTCCTGCGGGTGGCCAAAGCGCTGGGGCTCGACCCGCAAACGCTGTTCGCCGATGTCGTCGGGGCGCTTCATTTTTCCTGATTTGTCGGACAGACTTTGGTGTGCTCAGTCGTTAAACTGAAGACATGAGAGAGGTGCAAAATATCGTAGATACAGAAGAGTGGTGGCGTCATCGCCTAGGCCGGGTTCTGGCCAGCGACGACGAGGAAGTGGTCCGCGCGTTGCTTCGCTGTCGGCGGCGGCAGCCCAGTGGGGCCTGGATGTCCAACACCTGGCGGGCTTGGAGCGTCGAGAAAAGCTGGCGGCGGAACGATGGGCCACAGGTGGTGGTCAAGGTCGCCGGGCGGCGGAAAAGCGCTGCGGGGGTCAAGGCTTGTCTGCGTTATGTTGTCCGCTTGCGTCCCGCCGATCTGTCTCCGGTGCCGCTGTTCAATGAATTCGGGGCGGAAGTCGATCCCTTGGCTGGACTCACCACGTGGGATCTGTTGGCGGATACGGAAAACCTGTCGCGCAAGGCGCGTGGACTTCCCGATCAGGGTGAAACGTTGCCAGAGCCCGAGCGCCTGTATCACACTCAACTGCATCATTTCATCGTCTCGGCCCGTGTGCCAGTGGGCGACGAGTCTTTACGGTCGGCATTCTGGCGCGGTGTGCAGGCGGGGGTGGATGAGCTTTTCGCCGCTAAAGGATTTCAGGTGCTGTGGGCCGTGCACGACGATGCCGCCTTTCTGCACGCCCATGTGCTGGTCAAGGCGCAATCCCGTTTTGGTCCACGCCTGAGATTGGACATTCATGGTGAGACCTTGGACCAACTGCGCCAAGTGTTCGCCGAGGTGTTGACCCAGGCTGGTGTCTCAGTTCAGGCGGTCAGGCGGGAAGATCGGGGCGAGCTTCGGGAAGAGATGATGTCGGGCCGGACCTTTGTCCGCTGGCCAAGGCGACCGGGCAATGGTGACTTGTCGTGCCGTGCTCCGGCTTGGTTCGCCCGTCACGGAGGAGGCCTGGTTCAGCGCCGACAGCCACGGGAACCTGAGCCCGATAGGCCGCGAAAATCATCTTGGTGGCGTCAATGGCTGCCCTGGTGTCGTGATGGCTCTGTTCCATCTGCCATGGGTGTCCCCGTGGACCCGTTGCTTTCCGATTTTTCCGTCCTCTATCATGAACCGCTTGCCGCTCAGCGGTGCTGGCGTGAACTGGCGGCGGGGGAGGGTGGTCGCGGTAAACTGGCCTTGGCCAGTTGGTATCTGCGTCGACAGCCAGAAATATTCGGGGCGACCAAGCCCCATGCACCGGAAGCCAGGGAAAACGCCCTGACAGAAGTGCGTAAGTTGCCGCTATTGTCGCCTTTGCCGCCTGTTTCCAATGCCACCGTCATTGCCTGGGGGACGGAATATGGGCAGTTGCGTCAGAAACGTCGTTTACGCCGCAACCGCGTGACCGTGGTGAAAAGCTTGTGGCATCTGGCGCGGCGGTGCGCCGAGGTGGACGATCTCCGCAGTGTACAGGTTATTTTGGGACGGGTACTCTCCGGCTTACACTGGCCTTTCGCGGAAATGGTGGTGCCGTGGGAACCGGGGATGAACGAGGACGCGCCACCACAGGCAGCGCCCCCTATACCTCTGTCAGAGGAGCGGGAAAGGATTCGTCCTGTGTCGTCCTTGAATCGCGTACCACCTGTCCTGGACGTGCCGAAGTCCGCCGCCATACTTCCCCCAAGCGGGAGAGCGTCAGGTTCCATGGGGCGATAAGGACGGTGTCATACCGTCTTGTCCAGTCGGGCCAGCAATGGTTGCAACTGGGTCAATACCTCTGTGAGTCGCCCCTGATCGGCCTCCGGCACCCGGGAAAGCATGGCGGCAACGCGGTGCAAGTCGATTCTGATGTGGAGCAACTCGCTCCGGTGTAGCATCGATGGGCGATCCAAGAGCGCCTCCAGACCGGCCCGGAGCGTTTGGCGGGCTGAAGAGCTAAGGGTTGGTAGCGCCAGGGTTTTGCGCAGCTTGTGCAGGTCATCCGTCATTTGGGGGGTGATACGGACGTAGATACGATTGCTCTTGCGCATCACGCCGACTCCGGCGGTTGCCGAAATGGGCATCCATCACATTTTGCGCCGCTACGCCCCAATACACTAGCAATCCAAATGCAATCACGGACGATTCGGACGGCTCCGCATTTGTGCAATTTTACCCGCTGGGGACCTTGGCTTTTATCCCCTAGGCGATACAACGTTGCGCGGCTGATCCGCATCGCAGAAGTGAACTCACGGATTGTCATCAGTGGGGGGAGTGTGCACGTCATGTCCATCACCTGTATGTTTTTATGAGTGATGGTTTTTATTTTTATTGATCTGGTGTCAATAGTTTATGTGTTTGATATTTCTATTTGTATAGATTGTCTCGTGAAATCGGCAATAAAACTTGCCGATTTCTTCATTTCACTCGAATCCGATATGCGGGAAGCCTTTTCTGATCGTTTCCGCAATGTAGTTCGGTGCGAGGTGAGCATAGTGTTTTTCCACCATTCTGGTATCGCTATGGCCCAGTTGGGCGGCGATTACGGGCAGCGGGGCTCCGCGCATTGCCAAGTGTGAGGCGTGAGTATGGCGCAATGTGTGGAATGATATCTGAGGGCGAATTTCAGCCTTGTCACAGGCTTCCGCCAGTGGTCGGCTTTGATGAGATTTTCCCCATTCATTTCCATCGTCACGCTGGAAAATGAGCTGTTCGACTGCAATTCCATTTAGGGCGCGCTTGAAAAAGACTTGCCCCTCTTCGGTCAGGACGACGTGACGACTTTGTCCTGATTTTGAATCCGTGATCAACACTGTGCCGGAATCGAAGTTGACATCATTGGCCTTCAACTTGATCAGTTCACCGTAACGGCATCCTGTGAGAATGGCGGCCTGAACGAGGTCGGCAAAGGCGCCAGTACAATGACTAACGAGAGCTTTGCATTCAGATTCGTTTAAATAGCGGACTCTGGCAGAATCGACGTTGCGGAAAGGTTTTACGCGCCTCCAAGCCTCATCACTTGAAATGCGCCCTTCTGTATAAGCGTGATTCAATGCGGCTTTCAGTGTTGTCAAAACTCGGTTGGCGGTGCTGCGTCTTTGCCGCTTTTGCTCAAGGGACATGGGTGTTGTCGTTTGTTGGGTCTTTTGCTTGTCCCACCCTCTTCGGCGGGGAGGTGCCTGGGCAATTTGCTCATGGAATGTACGGACTTTCTGGGGAGTGAGTGCCGATATCTCGATGTTGCCCAGGGCGGGTCTGACGTGGGCTTCGACGGCGTTTTTCAGTGTGACGTAGCTTTTTCGGTGCTGCAGGAACCAAGCAAGATAAAGGTCCAGAACGTCTGAAACCGTGAAACCTTTGCTTTCCGTCACCGGCAATCCGGCTTGCTTTCGGACTTGCAGGGAGAACCATGACCGGGCAGCTTCCTGTGCTTGGCTGAAAGATAGGATTTCAAGTCCATCTGCATCCTGGACGTCATCTGCCTTTCCCAAAACTGTTTCCGCGTATTTACCTTGGGTGACGAGGTAGCGGGCTCGCCATACCCCGCCGCGAATACCTTTTCGATATCCAAGATGGCATCCCTGGTCGATTACCCGCCAAAAGGGCTTGTGCTGGATCGGCAGCTTGGATCGAGCGTTGCGGCTGTCCAGCTTGGCATCGCGAACAGTTATGGCCATCACAGCCTCCTTGTTTACCTAATTTTTACCCAAAATATGCCCTGAAACAGGATGATGCAAGCTGAATGTGGAATCAAAAAGTTATATTAAAATCAGTTTGTTATAAGTGTCTCATGCTGTCTCTAGTGGCTTCAGATACCCCTCTCTCACGGCGGTAACGGGGGTTCGAATCCCCCTGGGGACGCCATTCTCTAAAAAAAACTGGCTCTACAGGGCCGACGCGACTTTGGGTATCCCAAGGTTCTGCGCGGTGTTCGCATGTCTTCCTGCTGACATGCCCCTGCCGGAAACTGGCACAACTCTCTCTTTGTAGCGGTTTATTCTCCAGACCTGTTGACACGCCCGTCCGTATCAGCAGGTCCGCAAGTCGTTGTATCTATAGCCATGCAAGGAGAATGTTACGGCGTGTTGTTTTTGGTAAGTTGATGGGGGATGGATGGACTCTGGACAGGGGATTTGTTGGACCCGAAGCAGTTGGCAAAATGGTGCGGTCACGCAGAATTACCGCTTCGGGCCGATGAACGAACCCGCTGCGCGGGATGGATGTTCTTTGTTGATGCGCCTGTCAGGTTCGGATAGTTGCGCCATGGTTGAGTGTGGGCCGGCATAGTCCGAGCATTTTGGCTCCTTCACTGGATTTGAGGAGCCATGCCATGACCATTCTCATTCCCCCCTCCGCCCCGGTCAGCCCATTGCGTCAGCGGTTGATCGAGGACATGACCATGCGCCGGTTCTCACGCGAGACGCAGCGCAACTATATCCGTGACGTCGGGCGCTTCGCCGCATTCCTGGGGCGCTCGCCCGACACGGCCACGGCGGAGGATATTCGCCAGTTCCAGTTGGAGCAGCGTGAGTCCGGCGTGCCGGTGCCGACGATGAACAGCATCGTTTCGGCACTGCGGTTCTTCTTTACTCATACGATCGACCGGCCCGAACTGGCGCGCAAGCTGATGCGGATCTCCCATCCACGCCAGTTGCCGATGGTGCTGAGCCGGGAAGAGGTCGCCCGCCTGTTGAATGCGACGACGTGCCTCAAGCACCAGGCGGCCTTGTCGGTCGCCTATGGCGCGGGTCTGCGCGTCGCCGAGGTCTCCGCGCTCAAAGTCCGCGATATCGACAGCGAACGCATGCTGATAAGGGTCGAACGCGGCAAAGGCGGCCGGTCTCGCAACGCGATGCTGTCGCCTGATCTGCTCACTTTGTTGCGCCAGTGGTGGACGTTCGGACGTCAGCAGGGCGTCATGCATCGCGATGGCTGGTTGTTCCCTGGCCAGCACGCGATGAAGCCGATCAGCACCCGGCAACTGCATCGTGTTGTGGTCGAGGCGGCCCAGGCGGCGGAGATCACCAAGCGGGTCGGCCCGCACACGCTCCGCCACAGCTTCGCCACCCATCTGTTGGAAGACGGAGTCGACATCCGGATCATCCAGGTCCTGCTCGGCCACAGCAAGCTGGAGAACACCGCCCTCTACACCAAGGTGGCGACGCGGACGGTGCGCACCGTGGTCAGCCCGCTCGACAGGCTGGCTCTGTTCAAGGCCGAAGAGATCGAGCCCAACGGCTAAGCCGTTGCGGGCCTCGCTCGAGGTCGCCGATATCTTCCGAGTTGCCGGACCGGCCTACCGGGCTGCCCATGCCGGCCATCTGAGCCTGCATCAGCTCAAGGTCATGTCGGCGATCGAGCATTGCCGTACCGCCGCGCTGGGTGGTCACGTCGAAGCCTGCAAGGAGTGCGGGCATTGGCGGATCGCCTATAACAGCTGCCGCAATCGACATTGCCCCAAATGTCAGGGAGCCGCCGCGCGGACATGGTTAGCGGAACGGGAAGCCGATTTGCTCCCCGTGGGCTATTTCCATGTCGTCTTCACGCTGCCGGACGAGGTCGCCGGCATTGCCTTTCACAACAAGGCGGTGCTCTACGATCTGCTGTTCCGCGCCGCGTCGGAGACGATGCTGAGGATCGCGGCGGATCCGAAGCATCTGGGCGCCCGCATCGGCATCACCGCCGTTCTCCACACCTGGGGCTCGGCCCTGACGCATCATCCCCACGTGCACATGATCGTCCCCGGCGGCGGCATTGCGCCCGACGGGCGATGGGTGTCGTCCCGTCCGGCATTCCTTCTTCCCGTCAGGGTGCTGGGCGCGCTGTTCCGTCGTCTGTTTCTCACGCGTCTGATTGCGCTTCACGATTCCGGCCAACTCGCCTTCTTTGGCGCCACGGCCCATCTGGCCGAGAGGCGAGCATTCCTGCGCCATCTCTCTCCGGTCCGGAAGAAGCGTTGGGTCGTCTATGCCAAGCCCCCCTTCGGCGGCCCCGAGGCCGTGCTCGCCTACCTGGCGCGCTACACCCACCGCGTCGCCATCTCAAACCGCCGCCTGATCGACTTCGACGAGGCCGGCGTTACGTTCCGCTACAAGGACTACCGACGCGAGGGGGCCGACCGGCAACGCGTCATGACCGTTTCCGCCGACGAGTTCATCCGCCGCTTCCTGCTGCACATCCTGCCGCGTGGATTCCATCGCATCCGGCATTACGGCCTGCTTGCCGCGTCCTGCCGAAAGGCAAGCCTCGAACGCATCCGCGCGCTTCTCGCTGTCGCCCCGCCGGCCGAAGCCGAGGTCTCGGAGGAACCCGCCGATGAATCCCGGCCATGTCCCTGCTGTGGCGGGCGCATGGTAGTTATCGAGGTTTTCGAACGGGGACACCAGCCTCGTGCGCCGCCTGTCGCGGCACTGCCGAACCGGGAGAGTCCTCCATGATCCGGCATGGCCTGACCACACCAGGCACCCGAACCGCCACGCGTCGGGTGACGATCCCATATGCGCTTTTCTCCGAAACCCTCGACGCCACGCGGGTTCGCGGCCATCCTGGCTCACCGAAAAGCGGCTCGACAGGTCAACGTGACGACCTCTCCGCGTCAAGTTGGCACCTTTCGACGAGCCGTCACGCCGACACCAGGATCAGCCGAAAAACGAAATCCCCATAGGCCTGTGTCTGCACCCCGCGGGTTCGTTCCTCGGAGACTTTCGTACGCCTCCCGGCGCCCGAAACTCTTCACGGGAGCGGACTGCCTGCATTCAGGCGCGGAACAGGAAAGGCGGACGCTTCCATCGAGCATCCGCTAGGTTGGATTACCCTGGTACTCCGCCAATTCCTTCTCGATATGCCTGGGCAACGGGACGGAGCTGTCAGCCCTTGCCCATCAACGTCTTCAACATGCGCTCGAACCGGGCTCCGGCAAGGTGGACGCTGTCGAGCACGTTGAGGTCGAGTTCGCCCTCCAATTCCACGTCCTCGTCCAGCGACGCCCCGGAATCGCCATAGCCGAGGCGGCGGACGGTGCCGCGCAGACGGTCCGACAGGAAGGTGGCGATGGCCTTGTAGAAGCGGGAGGCGAAGCCGACGTCGGCTTCCAATTGGCGCTGCAGCGCGTCCTTGGAAATGGCCAGTACTAGGCAATCAGTCTTGGCTGTGATGGAGGCCGAGGGCGGGCGCGAATCGACCATGGACATCTCGCCCATGATCTCGCCCGAGGCCAGGGTGGCGACGGTGCCGATCCCTTTGAGCGACACCTCCATATGGCCGTCGAGCAGGATGTACATCGACGAGATCGGTCGGCCCTCCTCGATCAGCACACGGCCGACGGCGATCTTCTCGCGGCTGCCGGCACTTGCCAACCATTCCACATCGGAATCCGACAGCTGCCCCAGGATGACGAGGACTTTTCTCATGCTTTCCCCCTTAGGTCAGCTGGCGCCGAGCCAGCTCGGTGAACAGGCCATTCCTGGCCATTAATTCCGTGTAAGTGCCTGATTCCGCCACCCGGCCTTCCTGCAAAACATAGATGCGGTCGGCGTCGCGGACCGTGCTGAGGCGGTGGGCGATGGCGATGCGCGTGACCGACAGCCGTGACAAGCTTTCGGTCACCACCGCCTGGGTCAGGTTGTCGAGCGCGCTGGTGGCTTCGTCGAACAGCAGCAGGCGTGGCCGCGCCACCACCGCACGGGCGATCAGCAGGCGCTGGATCTGGCCGCCCGACAGCGCCGCCGAGCCCTCGGTCAGTACGGTGTGCATGCCCATGGGCATGGCCTTGATGTCGGAATCCATGCCGGCCATGGCGGCGGCCTGCCAGGCATCGTCGACCGAGGCCTCTGAGGCGCCCTTGATGTTCTCGTAGATGGTTCCCGGCATCAGCCGGCCCGATTGCAGCACGACGCCGACCTGACGGCGCACCGCCTGGACGTCGAGCGTGCGCAGATCGTGGCCGTCGACGAAGATGCCGCCGGCCTCGGGCTGCTCGAACCCCAGCAGCAGCTTCATCAGCGTCGACTTGCCGCAGCCCGAGGGACCGACCAGGGCGATGAACTGGCCGGCACCGGCGGTCAGCGACAGCCCGTTCAGCACCTTCGGCCCCTCGCGGTCATAGCGGAACACCACCCCGGTGACCTCGATGCCGCCGGTCAGTTGGCCAGGGTCGTTCTTGCTGGCATCAGTCTCCGGCAAGGCGTCGAGCAGCGGCTGGGCGCGCTGGACCATGGGCGCCACATTGAAGCACTGAATAACGGCGCGCCCCATCTGGGTGGTCGAGCTCATGAACATGCTGAAGGCCGACACGAAGGCCAGGAAGGCGCCGGTGTCCATGTCGGAACCGGCGGCCAGGGCAATCACCAAGAACACTACCGCCAGCGACAGGATGTCATAGCCGGCGAGGAACACGGCGTAAGCGTTGGCGATGCGCCGCATCCGCACCATGCGGCCGCGCAATTCCGCGAACACCTTGCCCCACAGCACGAAGGCGCGATCCTCGGCGCCGGCAATGCGCAGCTTGGGGATGCCGTTGACGATCTGCAGCACCAGGCTGTTGATGTTGCCCGAGATCGCCTCGCCCTCGTAGATGGCTTTCAACTGGCGGGCTCCGACAAAGGTCGACACTCCCATCACCAGCAGGAACAGGACTCCCGCCACCAAGGCGGCGGCCGGCTGGTACCAGAACAGCAGAGCGAAGCTGAACAGCGAAAACACCCCGGCCATGGCCGAGGACAGCACCAGTCCGGTCAGAGCCTTGCGTACCGCTTCGACGGTCAGGGTGCGGAGCGCGAGGTCGCCGGTGGAATAGGTGTTGAAGAAGCTGGAAGGCAGGCGCAGCAGCCGGTCGATGATGCCGGCCTGCAAGCGCCCGGCGACACGGCCCTCGATGCGCAGCAAGGCGACGTCGCCGACGATCTTGAAGATGGTGGAGGCCGCCGCCGCCATCACCAGGGCCAACCCGACCTGGACCAGCTGGCTTTCCAGGTGGCCGGGAATGATCTGGCGGAACACCCAGCTGGTCAGCAGCGGCAAGGCCAGCCCGAGCAACCCGCCGGCCGCCCCGGCGGCCAGCGCGACGGCGATATCGGCGGTCTGGTTACGAATGCCCATGCGCAGCAGATCGCGAATGGTCAGGCGGCCTTCAGGCAGGGGCGCGTAGAAGCTCCACGCCATCATCTGCAGCCCGGCCGCCAATGCTTCGGTCAAGGGTTCGTCGCGGTCGTTGGTGCCACGATGTACGCGGTAACGGCCATCCCGACCGGGAACCAGGGCAACTGGCTGGCCATCATCGTCGCTGAAGCCGACCAGCGGGCCAAGATCCTGTCGCCACCAGTCGCCGCGCAGGGCGACGCGGCGCACCCGCAGACGGGTGACGCGGGCGATGTCCTCGATGGTCAGCGGGCGGTCGGCGGAGCGGCGGCGCGCCAGCAGCGGCGAGGCTTCGATGGTGATGCCGAGCGGCTGACAGGCGATTGCGCAAGCGATGGCCAGCGCGTTGTCGGGGTCGTGGCTGGGCGCCGGCTTCTGCACCTCGCCGACCAGCCGGGCAAAGCGGGTCAGGGTGCCGTCGATGGCGTCGCGGGTCTTGTCGGCCCGCTTTTCCAGCCGCCATTCCTCGGCCTTGGCGGCCTGGGCGACGCTACGGACCAAAGCGCGCAGCCAGACATGGTGGAAAATTCTCACCCTTGGCCACCAATGTGCCGTGCGCATCAAGCCGTCGGTGCTGTAGCCGGCGACGGTCAACCCCTCGTCGCCGGTCAGCCAGCTGTCGGTGGTCAGCGGAATCAGGGGGTGCTCCGCCGCCAAAAGCGTCTCGACGCCGAGATAGCGCGCCGATCCGGCCGATACCAGCACCCAGACCAGGCCGCGCGGGCAGCCAGCCAGGGCGCCGGCCGCGACCTCAATGGTGGCGCCCGGCGCCAGGGGCAGGATGGCGGCCGAGCGCGGCGCGAAAAAGCGCGCCAATCCGGCGGTCAGACCGGCGATCCAGCGTTCCAGCGCACGGCCGAGCGCCGCCAGCGCGGCGGCATCGGCCAGCCCGAGGAGCGCCCCGCCATCGAGGCGGCGCACCCGGGCGTCGCGGCTGATGGCAACGATCTCGATCGGCGACGCCGAATCGGCCGGCCATTCCATTCCGGCCATTAGGCCGGGCGCGACTACGGTGGCGAGGTGACGACGCACTCCCAGAATTCCATCCGTATGGCGATCGACGGCGAAGATATCCATCTCGCCCGCTTCGACCAGCCACAGGCCGGCCTCGCCGGTCAGCACCAGGCTATCGTTGGCGGGCATGGCCGACGGCTGCCCGGCTTGCGCCAGCGCCAGGGGAAAAGGCGAGGGAAACGGCGAGGGGAGGGGAGCTTGGCTGGTCATGGCATCAATGCTCGATCAGTCGGCGATACGGCCCGTCGGTTTCCATCATGGCGTTGTGGGTGCCGCGCTGGATGATGCGCCCGCGTTCCAGCACGACGATCTCGTCGCAGTCGCGGATGGTGGACAGGCGATGGGCGATGATGATGCAGGTGCAGCCCCGCCGCCGCAGGTTCTCCACCACCTGGATTTCAGTGGCGGCGTCGAGCGCGCTGGTGGCTTCGTCGAGGATCAGCACGGTGGGTTCGGCGGCCAGCGCGCGGGCGATCTCGATACGCTGGCATTGGCCGCCCGAGAAGTTGCGACCGCCTTCGGACACCGGCGAGTCGTAACCCTGGGCGCGTCCGGCGATGACGTCGTGGATGGCGGCGTCCTTGGCGGCGCGGACCATGCGGTCGTCCGGCAGGGTATCGTCCCACAGCGTCAGATTGTCGCGCACGGTGCCTTCGAACAACGCGATGTCCTGGTCGACGATAGCCAGTGAGGTGCGCAGGGTCTCGCGGCCAAGCTCGGCCGCAGGCACGTCGTCGAACCGGATGGCGCCTGACCACGGCCGGTAGAAGCCGGCCAGCAGCTTGCCGATGGTCGATTTGCCCGAGCCTGAGCCGCCGACCAGGGCGACGCGGGCACCGGGGGCCAGATTCAGCGAAAATCCCTCGATCAGCGGCGGGTCCAACGGCGAGAAACCGAACACCAGGTCGCGGACCTCGACGCGGCCCGACAATTTGCGGGTGGCGGCTGCGGGGGCGTCGAACTCGGGGTCGCGGGGATGGCGCAGCACGTCGTCGAGACGGTTGACGTAGCCCACCGCCTCCTGCAATTGTCCGCCCAGACCGACGATGCTGGTGACCGGCGCCTGGAATTGCGCCATCAGCATCTGAAACGCCACCAGCATACCGATGGTCAGGCCGCCTTCCATCACCCGGAAGCCGCCCAGCGTCAGGATCGCCGCCGAGGCGAAGCCGCCCAGCAGCAACGGCGCCGCCTGCAGGAACAACCGCTGGCGGGCGAGGTCCTGTTCGGCAGTGACCACCTTGGCGTGGTAGGCGGCGATGCGACCGAAGAATAGATCCTCCATCCCCGACGCCTTGAAGCTGTCGATGATGCCGATGTTCTGGGTGGTGATGCCCGACAGCTTGCCACGATCGAGCAGCAGCTTCTGGTTGGCGTCGGACAGCCGGCGCGACACCAGCTTCAGCGCCCCCAAATTGGCGGCGGCAAAGGCCAGACCGACCAGTGTCAGCAACACGTCGTATTGCAGCATCAAGAGAGCGAACGAGGCCATGGTGACGGCGTTGAGGCCGGCGGTGGCGAGGTCGCCCGAGATCAGGCTGGCCACCCGGTCGTTCAACTGCACCCGGGTGGCGATCTCACCGCCATAGCGCTGGGCGAAGAACCCGACCGGCAGGCGCAGAACGTGCCACAGGAAGCGCGACGAGGCGGTGACCGACAGCCGCGTCTGCAACTTGAGCAAATTCTCCTGCTGCAGCCACGTCAACGCCATGCGGATCAATGCCGTCACCACCATGGCGGACAGCAGCGGCACCAGCCAGTCGCCCAGGTGCTGGATGAGATAATAATCGACGTAGACGCGCTGGAAAGACGGTAGAAGCAGAGCCGGGATCGACAAGGCCAAGCTGGTCGCCAGCAGGTACAACAAGGGCGTTTTCACCCCTTCGAGCTTGCCCTTGAGGCTGTTCCACGCGCTCGCCGGCTGGCCGCCGGTCTGAAATTCTGGACCGGTCTCGAAGGCCAGGGCGACACCGGTGAAGCTTTCGTCGAATTCCAGGTCCGAGACGGCGCGGGGACCGGTGGCAGGATCGTTGAGCAGCACCTTGCCGCCGCCATAGCCCTCGACCACGACAAAGTGATTGAAGTTCCAGAACACCACCAACGGCAAGGGCAGCTTGCGCAACCCCGCCGGTTCCATCTTGAACCCCTTGGCCTTGAGGCCGTAGGCGCGTGCCGCCTTGACGATGTTGCTGGCCTTCGAACCATCGCGCGAGACGCCGCAGGCATAACGCAATTCCTCGAGCGGAACGAACCTCCCATGGTGCCCCAGCACCATGGCCAGGCAGGCTGCACCGCATTCGACCGCCTCCATCTGCAAAACGGTGGGGGTGCACACGCGCAAGCCGGCAGGCTTGGCGCCGCGCCAATGATCGAGGCGTGCCCGCGCCCGCTCGACCAGCGGGCGGCAGCGATCCAGCAGGGCGGACACCTTGGCGATCATCGGTCCAGCAATTGCTCGAGGGCGGGAAGCGCCAGGCTGATCATATGAATCTGGCGCACGTGGATTTCCGCATCCGCCAGGGTGCCGGAATTGATCTCGCCGTCAGGCCCGCGCGACGACGACCAGCGAAAGCCGGTGGGCGTGGCGGGATCGCGGCTCAACTCCACTACCACCTCGAACGGTGCGCCGCCCTGACCCGACAAGGCTTGCACCAATTGCTGGTTCTTCAGGGTGCGCATCATGCCTTCGGAGGTCGAAGGGATCTCCGCCACCGACAGCACCTTGCCCAGGATGAAGCCGTATTCCTCGCGCTTGACCGTCGAGGGCGCCACCTGGACATCCATCCCCGGCTTGACCTTCTTGCCGTCGCCGGGCGGCACGTAGAGCACCGCCCGCACCCCGCCGGCACCTTCAAGGGCACCGAGGTCGCTGGGCAACAGGCTGAACAGGGATGCCCCCTTCTCAACCACCTCGCCCTCGTTGACCTTAAACTCGACGATTACGCCGCTGTAGGGGCTCAGGACCACCGATTGGCGGGCCAACCGTTCGGTCAGCGCCTCGATCTTGCGCTCGACGGCACCGATCGCCATGCGCTTGTCCAGCAATTCCCGTTCCTTGCCGATGGTCAGCGCCGTCTCGTCGCGCTCGATCTGCTTCAGTTCGTTGTTGCTTTTGGACAAGGCCTCATGGGCGGCATTCAAGTCGATCTTGGTGTTGATGTAGCGCTGCCGGTCGATGATCTGGCGTTCCAGCAGGCGCGCCTCGTTGCGCGCTCGCTCGTCGAGCCAGCGGATGCGGTCGCGGACGTGGCCCATGGCCTCTTGCACGTCACGCTTCTTCTGGGCCAGCAGGTTCATCTGAACCTTCATGTCGCGGCTTTGAAATTCGACGATCTGCTTGCGCTGGCGTTCCAACTCGTTGAGTTCCTGACGCGCGGTCTCCAGGTCCTGACGAAGGTCGGGCTGCTCGATCCGCGCCACCAATTGGCCGGCCTCGACCCGCTGGTTCGACCGCACCGGCAGCGCAGCGATGCGACCGCCCTGCTCTGACGCCACCGTCAGCACACCACCGGCGCTGAACAAGATGCCCTTGGCCGGCACCCTGATCGGCACAGTCGCGATCATGCTCCAAACCACGGCGACGGCGACCAGAACACCGCTCGCAGCCATCAGCAACCACGCCAATGGCGAAGTCACACACATAGCCTGATCAAGTTGTTCCGGAGTCGAAAGCCGCTCCAGCGCCACTTGTCGGAAGATAGACTGCGTTCCGTTAATGCTCATTATAAACTGATAACTAGTTGTTCCCATCCAATTTAGGATAGCCGTGATACATGGCTGGTGGTAAGCATAAATACGGGTTTAGACAAAAGATTTCATTGCACTGTTGTTGCGTCGCGATTGCTGCGGCGCGAAAAAAATGGTGCAAAGCTACAGCACAAGGGAGAGCGGCGATGGCACCCATAAAGGAAACTGGCAAGACCCCGGAAGAGATTTCCGAGTTGGATTTGGACTTGGTGGTCGGCGGCTCGGGAACGCCTGGCGAAGCTCCGCCGGAAGACCTGGCCGGTGCCATCGATGCCCCGCCGCCCCCGCCCGGTGGTGAAGTGCCGCCCCCGCCGCCACCCGGTGGTGACATGCCGCCTCCGCCGCCACCCGGTGGTGACATGCCGCCTCCGCCGCCGCCCGGTGGTGACATGCCGCCCCCGCCGCCGGCAGGTGACGAAATGCCACCCCCGCCGCCTCCGGGTGGTGGGGATATGGCCGCACCGCCGCCCCATCCGGATGGCTATGTCAATGAATTCATCGCTCCGCTGTTTGAAGGGCTCGAATACAACGCAGAGGGACCGAGTTCGTGGACGCTGCCGGTTTCGGCCGATCAGGTTGATCTGGAGAATTCGACCTTCACTGTCTCGGCCGATCAGGTTGGAAGCTGGGAAGGCGGGATTCCTCCCGAGGCCAAGGACAATGGCGATGGGACCTACACCATCCATTCGTGGCCGATGTCGGGAATGGTCGACAATGGCGACGGCACCGTGACACTGGAGGTCGGTATCCCGCCGGCACACTGACGCCTAGGGCTGCGTAACGCGCATGTTGCGGCGCCCGGTCAGGGGCGCCGCGATCGCGGTCGGGCACCAGTCGAATGGTGCCCGGCGTTACGCCAATTTGCTGAGCATATGGCGCACCCGCCGCCCCTGCCTTTGAGGGAGGCAGGACCGTCGTTCTTCATGTGGCCGATGACGGGATCGGCGACGGAACTCGCGGGGATGGCCCCGGTAGAGAACGGTTGAGGCCGTGGCCGCGATAGCCCTTGTCACCTATCCAGGCCCAGCAACCGCTGGTGTGGCGAATTAGGGCAAGGTCCGTTTTCGGAATTAGGCGGTGATCTCCGGAACGACCATGATGGGCGGATTCTGTTGAAAAACCCCATCGATGGCGGCCTGGCGCTCGATGGTGCCGACACGATCTGACGAGACTGTGTTGCCCTGTCCCGCTCAGGTCGCCGGGACCAGTTGCTGCATGGGGATGAGCTTCGCGAGTTTCCGGAGGTTCTGGGCGGTGGCGGCGAGAAGGAATTCGTCGCGGGCACCGTTTGGTCCCCGCAATCGGAGCCGATCCAACTTCAGGATGCGTTTGAGGTGGGCGAACAGCATCTCGACTTTCTTCCGTTCGCGCCGTGAGGTGACGTAGGCATCTGTCTTCGCGATCTCGCGCGCCATGTCGCGGGCGCCTTCGTGAATCGATCGCGGGATTTTGCGCGCAGGTTGGCCGGGGCAGCAGCGCGGTTTGAGCGAGCAGGCATCGCAGTCGTGCTTGCTCGCGCGATAGCGCATGAAGCCGTCCTTGTCGACGCCGGGCCGCGGGGTGGCGTAGGTGCGGTGATACTGCTTCAATTCCTTGCCGGCAGGACAGGTGTAGCGATCGCGCTGATGATCATAGGGGAAGTCGGCGCGGGCAAAGCTGCCGTCGCTGCGGGCGGATTTGTCGAATACCGGAATATGCGGCTCGATGCCGCGCTCATGGACAAGCCAGGCGAGGTTCTCGGCCGAGCCGTAGCCGGTATCTGCGGCAAGCCGCTCGGGCCAAATGCCAAAGCGCTCTTGTGTGCGGTCAATCATGATGCGCTGGGCGGTGACCTCGGCCTGGCGCACTGCCGTCGTCGCTTCCACGTCCATGATCACGGCGTGCTTCAGGTCGATCAGGTAGTTGGTGCAATAGGCGAAGAAGGCGAGGCCGCCATTGGCGCCGGTCCATCGGGCTGCCGGATCGGCAAGCGAGATGAACTTCGGCACAACCGGCGTCGCCGCACCGAAGGCGGTATCGTCGAGGGCTGCCAGATATTCGCGCACCGCTTGACCGGTAGCCTCGTCCGGCAGTCCTTCGTCGCCTGGCACCGAGCGCTGCCGGTTGGCATCGGCCTTGATCATGCTGGCATCGACCGCGAAGCCCTCACCGCCGACCATGCCTTCCGCCATGCAGCGTTCCACCGTCGCCTCGAACAGCTGCCGCAGCAGGTCGCTGTCACGGAAACGGCCGTGCCGGTTCTTCGAAAAGGTCGAGTGGTCGGGAACCGTACCCTCGAGTCCAAGCCGGCAGAACCAGCGATAAGCCAGATTGAGACGCACTTCGTCGCAGAGCCGCCGCTCCGAGCGGATGCCCATACAGTAGCCGATGATCAGCATCCGGATCATCAACTCGGGATCAATCGATGGCCGACCGGTCTCGCTGTAATAGGGCCGCAGCTGCTCGCGGATGTCGCCGAGATCGACGAACCGGTCGATCGAGCGCAGCAGGTGATCAGAAGGCACGTGGCGCTCGAGACTGAACTCGTAGAACAATGCCGGCTGGTCGATGTGGCGCTCACCCATCATTGGCTCGTCTCCCGCTGCTCAGATCGATTGAATCAGAGCAGCAGCACCTCAGCAACCGGGAGTTTTTCAACAGAATCGGCGCAAAGCGGTCACCCGCCATCGCCCAGTTCCCGCCTCTGCTCCGTCCAGTTCACCGGAAACGGCCCCAGCAGCGCCCGCACGGTCAGCTTCTCGGGCTGACGGCCCGCGAGAATGGCCTCGACAATATCCGGGGCCAGAAGGGTCAGGCGCAGGACGCGGCTGGCGAAGGCGCGATCGACGCGCTCGGCCCCGGCCAGTTCGTTGATGGAAGCGTGCTGACCGGATTCCAGCATCCGCCGCCAGCGAAAGGCTCGTGCCAACGACCGGACAATAGGGCTGTCCACCGGCACCCGTGTCTCCGGGTTATAGAGGCTGCCATCGGGCAGGACGATGCGCTTGCGCCCACCGATGCGGGGGAAGGTCATGGGCACGAAGACCGTGGTCATGCTGCCGCCCTCCGCCCCTTGGCTGGTTTCAGTTCCCCGGCAAGCTGGGCCAGCCCATCGGTGCGCAGGCTGATGTTGATGCCCTGGGGCGATATATCGACCCGCTCGACCAGAAGCTGGACGATGCGGGCCTGCTCGGCGGGGAACAGTTCGTCCCAGAGGGGATCAAGCTGGCCCAGGTTAGTGGCAATCTCGCGTTCGGTCATGTCCTGGCCCTCGGCGCGGACGCTTTTCCAGGTGCGGGCCACCATCTCCGGGGTGCGCAGCAGGGAGCGCAACTGGTCGATCACCGCGTTCTCGACCTGGGCGGCGGGGACGCGCCCGATCGGGCAGGCTTCGGGGCCTTCCTTGATGATGCTGGTGGTGACGTAATAGCGGTACAGCCGCCCCTTCTTGCGGGTGTGGCTGGGAGTCATGGCGCGGCCGCCGGGGGCGAAGATCAGCCCCTTCAGCAGGGCCGGCGTCTGCACCCGCGTGCGGTTGGCGCGGACACGGGGGGAAACCTCGGTGATGGAGCGGACCTTGTCCCACAGGGCCTGATCGATGATCGGCTGGTGTTCGCCGTCATAGGCCACGCCCTTGTGGACAGCCTTGCCGATATAAAGCGGATTGGCCAGCAGCTTGTAGAGGCCGCCCTTGTCCAGCTTCTTGCCCCGGCGGGTGATGCCTTCTTCTGCCAATTCCTTGACCAGCAGGGTGGCGGAGCCGATGCGGATGAACCGCTCGAAAATCATCCGCACGGTGGCGGCTTCCTCCTCGACCACCAGCAGCTTGCGGTCGGCGCAGCGGTAGCCGAACGGCACCGGCCCGCCCATCCAGATCCCCTTGCGGCGCGACGCCGCCACCTTGTCGCGGACACGTTCGCCAATCACTTCCCGCTCGAACTGGGCGAAGGACAGCAGGATGTTGAGCGTCAACCGCCCCATCGACGTGGTGGTGTTGAACGACTGCGTGATGCTGACGAAGGTGACGTCATTGCGGTCGAACACCTCCACCAGCTTGGAGAAATCCATCAGGGAGCGCGACAGACGGTCGATCTTGTAGACCACCACCACATCGACCAGACCGGTCTCGATATCGGCCAACAGGCGCCTCAGGCCGGGGCGTTCCAGGGTGCCGCCGGAGAAGCCGCCATCGTCGTAATGGGTCGGGACAAGCACCCACCCCTCGGCCTTCTGGCTGGCGACATAGGCCTCGCAGGATTCCCGCTGGGCATCCAGCGAGTTGAATTCCATCTCCAGCCCTTCCTCGGTGGATTTGCGGGTGTAGACGGCGCAGCGTAGCTTGCGGATCGGCTTGGTTCCGGCGGGCTTCATGCTTTTGTCCTATAGTTCTTCAGGCCGAAAAAGAGGTGGCCATTCCAGCGGGTCCCGGTGATGGCGCGAGCCACCGCCGAAAGCGATTGGTAAGGGCGCCCCTGATATTCGAAGCCATCCTCGCGCACCGTGACGCAGTGCTCGACGCCCTTCCATTCCCGCACCAGCCGGGTGCCGGCGATGGGGCGGGCTTGCTCCCTCTTGCGGCGGCCCTTGGTGGTGTCGAAGTCCTCGGCCATGTTCTCCAGGCGGGCGATGGTGGTCGCCGCCAGCCCACCATAGGCCAGTTCCTGGATGCGATAGGCCAGACGGCTTTCCAGGAAAGTGCGGTTGTAGGGCGGCGGTTCGGATTCGAACAAGTCGCGCCACTGCGCTTTCAGGTCGGGAATCGGTGCAGTCTTCAGTGCGGCCAGGCGGGCCAGCAATGGTTCGTCGATCATGGGTAATTCCTCCGTCGGTTGACGAGGACATGACCGCTCTGGGGGGCCGTGAAGTCGAGGCGACTATCTCTGGTGTCAGCAGATAAAGCCCTGGACTTCCGAACCTTCAGCCGGATCAGGCCAGCCGCCAGAATATCCGCCACTTCGTCCAGGCGTTCGGCGGTACTCATGCGGTCGGGATGGAGGGCGTTGGGCATCGGCGTGTCTCGCAGTTTACTGCCAGGACATTTCCGCCCGGCATTAGGTTACTGCGACAACCTTATTGTCGGCTCTTACCGGCCGACAAGGGATGGGTGTATACAATGGAAGCAGGGAGTAAATTGGCGTAAGCCACGCGTCGGCCTCATGATCTTCCTGCAGCTTTCAGCACCGCAGCAAGCACCTGATCCGAGTGACGCATCAGGGCGACGAGATGCATGCCGCCTGGAACCGTTTTGCCCGCCAGCCATTTTTTGACGGCCCGGTCGCTGACGCCGGTCCAGCGGGCCACCGTCTTGGCGACGGAACGACTGCCAAGTTCGGCCCGCAATGCATCGGCCAGGGCAATAGCCAATTCTTGTTCGGCGGCTTTGTCAAGCCCCATGAAGGGAACTTTAGTTCCCTTTTCCAGCCGGGACATGAAGGTTGCTCCGCCCATAGAATGAAGCGGAAAGCTTGATCGTTCGCACGATCAATAGAAGTCCGGGGGCGTCGGTGGCGGTAAGAAAAAATGGAGACAACAGCAAATCTGGAGACCGGAAGGGGCCGATACGGGCTGCCCAATATCTGCGCATGTCCACCGAGCACCAGCAATATTCCACCGAGAACCAGGCCGATGCCATCGCCCATTATGCCCAACGTCATGGACTGGAAATCGTCCGCACCTATGCCGACGAAGGAATAAGCGGGCTGCAATTAGATAGACGCGAGGCGCTGCAAAGATTGATCGCCGACGCAACCCAGGGCCGCGCTGATTTCGAGATGCTGCTGGTCTACGACGTCAGCCGCTTTGGCCGCTTCCAGGACACCGACGAGAGCGCCTATTACGAATACCTGTGCAAGAAGGCCGGCATTCGGGTGGAGTACTGTGCCGAGCAGTTCGTCAACGACGGCAGCATGCCTTCCTCCATACTGAAAATGATCCGCCGGAGCCAAGCGGGGGATTACAGCCGCGACCTGTCGATCAAGGTATTCGCCGGTCAGTGCCGGCTGATCCGGATGGGCTATCGTCAAGGCGGCCCTGCGGGCTATGGCCTGCGCCGCATGAGAATCGATCAGACTGGAGCCGAGCTTGGCCTTCTGGAACGGGGGCAACACAAATGCCTGCAGACCGACCGGGTAATCCTGAAGCCTGGTCCCGAGGACGAAATCGAAACAGTGCGGCGCATCTATCACCTGTTCGTAAGGGAAGGCCGCCGCGAAGGCGAGATCGCTGCCCAGCTGAACGCGCAGGGGATCATGACCGACCTCGGACGTCCCTGGCGGGCCTCGACGGTGCATCAGGTGCTGACCAACGAGAAGTATATCGGCAATAATGTCTTCAACCGTCGCTCCTTCAAGCTGAAGGCCCAGCGGGTCAGGAATCCGCCGGAAGAGTGGATCCGGGCCGAAGGCGTCTTCACCCCCATCGTCGAACTCCAGGACTACCGGGCGGCGCAGGCGATCATCGTCGAGCGGTCGCGGCGGTTTTCCGATGAGGAAATTCTGGACCATCTGAAGGCAGTACATGCGCGGCATGGATTGCTGTCGGCCATTGTCATCGACGAGACACATCACGGACCATCCAGCGGCGCCATCCGTCATCGGTTCGGCAGCCTGCTCCGGGCCTATGCCCTGATCGGATACGATTCCGGCCGTGATTACGCCTATATCGAGGACAATCGCCACCTTCGCCGGATGTTCCCCACCGTGGTGGAAGATACCCTGCGCCGCATCCGCGACCTGGGCGGCAAGACTCGCCGTGAGTTGGAGAGCGGCCTGGTGGTGGTGAACGAGGAATTCTCACTCTCGCTGGTCATCGCCCGCTGCGAGACCACCAAGGCCGGCGCCCATCGTTGGACCATCCGGCTGGAGACCGGCCTGCTGCCCGACATCTCGGTGGCGGTTCGGATGGCGCCGGGCAATCGCGATATCCTGGACTATTACCTGCTGCCCGCCATCGACATGAACGTGGCGAAACTCCGTCTGGCCGAGGACAACGGCATCGGCCTCGACGCTTACCGCTTCACTTCCCTGGAACGCTTGTTCGACCTGACCCGGCGTATCGCGCTGCGCGAGGTGGTCTGATGACGGCGGATGCGGAAACAGCACTCATCCACACGATTCCTGTTGATCGGATCCGGATTGCCAACCCCCGCAGCCGAAACCGCGAGATGTTCGCGGCCCTGGTGGACAGCATTGCCTCGGTGGGGTTGAAGCGACCGATCACGGTCAGACGGACGAGCATCGACGAAGACGGTCCGAAATACGATCTGATTTGCGGCCAGGGGCGCCTGGAGGCTGTGATGGCGCTGGGAGAAACGACCATCCCGGCCCTGATCGAGGACACAGACGAGGCCGATGCCTATCTGCGCGGCCTGATCGAAAACATGGCACGACGCAAGCATACCAATCGCGACCTTCTGACCGCCATCCGCATCATGGAGGATCGTGGATATAGTTCAACGGAGATCGGGGCCAAGACCGGTCTCGACCCCTCTTACATCTCGGGCATCCTGACCTTGCTGCGTGAAGGCGAGGAAAGACTGATCGCCGCGGTCGAACGCGGCTGGATGCCCATCTATCTGGCAAGCCAGATCGCCCACAGCGACGATTTCACGCTTCAGAACATGTTGATGGACGCCTATCAGGAAGGAACGCTGAAAGGCCCCCAATTGCTGCGGGTGCGCCGCCTGATCGAGCGCCGCAAACTGATCGGGAAAGCCTATGGCCAAAAGTGGCCCGGCAAGGACCAGCCCCCGTCTTCCCGGCGGCTTGCACAGGTTTATCAGGAGGAGGTCCATCGTCAGCAAATGTTGATCCGCAAGGCCGATATCGGCGAGCAACGGCTGATCCTGCTGACCTCCGCCCTGCGCCGCCTGCTCGCCGACGAGCATTTCCGCACCCTGCTGCGGGCGGAAGGGCTGCTCGATCTTCCCAAGCCGCTGGCGGATCGCCTGAAGGGAGAGATGCCATGACCGGCATCCGGCTCGGATTCGAGGCGAAAACCATCACACTGCCGCTGGAGCGTATTCTGCCGACCAAGGCCGTGGGACGAGAGGTGCTGAAGACGCCCAAGTTCCGCAGCATTCTGGCGTCCATCCGCCGGGTGGGGCTGGTCGAGCCCCTGGCCGTCCATCCCGAAAAGGCGAGGGAACGCTCTGGGCCGTACATTCTCCTGGACGGCCATCTCCGTTTGGCGGCCCTGCGGGAAATCGGCGTGACCGAGGTGCGCTGCCTGGTCTCCACCGATGACGAGGGTTTCACCTATAACCGTCGGATCGCCCGGATGACCGCTATCCAGGAACATCGGATGCTGCTTCAGGCCATTGATAAGGGCGTGTCGCCCGAAGCCATCGCCGAAGGACTGGCGGTGGACGTGAAGCGGATTCAGGAACGGCGACGCATGCTGGACGGCATCGCTCCCGAGGTCGTCGGCATGCTGAAGGATCGCATGGTGGTTCCGGCGATATTCCCGATCCTGCGACGGATGAAGCCGCTTCGTCAGATCGAAGCGGTGGAAATGATGATCTCGGCCAATCGTTTCACCCAATCCTACGCCAAGGTCTTGTTGGCGGCGACCCGGCCCGAACATCTGACCGATCCGGCCAAACCCAAAAAGGTCGAGGGCATGTCGGCGACCGACATTGCCCGCATGGAACATGAGATGGAGCGCCTTCGGCGTGACTACCGCTCGGTCGAGGACAGTCTGGGCGACATCATGCTGACCCTGGTGGTGAGCAAGGGATATTTCGCCAAACTGTTCCGCAACGAAGCCGTGGCCGACTATATCGATCGTCATCACGCCGAATTGGCAGCGGAAATGCGGGGGATACTGGAAGCGGTCGGCAGCGACGCTCGAACCTTGGATCGATAGATTCGTTGAAATGGGGACCCGGACCCGAAAGCGCGGGGACCACCGGAGACGCCGTCGCATGGGACGGATCAAGGGTGGTGGTGGGGATGGCGGCGGTCCCGTTCGGAGCCCATCAGCGGCCTGCCACATACGCGGGCCAAAACACGAAAAGCGGCCGACCAGGGTTTCCCCCAGCCGACCACATGGTCTGAAATCCAATCCGTTCTATTTGCCGATCGGTGATGCCTGCGCCAGTAGGGTGCGGGTCTGCTCTGAATCGGCCGAGCCGCCGAATTCGAAGTCGAAGGCGGTGGCGAACTTACCCGCCAGCAGCGTCACCACCGAGATGATGCAGCCGCCGACGGCAGTGTTGCCGTCCACATGGCCGAACACCATGAATCCAATCCCGCCGACGATGCCGAGTCCAGCTGTAACCAGCAACACATTGGCGCGGACGTTGCTGCGCCCGGCCTTGATGAATTCGGTGTCGCGGGCACGGGCGTTCTGGCGGTCGGCCAGGGTGGCGGTGAGCGTGGTGAGGGCGCCGGCCATCTGCTGCATCCGCTCCTCGTGGGCGAAGGTCTGGGCCTGCGAGCGAAGCTGGAAGACAAGGTTGGGATCGGCCAGGGCTTCGCGGGCCTGGGCGGGGTCGTCGGTGCCGGTGATGGCGCGGACGGTATCGGCCAGTTTGCCCACCGCCTTTTCGGCATCGTCGCCGAACAGGCTGGCGATGTCGGGGGCGACGTCCAGCGCCACCTTGGCCAGCCCCGCGATGGGATTGGCGGCGATGGCGGCGGCATCGCCCAGTAGGTCGAGCAGCTTCATGGTCAGGCCCTCCCCAAGCCCATGTCCACACCGGCCAAGATCACCTCGCGGGCATAGGGCTGCCGTCCGTTTTCATGGCGGATGATGGCTTCAACCAGAGCGGCCATGGTCTCCGGCCGGGTGACGTCGATGGCCTGGTCGGGCGTCACGCCAAGGCGGGAGGCGACATGGGCAATGTAGGAGCCGGTGTCGTTCTCGCAGCCCGGTGCCCAGCGATTGATGATGCCGGCGACGGTGTTGAGGCCATGGCGGCGCTGATAGCCGAGCAGGATGCGGGCCAGCGCCCGGATACCGGCTTCGGGACTGACGAATTCCTCGAACACCGGGTCGTCGTCGGTGGCCCGTTCGCCCTGCCACTGGGTCTTGTCGCCGGGCGCTTCCTTGATGTTGCCGGGATTGTTCAGGCGGATGCCGCGCGGTACGACGCAGTCCTTGGTCATGGGCTGTCTCCAACGAAAAATGCCGCCCGGTGGGGCGGCTGTGTGGGCGGGAAATGAAATCGGCTAATTCACATGCACCCGCGCATCCTCGGCGACGGCGGAGATCTCCACCTGCTCGCCACGGGGACGGATGCCCAGGACCCGACCGGATTGCGCCCAGGCTTGGCCGGGGCCGAAGCTGAAATACGTCCGCTCCTCGGAGCCGCCGGTGTAAGGGACGACGGTCAGGGGATCGAGGACACGGACTTTGGTGGGATCACCGGGCACTGCCTGGACCCGGTACGGTCCGGCCAGCCCACCGTCCCGGCGGCGTAGCGCCAGGTAATGGGCGGCTCCCTCGGTCCATTCCACCGGCTCGGACAGGGCCAGCACGTCGCCCTGGTGACCGACCACCTCGCCGCCTTGCCCCCATCGAGGCATGTCGTGGGTGATGGCGACCAGATCGCCGTAGGTGGGAATCATGCCCTCCAGCTCGGTGCGGAAGGTGACCAGACGGCGGCGGTAGCGGTTGTTGGCGGCGATGTATAGACCTTCCCGTTGGGCGTGGTCCTTGGCGGTGCAGCCGAACAAATTGACCTTGGCCGGGTTGTCGCCGGCACTGTCCGCCAGCTTGGCCGTGGTCTCGTCGGGCTTCCAAGAGCGCGACGAGAAATACTCCACCGTCACGGCGTCTGCGGTGTCGTCGCCCGGCATGACATATTTGATCTTGAACGAGCCCTTGACGATGTTGCGCGGCCCGAACAGCGCCACCGGGATGGTCTGGGGCTGGTCGCGGATGATCCGCACGATGCCGCCCTGCTGGATGGGCACGGCGCGGCCGCAGCGGGCGATGCGGGTCAACGCCTCCCACACGGTCATGCTGGTGTCGAACACCGCGTCGAAGCTGTCGCCGCGAGCGATCCAGACGGCATCCAGGGTGGCAAGAGCCTTCAAATCGATGCGGGCATCGGCCAGCTTGCCGCCGTACTGGGCCTTGCAGGCATCGGCAAAAGCCCAGGCGATGGAGCGGGTCGGCTGAGGTTCCGACCAACCGCCCGTTTCCGACCACACCGGCAGCTTGCGAGTGGCGATGACGTTGATCATGCGGCTGGAGCGCTGGGTCAGATTGTCGGTGGCCCGCATCTTCACCGCCAGCAGGGTGACGGGGCCGAAATCGGGTTGGCCGACGAGAGTGGCCCTCAGCGCCGCCCAGCGGATCTCATGCCCGGCCCGCTCGGCGGTGTCCTTGGTATCCAGGCGCTTGAGGCGCACCTCGTAACGGCCCGGACTGACCGGATAGCGGAAGGACAGGCGGATGGGGGAGTTGGTGGCGGCGGTTCGGCTTTCATTGCCCAGCACCGCCCACTCGGCCAGCGGATCGCCGTTGTCGTCGATGGGGCGAGTATCGACGCGCCACTGAACCGTGCGGGCATCGAGGCTGCCGGAATCGTTAGCGTAATAGAGGCCGCGCGGCATGACCACGTCGATGCCCAGCGCCCCCGCAGAAGTGTCCACCGGGTTAGCGGTGAACGGGCCGACGAAACCGTCGTCGCCGGAGGCCACCAGATTGGGGGCTATCAGTTCCTGACCCGCCACCTCGGCGGCGGTGATCACGTCGGGGTCGAACAGCGTCACCTCGCCGCCCGGCGGCACGATCTCGGTCTGCACCTCCTCGAAGGAGGAGATCGGGGTGTCCTCGATCCGGATCTGCCCGATCTCGTATTCGCCCTGGCCGACGACGTGAAGCTGGTAGAGGAACTGCTCGCCACCGACGTAATCCTGGTACGGCTCGCATGCCAGGTCGGGATAGATCAGGTGGCGGCCATAGATGACCGGGATCGGCTGGCCGAGACGGGCCTGATTGCCCTGAGCCTGCAAGCTATAGGTGGGGCTGGCCGCCGGAATGGCGCCGCTGCCGCCCCAGCTCATGGAGGGGATGGACGGCTTGGGTGCCGGAACCACTGTGTTGATCAGCGCTGTGCCGGCCAGGGTGATGGCTCCCGCGCCGATGGCGGTGGCGGCTTCCATGGTCAGGCCGATGCCGGCCTCGGCGAAGGCGGAGCCGACATAGGGAGCCAGGGCCGCGCCGCCATAGAAGGCCGCTACCATCACCGCGATGGTCAACACCACCCGCATGGGGTTCTTGCCCCCGCCACCACCGCCGCCGCCACCCATGGGCCAGCGGATCACGGTGACGATGTCGCCTGCGCCGATCACCCGCAGGGCATAGACGTCCGCCGACACCATGTCGGTGCCGATGCGGATTTCCGGCCCGGTGACCCAGTTTTCCTCGGCGATGCCGCATTCCAACAGCAAGGCCCCTACCGTCATCCCTGCCTCGACGGCATGGACCGAGCGACTGGTCACCGGCTCGAACGGATTGGTGACGATAATGACGGAAGCGGTCATGGCGAAAACCGGTAGAAGCCCTCGATCGCCCAGCCATTGAGGCGCAGCGCGTCGGGGCGTTGGAACACCACCCCGGAATCCTCGGCGCAGTGCAGGACGCCGCCGCCATCCAAGGCAAGCCAGACGCCCACATGGATGGGATGGCGGGAGCGGCGCAGCAGGACGCAATCACCTTCCTGCGGCACGTCGACCTTGACCCAGCGCCGCCGTTCCGGGTGATCGCGGAAGATGCGGCCCATGGCGAGGGTATCTTCAGGATTGGCGATGTCGGGCAGGCCCCGGCCGAAATGCTGGGCCTGCACCATGCGGACGAACTCCCAGCAATTGAACAGGTCCGGCCCTCGGCCATGGGGTGACCACGGCAGGCCGATCATGGCGGCAGCCCAATGCATGAATTGCCTCTTCGGGAACGGGGGCCAGGGACCGAGTCCCTGGCGGGTGCAGGGCAGCGCCCTGCGGCAATTACCGCGCCAATCCGGGAAAGCGCCGAGCGGTGTAGGTGATGGAGGGAAACGCCTTGTTGCCGATGTCGAGCATGCGGGCGCGACCGGTGACGCGCATTGTGTCCGCCTCGACCTCGGTCAGGGTCAGTGTGATCGGCGGATCCATGTGCGGCCCCTCCAGATCGGTGGAAAGATAGGGCCGCCAGGTGACCTCGATCACATCCTGGCTGATGGCGGCGGCCTCCAGGGCGTCGGCCAGGTCGCGACCGACATTGTCGAGGGACAAGGTGATCTCGGGTACCGGCGCGGTATCCACTGGTGGCGGCGCGAAGTTGAAGGCCATGCTGGCGAAGGTGACCTTCTGGCCCGCATCACGGGGAGCGCCAGTCTCCAGTCTTGCGGCCAGATCCACATGGTCGCGGACCACCCGAATCGGCTGATCAAAGCTGGGGTGCCAGATTTCCAGCGTGTCGAGGACGACGGTCCCCGACGGCGCCGAGGCGAAGGCCTCCTTCAGCGCTTGGCTGAGAGACGGATCAGGCATGGTCGTCCTTGCCGGGGACGCACATGGGCGACGGGAACGGACAGAAGGTCCGGGCCGCCAGCAGCTTGCGCATCTCATGGACGATCTCGGACAGGCCTTCGACCGCCGAGCGCAGGGCCTCGGTCTGGCGGGCCTGTTCCTCGACCACATGGGCGAAGGCTTCGACCGGGATGCCGGTGTCGGCCCTGGACGTCTTGCGCGACCACGCCCAGGCGACGATGCCGACGATGATCACCGTGGCGGCGATGGCGGCGACCTGGACCACGGGAGCCGCTTGCCCCCAGGCGCCGACATACTGGGTAGCGACGCCAGCCCAGATGTCGGGGGATGAATCGGTCATGGCGATGCTCCGTCAGAAATCCAAGGCGGTGATGCCGGGGAAACGGATGCGCTCGCCCTCGATGCGGACCAGGCGGGCGTTGGTCAGCAGGTAAAGTGCGAGTGCCAGATAGGCGATTTCGAAGGTGAAGGAATTGTCGCAGGTCACACGGTGGCAGCCGCTGTCTTCCCCGAACATCATGCAGCCGCCGCCGCATAAGTGTAGCACCGGGCAATGCCGGCATTCCTCGCGGTGGCTCCAGTGGGTCGAATGCTGGAGGCGGATGTTGTCGAAGGCATGGACGCTGCCGAGAAGCTGGGTGGGCGCCGCCCCGTTGGGGCAGAGGATGACATCGCCGTTGAGGCGCAGCGCGATGTTGTCCACCCGGTCCATGCCGCATCGCTGGCCGAGGGCATCCGAAGTCTTCGCTGTCCGCAGGACGTCGAAGAAACCCCTCAGCTTGTAGCTGACATGGGCGACCGGGATCATGTCGGGCCGGGCGATGCCGTCGAAAATGGTCCGTCGCACCCGGCGATGATCCTCCTCTGTCAGCGGCGACATCAGCATGTCATGGGCCTGGTGGGCCATGACCATGCCCTCGGTGACGAATTGCGGGGCAGTGGCGCCGGGCGGCAGGTTGAGTTTTGCCAGGAAGAAATCGCGGATGGCCACCGGGTCGTGGTTGGCCAGCGTCAGCACGCTGTTGAACGCGATCTTGCCGACGGGGGCCAGCCGTTCGACCGCGTAGCGGATGCCCTCCAGGACCTTCGGGTCGTCGAGGGGATCAGGCCCGCGCACCGATTGGCCGGGGCCGTCATGGCTGATGGAGAGGGAGAAGCCCAGCTTCATCAGCCACTCCACCTTGTCGCGGTCGAGCAGGCTGCCGTTGGTGGGCATCCAGAAATGGGCGTTCGGCCACATTGCCCGGATGGCTTCGGCCATGCGCTTGATCTTCTTCCAATAGACCAGTGGCTCGCCGCCCCAGAACTCGAAGCGGATATCGCCCTCGGGCGGGGTGTGGCACCACTCGGGCAGCCGGCGCACGAACGTATCGACGTCGGCGGTGTCGGCGGTGTCGGCGATGGAATCGTCGCTTTGCCGGCTGACGGCCTGCGAGCAATAGCCGCAGGAGAAATTACAGGCCAGTCCGAACAGGATGCGGACCATGCGCAGTTGCCGATCCTTGCCGAGCTGGTTGTGATCGGGATGGACCCGCTGCACGGCGCAATGCGCCTGCGGCTCTCGGGCCATGCCGATGGGCGCCAGGTCGACCGCGCGGCCGTCCTCGTAGGTCAGCGCGGTGGTGTGGGGGTTCCAATTGACGACCAGCGGGCTACCGTCGGCTTGTTCCAGGTGCAGCTTGAACATTAGATCACCTCGACATTGACGTCGGCGAGACCGGAGAAATGCCGGAAACCGAGCTTGATCTTGAACCTGTCGCCGGGCTCCAGGCCCAGGGCGCCGACCTTGAACGAGGCCATCCCATCGGTCAGCCGAACACGCCGCATGGGCAGATAGCCCCCGGTCTCGGCCAGATAGAGATCGCAGACGGCCGAGGAAATCAGCATTCCCTGCCGATCCACGACCTGGATGGGGATCGTGGTATAGCCGTCGGCGACAACCTGCACGGCACCGGCTACCTTGACCCGCGGCAGTACCGCCGAGCGGGTCGCCTCGACCTCCTGCTCGACCGGGCTCTGGTCGATGACCAGCGGCCAATCGGGATGCGTCATGATGTGCAAGGCGCAATCTGCGAAGGTCGATGACAGAAACGGCACGTAGACGTGCAACGGCGCCGTCTCCATGTTTCGCGGACTTTCCTCCCGGTCCCGCCGGGTTATGGCTGTCTCGGCGAAACGGTTGAACCAGATCCCCAGCGGTTTCTGGATATCGAGCGGATCGAGGGTGGAGCACCAAAACCCATAATCCGAGAACTCACGGCGGCCCTGGATCTCGGCGAAATCGAAAATGACCGGGGGCGAGACGATCAGGTCTCGCCCTGCCAGGACATCGGCGACCGAGGCTCCGTCGATTTTGCATTCCTCGGAATGCGTGCCCTCAACCCATTGCCGATAGACCGACGCGGTGAAACCGCCTTCGGAAAGGCTGACGATGAATCCGACCCGATAGCCAAGCCGTTTGGAGTAGGCGATGAGCATGATTGCGCCTCTATCCCATGCAATTGCAGTTGCAGTTCTTGGTCGTGTAGAGAACCACCTGCGTCCCACTCGACCCCAGGGAGACAGAGGTGTAATTGCCGGCGCCATCGCCGCTGGCAGCAGTTCCCGCCGATTGCAGGGCCGTATAACTGGCGGCTTTGAACAGCGTCGCCAAGTCGGCGCCGCTGGCGATCTGGAAGCCGGTGGTGGTGGCGGTACCGCTGGACTTGAAGACGGTGCCGGCAAGCGGGCCGGTCATGGAATCGCCGGTCTTGGCGACCCGGGTGGACAGATCGATGGCCGGCAGCACGGATGCGGGAAGCTTGCCGTCGGCCTGAACGTCAGGGATGGCGCCGGGGCCAGTGCCGACATTGCGGGCCGCCACGGTGCCGAGCACGCCCGTCTCGATGTCGGCGGCCTGGACCTTGCCGCCGCCTTTCAGCAGCTTGCCGGTAGACCCGTCGAAGCGAGCCAATTCACCATCCATTGCACCGGCGGGACCGCTGACGTCGCCGCCGCCGACATAGAGCTCGTAGGCGTCGCCCGCCCCGTTGACCCGGATGCCCTTGAGGGCATGGGAGGGCGCCACCTCGGGGATCTTGGCCGCGCGTTCGCTTGCCGTGGCGGCGCTGCCGGCGGCGGCCTGGGCGGAAGCCGAAGCGGCCTGGGCGCTGTCGGCGGCATCGGCGACCTTTTGGTCCAACTCCGCCCGGCTGGCGGCGATGGCAGCCTCGTTGTCGGCGATGGTCCTGGCCACGGTCTTGACCGGGCCGGTCTCGGTCTCGACGGTGGAGGCGGCGTCGCCGTGGACGACGGCGTGCAGCTTGGCGCTGGCCGCCGCCGCCTTGTCGACGGCCGCCTGAAGGTCGGTCTGCATGGTCATGAAGAGGCTCCTACCAGGAGAGGGGGCCGGGAAGACTGGTGTGGACCAGCCCGTGCAACCGGTCGATGGTGGCGAACAGCGCCGTCATGTCGGAATCAAGGGCGATGGCCAGCGCATCCTCGGTCAGGGTGGGACGCTCGCGGATTTCCAGTTCCGAGGTGATTTCCCACAGGACACGGTTCGCCAGCCGGGCTTCGAACTGACGGGTAAAGCGTGCCTCGTGGGTGGTGAGCCCGATGCCGCCCAGCAGGTCGATCGCGAACCAGGCGCCACCTTCCTGGGCGTGCCAGCGATACCAGGCCTCGAACAGGGCGAACTGTTCCGGCTTCATCCGCCAGCGCACGGACAGGCGTGACGGTACTTGGGTGAAGCGCCGCCGTTGCCGCGCCGGTCCTGCCTCCATCTCGGTACGCAGGATGGCTTCGCCCGGGCGGATGCCGTAGCCCTGGATGGACGGCAGGGGCAAGGTGGCGGGCCATGTGGTCGTCATTTCCACCGCTCCTCGCCTCTTGGTTCATCGATAGCTTCCGGCGGCCGGGTTGAGGCCATAGCGGTGTTCCAGCACCGGGGCCATGCCCTCGCCGCGGGAGAGGCGGCGGCTGATCCGTCCCTCGATTTCCTCGACGAAGATGTCGATCTGGATGCGGCCATCTCCGCCTTGGCTCCATTGCGCCTTGGCTTCGGCATTGGCGGCATTGTTGTGGACGGTGATCTGCACGTTGGCGGCCTCGGGACGGGACAGGGCCGCGCCCAGAAGACGGTCGGCATTGTTCATCTGCCGGGGCGTGAAGATGCCTTCGCCGTCCTGCGCGATGATGGGCCGCTCGCCCCGCAGGATGCCGCCAGCATGATAACGCGGCGCCCCAGACCACAAGGTGGGATCGACCCGACGGCTGAAGGTGGGTCGTCCACCGACCATGCCGCCGGAATGAAAGCCGCCGACCGGAGCCTCGGACATCAGCGGCCCGACATTGGAGGCATTGTCATAGACCTGCACCCCTCCGGAGCCGCCGGAGAAATAGCTGCCGATGCCGGTGAGCAAGCTGCCGAACAGCCCGCCTTCGGCACCGCCGAAGAACGGCGTCACCACCGCCATGCGCCAGGCCGCCCGCAGAGCCTCTTCGGCCAGACTGTTGAATAGATCCTTCCCGGCCAGCTTGCCGGTGGTGGCCCATTTGACGAAAGCATCCTCGCTGGCCCGCAGCGCCCCGGACATGGCCCGCTCGGCAGAAGCCGCCGCATTGGTGGCTTCGTCGGCATAGGCGCGCACCGCCCGGATGGCACCGTCCTGCCAGTCGCGGCTGGCGGCCAGTTTGTCCTGCTCCAGTTCCTTGTAGCGGCGGGCGTAGGCTTCCTCCGACAAGGCGCCGCTGGCCCGCTGTTCGTTCAGCTTGGCCAGTTCTTCGGCAAACCGCTGAGTGGCGTCATAGGCCAGGGTAGTCTGCCGGGCCTCGTCCTTGACCGCTTCGGCATATTGGCGGGACCGCGCTGCGCGGTACTCATCCACCTTGGGATCGTCCTCGGCCAGCTTGTGGCCGCGGGCGAATTTGGCCACGTCATTGTCGATGGTGACGTCGCGAACGCGATTGCGATCACTGCTGCGCACCGCCTCGGCCAGACGCACCTGGGTATCGATCTCGCGCTCCAGATCGGCGATGGCGCGGGCCGCTTCGCTGCTGGCGCGGGATTTCTGCACCCGGGCATAGGACTGAGCCAGTTCGCCATTGGCGTCGGTCAGCCCCTTGGCCGCCTGCTCGGCCAGCCAGTTGGTCCGTTCTGCCAGAATGATGTCGGACACCGAGCCCTTGGCGGCCTCGGCCAGCCGGTCGTTGGCGGCGGATTCCTGCTCCAGCGAGCGGATCAGGCCGTTCTTCTGCTCCTGCAGCTTGGCATCATCGATGCGGCGCAGCGCCTGGTCATAGGCGGCGACGGCGACACCGCCGTTCTTGAAGGCGAATTCCAGCACCTTGGCGGCACGGGCGGCGTCGATCTGGGCACGGCCACCTTCGCGGGCAGCTTGGGCGAGGCGCTCCTGGCCAAGGGCCTGGATGTCGAGGCCCAGAACCTCGGCCTGTGCCTGGGCGGACATCTCGCCCACTCCCTTGGCGGTGGCCTCGCGGGCCAGAAGCCCGCGGATTTCCTGTTCCTTGGCCGGGGTGCGATAGACGCCACCTTGCTGGAACAGTTCCTTCTCAAGCTGGCGAAAACCCTTGGCCGCGTCGTACTGGGCCTTGGTGCGGCTGAACTCGGCATTGCCGGCGGCGCGGGCCGCGTTGAGCTTCTCCTGCCATTCCACCTCGAACTTCAGGTCGGCCAGCTTCTCCACATAGGTAGGTTCGCGCTGTTCGGCGCGGATCTGGTCGCGCTGCATCTTGGCCTGGGCTTCCATGCCCGCCCGCTTGCGGGTGATCTCATCGAGATCGTCGGAAATGACCTGGCGCTCGGCCAGCAGACGGCGCAGTTCTTCGTTCTCTTCCCTGACCGCCATCACCACCACGGAATGGGTGCCGGCGGGCAGCGGCTTGTCCAGCGCCTGCGCGCCGCCCAGTTCGGCGATGCGCTTGTCCAGGGCGGCAAGTCGGGACTGAAGCGACGACGTGCCGGGCGTCAGACTTTCCAGCGCCGCCGCACCGGCATTGGCGCCACCCGACAGGATGCCGCGCAGCCAGGGCGCGTTGGTGAAGCCCTGCCAAGCGTTGGCCATGCGGGTGAAGGATCGCTCGGCGGTGTCGGCGCTTTCCAGAGCGGCGGCGTCAAAGCCTTTCAACGCCGTGATCAGGGTGTCGCGGAAGAAGTCTGCCGTCACCTTGCCCTGGGTCACCATCTGCCGGAACCCGCCCGAGGGCAAACCGGCGGCCCGGTCCAGGGCCTGCAACAGCCCCGGCATGGGCTCGACGATCTGGTTCAGTTCCTCGGCGCGTAGCGTTCCCGAGGATAACCCCTGGGCCAGTCCGAACAGCGACTGCTCCAGTTGCTCGGAAGAGGCGCCCAGTGCGATGGCGGTGGACTGGAAGCCCTCCAGCAGCGCCCGGCTTTCGCCGGTGGTGATGATCCCAGCCTTCTGCAGCGCCGCCAGCTGGGAATAGGCGCCGATCACCGTTTCCAGGGCTGTGCCGGTCTTCTGCGCCTGGGCATAGAGATACGAGGTGGTTTCGGTCAGGGCAGCAGCCCCCACCAGCCCCTTCAGTCGGGCCTCCAGGCTTTCCACCTTGATGGTGGACTCGACCATGGCCTTGCCGAACAGGCCGATGGCCGCGCCCGCCGCCAGCCCCGCCGGTCCCAGCGCCATCATCACCGAGCCGATGGGACCGAGGCGCGAGGCGAAAGCCGCCATGCCGCCCTGGATGTCCTGGCTGGCGGCGTTGATGGCCAGCAGCGACCGGGAAGCCGGTTGCGCCGCCCCTTCGATCCGCGCCAACGCCTTCTGGCCATCTTCGCCCAGTTTCAGCAGGGCACGGCGGACGGTTTCGCCGTCCTGCAAGGACAGGCGGATGGAGACGGATTTGGTGGCCATCGGTCAGGTCTCGGTTTGAACCTTAGCGGAACCGGCCACCATTCCCCGCTCGGCAAAGGGCAGCAGCCGCGCCAGCAAGGGTTGGTCGTAACCCAGCGCCTGGGCCTGGATCAGCAGGGCCGGAAGGTCGAGGCCGGTGATGCCGCCACGGGGGCCGAGGCGGATGGTGCCGAAATTGCCGGTCAGCAATTCCCAAGCCTGCCAGCCTGCTTCGGTCAGGGGGGCGTTGCGGTCGTAGGGGCAGTCGCAGTTTCCGCCGCAGCCTCGGCAGTATTCCGGCCCGCCGCCGAAGTGCCATTCGGCGCGGGCCTGGAGACGTTTCCCTCGGCGATCACCGCTTCATGGGTTTCGGTGTATTGGACGACGAAGGATTCGGCCATGCGGGGAAGCTGCATCAGCTCGGCGATGGCGGTGTCGGTGACCTCCGCCGGTTGATCGGCCTCGTCCAGCACGCCCTCCCACTTGGTGATGGCGGAACGGGCCAGCCCCTGGGCGAACAGCATCTGCGACAGCCCGGCCAGGGCGTCTTCGTCGGAGAGATCCGGCAGGCCGGTGATGTCGGCCCCGGCCGCCTTCAGATCGTCATGCTCGGCGGCGATGGCACGGGCCATGCGCCAACCCCGCGCCCTGGCGGCTTCGTACACCGCCGTGGTCAGCGGACGGACGAACACCCGCACCCCATGGGGCAGATCGATCCAATAGGGTTCCTTGGGGATAGTCAGGCGGATCATGATCAATACCCCGCCACGTCGTTGACCAGGGTGACGCGCAGCAGATACCCGGCCACCGGATCGCGGGCGGCCCGCCAGTCGTAGCTGACCTGGATACCGCCGGGGCCTTTGATCTCCTGCTTCTTCTTGGGCAGGAAGACGCGGGGCAGATGGAAGGTCAAGGCAAAGTCCGAACCCGGGATGGTGAAGCCGTATTCCATCTCCACCGGGCTTTCCGTTGCGATGGCGGCGGTCAGGGTGGTGTCGGTGCCGAAGCGGATGTCCACCGAGCCTTCGGCGGTGGCCTCGGTCTCATCGACGCCGTCGATCAGGCCGTCGGCGCGGATGGTCTCGACCCGCTCCAGATTGTTGGAAAACGACAGCTTGCCGCCGACCACGTTGGCCAGTTGACCGCCGCCGACCCGGATGGTGCCGCTGCCCTGGCTGAACCGCTTCAGGGCAAAGCTGGCCGGGCTGGCGTCGATGGTGGTGGCGGCTTCGGTCTCGCCCCGGGCGATCACACCGATGCTGGCATTGGCAGCGCCGGAGCGGGCCATGTCGAAGGACAGCTTATCCAGCTTGGCGCCGCCGTGGCGGAAGAACTTCGGTACCGCCAGTTGGGCGTGGCCGATCTCGATGGCGAGGCTGGGCAGCGTGCCGCCCGAGGTGAACACATGGGTGAAGCCAGTGTCGGCATCGCCGCTGGTGGTGGGAGCGCCGAACAACCCCTTCAGCCAGAAACCCAGCGCGCGAGTATCGAGGGGAACGCCGACATCGCCTTCGTCCTTGACCGCTTCGTAATAGGGATCCTGGGCATCGCGGCCCTGGCCCAGCAGCGGGTCGTAGCCCAGAGGGCGCTCGGCCCCCAGGCTGGATTCCTTGAACGACAGCCGGGTGTAGCCATCGGCCGGAAGCACGCCATAGCTCGCCTCGAAGGCGGCCAGCAGCACGCAATCGGCGCCGTAAGCGCGCGTCTTGCCCATCGGTGAACTCCTTGTGGATCAGCCCAGCGGGTCGGGACTGCTGTAGTGGATGGTGACCGGCACCATGGCGCCGCGCAGGGCGGCAGCTCCGTCGATGGCGAGGCCGGAAGTCTTGGGAGCGCCCCAGTACAGTCCTTCGGCCAAGCCGCCGAGGGAACGGTCGGTGGACAAGGCGTTCCCCACCGCCATCAACAGAGCGTCCAATACGGCACTGTCGTTGTCCTGACCGCGCTGGAGGATGATTTCGATTTCGGTCTGGTGTTCCCACAGGTAGGTGACCGGCGACAGCACCACCTCGGGGTCGCCGGGATCGCCGTCGCGCAGGATGATCAGGCCACCCGCGGGCACCGTTTCCGGCAATGGGGCTTCCCGCTTGGCTGTGGCACCAGGGACTGTCTCCAACCGAGCCAGCAGGGCCGACAGAATTTGCTCCCGGATGCTGGGCATTGAAATGTTCCCCAAATGAGGCACATAATGGGACAGCCAAGGAGACCCCCATGTCGAAGACCGAATCGATCCGCGCCCGCGTCGAACCCGACCTCAAAGCCCAGGCCGAGGCCGTTTTCGGTGCGCTTGGCCTGACCCCGACCGAGGCGATCACCCTGTTCTATCGTCAGGTGACCCTGCACCACGGACTGCCGTTCCCCGTCCGCATTCCCAACGAAGCCACGCAGGCGGCTCTCCGCGATGCCATGGAAGGTGAGAACCTGACCGAATGGTCGAGCCTTGATGCGCTGAAGGCCGCCCATCGTTGAGCCGGACGCTCCGCACCACGAAGCAATTCGATCGCGATCTCAAGACGGCGACCAAACGAGGCAAGACTCTCGACAAGCTCTGGCAGGTGGTGGAGTGCCTGGTGAACAGCGAGCCGCTGGCCATCCGGCACCGTCCCCACCGTCTGTCGGGCAATTGGAGTCCCTGCTGGGAATGCCATATCGAGCCGGACTGGCTATTGATCTGGTACGAAACCGAGGATGAGTTGGTGCTGGCGGCCACCGGCACCCATTCCGATCTGTTCGGCTGACCTGGCCTATTTCCTCCAATTCTCAACGATCAGCCCCGGCAGCGCCGAAGCCCACCGCTCGGCGGCGCTGTCCACGTCGAGGCGCTTCTTCAAGCTCACTTGCGGCACCAGGATGAACATCACCACACTGGTCATCCCGCGCCCGGAGCGGAGCGCCGAGGCGCTGCCCTTGGCGAAGCCTCCCCGCTTGCCGGTGCGGGCCCGCATGTTCTCGGCCACCAGCAGCGAGGGCGCGCCACGGCGGTAGATGAAGCGCAGCCGGGCACCATGCATCTGCTCCCACAGGCCGGGCGTCATGCGCTTGCCTCGGGCACCGGTTCCGGCGGCGGGTGTGGGGATGGCCAACCAGAAGCCGTGCTTGGACTTGATCACCGCGCCCTGGTCGAAGGCGCGGATGATGGTGGGGGCCTTGGTAAAGACGAAGCCCGCGGCCTTGATGCTTTTGCGCCCCTTGGGATAAAGCTCGGCCCGCCAGGTATTGGCGAGACGCTGGCCCATGCCCGCTTCGGTGATCTGGCGGCGGAGATCCGCCTTCAGCCCGTCGGCGGCCTGCCGCGTACCGGCGGTGACGGCGTCTTCGGCGGCCTTGACCTCCTCGGCCATGATCTTGCGCAGATCGCCCGTGATGGCAGCCGCCAGTTTCATGCCGGTCTCGTGTCCAAGGTCCAGATCAGCCGTTCGGCATCCAGGCGGGGTTCGCCCTGGACGACGAAGCTGTCGCCGTCATGGATGATCACATCCCCCGCCTGAGGAGCCGGAATCTCCCGCCGCCGAATCTCAAACACCGCCGTCCCCGTGTGGACGGTGATGTCGGAGAACTCGATGTCGCGGTCGGGCCGCCGTACCAGGGCACGCACAGGACGGCCTTGGTAGCTGACGGTGACGCCCATGTTCGGATCGGCGAACAGGTCGTCGAAGGCGTCGGCAAACGCAGGCATCAATTCCCCGAGAACAACCGCACCGCCAATCGCGGGCGCTTGTTGACCGGCAGGATGGAGGCCTCGGTCTTGACGTCGATGGCGCTGCCGTCCTGGCGGGCCAGTTGCCGGGCGTACATGGGCACGCCCAGGGTGTTGACGGTCTCGATCAGATTGGCCGGGGCGCCATAGGTGACGAAGGTGTCCATGGTGCCGAGCGGGAAGGCGATGCCTTCGCCCGCCGGGATCAGGGTTTCGGTCTGGCCGGTGGAAAGGGTGACGGTAGCGCTGTATTCCTCGAACACCATGCCGGCGAAGGGGAAGCGACGGCGCACGTCTTCCCTGAGCGGCTGGGCACCGGTCGAGGAATAGTACTGGTAGGCCTGCTCGACCTTGGCGTGGCCGATCAACTTGTCGAAGAATTCCGGGCTGACCAGGGCCAGCACGCTGGTCATGGTCTCGCCCTTCAGTTCCGTCTCCACCTTGCGCAGCACGTCACGGATCTTGGCCTGGACATTGGTGGTGGCGGTGCCCAGGGTGAAATCCACCTGCTGGCGGCTCAGGCCGAATTCGCTGAAATAATCGTAGAGGGTGGAACCACCACCGTCGCGGACCACGCCCTTCAGAGCGTTGACCTCCATGAATTCCCGCGTCTGGGCGTGCTTCGAGCGCATGCGGGTCAGCTTGCGCTCCATGACGGTGGCCAGGGGATCAGCGGCATCGGCGACACCGAAACCGCGCACGCCCTGGACGTCCTGCGGCGTGATGGAATCGTCATGGGGAATCCACGGCACCGTGAAGGAGCGCATGCTCCGGGCGTCGCGGTTGGCGACGGTGGCGGGACCGCCCAGCGGCACGGTCGGTAGCAGATTGAGAACGCCTTCGGCCTGCTCGATGATCACCGAGCGCTGGGTGACACCCTCGAAGCGGAACAGCCCCATCTGGCCGAGCCGGGTGTAGAGGTTGGGCAGCAGGTTGATGGCCTGGGTCATCTCGGCGAGCGAATAGCCGCCCGCATCGAAGGGATTAATGATCGCGTTCATGGGGCCCTCGAAATCAGACGGTGGTGCGGGCAACGAGGCCCATGGCGGCAAGCTGGGTGATCTTGGCGATGCGTTCGGTCGGCTGATCGACCGAGGCGTCGAACACCAGGGCTGAATCCGCCAAGATGACCGGGCCACGGGCGGCGATCAGGCAGGTGACGGCGGCATCGGTGGCATCTACCGCGTCCAGCAAGACGGCGACGGCCACCTCGGCGCCTTCGTCCCCGACCACCTCGGCGGCGGGCGACAGGCGGTATTCACCGACGGCGGTGATGCGGCCCAGCACCGAACCCAGGGGATAGGACGTGCCCGCCTTCAAGGTGACGGTCTCGCGGGTGTAACTGGCGTTCAGTTCGAACTTCAGAAGATCGCCCAAGGTGGGCGGAGCATTCAGCACAGGCATGGGAGCAGTTCCTTACTTGCGGCTGGCGGCTTCGCGGGCACGCCGGACGATGGGGCTTTCGGTTTCGGTCTTGGGAGCAGCGCCCGCGGGAGCAGCGGCCACCACATCAGCCGCGTCGGAACGCTCGGCCAGCTGATCCAGCACCGTGCGGCGCAGGGCTTCGGGACGGATGCCCTTGGCCATGGCCTCGGCCGGATCGATGGCCACCCCTAAGCGGGCGGCCTGGGCGGCAATCGCACTGATCTCGGAATATTCGGCCCGCAGGCGCTGCTCCAGATCGGCATTGCCCTGAATAGGAAGCTGCTGCGGCACAGCAGCGATCACGGGGATCTCCCCCGTTTGCTCGGACATGGTGGTCTCCTTGGGTTTGGGCAGAACGGGCGAAGAAATGGACGAACGCGCCAGCACGGCGCCGAGATCGGCCAGAGCGACCCGCAACGTGCCGACCTTGTCGGCCAGCCCGGCGGCCACAGCCTGGTCACCGCGATAGACAGCAGCCTCGGTGGCGCGGATAGCCTCAGGCGGCTTCTTGCGGCATATGGCGACCAGATCGACGAAGCGGCCATAAAGCGCGTCCACGTCAGCCTGGAGGCAGGCACGGGCGCCGTCGGACAGCGGCTGATGCGGGTTGCCATCGACCTTGGCTGCACCGGCATGGACGAAGCTCCAGGCCAGACCGGCCTGGGCGTCGGCCCCGGATTCGTCACGGTGGACCGCCACCACACCGATGGACCCGACCTCGCCGGTCTGGGTGACGTACAGACGGTCGGCGGTGCAGGCGATGGCATAGGCCGCCGACAGCGCCGCCTCATCGGCCACCGCCCAGATGGGCTTGCCACACTGGCTGCGGATGGCCTGGATGTGGTCGACCAGATCGAACAGGCCGCCGACCTCGCCGCCGGAGGAATCCACGTCCAGCAGGATGGCGCGGATGCTGGGGTCGGTGGCCGCCGCCTCGATGGCATCGGCGATGTCGGGATAGGCCGTCAGGCCGCTGGCAGCGCCCAGATAGCCCGACCGGGCCACCAGGGTGCCGATCACCGGCACGATGGCGATACCGTCGGGCGTCACCTGGATAGTCGAGCCATCCAGCGGACCATCGTCGTCGCCGACCAGGGGCAGCGCCATACGCCCGTCCATACGAGGGGCCAGGGCACCCAGGATCACGTCCAGTTTGCTGCGGGCGAGCAGTAGCGGCGCCCCGTAGAGACGGGCCGCGAGATGAGGCAGATCGTGCATGATGTAGGCGTTACCTTGACATGACAGGGCCGCAGCCCCACTATCTAGCTAGTTTATCTGGCCAGGATGACAGTGATGCCGGAACCGCGTTGGTCCCTTCAAGATGCCAAGAACAGCTTCAGCGCCGTGGTCGACGCGGCCCTGCATGGGCGTCCGCAAACCGTCACCAAGCGAGGCAAACCAGCCGTCGTCGTTTTGTCGGTTCAGGAATACGAGCGACTGCATCAGCGACACGACGTCGGCACACCGTCGTTCGTCGAGCACCTTCTGGCCATGCCGCAAGGTGAAGTCGAATTTGAACGCCAGCCGGTCACGTTGCGTGAGGTCGAGTTCTGATGTTTCTGCTCGACACCGTGGTCCTGTCCGAACTGCGCAAGCGGGACCGGAGCCCCAACGTCGTTCGCTGGCTGACCGACAAGGCGGCGGATGACATCTTCCTGAGTTCGGTGACCATCGGCGAGATCGAGCGGGGCATTGTCCGCCAGAGGGTCAAGGATCCTGCCTTCGCCGAAGCCCTAGAATCATGGCTCGATCGCACCATCCAGATTTACGGTGACCGCATCCTGCCGGTGGATACCCAGATCGCCCGCCGGTGGGGCAGTTTGAGCGCCCGTATCGGCAACGATGGGGCCGATCTGCTGATCGCCGCCACCGCCCTGGAACATGGGCTGACCGTGGTCACCCGCAACATCCGGCATTTCGAACCTACTGGCGTCGCGCTTATTGATCCGTTTGAATAGGAACGTCTCCCGGCGGTAGCGGGGCGGAGCCGAACAACAGCCCCAGCCGCTGTTCCCGCTCCCGGTCGGCGGCGATTTCGGCATCCACCTGTTCGGCGTCAAAACCCCGCTCGGCCAGGGCCTGGGTTCGGCTTTTCAGGCCCGCCTCCATCTGCTCGATCTCGGCGCGGGCATCCTTCAGCGGATCGACCCAGTCCCATTTGGGCGGCAGCCAGGAACAGGCGATGAAACCGGCCCGGTTGGGCTCATAGCCCTTGAGGACCAGGGTGCCTGCCATCACGGCGGTATCCATCCAGCGCTGCCAGACGGCGCGGCAAAGCTGGTAGACCATGATTGCGTGCTGCCAGGCGTCGATACGGCGGCGGAACTCCAGCAGCGCCAGCCGGGAGTTTGAGTAATTGGCCTTCAGCATGTCGTTGGACAGGTAGGCGTAGGGCACCCCCAAGGCGGCGGCGATCTGCAGCAAGGTTCGGTACTGGAAAGCCTCATAGGAGCCGCCCACATCGGCCGGGGCCGATGTCTGGATCTCCTCGCCCGGTTCCAGCATCACCACTTGGCCGGGCTGCACATCCATGGTGCGGTCCCCAGAACCGCCATCCTCGGCGATGTCGAAGGTTTCGCCAGGGCTGGGGGTGGTGACGAACAGCGCGTACATGGCCGCCACTTTCTTGCGGTCCAACTCAGCGTCGTCGTACTGGTCGAGCAGGAACAGCTTCACGATGGCCGGGGCGAAGCGTGATACGCCGCGCAGTTGGCCCGCATCCACCGGGTCCATGACGTGGATGATCTCGCTAGCTGGAACCCGCACTGTTTCACCCGCCAGACCGGGATCGGTGAGGTCGCCGGGATGGCGGCGCAGGAAGTGATAGGCGACACGGCGGCCGATGCGGTCGAATTCGATGCCCTGGCGGACGACGTTACCGTTGGTCAGAGTCTCGTTCCTGGTCAGCGGCAGCATTTCCGACGGCAGCATCTGCAATTGCAGCGGTACCGACAGGCCATCCTCGGGACGCCGTGGGCGGAAGCGGAAGAACACCTCGCCAGCGATGAAGACCTCTCGTGCCGCCCGGCGTTGCAGGCCGTAGAAGTCGGTCAGGCCCTCGGCATCGGCCTCGTCGGTCCAGGCCAGCCACAGCTTCTGCACCGCCGCCTTCAGGGCGGGATCGGCGATCAGCGAGGACGGCTTGATGCCGGCACCGACCACGTTACCGGCCCAGCTTTCGATAGCGTTGGCGGCATAGCCGTTGTTGCGGACCAGATGGCGCGCACGGGCTGTGATGTCCGGCCCGGCGGCGGCGATCAGGGTGTTGACGTGGGCGCGGCTGGGCTGAAACCCCTTCAGGCGGCGGTTTCCCAGGCCTGCCTCGAACCCACCGATGAAGGCGCCCACCTTGCGGCGCAGAGCCGACAACATGGTCACAGCCCCTTGGTCGCGGCCACCGTCAGGATGTGGCGGCGGGGCTTTCGGCCTTCCAGCACAGCGATGCGGCGGTCGAGATCGGCCAGCACATGGTTGGCCTGGGCCAGATCGTATTGGACGGTGCGGTCACCCACGGTGACACGGGCGACCAGCGAGTTTCGCCGCGCCATCACGCGCTCGCGCTCGGCCTTCATCTCGTCCAAGGTCATCGGGATCAGCCCATGTAGCTGGAATGAAAAACCCGCCGAGCACGGCGGGTTGGGGTGCGGCGGATCTGGCCCGCCTGGGGTTCTTCGGTTTGAGCCAGGTCGGATATGGCCAGTTGCGCTTCCAGATCGCGCCATTTGCTCTCAGGCCAGCGGTCGGCACCGACGATCCAGGAGGCGGCGCGGGCATAGACCCGGCAATCCAGCGCCTCGTTGCGCTCGCGCAGCTTCTGCCATTCCAGTTTCGAGAAGCCGCGGCGGTTCTTCACCGTTACCAACTGCTCTGCGACGAACTGCTTGCACCATTCCGAGTCGGCCCACGATGGCAGATGCACCGTTCCGGCCGGGAAACGGAGGCCCTCGGCCAGTTCCTCATCGGTGGGGCGGTCGAGCCGCAGGAACCTGTAGGTTTCCGACTTGAAGGTGGACACCGCCACGGTCCACAGCTTGGCCCCCCGGCGGATCTTCTTGCCGCCTTCGGTGGCGTCGACCAGGGTAGGGCCGGACACCGGGCTGGCGCGGTTGAACCCTTCCACGCCCTTGACCGGCGAGACCTGGCCGACGCCCATCTTGCGGCCCCAGGTGTAGACCGCCGAGGTCTCGTAGCCGGTATCCACCGCCAGACGGGCGATCTTGAGGCCGACGCCGCTGGCATGCGGCCAAGTGCGACCGAGAACATCCTCCAAGGCCGCCCAGGTCTCGGCCTTTTCGGGGCCGCCATCGATAACCATGTGGTCGACCAGCCAGCTTTCCAGCCCTCGGCCCCAGGCCCAGACATCGATCTCGATGCGGTCCTTCTGGACGTCGGCCCCGGCGGTCAGGAACAGCCCACCCGCAGGCACTGTGCCGTTGGCCCAGGTTTCCCGGCGATCGTACAGGCGCTGCCAATCGGGGGCGTCGCCGGTTTCCACCCAGGTTTCGCCCAGCACGGTGTTGCGGAACACCCGCAAAGCGTCGTCATTGCCCTGGGCGGCCTCCCACAATCGGGCGATCTCGCGCCAGGACTGCCAGCCCGGCGGCGAATAGAGCGCCGAGATGTGGAAGCCCACCAACGTCGGGTCGGTGGTGGTGGCGGTGGCCCGCCATTGCCCCGCTGCCAGCATTGCCGCCTTATGATGTTCGCCGATGTCCTGGTCGCAAACCTCGCAGACGTAACGGACGGTGCCGTACTGCCCCTTGTCCCAGCGCAGCCGGTCGAATTTCAGCCACTGCATGGCCCCGCAATGGGGGCACGGCACGAAGAAGCGGCGCTGGTCGCTGGCCTCGAATTCCCGCTCGATGCGCGACATGCCGCGGATCGTGGGCGTCGAGGCCAGGAACACCTTACGGCGATGGGCGAAGGTCAGCGACCTTGCCTCGGCCAGTGCCACCGGGTCGCCTTCCTCGTCAGCGGAGGCCGGATAGGCGTCCACTTCGTCGAGAAACAGATAGCGGGCGGGCATGGAGCGCAGGCCCACAGCGCTATTGGCCCCGGTTAGCACCAGCGTGCCGCCGGGAAAGTCCTTCGACAGCATGGTGTTGCCGGCGTCGCGCGAGCGGGCCGGTTTGACCCGTTCGCGGATGGCCGGGCTTTCGTCAATCAGCGGATCGATGCGCTGGCGGGACGCACGTTTGGCCATCTCCACCGTCGGCTGGACGCACAGCATCGGCCCCGGCGCATGGTGGATGACGAAGCCGATGAAACAACACCCGGCCTCGGTCGCGCCCACCTGGGCGGCTTTCATGAACACCACCCGCTGCACCGGACTGGTGGGCGACAGCGCGTCCATGATGTCGCCCATATAGGGGGTGCGGGCCGTGCGATAGCGGCCCGGTTCTGCCGAGGCGCGGCTGGACAGCATGCGGTGCTGATCGGCCCATTGGGACACGGTCAGCAGCGGGTCGGGGCGCATCCCGTCACACCATGCTGCCAGGATCTGCTCCGCGCCATCGAACTCAGCGGAACTCCGGCTTGAGATCGGCAAGTTCATTCAGATGCGCCCTGACATGGTTTTCCAGCAACACCTGCATGGTGTGCGGCTCGATCCCGGCTTCCGCCGCCATCTGACCGGCGACACGGGCGGGCCAGGTCACCCAGGCATCCCGCTCCTGGCGGGCCAGCTTGAACACCAGGGCTAGGGCATTGGCGCGGTCGATCACTTCGTCCTTCAGACGCTGGACCTGGATGCGAGCCTTCTGCGCCTTGGCGACTTCGTGGGCGGTGCGGGCCTGGTTGAAGTTGGCGCCCGTTGCGGGCAATGCCTCGCGCTGGGGTGGCGATGAAAGAGCCGCTTGGATCGGCGGAATCGGTGCTGCCTTCTCCGGTGCGGGTGCCGGAGCCTTGCGGGCAGGATCGGTCTGGGCGTCCCAGGCAGCGTCGGCCTTGGCCGGGTCGATGCTGCCGTCCGGTTCCTGGGGGATGCGTCCGGCCTTGGCGGCCCGCAGCACCGAGACGTGACTGACCCCGCGATGCCGCGCATAGGCGCGTATCGACAGCCCCATGACGGGAACTCCGAGAAAGCAATGAAACGATCGACTTATCGAGTTGATGTCATCGCCCGACAGAGCGATGGATGGTCCCACGAACAGCGGGGGACCGAATGATGAGCGTGCCGACCAACAACAGCGAATGGGGCTTCTTCGGAACCATCCGCGACCATGCCGATCAGGCCGAAGCCTGGAACATGGCGATGACCGCGATCCAGACCGCCACAGGCTGCCCCTCCCATGCGGTCAGGGATTTTCTGGACAGCACCTCCGGGCGTCATTTCGCCGACGACGTCGCCAACGGGCTTTTTGCCGGCCAAACGCTGGAGGTGGCCACCGAGGCGGCGGTGAGCCGCTGGATGGGCTGGAAGATCACCCGCCGCACTTCCCGCGACACCGGCATCCCCAGCGGGCTGCCCTACCTGACCGGCTTCGTCGCCCACTTCGAGATCATGGCCGACGCCGATTGATCGGCGGTTATTCCCTCCACCCCGACCGGCGTCAGGCTGGCGGGGCTTGGGGTGGTACAGGCGGCGGGATTGGCCCGCGCCGTTCTTGGAGGACCACCCCATGATCCAGCTTTCCGACACCCAGGCCATCATCCTGTCCGCCGCCTGCGCCCGTGAGGGCGGTTGCCTGCTGCCGATCACCGCCAGTCTGAAGGGCGGTGCGGTCAACATGGTGCTGACCAGCTTGATCAAGAAGGAACTGGCCGAGGAAATTCCTGCCGAACCCGGTGCCCCCGTCTGGCGCCACGGGCGCGGAAACGGCCCCGGAAGAGGAACCGGCGACGGACATGGCCGACCAGCAGGAACCCCTGGCGACGGAGGCCGACACCGACACGGAGGGCGAACCCGTCCGCAAGATGCGCCAGGGAACCAAGCAGGAAGCGCTGATCGCCATGCTGAAGCGCCCCGAGGGGGCCTGCATCGCCGAGATCATGGAGGCCACCGGCTGGCTGGCACACACGATTCGCGGGGCCATCGCCGGGGCTTTGAAAAAGAAGCTGGGCCTGACGGTCGCCAGCGAGAAGGTCGATGGGCGCGGTCGCGTGTATCGCATCCAAGACTGAGGAGAGCGACCATGCCCCATTATAGCGTGATCATCACCCGCGACGTCACCGAAAGCACCGTCATTCAAGTCGAAGCCGAAACACCGGATCAGGCCGAGACGGCGGCCTTCGCGAAGCTGCACGGCAGCGCCTTCATCGAGTGGGAACTCCATGAAGGCTCCTGGAACAAGGGCGATTCCTATGTCACCGGCGTGGACGAACTGCCCTGATGGCGCTCGACCTCGGTCAACACCAGGAGAGCAAGGTCGAGAGCCGGGTAATCCCCGGCTTTCGACGCGCTTTCCACCTTTTCCTTCGCCAATGTTGTGGCGCGACCGCCGTGCCGCTGGAGCAGCTCGGTTGCTGTGCGCGAGATGATGGCGGGATCAATCGGCATTGATTAACAGAACCTTTCCGAAGCGCGGATCTGCACAGTAGGGTCGTCAGCGCCCGAATCCAAGCTCCTACCGGATCCGCTCGAACACCCGCCGTAGGACGAAGCCCCGCAACAGGGACACAGCGGCGAAGACCGCACCAATGGCCAGATCGTCGGAAATGGTGATGCGGATGCCGAACAGCGGGAACACCACCACCTGCGTCGTCACCGCCAAGGCATAGCCAATGACCACATTGGCGACAGCCTCTATCAGCGACATGCGAGGGCTTTGGCGCATTCATCTAATCCATTGAAACTGATTGATTAATCGACTTGATAAGCCTGCGGGACAGAGCGTAACTGGCTCCACCACAACGAAGGAGCCGAACGATGAAAACCCGCGACGAAGCCCTGGCGAACATCGCCGCCACCATCCTGGATCTGGAAACCTTGGACACCCGCAACAGCGACCGCCAGGACTTCCACGAACTGGCGGTTTGGCAAATTAAGAAGGCCCTGGAAGCCGCCTATGCCGCCGGGCGGGAGGCCAAGTAACATGGCCCTGACCGTCCGCCCCACCGCAGCGCTGAAGGCCCATCCACAGTGGTCGCAGACCGACTTCGAGTACTTCCGGGGCAAGGGCTATTCCAACCCGCAGATCCTGGAATTTTGGGAGCGCGACCTGCGCTTGGGGTGCAAGCCGGTGAACTGGAAGCCCACCGACTGCAAGTACCAGACCTCGCTGCGCCGGATCACCCGGCGTTGATCGCCTTCCCGGCGGCGACTTCCTCGAAACTCCGGCCATCCCCGTCCAGCACGGCCTTCTGCCCGGTCAGCTTCTGCCAGCGCCCGACGATCACGTCGGCATAGGCCGGGTTCAATTCCATGGCAAAGCAGATGCGCCCTGTGGTCTCGGCAGCGATCACCGTGGTGCCGCTGCCCGCGAACGGCTCGTACACCCCGTCGCCCTCGGCGCTGTTGTTGAGGATCGGGCGGCGCATGCATTCCACCGGCTTCTGGGTGCCGTGAACCGTTGCTTCGTCCTCGTCGCCGTTGTTGCCGATGGCCCAAACGGTGGCCTGATCCCGAGCGCCCTGCCAATGGCCGGTGCCGTTCTTGCGTACGGCATACCAGCAGGGCTCGTGCTGCCAGTGGTAATCACCACGGCCCAGGACGAAGCGGTTCTTCGACCAGATGATCTGGGCGCGGATTTTGAAGTCGTTGGCTTCCAGGCTGTCGGCGACCACTTTGGCGTAGATCGCCGCGTGCCAGACATAGGCGACCTCGCCAGGGAACAGCGCCCAGGCTTCGCTCCAGTCGGCACGGTCATCGTTGGCCACCTTACCGGTGCGGGTGGTGGACGACACCCCTGCCTCGTTCCGCCAAGTGGGATCGTATTCCACCCCGTAAGGTGGATCTGTGGTCATCAGATGCGGCACTGCCCCGGCCAACAGGCGCTCCACGTCGGTGGCGCTGGTGCTGTCGCCGCACAGCAGGCGGTGGCGACCCAATATCCACAAATCGCCGGGCCGCGTCACCGGATCGGCGGGCGGCTCGGGGATTTCATCTTCACCGGCCTCGCCATCCCCATCGCCTTCGTCGTCGAGGGGCGCCATCAGGGCGTCCAGTTCCTCTTCCGAGAAACCGATCAGATCCAGGTCATAACCCTCGGCATTGAGTGCGTGCAGTTCCGCCGACAGGGTTTCATCGTCCCACCCGGCATTCAGGGCCAGCTTGTTGTCGGCCAGGATGTAGGCGCGGCGTTGGGCTTCGGTCAGATGATCGAGAATCACCACCGGCACCGTGTCCAGCCCCAGGGATTTGGCGGCGGCCAGTCGGCCATGCCCGGCGATGACGTTGCCCTGGCTGTCGGCCAGCACCGGATTGGTCCAGCCGAACTCGACAATGCTGGCAGCGATCTGGGCCACCTGGACGTCCGAATGGGTCCGCGCATTGCGGCCATAGGGGATCAGCCGGTCGATGGGCCAAGGCTCGACCGTGTCGGGAAACGGATGGTTCATTGTCGTTTTCCAGCGTTCTGGATGCGGCGGCCCAGCCAAGTCATCACCGGCACGGCCATGGAATTGCCCAGTGCCCGATAGCGCGGGCCGTCGGGGCAGTCTCCAGCCACCTTCCGCCGCCAGGGGATCATGGTGTAATCGTCAGGGAAACCTTGGAGCCGCTCGCATTCCCGAGGCGTCAGGCGGCGCACCGCCATGCCGGGGGAATGGACGGCAAAGGGCGATTTCTCAAAGGCCCGCAGGCAGTCGGTATGATCCACGGCAATGCCGAGCGACGATTGGGTATTACCGCTCTTGTGCATGTTGAACGCCACGGCGTGCTGCTTGCCCGCCTGCAACGTGAACATGGGATCGCCGTCACCACCGATGCCGATTCCGGCACGGGGATCCGTGGTGCTGATGCCCGTGCGGGCACCTGCTTCCAGAATGGGAAACGCAACCGGCACCAAGGGCGTGCCGCGCCCGGTCCCATCTTCCGAAGCATCGAAGCCCTCGCCGCGCAGGGAATGGGTGACCAGGGTGTCGATGTCGGGCCGGTGAGCGAGGTTCGCCTTGGCCCGCAGGGTGTGGGCGATCAGGGTGTCGGTGCAGTCGCTATCGACGCCACGGGACAGGTCGCGAGCCCGCAATGTGGTGGCGACGAAAGTCTCGGTCTCGAAATCCATCCGCCCGCTGGCCGAGGCACAGGCGTTGAGCGCCGTGGCGATGTCGATGGGGCCGGAGGTATTGTTGCCGCCGAACGCCTCGGCGATCAATCCGCCGCTGGTGGCGAATGACGTTTCGCCGCTGCGGCCAGCGCGAGCATCAAGCGTGGGGGCAACTGCTTGTTCCGCTTCTCGGCGCGGCGGATGATCCCGGCGCACGCCTTCGCGCTCAAAAAGTACTTGGACGGGATCGGCCCGCTCTCGAGCACCTGCGATAACGAACACACGGCGGCGGCGTTGGGCCAGGCCGAAATATTGGGCGTCGAGCACCCGCCACGCGACTGTACGCGTGGGTCCAAACACAATACCAGCGTCCGACCATTTGCCCCCTGGCGGGACAACCGGACCATCTTCTCCGGCCAGTCCGCCCAGAAGGCATCCGAAGGCGTTGTCGCGGGTGGAGAGGACTCCTGGGACGTTTTCCCAAACAACCCAAGCTGGATCGATGGCATCGGCGAGTTCCACGAATTTGAGGGCAAGATTGCCGCGGGAATCGTTCAGCGACTTGCGCAGACCCGCCACCGAGAAGGCTTGGCAGGGCGTCCCGCCCACCAGCACGTCGATCTTCCCCCGCCATGCCGAACCGTCGATGGCGGTCATGTCGCCCAGGTTGGGAATAGCCGGATAGCGTTGGGCCAGTATGGCGGACGGGAACGGTTCGATCTCGGCGAAAAATGCCGCCCGCCAGCCCAACGGCTCCCACGCCGCCGTCGCCGCCTCGATTCCGCTGCACACCGAGCCGTAAACCAAGCCCTGGGCGTGCGGCATCGAGCCGAGCGCCGGGGATACCGGCTCGGTGTGAGCAAGCTGCATGATTGTCGCCGTGGTACGGGTGGTACAGGGGTGGTAGCCACAAGCCCGGCTACCGGGGGGCTACCACCCAGCCGGAAAGCTCGAAAGGCGCGCTGTCCTTGGACAAACGCGCCTTTCGGGGTGGTAACTGGTACGGGGTGGTAGCCTTGATTTTTCGGCTGTCGCTAGCGAAGTTCGGCGCTGTTGCCCCCCGCATAGCAAATGTGCCAGGGAGGACCCGCGATATACGCGCTACCCCGCCCTGGTTCGTTCTAATCTTTCGCCCGACCGGGGCGGCGGATCATCATGTGATCGTGTTCGCCGCCCCTCTTGAGCATGTCCAACTATTACCTCAATTCGCCCTCTCCGGTCGCGTAGGAAAGTGTCTCGTTTTTCGCTTTACTGCATCTTACGAACATCAAGCACTTGCCGCAGGGAGATGTTCTTGGGGATGCGCTTGCCGTTGAGCTTCCAGGCGATCAGGCACAGGGCGAACATCCAGTGCCGGTGGGCGGCGGCGCGGGACAGGCCGACATTCCAGCAGACCACCTTCCACGGCTTCCCCTCGGCCCGCTGCCAGACGATCTTGGCGTCGACCTGATCAAGCTGCTGTAGCCACGGCAGGGCTTCGTCCATGCGGGTGATGGCGGCGGCAGAGGGTGGCGGGCGGCGAAAGGTCGCCTCTTCGGCGGCCAAGCTTTCCTGGATATAGGGCGGCCAAGTGCTGGCATGCCCCTGAACCTTACCCTCACCGACCAGGTGCCGGCTCCGCCGCCACCTCCGCCACCACCGCCGCCACCGCCGCCGCCACCACCACCGCCGCCGCCGATCGAGGCCCCGCCGGCGCCGCCACCGCGCGTGGCGGAAGGGCTGACGCGGCCAGCCGGCAACGCCTTCCAGGTGGTGGTGGCAAGCAAGCCTGCCGGGGCCCCCGACGCCCTTGTCATCAACACGCCAGTGCGTGACGCCGTAATCGCCGAAGGCACCCGCATCGCCGTGACGGTGCCTTCGGAAGCCTTCGCCCACACCAAGGCCGACGCCACGGTGACCCTGACCGCCACCCGCGACACGGGCGCGGCGCTGCCCGCCTGGATGGCTTTCAACCCGCAGACCGGCACCTTCGAGGGGACGCCGCCGCCCGGCTTCAAGGGTGAGGTGGTGGTGCGCGTCGTCGCCCGCGACCAGGATGGCCGCGAGGCGGTGCAGACCTTCAAGATCGTGGTCGGTACCGCCGGCCAGGGCAACATCGCTCCCGGCCAGCGCGGTGGTGAAGGGCAAGGCCAGGGACAAGGTGAAGGCCAAGGACAGCCGCAAGGCGGCGAAGGCCAGGGCCAGGGCCAGCCACAGGGTGTCCCCGGCCAGACCGGCGATTCCGGCCCCATGGACGGAGTCAAACAGGCAAACGCCAAGCCGATTGGCCGTCCCAGCCTGACAGAGCAATTGCATGCATTGAGTTTTAAGGGCGGTGTCGCTCGTCAGATCGCGTTGTTTGAAGCCGTTAAGCGTGGCGGTAAGGCCGCGTAAGTCCAAGGGGGATGGTTATGGTTATTTCTGCTTTTGGTGCCCGGCGCCTGCTGGCATCCGTGTCTTTGGTTGCGCTGCTTTCCGCCTGCGCCATGACGCCCGAGCCTTTCACCCCCGAGCAGCTTGCCCAAAGCTCGAAGGATGATCGCACCGACATGTTCAAGTCAGGCGAGCCGCTTTCCGGCCCATTGACGGTGTCCGAGGCTATTGCGCGGGCCTTGAAGCACAATCTGGATCGCCGCGCCAAGGTGATGGAAGAAGCCCTCGCCCTGGGCCAGACCGACATCGACCGCTGGGACATGCTGCCCAAGCTGGTAGCCAACGGTAATTTCACCTCGCGCTCCGAGCCCAACGCCACCCGCTCGCGCGATCTTTATACCCAGACCACCAGCACCTCGAACCCCACCTATTCCACCGACCGCGACAATTACACCGCCGATCTCGGGCTGTCGTGGAACGTGCTGGATTTCGGCCTGTCCTATTTCACCGCCAAGCAGAACGCCGACCGCGCCCTGATCGCCGCCGAAAGGAAGCGAAAGGCGGTGCACAATCTGGTGCAGGAAGTGCGTTTCGCCTTCTGGCGCACGGCCGCGCATCAGGAATTGCGCGAGGAAGTCGATCGAGCGGTGGCCGAGGCCAAGGTGGCGCTGGACCGCGCCAAGACGGTGGAAAGGGAGAACCTTAAGGCGCCGGCCGAGGCACTGCGCTATCAGAAGAGCCTGCTGGAGACCCTGCGCCAGCTGACCGCCATCCAGCAGGAGCTGTCCACCGCCGAGATCGAGCTGGCGGCGCTGATCAACGCGCCGCCGGGGACCAAGCTGGGGCTGGAGGTGCCGAAAGAGCTGAAGGTGCCGGCCTGGGATCTCGGCGTCGAGCGCATGGAGGAACTGGCCTTCGCCGGCAACGCCGATCTGCGCGAGCAGGGCTACCTGGCCCGGGTGGCGGTCAACGACACCCGCAAGGCCATCGCCCGGCTGTTCCCCGGCATCACCTTCTCGGGCAGCCGCAATTACGACCACAACTCGTTCCTGATGAACAATCACTGGTACGAGGCCGGCGCCAAGCTGTCGTGGAACCTGATGAACCTGGTCTCGGGCCCCGACGCCATCGCCTATGCCGAGACCAACGAGGAGGTGACCAAGGCCCGCCGGCTGGCCCAACGCATGGCGGTGCTGGCCCAGGTGCACGTCTCGGAGCGCCAGTTCCACAACGCGGCCAGCCAGTTCGACCAGTCCGACCAGCTGTGGAAGGTGGATGCCCGCCTGTTCGAGCTGTCCGAGGCCAGGGCCGCCAACGACGCCCAAGGCATGCTGGAACGGGTGGCGGGCCGCGCCTCGGCCATCGCCTCGCAATTGCGGCGCTTCCAGACCTATGCTCAGGTGGAACAGGCCTATGCCAAGATGCAGGCCAGCATCGGCCACGATCTGATGCCCGACGCGGTGGCCAGCCACGATCTGCCGTCCCTGTCGGCGGTCATCGCCGAGCGTCTGGTCGCGTGGGAGCGCGGCGAGAACCAGGTGCCGTTGGCGGACGCGCCGGCCTCGGCCCCGGCCCCGGACCTTGCGGTTTCCACCGCAGCCGAGCCCGCTCCTCAGGAAAGCGCCCTTGAACGTCTGATCGCCCAGGTGCGGCAATTTTGGGCTGAATGAGGGCGGCGACCCTGGCCGCGTGGCCGCCTTCCACAACCAGCGTGGTACGGCGGAGCAGTACATCAAGGAGGGCGAGAATGCGGTGAAGTGGACCCGGCTGTCGTGCCGGACCATGAAGGCCAACGCCGTCCGGCTCCGGCTCCAGCTTCATGCCCTGGCCTACAACCTGTCCAATGCGGCTATCGTCGCGCCATTTCGCCTTCCGGTTGGACCGGAACTAGGGTACCCTGCCGTCAACCAGGGGCGGATGGACCGCCCATATGGGAAATGTCCGTTAATTGGCCAGTCTTTGATTGGCCGCGTCAAGAGGCCGGTGGGCGTGCTCGCCGAGCAAACAGCCCTGTTCAATGCGGTGTCGCACGACGGCAAGGCTAGGTGACTCGATGCTGGCGTCGCGAAAGTGGCTGGGGGAAGAAAATGTTGGGATCGGGCCGGATCAAGGAAGAACGGAAAATGGCGCCGAGCCGTTTGCGGACGGCCCGGCCACTGATCATGGCATTGGAGCCGCGCTTGATGTTCGATGGCGCGGCGGTGGATACGGCGATCCATGCTCTCTCGGTTGCTGACAGCCCGCAGACGGCGGCCCCGGCTCCGCCGGTCCGCAATGAGATCGCGTTCATCGACGGCGGACTGAAGGATTTGAATATTCTTGCGCAGGGGATGCGTGACGGTGTCGAGGTTCATGTGCTCGATGTCGATCGTGACGGCCTGGAGCAGATGACCGAGGTGCTGCAGGGGCGTAGCAATGTCGATGCCATCCACGTCATCAGCCACGGTGCCGAAGGCCAGGTGCAGTTGGGCACCACCGTGCTGTCGCTGTCGAACCTTGATCCGCGCGGAGCGGATCTGCGCCAAATCGGTCAAGCGCTGACGGCGGATGGCGACATCCTGCTGTATGGCTGCGATGTCGGACAGGGAACTATCGGCGGCGCCTTTGTCGGCCGCCTGGGGTTGATTACCGGTGCCGATATCGCATCCTCGGTCGACGCTACCGGCACGCCAGGGAATTGGACTTTGGAGCATGGCACCGGTGCCATCGAAGCGACGGCCGCGCTTTCCGACGCGGCCCAGGCTGCGTACGTCCATACCCTGGCCTTTCCAGCCGGCTGGGGCAATGGCGGAGCAGCCACAGGCAATAGTATGGCGGTGGATGGCTCGGGCAACGTCTACACCACCGGGTATTTTAGCGGAACAGTCGACTTCGACCCCGCGGGGGGGACAACCTACAACCTGACCAGTACCGGGGGCAATGACATCTTCGTCCAGAAGCTCGACGCCACCGGCGCGCTGGTGTGGGCCGTGACAATGGGAGCGGCTGGCGCTGACGTCGGCAGGGGCATCGCGGTGGATGGCTCGGGCAACGTCTACACCACCGGGCATTTTAGCGGAACAGTCGACTTCGACCCCGCGACGGGGACAACCAACAACCTGACCAGTGCGGGGGGCATTGAAACCTTCGTCCAGAAGCTCGACGCCAACGGCGCCCTGGTGTGGGCCGCCAGGATAGGGTTGGCTACCTCCGACACAGGCACCGACATCGCGGTGGATGGCTCGGGCAACGTCTACTGGACGGGGGGTTATAATAACTCGGACTATGTCGTCCAAAAACGCAACGCCAACGGCGCCGTGGTGTGGAGCAAGCTCACCTCTGGCGGTGGTACAGAATTAGGCAACGGTATCGCGGTGGATGGCTCGGGCAACGTCTACACCACCGGGTATTTTAGCGGAACAATCGACTTCGACCCCGGGGCGGGGACAACCTACAACCTGACCAGTGCGGGGGGCACTGACACCTTCGTCCAGAAACTCGACGCCAACGGCGCCCTGGTGTGGGCCAGGGCGATGGGGGGGGTGGGCGCTGACGTCGGCAAGGGCATCGCGGTGGATGGCTCGGGCAACGTCTACACCACCGGGTCTTTCACCGGAACGGGCGACTTCGACCCCGGGGCGGGGACAACCTACAACCTGACCAGTGCGGGGGGCACTGACACCTTCGTCCAGAAGCTCGACGCCACCGGCGCCCTGGTGTGGGCCAGGGCGATGGGGGGGGCTGCCGCAGACACGGGCACCGGCCTCGCGGTGGGCTCGAGTTACGTCTACACCACCGGGTCTTTTACCGGAACCGCCGACTTCGACCCCGGGGCGGGTACGCGCAACCTGATCGGCGGAGCGGGCACCAATGCGTTCGTCAGCCGCCTTGACCTATCTGGCAATTTCGTAGTGGTCAACAATTCCCCCACCGGTGCCGTGTCGGTCAGCGGCACCGCCACCCAGGGCCAGACTCTGACAGGGTCCAATACCCTGGCCGATGCGGATGGCCTGGGGGCTGTATCCTACCAGTGGCAATCCTCGCCCGACGGCAATACCTGGAGCGCCATCAACGGCGCCACAGCATCCACCTTCACCCTGACCCAGGCGCAGGTGGGGCGCCAGGTGCGCGTGGTGGCAAGCTACACCGACGGCCAGAACACGGCGGAAAGCGTGGCCTCCGGCGCCACCGCTGCCGTGGCCAATCCCGACGTCGCACCGATCATTACGTCCCCGCCGCCGCCACCGCCGCCGCCGGTGGTCGAGGCCCCCAAGCCCGCACCGCCCAAGGATAGCGGCCCGGTGGCGCCACTGGTGACGGTGGTGCGCGACAACACGCCCGCGCCGACGACCTTCCAGGCCCCAGCGGCTCCGGTTGTGACCCAGACCCAAGCCCCCGCCGCGCCGACCTTGGCGCCCACCGGTGCTCAGACGGTGCAGACCATTCCGGCGACCCTGACCGCGCCGTCGGCGCAAGCCTTCCAGGTGGCGGTGGCCGTCAGGGCGGCGGGTGGCGGAGACGCCCTGGTGGTCAATGCACCGGTGAGGGATTCGGTGATCGCCGAGGGCACCCGCATCGCCGTGACGGTACCGTCGGAAGCCTTCGCCCATACCAAGGCCGATGCCACGGTGACCCTGACCGCCACCCGCGACACGGGCGCGGCGCTGCCCGCCTGGATGGCTTTCAACCCGCAGACCGGCACCTTCGAGGGGACGCCGCCGCCCGGCTTCAAGGGTGAGGTGGTGGTGCGCGTCATCGCCCGCGACCAGGATGGCCGCGAGGCGGTGCAGACCTTCAAGATCGTGGTCGGCACTGCCGGCCAGGGCAACATCGCTCCCGGCCAGCGCGGTGGTGAAGGGCAAGGCCAGGGACAAGGTGAAGGCCAAGGACAGCCGCAAGGCGGCGAAGGCCAGGGCCAGCCCCAGGGTGCCCCCGGCCAGACCGGCGATTCAGGCCCCATGGACGGAGTCAAACAGGCAAACGCCAAGCCCGTGGGGCGGCCCAGCCTGACCGAGCAATTGCATGCATTCAGTTTCAAGGGCGGTGTCGCCCGTCAGATCGCGTTGTTTGAAGCCGTTAAGCGTGGCGGTAAGGCCGCGTAAGTCTGGTGAAGCCCTGGCTTCACCCTGCCGCCATTGAGGCGGCGGCCAAGCGAATGGAATGAGCGCCCGGCGAGGGAAAATATACTGAGGGGGATGGTTATGGTTATTTCTGCTTTTGGTGCCCGGCGCCTGCTGGCATCCGTGTCTTTGGTCGCGCTGCTTTCCGCCTGCGCCATGACGCCCGAGCCCTTCACCCCCGAGCAGCTTGCCCAAAGCTCAAAGGATGACCGCGCCGACATGTTCAAGTCGGGGGAACCGCTTTCCGGCCCATTGACGGTGTCCGAGGCTATTGCGCGGGCCTTGAAGCACAATCTGGATCGCCGTGCCAAGGTGATGGAAGAAGCCCTCGCCCTGGGCCAGACCGACATCGACCGCTGGGACATGCTGCCCAAGCTGGTGGCCAACGGCAATTTCACCTCGCGCTCCGAGCCCAACGCCACCCGCTCGCGTGATCTTTATACCCAGACCACCAGCACCTCTAATCCCACCTATTCGGCGGATCGCGACAATTACACCGCCGATCTGGGGCTTTCCTGGAACGTGCTGGATTTCGGGCTTAGCTACTTCACCGCCAAGCAGAACGCCGACCGTGCCCTGATCGCCACCGAGCGTAAGCGCAAGGCCGTCCACAATCTGGTGCAGGAAGTGCGCTTCGCCTTCTGGCGGGCGGCGGCCCACCAGGAACTGAAGGTCGAGGTGGATACTGCGGTGGCCGAAGCCAAGGTGGCGCTGGATCGGGCCGAGATTGTGGAAAAGGAAAACCTGAAGGCCCCGGCCGAGGCGTTGCGCTATCAGAAAAGCCTGCTGGAGACGCTGCGCCAGCTGACCGCCATTCAACAGGAACTCAGCACCGCCGAGATCGAGCTGGCGGCGCTGATCAATGCGCCCCCCGGCACCAAGCTGGTGCTGGATGTGCCCAAGGACATGACCGTCCCCGCCTGGGATCTGGATCTGGAAAAGATGGAGGAAGTGGCCTTCGTCAATAACCCCGATCTGCGCGAACAGGGCTATCAGGCCCGCATCTCGGCCAATGACACCAGAAAGGCCATCGCCCGGCTGTTCCCCGGCATCACTTTTTCCGCCAGCCGCAATTACGATCATAACTCGTTCCTGATGGCCAACCACTGGTACGAAGCGGGAGCCAAGCTGTCGTGGAACCTGATGAATCTGGTCAGCGGCCCTGACGCCATCAAATACGCCGAAACCACCGAGGATGTGGCCAAGGCCAAGCGCCTGGCGCTGCGCATGGCGGTGCTGGCCCAGGTGCATGTGTCAGAGCGCCAGTTCCGCAATTCCATCAGCCAGTACCAGCAATCCGACAAGCTGTGGCGGGTCGATACCCGGCTGTTCCAATTGTCGGAAGCCAAGACCGCCAACGACGCCCAGGGCATGCTGGAACGGGTCGCCGGCCGCGCCTCGGCCATCGCCTCGGCGCTCAGGCGCTTCCAGACCTATGCCCAGGTCGAGCAATCCTACGCCAAGATGCAGGCGTCGCTGGGTCAGGATCTGATGCCCGACAGCGTCGCCGGCCACGACCTTTCCGGCTTGTCGGCGGCCATCGCCGAACGGCTGGCGGCCTGGGGTGCGGTAGAGAACAAGGCGAAGCCGGAGGCCCAGATCCTGGCGTCCCAGCCGGTTGCATCCCCTCCGCAACCGGCCTTGCCTGAACAGAACGGAGGTGGCTGGTTGAACGGCATCAGCCGTTTTTTTGGCCAGGATGAAAGCGAAGACCAGGTCGCATCACGATGAAGGCCGGCCTTCCCGTCATCATCCTTTTGGTGCTGGGAAGTGTGCCGGCGCTGGGACAGGAACTGCGTGCCCAGCTCAGCCCCCGTGATTTCACCACCTTGGCCGCCGAGATCGGGGCCAAGGTGGAACGTATCGCCGTCCGCGAAGGCGAGCGCTTCAAGAAGGGCGACACGCTGGTCGCCTTCGATTGTTCCATACAGCGGGCGCAACTGGCCGAGGCCAGGGCATCACTATCGGCCGCCGACAAGACGGTGGCGGTCAATGCCAGGCTTCTGGAATTGCAGACCATCGGCAAGCTGGAAAGCGATGTCGCCCTGGCCGAACGCGACAAGGCCCGCGCCCGTGAAGCCGCCGGTGCAGCGGTAACCGCCAAATGCGCTGTTCCGGCGCCCTTCGACGGAAGGGTGGTGGAACAGAAGGTCCGCGCCCAGCAATATGTCCAGCCCGGTCAGGCCCTGCTGGACGTGCTGGACGATTCGGTATTGGAGCTGGACTTCGTCGTGCCCAGCAAATGGCTGGTGTGGCTGAAGCCCGGCCACGGCTTCCAGGTGGCCATAGACGAGACCGGAAAGACCTATCCGGTGAAGCTGACCCGCGTTGGCGCCCGCATCGATCCGGTCAGCCAGTCGGTGCGCATCACCGGCGCCATCGGCGGCCACTTCCCGGAATTGTCGGCCGGCATGTCGGGCAGAGTGCTGCTCTCTCCCCCATGATGGAGCGCAGCGACTGGCGCGTTGAGCGCCCGCGAACCAATGTGAGCGCAAGCCAAGCGTGCGGATGCACGCGCCCGGCGCCTGAGGGGCAATCATGATGGACATCATCCATGCCTGGCTTGAGCTCGAACACCGGATCCTGAAGGCCAAGCGCCCGGTCGAGGCCGAGTTCGCCGCCGTTAATCTGGCCCATACCCTGGTGTCCTATCGTCAAGCCGTGCTGTGGGATCAGGGGTAGTCGCCCTGTCGGGGGCGGCGTCGGTCGAGACCAATGCGCCCTTCGTGCTGTGGCTGGACAAGACCATCCGCCACCTGCATCCCGACCACGCCACCCTGGTGGGGGGCGACGACCTGCCTGCGGAGTTGCGCGATCAATGGGGCGAGTGGCTTCCCGTCCATGGACTGATCCTGCCTTGTGGGTCTGCCACCCTGCTGTTCGCCCGTGACGAGCCCTTTACCGAAGGTGAAGTCGCCCTGCTCGAACGTCTGGCCGATCTGGTTGGCATGACCCGCGCCGCGCTGTTGCCGCGCAAGCGTGCCTTCAAGATGCCGACGGGCCGCCGCGCCTGGGCCTTGGCTGCACTTGGATTGGCCGCGTTGTTCTTCCCCGTCACCGGCTCGGTGCTGGCTCCGGCTGAAAGCGTGCCAGCCCACCCCATAATGGTGCGTGCCCCCCTGGACGGCGTGGTGGACAAGGTGCTGGTGCGTCCCAACGATGCGGTCACCGAAGGCCAAATCCTGTTCGCCCTGGATGCAACCACGATTTCCGGGCGGCTGGACGTGGCCCGCCAGACCCAAGCCACAGCGGAAGCCGAATACCGCCAAGCCGCCCAGGCCATGGTGTTTGACGCCAAGGCCAAGGCGCAGGTGGCCATCCTGGCAGGCAAGGCCGAGGAAAAGGCCGCCGAGGTCCGGCTGCTGGAAAACCAGTTGGCCCGTATCGAGGCCAAGGCGCCGCGCCCCGGCATCGCCGTGTTTGACGATGCCGCCGACTGGATCGGCCGTCCGGTGGTGGTGGGTGAAAAGGTGATGGCGGTGGCCGACGAGACGGACACCGAGATCGAAGCCTGGGTCTCGGTCGTGGATGTGGGTGAGGTGCGGGTGGATGGCACACTGACCTTTTTCCTCAACACCGACCCGCTGTCGCCGGTGAAGGCCAAGGTTCGTTCCGTCGCCTATGAAGCCAATGCCCGGCCCGATTCCACCATCGCCCACCGGGTCCGCGCCAGCCTGACCTCGCCCCAAAAGCCTCGCCTGGGCCTGAAAGGCACGGCTCGCATCGACGGCGACACCGTGCCGCTGGTGTGGTGGTTCTTCCGCCGTCCGCTGGCCACCATCCGCCAGTTCGTGGGGGTCTGAGCCATGTTTGGCGCCGTCGCCCTGCCATCCTTGCGCGACGATCTGGCCCTGCTGCCCGGCCCGCCCGCTCATGACGGCGCTCCCACCTGGACCCTGCACGACCCGCTGTCCAACCGCTTCTTCCGCCTGTCCTGGCCGGCCTTCGAGGTGCTGTCACGCTGGCATCTGGGCAGCCCAACCGACGTGGCCAAATCCGTTTGCGCCGAGACCCCGCTGGACCTGGATGACCAGGATGTAGCCAGTGTGGTCGAGTTCTTGGCCCGTGGCGGCTTGCTGAAGGCCGAAACCCCGAAGGACGTTGACCGGCTGCTGGCCATCCACGATGCGGCCAAGACCAGTTGGCTCACCTGGGCCTTGCACCATTACCTGTTCTTCCGCATCCCCCTGGTCCGGCCCGATGCCTGGCTGACCAGGACTTTGCCCTTCGTCGCCTGGATGGGTTCACGCCCCTTTCGGCTGGCCACGCTGGCCGCGCTGCTGCTGGGACTGTTGATGGTAGGGCGGCAATGGGACCGCTTCGCCGCCACCTTCGTTGATCATTTCTCGCTGAGCGGGCTGGCCGCTTTCGGGATCGCGCTGGGCTTCGCCAAGATGGCCCACGAACTGGGCCACGCCTTCACCGCCAAATCCTATGGCTGCCGAGTGCCCACCATGGGCGTGGCCTTCCTGGTGCTGTGGCCCATGCTCTACACCGACGTCAACGATGCCTGGAAGCTGACCGACCGGCGTCAGCGGCTGATGGTGGGGGCGGCGGGCATTCTGGCCGAAATGACCATCGCCGCCTGGGCAGTACTGGCCTGGGGGCTGTTGCCCGAGGGCCCCGCCAAGGGCATGACCTTCACCCTGGCGGTCACCACCCTGATCTCGTCATTGGCCATCAACCTCAGCCCGTTCATGCGCTTCGACGGCTATTTCCTGGCCATGGACGCGCTGGATCAGCCCAATCTGCACCCGCGCAGCTTCGCGCTGGCCCGCTGGCACCTCAGAGAAGTGCTGTTCGGTCTGAACGAGCCGGTGCCGGAACACCTACCCTCCACCACAAGGGCCTGGATGATCGTCTTCGCCTGGGCGGTATGGATTTATCGGCTGGCGCTGTTCCTGGGCATCGCCGTTCTAGTCTACCACTTCTTCATCAAGGTAGTCGGCATCGTCCTGTTCGTGGTGGAAATCGGCTGGTTCGTGATCAAGCCGTTCTGGGCCGAGATGGCGGAGTGGCGGAAACGTCTGCCTGCCATCCGCGCCAGCCGACGTAGTCGCTGGCCTCTGGGCGGTTTGCTGTTCGTGTTGCTGATCCTGCTGGTGCCGTGGTCGGGCCGCGTCTCGGCCCCAGCCATTCTGAAGGCGGAAAGCCACATGGCGCTGTATGCCCCCAGCTCCTCTATCCTGGCGGAGATCCGGGTGGCCGAGGGTCAGAAGGTGGAGGTAGGAACGGTGCTGGCCCGCCTGGACAACCCCGATCTGGCCTTGCGTCTCCAGCAGGTCGAGCGGCGCATTGGTGTGCTGAAATACGAGCTTTCCGCCACAGGGTTCGAGGACAGCTTCCGCAACCGCACCCAATCCATCACCCAGGAACTGGCCGGCGCCGTGGCCGAACGCGCAGCCATCCAAGCGGAAACCGACAGGCTAACCCTGGTGGCCCCCATGGCCGCCACCATCACCGACATTTCGCCCAACTTACAGCCCGGCCAGTGGATCAATGGCCGCGAACCCATCCTGGGCTTGCGCGTCGGCACCGTGCTGGAAGCCTATGTTGCCGAATCCGACCTTCCCCGCATCGCAAAAAACAACTCGGCCCGCTTCATCCCCGAAGGCGGCGGCACGGCTATGGACGCCACCATCGCCGCCATCGACCGTGTCGCCGTTAAGGCGCTCACCGAACCATCCCTGGCCGCCCCCTATGGCGGCACCATCCCCGCCCGCTTCGCCGACAAGACCCTGGTGCCCGACGGCGCCCTTTACCGCGTCCGCCTGGCCACCGACACCCCAACCGCTTTCGCCGCCCCCATGCGCGGCCAAATCCACATGGATGGACAACGTCAATCCCTGATGGGCAGCGCCCTGCGATCCGCCGCCGCCGTGCTGATCCGCGAATGGGGCTTCTGAATTGAGGAGATCGTCATGAGAAAACTGCCCTTGGCCCTGGTCATCCTGACCCTGCTGTCACCGCTGAACGCCATTTCCGCGGACAAGCCCGAAGCGAATCCGGATGCGGTCTATGCATCCAACCGCGCCGTCGATCTGGAGGTGATGCGCCTGCGCCTGGGAACCAATCCATCCCCAGGTGCGACGGCCACACTGATTGAGGCCGAGGACCTGCTGCGCCGCTTCAAGCAAGCCCCTGCCAAGGACAAACCCGCTTTGCGGTCACAGATCGACGCAGCCGTGGCCCGGATGGAAATGGACGCGGCCACCATGAAGCAGAGGGATGGAAAGCTGCCGGGGGATTGACAGCAGCAGTACCGTCAATCGGGAAGCCCCTTTGATCCGTTCATAGCGCCAATCCCAGATTCACCCTCCTTCCTCTACGACACGAGGCTGGTACAATCCATTTTGGTCCAAACTGGAAGATAACTACGGATTATCGATCCGGGCGCAGAAGGCGCCACACGGGGCTTGCCGCCATAGACCCTACGCTGCCGCGCCTGGATCAGCGCCAGGGTGATTGATCCGCTGGTGAATGAAAATGCCGATACCAGGATCTCCTGGCGGGCCAGCTCACGCTATCACGGTGCTGGCCGAACACTGCCGACAGTCAGCGCCAGCCGCAGTTCGTCGTGATCAAATGCCGTCTCCATACGCTCGATCTCCGACGGCTTGACGTGCATGGAGGCCGCCACCGTTTTCCACTGCGCTGTCGCGGCGGCAACTTCCCGGATGATGGCATCGGCGTCGGTCTGGGCCAAACCGAAATACCCGGCACTCTCCCGCGCCAGCTCAATCGAGCAGGTGCCTTCGTCCAGGCTGATATTGGTCGACAGGATGTGCGCCTTCACGTCGGCTGGAACCGGATTCAGGTCGTAGGCCGGTGACAGCCGCCAGCCATTCTCGCCCGCCCACAAAAAACCGTGATTACGCAGATGGTCATCGACATTCGACACCAGGATGTTGAACACCATCCGCCGGAACAGTTCGGCGGCATCGGCGTCAGTGTCGGAGCCATAGGTCCGCAGGGCTGCCTCACCTTTGGCATGCCGAGCAGGCTATACCGCTGCGCTTGGGCTGCGTCAGTGATCACCAACAGATTTTCCGCGTTCTTTTCCTGGGCGGCACGGCTGAAGTTGAAACTGCCGGTGATGACGCGTTCCCGGTCAATCACCATGATCTTGTTGTGGGCGATGGCGTGTTCGCGATCGACAGTCACAGGCACCTTGGCAATGACCAATGTGTCGGCCGCAATCTGTCCCTTGTTTTCACATGCCGCCTTTTCAGCCCGGCAGAAATTCGATTTGTCGAGGATGGCCCTGACGTCGACGCCCCGCTTCTTAGCGGCAACCAGCGCCTTGACGATATCGGGATTGGTGAAGCTGTACGCCTGAACCAAGACTTCCCGCTTGGCAGCGGCGATTTGATCCACGATCACGGCGGTGCAATCCTCACCGGGGGTGAAGCATACGCGAATATCGCTGGCATAAGCTGTGCCGAACGCTAGAGCATTTTCACATCGAGCGTCCATATCCGTCGTGGGCGAAGAAATTGGCGCATTCCTCGGGCGGAAACAGGTCGATGAGTTTTCCGATCACGTCCCATAAGGTGTTGATGGTGCGGGCTTGCGCCTTTCGCAGCAGGCTCTTGAGCTTGGCGAAGGCGAGCTCGATGGGATTGAGGTCTGGGGAGTAGGGCGGCAGATACCGCAGGGTGGCCCCTCGGGCTTCGATGAGTTGCTTGACCCCTGCCACCTTGTGGGCGGGCAGATTGTCCATTACGACGATGTCGCCGGGCCGCAAGGTCGGAGCCAGGACCTGCTCGACATAGGCCAGGAAGATCGCGCCATTCATCGCCTTGTCGATGACGAAGGGGGCGGAGATTCCGTCATGCCGGAGCGCCCCGACGAAGGTGGTCATTTTCCAATGACCGTGCGGCACCGCAGCCAGCAGCCGCTGACCGCGCGGCGCCCGTCCGTAGCGCCGGGTCATGTTGGTCGATGCCCCGGTTTCATCAAGGAAGACCAAGCGGGTTGGGTCCAGCGCCGGCTGCTCGGCTCGCCAGGCGATGCGTCCTTCGGCTACGTCGGGACGTTCCTGCTCGGCAGCATGCGCACTCTTTTTTTCAGACTGAGGTCGAGCCGCTCAAGCGTGTTCCACAGGCCGCCGACGCTGATCGACACGCCCAATTCGGCCAGAACCCAGGCGCGCAACTCAGCCAGCGTGGCATCGGGCTCGACCTTGATCTGCGCCTGCAACGCCTCAAGGTGAGCCGCCAGCTTCTGTCCTGGCCGCCCAGGCCGTGGCTTCACCGTCGTCTCGCCGGTGGCCCGGCGGCGGCCTTGGGCCTTGTAGATGTACGAAACGCTCACCCGGAACAGCGGCGCCACCTCGTAGGCGCTCATGCCGCTGTCCACAGCCGCCAAAACTCTATCGCGCAAGTCCTGAGAATAGGACTGCCCTGAGCGCCACGTCATCGCATCATCCTCGGGAGCGTTGTTACCGAAGATGTTGAATCACAAAATGACCTCAGGGGGAATCCTCTACCGATTCCGCTCGGCGTGAAACCGCTCTAGGAAGAGGACAAGAAGGGGGGCAGTGAATATTTTCAACATGAGAGCCCCTGGATCAACTGCGAAGAAGGTCAGACAGCTTAGGACGCTGGCCTTCTGGAAATGGCAAGGGGCGGCATACGCTCATGGCCAGGAATCCAATGCGTGCCATTCGCTGTCCAGCGATAATGCCCTCGCCAGCAGCGACCGTCACCTTTCCCAGAGCCTTCCCGACCATCTCGCCAGCCGCCGTCGTAAAAGCATCGCCCAAGACATCTGTGGCAGCAACCACGCCAACTTCGCGCATCAGACGGCGCATCAGGGCAATGGTTGTCAGCTTTCCTGGCCGATGTCCGTAGACGGATGCAATTCCGCGGATCAGAGACGCTGATCGAGCGAGAAAGACTGCAGAATCTGTGAGTGTGGTCGGACTCATGGCTACCAGCATGGCTGTATCGGCAGCGGCCCGCTTCACAAGCAGGGATGCCTGCTGATCCAGCGGCTCAAGCACCTGTCGATTGAACTGAGTGATCAGGCCAACTGCATCGCCACTCTTTGAGGCCTCATGCCACTTTGCTGGATCGTTAGACGTCGCCAGCGCATCTGTGACGTCCTTCAACAATTTCAGCGTCTCACGTGGATCCTTGATCCTTGTGGCCCGAACACGAAGTTCATCAACATTTTGCAGGCGCCCCAGAGCAACCATCTCACGCCCGATCCAGACCAAGGCGCCCAACACGGTAGCGCCGACGAAGAGCCCGCCGGCTGCAGCTAACGCCCAATGCCGGTCAGCGAGATCGAGCAGCCATTCGCCAACCGAAAGGCCAGCCAATCCGACCAAGCCGAGGGCAAAAAGGCCTAGAGCGATCCCCACCTTACGCTGAGAGGGCGAGAGGACCTCCGTAACCGGGAGTGGTGTGGTTTCAATAACAATCCGCGACATCTCCTCCGCTTCTACGGTGAAAGCGTCGCGAGGCTGCAAGGAAGGGGCAAGTGGCTCGCATTCGGTAGGAATGGCGAACGGATCCGTCATTTCAGGATGTCCTTAAGGATGAAATCGATTGCCCGGTCCAGATTAATGTTGGGGATGCCGCCGAAGGCTCCTGCATCAAGTCTAGGTGGACTAAAAATTGGATAACGGATGGCAGTGCGCGACCAATAATCGGGACGCGGACGATCGCTGGGAATGACGCCAGGATAGATTTTCAGGCCCTTGTCGCTGTCGATGGGTTTTCCAACCACGACATCAACCTCACCAACATCCACCAACACCTTGTCATCCTTGGTGCACAATACGGATGCCAAGGCCATCGATTGCACGCGAGAACCGTCAGTGAGATCGCGTGAGATGCGGTCACCGATAATATTCTCAAGCAATCGTTCAAGAGCATGGCGCTGACTTTGCGGCACATGATCCGCTTTCGTGACAGCGAAGAGCACCCGATCGAACTTGCGGTGCTGCATGCGAAGCAACTTCCACCACCGAGATCTTCCCAACCCCAGCGCATCAAGGGCCGTACCAATGGCCTCGCAGGCATCGTCAAAAACAACCTGGCCACCGTTGAGGGCGGTCAGCAAATCGACGAGAACGACCTGCTGATTGCATCGGTCGAAGGTTTCACGAAGGAAGCCGGTAACAATCTTGTCGCAGTAAGCCTTGTAGCGCTGCGCGAGGGTGGCCCATAACGTGTCCTTACCGGATTTGTCAGCCTCAGGCGGGGGCTCCATTGGAAAGAACCACAGGAGAGGCTTGTCGCCTCCGCCGTCGGGCATGATGAACCGCCCCGGCTGCAGAAATGACAAGCCGAGCTCATCGCGCATCTTGAACAATGCGTCCTTGTAAAGCTCATGGCCTCGCCGGGAGATCAGGTCAATGTCGGCTCGACTGTTGCCGTTGGCGGTTGACAGGAAGCCCAGGAAATCGGTGGCGACGATTGAAATTGCCCCGGTCCGCAACCGCGATAGCGTTTGGCGCGACCATTCCTCGAAACTCAGGTGGAGCAGTTGGACGTCATTCAGCCATTCCCCTGGGTAATCGATGATGCCTAGCGTCAGGATGCCGTCCTTGCCCAATGGGTTTGTAATGCTTCTCGCGCGCTTGTAGCGAATTTTCAGCTCGGTACGTGAGATCGAGTCTGTGGATTTCGGCCAGCGCGGCGGATCAGCCTGCAAATCCCGGAAGTATTTTTCAGTTTGAAATGGGGGCAAATCAGCGATACCCGCCGGTTCCTCTTTGACCCCGATGATCTCCGGGCGAAACCCTGGCAGCACATCTGGGTTTCGGCTTCTGGCCAACAGGTTACGGATCAAAGATGCGACAAAGACCGTTTTTCCCGCGCGCCGCAACCCGGTAACCGCGATATCAGCACGGCGGCCCATGGCATGCTCCACGCTATCCACGATGCTCGTGATAGCATTCTTGCCATAGTTCTTATTCATCCAATTTCCCCAAAGTGTCGTTTGCCCTGAGGTCTCGTCTCATGATCGGCTTCGACGAAGATATCGACGGTTTCCTCGCTGGAATGGATCTCGACACGAACGGGGGCATCCCCAAAATCCACCTCGTGGCGGCATCTGTTACTTCCCCGGATGATTGCGCTTGGCACCATGACCCTCCTGAAATTTGGCTGGCTTAAAACTGCTTCGCCGCCCAGATGACGCGCCCAATGATGTTGACCTCGTCGGCGGTACGCTCGTAGGTCTGGTACTCCGGGTTGATTGACCGGATGACAACGGTCGGCGGATCTGAGTGGGGGATGTGCTCGATCCGTTTGGTCACCAACCCCATGCCGTCCCAGATGACAAAGATACCCGGCGGAACCGGCACCTTCTGACTAGTGTCAATGAGGATGCGATCCCCACTGGACAGGAGCGGTTCCATGGAATCGCCGGTGATGGTGATCATGCGAAGGTCACTTGGCTGAGCGCGAAATTCATAGCGGACCACCGCATCGGGAAATAACCAGGTCGCCTTGGTTTCTTCCAAGCCGTCATGCACGGCGCCGTACCCTGCTGAAGCACGAACATCAATCTCGGAAACCGGCAGGAACCCATCCGGGAGAGCCAGACCCACATCGTCCCGCTGGTTCGGTGATCGTGGCTTGCGCGTCGGGATCTGCGAGTGACGTAGTTCGTCCTCTTCGACGGCCAAATGTTCCGCCAGCGCTTGGCGGACGTCTTCGGCCAGGATCTTCGGCGTTCCCCGAAACACGAACTGGTGCAGATAGGCGGCATTGCGCCCGATTGCCAGCGAGAGATTTTTCAGATCGGTCTTCTGCTCTTGCACGAGCTGGAGCAGGCGGAGGCGGACAGGGTCGAGGTCCATGCTGGTATCCCATTGATTCGGCTATGTAGGAAATTAACAATCTTTTCCGTTTGACGCAAGAGGCGCATGCGGATTTTATATTTCCTATCATGAGCACATTAAGCGAACAGTTCCGCGCCACCGTCGAGGCTTTCCTCGCCAATAGCGGCTTCAAGCCCACCGAGTTTGGGCGTCAAGCCGTTGGCGATCCATCGTTTGTGCTCGGCTTACGACGCGGCCGTTCACCGACATTGGCGACCGCCGACAAGGTGATGACCTTCATTCGGACGATCGAAACGACCGTCCCGCGAACGGCAAGGAATAGGAAGAATGACGACTGATCGTCCTATCTCTCACATCAATCAGGTCCAGCTCTCCCGCCGGTGGGGCTTGAGCCCCCGCACGCTGGAGAAGTGGCGCTGGCGCGGCAAAGGCCCTCGCTTTCTGAAGCTGGAAGGCAAGGTGGTCTATCGCTTGGACGATGTGGTCGCCTACGAGGCCGATCATATGCGCGAGCGGACCGGTGAAACGCGGGTCGCATCATGATGCCCCTTACTCTGCCGATATTGAGCGAACGCAGCTTTCTTGCCTGGATTGATCAAGCCCAGCCTGGAGACCGCATCTCGTATCACGAGGGGCTCCTGGCCGTTGATCGGGCACCTGGTCCATCGGCTTTGCACGGATCCGCTCGTTCCGAACTCGACCGTATTGCCGACCATGCCATGGCGCAGGCCAAAGACGGTTGCCTGCTGCTCGTGCAGCGCCGCATCGCCGAAGACCGCATCGCCTACATCGCCATCAAGGCGAGCGGCGACAAGCCCCGGAGGAACTAATTATGACCATCCCCAATCGTCCCAGCCTCGCCGACATGATGCGCCTGCCGCTGGGTGAGGCCGCCAGCCTGCCGGCGGAAATGCTGGCCCTGCTGCAGGAAGAAGCCGAGCAGACCGTGCGTCTCGCCAAGATGCAGAAGGACTGGCTCGACGGCGCGCTGACCCGCCGCTACGCCAACCTTGCCACCGAGCTGCGCAGCCGTGAGGGCAAGGATAGCGGCACTGTGCGGTTCGACGACGGCGACATCACCGTGGTAGCCGATCTGCCCAAGAAGGTGGAGTGGGACCAGTCGTTGCTGACCGCCATCGTCGAGCGCATCCGCGCCAGCGGCGATGAAGCAACTGCAGCACGCGCCGGGCAAGACGGTGAGACCTTTGCCATGGGCGACATGGGAGACCTCGAAAAGCTCTGGGAGAGATGCTTGCGTCTCGTCTGCCGCCCACTGCCAACGGAATTTCATGCCGTCGCCGGTGACGATCACAACGCCTTTATGGAAGCTGTCTGTGAGGGCTGGCGCCCAGAGGGCGTCAAAGGGCAGGCTAACGCCCTCGATGCTCTCCGCCTTGACCAGCGGATCGCGCACACGGGCGAAGTAATCCACCTTGCACAGCATGATTGCCGCCTTCTCGACGTCTTCAGGCAGCGTGCGTTCGTGCTCAGACGGCAAGAAATATCCAGCCGAATACGTCACCTCGATCACATCGTTCGGCCAGCACACGTACTTGCCCTTGGTGTCGACGCGGTAGAGGATGCCCTTGTCAGCATCGGCCTCATACTCGCTCGCATCGAGGGCAGTCCCGCCGACGGTGACGGCCGAAACCGCCACCACCGGGAACCGGGACAGCACCATCTCAGGCTGGTAGCGATTGAGGCGGAATGTCTCCGATACCGTCTCGACTGCAAACACCCGCCGGCACCAGCGGCTTATTACCGCCGACGCCCGGTCGATCACAGCAGCAAGCCACTCGTCATCACCCGAGCCAGTAATTCCCAGGTCGGCCTTGACGGTCGAGACGGTCGTCAAGCGGTGGTGGTCAGGCGACATTCCGCCCAGGGATATAAAAGCCCATGCCGCTTCGAGGCCAAAGCGGCATAAACCGAGAAATGCTCTCCACTCTTTCCGGGCAAGTCCAACGTGGGATAGACGGACTTAAAACACCACCCCATACACCAGCGGTAACCACAGCAATGCCGCCAGTGTCGACAGCGCCACCGCCACCGCCGCGCGGTCGGGGTGGATGTTGCGTAAGGTCGCGTGCACCACGGTGACCGCTGCCATCGGGGTCAGGCTTTCGATCAGCAACACCTGATGGCCGATGTTGGAAAAAGCGTGCAGCCACGCGCGGTCCAGAACAATAAAGCCCACGGCCAGGGCTGGCCAGATCACGAATTTCCAGCCAAACGCATAGGCGATGAAGCCCAGGTCAAGCCGGAACCGGGTCAATCCGGCCAGACCAAGGCCGACGATCATCATGCCGACAGCCGAGAATCCGCCGGCCAGCAAATCCACCGTTTGTGGGATGTAGCCGGGCAATACCACCTGATAGGCGTTCAGCGTCAACCCGATCCAGCAGGCGTGCAGGCCGGGATATTTCAGCACGCGGGCCAGCGCGCCTTTCCAGGTAGCGTCGCCCCGGCTCATGATGAAAAAGCCGACCGAGTTTTCGTAAGCGGTGAAGCCGAACGACACCAGCACCACGTACGGCAGTGATTCGGGGCCGATCAGCGACAGGCAGGCGGGGATGCCGAAAAAGCCGGTATTGCCGGTGGCCACGGTAAAGGCGCTCAGCCGTTCGCGTCCATCGTTCCAGAACCGGCTGGCCAGGGGCAGGGCCACCCAGGCGGCAAGGCAGGCCAGGGCCATGACGGCGAAGGGCAGCACCAGCATGGCGCCTTCCAGTTTGGCGGCGTAAAAGCCCTTGAACACCACCGCCGGCGACAGCACGTACAGCGACAATTTGCCGATTTCCTGGCTTTTCACCCCCAGAAACCGCCCCAGGGCAAAGCCGATGGCCACCAACAGATAAAGCGGGATCAGTTTCACCGCCAGCGAGGTCTCGGTCATGGGATCAGCACTACCCTGAAATCGTTGACATTGGTCCGCGTCGGCCCGGTCAGCACCAGATCGCCCAGGGCCGCGAAAAAGCCATAGGCATCGTTGTTGTCCAGCATGGCCGCCCCGTTCAAGCCGGCCTTGGCGGCGCGGGCCAATGTGTCGGGGGTGAGGAGGGCGCCGGCATTGTCCTCGCTGCCGTCGATGCCGTCGGTGTCGGCGGCCAGGGCGTATACGCCGTCCAGCCCGTCGAGCGCAAGAGCCAAGGCCAGCAGGAATTCCGTATTGCGTCCACCGCGCCCGTGGCCGCGCAACGTTACCGAGGTTTCACCGCCCGAGATCAGCGCCACCGGCCCCGCCAGCGGTTGGCCGTGGTGGCGGATGGATTTGGCCATGCCGGCCATCACCCGGGCCACGTGGCGGGCTTCGCCCTCGATGCAATCACCTAAGTTCAGCACCTGCCAACCCTGGGCTTGGGCCACGGTGCCGGCGGCGTTCAGGCTGGCCATGGCGGTGGCGATCACCCGGGCTTCGGCCCGTTGCAGGCGCGGGTCGCCCGGTTTGGGCGATTCGTCCAAGGCGGGGATGGGCAGGCCATAATGCCGCAAGATGGCCTGGGCCTGGGCGCAGGTGCTGGTATCGGCCATGCCTGGGCCCGAGGCGATGATGGCCGGGTCGTCGCCGGGCACGTCGGAAATGGCCAGGGTGAGGAAGCGCGCCGGCCAGGCGGCGGCGGCCAGCCGTCCGCCCTTGATGGCCGACAGGTGTTTGCGCACGATGTTGATTTCGCCGATGCTGGCGCCGCTTTTCAGCAGGTCGCGGGTGATCGCCTGCTTGTCGTCCAGGCTCAGGCCCGGCGCCGGTAGCGGCAACAGGGCCGAGCCACCGCCCGAGACCAGGAACAGCACCAGATCGTCGGCACCAAGGTCGCGCACCATTTCCACCATGTGGGTGGCCGCCTGCTGGCCGTATAGGTCGGGCAGGGGGTGACCGGCTTCCATCACCTGTACCGAACGACAGGCGACGCCATGTCCGTGACGGGTGACCACCAGCCCTTCCAGCGGTATGCCATAATGATCCTCGGTCACTCGGGCCATGGCGGCGGCGGCCTTGCCGGCGCCCAGCACCAGCAACCGATTGCTGGGCAGCGGCGGCAGATGGGCGGGCAGGCACTGGGCCGGCAGGGCGGCGGCGATGGCGGTCTGCAACATCTGGCGCAAAAGTGTGGCGGCAAGCCTGTGCATGGCGGCTCGGATAGGTTAGTGTTGGCGCTCCGCCACAGATGGTGCCCTTAAACGGAGCTTCACGGCAATGGCCGCTTCGATCCGTCCGAACCGCATCACCGGGGTTCTGGCCCCGGTGCTCACCCCGTTCGACCGTCAATTGGTTCCCGATTCCAAGCGTTTTGTCGCTTTTTCCCGCGTGCTGACCAGCCTGGATATCGGTCTGGCGCCGTTCGGCACCACCAGCGAAGGCAATTCGCTGACGGTGAAGGAAAAGCTGGACCTGCTCGATGCGCTGGTCGGCGCCGGTATCGACATGGGCCGGGTGATGCCCGGCACCGGGGCCTGTGCGTTGCCCGATACGGTGGAGTTGACCCGCCGCGCCACCAAGCTGGGCTGCGGCGGTGTGCTGATGTTGCCGCCGTTTTATTATAAAGGGGTGTCCGATGACGGCCTGTTCCGCTCCTATTCCGAGGTGATCCAGCGGGTCGGTGACAAGAATTTGCGGGTCTATCTGTATCACTTCCCCCGCCAAAGCGGGGTGCCGCTGTCCCTGGCCCTGATCGAACGTCTGCTCAAGGCCTATCCCGGCACGGTGGTGGGGATCAAGGACAGTTCGGGCGAATTTTCCAACATGGAAGCGATGATCCGCGCCTTTCCCGGTTTCGACATCTTCACCGGCACCGAGGCCTTGATGCTTAATTTGCTGCGCCTGGGCGGCGCCGGCTGCATTTCCGCCAATGCCAATGTCAACGGCGCCGCCATGGTCGAATTGTTCCGCAAATGGCGCGATGCCGAGGCCGAGGGCCTGCAAGAGGCGCTGACCGCCTTTCGTGTCGCCACCCAGGATTTTCCGCTGATTCCGTTGCTGAAAACCCTGGTGGCGCGGGCCAGCGGCGACCAAAGCTGGCGCGCCACCCGCCCGCCGTTGTTGGATTTGTCCATCGACGCCGAGGATCTGGCAGCTAAGCGTTTGGCCAAGGCCGGGTTTCCGGTTTAATCCGCCCGTTTCCAGCCGACAGTAAGGGCAAGCGCGGCGACGATGACGATCGCGGCGACGGCGAAGGTGGTACGCATGCCCGTGGCCACCGCGTCGGGCGTCGCCTGCGCCATGTCGGTGCCGGCCCAGGCCAGGGCGAACACTGCCCCCATGACCGAGGCGCCGGAGATCAGGCCCAGATTGCGCGACAGGTTGAGCAAGGCGGAAATCACGCCGCGCTGTTCGCTGCCGCCTTGGCTCATGATTCCGGTGTTGTTGGCGGTCTGGAACAGGGCATAGCCGGCGGTGACCATCACCAGCGGCGCGATATAGCCGAGAAGACCAAGATTGGACGGGATGACGGCCAGGGCGGCGGTACCCGTGATCATGGCGCCCAGACCGGCCAGACTGGCGCGGTGGGTGCCGACGCGGTCGACCAGCCGCCCGGCGGGCATACCGGTCAGGGCGGCGACCAGCGGGCCGGCGGTCATGGCCAGTCCGACCATGGCCGGGCCCAGTCCCAGCGTGCGCGACAGATAGAACGGCCCCACCACCAGCGTCGTCATGATCACCGTCGCCACCAAGGCGCTGGTGGCGAAACCGGTGCGTAGGCCTGCTTCGCCAAACAGGGTGAGCCGGATCAAGGGGGAGGCGGTCCGCCTCTCGACCATGACGAACAGCCCGGCCCCGACCAGGGCCGCCGCCAGCAAGGCCAGATTGAGCGGGCCGAACCTGCCGCCGCCCATGGTCATGGCCAGGGCATAGGCGGCCAGGGTCAGGGCCAGCAGCACCATGCCCGCATGGTCGAAAGCGGGGTGGCCGGACTCAGCCTTGGCGGCGATGGCCGGAAGATGGCGGTAACACAGAACGAAGGCCACCACCCCCAAGGGCAGGTTGACCAAAAAGATGGCCGGCCAGCCGAAGGCGCTGATCAGACCGCCGCCCAGCGACGGCCCCAAGGCGGTGCCCATGGCCGACATGGTCCCCAGCAATCCCATGGCGCTGCCGGTTTTGTCCTTGGGCAGGATGTCGCCGACAAAGGCCAGACCGAGGGCCATCATCACCGCCGCCCCCAGTCCTTGGACGGCGCGGATCGCCACCAGGGGCGCCAGCGCCGGGGCGGCGGCCCCCAGGGCAGAGGCCAGGGTGAACAAGGCGATACCGCCCAGCAACAGCCGGCGCCGTCCGCTCAGGTCGGCCAGCCGCCCGACACCGACGATCAGGGTGGTGATGGCGAGAAGATAGGCGAGGACGACCCATTGAACCTGCTGGAACGGGGCGGCGAAGGCCTCGGCCAGGGTGGGAAGGGCGACATTGGCGATGCTGGTGCCCAAAGACGCCAGCAACACCGCCAGCGACAAGCCGGCCAAAGCGCCGTTGATCGAGGTGGGGCGGGGGAAGGGAAGGGGCTGCATCATGGGACTCCATGTCCGGGCACCCCGGAAGTGGGGCTACCCCGACCTTAATCCGTCGCCATATGTGGCGGAACGCGCAGCATTTGCATTATATTGATGCATTGAACGCCATATATCGGCGGGGGGATGTCATGCCCGGACCTGATCTGAACCTGCTCTACCCCCTTGAGGCGCTGTTGAGCGAAGGCAGTGTCGCCGGGGCGGCGCGCCGCTTGCGGTTGAGCCCATCGGCCATGAGCCGGGCCCTGGCCCGGCTGCGTGAAGCGACGGGTGATCCGCTGCTGGTGCGGTCTGGCCGCACTCTGGTTGCCACCCCGCGGGCGCTGGAATTGCGCGAACGCATGGAGTTATTGGTGGCGGAGGCGCAAGCCGTGCTGCGCCCGGTGGAAAAGCTGGATCTTGCCCGGCTCGAGCGGGTGTTCACCCTGCGGACCGGTGAAGGGTTCGTCGACACTTTCGGTGCGGCGCTGATCGCCCGTCTCACCGCCCAGGCTCCCGGCGTGCGGCTGCGCTTCGTCGGCAAATCGGAACGCGGCCAAGCCTTGTTGCGCCATAACGATGTCGATCTGGAAACCGGGGTGGTGAGCGCGACCGATGGGCCGGAAATGCGGACCGTGGCCCTGTTCCACGACCGCTTCGTCGGCGTCGTCCGCCACGGCCACCCGCTGGCAACGGGCGAGATCACCGCCGAACGCTATGCTGAGGGTGGCCATGTCCTGGTCTCGCGGCGCGGGCAGGAACGCGGCTTGGTCGATGACGCGCTGGCTGCCCTGGGGCTGCACCGCCGCATCGTCGCCATGGTCGGCGGTTTTTCGGCGGCTTTGGCCCTGGTCCGAGCCTCGGACCTGATCACCGCTGTTCCCGAGCGCCACACCACCGTGCCGAGGGCCGGATTGCACACTTTCCCGTTACCGGTATCGCTGGCGCCCCTGACCGTCAGCATGCTGTGGCATCCACGGCTGGATGCCGATGCCGGGCACCGCTGGCTGCGCGATTGCGTCCGTGCCGTCTGCGGGAGTGGTGAAAATCAGCCGTAAGGGTCGTCGCACTTGGAACACATGGGGATGCCGCTGACGTCGCCACAGCGGAAGGCATCGACGATCTTGCGGAATTCTGGACCCTGGCGGATTTCCGCCAAGGTTTGCTCCATGATGTTGCCGATCTTCAACTCAGCATTGGAATCATAGCAGGCGCAGGCGGTCACCGTGCCGTCGCAGAACACGCCGACGGCGCGCAGCAGCACGCGGCAGGGCATCAGCCGCTGGTGTTCGATGTTCTTCAGCGACCACACGCCCAGATGCTCGTGGAACTTGCCGTGTACCACGTTGCCGCCGAAATTGTTGGCGATGACGGTGAACACCTTGTCCACGCCATGGCCTTCCAGGAAGGCGCGGGTGCGGTCGCGCACCTCGGCCCAATTGTCGCCGGTACACACGGCTTTGACCATGAAGTTGGTCTTGGTGCCCTTGGTGGTCTCGGCCATCTTGTGCAAATTGGCCAAGGTGCGGTCGAACTTGGCCCCCACATAGGTGGCCTCGTAGCTGTCCTTGTCCCAGCCGGCGAAGGAAAACTGGATATAGGCGAGGCCTAGCTTGCCCAGTTTTTCGCAGCGTTCCGGCGTCAAGGGGGTGCCATTGGTGACGATGCCGACGTTGAAGCCCATGGCCACCGCTTTTTCCAGCATCTCGAAGACCTGGGGGTGCAGCATGGGCTCGCCCTGGCCCGACAGGATGTGCAGGGTGGTGATGCCGTTGGCCTTCGACTGCTCCAGGATGCGGTCGAACACCTCCATTTCCATGAAGCCGGAATTGCTTTTCCACACTTCATGGCCGCACATGGCGCAGCGCAGATTGCAGCGCCGGGAAATCTGCATGTAAAGCTCGGACGGCAGCAGGTTGCGGGCTTCCGATTGGGCGATGACATGGGCGCGGGCCTCGGCCAGCAGCTTGGCGGCGCGGTCCTTTTGCCCGGCCTGATCCAGGCCGATGCCGAGGAAATAGCGGGTGCGCCCGCCCGGCTGTGCCTTGTAGGCGGCTTCCAGCAGCGGGATGGCTTCCTTGGCCCGGTTCTGCTCGATCAGGGCGCCGGCCAGACCCATGGCGCTGTCGAAATGGCTGGGCGCCAGCTTGAGCAGGGCGCGGAACCCGGCTTCCGCCTCGGCCCAGCGTTCCAGGGTCATCAGGATGGCGGCGCGGCGGAAGACGCAATCGGGCACATGCGGGTACTGCGCCAGCAGCTTTTCCGCCTCATCCAGTTTCTGGCCGGCGGCCAGGGTTTGGGCGCGGGCCAGGGCCTGGGAAATCTCGGGCGGGAAAGCGGGCTGGGGGGCGGGCGAGGCCATCGGGACTCCGGTTACCATCTCAACGGGGCGGCATCTTACCAGCACTGGCCTTGATTTGGATATGTCATAAGCTCGGTGGGATTGTCCCTCGCCTGTGCATGGGGCATGATGGGCCGCTTGTGCGAAGGGAGATGAGCGCGTGGATTTTTCGGCGGACCCGAAACCCGAGGTTGCGGTAAGCGCGTCGGCGGATGAAGGCAAACGCCGGTACCGCTTCGGTATCCGCGCCAAGCTTCTGGTCGCCGTCGGCCTGGTGTCCGGCATGACCCTGATGGCCGGTTGGCTGGCCTGGAGCAGCTATTCCGAGGTCGGTCGCCTGCTGGCCACCGTCACCCGCGCCAATCTGCCCAGCGTGGCGGCGGCGTTGAAACTGTCGGAAGCCACCGCCCGTCTTGCTGCCGCCGCCCCGGCCTTGGATTCGTCGCAAAGCCAGTTTCAGCGGCAAAATAATTTCGTCGCCTTGCAACAGCAGGCGCAACGCCTGCGCAATTTGATCGAAGACCTGGAAGGCACCAGCATCAACCTGCCGCAATTGCAGGAATTGCGCACTCTGATGGTATCCATCGGCGACAATGTGGTCGGACGCAACGCCCTGGTCGACCGTCGCCTGCAACAATCGGAACGTAGCCGCCAGCAGGGACTGGACTTGGCCAATCTGGATAATGCCGTGCGAACCTTGCTGGCGCGCAAGGGTACCGATGCCGATCTGGCGGTGGTGGCTCAGGCCTCCGACCTGTTGCGTCAGGCCCATGTCAGCCGCGACATGGACGGTTTGGGGGAAATGCGGCGCCGCTACGAAACCGTGTCGCGACGGCTGGCGGAAATGATCGACGATCCGCGCATCACCGATAGCGCCTTGCGCGACGCGGCGCGGGCGGCCATTACCCTGGGTAGCGGTCCGGAAAACGTGTTCGAGCTGCGCACCCGCGGCCTGATGACCGATGTCCGCCTGATCGCCGCCAATGAAGAGGGCCGTGATCTGGTGGCGCGCACCTCGTCGGTGGTGGGCCGCATCGTCTCGGAAACCGAGGCCGCCGCCATCGCCAACGAAAGACGGGCGGGCGCCGCCCTGACCACCGGGCGGCAGGTGATGATGGGCATCGCCGTGGTCACCGTGCTGGGGCCGCTGTTGTTCGTGTGGATGTATCTGGGCCGCAATATCGTCAACCGTCTGGCTGGCTTGGCCTCGGCCATGCATCGCATCGTCGAGGGCGATTACCACACCAAGGTGGAGGCGTCGGGCAATGACGAAATCGCCGACATGGCCGGCGAGTTGGTGGTGTTTCAGCGCGCCTTGGCCCAGTTGCAGGATTCCACCGACGCGCTGAAGGAAAGCGAGGGCCGGCTGCGCACCATTTTGGATACCTCGCCCTTGGCCCTGGCCATTAGCCGGGTGTCCGACAACGCCATCTTGTACGTCAATCCGCGCTGGTCGGAACTGTTCGGCTCGCGCCCCGATGACAGCAACGGCGTCGATGCCGCCTCGTTCTACGCCGATCCCGCCGACCGCGACCGGGTGGTCGAACTGGTCCGTGGTCAGGGCTATCTGGCCGATTACGAAAGCCGCATGCGCCGCGCCGACGGCTCGGAATTCTGGGCGATGATGTCGGCGGCGGCCATCGACATGGATGGCGAGCCGGCAGTGTGCGTGTCCACCGCCGACATCACCAAGCGCAAGGAACAGGAAGACGCCCTGGCCGAGGCCAAGCGGATTGCGGAAGATGCCAGCCAGGCCAAGTCCTTGTTTCTGGCCACCATGAGCCATGAAATCAGGACGCCCATGAACGGCGTGCTGACCATGGCGCAATTGCTGGAAGACATGCCGCTGGCCCAGGAACAGAAGGAAATGGCCCGCGTCATCCGCGATTCGGCCACCGCGCTTCTGACCATCATCAACGATATCCTGGACTTCTCGAAGATCGAATCGGGCAAGCTCGAGCTTGAAATCATCGAGATGTCGCTGTCCGACGTCATCGAAAGCGTGGCCGAATTGCTGGCCCCGCGCGCGTCGGAAAAAGGCATCGGCCTGATGACCTTTATCGACCCGGCTTTGCCGGATCTGTTCATGGGCGACGCCACCCGCCTGCGTCAGATCGTCACCAATCTGGCCGGCAACGCCGTCAAGTTCACCGACAAGGGCTATGTGCGCATCAGCGCCGAAGCGGCGGCGGACGGCCATGTACGCTTTACCATCAGCGATACCGGCATCGGCCTGAACGGCGAGCAGCAGGCCAAGTTGTTCGAGCCGTTCAGTCAGGCCGATGCCTCCATTTCGCGCCGCTATGGCGGCACCGGCCTGGGCCTGTCCATCTGCCGCCGTCTGGTGGCGATGATGGACGGTGAGATCGGGGTGGACAGTCAGGTGGGCCAGGGGGCTAGCTTCTGGTTCTCCCTGCCGTTGGAACAGGTGGGCGAGGATGCCGCCGGCGGGCCCGATCTGGCCGGCATCGCCGTGCTGCTGCTGGCGGAAGGGCCGATGGCGGCGGAAATCCTGCGCAATTATCTGGGCCATCTGGGGGCGCAGGTGGCGGTGGTGGCCTCGACCGACGGTGCCTTGGCTGCCGTGCGCGCCGCTGCCCTGGCCGGTTGGAATTACGACGTGGTGCTGATGGATGCCGGGACGGAATATCAGACCCGGGTGCCCATGGCTGTGTCGTTGCGTGGCGCGGCCGGTGACGAATCCATGACCCAGGTGGTCCTGATGGCGTCTCACGCCAGCTATCCGGCGGCGGCGGGGGCAGCGCGTGCAGCCGGGCTGTTCGCCACTTTGTCCAAGCCCATCCGCCGTACCGCCCTGTGGCGGGTGGTGGGGGCCGCCGCCAACCGCGCCTATCTGGCCGACGAGGCGGAAGAAGTCACCGATCTGTCGGAATCCTTCGTTCCCCCCACCCGCGACGAAGCCGCCGCCGCCGGCTGCCTGATCCTGGTGGCCGAGGACAATCCGACCAATCAGGTGGTCATCCGCCGTCTGATGGAGCGCATGGGCTATGCCATCGAGATCGTCCGCAACGGCCTGGAAGCGTGGGAATACATGCAGATCCGCGATTACGGCCTGCTGCTGACCGATTGCCACATGCCGGAAATGGATGGCTATGAACTGACCGCGCGGGTGCGCGAGTGGGAGCGCGAAACCCTGACCCGCCTGCCCATCGTGGCGCTGACCGCCGACGCCCTGTCGGGCACCGCCAGCAAGTGCCTGGAATGCGGTATGGACGCGTTCCTGGCCAAACCCATCGACCGGGCGCAGATGGATGCGACCATCCGCAAATTGCTGCCGGCGGCGGTGGCCTTGCGCCGCCGTCGTTCGGTGTCGGAGAAACTGGCGGCGATTCCGGTGCTGGTCGGTAAGTCCGAGTTGACGGCCCCGGTGCTCGACCTTACCCCCATGCGCGAGATTTTCGGTTCGATCACCGATGACGCGCGTGAATTGCTGACGCTGTTCGTCGACACCACCCGGCCTTTGGTGGAAGAAGCGGTGCGGCAATTGGATGCCGGCGACGCCGAAGCCGCGCGCGAGGCCACTCATGCGGCCAAGGGGGCTGGCAATTCAGCCGGTTGCTTCCGTTTCGCCGGTCTTTGCGCCGAGATCGAGCATTTATGCGCGGAAGGCTATTTGCATCAGGCCCGTCCGCTGGCCGGCCAGATGGAAGCCGCCTTCGATGAAGCGGCAGCGGAGATCGCGGCGCTTTGACGTTATCGCCACCATTCGCTTTTCCCCCTAACCGCCTTTTCATCGCCGTGGCGATATGGCAAGGTGCTACTCCTTTTGGTTTAGCTGGTGTGGAATGGACTTTCTAAGCCGCGTAAAAAAAGAAATGAGCGAAGGCATCGCCCGCGCCATTTTCGAGGATGCGGGCTACCGGGTGATCGATGCCGGGGTTGAAAAAGTTTTTCGTGAGGTGGCGTGTCTGAGCCCGCTTGAATACGCCAAGCTGGCGATGCCCGACGCCGTTCGCAAGCTGCCCGATTTCATGGTCATGAACCGCGAGCAGGATCAGAAATATCTGATCGAGGTCAAATACCGCGATAGCTGGAGCAAGGCGGTACTGAGCGAGGTCAAGGATCAGGTCGCCCTGTTCGGTGAAATGATTTTGCTGTCCATCAACGCCTCGGCCGACAATCCGCGCAAGTTCAAGGACAGCCCGTCGCGTTTCATCCGCTGTTGCGCCTTGCGCCTCAATGCCGGCGTCTACGAGATGGAGATGCGCAACAACCGTGGATGGGAGCCGGTGGATAAGCTCGACGATGATGCCGGCTTGTGGTGGGCCACGTGGCCGTTGTGGGAAAAGTTCCCGCAACTCAAGGAGGACGGGAACTCGAAGACCCTGTCCTTGGCGGTCAAGACGCTGAAGGGGATTTTGACCGAATAGGGCGGTCAGCCGCCCATCACCTGGGTGATCTTTTCCTTGAGCGCCGGCGGCAGCACCGGCTTGGCCAGGAAGGCGCCGATATCCAGTTCTTTCGCCCGGCTGATGGTCGACGAATCGGTGTGTGCGGTCAGCATGATCACCGGGGTGTCGGCCACGCCCTCGGCGCCGCGCAACTGGCGAACAAAGCCGAAGCCGTCCATGGGGCGCATCTGGATGTCGCAGATGACCAAATCCGGCTTGTCGCGGATCACGCTTTCCATGCCGGAATTGCCGTCCTGGGCCTCAAGCACCGTGCCGGTGCCCAATTGTTGCAGCATCTTCTTGACGATGGTGCGGACGAATTCCTGATCGTCGATCACCAAAATCTTCAGCGACGCGAAATCCACGGCCCCGGCCATGTTCCCCCCTTATCGGCAGCTTGCGCCACCAATACTAGCAGAACGAGGGCGGGGGCGATAGACGCCTCTGCCCTTCATTCATCCTCAACCGTTGGCTGCCAAGGCCTGCTGGCTGGCCCGTGCCGCTTCGCGGCCCAGCGAGAACGCCTTTTGGTTGACTTCGACCATGGCCGGCTTCCTGGCGCGGAAGCGTCCGACGATCTGTTCCTCAAGATCGTCCGCCGGGAAGGGCAGGTAATCGGCGATGGCGCCGAGCATGATGGTGTTGACCAGACGCAGATCGCCCAACGCGCGGGCGATGGCGCCGCCGTCGAAATCATACACGGTCACCCCGGCGGCGCGCATCTGCGCCACCGGATCGTCGGGGTACTTGAACAGACCCACCGACACCACCGGCGGGGTCAGGCGGATGGTGTTGACCATGGCGACGCCACCGGGGCGCAGCATGTCGGCCCAGCGCGAGCCTTCCGCCACCTCGAAGCCGACCAGGATGTCGGCGGTACCCGGGGTGATCACCGGCGACCACACCTTTTTGCCGAAGCGCACATGGCTGGTGACGACGCCGCCACGCTGGGCCATGCCGGCCACTTCCGACTTCTTGACGTCGAAGCCCTTGGCGATGGCGGTTTGCGCCAGGATTTCCGCCGCCGTCATCACGCCTTGGCCGCCGATGCCGCAGACCAGGATGTTGGTGATGATGTTGTCGCTCATTGCGCCGCCTCCTTCAGCGAGTGCAGGGGGACGATGGCCTTGGGACCGCAGGAATCGACGCACATATGGCAGCCGGTGCACATGGCGGTGTCGATGGTGGTGAATTTCAGCTCGACGTCGGGCATGCCGGGGCGTTGGCGTACACCGGTGCGGCTGACGGTGATGGCCGGGCAGCCGACATTCAGGCAGTTGCTGCAGCCGTTGCAATCGTTGTCGACCACCGCATAGGGCTTGAAGCCGTCATAGAATTCCGACAGCACGCACGGCCGGTCGGTGATGATCACCGACGGTTCCTTGACCTCGATCTCGTCCTTGATGGCCTTGAACAACACCGGCAGCTTATAGGGATCGACCTTCTTGATGCGCTCGGGCTTGACCCCCAGGGCTTCGCACAATTTGGCGAAATCCACGCGCGGCGCGTCCTCGCCGTGCAGATCCTTGCCGGTGCCGGCATGGTTCTGGCCGCCGGTCATGCCGGTGGAGCGGTTGTCGAGCAAAAGCGTGGTGACGTTGCCGCGGTTATAGACGATGTCCAGCAGGCCCTGCATGCCCATGTGCAGGAAGGTGGAATCGCCGATGACCGAAACCACCGCCTTGTCCTTGGTTTCCTCGCTTCGCGCCTTGTCCATGCCCAGCGCGATGCCCATGGAGGCACCCATGGAAATGGTGGTGTCGAGCGCGTTCCACGGATGGCCGGCGCCCAGGGTGTAACAGCCGATATCGCCGGAAATCTGCACCCGCTTCCTTAAGCGCGAAAGCGTGTAATAGACCCCCATATGCGGGCAGGCCGGGCACATGGTCGGCGGCCTGGGGAACGGATCGATCTTGGCATAGGCGGAAGGCGGCGGCGGTTCCTGGCCCAGCAGCTTGGCGATGGCCGGCAGCAGGACGTTGGGGGTCAACTCACCCAGACGCGGCAAGGTGTCCTTGCCGTGGATGTCGTAAAGACCGGCGGCCTTCAATTCGTTTTCGATCAAAGGCTCGGTTTCTTCCACCACCACCAGGACGTCCACCTGGGCGCGGAAGGCCTTGATCGCCTCGATAGGCAGCGGATAGGTGAAGCCCAGCTTGAGCACGGGGGCGTCGGGGAAGCTGTCGCGCACATGCATGAAGGCGGGGCCCGAGGTGACGAAACCGACCCGACGGTCGGAACCGGGATCGATCACGTTCAAGGGCGACTTTTCGGCGCAGGCGCGCAAGGATTCCTCGCGGGCGATCTGTTTGGGCAGGGCGAATTTGGCGTTGGCCGGGGTCAGCACCCAGCGCTTGGCATCCAGCTTGAAACCGGTGATGGCGCGGTCGTCGCGTTCGCCCACGGTGACCATGGCCTTGACGTGGCAGATGCGGGTGGTCAGGCGCAGGATAACCGGGGTGTTGAATTCCTCCGACAGGTCAAAGGCGACTTTGACCATCTCGTAGGCTTCCTGGCTGTCCGCCGGCTCCAGGATCGGCACATGGGCGAAGCGGCCCCAAAAGCGCGAATCCTGCTCGTTTTGCGACGACGACAGGCCGACGTCATCGGCCACCGCCACCACCATGCCGCCGACCACGCCGGCCAGGGTCAGGGTCATGAAGGCATCCGAGGCGACGTTCATGCCCACATGCTTCATGGCGCAGAACGAGCGGGCGCCGGACATGGACGCGCCGATGGCCACTTCCATGGACACCTTCTCGTTCACCGACCATTCGGCGTACAGATCAGGGTACTGGGCGATGTTTTCCAGGATTTCCGTCGATGGTGTGCCGGGATAGGCGGCGGCGACCTTGCAGCCGGCCTCCCACACGCCGCGGGCAATGGCTTCGTTACCGGAAAGCAGCAGACGCGTGGCGGCCTTGGCCTGAACGGCAGCGGACATGGACATTCCTTACACCCTGACCTGTTATGTTTTCATCGCCGGTGGCGGGAAGGGCAAGACCCTAGCATTATTCCGGTCAATTCTGAACTATCTTCAAACGGCTTGTGTATCGCTTTCCTTGAGCTTGGTCAGGCGGCGGCACAGATACAGATTGCCGCGGCCATAGCTGTCGAGACGGCGCTGCAACTGGTCGTCGCAGGGGCGGAAATCCTGGAATCCCTTGCCGCGCCAATAGCCATCCTTGCCGGCGATGGCGATCAGGCTCAGCACGTCGATGCTGTCGGCCAGGGCCAGCGCTTGCAGATGGTCCAGATACACATCCACCCGCCCGGCCCCTTGCGCCTGCGGCATAAGGGCGACATCGTGCAGGTGCAGGCAATCCTTGCCAGCGGGCAGGGCACCCAAAGGGGTATCAAGCAAGGGCGGCAGGCCCAGGCTCCAGACATGGGCGAAGCCGTAGCCGAAAACGGCGTCGTCCTCGGCCAGCATCTGACAGCCAGCAGGATAGAAGGCCAGCTTGTCGGCGAAGATTTCCTGCCGTTCCGGGTAGCCAGGGTGCAAATGCGCGGCGATCGCCATCACCTGGGGCAGGTCGTCGGCCCGCATGGGGCGCCAATGCATCATGCCTTGCGCATGTCCCTGACCCGGACTGCCTTGCCCTGGCTACGCGGCAATTCCCCCGGCGCCCGCACCAAAACTTCACAGGTGACGCCGACCATGGATTTCAGGTGATGACGGACCTGATGGGCCAGCAGCTTGCGCGCATCCTCGTCGCGGTCTGCATCGGCTTCGGCCTCGACGGTCAGATGGTCCATGCTGCCTTGGCGGGTGATCACCAATTGATAATGCGGGGCGATGCCGGGGAAGCCGACCAGCACCGCTTCGATCTGGCTGGGGTAAAGGTTGACGCCCCTGATGATCAGCATGTCGTCGTTGCGCCCGGTCACCCGCATGATGCGCACATGGGTGCGGCCACAGGCGCAGGGCTCGTCCACCAGCCGGGTGATGTCGCGGGTACGGTAGCGCACCATGGGCAGGGCCTGTTTGGTCAATGTGGTGATGACCAGTTCGCCCGGCTCGCCCATGGGGACCGGCTCCATGGTGTCGGGGTTGACCACCTCGAAGACGAACTGGTCTTCCCAGCCGTGCAGGCCCAGGCGATAGGTGCATTCCATCGCCACGCCCGGCCCCATGATTTCCGACAGGCCATAGGTGTCGCAGGCGCGGATGCCCAGGCGGCGGTCCAGTTCCGCCCGCATGGTCTCCGACCACGGTTCGGCGCCGAAGGTGCCGACACGCAATGGACCATTGGCCAGATCGACGCCCATCTGCTCGGCCACTTCCACCAGATTAAGGGCATAGGACGGCGTCGCCGCCAGCACGGTGGCGCCGAAATCCATCATCAGCGCGATCTGGCGCTCGGTCTGACCGCCGGAAACCGGGGTGACCGTGCATTTCAGCCGCTCGGCCCCGGCATGAAAGCCCAGGCCGCCGGTGAACAGGCCGTAACCATAGGCATTGTGCATGCAATCACCCGGGCGCACCCCGGCACAGGCGAGCGAGCGGGCCATCAGATCGGCCCACATATTAAGGTCGGCCTCGGTATAGCCGACCACGGTGGGCTTGCCGGTGGTGCCTGAACTGGCATGCAGACGGATCACCTGTTCTCGCGGCACCGCGAACAGGCCGAAGGGGTAATTGTCGCGCAGATCGGTCTTGATGGTGAAGGGGAAGCGGGCCAGATCCTCAAGGTGCTTCAGATCGTCGGGGTGCACGCCCTTGGCATCGAAGGCCCGGCGATAATGGGCCACGTTGGCATAGGCGTGGGCCAGAGCATGGCGCAGGCGGTCCAGTTGCAGCCGGGCCAGGGCGGCACGGTCCATGCGCTCGATCTCGGGGGCGAACATGAAACCACTGGCAGCCGGGACGGTCATTTTCACTTCCTTGTAAACATCCGTCCAGGCGGTGTACGCCGTTGGCCGCGCCGACGCAATATTCGGCACGGCTTTATTTGAAGATCATAATTGTTCTGATTTTAAGGCGCGATCAGCCCTTCGGCGATGGCCTTGTGCACCGCTTGGGCGGTGGTGGCGGCGCCCAGTTTATCCCGGGCGCTGCGTAAACTGGAGGTGACGTCGGATTCCGGGCGGTGCAGCAGGCCGGATATCTCCCACAACGACCGCCCATCGGCCAGAAAGGTCAGGCATTGCCGTTCCATCGCCGACAATTCGTCGTCGGGGATTTCCACTTCCAAAAGCCGTTCGATGGCGGTGTGGTAGTAAAGCGCCAGCAGCTTCAGGCGCGGCTGCATATTGGCGAAATGCTCCATCTCGGCGCGCGAGCGGAAGGCGAAGGACATGGCGGCGATACAGCCGTTATCGCTGTGGAACGGGATGGTGAAGCCGTCGCGGATACCGTATTTGGCCGCCTCGGCGAACAGCAATTTCTGTTCCGGGCTCATGGCGCCGGGACGGTTGAGCAGGAAGCGCCAGGCAAAGGGCAGGTGGCTGCGCTGGGCCTCCAGCACCACCGGGTCGATGAACTGGTAGCGGTTGGCGAAATAATGCTCCATCCATTCGGTCGGATAGGTGGCGTCCCAATAGGGATTTTCCAGGCCCGGGCGGCTGTTGCCATAGGCGAAAAAATCCACATTGGCCAGCTTGGCCAGCCGCCGCAAGGAATCCTGGGCCGAGGAAATGTCCTCGACCCACAGCAATTCCTCGGTCATTTCGCTGATCCAGGAATCCATCGGCTCCTCCCATTCCCCTTGGGAAGGTTAGATCAATTCCTAAAAAATATCCAGCAATGGTTGTGATTATGACCTAAGACAACCCACCCATGCAGAGGTATTTGATCTCGAGGAAATCGTCCATGCCGTACTTGCTGCCCTCGCGCCCGATACCCGATTCCTTGACGCCGCCAAAGGGGGCGACCTCGGTCGAGATGATGCCTTCGTTGATGCCGACGATGCCGTATTCCAACGCTGCCGACACCCGCCAGCAGCGGCCGATATCGCGGGAATAGAAATAGGCGGCCAGACCGAACTCGGTATCGTTGGCCATCCGCACCGCCTGTTCCTCGCTGTCGAAGCGGAACAGGGGGGCCACCGGGCCGAAGGTTTCCTCGCGCGCCACCAACATGTCGGGCGTGATGCCGGTCAGGATGGTGGGCTGGAAGAAGGTGCCGCCCAGATCATGGCGCTTGCCGCCGGTGAGCACTTTGGCCCCCTTGGCGACAGCGTCGGCGATGTGGCGTTCGACCTTTTCTACCGCTTGCTCGTTGATCAGCGGGCCTTGATGGGTTTCGCCCAGCAGGCCGGGGCCGACCACCAGCTTGGCCACCGCCTGGGCCAGCTTGGCGGCGAAGGCATCATAGACCGATGATTGCACCAGGATGCGGTTGGCGCAGACGCAGGTCTGGCCGGTGTTGCGGTATTTCGACGCCATGGCCCCGGCCACCGCCGCATCCAAATCGGCATCGTCGAAGACGATGAAGGGAGCGTTGCCGCCCAGTTCGAAGCTGACCTTCTTCATGGTGTCGGCGCATTGGCGCATCAGGTGCTTGCCCACCTCGGTCGAGCCGGTGAAGCTGAGCTTGCGTACCAGCGGGTTGCGGGTCAGCTCGTCGCCCACCGGCACCGGATCGGTGCAGGGCAACACGTTGAACACACCCGCCGGAATGCCGGCGCGCTTGGCCAGTTCGGCCAGGGCCAGGGCGGATAGCGGCGTGTCTTCCGCCGGCTTGACCACCACGGTGCAGCCGGCGGCCAAAGCGGGCGCGCATTTGCGGGTGATCATGGCGTTGGGGAAGTTCCAAGGGGTGATGGCGGCGACGACGCCGATGGGCTCCTTGGTCACTACGATGCGGCGGCCCAGGGCGTTTTCCGGGATGACGTCGCCATAGACGCGCTTGGCTTCCTCGGCGAACCATTCGACGAACGAGGCGCCGTAAACCACCTCGCCCTTGGATTCGGCCAAGGGCTTGCCCTGCTCGGCGGTCATCAGCGTGGCCAGATCATCGGCATTGGCCAGGATCAGCTCGAACCACTTACGCAAAATGGCGGCACGTTCCTTGGCCGTCTTCGCCCGCCAGCCGGGCAGGGCACGGGCGGCGGCGTCGATGGCGCGGCGGGTTTCCGCCTGACCCATGGACGCCACCTGGGCGATGATTTGGCCGTTGGCGGGGTTGGTGACGGCGAAGACCGCCCCCGAATCCGCATGGATCCATTTGCCATCCACGTGGCCGTGATTGCGCAGCAAGGTGAAATCGGCAAGGTCCAGCATTGTCGTCTTCCTGAAAGACAAGGATCGGCAAACAGATATACTCGCGCCAGACCGAAAACACCAAGGGGCCGTCCCATGTCCGCCAGAACTTCGCATTACCTGTCCGTCGCCGGCCATGAAATCCATGTCAGCGAATGGGGCGACAAGGATGCCCCGGCTTTGGTCATGTGGCACGGACTGGCCCGCACCGGGCGCGATTTCGACATCGCCGCCGCCCATTTCGCCGATCGTTATCGGGTCATCTGCCCCGATACCATCGGGCGTGGTTTGTCCAGTTGGTCGGGCAATCCCGACACCGATTATACCGTGCCGGTCTATTGCGCCATCGCCCTGGGTCTGTTGGACCAATTAGGCGTGCAGAACTGCGCTTGGGTCGGCACCTCCATGGGCGGGCTGATCGGCATGGCCCTGGCCGGCAGCGACATGGGGCGCGACCGCATCACCAAGCTGGTGGTCAACGATATCGGCCCGGTGTTGAACGCCGAGGCGATCAATCGCATCAAGGCCTATGTCAGCATGGTGCCGGAATTCACCACCATGGTCGAATTCGAGAAATTCCTGCGCGTTGTCTATGCGCCCTTCGGCCAATTAAGTGATGCCGAGTGGCGGTCGATGGCGGAAACATCGGTGCGCCGCCGTGACAACGGCAAGCTGTCGTCGCATTTCGACCCGGCGGTGATGCGGGTGTTCTGCGAGCAGTTCGACGGCTCCGATGCCTGGGAATTGTGGGACGCCATCACCTGTCCGACCTTGGTCCTGCGCGGCGAATCCTCGGACCTGATCCTGGCGGAAACAGCAGAGGAAATGACCGGGCGCGGTCCCAAACCCAAATTGATCACCGTGCCCGGTTGCGGCCATGCGCCGGCCCTGAATACCCAAGCGCAATTAGGTATCTTAAATGATTTTTTACTGTGACCATTAAGGTCGGTGCGGTCTAGGTGTGCAATTCTTTGTGTTTTCTCTGTCGTACTTTGGTACTACCCTGGCCAGGGGTGGAGGTACGAAAATGAGTAAACGCGAGACAAATCGCAAATCGTCCGACCGGCGGTATGATGGCGCACCGGTCCCTTTTATCGTCGGGATCGGCGCTTCAGCCGGAGGGCTTGAGGCGCTCGAGCGGTTTTTCGAGCATATGCCCCCGGCCCCCACCGGCATGGCTTTCGTCGTTGTCCAGCATCTTTCTCCCGATCACAAAAGTCTGATGGTCGATCTGCTGTCGAAGCGGACATCCCTGCCGGTGTTGCAGGTTGAAGAGAACATGCGGGTGAATGCCGACACGGTTTATGTGCTGCCACCCGGCAAGACCCTGGTCATCCGTGACAGACATTTGCGCCTGGCGGCCAAGGATCAACGCAACGGCATCGTCTTGCCCATCGATATCTTTTTGCATTCCCTCGCCTTGGATCAGGGGGGGATGGCGGCAGCGGTGATCTTGTCGGGGACCGGGAGCGACGGTACCCGGGGGGTTCGGGCCATCCACGAACAAGGCGGCATGGTGGTGGTGCAAAACCCCGAGACAGCGCGCTTTGACGGTATGCCGCGCTCGGCCATCGATACCGGTATTGTCGACGAAATATTGCCCCCTGACGAAATCGCTCTGCGATTGCAGTCCTTCGTCAGTCAGGCGGCGACGGTGCATCCGGCGGAACAGTCGCAAAAGCAGATGCAAGGCGGCGCGGATGAGGTGGACCGGATCATCCGGGTCTTGCTGTCGCAGACCGGAACCGATTTTTCCCATTATCGGCGCGGCACCTTGGTTCGGCGGATCGAGCGGCGCATGCATCTCAATCAAGTGGAGCACTATACGGATTACGCCGTGCAACTGGCCGCCAGCCCGCAGGAAGCGGCCAATCTGCGCAAGGAATTGCTGATCAGCGTCACGGCTTTTTTCCGCGATCCCATAATGTTCGAGGATTTGCGGGCAAGCGTGCTTGAGCCGTTGGTGAAGCGGACGCCATCGGGGGCATCAATCCGCTTGTGGGTCTGCGGTTGTGCAACCGGCGAAGAAGCCTATTCCTTGGCTATTTTGTTGGCTGAGGCGGTGTCTGTAAGTAAAAAAGAAATTGATGTAAAAGTATTTGCCACGGATATCGATCGAAACGCCATGGATTTTGCCAGCGTAGGTATCTACGCTGAGAGCACAGTTGCTGATGTGTCTCCTGAGCTTCTTGATAAATATTTTATTAAGATTGGTGATAATTATAAGGTTGTTCCGCAAATCCGGCGTATGGTTTTGTTCGCCGCACATAATGTCATCAAGGATCCGCCCTTCACCAAGATTGACTTGGTGTCGTGCCGCAATCTGTTGATTTATTTCGAGCCTGAATTGCAGCAAGCCGTTCTGTCTCGGCTGCAATTTTCGCTCAAGGTTGGTGGCCATCTGATGCTGGGGTCAAGCGAGACCCTGGGTGGCATGGCGGATAATTTTGACGCTGTCAGTGGTAAAAATCGGATATTCCGTCTGACCTGTCAGCCGCCCTTGCCGCTTTCCGGTGTCGGCACGGCGACGGATAACGTTGGCCGGATGCTCCCCACTTTGGTGGCGCGGGGACGCGCGTCGCCTGGAATTGCCGTCGAGGAAGCCACCCAGGCCTTGTTGCGGTCCACCTGCCCGCCGACCCTGCTGGTGAATGAAGCCTTTGAAATGGTTCATAATTTTGGTGGGGTCGAGCGGTTTTTGCGCTTGCCGACCGGGGCCATCTCGCTGGATCTGCTGAAGCATTTGCCGTCCGGATTATCCGCCTTGTTGGCCGCCACCTTGCACCGGGTCTTCCGGGAATGGCAGGAAATCCATCTCCAAAACACCGTCATCGAGAACCAGGCGGGTGAGAGCGAGACGATCAAGCTGATCTTGCAACCGGTGCCAAGTCCCGGTGGCCTGCGGCGCCATGTCCTGGTGATGTTCATGGCCTGCACGCCCCGCGATGGCGATGCCATTACCATCGATGTGGATCAGGTCGCCAGCGAACGCATCCGGACGCTGGAGAACGAACTGCAAAGCAGCCGCGAAAGCCAGCAGACCGTCATCGAGGAACTGGAAACCACTAACGAGGAATTGCAGGCCACCAACGAGGAAATGTTGGCAGCCAATGAAGAATTGCAAAGCGCCAATGAAGAACTTCAGTCGGTGAATGAGGAACTTTACACCGTAAACGCCGAACTGAATGAAAAGGTGGATGAACTCACGCGCTTGAACAGCGACTTGGACACGCTGATGGAAGCGACCGATATCGGCATCGTCTTCCTTGACAATGCGGGCCTCGTCCGTCGATTCACGCCCATGGCCGGCAAGATCATCAATCTGATGGATCGCGATATCGGTCGGCCCATCTTCAATCTGTCCAACAATCTGGATTATCCGGATTTGTCCGACGACATCCGCTTGGTTCTGGCCAATTCCCAGTTTCTGGAACGTGAGGCGACAATCGCCGACGGCTCGTCGACCATGTTGATCCGCATGCATCCCTATCGAAGCGATCAGGGCGCGGCTGCCGGTATGATTTTAACGTTTGTCGATGTCACCCCCATCAAGGGGGCGGAACGGCGCTTGCAGATGTACCTAGATTCCCTGCCTTACGAGATGGCGGTTTTGGAGAAGGACGGGCAGATCTCGTTGGTGAATGCCGCCTGGCGTGGTTTTGCCGCCGCCAACGGCATCAACCCCGAACGGGTCGGGGTCGGATGCAATTACTTCGGCGTCTGTCGTGCCACCGATGGGCCGGATCGGGCCTTGGCGGAAACGGCCGAAGCCGGGGTGCGGGCGGTCCTGGAAGGGCGTGCGCCCAGCTTCATGCTGGAATATCCTTGCCACTCCCCCAACGAATACCGCTGGTTCATGATGAATGCCGGTCCGACCGACACCGGCGGGGCGGTGGTCAGTCACATCAACATCACCGACCGCAAACGCGGGGAAGAAAAGCTGCGTCTGGCCGCCAGTGTGTTTGAATGCAGCGGCGAGGCCATTCTGATCGCCGATTCGGAGGAGCGGATCATTTCCGTCAATCGGGCCTTTGTCGAGATGACCGGTTATCAGCCCCAGGATATTTTGGGCAAGACACCGCGGACCCTGGCCTCGGGCCGCCACGATCACAGCTTTTATCATGCCATGTGGGATGAACTCAGAACCCGTGGCATCTGGCGCGGCGAGGTGTGGAACCGTCGCCGCAACGGCCAAGTCTATCCGGAATGGCTCACCATCAGCGCCGTGAAAAACCAGATGGGGAGCATCCTCAACTACGTGGCGGTATTCACCGATATCAGCGAGCGCAAGGCGGCCGAGCAGCGTCTGATGGACATCAATGCCGAACTGGAGCAATTCGCCTATGTCGCCAGCCACGATCTGCGCGAGCCTTTGCGCATGGTCAATTCCTATCTGACCTTGATCGAACGGCGTTTGGGGGAAAGGCTGGATGCCGAAACCCAGGAATTCATGCGCTTCGCCACCGATGGCGCCAAACGCATGGATTCCCTTATTTTGCATCTGTTGGAATATTCCCGCATCGGTCGGATGTCGAGCCCAAGTCGCCTGATCAGTATCAACGAATTGCTGGCTCCTTTCATGGCCGGCCTGATGCCCATGCAGGATCAACGGCAAGGTGAGATTACGGTAACTGGCGGTGAGTGCTCGGTTTTCGTCCATGAAAGCGAATGCACGCGCCTGTTCCAGAACGTCATCGGCAATGCCCTGAAATATTGTGATCCCGATCAAAACCCGCGCATCACCATTACCTGTCAGAATACCGGCGAATTTGTTCTGGTGGCGGTGGCCGATAACGGCATCGGCATCGCCATGGATCAGCAGGACAAGGTGTTTCGCATGTTCCAGCGGCTGCACCCGCGCGAGGCCTATGGCGGCGGCACCGGCATTGGCCTAGCCGTATGCAAGAAGATCGTGGAAAACCATGGCGGTCGCATGTGGTTTGAATCAAGGGCCGGCGAGGGGGCGACGTTCTATTTCACCTTGCCGACCAAGTCCGACGAATGATGTCGATGGTCTGACAGGGGCGGAAAAACACCTGTTTTCTTTCGTCGTTCCCGCGCAGGCGGGAATCCATGAGTGGCGAAAAAGGTGGTGGTGCACCCTCCCGCCTTCGCGGGAGCGATGGCTCAGAAAGTGGCAAGCAGAGTTATTCCGCAGCCTGTTCTACGTCCCCGGCCAATGCAGGGTTTCGCCGTCGGCCAGACTGATGACGTCGTGGGCGGTGGGGGTCTTGCTCTTGCGACCGCCCTTGCGCTTGGGCGGCTCGGTTTCCGAGCGCTCCATCATGCGGGCGACGGTTTCCAGCACCGATCCCACGGACGTGGCCGGGGTTTCGGTGATGCCGCTGTTGTCGGCGGCTTCCAGCATCGCCGGTACCACGGTTTCCATGGCCGCCGGCATAGCGTTTTCGCCAAGACTGCGGCGGCGCAGGTGGTAAACGGTCTGCTTGCCGAAATCCTTGGCCAGCGACAGCACGCCCACATATTCGGAAATGTACTTGTCCTCGAACGGCGCGCCGTTATTGACCGCTTCGGTGCGCATGGCCGATTGTTCGGCGGTGAGCACGGCGACGAATTGCTGGGTGGCGTAGACGTGGCCGATCACCGTCACCGGCTCCAGGCGGGCGGCGCGGTTGATGTGGCTGCCGTAGAAGTTCTTGTTGTTGCGGATGGGGTCGATGGCCTCGAACACCGGACCGGCGTGCAAGGAAATGCGCAAGGTCAGCGGGTTGGTCAGCCGGTCCTTCATCTCGACGCCCAGCCGCGCCACCACTTCTTGCATGGTCAGCGCGTATTCGGCCATGGGGGTGGCCTTGTCCATGACCACGAAGATGGCGTCGCCCCAGGTGTTGATGGATTTCGGCTCGATCCCGGACGCTGCCAAGCCGTCTTTCAGGCGTGACAGGAAGTCCAGGAAGTCGGGGATATGCTCTTCCTTGAGCTTGGAATAGCCGGCGATGTCGCAAAACAGCATGGAGCGGATGACGCGGCCCTGGCCTTCCTCGTCGTCGTCGGCGGCACCGCCGAAATCCAGGTTGGGCATGGCCGGACCATCGGGACACAGTTCCGGGTTCTGGGTCAGCAGGTTGTCCAGATCGATGATGCGCAGGCGCGAGATGTCTTCCCACTGGTCGATGAAGTCGCCGGCGCCGCCGACCAGCGATCCGGGCATCATGTCCCACACCGCCAGCAGATAGGGGCTGGTGCGCAGAAAGCCCGAGCGCAACGTCGCCAGACCGTGCAGGCACTGATTGGCGAAACGGTACAGCATTTCGTGGCCGAGGAAGCGTTCCTCGGTGGCATAGGTCACCGAGGCCGCCAGTTTCAGCGCGTTCTTGAAGCGCATCTCCCAGCGCGGGCCGCCATAGCGCACGTCCTCGGCGATGAAATCGTCGATGGCGAAGGGCATGACCACGTTGACCTCGGCGCCCCTTTCCAGCATGGCCTCGATGAACAAAAGATCGGCGCCGCAGGCGGCGGTGGAATAGCCGATCTGGGCGTTCAGTTCGTCGAGTTGCTTGGCGATTTCGGCGCGGACCACCGCTTCCAGGGCGGGGGGGAAGTGCGGCCCCTCGCCCGGACGATCCAGCGCATGGCCGGTGAACACCACCACGGTGGGCGGCTTGACCACGTCGGCCAGTTCGGCGGGGACGGGAACACCGCCTTGCTGCAGCAATTCAATCTGCTTCAAGGCCGAGACGACGCGGCCATAATGCACGCCTTCCAGGGCATGGGCCCATTGGAAGGTGCCGATGGCCGCCTCGGTTTCGCCCAGCAGCAATTGCGCCTGCCCCAAGGTCGCCATCATGCGATAGCGGATATCGGCGGTCAGGGTGGGGTCGATCTCGCCATGGGCCAGCAGGTCGTTGACGCGGGCGGCCAAGGTCTGGGCCTGGGGCATGTCGCCCAGCATCACCGACATGATGGCGGCATCGATGCCGTCGCGGGCATTGCCGCCGACGGCGAAGGCGCGCAAAAACAATTGCCGGCAATGTTCCAGGTCCGAGCGCGCCCCCGAGGCCAACCACGCCTCGCGGAAGACGCGGGCCAGGGCGTTATAGGTCTCGGCGTCGGCATCGGCTTCCAGCTTCTTGCCGCGCACCATTTCCATGGCCTCGGCCAGTTCGGCCATGGCTTCCAGGGCGTCGTCGGAATGGCTTTGGTCCAAGGCCAGCACCGCCCGCTTCAACGATGATTGCAGGCGGCGGAACGGGCCTTCATCGATCAGGATGGCGTCGAGCACCGGCGCCAGCAGCCTGCGCGCTTCGTCCACCGCGCCGGTCTGTGACAGGGCGATGGCACCGAAGATGGCCAGTTTGAAGCTGTTGGGGAAATAGCGCAGGCCGTCGCGGCAGACGTCGTGGGCCAGGAAGTTCTGGCCGTCGTCCAGCAACGCCCTGGCGGCGCGCTCCCATTCGTCCTGGTTTCTCGGCATCCCCGTCATCGCAGCGGATTCGGCCATGATCGCGCCCTACAGCCTTTGATTTCCCCGATGGTCAAGGTTTAACACGCGGGACGACCGTGGGCGAGCCTTTATGCCGCGCGCGCCCTATCCAACAAGTCGGGGTTGCGCATCTGGGCGACGAAGTGATCCACCGCCTGTTGCAGACGGTTGGCGCCATGGGCCAAGCCGGCGGCGGTGTCCAGCACCTGGGCCGAGGCGGTGCCAGCCTGATCGGCGGCCTGGGCCAGATGGCCGACGCCCTGGGACACCGCCATGGTGCCCTGGGCCGCCTGATCGACGTTGCGGGCGATTTCGTCGGTGGCCGCCTCTTGCTGGCGTACCGATTGGGCGACGGTTTCGGAAATGGTGTTGAGGCGGGCAACGATGCCGGACACATGGCCGATGGACTGCACCGCGCGGTCGGTTTCCGCCTGCACCGCTTCGATATGGCTGGAAATCTCGGCGGTGGCCTGGGCGGTTTGGGTGGCCAGGTTCTTCACTTCATGTGCCACCACGGCAAAGCCTTTGCCGGCCTCGCCGGCGCGGGCCGCTTCGATGGTGGCGTTCAGCGCCAGCAGATTGGTTTGCCGGGCGATGGTTTCGATCAAGGTGACGATCTGGCCGATGCGGGCGGTAGCCCCCGACAGATCGGCGATGATGGCGTTGCTGCTGGCGGCTTCGGCGGCGGCAAGGGCGGCAATGCGGTTGCTTTCCGCCACCTGCTCGGCGATGGCGGCGATGGAGGCCGACAATTCCTCGGTGGCGGCGGCGACACGGGCGGTATTGCCCGAGGCATCGCGGGCCGCCCTGTCGACCCCTTGCGCATCTTGCTGTGCTTGACTGGATACCTGCGACAGCGAGCGCGCCGCCTGCTCCAGGCTGGTGGCACCGTCGGCCACCGCGTTCAGCACGTCGCGGACGCCATCGTCGAATTCCTCGGCCATGCGGATGCGGGCTTGGCGACGTTCGGCGCTGGCGGCGCTGGCCTGTTCCGCCTGTTGGGTGCGCAAGCTCTCGCGCTCGATGGCATTGTCCTTGAAAGTGGCGACGGCGCGGGCGATGTCGCCGATCTCGTCGACGCGATCGGTGCCGGTGACGGCGACCGAGGTGTCGCCGCGGGCCAGAGTGCGCATGGTGGCGATGGCGGCGGCGATGGGGGTGGTGATGGAACGACCGATGATCAAGGTGACCAGGGCCAGCGCCGCCAGACCGGCGGCGATGACCAGACCGGCGGTCAGGCTGGCCCGGTTCCAGGCGTGCATGGCGCCGTCGAATTGGACGCGGGCCAAGCCGATCTGCATGTCGGTCAGCTTGCGTAAGGATTCCGCCGCCGCTTCATAGGTTTGGGCATCGGCTTCACCCAGGTTTTCCCGCGCGCCGAAGGCGTCGCCCTGGGCCAGCATGGCCAGGGTCTGGCCATAGGCCTGACGCCATTGCTTCAATTCGGTCTGGAACTGCTCGCCCAGGCGGGTTTCTTCCGCATCGTGGGGCAATTGGCGGTATTGCGCCCACAACTCGTCCATGGTCTTGCTGCTGGCGCTGATATCGGTGGACAGCCGGTCCAGGGTCAGCCGGCTTTCACTTTGCACGATTTGGACGACATGGCCGCGCACATGGTGCACGTGGTCGAGGATGCGGGCCAACTGGCCCATGGCCACCACCCGCTGCGCATGCACCGCTTCGGCCCCCTGGGCCAGTTGGCGTCCGCCCAGCATGGCGGTCAGGCCGACAATCGCCAATAGAATGATGGCTGAAGCCAGAAGGATCAAAAGGCGATGAGAGAATTTAATGCGGTGCAGCATGTCCCGGCTCCCCAGGCGCACGATAACAACTGTGCGCAGGGAGGCGGTTTTACATTTCCGGTATGATCATGCGCAATTGCGGGAATCCACAGCCGCTTTACGATACTGTCCTATCCATAGGTTTAATTCAGTCTTCGCTATTGTGACTTTTGCCCTTGCGATGGCGGTAGGTCACCAGTTCATGGACGATACCGTGCAGGGTCTGTACTTCCTGGCCGGTCAGATGGGCGCGCTGGAACAGGTTGCGGATATTGCGCACCATCACCGGGCGCTTGTCGGCAATGCGCAGGAAACCGCATTCGTCCAATTCGCGTTCCAGATGATCAAAGAAATGCTGCAGCTTTTCCTTGGTCGCCGGCGGCTCGGCCCCCTTGGTCATGTGCCGCTCGGGCAGGGTGGGGGCGGCGGCCTGATACCATTCATAGGCCACCAGCAGCACGCATTGCGCCAGGTTCAGCGATGAATAATCCGGGTTCAGGGGCACGGTGACGACGGTATCGGCCAGGGCGACGTCGTCGTTTTCCAGCCCGGTGCGTTCGGGGCCGAACATGACGCCGAATTTCTGCCCGTCGGCATCAAGGCTGCGCATGGCCTGGGCGGCACTCTTCGGCGTATCCACCGGCTTGACCATGAAGCGGTTGCGCGCGGTGGTCGCCCATACCCGGTTGAGATCGGCTACCGCCTCGGCGGTGGTGTCGAAGATCTTGGCCCCCAGCACCACCCGGTCGGCGCCCGAGGCGGCGGCGATGGCGCGATCAGACAGCCAGTCGGGCCGCGGCGCCACCAGCCGCAAATCGGTCAAACCGTTATTGAGCATGGCCCGGGCGGCGGTGCCGATGTTTTCGGACAATTGCGGCCGCACCAGGATGATGGCGGGGCCGGAAACAGCTTCGGTCAATGTAGAACACCCATGATATAGCCGATGAAGACGCCGAGCACGGTCATCAAGGGCAGGCCGAAACCGGCCAGCAGCTTGCGCACCTTGGCGTCCTTCTTGGTGGTGAAGACGAAATGGCGCTGCATGGAGCGCACCACCACCTCGACGGCGGCGGCGCCGGCGAAATCGGTGAACACCCCGGTCACCGCCCACGGTCCGCAGGCGCCGTCCTCGAAGGTGTTGACCACGGCGCGGCTGGACTTGTCGTTTTCGTCCAGGAAGGTTTCCCAGCAGGCCTTGACCTTGCGGCCCTGCACCTTGTCCATCTGCGGCTCGATGCGCTGGAAGGTGTAGGTGGTGTCGATGACGCGGACGATGCGCGAGTTGGGTTCCGGCTTGGGCGGCGGCGGCGGTGCCGGCGGCTTTTCCTCGGGCGGCGGGCCGCCGCCCATCACCGCGTGGATGGGGTGATCGGCGGGCGCCAGCATCTGCCAGCGCTTGATCGCCTCGCGCGCCACGTCCAGATGGCCCTTGGCCACCAGCAACTCGGCCACCGCCTGCCAGTAATCGGCGGGGCCGGGCGGGTCGCCGTTTTCGGCCCGGGCATTGTTGAGGGCGGCCAGCAACTCGGTGCGCAGGGGCGGGGGGCCATAGATGGCCACCCAATCCTGCATCTGCGCCAGAAGGTCGGCCTGAGCCATGGCCTAATCCCTGTCCGCGAAGCGATAGAGCATATAGGCGATGGAATCCTGCAAGGCTTCCAGCGACGCCTCCAAAACGTTGGAATGCACGCCCACCGTGGTCCAGCGATGGCCCTGGCCGTCGGTGCTTTCGATGGTGACGCGGGTCCGGGCCGCGGTGCCGGCGGTGCTTTCGACGATGCGCACGCGGTAATCGGCCAGTTCCAGGGCTTCCAATTGCGGGAAGGGGCCGGTCAGCACCTGACGTAGCGCGGTGTCGAAGGCGTGGACCGGGCCGTCGCCTTCGCCCACCTGGATGTATTCGCGCCCACCCACTTCCACCTTGACGGTGGCTTCCGACAGGGTGACCCAATGGCCGACGGCGTTGCGGCGGCGTTCGTCGATGACGCGATAGCGTTCCAGGCGGAAGTAATCGGGGACTTGGCCCAGCGCCCGGCGCACCAGCAATTCAAAGCTGGCGGCGGCGGTGTCGTAGGCATAGCCCTCGTGTTCCAGCCGCTTGATCAGATCGACCAGATCGGCCACCTCGCGCGGGTCGAAATCCACCTGCATCTGCTCGACCACGTTGATCAGCGCGTCCTTCTTGACGCTGGCGATGTCGATACCCAGATCGGCCATGCGGGCGACGATGTTGGAGCGCCCGGCCTGATCGGACACCACGATCTGGCGCACATTGCCGACCCGGGCCGGGTCGACGTGTTCGTAGCAGCTGGGATCCTTGGCCACCGCCGACACATGCAGCCCGCCCTTATGGGCGAAGGCCGAACTGCCCACATAGGGCTGCGAGCGGTTGGGCTTCCTGTCCAGGACCTCGTCCAGCGCCCGGCTGACGCGGACCAGATTTTTCAGGTTGTCCAGGCTGACACCGGTCTCGAAGCCCATCTTCAGCATCAGGTTGGGGATGATGCTGACCAGATTGGCGTTGCCGCAGCGTTCGCCCAGGCCGTTGATGGTGCCTTGGACCTGCCGCACCCCGGCCTTGACCGCCGCCAGGCTGTTGGCTACCGCCGCTTCGGTGTCGTTGTGGCAATGGATGCCCAGATGCGAGCCGGGGATGCCGGCCTTGATGACTTCACCGACGATGCGCTCGATATCGTGCGGCAGTGAGCCGCCATTGGTGTCGCACAGCACCATCCAGCGGGCACCGTTGTCATAGGCGGCCTTCAGGGCTTGCAGGGCATAGGCCGGATTGGCCTTGTAGCCGTCGAAGAAATGCTCGGCGTCGTACAGCACCTCGGGCACCTTCTTGCCCAACTGGGCGATGGATTCGCCGATCATGCGCAGGTTTTCGTCCAACTCGATGCCCAAGGCCACGGTGACCTGAAAGTCCCACGACTTGCCGACCATGGTCACCGCGCCGACCGGATGCTGGGTCAGGGCGGCAAGACCGGGGTCGTTGTCGGCGGAGCGACCGGCGCGCCGGGTCATGCCGAAGGCGCACAGCTTGGACTGGCTGAACTTGGGCGGCGCGGCGAAAAAGGCATCGTCGGTGGGGTTGGCACCGGGCCAGCCACCTTCGATATAGTCAATACCCAGCGAATCCAGCTCCCGAGCAATCTTGGCCTTGTCCGCGGCCGAGAAATCGACGCCCTGAGTTTGGGCACCATCGCGCAGGGTGGTATCGTAGATATAGACGCGGTTGCTCATGTTCGCCTTGGTTCCGGCTTTGGAAAGAAGAGAGGAAATGTGCCCCATGCCGGCTGCCGGGGCAAGACTATTAGGGTTTTTCCGTCGCCAGCCGGAACAGCGTCTTCATCATCGCCGGGATTTCGCGCAGATGCGCCATCACCCATTCGGCGCTGACACTCTCGGGCCGTGCCCCCGACAACGCCACCTTCAGGCCGTGATGGGCGAAGATCAGCCGGGCACGCGGCAGGTGGAAGCTGTCGGTGACCAGCAACAGCCGGGTCCAGCCTTGGGCGACGATGATGGGGGCGCAATAGCGGGCATTGCCGATGGTGTTGCGTGATTGGTCCTCGACGACGATGCGATCGGCGTCGATGCCGGCGGCCATGGCCAGATCGCGCATGACTTGCGCCTCGGGGGTGGGGTGGTTGACGGCGCCGCCGCTCATCAGCAGATGCGCTACCCGCCCGCTGTGCACCAGAGTGGCGGCATGGGCGACGCGGCGGGCCAAGGCGGGGGAAGGCGTGCCGTCGGCCATTACCTTGGCGCCCAGGACGATGGCGCAATGGAACTCGACATTCATCAGATTTTTCATATATGCATCGTGTGGTCTGAAAAAAGGAAAACGTCATGCAGCGCCGCCGCAATTCCGATGTGATTGTCGAGACCCTGGAGCTGGAAGGCAAGCGCGTCATCGACGTCGGCTGCGGCGATGGCCATCTGTCCCGGCTGCTGGCCAAGAACGGCGCCCAGGTACTGGGGGTGGAATGTTCGCCGCGTCAATTGGCCAAGGCCCGCGCTGCCGAGCCCATGGCGGGGGTCGAGATCGTCGATGGGGTCGGTCAGAACCTGCCGGCGGATGATGAAAGCGCCGACATCGTGGTCTTCTTCAATTCCCTGCATCATGTGCCGGCGGACTTCATGCAAGCCGCCTTGGCCGAGGCCCGCCGGGTGCTGAAGCCCGGCGGATTGGTCTATGTGTCGGAACCGATAGCCGAAGGGCTGTTTTTCCAGACCTGCAAGCCGGTGGACGATGAAACCCAGGTGCGGGCTTTGGCCCAAGAGGCGGTGCAAGGCGCGCCCGGATTGGATGTGGTTGACGAAATCGCTTATCTGCACGCCATCAGCATGCGCGATTACGATGCCTTCCGTGATCGCATCATTTCCGCCAATGCCGAACGCGAGGCCAAATTCGCGGCCATCGACGGCGACATGCGCGCCCTGTTCGCCGCCAATGGCCGCGCCAATGCCGAAGGCGGCATGGATTTCGACCAGCCCATGCGGGTCAACGTCTTACGTAAATCAGATGCCTAAATCGCCTTGATGCTGTCGAGGAAGCTTTCGGTTTCCCGGCTCATGGCCCCGGCTTCCACCTTCAAGTCATCGGCGGCCTGGCTGAGTTGGCCGGCCAATTGGCCGGTGGCGCCGGCTTCGTCGCTGACCTCGCCGATGCTGCGGGTGACGATGGCGTTGGCCCCGGCCACTTCCTGGACATTGCGGGCGATTTCCTGGGTGGCGGCGTTTTGCTCTTCCACCGCGGCGGCGATGGAGGTGACCACCTGATCCACCTGGCGGATGGTGCTGGTGGTGCGGCCGATGACCGCGACCACGTTACGGGTGATGCCTTGGATGTCGCCGATCTGGGCCTGGATTTCGCTGGTGGCCTTGGCGGTCTGGTTGGCCAGCGATTTGACTTCGCCGGCGACCACGGCGAAGCCTTTGCCGGTCTCACCGGCGCGCGCCGCCTCGATGGTGGCGTTCAAGGCCAACAGATTGGTCTGACTGGCGATGGCCTCGATCAGGCGGACCACTTCGCCGATGCGGATGGCCACCTGCTGCAATTCCTCCACCGTCCGGGTGGTTTCCTCGATATGTTCGACGGCGGTCTGCGAAATGACCGAGGTTTCCTGCACCCGGCGGCTGATTTCGCTGGTCGAGGCCGACAATTCGTCGGTGGCCGAGGCCACGGTCTGCACATTGGCCGAGGTTTCCTCCGCCGCCGAGGTCACGGTGATGCTGCGTTCGCCCGTCTGCTGGGCCGAATGGCGCAAATTGCCCGACGCGCCATGCACCTGCTCGACGGTGGCATTAACTCGGGCCAGCAATTGTCCGACCGCCGCGTCATAGGCGGCGACCACTTCGTCGCGGCGCTGGGCTCGGGCAATTTCCGCCATATTTTTTTCCCGCGCTTGCGCTTCCAGCCGCTCGGCCTGGATCAGACCTTGCTTAAAGGTCTCGACCGAGCGGGCCATCTCGCCGATTTCATCCGTTTTCTCGACGAAGGGCACGGCGATGTCGCGGCGACCGCCGCTGAGCTCGCTCATTACCGTGGTCATGGCGCGGACCGGGGCGGTGATGGAGCGGGCGATGCGCCACGCCACCAGCGCCGACGCGGCGATACCGGCCAGGGACGCCAGGGCGATCAGCCCTTTGATGCGATCATCCATCTCGTCCATCTGCGCATGCTCCAGCGCGGTCTGGGCGACGCCGAATTCACCTATTTTGTCGATGGCGGGGGCGAAGGCCCCATAAGTCTTGCTCAGACTTTGGATGGCGTCGTTGGTGGTTTCGGTCTGGGCAACCAGACGGCGCAAGGCGTCCATGTAGGTGTCAAGCAGGGCCTTGGCGTCGCGCTGCTGATCGGCGCTGAGGATTGAACCGGCCAGGATGTGCTGGAAGTGTGCGGCTTCTTCCGCCGCTTTTTTCAGGTATTCGGGGTTTTCCCGCAGCAGGAAATCCTTTTCGTGTCGTCGCAGTGTCAGCATGGACGCATTCAGGCGGACATCGTTGGCCGATTTCAGCATGGTTTCCAGCGTATGGACGGCCTTGCGCAATTCGCCCTGTGCGCCCGTTTCATGGGTCAGTCCCTTGGCCGTCATGTTATCGACCAGGACGTCGAAAGCCTTGGCGTAAGCGGCAAGGCCGTCGGCCACGGTGTCGATGTCCGTGGCGATGGCGGCAGCCATTTCATGGCCCTTCAGGGCAGTGCTCAGGTGGGCGGCATCCTGCTGGGCCTTGCGGTTCCTGTCCGCATAGGACGATTCGGACCGCAGCAGAAAATCCTTTTCCGCCCGGCGGATTTCCAGGCCGGCGATGCGCAGGTCCTTGGACAGGATTTCCATCTCGGTGAAGGCGGCCACCCGTTGGTCGGCCTTGTCCATCTGCACCAAGGCCCAGGCGAACAGGCCGCACAGTGCCACCGCCAGGGCGATGCCCATGCCGGCCAAGGCCATGATCCGGTCGCCGATTTGCAAAGAACGCGTTCCGACCATATCGCCTGCCAATCCATGCTGATGTCTAGAGCATTTTCACATCGAGCGTCCATATCCGTCGTGGGCGAAGAAATTGGCGCATTCCTCGGGCGGAAACAGGTCGATGAGTTTTCCGATCACGTCCCATAAGGTGTTGATGGTGCGGGCTTGCGCCTTTCGCAGCAGGCTCTTGAGCTTGGCGAAGGCGAGCTCGATGGGATTGAGGTCTGGGGAGTAGGGCGGCAGATACCGCAGGGTGGCCCCTCGGGCTTCGATGAGTTGCTTGACCCCTGCCACCTTGTGGGCGGGCAGATTGTCCATTACGACGATGTCGCCGGGCCGCAAGGTCGGAGCCAGGACCTGCTCGACATAGGCCAGGAAGATCGCGCCATTCATCGCCTTGTCGATGACGAAGGGGGCGGAGATTCCGTCATGCCGGAGCGCCCCGACGAAGGTGGTCATTTTCCAATGACCGTGCGGCACCGCAGCCAGCAGCCGCTGACCGCGCGGCGCCCGTCCGTAGCGCCGGGTCATGTTGGTCGATGCCCCGGTTTCATCAAGGAAGACCAAGCGGGTTGGGTCCAGCGCCGGCTGCTCGGCTCGCCAGGCGATGCGTCCTTCGGCTACGTCGGGACGTTCCTGCTCGGCAGCATGCGCACTCTTTTTTTCAGACTGAGGTCGAGCCGCTCAAGCGTGTTCCACAGGCCGCCGACGCTGATCGACACGCCCAATTCGGCCAGAACCCAGGCGCGCAACTCAGCCAGCGTGGCATCGGGCTCGACCTTGATCTGCGCCTGCAACGCCTCAAGGTGAGCCGCCAGCTTCTGTCCTGGCCGCCCAGGCCGTGGCTTCACCGTCGTCTCGCCGGTGGCCCGGCGGCGGCCTTGGGCCTTGTAGATGTACGAAACGCTCACCCGGAACAGCGGCGCCACCTCGTAGGCGCTCATGCCGCTGTCCACAGCCGCCAAAACTCTATCGCGCAAGTCCTGAGAATAGGACTGCCCTGAGCGCCACGTCATCGCATCATCCTCGGGAGCGTTGTTACCGAAGATGTTGAATCACAAAATGACCTCAGGGGGAATCCTCTACCGATTCCGCTCGGCGTGAAACCGCTCTAATTCTTTAGTAATAATTAAACTGAGAGTAAGGCGCAATTGCGCGAAGGCATATGAATTCTGGGCTTTTAGTCGGAGATGTCCCTTGCCCCCTGCCGTGCTTCGGCGGTAGGAGAAGCGCGGCCCGAATCCAAGGACGTCTTGCGCCATGATGCTGACCCCCATCGACCACGGCACCTTGTTGCCGCTGCTGCCCGAATTTTCCGCCGCCTTGGTGGGCGACCCGCTGGCGCGCACGGTATTCGAGCGGGTCACCGCCATCATTCCCGACAGTGATCTGATGACCCTGTCCACCGATGAAACCCACCACGCCCAGGGGGTGGAATTGTGCCGTCAGTTCGGTTTCGGCATCCTTGACGTCGATCCCAAAAGCCATTGGACCTGGGATGGCGAAAACGTCGCCATCCGCATGGAACCCAGCGTGTTGATCCACGAGGTGGCTCATTATCAATGCGCCGCCCCCGACCGCCGGGCGGTGATCGATTTCGGCCTGGGCTGTGGCCCGGAAAGCGGCAAGCGGGAACAGGCTGACAGGGTACAGACCCTGTTCTGCCCGGAACGCGACGTGGAAGAGGCGCTGTGTTCGCTGCTGGGCATCCTGTGGGAGGCGGAACTGGGCCAGCCGGCGGTATTGGCCTTTCTCGAGCAGAACTGGATGGAAGGTGGCGCCAGTCTGCACAATGTCGCCCATTTCACCAAAATCGTGCGCTGGCTGCGGGCCATGGACCTGATCGACGACGAGGGCCGGCCCACCCGCACTCTGCGGCATGAAAGCGACGACACCTTCTTCGTCCGCTGGTTCGCCGAATAATGAAAGTCCTGGTCGTCGGTATCGGCCATGCGTTTCGCCGCGACGACGGCATCGGCCCGCTGGTGGCCGAGCGGCTGGCGGCCATGGCCTTGGATGGCGTCGAGGTGCTGATCCATCACGGCGAAGGCACCGATCTGATGACCCGTTGGCGCGGTTATGATCTGGTGGTGCTGGTGGATGCCACACTTTCCGGTGCCGCCGCCGGGACTGTGCAAAGCTGGGACGGGGCGGAGCCGCTACCCACATCCTGTTTCGCCAAGACCAGTCACGTCTTCGGTCTGGCCGAGGCGGTAGAAATGGCCCGTCTGCTGGGGGATCTGCCGCCACGCCTACGCATCATCGGTATTGAGGGGGCGGATTTTTCCCCCGGTCAGACCATCACCCCATCCGTCCTGGAAAGTCTGGATGAGGTTATCATGATGGTTGTGGCTTTCATTCGGACTAATCCCCATAGTAAGTGAGCAAATATATCCGGGGATGGGGGGATCATGGTTCGTTTTGCTTTGGTGGTGGCGCTTTTGCTGGTCGGCCCGGCGGTCACGGCGGCCGAGATCGCCGGTCAGGTCAAGACCTTGGAGGGCTCGGCCAAAGTGGTGCGCGACGGCGTGACGCTGCCGTTGCTGGCCGGTGCCGACATCCATGCCGCCGACGAGATCATCACTGCCGACAAGTCGCGGTTGGGGCTGATCCTGCGCGATGACACCACCTTGTCCATGGGGCCGTCCAGCCGCATGGTGGTCGAGCGCCTGGAATTCGAGCCCGCCGCCGACAAACTGGAACAAGGCCTTGCCTTCACTGCCGGCACCTTTTCGGTTCAGGCCGGACAGATCGCCAAATTGGCCCCCAACCGCACCGATATCCGCACCCCGCAGATGACTATCGGCATTCGCGGCACTTCGTTCCTGGTCAAGGTCGATGGCAATGATTAAGCGCGTTTTCGCCATGGCCCTGCTGGTCTCTACCGCCGCCTGCGCGCCGCAAAGCACGGTGGTGCTGATCCCCGATGCCGACGGTCATGTGGGCCGTATCCAGGTGGAAGGCGCCGGCGGTGCCGTGCTTCTGGAGCAGCCCAATACCGCCAGCATCGCCAGTGCCGGCGAAAAGCCGTCGCCGGCCAAGCCGCTGGACGAGGCCAGGATCAAGCAGACCTGGGCCGATGCCCTGGCGGCCATGCCCGATCGCCCGGTGACCTTCCAGTTGTACTTCTCCAGTGGTACCGCTGATTTGCTGCCCGAAGCGATGGAATTGGTGGTCCAAGCCGTCGATCTGGCCAAGAAGCGCCCCCATGTCTTCATTATGATCGCCGGCCATGCCGATGCGGTGGGCTCGGACGAGGTCAACGACCGTATTTCCCGCCGCCGCGCCGAGGTTGTACGCAATCTGGTGGTAGAGCGGGGCTTGCCACCGCGGGCCATCGTCGCGTCATCCCATGGCAAACGCAACCCGCTGGTTCCCACTAAGGATGGCGTCGCCGAGCCGCGCAACCGTCGGGTAACCTTAACCCTTCAATAAATTGTGATTTTTTCTTTTCTGACCCCAACGGGCGGTAATGATGGGGTTACGGCATAAAACAAAAGTTTGTATTTATTGCAACAAGAGGTTGCCTTTGTCGGCGAAAGTGTCGAGAATGCGGATGTGGGGCATAGCCACAGGAAATTGCACAAATGATCTCTACCGCCAACAATGACGTGAAAAGTCCGGGTCGCCGCGTCTCCAGTCGTGGTCGCACCCCTTCCGGGAAACCCAACCCCATTGATGTTCATGTGGGTGCCCGGGTCCGCTTGCGCCGTACCCTTTTGGGCATGAGCCAGGAAAAGCTGGGCGAGGCCCTGGGGTTGACCTTCCAGCAGGTGCAGAAGTATGAACGCGGCGCCAACCGCGTCGGTGCCTCGCGCTTGTTCGACCTGTCGCGTGTGCTCGACGTGCCGGTCAGCTTTTTCTTCGACGACATGTCGGAAGAGGTCGAGGCGTTGTCGCCGCGGCTGATTTCCGGCTTGGCCGAAGAACCCGCTTCGTTCGAGACCGACCCCATGACCAAGCGCGAAACCTTGGAACTGGTACGGGCCTATTACCGCATCACCGATCCGCATGTGCGCAAGCGTGTGCTGGATCTGGCCAAGGCCTTGGGGGCGGTCACCGATATCGGCTGATGATCCAATCCTATCCGGCGGCGGCCTCGTGCCGCCGCATGGATCGGTTTTATTCTGCTGACGGATTTTCCGACAGCTTTTGCGCCAGTTGGTGGACCATCTGGCGTTTTTTTTCGTCCGAAATGGCAAGATAGGCGCGGACCAGTTCCAGTGCTTCGCGCATGTCGTCGCCGACCGGGTCGCAATCGTCGAACGGCGTGCCGGGAAAGTCCGCGTCCAGTTCACGCGGCATGCCATCGAAGAAATAACCGAACGGTACGTCCAAAACGATGCTTAGGCGGTGCAGCAAGTGCGGGCCGACGCGTTGACTCCCGTTTTCCATGGCCAACAGGGTTTCCGTCGCCACAGCCATTGCTTGGGCCAGATCCTCGAGGGACAGCCCAATGGCGTTGCGCCGTGCACGGATGCGCTTGCCCAGATGGAGGTCCAACGGAGTCGGGCGAATTTCTGCGGGAATGGGGTCCGTCACGGCACACGCAAGATTGATTGGCATTCCTGCTGTGTATACCATACGCGTCCAAGCTGTAAAACCAAGCCGTGGTGCGAGGTAACATGGTCGGTGACAATTTTCGCCTGGGCGACTTCATTGAACGGACGTTGCGGGCCGACACCGCGCCTGCCTTGATGAGCGAACTGAAATCCGCCTTGGTCCATTGGGGTTTTCCACACATGGCCTGCGGCGCCTTCGGCGAGCCCGAGCGCCCCTTGGACGACATGTCGGTTCCTGCGGTGGTGGTGGATTATCCCGAGGAATGGCAGAAATATTACTTCGAGAAGAATTACGTTACTATTGATCCAGTGATTACTCGGGCTTGCCAAGCCTATGTTCCCTATCGCTGGGACCAATTGCGTGATCTGACCAACCCGCAAAAGCGTATGTTCAAGGAGGCGACCGAGGCCGGCTTGCGGCACGGTATCACCGTGCCGGTACACGGTCCCAACGGCAGCATTTTCGTTGCCAGTGTCGCCAGCCCCCATACCGATATCGACCATCTGCGCAGCCTGTCGGTGGCTAATGTTTTGGTAACCCAGGTTTATTCGGTGCTGGTGGGAATGCGGCATCCGGGGGCCCCAAGTGCCCCAGTGTCGCTGACGGCGCGTGAACGCGAGTGCCTGATCTGGAGCGCGCGCGGAAAATCGTCGTGGGATATCGGGGTGATCTTGAACATTTCGGACAACACGGTGAATTTTCATCTCAAGAACGCCATGGGGAAATTAAAGGCTTCGACCCGCGTCTTGGCCATTGTCAAAGCTATTCGCATGGGTTTGATCGTTCCGTAACCTCTCAACCTTGGCAGGATGTAATAATACTCAATTCGCCTTCTTCTAGCGCTTAGAGATTTTAGCGCCAGGAGGGGTTGATGATTGAGGTTGTAAATTGGGGCAACTCACACGCATTCGGCGACTCACTTGCCGCTCACCATAGGCTGCGCCACAAATGCTTTGTTGAGCGCAATGGTTGGTCCGTTCCCAGCCATGAGGGCATGGAATACGATCAGTTCGATACGCCGGCCGCCACCTATCTGATCCATCGTCACGGCAACGGCCCGGTTCAGGGCGTTGCCCGTCTGATCCCCACCACCCGCCCTTACATGCTGAAGGAATTGTGGCCCGATCTGCTGGGCGGCGACGTCCCGGTCAGTACCCAGGTGTGGGAAGCCACCCGCTTCGGCATCGACGACGATCTGGAACCGGCGGTCAAGCGCCGGGTGGCGGCGGAAATCGTGCTGGGCTGTCTGGAGTTTGGCATGTCCATGGGCATCAACCGCTATCTGGTGTTGATGCCGCACCTGATCATCCGTCGTACCATCGGCGGTGCCGGCTGCAATTTCCGCTTTCTCGGCGAAACCCGCGCCCTGGCCGATTATCCGGTAGCGGCGGCGGAAATCGAGGTCAACGCCCAGGCCTTGGCGTCGGCTCGGGCCAAGATCGGCTTTCATGGTTCGCTGCTGCGTCGGCACGACCAAGCGGCGGTGGCGGCGTGATGGGCGCGCTGCCTTTCCCCCGTCATTATCCTGGCGCCACCCTGCCGCTGGCCGGTGACGCCGCCATCATCGGCAAGGCGTTGGAAGCCTTGGCCAGCCATGCCCGCGATGCCGGTCTGGGCGAGTTGGCCCAGTCCATCCTGGAACTGGGTCTGGAAGCGGCCGAGATTGCGCGGCATACCGGCAAGCTCAGTCATTGAACGCGAAAATCCCGCCCGGCAAGGCCGGGCGGGACGACGCCGATGGCGGGGCCGTTTATTTTATTGCTTAGTGCACGGTTTCGCTGGCGTCTTCGGCGGCTAGGCAGGCAACCTCGATCAACTCGGCCACTTCGCGCAAATCCGATTCCCGCGCTTCACGGGCCAGATAATCCAGGCAATGCTTGATCGCCTTGGCGTTTTCACTGCGGTTCTTGGCTTCGTTCATCTTGAATTCCTCCGTGGCAAGGCAACGCTGAAGCCTAGGCATTCGCCCGCCCTTTTGGTACCTACCAGACTTGGTGGGGAAAAACCCTACAAGGGCAGTTGTTGAGATGGATTCTAGATGCGGCTATCGTGCCGGTTATCTAGTCAACGGCAGCACCGAAGCGGGGTTTTGATGAACCGGCAGGCCAATATCGCCATCTGTCCGTTTTCCTTTCCGGCCAGTCTGCCGTTGGGGCCGTCCATCATCAAGGCCTTCGCCGAGGAACATTCCGATTTCAAGGTTACCTGCATCGACTTGAATGCCGAATGGTACAACACTTTCGTCGATGCGGCCCTGGCCGGCAAAAGCTTTGTCCAGTTCTCCCCCGAGGCCAAGGCGGATTTCGCCAAGGCGGCGAAAATGTTCCGCGACGGCGGCGACGTGTTCTGGGACGAGGCGGAATACCAGCGGCTGTCGCGCTTTTTCGAAAGCACCATCCGCAAGGTGGAAAACGTCTTCCTCGACGGCTTCGAGCGCGCCTGCGCCCATGGCGAATACGTGCCGCCGATCAAGGCCTATGCCGAGCACGCTGCCCGCAAGCTGATCGCCAACGATCCGTCGGTGGTCGGCTTTTCCCTGATGTTCCGCGAACAATACATGCCGTCGGTGCTGATCGCCTATTACGTCAAGGCGTTGAAACCCGACGTCAAGATCGTCTTCGGCGGCGGCTATACCAGCGCCTGCCATCCGTCCATCTTGTTCGCCAATCCGTTCATCGACTTCGTTGTCTTCAATGAAGGCGAGGGCGGTTTCCATGCCTTGCTGATGGCCTTGGACGAGGGTAAGACCAGCTTTGACGGCATCGCCAACCTGATCTGGCGTAACCCCGAGGCGGAAGACGGCTGGGTCAAGAACGCCAAATCGCCGTCGGTGGATTTCAAGACCCAGCCTTACCCGGATTTCTCCGATTACAAGCTGGGGGCCTATTTCCAGCCCGAGCCAGTGTTCCCGATCATGAGTTCCAAGGGCTGTGCCTGGGATAAGTGCACGTTTTGCACCCATCATCGCTCTTATTCGGGGGCGCATCGCGCCGCTGCCACCGACCGGGTGGTGGGCGAGATCGAGCACATGGTCAACACCTATGGAGTCAAGCGTTTCGCCTTCGTCGACGAGATGATTTCGCCCGGTCGCTTCCGCCGCATCTCCGAGGATCTGATCGAAAAGAATATCGACATCACCTGGTACGCCCTGGCCAAGCCCGATCTGATCTATACCGAGGAAATCCTGGAGATCATGCACAAGGGAGGCTGCCGCTATCTTCTGTGGGGGGTGGAATCGGCCAATCAGCGCATCATCGACCTGATGGACAAAGGCACCACCCCTGACGGTGTCGCCGAGGTGCTGGCCCGCTCGACCCGTGCCGGTATCAGGAACCACCTGTTCATCATCGTCGGCTTCCCCTCGGAAACCGAGGCGGAATACCTGGAAACCATGGAATTCCTGTACCAGAACCGCGACAACGTCCACCGTATCCTGGCCTGCGGCTTTTCCCTCGACAACGGTTCGATCATTTTCAAGGAGCCGGAACGCTTCGGCATTTCGCGCATCTGGGACGTCTCCAACATCGCCACAATCAGTGTCAAATACGATGTCGAGCGTGGGGTCGGCTGCTTTGACACGGAAAAGCACGCCTTGTTCTGGAAGAACAATTTCTTCGACCATTTCGAGGCCTTCAAGGGCGATCTGGGGCTGTTCCGCAATCACGCCCTGCTGCATTATACCTATCCAGACCGGATCAAGCCGGTGGGGGGACGACGGGTGCCCAACCCGCGCAAGCTGAAACCGCCGCCTTATCAGGCCGGGCCGGGGGGCAAGTCGGACCGCAAGGTGCTGACCAAATAGGATGGGCTGATGACGCAAGCGCGGGCCTGGGTTTTGCTGCGGTCCAAGCGGCGTTTCGATCTGTTGAATCCGACGCCCTTGGATTGGGAATTGTCCGATCTGGCCGAAGGCGAGGCCCGCACCTTCCGCTGGGGCGGTTCATCGGTATGGGACTGGCCGCTGTCGGTGGCTCAGCACAGCCTGTTGACCCTGGAAATCCACCGCGCCGCCGCCCCTACCGGGCTGTCCACAGCCCTGGAACTGGCCAATCTGGTCCATGACGGCGCCGAGGCGCTGGGGGTGCGCTGGGATCCCATAACCCCGGTGAAGCCGTTCCTGGGTGAAGGCTTTCACGCCATGGACCGAGCCATCCAGCGGGCCATTCATCTGCGCCTGGGGTTGCCGCCCGATCTGCCGGTCGAGTGGAAAAAGGCGATCAAGGATGCCGATCGCCGTGCCGCCGCTGCCGAAGCCCTGCATGTCGCCGGCTGGAGCCCGCAGGAAATCCGCACCACCTTGAAAATCCGTCTGGCACCGTTGATGGATGACCCGCTGGTGCGCCGTTATGGCGGTACCCCGTGGGAGCCCTGGCCCATGCGGCTGGCGGAAGAACGCTTCCTGACCGAGTTGGAGCGGCTGTTGCGCCGCCATTGTCCGGGCAACTGATCCCTCCTTCTGTTTGGAACGCTTCCAGTATGGTGGAGGCTAAGGGCGTATTACCCTGAGCGGGGGAAGTGTCCGTCGGTTAATCGATTAAATCGATTTTTGTAACAAGTAAAACTCGTTTCCTCAATATGATGGAAACCCATAGGATCACCCCTGTTCCGAACCCCAACGCTGTGGAGATAGCGAAATGTCTTTGATCAACACCGAAATCAAGCCCTTCAAGGCCTCTGCCTTCAAGAACGGCAAGTTCATCGACGTGACCGATGCCGACCTGAAGGGCAAGTGGTCGGTGGTGTTCTTCTATCCGGCCGACTTCACCTTCGTCTGCCCGACCGAGTTGGAAGATCTGGCCGACAATTACGCCGAGTTCCAGGGTCTGGGCGTTGAAATCTACTCGGTGTCCACCGACACCCACTTCGCCCACAAGGCCTGGCACGACACCTCGGACGCGGTGAAGAAGATCCAGTACACCATGGTCGGTGACCCGACCGGCACCATCAGCCGCAATTTCGGCGTGATGATCGAGGACGTCGGTCTGGCCGATCGCGGCACCTTCGTCATCGATCCCGACGGCAAGATCCAGATTGTCGAAATCAATGCCGGCGGTGTTGGCCGCGACGCCAAGGAACTGCTGCGCAAGGTCAAGGCCGCCCAGTACGTCGCCTCGCATCCGGGTGAAGTTTGCCCGGCCAAGTGGAAGGAAGGCGAGAAGACCTTGGCCCCGTCGCTGGATCTGGTCGGCAAGATCTAAGACCTGAGCCCTAAGGGTCATTTCCCCAGCGCGGACCGTCCCGGTTCCGACCATGTCGGAGCCGGGGTGGGCCGAGCCGGGCCGGCGCCTCCGTCCCACCCCATCAGGAAAGCCTTTGACATGTTAGACGATACGATGAAGACCCAGTTGAAGGCCTATCTCGAGATGGTCGAGCAACCCATCCAGTTGGTTGCTTCCCTCGACGATGGCGCCAAGTCCCAGGAATTGCGGGAATTGCTGGCCGAAATCGCGGCCCTTTCCGCCAAAATCACCGTCGTCGACGGTGCCGACGCGCGCACGCCGTCCTTCGCCATCACCCGCCCCGGGTCCGACGTGTCGGTGCGTTTCGCCGGCATTCCCCTGGGCCATGAATTCACTTCGCTGGTCCTGGCCCTGTTGCAGGTGTCGGGCCGCGCCCCCAAGGTCGAAGCCGACGTGATCGAGCAGATCAAGGCGCTGGATGGCGAGTACAGCTTCCAGACCTATTTCTCGCTGTCGTGCCAGAACTGCCCCGATCTGGTGCAGGCGCTCAACCTGATGAGCGTGGTCAATCCGCGCATCAAGCATGTGGCCATTGACGGTGCCCTGTTCCAGGCCGAGGTCGAGGCGCTGAAGGTGATGGCGGTGCCTGCTGTCTTCCTCAACGGCCAGCCCTTCGCCCAAGGCCGCATGGGCCTCGAGGAAATCCTGGCCAAGCTCGATACCGGCGCCGCCGCCCGCGATGCCGCCAAGATCAACGCCAAGGACGCTTTCGAGGTGCTGGTGGTCGGCGGTGGTCCGGCTGGCGCCGCCTCGGCCATCTATGCCGCCCGCAAGGGCATCCGTACCGGCGTGGTGGCCGAACGTTTCGGCGGTCAGGTGCTGGACACCATGGCCATCGAGAATTTCATCTCGGTCAGCCATACCGAAGGCCCCAAGCTGGGCGCGGCGCTGGAACAGCACGTCAAGGAATACGACGTCGACATCATGAACGTGCAGCGGGCGGAAAAGCTGATCCCGGCCTCCAGCCTCGGCGGTCTGATCCAGGTGCAACTGGCCAGCGGCGCCACCCTTCAGGCCCGTTCGGTCATCGTCGCCACCGGTGCGCGCTGGCGCTCCATGAACGTGCCGGGCGAGACCGAGTACCGCAACAAGGGCGTGGCCTATTGCCCCCATTGTGATGGTCCGTTGTTCAAGGGCAAGCGGGTGGCGGTGATCGGCGGTGGCAATTCCGGTGTCGAAGCGGCCATCGATCTGGCCGGTATCGTCGCCCATGTGACCTTGATCGAATTCGACTCGCAATTGCGCGCCGATGCGGTGTTGCAGGCCAAGCTGCGCAGCCTGCCCAATGTGGCGGTGATCACCTCGGCCCTGACCACCGAGGTGCATGGCGACGGTGCCAAGGTGGTGGGGCTGTCCTACAAGGACCGCACTACCGAGCAGGTGCATCGGGTCGAGTTGGAAGGCATCTTCGTCCAGATCGGTCTGGTGCCCAATAGCGAATGGCTGAAGGGCACCATGGCGCTGAGTGCGCGCGGCGAGATCGAAGTGGATGCCCGTGGCCAGACTTCGGTGCCCGGCGTGTTCGCCGCCGGCGACGTCACCACGGTGCCCTACAAGCAGATCATCATCGCCATGGGCGAGGGCGCCAAGGCGGCGCTGTCGGCCTTTGACCACCTGATCCGCCTGCCGGCCGCCACCGAAGCGGCGGCTTGATCGGCAGCAACCCATGGGCCATCCTACCCCGGCGCGGAACTCGCGCCGGGGTAGGAGCTTTTGGTGCATAAGGACAGGGCCGAAATCTGGTGGATGGAGGTGGCCGCAATCACCGACGATCAGTGGCAGCGGATGGAAACCTGGCTCGATCAGGCCGAACGCGACCGTGCTGGCCGTTTCAAATTCGCGTCCGACCGTCACACCTATGTGGCCGCCCATGTGCTGGGGCGGTTTTTGCTGTCGTCATGGCAGTCCCAAGTGATGCCGGTCGAGTGGCGTTTCAGTCTTGGTGATCATGGCAAGCCGGAAGTGGTGGTGGCCGAGGCCATGCCGCGCTATCGCCTCAATCTGTCCCATACCGGCGGCTTGGCCGCCGCCGCCCTGACCATCGATCATCCCATCGGCATCGATGTGGAATGGCTGGATCGTCGTCCCCCCGATTGTCTGGCCCTGGCCGAGCGCTTTTTTGCCGCCAGCGAATGCGATCTGGTGCGGCAAACGGCGCCGGATCAGCGGATGCTCACCTTTCTCGGGTTGTGGACGCTGAAAGAGGCTTACGTCAAGGCCATCGGCAAGGGACTGGCCCAGCCGTTGGATGCCTTCGCCTTCACCCTTGATCCCGTCGCAATCCGCTTTGATGGCGACGACGATCCGGGGCGCTGGCTGTTTCGCCGTTTTTCCCCCACGCCGCGCCATTTGATGGCCTTGGCCTTGGGTCATGACCAACCGGCACAGGTGGAAGTCACCGCTCGGCCCGTGACCTTTGCTCAATTGGCCGGCGGCGGTGCGATCAGATCGCCATAGGCGTGCCAACTGGCGTGGCCGATCACCGGCAGCGCCACCACCAGTCCAAGAAACAAGGGCAAGATGCCCAGGCCGATGACGGCGACGATGATCATGGCCCACAGGGCCATGGGGGCAGGGTTGCGGACCACCGCCAGCACCGACATCAGGGCGGCGCTGAAGATATCGACCTTCTGGTCCAGCATCATGGGCAGCGAGACGACGCAGGTGACGAAGACCAGGGCGGCGAATCCCGCCCCCAGCACCAGCATGAACAAGGTGAAGCTGATGCCGGCCATGGTCAGCGATTGAGCCAGGAAGCTGTCCACGCTCATGCTCTGATAAGGCAGGAAGATGGCGAACAGGACGATGGACAATCTGGCCCAGATCATCACCACCAGCATCAGCACCAACCCTGCGGTCATGATGTGGAAGGTGTTGGCCCGCCACGCCAGCAGCGCCTGGATCAGGCCGATGGGCCGGCCTTGGGCGTGGGCGCGGGAAATGGCGTAAAGCCCCAGGGCCAGCAACGGCCCGATCAGCAAAAAGCCGCCGATCATCGGCGTGATCAGATAGGGCCAGCCCAGCCAGGCGAGACCGAAGGTGATGAAAATGCCGCCAGCGGCGAATAGGCCACCATAGGCGGCGCTGACCCAGCCGGATCGGCGGTAATCGGCCCAGCCCAAGGCCAGCCAGCGCCACACATGGGTGATGGTGACGCCATGGATGCGGTCGGCGAAGGGAAGGGGGGAACCGGATTGCGGATGGGGTGCCTGGGCCATGCTCGTCTCGCACCGAAATCATATGCCTGCACATGGGGGCGAGAGACGCACAAGTAAAGGTGGGCGGTCGAAGAGATGACTGCTTGCGATGGTCGGGGGACTTGACCAAAATGGCATAGACATTTTTCCCGACACCGGTTCATCCGGTACAAGCAAGGCTTTCATCCGCATGCACGGAATTGCAATGGTAATGCTGGGGGTCACCGGGCTTTTGGCTTTGGTGACCTTGCTGGTGCCGGTGGCGGCGCGGGCCAACGTGGCGTTTTCATTGGTCCTGGCGGCGGCGGGCATCGCTTTGGGCGTGCTCATCGATCAGATCCCGCACTTGGGGCTGGGTGGTCCCATCGATGATTTCTTCAGCGCCTTGGGGCATTTCGACCTGTCGTCGGAAGCCTTCATTCTGGTGTTTCTGCCGGTTCTGTTGTTCGAGACCGCCATCGCCATCGATGTGCGCCGGCTGGTGGACGATGTGGCGCCGATCCTGTTGCTGGCGGTGGTGGCGGTGTTGCTGTCCACCTTCATCGTCGGTTTTTCCCTGGCGGCGGTCACCGACATGGGGGTGATCGCCTGCCTGTTGCTGGCGGCCATCGTCTCGACCACCGACCCCATCGCCGTGGTCGGGATTTTCCGTGATCTGGGCGTTCCCCATCGCCTGAGTTTGCTGGTCGAGGGCGAAAGCCTGTTCAACGATGCCGCCGCCATTTCGCTGTTCGCTCTGTTCGTCGGCATGATGACCGGCGAGCGTCAGGCCGACGTGCTGACCGGCGTGCTGGCCTTCGCCCGCGGTTTCGCCGGCGGCCTGCTGTTCGGCTATGTCTGCGGGCGGTTGGTGTGCTGGAGTTTCATTCTGTTGCGCGGCCAGTCGGCGGCGGAAATCACCCTGACGGTGGCGGCGGCCTATCTGGTGTTCCTGCTGGGTGAACATTATCTGCATGTGTCGGGCGTGGTAGCGGTGGTGACCACCGCCCTGGTCATCAGCTACGAGGGCCGCACCCGGGTTTCGGCGGAGACCTGGACCAGTCTGATCGATGTTTGGCGGCAGGTGGGCTATTGGGCCAGTTGCCTGATCTTCCTGCTGGCGACCATGCGGGTGCCGGAAATGCTGGCCGGCATGACCGGTAGCGACATTGTGGCCTTGGCGGTCCTCATCGGCTCGGCTCTGCTGGCCCGCGCCTTGGTGTTGTTCGGGCTGTTTCCCGGTCTGGCCGCCTTGGGCTGGGCCGAGCCCATTTCGGCCCCCTTGCGCGCGGTGGTGCTGTGGGGCGGCTTGCGCGGGGCCATTTCCCTGGCCCTGGCCCTGGCGGTACTGGAAAACCCCCATATCCCGGACACGGTGAAGTCCTTCGTCTCGGTCATGTGTACCGGCTTCGTGCTGTTCACCTTGTTCGTCAACGCCCCCTTGCTGCGTCCGCTGATCCGCCTGTTCGGACTGGACCGGCTGTCGCCGTCGGATATGACCGTGCGCGGCCGCGCCATCGCCGCCGCCTTGGCCGAAGTGCGCCACCGGGTCACCGATGCCGCCGCCGATTACGGTATCGATCACGGTTCGGCGGTGGCCTTGGCCGATTCCTATACCGGTCGTCTGAGTGCCGCCGAACTGGAAATGGCCCAAACCGCGACCCCGACCATCGCCGAGGATACCCGCAGCGGTCTGATGATGTTGGCGGCGCGCGAACACGGCATTTATCTGCGCCATTACCGTGACGGTAAGATATCGGGGCGGATCACCCGGACCTTGCTGTCCTGCGCCGCCCGCTTGCAGGACGGCGTCAAGATCGACGGGGCCGCCGGCTATGATGCCGCCAGCAGCGCCATCCTGGCATTTTCCCGCAAGTTCCGTCTGGCCTTGGCCCTGCACCGGCGGTTTGGCCTGGAAGGCATATTGTCGGACGAGATCGCCAATCGCTTCGAGGTGCTGTTGATGTTGCAAGCGGCCATCCGCGAATTGTCGGATTTCGCCGCCAACAAACTGCCGTTGATGGTGGCCGAGGATGCGGTCGGTCGTATCACCGCTACCATCGCCGTGCGCATGGATGCGGTGGACACCGCCTTGGCGGCGTTGCGGCTGCAATATTCCGACTTCTCCCAGGCCTTGCAGTTGCAATACCTGGAACGCGCCGCCATCCGCATCGAAGAGGCGGAATACGCCCGCCTGCGCTCCGAGGCGGTGGTCGGCCATGAAGTGTACAGCAATCTGATGGCGGAACTGGACCTGCGCAAGCAGCGTCTGGCCCACCGCCCGGCCATGGATTTGCAGCTCGGTCCGCGTAAATTGGTGGAAGGGGTGCCGTTGTTCAAGACGCTGTCGCCGGAACAGCTGTCGCGGATCATCGATTTGCTGCACCCCATGTTGGCGGTGCCCGGCGATTTCATCATCCGTAAGGGCGAGGTGGGCGACGGCATGTTTTTCGTCGCTTCCGGCGCGGTCGAGGTCCGAACCGAAACCAATCGCCTGCGCCGCGGCAGTGGCGACTTTTTCGGCGAAATGGCGCTGCTGTCCCATGCCCCGCGCAATGCTGACGTGGTGGCCTTGGGCTTTTGTTCGCTGCTGGTGCTGCATGCCCGCGATTTCAGCGCGCTCTTGAACACCAGCGCCGAAATTCGCGATTGCATCCATGAAACCTCGCGCCTCCGTGCTGCCAGTTTGCCCGAGACCCCGATGGCCGAGGCCGAGCCACTGCCGGCACCGTCGTAACCGGACGAAGCGGCCATGCCGCCATATGGTTCTTGAATAAAGTTTACTAGGAAACTATATTGGCCGCACCCTCTGTTCGTATGGAGATCAGGTCGTGGCCGATGCCGATATTTCGCCCCTTACGGCCCATCTTGGCTATTGGTTGCGCTTGGTCTCCAACCATGTCTCGCATGCTTTCGCCGGCAAGTTGGAAGGGCGGGGGGTAACGGTGGCCGAGTGGGTCTTGTTGCGCGAGGTCCACGATCACCGATCGATCAGCCCCAGTCGTTTGGCGGATCGACTGAGCCTGACCCGAGGCGCCGTCAGCAAGTTGGCCGACCGTTTGATCGACAAGGGTTTGCTTGGGCGCGAGCCCAGCCCCGAGGACGGTCGGGCGCATTCCCTGGCGTTGACGGCGGACGGCCGCACCTTGGTCCCTGAATTGGCCGGGTTGGCCGACAGCAATGACGCGGAATTCTTTGGCGATCTGACGCCCGATGACCGCGCCACCATGGAACGTGTGCTCAAATCCGTCGTCGCCGGATGCGGACTGAAAACACCTCCGCTCTTGTGAAGAGAGGCAAGACCAGATGGACGATCATCAGCAAAACATCGCCCGCCAATGCCTGGAGGGGGCGGAACGGGGCAGCATGAGCTTTCCCCAGATCATCGGCAGGCTGATCGAGGCCGGCTTTGAAAGCTACAGTGTGGATTTTCGCCGTGCGACCGCCGTCTACTACCTGCCCGATGGCCAGGGGATCGAACTGGTCTGCCGCGCCAGCACCGTGGCGGTGGCTCCGGATTTCGATGTCGCCGCCATTCGCGTGGCCATCGGCGAGGCCCAGGCGCTGGTTCCCGGTTATAGCTACAATGGGTTCTGCGATAAGGTCAGGCGGGCGGGTTGCGCCGGCTATATGGTGTCGTTCCCCGGTCGGCGCGCTGTTTATTATGGTCGCACGGCGGAAACCCACGTGGAAACGTTTCCACCCCAGGCATAATCACCGCTTGATCATCGAAACTTGGGAAAGGAAGAGGAGATGGTGGGCGATGCAGGGATTGAACCTGCGACCCCACCCGTGTGAAGGGTGTGCTCTACCGCTGAGCTAATCGCCCATCTCCTGGGCTCGACCGGGTATGTTCCACGCGTCGAGAGGCGGCTTTATAGAACCCGGGGGCGGGGCTGTCAAGCGGTCTCCTTCGCAATTATCTTGACCACTTGCGGCGCCTCATAGGCGGCGAATCCATCCAGCAAAGTCGCCGGGTCGCCGGCCACCGCCACCATATCGCGATGACGTGGTTTCAGGAAACCTTCCGCCGTCATATGGTCAAGAAAGGCGTTCAGATGGCCATAGAAACCGGCGACGTCAAGAAAACCGGCGGGTTTGGCGTGCAGGCCCAACTGGCCCCAGGTCCACACCTCGAAAATCTCCTCCATGGTGCCGATGCCGCCGGGCAGGGCGATGAAGGCGTCGGCCAGTTCCGCCATCATTGCCTTGCGTTCGTGCATGGAGCCGACCACCCGCAATTCGGTGACGTTGCGGTGGCCCACTTCCAGCCGCATCAATGCCTCGGGGATGATGCCGATGACCTCGCCGCCGGCCGCCATGGCCGCATCGGCGACGATGCCCATCAGGCCGACATTGCCGCCGCCATAGACCAGTCCCAGGCCGCGCTGGGCCAGCAAGGCGCCCAAGGCGCGGGCGGCTTCGGCGTATTCGGGCCGCTGGCCGGGATTGGAGCCGCAAAAGACGCAGATGCGACGCATGGCGATCAGCCCTCGTTCATCCGCTTTTCAAACGCCTTGACCGCCGCCGCCGGACCTTCCGGATGGTTCCACACGCCGCCCGACACCGCCAGGAAGTCGGCACCGGCCCGGATGATCGGCTGGCAATTGTCCACGGTGATGCCGCCGATGGCCACCGAGGGGACGGTGAACAGCGGGCTCCACCATTCCAGGATTTCCGGCTCGGCCTTGAACTCGGTCTCCTTGGTGTCGGTGGGGTAGAAGGCGCCGAAAGCCACGTAATCGGCGCCCTTTTCGCCGGCTTCCATGGCCAGATGGCGGGAATTGTGGCAGGTCATGCCGACGATGCCGTCGCCCAGCGCCTTGCGCGCCGCTTCATAGCTGCCGTCGGTCTGGCCGATATGGACGCCGTCGCAGCCGGTCTCGAAGGCCAGATCGGGGCGGTCGTTCAACAAAACGGCGATGCCGCGGCGCTGCGCCGGCGGGCGCAATACGTCGACGGCCCGGCACAGGGCGTCGTCGTCCAACCCCTTCAGCCTGATCTGCACGCAGGCGATGTCGCCGCCATCCAGGGCCTGTTCCCATATCGGCAGCCATTGGAACGGATTGTCGATCACCGGCGGCGTGATCAGGTACAGGCGGCAGGAATTGGAGCTCAAGACCGGGTACTCCCAAAGGGCATGCGATTGCGGCGATCAAGCCTGAACGGCACGGCAAAAGCAACCTTGCCCACAAATGGCCACAATTCGCCCATATTGCCGCCATCTCTGCCGGTCATGATCCGCCCTGTCGAACAGGTTGCTCCTCCCTCGACCGTTGAAGGAACTCCCGGCAGGACAGGCCGGGATCATGGGCGCCGAGCAGATCGAGGCTGTCGTATCCCCACCGACCCTCCCCCCAAGCCTCTTTCTGCTCGGCCGCTTCCCGCACCGCCCTATGGGCGGGACCATCCCCCGTCAGCACGATCAATCCCGCCTCGGCCCGCAACGCCGCCATGGCCCAGCCCGGGCAGTCGCCGCAATCGAGGATGGCGGTGAAAGGAGCGTCGGGGAAGTCGCGGCGCAGCCGGTCCAGCAATCGTTTCCACCATTCCACCCCGTGCAGGGCAGCGGCGCCGCTTGGGCTTCGCAAGATGATGTCGCGTCCCTGGGCGGCCTTCAGGGCGGCCCGGGCGTGGTCAAGGCCGTGGATGATGATGCATGGCGGCAAGGCGGGGGTGGACATGGCATTGGTCCCGGTCGCAACGTTGACACTGTCCCCTATCGGCCCTAACCTCGCGCTGCAATCAAATTCGTGCGGGGGAAACCGCTTTGTCAGGAGCTTTGGGCCGTACCGAGACGGCCATTCAACGGCTGGGCAGCGCCATCGACCGCCTGGAGGCCGCCGCCGCCCGCGTCGGTGCCGGTGATCTGCTGCTGGCCGGGGAATTGCGCGATGCCCGCGAACAGCACGCGGCGCTCGAGGACACCACTCGGGTGGTGTCGCAGCGCCTTGACGGTGCCATCACCCGCCTGCGTCATTTGTTGGAGGCCTGAGCCATGGCCCTGGTCAACCTGTCCATCAACGGACGCTTGCATGAAATCGCCTGCGACGATTCCCAGGTGGCCCGCGTCCATGTGCTGGGGCAGATGGTCGACGGCATCGCCCAGGATCTGCTGCGTCAGCTTGGCAATGTGCCCGACACCCGATTGATGGTGATGGTGGCGCTGTCCTTGGCCGACGAACTGGCCGAAGCGCGCGAGAACCTGAATGCGCTCAACGACGACCTGTCCAACCTGGATCAGGGCGACGAACGGATGGCCCAGGGCATCGAAACCCTGGCCGAACGTATCGAAGCCATTGCGGAACGCCTGGAAAGGCCTTAGGTTCATCCCTAGGAGCGGTCTGCTGCACGGTGCGTCAGGCAGCTAATGTCCCTGGGGCGATACTTCTCCTTTGGGAGCTGTCTCTGACGGGGCTCTGGCCTCGTTATATGGCGCCCACCTGCATAGTCAGGCCACGGAGGACTTACAACGCCAACGGCCGAGGCGGCGCCGCTCCGCATTATTCATGACAGCATCTCACGATCCCCACCCGGAACTGACTGCCGCCAAGGCTCAGGCCCGCGCCCACGCGGTGGCCGTGCGCCGACTGGCCCATGCCGATTACGGCAAGCTGGCGGCAGAAAAGCTGGCCATCCATTTGGATTGCATCCCCTTCGCCGTCGGTACGGTGGTCGCCGGCTATTGGCCCATGGGCGACGAGATCGATCCTTTACCCTTGCTGGAAGCCCTGGGCGGGCGCGGCTGCACCCTGGCCTTGCCGGTGGTGTCCGCCCGCGGCCAGCCCCTGACCTTCCGCGCCTGGAGCATGGGCGAGGCACTCGAGCCCGGCCCTCATGGCACCAAACATCCCCTGGCCACCGCCCCGATGCTCATCCCCCAGGTGCTGCTGCTGCCGCTGCTGGCCTTTGACGCCGCCGGCTATCGCCTGGGCTATGGCGGCGGTTATTATGACCGCACCCTCGATCAACTGCGTCGCCAGTCCCATGTTACCGCCATCGGCGTCGCCTTTGCCGCCCAGCGGGTGGGGGCGGTGCCGCGCGGTCCACATGACCAGACGTTGGATTTGATCCTGACCGAAAACGGTCCGCTGCAGCCGGAGAACGCATGAGACTTCTGTATTTGGGCGATATCGTCGGTCGGGCCGGTCGGGACGTTGTGGTGGCCAATCTGCCCACGGCACGCGAGCGTCTGCGGCTGGATTTTGTCGTCGCCAATGGCGAGAACGCCGCCCACGGTTTCGGCATTACCCCCAAGCTGTGCGACGATCTGTACGCGGCGGGCGTCGATGTGGTCACCTTGGGCAATCACACCTGGGACCAGCGCGAGATCGTCCCCCATCTGGATGCCGAGCCGCGCCTGTTGCGGCCCTTGAACTATCCCGCCGGCACGCCGGGCAAGGGGGTGGGGATCTACGAGGCGCCGCGCGGCAAGAAGGTGATGGTGGTCCAGGTCATGGGCCGGCTGTTCATGGACCCGCTGGATTGCCCGTTCGCCGCGGTGGAAAAGGAATTGCGCAAAATTCGCCTGGGGCCGGGCGGCGCCGATGCCATCATCGTCGATGTCCATGCCGAGGCCACCAGCGAAAAGATGGCCCTGGGCCATGTGTGCGACGGTCGCGCCTCGCTGGTGGTGGGCGGGCATTCGCACATTCCCACCGCCGATGCCCAGATTTTCACCGGCGGTACCGCTTATCAGACCGATGCCGGCATGTGCGGCGACTATAACTCGGTCATCGGCATGAAGAAGGATGCGGCCATCCACAAATTCGTCCGCAAAACCCCAGGCGAGCGATTGTCGCCCGCCGATGGCGACGGCACCTTGTGCGCGGTGTTCGTGGAAACCGACGACCGCACCGGTCTGGCGCTCAGGGTGGCACCGTTGCGCATCGGTCCTAGGCTGGCGGAAAACTGGCCGGATGCCTGACTAGGCGCGGTCCGGCCAGGGCCGCCAGGGCGCTGATCAGCCCGGCGCCGCCCACATGCCAGGTCAAGGTGACCCAGGCGGTGTCGCCGCCATGAAATAATGACAGCGCCGCCGAGCCGATGGCCGCCGCCGCCAGGGCCGCGAGCCCGGCGGTCAGGCCGGGATGCAGGCTGGCACCGCGACGGCTGAGCACGATCAGGGCCAAGGCCGGGATCAACCCGGTGCCGATGATCTCGGGCAGGCATTTCTGGTGCAGGATCGAGTCCAGGCCGGACCAGCCGCTGAGCTGCCATTGGCGCCAGCAGCCCTCGCCGGCGCTGATCAGCCAGACCAGGGCCGGGACCAGGGGCAGGGCGATGACCGGCAGGCGGGAAAAGCCCGGTACGGTGGTGGCCAGGGCGGCCCAAGCGGCGGCGATGCCGGTCAGCAGGGCCGCCGTGTTACCGATGATGAAACGTTGATCGGCCAGGCATTGGGCCAGATCGGGGCGCAGGCCGAACAGCAAGGCGATGGTCATCAGACAGGGCAGCGAAACCGCCAGCCACAAGGCCAGCCGATGGCGGACCGGCGGCAGGCGGCGGACCGGGGCCAGATCGGCGGACAGGCTGTGGATCAGGTCTTCGGTCTTCATGGTCCCAGCAACCCTTTCAACGTCTTCACCGCCCGGTGCATGGCCACCTTCAGCGCGGCGACGCTTTGCCCCGATGCCGTCGATGCCTCGTTCAGCGACATCTCTTGCAGTTTCAGCAATTCGACCGCCTGGCGTTGGCCCGGCGGCAGCTTGGCCACCGCCTTGCGCAGATCCATGGCATCGGTCGTCTTCGTATTCGCCGGTCGGGCCAGAAAAGTTTCAGGAATTTCGTCGATGGCGGTTTCCCGGCCCTGATGGCGGCGGCGTTTGCGCAAGGCATCCTTGACCCGGTGATCGACGATGGCGGCGAACCACGGCAGGAACGGGCGGCTGGAATCATAGGTGTGGCGGATGGTGTGCAAGGTCAGCAGGATATCCTGGACCACGTCCTCCACATCCTCGTTCCGGCCCCAGGCTTTCACCGCCATGCGCCGTGCCACCGGCGCCAGCTCGGCCAGCAGGCGGCCATAGGCGGCGCCGTCGCCCTGTTGGGCCGCCGCCAGCCAGCCGCTCCAGCGGGCGCTGTCATCGTGGTGCGAGGTGTTCATGGCGGCAGGATAAAAGAAAAATCGGCGACGGCGTAACCTTTGCCGTATGCGGGGCGAAATCCCTGTCATCGACATCGCGAACGGGAGCTTCCGTCATGAACAAAATCCTGATTGCCGCCGCCACCTGTGCCGGCCTGGTGTTCAGCCTGCCGGCCCTGGCCGCCGAGGCCTTCACCAAGGCTGCCTTCATGCAGGCGCAAGAGGCCGGCTCGAAGATATTGCTGCATGTGCATGCGCCCTGGTGTCCGACCTGCAAGGCGCAGGAACCCGGCGTGGCCATGCTGGAACGCGACGACCCCATGCTCAAGGTTTTCCGCGTCGATTTCGACAGCCAAAAAGACGTGCTGCGCGAGTTGAAGGTCAGTGCGCAAAGCACCCTGATCGTCTTCAAGGGCAAGATGGAAACCTCGCGCATGACCGGGGTGACCGAGCCCATGGCCCTGGCCGCCTTGGTGAAATAGGGGCAACGCCATGGCCACCGCGATCGCCGCCTATCTGGCCGGCATCCTGTCCACCCTGTCGCCCTGCGTCCTGCCGTTGATCCCGGTGTTGCTGGGCAGTGCCTTGCAAAGCCATCGGCTGGGGCCGGTGGCCCTGGCCGCCGGTCTGGCACTGTCCTTCGCCGCTCTGGGGGTTTTGCTGGCGACGGCGGGTTTCGCCCTGGGGGTGGATAGCGCCATGGTCCGCATGGCGGCGGCGGTGGTCATGGGTCTGTTCGGTCTGGTCTTGCTGGTCCCGGCCCTGGGGCGGCAATTCGCCGTCGCCGCCGCTCCCTTGGCCGGGCAAGGCAATCAATTGCTGGGACGGGTGTCCGGCGACGGCCTGGGCGGCCAATTCGCCCTTGGTTTGCTGCTGGGCGCGGTGTGGTCGCCGTGCACCGGCCCCACCTTGGGCGCGGCGGTGGGTTTGGCCGGGGCCAGCGGCACCGCCGGTCAGGCGGTGGTGATCATGGTGATCTTCGCCTTGGGGGCGGCCAGTCCGGTGCTGTTGCTGGCCTATGGCCTGTCGTCGTGGCGCCATGGCCTGGCCCGGCTGGCGGCACGGGCCAAGCCGGTGATGGGCGGGATTTTACTGGCGGTGGCGGTGCTGGTGCTCAGCGGTCTGGACAAGGCGTTGGAAACCGCTTTGGTCGCTGGCATGCCGGAATGGCTGGTGGCCCTGACGGTCAAATATTGATTGCGGCACTGCGACAACAAGCTGTGGCGAGGGCCTGTCAGGCCCATGGCCTTTTGCCCACAAGATATGGTATAGGCAGCGTTTATTCGCATGCCCAACCGAGGTTGTCGAGAGAATGGCCGGTCATTCCCAGTTTAAGAACATCATGCACCGCAAGGGTGCCCAGGACGCCAAGCGTGCCAAGGTTTTCACCAAGCTGATCCGCGAATTGACGGTTTCGGCCAAGTCGGGCCAGCCCGATCCGGCCATGAATCCGCGTCTGCGCGCAGCCATCCAGGCCGCGCGTGCCGCCAACATGCCGAAAGATACCATGGACCGCGCCATCAAGCGCGGTGCCGGCGGCGAAGACGGCGCCAATTACGAGGAAGTGCGCTATGAAGGCTATGGCCCCGGTTCGGTGGCCATCATCGTCGAGGGGTTGACCGACAACCGCAACCGCACCGCCTCCGAAGTGCGCTCGGCCTTCTCGAAGAATGGCGGCGCCCTGGGTGAATCCAACTCGGTGTCGTTCATGTTCGACCGCATCGGCGCCATCCGTTACGCGACCGAATCCGCTGGAGCCGAGGCCATGTTCGAAGCGGCGCTGGAAGCCGGTGCCGATAACGTCGAATCGTCGGAAGACGGCCACGAGATCACCTGTTCCCCCGACGATCTGGCCACCGTGCGCGATGCGTTGGAAGCCACCTTCGGCACGCCGGAATACGCCCGGCTGGACTGGAAGCCGCAGACCAGCGTGCCGGTGGCCGACGAAAATGTCGCCAAGACCCTGCTGAAGCTGCTGGATACCTTGGAAGACAATGACGACGTCCAGCGGGTGTCGGCCAATTTCGAGATTCCCGACGACATCATGGAAAAGCTGGGCTGACCATGCGCGTGTTGGGCCTTGATCCCGGGTTGCGCATCACCGGTTGGGGGATGATCGAAATGATCGACAACCGACTGCGTTACCTGGGCGACGGGACCATCCGCTCGGATGACAAGCTGTCCCTGGCCGAACGGCTGGGGCAGTTGCATCGCGGGGTGTTGCGGGTCATTGCCGATTGGTCGCCGGATGCGGCGGGGGTCGAGCAGACCTTCGTCAACAAGAACCCGGAAAGCACGCTGAAATTGGGTCAGGCCAGGGGGGTGGTGCTGCTGGCCCCGGCCCTGGCCGGTCTGGAGGTGGGCGAATACGCTCCCACCCAGGTCAAGCAGGCGGTGGTCGGCACCGGTCGTGCCGCCAAGGAACAGGTGGGGATGATGGTGCGGACCTTGCTGCCCGGATGTCTGGTGACCAGTGCCGATGCCGCCGATGCCTTGGCGGTGGCCATCTGCCATGCCCATCACGCCGCCACCGCCCGACGGCTGAAGGCGGGGGTGCGATGATCGCCAAACTGAAGGGCCTGATCGATTCCTTAGGCGACGATTTCGCCGTCGTCGATGTCGGCGGCGTCGGCTATCTGGTGTTCTGCTCGGGTCGCACCCTGGGGCGGTTGCAGGTCGGGATTGCGGCGGCCTTGCACGTGGAAACCCATGTGCGCGAGGATCACATCCATCTTTACGGCTTCCTTGAGCCGGGCGAGCGCGACTGGTTCAACCTGTTGATCACGGTGCAAGGGGTGGGGGCCAAGGTGGCCTTGGCCATCCTGTCGGTGGCGACACCGGAGCAATTGCTGCAAACCATCGCCGCCCAGGACAAGGTCATGCTGACCCGGGCCAGCGGCGTCGGCCCCAAGCTGGCACTGCGCATCCTGACCGAGTTGAAGGACAAGGCCGGCAAGATGAGCCTGGGCGGTTTTGCGTCCAGTGCTGGAACCGCCGTCATTGCCACCCCGGCGGGCGATGGCGGGCTGATGGAAGACGCCATCTCGGCCCTGGTCAATCTGGGCTACAAGCGGCTGGAAGCCTTCGAGGCGGTGGGCATCGTCGCCAAGGAATTGGGCGAGGGGGCTGATTCGTCGACCCTGATCCGCCATGCGTTGAAGCGTCTGGGCAAGGATCTGGTGCGATGAACGACCGCATGGTCGCTCCCCAGCTCAATCCGGGCGACGTGGAAACCCATCTGCGTCCGCAGGTGCTGGACGATTTCATCGGCCAGCAGGCGGTGCGCGAAAACCTGAAGATTTTCATTTCCGCCGCCAAGGCGCGCGGCGAGGCCCTGGACCATACCTTGTTTTTCGGTCCGCCCGGTCTGGGCAAGACGACCTTGGCCCAGATCGTGTCGCGGGAATTGGGCGTGGGCTTTCGCGCCACCTCGGGGCCGGTGATCGCCCGGGCCGGCGATCTGGCGGCGCTCTTGACCAATCTGGAGCCCAGGGACGTTCTGTTCATCGACGAAATCCACCGCCTTAATCCTGCCATAGAGGAAGTGCTCTATCCTGCCATGGAGGACTTTCAACTCGACCTCATCATCGGCGAGGGACCGGCGGCGCGGTCCGTTCGTATCGATCTGCCGCCCTTCACCTTGGTGGGGGCGACCACGCGTTCGGGCCTGTTGACCACGCCCTTGCGCGAACGCTTCGGCATTCCGTGCCGGATGAACTACTACACCCCGCAGGAACTGGAACTGATCGTCGCCCGTGGCGCCCGTGTACTGGGCTTCGACGTCACCCCGGATGGCGCCGCCGAAGTGGCGCGCCGCGCCCGCGGTACGCCGCGCGTGGCCGGTCGCCTGCTGCGCCGGGTGCGCGACTTCGCCGCCGTCGCCGGTCAAAGCCCGGTGGATGCCCAGGTCGCCGACCGGGCGTTGACCCGGCTGGAAGTGGACCAGATGGGCCTTGATGCCATGGACCGCCGCTATCTCAAATGCATCGCCGACAATTATGGCGGCGGGCCGGTGGGCGTCGATACCCTGGCCGCTGCCCTGTCGGAAAGCCGCGACACCTTGGAAGAAGTGGTGGAACCCTATCTGCTGCAACAGGGCCTGATCCAGCGCACCCCGCGCGGACGTATGCTGTCGGCGGCGGGATTCAAGCATATCGGCCTCAATCCGCCCAGCGAGGTGCTGGTGCAGTTGGACCTGCTGGCGCAGATGGGGGGCGACGACGAATGAGTCCGCATCTGCACCAGATCCGTGTCTATTGGGAAGACACCGATGCCGGCGGCATCGTCTATCATTCCAATTATCTGAACTTCGCCGAGCGGGCGCGCACCGAAATGGTCCGCGCCATGGGCCTGAAGCAATCGGAACTGGCGAACGCGGGCAAGGGCCATGTGTTCGCCGTGCGCCGGGCCGAGATCGACTTCCTGAAGCCGGCGCGGCTGGACGATCTGTTGCAGGTGGAAACCACGGTCACCGCCCTGGGCGGCGCCTCGATGGAGCTGTCCCAGACCATCAGACGACTTGACGACGGCGCCGATTTGGCGTGTCTGCACATCAAACTTGCCTTCATCACCCTGGACGACGGGCGCCCGGCCCGTATCCCCGGGTGGATGAAGGACCAATTGCGCGATTTGGAAAGCGAGAGGCGATAGTCATGGATCCTGTTCAATCGGCCCAACTGGCCGGCTCGGTGGCCGCGCACGACATGTCCATGTGGGGCTTGTTCATGCAGGCGGATTTCATCGTCAAGACGGTGATGATCGCCTTGCTGGCGTCGTCGTTCTGGTGCTGGGCGATCATCTTCGACAAGCTTTTGCGCCTGCGCAGCCTGAGCCAGCGGGCCGAGCAGTTCGAGGAATCCTTCTGGTCCGGCGGCTCGCTGGAAGAGCTTTACGACCGCATCGGCGCCCGCCCGCTTGATCCCATGAGCGCCATCTTCGCCGCCGCCATGCGCGAATGGCGCCGCTCGGCCGCCAAGGGCCTGACCGAACGGGAAACCGCCCGCGTCAGCCTGCCCCAGCGCATCGACCGCGTCATGCACGTTACCCTGGGCCGCGAGATGGACACGCTGGAGCGCAATTTGGGCGTGCTCGCCTCGGTCGGCTCCACCGCGCCGTTCGTTGGTTTGTTCGGCACCGTCTGGGGCATCATGAACTCGTTCCAGTCCATCGCCGCGACCAAGAACACCTCGCTGGCGGTGGTCGCGCCCGGCATCGCCGAGGCCCTGTTCGCCACCGCCCTGGGTCTGGTCGCCGCCATTCCGGCGGTGATCGCCTATAACAAGATTTCCAGCGACCTGGACCGCTACGCCAAGCGGCTCGAGAATTTCTCGGGCGAGTTCGGCGCCATCTTGTCGCGCCAATTGGAAGAGAAGATCTGATGGGCGCCGCCATCGGTCCCAGGAAGGCGGGGCGGCAGCGCCACCGCCCGGTCTCCGACATCAACGTCACCCCCATGGTCGACGTCATGCTGGTGCTGCTGATCATCTTCATGGTCACCGCGCCGCTTTTGACCGCCGGCGTCCAGGTGGATTTGCCCAAGACCGAGGCCGCCCCCATCAAGGGCGACGACCAGCCGTTGTCGGTCAGCATCGACGCCCAGGGCGACATCTGGATCCAGGAAACCAAGGTGACCTTGGACGAACTGGGGCCGAAATTGCAGGCGATCACCGCGCAAAAGCCCGATACCCGCATCTTCATCCGTGGCGACAAGGGCATCGATTATGGCCGGGTCATGGAAGTGATGGGCTATCTGGGGTCGGCTGGTTTCACCAAGGTGGCCCTGGTCACCGAGATGAAGCAGGGCGAACCGGCGGCACCGCCGGCGAAAAAGGGAGGCCGTTGACGGCCCGATCATGAGCATGCGGCGCGAAAGCTATATCTTTTCCGGCATCCTGCACGTGGCCACCGCGCTGATCGCGGTTTTCGGCCTGCCGCAGTTTTTCCGCGATCCGCCGCCGGTGGAAACACCCATGGTGGTCGATCTGGTGCCCATCGGCGACAAGAGCAACCCGCCGCCCAAGCAAAGCAAGGCCGATCCGCAGCCGGAACCGCCGAAGCCGGAAGAAGCCAAGGCCGAACAGCCCAAGCCCGAGCCGCCCAAGCCGGAACCCAAGCCCGAGCCGCCGCCACCGCCGCCGCCGCCCAAGCCGCCGGAACCCGAGCCGGCGCCCATTCCCAAGCCCGAGCCCAAGCCGGAACCCAAACCCGAGCCGAAGCCAGAGCCCAAGCCCGAACCGCCCAAGGTGCCGGACCAGAAGCTGTCGGACATCAAGCCGCAGCCGCGCCCGAAGCCGCAGGAAAACGAGCTGGATTCGCTGTTGAAGTCGGTGGACAAGAAAAAGCCGACGCCGACCAATCCGCTGGACGATCTGCTGAAGGCCACCGACAAGGCCAAGCCCAACACGCCGTCGGCGGAAAAGGGCAACCAGCCCAAGCCGCAGAATGTCCGGGGCTCGGATATGCATAATCCCAATGCGCCCATCTCCATGACCGAGATGGACCGCATCAGGAAGCACGTCTCCGACCGCTGGAATATTCCGGCCGGGGCCAAGGACGCCGCCAATCTGATCATCGAGATCCGCGTCTCGGTCCAGCCCGACGGCACGGTGACCGATGCCCAGATCATCAATGCGCCGCTGATGGCCGATTCGTTCTGGCAGGCCGCCGCCGACAGTGCGCGCCGCGCCGTGCGTCTGGCCAGCCCGCTGCCTATTCCGCGTGACAAATACGATCAGTTCCGCGATTTCGTTTTGACGTTCAACCCGAAACAGATGGTCCAGGGAAGGTAATCGCCATGTTGACCCGCATCCGCATCGCCCTTGTGGGCCTGTTTGCCGTCCTGGGCCTACTTGCCGCCCCGGCAGCCATGGCCGAAGTTCGTATCGACATCACCCGTGGCAATATGAAGCCGCTGCCCATCGCCGTACCCGAGCTGTTCGGGGCCCAACCGGCGGAAGTGCAGGCGGGGCGCGACATCGCCCGCGTGGTCGCCGCCGATTTGGAACGCTCGGGCCTGTTCAAGCCCATCGACCAGCGCGCCTTCATCCAGAACGCCGCCTCGTTGCAGGCTGGTCCGCGCTTCGCCGACTGGCGCCAGATCAACGCCGAGGCCCTGGTCTCCGGCAAGATCGAGGTTTCCGGCGACGGCGATCTGATGATCGAGTTCCGTCTGTGGGACGTGTTCTCGGAAACCCAGATGATCGGCACCCGCTACAATATCGCCGGCAAGGATATCCGCCGTAACCCCAATCTGTGGCGCCGCGCCGCCCACCAGATCGCCGACGCCATCTATAAGCGCGTCACCGGCGAGGACGGCTATTTCGACACCCAGCTGATCTATATCTCGGAAAGCGGCCCCAAGAACGACCGCAAGAAGCGTCTGGCCATCATGGACCAGGACGGTGAGAACCATCGTTTCCTCACCTCGGGCGAGGATCTGGTGCTGACCCCGCGTTTCTCGCCCACCGCCCGCGAAATCACCTACATGTCCTATTTCCGCGGCACGCCGCGGGTCTATATCCTGCAGATCGACACGGCACGGCGCGAGTTGCTGGGTGACTTCCCCGGCATGACCTTCGCCCCTCGGTTCTCGCCGGACGGCAACAAGGTGATCATGAGCCTGTCGCAGGACGGCAACACCGAAATCTATGAAATGAACCTTTTGACCCGGCAGAAGGCTCGTCTGACCAACCATCCGTCCATCGACACCTCGCCCAGCTATTCGCCTGATTCGGCCCGTGTGGTGTTCAATTCCGACCGTGGCGGCGCCCAGCAGCTGTACACCATGAATGCCGACGGCTCGGGCGTCGCCCGCATCAGCTTCGGCGATGGTCGTTATGCCACCCCGGTGTGGTCGCCGCGCGGCGATTTGATCGCCTTCACCAAAATGAAGGGTGGTGAATTCTTCATAGGTGTCATGCGTCCCGACGGTTCGGACGAGCGTCTGCTGGCCCAGGGCTATCTGGTGGAGGGCCCGACCTGGGCACCCAACGGTCGCGTTTTGGCTTTCTGGAAGGAAACCGCCTCGGATTCCCAAGGCCGAGGCGGCACCGCCAAGCTCTATACCATTGACTTGACCGGCTTCAATGAACGCCAAGTCATTACACCTTTGGACGGTTCGGACCCTGCTTGGTCCCCCTTGATTCCCTAGTTGGTTACTATTATAGTCCGCCGCGATCAGGATTTTTTCCGGTCGCGGCGGATTTTCATATCAATCGCGGCCGGTTGTTTGCGCCGGTACACCATGATCGGCGCCTGCAACAAAAAGTCCGCCCGGCATTTTCCTGAACCCGTAATCCTCTGAGGGGGAGTCCTCACTAATGAAACTGCGTTTCCTGAGCATCATCGCCGCCGCTTCCCTGCTGGCCGCTTGCGAATCCGCCCCTGAAAGCTCCAGCACCAAGGCCGCTTCGGCGACTCCGCCGGCTGCTCCGGCCAAGCCGAGCATCGTTCCGGGCTCCGAGCAGGACTTCATCGCCAATGTCGGCGACCGTGTGTTCTTCGACTTCGACAAGTACGCTCTGCGCGCCGACGCCAAGGGCTCCTTGGACAAGCAGGCCGCTTGGCTGAAGAAGTACCCGACCTACTCGCTGACCATCGAAGGTCATGCCGACGAGCGCGGCACCCGCGAGTACAACTTGGCTCTGGGCGAGCGTCGTGCCAATTCCGTCAAGGAATACCTGGTCGGCGCCGGCGTCCCGGCTGCCCGCGTCAAGACCATCTCCTACGGCAAGGAGCGCCCGGTCGCTCTGGGTTCGAACGAGGCCGCTTGGTCGCAGAACCGCCGTGGCGTGACCGTTCTCAGCAAGTAATTTCTGAGACGTCAGCGACGTAATAGGGCGCCCGTTCCTCCTGTCTGGGAGGGGCGGGCGTCTTATTTTTTGCCCCAACTTTGCCTTGAACCGGCTTTATGCTATGAAACCCCGGTGATGCCCGCGCGGGCGATGTCCGTCCGCCCGGCAAACTGTCCCGACTGATCGAGGTTCGCCCGTGCGCCGTCTTGCTCTTCCCTCCGTTGTGGCCACCGTTCTGGTTTGCATGACCGCTTTCGCCAGTCCGGCCTTTGCCCAATATGAGAACCGCGCCATGTCCGACCGGCTGGATCGGCTGGAACGCGACCTGCAAATGATGCAAAGTCAGGCTGCCCGTGGCGCCGGCGGCGCCACCGTCATCACCTCACCGGCTTTGGGTGGCGGTGCGGCCTCGGCTCCGCGCCCGCAGGCCCAACCGCTGTCGCCCGGCATGGCGACTCGTCTGGACGAGCGGGTCGATCAGTTGGAAGAGCTGGTGCGCCAGTTGACCGGCAAGGTCGAGGAAGCCAATTTCAAGACCGCCCAGGTGGCTCGGCAGATGGAGCGGTTGCAGGCCGATCTGGATATGCGCCTCAAGGATTTGCAGGCGGGCCAGGGGCAATCCTCGGCGCCGGCCCAAGCTGGCCAAGCCCAGCAATTGTCCATGCCGGCGGCCAAGGGCAGCGACAGCCCCGGCCCGGCCAGCGGTCCGCAGACCTTGGGCACGCTGTCGGAGCGTGATTTGAAGAAGCCGGCCCCGGTCGTACCGTCTGCGGCCCCCAAGGATGCCCAAGGCTTGTACGACATGGCCTATGACGCGTTGCAGGGCGGCGATTACGCCACCGCCGAAAAGGGCTTCCAGGACTTCCTGGCCCAGAACGGCAACCACCAGCTGGCCGGCAACGCCCAGTACTGGCTGGGTGACATCGCCTATGTGCGCAAGGACTTCAATACCTCCGCCGTCACCTTTCTCGAGGGCTACAAGAAGTTTCCCAAGCATTCCAAGGCCGCCGACATGATCTATAAGGCCGGCTCGGCCTTCGGTCAGATGGGCAAGAAGAAAGAGGCCTGCACCGCCTTCGCCATCTTGTTCAATGAGCAGCCGAAAATGCCCGACCGGGTCAAGCGGGCGGCCACCGCCGAAAAGCAGAAATACGATTGTAAATAAGGCATGGCCCCTTCGACGGAAGGGGCCATCATCGTTTCATGAAAGCGCTGTCACCCGCTGAATTCGCCAGTTTGATGGACCGGCTGGGGCCGTTCGAGCCCAGGCCGCGTCTGGCCGTGGCGGTGTCGGGCGGCGCCGATTCCCTGGCCGCCACCTTGCTGGCCGCCCATTGGGTGCATGAGCGCCGGGGCACGTTGGTGGCGCTGACCGTCGATCACCGCCTGCGCCCCAATTCCACCGCCGAGGCGGTGCTGGTTGGCCAATGGCTGGCCAATCACGGTATCGAACATCACATCTTGCCGTGGTTGGGCGACAAGCCGGTATCCGATATCCAAGGCCGCGCCCGCGCCGCCCGCTATGGGTTGCTCGAACAATATTGCCGCCAGGCCGGTATTCTCCATCTGCTGCTGGCCCATCACCGCGACGATCAGGCGGAAACCTTCTTGCTGCGGTTGGCGCGGGGCTCTGGTGTTGACGGGTTGTCGGCCATGGCGGCCATTCGCCACAGCACCCATCTGCGCTGGTTGCGCCCGTTGCTGTCGGTGCCCAAGGCCCGCCTGCTGGCCACCTTGCGCCATTGGGACCAGGATTGGGTCGATGATCCGTCCAATCTGGACCCCCGCCACGCCCGCGTTCGCCTGCGCCTGCTGGCCGACACCCTGGCCGCCGAGGGGTTGGAGCCAGGGCGGCTGGCCCAAACCGCCCGCACTTTGGCCGTGGCTGGCGACGCACTGGACCGCATGGTTGCCGATGCCGTGGTCGAATGGGTTGATATTCACCCCGCCGGCTTCGCCTGGGTACGAAGCGACGCCTGGAGACAATTGCCCGAGGACGTCGCCCTGCGCCTGCTGGTGCGCCTCTTGTGCTGCCATGGCGGCGAGGAATTCCCGCCCCGGCTGGAACGCAGCCAAAGCCTGTTGCGCCGGCTGTGCCACGGCCAAGGCGGCACATTGTCGGGCTGCCGGGTGGTGGTTATGGCGGGGCGGGCGCTTTTTTGCCGTGAAGCCGGGCGCATGGCTGAGCCGGTGTCGGTCGAGCCGGGGGCGGAAATCTCATGGGATGGCCGCTTTCGCGCGGTTGTACCGGCGCAGGCGCCGCCGGGCTTGCGCCTGGGTGGATTGGGGCCGCAGGGCTGGGGCAAGGTGGCCAAGGCCATGGGCCGCAAGGCTTTGCCGGATATTCCGGCCATGGTTCGTGCCACCCTTCCGGTGCTGATGGATGAGGATGGTGTTTTCGCCGCGCCTTACCTCGGCTATAACCGTCGTGACCAATGGCAAGCAGTGTCGCCATGGCTGTGGCCGGCACCGCGTCGGTCGTTGACTGAGATTGCTCATTGTCTTGTTTAGGCGGTGATGGGCACTATCTGTAGGGAACGCTGTTATTTGCCGGCGCATCATTGGCGCCGCTTACCGGGAAGGGTTTGACCTTGAATTTCAGCAAGAACCTGGCGCTGTGGATCATCATCGCCCTGCTTCTGGTGATGCTTTTCAACCTGTTTCAAACCTCGGCGCCGCAGCGCGGCATGGGGCAGGTGGCGTTCTCGGATTTCATGGCCGAAGTGGATGGCGGGCGCGTCGCCGACGTGACCATTCAGGGCTATACGGTGACCGGACATTATTCCGACAACCGTCCGTTCTCGACCTATATGCCGCCCGAAGCCAATATCGTGCCCAAGTTGCGCGAATCGGGCGTGCGGATTTCCGCCGTTCCCCCCGCCGACGACCAGCCGACCCTGTGGGGCATCCTGGTGTCATGGTTCCCCATGCTGCTGTTGATCGGCGTCTGGGTGTTCTTCATGCGCCAGATGCAATCGGGCGGCGGCAAGGCCATGGGCTTCGGCAAGTCCAAGGCCCGCCTGCTGACGGAAAAGCAGGGCCGCATCACCTTCGAGGACGTGGCCGGCATCGACGAAGCCAAGCAGGAGCTTGAGGAAATCGTCGAATTCCTGAAAGACCCGCAGAAATTCCAGCGCCTGGGCGGCAAGATCCCCAAGGGCTGCCTGCTGGTCGGCCCGCCGGGTACCGGTAAGACCCTGCTGGCCCGCGCCATCGCCGGTGAAGCCAACGTGCCGTTCTTCACCATCTCGGGCTCCGACTTCGTCGAGATGTTCGTGGGTGTCGGCGCAAGCCGCGTGCGCGACATGTTCGAGCAGGGCAAGAAGAATGCCCCTTGCATCATCTTCATCGACGAAATCGACGCCGTCGGTCGCCATCGTGGCGCCGGCTTGGGCGGCGGCAACGATGAGCGCGAGCAGACGTTGAACCAGATGCTGGTGGAGATGGACGGCTTCGAATCCAACGAAGGCGTCATCCTGATCGCCGCCACCAACCGCCCCGACGTGCTAGACCCGGCGCTGCTGCGTCCCGGTCGCTTCGACCGTCAGATCGTGGTCCCCAACCCCGATATCCTGGGCCGCGAGAAGATTTTGAAGGTTCACATGCGCAAGGTGCCGCTGGCCCCCGACGTTGAACCCCGCATCATCGCCCGAGGCACCCCCGGTTTTTCCGGCGCCGATTTGGCCAATCTGGTCAACGAGGCTGCGCTTTTGGCGGCCCGTGCCGGCAAGCGCGTGGTCACCATGATGGAATTCGAATCGGCCAAGGACAAGGTGATGATGGGGGCCGAGCGCCGGTCCATGGTGATGAGCGAGGCGGAAAAGGAAGCCACCGCCTATCACGAGGCCGGTCATGCGGTGGTCAACCTGCACATGCCCCATTCCGATCCGCTGCACAAGGTCACCATCATCCCGCGCGGTCGCGCCTTGGGGGTGACCATGTCGCTGCCGGAACGTGACCGCCTGTCTTATTCCAAGAAGTTCTTCGAGGCCCGCATCGCCGTGTGCTTCGGCGGTCGGGTGGCCGAGCAGTTGATCTATGGCGAGGATCACCTGAATTCGGGCGCCTCCAACGACATCATGCAGGCCACCGGCATGGCCCGCAAGATGGTCACCGAGTTCGGCTTCTCCGATAAATTGGGGCCGTTGCGCTATAACGAAAACCAGGAAGAGGTGTTCCTGGGGCATTCGGTCACCCAGCACAAGAGCATGTCCGACAACACCGCCATGCTGATCGATGCCGAGGTGCGCAACTTTGTCGAGGAAGGCGAGCGCAAGGCCCGCCAGATTCTGACCGAGCATCGCGACGAGCTCGAGGCCATCACCCGTGGCCTGCTGGAATACGAGACCTTGTCCAAGGACGAGATCGACATACTGATCCGGGGCGAGCCGCTTATTCGCGACGGTGGCTATGTGCGGCCCAAGGACAATGGCGGTGGGCCGCGTCGCGGCTCGGTACCGTCGTCGGGCATCCCCACCGCTGGGCTCGACCCCGAACCCCAGCCCGGGCCGTGATCGTCCCGGTGACATCCGCGTTTCGCCGAAGCCCCGCCTTGCCGCGGGGCTTCGTGCATGCGCCCCGGGTGCATGTGCTTCCCTCCGGCATCGTGGCGGGCGAAGCGGCGGCGGCGGCGATCATCGGCGGCCATGGCTGGCCCCTGGCCGATGGCAAGCTGGCCTTCACCAGCGCCGGTATCGTCTGGGCCGAAGGCGGGCAAAATTGGATCGGCATGGCCCCTTATGCCGAACTGGTCGCCTGGGCCGAGGCCGAGGGTGAGGACATGGCCCGCCACATCGGCCAAGTGGTTCAGCGCATCGGTGCCCGCCGCGCCGAGTGGGCCGGGCTGTCCCTGGACCGCCCGCGTATCATGGGTATCGTCAATGCCACTCCCGACAGCTTTTCCGATGGCGGGCGCAATCTGGTGGCGCAGACCGCCATCGCCAATGCCCTGGCCATGGTCGAAGCCGGCGCCGACATCATCGATGTCGGCGGCGAATCCACTCGCCCCGGGGCCGAACCGGTTTCAATCGACGAGGAAATACGGCGGGTCGAGCCGATCATCCGCGCCTTGGCCGAATGGAAGGTCACCGTCTCGGTGGATACCCGCCACGCCCCGGTGATGCAGGCGGCGCTGGCGGCAGGGGCCCGGATCATCAACGACGTCACCGCCCTGGAAGGGCCGGGCAGTCTGGAGGTGGCGGTCCAGTCCGGGGCGGCGGTGATTTTGATGCACATGCAAGGCCAGCCGCAAACCATGCAGGCCGATCCGCGTTATACCTGCGCGCCCTTGGACGTGTATGACTATCTGGCTTCCCGCATTGCCGTGTGCGAGGCTGCCGGTATTCCCCGTTCCCGCATCATGGCCGATCCCGGCATCGGTTTCGGCAAGAATGCGGCTCATAATGCCCAGATCCTGGCGACTCTGCCGCTGCTGCATGGCTTGGGCTGTCCGCTGCTGCTGGCGGCCAGCCGCAAGACCTTCGTCGCCCATCTCAGTCAGGGCGAGACGCCGCAGCACCGTCTGCCCGGCACCCTGGCCGCCCATCTGGCCGGGCTCAACGCCGGCATGCAATGCCTGCGCGTCCACGACGTCGCTGAAACCGTGCAGGCGGTCAAAATCTGGCAGGCAATGTCCGCTGCTGCTTAGGTTTTGCGTGTCGTGCTCGTGGACGGGCCCGCTCAGACGCCGCGCGGGCTTAGAGCCTTGATCGGGGCCGCAGAGGCGGCACTGGGCGGTTGGAACGGATTGCCCTGGATCAGCACGATGGCCGCCGTCGGCGCGGCGGCGGCGGCGAACAGGGCCACCGCCAGGATTTCCGCCTTCGGCTGGTCCACATAGACCATGGCGATGGAAAGCATGGTCAGCAGACCCAGAAAAGCCATACCCAGCCATTTCAACGGGTTGACATGGGTCTGCGACAGCGAGATGCGCTGTTCGCGGGCGTCGCGCACCGCCACCGCCTGTTGCAGGATCTCGCCATGGGTGGCCGGGGCCAGGGCTTGGGCCACCTCGGGCCGGGCCAGCACCTCAAGCAAGGTGGCCAGGGCCTGGGCGGTGGCTTCCGACGATTGGCGCTTGGCCAGCAACGGCCATTCCTGCGTCACCACGCTGTCGGCATAGGTGCCGACCGCACCACGCACCATCTGGTGCTGTGCCGGTGGCAACGGGCTGGACAGCGCCAGGATCGAGCGCAGGCCGCCGGCTTCGTGGTAGACGGCGGTGACGGCGCGGTCGTGGGCGTTCCAGGTGTCGTTGGCGAGAAAGGCCAGGGTCAGGGCGAACAACACGCCGGCCACGTTGACGAAAGGCGGCGACAGGCCGCGATATTGGCTGATCAATTGAGCGAAGCGCGACCGATGCGCCAGCCATAGAAACAGCCCGGCCGCCCCTAAGGTGCCGAACAGGGCGATGGCGGCCAACAGATAATGGTCATGGGTGGTCAGAAAGGCGGGCATGAATGATCCTGCAAGCAAACGTCCGGATCATTAATAGACGCTGATCCCGGCCCGCGCCAGCAGCACCAGCCCAACCCCAGCCATGATCACCGCGCACAGCCGGCGTAAGGGGCGGGGGTGCCGCAAAAATCCCATGGCCGCTTGGGTCAACCCGGCATAGGCCAGCATGATTGCGGCCAAGGTGGTGGCGACGATACCGGCGCCGAGGACGGCATCGGCCAGGGTCAGTCCTTGCGGGCCGATGACGACCGGCAGCAGCGCCATATAGAAGATGATGGTCTTGGGGTTGCCGATGGTCAGCAGCCACGCCGCCAGGAACGAGGCCGAGGACGAGCAGCCCTCATCCAGCGGTGCATCGGCGGCGCGCCATTGTTTCCAGCCCAGCCATAGCAGCCACAGGCCAGCCACGGCAGAGATGATGGGCATCCAGGATGAAAACGCGGCCCCCAGGCCGGCCAGTCCCAGCATGGCCGCGACGAACAGGGCAAGATCACCGGCGATCATGCCGGCGATGAAGGGGAGCGATCCGGCAATGCCGACGCTGGCCGCCCGCGACACCAGGGCAGCGATGCCCGGACCGGGGCTGGCCATGGCGGCGGCACAGGCGGAAAACAGGACCAGGGCGTCGGTGGGTGACATGGGCGGCATTATACCGCGCGAAAAACCTTCCAAAAGACACTCTTTGGCGCTATCCAATCACCTTCGTTTGATCCGGGGATATGGCTTTTCATGACGCGCAAGCTGTTCGGCACCGATGGCATCCGGGGTACGGCCAATATCGACCCCATGACCGCCGAGATGGCGTTGAAGCTGGGCATGGCCGCCGGTCGGCATTTCACCCGGGGCGAGCACCGCCATATGGTGGTCATCGGCAAGGACACCCGTCTGTCCGGTTACCTGCTGGAGCCGGCGCTGACCGCCGGTTTCATCGCGGTGGGCATGGACGTGGTGCTGTTGGGGCCGCTGCCGACCCCGGCGGTGGCCATGCTGACCCGGTCGTTGCGCGCCGATCTCGGCGTGATGATTTCCGCCTCGCACAATGCCTATCAGGATAACGGCATCAAGCTGTTCGGCCCCGACGGTTTCAAACTGTCGGACGAGGACGAGATCGAGATCGAACACAAGATGTTCAACGGTCTGGAAGCCTATCGCGTCGGTTCCGACCATCTGGGCAAGGCCAAGCGCCTGGATGACGCCGTCGGTCGTTATATCGAATACGCCAAAAGCAGCTTTCCCCGTGGTCTGCGTCTGGATGGGCTGAAGATCGTCGTCGATTGCGCCAATGGCGCCGCCTACAAGGTCGCCCCCACCGTGTTGTGGGAACTGGGGGCCGAGGTGATCCCGCTGGCAGTGTCGCCCGACGGCTTCAACATCAACAAGGATTGCGGCTCGCTGCATACCCAGACGTTGCAGACCCAGGTGGTGGCCCATGGCGCCCATCTGGGCATCGCCCTTGATGGCGACGCCGACCGTCTGGTGCTGTGCGATGAGAAGGGCACGGTCATCGACGGCGATCAGGTCATGGGCCTGATCGGCCTGACCCTGGCCAAGTCCGGCAAATTGACCGGCGGCGGCATCGTCGCCACCGTCATGTCCAATATGGGGCTGGAAAAGCATCTGGCTGGTCACGGTCTGCACTTGCACCGCACCAATGTGGGCGACCGCTATGTGCTGGAGCGCATGCGCCGTGACGGCTTCAACGTCGGCGGCGAACAATCGGGCCACATCATCCTGTCCGACCATTCCACCACCGGCGACGGCCTGGTGGCGGCGTTGCAGGTGCTGGCGGCGCTGGTGGAGGCGGACAAGCCGGCCAGCCAAGTGCTGCACCTGTTCGATCCGTTTCCCCAGGTTTTGAAAAATGTCCGTGTCGCCGGCAAGCCCGATGCGGTGCTGGCGTTGGACGGTGTCCAGGCGGCCATCGCCGCCGGCGAGGCCCGGCTGAACGGCACCGGTCGGGTGCTGATCCGCAAGTCGGGCACCGAACCGCTGATCCGGGTGATGGCCGAGGGCGAGGACAAGGCCTTGGTCGACACCGTGGTCGACGACATCGTCGCCACCATCAGCGCGGCGGCGGGCTAAGACGTCGACCGTGAAAAAGTCCCTCGGCTTTGCCTCGGTGTACTTTTCCCCGGGTACCTAAAACGCCCGCTGGCGTTCGTGCAGCGCCATGTTCATATCCAATTCCTTGACCACCTGTTCCAAGGTGGTGATGCCGCGGCTTTCCAGGGCGTCGATCTGATTGAGCAGCACGGCGGCGGTGACGATGGCGTCACCCAGGGCGGTGTGGCGGTCGGTGATGGAAATGCCCAGGCGGTCGCAGATGGCGTCAAGGGAATGGCCGGTTTCCGGGCCGTCCAGATAATTGGACAGCATCATGGTGTCCAGTACCGGATTGTCGAATTTCAGGCCGAATTGCCGTTCGTTCATGCGCAGGAATTTCAGGTCGAAGGCAGCGTTGTGGGCGACCAGGACCGCGTCGGCGGCAAAGGCCTTGAACTGCGGCAGCACCACGCCCAAGGGTGGCTTGTCCTTGACCATGTCGTCGGTGATGCCGTGGAACTTGATGCTTTCCGGTGGGATGACCCGACCCGGATTGACGATGCGGTTGAAGCTTTCGCCCGACAGGATGCGACCGTTGACGATGCGCACGGCGCCGATCTGCACGATCTGGTCACCTTGGCTGGGTTGCAGGCCGGTGGTTTCGGTGTCGAAGACGATGAAGGTCAGGCTGCGCAAGGGCTGGCGACCCTTTTCGCCGATGTCGCGGGCAGCGTCCAACAACGCCATGTCATAGAATTCGGGGCGGGTCGGCAGGGCAGCGACCTTAGCTTGGTAATGCTGTTCGATACCCTTGCGCATGGGCAGGCGCAGCCATGACCGACCGGCCCGGTGTTCCTGCACGATTTCGGCACCGGCATGATGGTCGAGCACATCGCGCACCCGCATGCCGCCCAGGCTGTGCAGCGGTTGGGCCAGCCAGCCATCCAGCGCCGGTTTGGCGGCGGTCGAGCCGGCCCAGCCGATTTCCACCCATGATCCGGCTTCGTCCTCGGCAGCGGCCAGATCGACCTCGGCCAGATTGAAGCGGTCGGAAATCTGACGGATCATGGCTTCCATGGTCAGGGCCAGCGAATGGGAATCGGCGTGCAGCCATACCGGCAAGCCGGTGACGGTGACCTTGACCGTTGATTGGTCGAAGCGTTGGGCGACAAAGGCGAATAGATCGGCGGAATGCAGATCGGCCATGGGCCACCAGCCCGACAGGGCGCGCTGATAGCCGTCGGTGACGCGTTTGATGGCGGCTTCGATGTTTGCCGCCTCGCGCTCGACGATGACCGGGTTGTTGGCGGCGATGCGCAAACGGATCAACGGTGATTGCAGGCCTTCGGCCACCTCGCGCAGCAAGGCGTCGCGCCGCGACAGCGCCGCCACCTGCGGGCTGGCGTCGACCATGGTGATGACATAGCCGGTGGCGTCGCCGTCATTGGTGCGGATCAATGACATGCGCGCCTGCAACAGCGTGGTGCCGTCGGCGGCGCTGGCCAGAAACGGCGTGCCGCGGCTGCCCATTTCCGGGCGGTGGGTGAGCACTTCCAGCATGTGGGTGACCGCCTCGCGCGTCACCGTCTCGAACAGGGATCGGCCCAGGCCGACCGGGCCGATGCCGGCCAGCATGTCCATGGCCACCGAATTGTACAAAACGATCTGGTGGCGCAGGTTGCACACCACCACGCCTTCGTGCAGGTCGTTCAGGATGGCGGCCAGGCGGTTGGAGTTTTCCTCGGCCTTGCCGGTGGCGCTTTTCAGACCCTCGGCCAGTTCCTGACGGGCCTGGATCATCTTGGCGATGATCTGGTTGACCGAATCGGGCAACGGCGCCAGCAGCGGATAACGCGCCGCCTCGATGTCGCTGCGATTGCCGCCATGGGCGATGGCGCGGATTTCGGCGGCCATGCGCTTGATCCCGCGCATGACGGCGAAGTCGATGATCTTCCACGCCAGTACGAACATAAGCGCCGACCCGGCCACGGCGATCATGGCCAGGGCACGCAGCTCCTCGCGGTCAACGACGCCTTGCCCCAGCAGATACGCCGCGGCGCCGATGGCGGCGACATTGGCGGCAAAGGCCATGGCCAGCCAGGGAAGGGGACCCCGCCAGTTTTGCGGCACCTGGCATGCTCCTTGGACGTTTATTTTCGTTGTCTTCAGTTTTATCACGACAAGGCGCCGGGGCAATGGTCCTATTATCGTTACAGGCAAACAACCGCTTCGTTCAGGCCGCCTTATGCTCCTGTTCCAGTGACGCCCGCACCTGATCATAGACCGATGCCGCCGACACCCCACGGTAATAGCCGTCACGCAGCAGGCCATGGTCAATGCCCAAGGTCTTGGCCGACAGGCCGAAACGCTCCATCAGCCGGGTGTCCACATCAGAAATCCACAAGGTGTAGCCGGTGTCGAACAAGGGGTAGCTCATGATCGTATCCGCCGAAAAACGATCGATGGTTTCAGCCTAGTCCCCGCTTGCGGCAGGCTTTTGGTGGAAAGATGGCGGGATTGGGGCAATGGATCAGGGGTTGCTTTAACCGTAACTTTGGTGTGTCTTTGTGCACATGGCGGCGGCTGGAGGGATGAATGCGCACAGTGTTGGCGGGATTGGTGGTTGTCCTCGCGCTGGTTTGGGGCGTATCGGTCCAGGCGGCGCAGGTGGTGCGTGTGGGCGGCTATGATTTCCCGCCTTTCGTCGATGTCGGCAAGGATGGTCGTCCCGCCCTGGTGCCGCAGATCATCGATGCTCTGAACCAGATGCAGTCGCAGTACCGCTTCGAGTTCGTGCCGGTGGCGGCCCGGCGCCGTTATGGCGATGTGGTCGAGGGCCGTTTCGACGTCATGTTCTTTGAAAGCCCGCAATGGGAGTGGCAGGCCCAGGGTTTTCCGGTGGATTTCACCAAAATCTTCCTGCGTGGCGGCGAGGTCTATATCGCCCAGGCCGAGGAGGGACGCGGCCAGGATTATTTCGCCGATCTGTCGGGCAAATCCCTGGTCGGTATCCTGGGCTATCATTACGGCTTTGCTGATTTCGACGCCGACCCCGAGAGGTTGGCCCGAAAATTCGACATCAAGCTGGTCAACTCCCATCGTTCCAGCATCGAACTGGTGCTCAATGGCCGCCGCGACATCGCCGTTGTCACCGATGCCTACCTGCATGGCTATCTGCAGGATAATCCCAAGGCCCGCGACCGTCTGTTGATATCGCAACGGCTGGATCAGACCTATGAACATCGGGTGTTGGTGCGTCAGGGCGGCCCCATCGCCGTGGCGACCATGGAAAAGCTGATGGATGATCTGACCGCCACTCATCGGCTGGGGGGCATCCTGAGGGCCGCCGGCATCCGCAATTGATCCTACGCACGGGAAGCGCACAAGTTTAACCGAAGCTTCAGGACTTGGTCACCGTACTGTCACGGCTGCCGCCTATAGTCTGCGTCCACACATCGACGGACGGAAGCTATCGGTGAAAAAAGCAGAATCGGCCCTGGCCATTGCCTTTCCCGGCGGGTTGGCCCCCTCCATTTCCTTTGATTTCCTGCGTGGCGCCGTCCAGTCGTGGCGCAGTGGCGACCTGCCCATTCTCAGCGATCTTTCCATCCGTATCCGCTTCGGCCTGCTGGTTGGCTTGGCTCTGGTCGGTGCCTTGGCCTTCGCCACCATCTTTCATGTGGTCGAGGGCCGTATCGACGCCTTGCTGGTGGCTCAGGACGATTATCGCCGGCTGAACGATCTGGCCGGCGATGTCCGGGCCAAGGCGGCGGCTCTGCAAAATCACGAAGAGCATTTCCTGCGCGAGCGCGACCAGGACTCGGCTCAGGCCTACGAGGCAGAGATCGCCTTTATCGCTGCCAGCCTGGAGAAGATGGAAAACCTGCCGGGCGCCGCCGATCTGGTCGCCCAGGTGGCGGCGCTGCGTCAGGGTTACGCTCAATTGGCCGAACGCTTCCAGGTGGTCAAGCGCCGGGCCGAGGTTTTGGGCCTGACCGCGTCGGGTGGCCTGCGCGGTCAGTTGGCGTCTTCGGTCAAGGCGGTCGAGGACGAATTGAAGATGTGGCCCAATGTGGGGCCGCTGCTGCCCGAATTGCTGCAAATGCGCATCGCCGAAAAGAACTTCATGCTCTACGGCAAGGAAGTCTATCTGGGCCATCACCGCCGCTACAGCAATCAGTTCGCCTTCGATCTCAGCGCCTCGGCCCTGCCTAAATCGACCCAGGACGATCTGGCCAAGTTGCTGGCCGATTATGGCCGCGATCTGGAAGCCTTCGTCACCGAGACCATCGCCCTTAATGCCGAGGTCGACGCGTTGCGCAGTCAATCGACCGCATTGCGCCCGATCCTGGCCCAGGTCTTCACCCATGCGCGCACGGGCATGGCCAATGCGGTGGCCCAGCAGGAAGCTGCCCGCCGCCAGATGTCCAATCTGATGGCCGTCTTCAACGTCACCGCCTTGGTGGCGTTCTGTCTGGTGGCTTTGGTGCTGGCCCGCTCCATCACCCAACCGGTACGGCTGATCGAAACCGCCATGGAGCGTCTGGCCGGCGGCGATCACGGCGTCGTCGTCCCCGGCATCGCCCGCAAGGACGAAATCGGCGACATGGCCAAGGCGGTGGCGGTGTTCAAGGACAACGCCATCGCCATGGTGCGGCTGCAACAGGAACAAGAAGCCATCCGCGCCGAGGCCGAGGCGGTCAATCACACCCGCATGCTGGCCTTGGCCGATCATTTCGAGCAGGCGGTCAAGTCGGTGGCCGATTCGGTCGACACCAATGCCCAGGCCATCAAGGAAACCGCCGCCCGCATGGTCCGGCGCGACCGTGCCGGCGACAGTCGCTCGCTGTCGGTGGCCGAGGCGGCCCAGCGGTCGCGGCAAAACGTGGCGGCGGTGGCCGAGGCGGCGGCGGAACTCAATGAAAGCGTCGATGAAATCGCCCACCATGTCAGCGCCACCTCGGACGTGGTGCGCCAGGCGGTCAGTGAATTGGAGCGCACCAACGCCCAGGTCGGCGGCCTGTCCCAGGTGGCCAGCAATATCGACCGCGTGATCAACCTGATCGGTGACATTGCCGGGCGCACCAACATGCTGGCGCTCAACGCCACCATCGAGGCCCAGCGCGCCGGCGAGGCCGGCAAGGGCTTTGCCGTGGTCGCCGACGAGGTCAAGCATCTGGCGCAAAAGACCGCCGATTCCACCCGCGAGATCGCCGACCAGATCAATGCCATCCAAAATGCCACCGCCGAGACGGTGGCGGCCATCGGCGATGTGGGCGCCGCCATCCGCCGCATGGACGATATCGCTGGTCAGGTGGCGCAAGCCGTTGCTCGTCAGGCGGAAGTGACGGAAAAGATCGGGCGCTGCGTCGATGAAGTCACCGCCGGCAGTCAGGATGTGACCACCGGCGTGGTCGGCGTCACCCAATCGGCGGTGCGTTATTGCGGTGCCGCCGTACGGGTGATGTGGGCCGCCGACGATCTGGCCGGTCCGGCAGCCAATCTGAAGAAAGAGGTGGATGGCTTTCTGCGCACCATCCGCGCCTGATCAGCTGTTGCGCCGCCGTGCCGCCATCAGGATGAGGGCGCCGGCCAAGGCGGGCAGGGCGGTCAGGGCGTAGGTGGCGGTATAAGACCCCACCAGGGTGTGCAGTCCGGCAAAGGCCGGCGGTCCCACCAGCACGCCGCCATAGGTGAAGAACAGCGAGGCACCGGTGACCCGGGGGATGTTGGCCGGTTCGCTGGATTGGGCCAATTCGGCCAGATAGACGCCGTTCCAGCCCAAGGCGGCGGCGCCGAACGGCACCAGGATGGCGAAGACCATGATTGCCGGCCAATCCGGCGCCAGCAACCCGGTCAGCAGGGCCAGGATGCCGGTGACCAGTCCCAGCCCGATCAAGGTACCGGTACCGCCGAAAAAACGGTCGGCCAGCGATCCGATGCTGATACGGCCCACCACCCCGGCCACCTGCACCGCCGACAGCAGCAAGCCGGCATCCACCAGCGACCACGACAGGTCGGTCACCAGCATGGTGACGGCGAAGGTGGAAACGGATAATTGCACGGCGGCATAGGCGAAGCCGGTCAGCGACAGCGCCTTCAGCCGCGGCGATCGCCAGATGGACACCAGACCGCTGAATGGATTGCCGGTCATGCGGGACTTGGGGTCGCGGTCGCTGTCCCAGGAATGCCGCGCCAACGCCAAAAGCAATGCCAGCCCCAGGCAGGTCAGGGCGACGCTGGCCATGGCTGCCGGCCAGCCCCAGGCCTGGGTCAGGCGCGGGGCGATCAGACCGGCCAGAGTGCCGCCCAGTGGCACACCGGTCTGTTTGATGGAAAACACCAGATTACGCCGTTCCGGGCTGGTGCTGCGGGCCAGCAGATGCGACGCCGCCGGGTTGGTCATGCCATAGCCCAAGCCGGTCAGCAAGGCCGCCAGCAGGGCCAGGGGCAGGGTGCCGGCCATCATGGCGCCGCCGCCCAGGCAGACCAGCAGCAGGCCGATCTGGGTCGAGCGGGTGGCGCCGAAGCGGCGCACGGCGTTGCCGCCCAACAGCGAGGTGATCATGGCGCCACCATAAGCCATGCTGATCCACCAGCCGATCATGGCGCCGGAGACCTGGAGATCGCGGGCGATGGCCGGGGCCACCGCCGCCGGCGACAGCATGGCCAGCGACACCAGCGATTGCGCGGCGGTGGTGGCGGCCAGGATGGGGATATAGGCGGGGATGGACATGGTCACTGTCATGCCGCTTTTTCGCCGCCCAGGTCAACACCCGACGTTGACCCGACCAATGTGCCGTGGATGCGGGGCTGGATTGCGCCACGGTGATCGGGTTAAAATCGGCCATGGATATCTTCGGCATCGCCGGCTGGAGCGGCAGCGGCAAGACTACCTTGATCACGGCGTTATTGCCGGTGTTCACCGCCCAAGGTGTGACGGTGGCCACCATCAAGCATACCCACCACCATCCTGAATTCGGCGGGCCTGAGGATTTGGCCCTGGGGGGAAGCGGCGCGGTGGAAAATGTGGTGGCGTCACCTCGGCGGTTGGTCGTCGTGCATGAACATGGTCAGCATCCCCAACCAGCCTTGCCGGACCTGCTGAGAAACGTTGCGATGGTGGATCTGGTGCTGGTCGAGGGCTTCAAGTTTTCCCCTCACCCCCGTTTGGAAGTATGGGATGACGTCACGGGAGAAACCCTGCTGGCCTTGACCGATTCGACGGTCAAGGCCGTGGTTGCCGACACGCTGGAGCCGATGATACGCCGCCGCTTGGCCGAGTTGGGTAAGCCGTACTTTCGACGGCAGGATGTGGTCGAGATCGCTGACTTTGTCCGTAGGAATTGTATGCCTGCGCATCAGTTCCTTTGCTGATTACGTATGGTACATCCTGCAAAAGAACTATGGATATACATCAAATTCCATTGTTCACAATGATCGAGCATATACTTTTGTTTGTGTGTCAATAAATGCCTTCTGGTCATCTTTTTTATCACTAAGCGGAATTCTTGCAAAGTGGTGGAAAGGTGTCTTGCCGGTTGTAGCGGCCTATGACTAAGATGTGCCTCGCAGCCAGACCAACAACAAGGTAGACCTGGGATGAGAGTACTTCTTGCCGACGACCACGCCCTGTTTCGCGAGGGGGTCAGGCTGGTACTGGAAAATCTGGTTGATGGCCCCTTGGAAGTGGTCGAGGCCGGTGATTTTGTCCAGGCGGTCGCTGCCTTGCGTGCCGGTGGCGAGTTTGATGTCGGTCTGGTCGACCTGAATATGCCGGGCATGGATGGCTTCGACGGTATCGAGGCGGTATGCCGCGCCGCCCCCAATATGCATCTGGTGGTGATCTCGGCTTCCGAATCACCCTCCGACGTGCGCCGGGCCCTGGATGCCGGGGCGCAGGGGTATATCGCCAAGACCTCGTCCAGTTCGTCCATGCTGGATGCCATCCGTCAGGTGCTGTCGGGCGACACCTATCTCAGTCCCCGTCTGGAAGTTGCCTCGGCCAACGCGGATGTGGCCGGACGCGATCAGGCCCGCAACGTGCTGACCCCGCGCCAACGCGACGTTCTGGCCATGCTGCGCCAGGGCAAGAGCAACAAGGAAATCGCCCGCGATCTCAATCTGGCGGAAATCACCGTCAAATTGCACGTCACCGCTATTTTGCGAGCCTTGGGCGTCGAAAATCGGACCCAGGCGGCGATCCTGGCGGCCAAGATCGGCTATTGATCCGGAACGGGCTTGCCAAGTGCCGCCGCTGGCGTTAGGCAAGGTGGAGTGGATCATTGAAAAGGGGATCGCCATGAGGCATGTCGTTTTTGCCGCCGTCGCCGTACTTTTGCTGGCCGGTTGCTCCACCTCTCCGCGTCCCCTGGTTCCCGATACGGCTGAAGGCCCGACCAGCTATGTCTGCTATTCCAGCATGAATTCGACGCCGGAAGAGGTTCGGGCCATTGCCGAGACTCAGTGCCGCCGAACCGGCCACGGCGTTGCCGGGCTGCTTGGGCAAAGCTGGACGCCCCTGCGCTGCGGCATACTGACCCCCAGCGTTGCCGCCTTTCAGTGCGGCTCGTCCTATTCCTATTACGGCGGTCGCTGAGTCATCGGACCTGACGGGCTGAGGAAAACGTCTGTTTTCCTCGCGTCCCTCATACCCGTTTTGCCGGCATGACCTCCTGGCAGACACAAAAATCCCGCAGCCGGCAACCCGACTGCGGGATTTTTATTCATACCATATCCCGCTGATCGGAACCGATCAGCGACGCCCTCAGCGGCGGGCGGGTTGCTCCGCAACCCTTGCCTCCCGCGGCATAAGCCGCGCGGCGCGGTCGCGCCTAACCCGGTCTCGATAAGTCGAGCTCATCGAGACCGGGTATTACTTTTAGTCGACCAGTTTGTTCCACCAGCCGCGACGGGCGGGAACCGCCGGGGCCGGGGCTTCTTCAATCGCTTCAGCCGGGACCGGATTGGGGGCCACCGGCTCTGCCGCAGCCTCGATCACCGGTTCGGCGACCGCTTGTTCGGCTTGTTGCGGCGCGGGCACCGGCTCGGCGGCAAGTGCGGGTTCTTCCGTCACCGGCTTGTCCTCGGCCTTGGCCTTGGTACGGCTACGCGGCTTCTTCACTGCCGCCTCGGCGTCGGCGGTCCCCGACGGCTCGGCCTTGGCGCGAGTACGGCGCTTGGGCTTTTCCTCGGTCTCGCCACCCTGTTCCGGCGCGGTTTCTTCGGATTCCGGCTTGGCCTTGGCGCGGCTGCGGCGCTTGGGCTTTTCCCCGGCCTCGTCACCAGTTTCCGCTGCGGCTTCTTCGCCTTCCGGCTTGGTCCTGGCGCGGCCACGGCTGCGCTTGGGCTTTTCCTCGCCTTCGGTGGCGCTAGCCTCCTGGGCGGGAGCCGGGTTGGCCTTGGCCTCCGCTTCCGCCTCGGCGGCGGCTTCAGCCATGGCGAAGACGTCGGCGACGGCGTCGGGGTTGGAAATCAGCGAGACGTCGGGGACGCTGCCTTCCTCGGCCTGCGGCGCTTCGCTGTCGTCACGGTTGCGGCGGCGGCGGCGGCCGCCGCGACGACCACGGCGACGCTTGCGGCGCTCTTCATCGGTTTCGCCTTCGACGCGGTCGGAATCGCCATCCTCGTCGCCATCTTCGGCGCTGGCTTCGCCTTCCGGCGATTCGATGCCTTCGGCCTCGCCCTCGGCGTCGGCTTCGGCGCCATCCTCGTCGCCTCCGGCATTTTGATCGGCGCCCTGTTCGCCGCCCTTGCGACGACGGCGGCGACGGCGGCGACGCTTGCGGCCCTCGCCATCGGTGTCGCCGTCACGATCGGCGGCGGCTTCGCCGGCCTCGACCACGACTTCTTCCTCGGCGGCTTCCTCTTCCGCTTCCTCGTCCTCTTCCGGCACGCTGAGCGGGATATCCTGCACCGGGATGGGGCGGGGTTCCTCGGGCCGATTCTCGGCCTTGACCCGCTCCATGCGCAGGTTGGGGGCGATCAGTTCGTCGTCACCCAGCAGATAGACGCGGAACTGGTAGCGTTCCTCGATGGCGGCCAGGGCGTCGCGCTTTTGGTTAAGGATATAAAGCGCGATCTGCGACGGCACGTAGACGGTGACTTCCGCCGAACGGCGACGGATGCCCTCTTCCTCGATGGCGCGCAGTACATGCACCGCCGACGATTCCACCGCCCGCACCAGACCGGTGCCGGCACAATGGGGGCAGGGCGAGAAGGTGGTTTCCTGCAAGGACGGGCGCAGACGCTGGCGCGACAATTCCAGCAGGCCGAAGGCGCTGATCTTGCCCACCTGGATGCGGGCGCGGTCGTTCTTCAGCGCGTCCTTGAGGCGGCGTTCAACCGCATGGTTGTTGCGGTTTTCCTCCATGTCGATGAAGTCGATGACCACCAGACCGGCCAGATCGCGCAGACGCATCTGGCGGGCGATCTCCTCCGCCGCTTCCACATTGGTCTTGAACGCCGTCTCTTCGATGTGACGTTCCTTGGTGGAACGGCCCGAATTGACGTCGATGGCCACCAGGGCCTCGGTCTGGCTGATGACGATGTAACCGCCCGAGCGCAATTGCACGATGGGCGAATGCATGGCGTCGAGTTGGCTTTCCACCTGATAACGGTGGAACATGGGCATCACCGGATCCTTGTACGGCTGGACCTTCTTGGCATGGCTGGGGGTCAGCATGCGCATGTAGTCCTTGGCCAGACGGTAACCCTCGTCGCCGTCCACCAGCACTTCGTCGATGTCGCGGGCGTAAAGATCGCGGATGGACCGCTTGATCAGGCTGGCTTCTTCATAGACCAGCGACGGCGCCGACGATTTCAGCGTCAGGTCGCGCACGCTGTCCCAGGCGCGCAGCAGATATTCGTAATCGCGCTTGATCTCGGTCTTCGACCGTTCCGAACCGGCGGTACGGACGATCACCGCCATGCCGTCCGGACAATCCAGCTCGCTGGCGATGGCCTTCAGGCGACGACGGTCGGTGGCGCTGGTGATCTTGCGCGACACCCCGCCGCCGCGGGCGGTGTTGGGCATCAGCACGCAATAGCGACCGGCCAGCGACAGATAGGTGGTCAGCGCCGCGCCCTTGTTGCCGCGCTCTTCCTTGACCACCTGCACCAGCATGATCTGGCGGCGCTTGATCACTTCTTGAATCTTGTAATTGCGCAGCAGGCGGGCGCGACGGCGCTCCTGTTCCTGCTCGCTCACCTCGTCGGCGCCGCCGACGGTTTCCACTGTCTTGGGTGGGGCTTCGTCGCCGTTTTCGGTCGGGGCGGCGTCGGATTCGGCGGCTTCGCCGCCGGCATCACTTTGGCTCTCGCCCTCGGCGTTGCCGTCTTCGGCGCCGTCATCGTCGCTGTCCTGGCTGCTTTCGCGCATGGCCTCGGCCTTTTGCGCGGCCAGCAGGGCCTGACGGTCGGCCACCGGGATCTGGAAATAATCCGGGTGGATTTCGCTGAAGGCCAGGAAACCGTGGCGGTTGCCGCCGTAATCAACGAAAGCGGCCTGCAGCGACGGTTCGACGCGAACCACCTTCGCCAGATAGATGTTGCCCTTAAGCTGCTTTTTGGCGCTGGTCTCGACGTCCAATTCTTCCAGTCGAGTGCCGTTGACCACAACGACCCGGGTCTCTTCCGGGTGTGTGGCATCGATGAGCATACGCTTGACCATTAAATCCTAATCTCCGTGGCGCCGCCGGCGAAGCGCAGGCCCGGACCATGTCCAGACCAAAAGGCGCCTCAGTGCCATGGCGGGAAAATGCTGACACAAAGCCGGCGACGCCTGCGGGGCAATCCATTGTCAAAGCGCAAGATGCGGACATGGGCAAAACCTGCTGGCGGGCATCGCGCCCGGCTTCACAAAAGGGGTCTATGACGGCAGGCGGCAGCCCCAAAACGGCTTAAGTCTCTGATTGCGCGGGCGAAAATCGCTCTGCGCCAGAAACTTTCACGCCACCCGTCCCGAGGGAGGGTCCGGGTCTGCATACCTGCACTTGTCAAAATAGCCGCCCGGACAGCTTTCCACAATCATCTTCTTAGGTCATGACGAAAAGGCAACACTGGGAAGAAGAGTCATGGGAATCAAAGCGTTTTGAGTTGAAGCTGAGATTTCGTCTGCGCTATACCCGTTAACGCTCGCTCAATCATATCTGAGAGAGAATAGGGGCATGAAGGCTAGATCGGTTTTTCTGTGCGCCTTGTTGGCGCTGACTATGCTGACCACGGTGGCCCTGCCGGCGACCGAGGCCTTTGCCCGTGCTCGTGTCTCTTCCATCCGCCTGGGGAATCACCCCGATAACGTGACACGTGTGGTCATGGACTTGTCCGACAATCTTACCGTCACGTCGTTTGCCCAGGCCTCGCCCGATCGCATCGTGCTTGAGGCCGGCGATCTGGATTGGGGCGACGATGCCGCCGCCCGCCGCTCATTCGGTGCCATCCAGGGGGTGCGCTATGATCAGGGGCGCATCGTCGTCGATTTGAAGGAACCGGCGCTGGTCAAGTCATCCTTCACCATTCCGCCCCGCGACGGTTTGGGTTGGCGCTTGGTGGTGGACGTGCAAAAGACCAGCCGGACCGCTTTTTTAGCCGCCGCCCGCCCGGTGTCCAATGTTTCGGCGCCCCGTCAGCTCGCCGCCGCGCCGCCGCCGGAAAGCGCAGCCCCCCGCGCCATCGTCGTCTATTCCCCCCAAGTCACGCCGGCTCCCGTACCGCAACCGGTACAGGTGCTGCAACCCGTGGTCCAGCCGTCGCCACCGGTGCAGGTTACCCCGCCACCGGCACCACCCGCCGTCGTCGTTGCCCAGCCGGTGATCGAAATCCCGGTCCAGCGTCCGCAGGGTGGGGCCGCTAGTCCGAGCGGCTCTCCCATGCTGTCGGCTCCGGTACCGCCGCCGCTGGCCCGCCCGGTGGTCGAGGTGTCGGCGCCGGTGGAGCCGGCCCCGGTGCCAGCCCTTCGCCAGCCGGTGATCGAGGAAGCCGCCACCCCGGCCCGCGCCGCCCCCGAACCGGCCTTGCAGGGCCGCAGCCCGAGGAGCGAGGGCAAGGCGGTGGTGGTCATCGACCCCGGCCATGGCGGCGTCGATCCCGGCGCCCTGGGGGTGTCGGGCATCTATGAAAAACACATCACCCTGGCCATGGCGCGGGAATTGAAGGCGCAGTTGGAAAAGGGCGGTCGCTACAAGGTGCATCTGACCCGCGACCGCGACGTCTTCATCCGCCTGCGCGAACGTGTGGCCATCGCCCGCCAGTACGGTGCCGATCTGTTCATTTCGCTGCACGCCGATTCGGTGGCCAATCCGCAATTGGCCGGTCTGTCGGTCTATACCCTGTCGCAAACCGCCTCGGACGGCGAGGCGCAGACCTTGGCCGACAAGGAAAACAAGGCCGATCTGATCGCCGGCATCGACCTGTCGCACGAATCCGCCGACGTCGCCAATATTCTGATCGACCTGGCCCAGCGCGAGACCATGAACCGCTCCGCCGGTTTCGCCGGTGGTGTCGTCACCGAATTGGGACGCGAAACCACGCTGTTGGGCAACACCCATCGTTTCGCCGGCTTCGCCGTGCTGAAGGCCCCCGACGTGCCGTCCATCCTGGTGGAACTGGGCTATCTGTCCAATCCGACCGAGGAAAAGCTGCTGCGCCAGCCGGATTACCGTCTCAAGCTGGCCAAGGGGATCGCCCGCGCCATCGATCGTCATTTCGTCGAAGGGCAGAAGGCGAAGAGGTAGGGCGGCTCTGCGTATGCTTGACGCTGGCGGAGCAACGGGGTACCACCGGCTGCGCCCCTTTGTGTTGGAAGCCATGCTGCGAATCCTGACCATTCTGTTCAGCCTGTTGATCCTGCTGGCCATCGCCGCCGGTGGCGGTGCCGTCTATCTGTTCTGGCATTTCGGCCAGGGGCTGCCCGATTACCACCAACTGGCCCATTACGAGCCGCCGATCACCACCCGCGTCTATGGCGGCGATGGCCGTCTGGTGGCTGAATACGCGGTGGAAAAGCGCGCCTTCGTCCCCATCGGCGTCATCCCCCAGCGGGTCAAGGATTCCTTCCTGTCGGCGGAGGACAAGGGCTTCTATGAACATCCCGGCGTCGATTTTTTCGGTGTCGCCCGGGCGGTTCTGATCAATCTGCGCAACAAGGGCATGGGGGCGGATCGCCGCCCGGTCGGCGCCTCGACCATCACCCAGCAGGTGGCCAAGAACTTCCTGCTCACCAACGAAGTATCCATCGAGCGTAAGGTCAAGGAAGCCATCCTGGCCTTCCGCATCGAGCGCGCCTTCTCGAAGGATCATATCCTCGAGCTTTATCTGAACGAAATCTATCTGGGCATGGGTAATTACGGCGTCGCCGCCGCCGCCAACAATTATTTCGACCGTGGTCTGGAAGAACTCAGCATCGCCGAGGCCGCCTATTTGGCCGCCCTGCCCAAGGCACCCAACAATTACCATCCCGTCCGCCATGCCGCCGCCGCCAAGGAGCGCCGCGACTGGGTCATCGGTCGCATGCTGGAAGACGGCAAGATCACCCGGGCCGAGCATGATGCGGCTTTGGCCGAGCCTTTGGTCATGCGCAAGCGCGACGATGCCGCCACCATTGTCGGTGCCGATTACTTCGCCGAGGATATCCGCCGCGATCTGGTGGCGAAATACGGTGAAACCGCCCTGTACAAGGGCGGGTTGGTGGTGCGCTCCACCGTCGATGCCGAATTGCAGGCCCATGGCTCGAAAGTGCTGCGCCAGGGCTTGATGAATTACGACCGCCGCCACGGCTGGCGCGGTCCGGTCGCCCGCATCCAGCCGGGCAGCGGCTGGCAGCAGCGGCTGACGGCGATTGCCTATCCCAATGGCGGCGAGCCGTGGGAACTGGCGGTGGTGCTGGCCACCAGCGATGCCAGCGCCCAGATCGGTTTCGCCAATGGCTCCGGCGGCACCATCCCGTTCAGCGAAATGCGCTGGGCCCGTCCGTGGGAAAAGGAAGAACATGTGGGCCCGGCGCCCAAGCGCCCCGCCGACGTGGTGCAGGCCGGCGACGTCATCCTGGTGGAAGCCGTGGCCAAGACCGATGACGGCAAACCCGCCGCCGCCGGCACCTACGGTTTGCGCCAGATTCCCAAGATCGAAGGCGCCCTGGTGGCCATGGACCCCCATACCGGGCGCGTGCTGGCCATGGTCGGCGGCTGGTCCTATGGCAAAAGCCAGTTCAACCGCGCCAGTCAGGCGTTGCGCCAGCCGGGCTCGTCGTTCAAGCCGTTCATCTATCTGACGGCGCTGGAACACGGCTATACGCCGTCTTCGCTGATCTTGGATGCCCCCATCGCCCTGCCGCAAGGCCCCGGCCTGCCCATGTGGCGGCCAAAGAATTACAGCGGCGACTTCCTGGGGCCGACGACGTTGCGGGTCGGCATCGAAAAGTCGCGCAACCTGATGACCGTGCGTCTGGCCCAGGCCATCGGCATGGACAGCGTCGCCGATTATTCCAACCGCTTCGGCATCTACGACGCGCTGCCGCGCCAATTGGCCATGAGTCTGGGGGCCGGCGAAACCACCGTGCTCAAGCTGACCGCCGCCTATGCCATGCTGGTCAATGGCGGCAAGAAGATCGTGCCGACCCTGGTTGACCGCGTCCAAGACCGCAATGGGCGCACCGTCTTCGTCCACGACCAGCGCTTCTGCGAGGGCTGCTGGCCGGTGCAATATTCGCAGCAGGAAATGCCGCGTCTGCCCGACATCCGCCCGCAGATCGTCGATCCGGTGTCGGCCTATCAGATGGTGTCGATCCTGGAAGGCGTGGTCCAGCGTGGCACCGGTCGGGCCATCGCCGCCGTCGGCAAGCCGCTGGCCGGCAAAACCGGCACCTCCAATGACAGCCTGGATACGTGGTTCGTCGGTTTCTCGCCCGATCTGGCGGTGGGCGTGTTCGTCGGCTTCGACGAGCCGCACAGCCTGGGCGACAAGGAAACCGGCGGCTCGGTCGCCGCCCCCATCTTCCGCGACTTCATGATGGAGGCGCTGAAGAGCCAGCCGGCAACGCCGTTCCGTGTGCCGCCGGGGGTGCGCATGGTCCGCGTCGACCCGGCCACCGGGCGCCCGGCCAATCCGGGTGAAGCCAAGGCCATCTGGGAGGCCTTCAAGTCGGGCGACCGCCTGCCGTCGGATCAGGAAGACGTGCTGGAAGGCGAGGGCGCCGACGGTTTCAGCTTCAACCCGCTGCCCAGCGAGACCGATACCTCGCACGGGCTGGTGTCGCCGTTGCCGCAATTGCCCGCCGGCCCGCCGCCGCCCATGCCCGGGGGCTTGTATTAACGCCTGTGGTTCACTAAAACTGCCGGCTTGACCCGAAACCGAGAGGAACCGACCGTTGCGCGCCGAAATCGAAGCGCTGGCCGCCGACATCTGCAAATCCGTCGCCTTGCTCAAGCGCCACTTGAACTGGGACGACGCCCTGATGCGGCTGGACGAACTGAACGCCCAGGCCGAAGACCCCAATTTGTGGAATGACGGCGACAAGGCGCAGAAGCTGATGCGGGAACGCACCCAACTGGACACCCAGGTCAGTGGCTGCCGCAAGCTGGAAGCCGATCTGGACGACATGCTGGGCCTGATCGAGCTGGCCGATGCCGAGGGCGACACCGATGTCGCCGCCGATGCCGAGGCGCAGTTGCGCGCCCTCAAGGACCTGGCCGGCAAGCTGGAGTTGGAAACCCTGCTGTCGGGCGAAGCCGATGCCAACGATTGCTACCTGGAAATCAATTCCGGCGCCGGCGGCACCGAGGCCCAGGATTGGGCCGAGATGCTGCTGCGTATGTACAGTCGCTGGGCCGAACAGCACGGCTATAAGCTGGAATTCGTCGAAGAAAGCGCCGGTGAAGGCGCCGGTATCAAGTCGGCGACCATCCGCGTCGTCGGCCACAACGCCTATGGCTGGCTGAAGACCGAGGCCGGGGTCCACCGTCTGGTGCGTATCTCGCCCTTCGACAGCAACGCCCGGCGGCAGACCAGCTTCGCCTCGGCCTGGGTCTATCCGGTGGTCGATGACACCATCGACATCCAGATCAACGAAAGCGATTGCCGCATCGACACCTACCGCGCCTCGGGCGCCGGCGGTCAGCACATCAACAAGACCGATTCGGCGGTGCGCATCACCCATATCCCCACCGGCATCGCCGTCGCCTGCCAGACCGAACGCTCGCAGCACCAGAACCGGGCGCGGGCCTGGGACATGCTGCGCGCCCGCCTGTACGAGGCCGAACTGCAAAAGCGCGAAGCCGCCGCCCAGGCGCTGGAAGACACCAAGACCGATATCGGCTGGGGCCACCAGATCCGCTCTTACGTGTTGCAGCCCTATCAGATGATCAAGGATCTGCGCACCAACGTGGAAACTTCCGACACCCAGGCGGTGCTGGACGGCGACCTCGACATGTTCATGGCTGCGTCCCTGGCCAGCCGCATCAAGGGCAAGGACGAAGGCGCGACCTGAGCGCCAAATCCATATTTGAATCGATGATGGCGGAACCTATATGGGCTCCGCCATCATCTTTTGGGGGTCGAAGGAACCATGAAACGCCATCACATTCTGTCCGGCCTGCTGGTCGTCCTGCTTGCGTTTTCCCTAAGCGCCGAAGCCTGGGCCAGGGCCGGCAAGAGCAGCAGCATGGGCTCGCGCGGGTCGCGCACCTATGACCGCCCGATGGAGCGCAGCGTCACCCCGCCGCCGGCCACCCCGGCTCCGGGCGTGGCCCAGCCGGGCGCTCAGCAGCCCATGTACAACCCCAATGCCGTGCGTCCCAACGCCGCCATGCCCGCCGCCGCCGCTCCGGCCATGGCGGCGCAGCCCGGCTTCTTCCAGCGCAACCCGATCATGGGCGGCATCATGGGCGGCCTGATCGGCGCCGGTATCGGCTCCATGTTGTTCGGCAGCAATTCGGCCATGGCTGCCGCCTCGGGCGCCGCCCCCATGGCCAGCATGTTCGGCACCTTGTTGCAGGTGGCCCTGATCGGCGGCCTGATCTGGATGGGCTTCCGTCTGTTCCGTCGCCGTACCCAGACTGCCGGTGCCGACATGGGCGCCCCCGCCTATCAACGTGAAGCCATGCCGGGCGCCACCGGCAACGGCGACAGCAACCGCGTGGCCAAGGAATTCGAGGTCAGCGACGACGACCAGAATCAGTTCAGCCGCATCATCGAAGGGGTGCAGAAGGCCTGGAGCGACGGCAACCCGGTGGCCCTGCGCCAATTGGTGACGCCGGAAGTGGCCGGCTGGATCGGCGAGGATCTGGCCCGCGATCAGGCCAATGGCGTGCGTAACGTGGTCGAGGACGTCACCTTGTTGAAGGGCGACATCAGCGAAACCTGGAGCGAGAACGGCATGGATTATGCCACCGCCATCATCACCTTCTCGGCCCGCGACTATGTGGTGCGGTTGTCGGACAACGAGGTGGTGGAAGGCGATCCGCGCAACGCCGTCGAAACCACCGAGGCCTGGACCTTCGTCCGCGGCGCGGGCGGCACCTGGGTGCTGTCGGCCATCGAGCAGATGTAGGTCCCCACATAAAAACAAAGCCCCGCCGGCGACGGCGGGGCTTTTTATTTGGCCCGGCGATCACACCAAAGAGATCAGCGAGCGCATCTGGCGTTTTCTGATGTCCTCGGCGATTTCCTGCTGGGTGATGTTGCGACCGCCGCCGTAATTGGCGATGGTCACCCGGTGCACCTGGCTGAAGCTGCCGGTGCCGCTGCCTTCCCATTCCTCGACGCGCGGGCTGCCGTCGAAGGTGACGACGCGGCGTGGCTTGGTTGCATTGCGGCGGATGGCGAAGATGGCTTCGGTGATCACCACGTAGATGTTGTCGACGGTGAAATAGCCAGCCAGCGTGCCCAGGGATACCCCTGTCGCCATGCCGGCCCCGGCGCCGACGGCGGCCGCACTGGGGGTGCCGCCGATCAAGGCGCCGCCGACGGCCCCGGCCACCGGGCCGGTGGCGGCACCCAAAAAGCCGTACTGGGCCATCATGTCGCGGTCGTATTGCTGGCTGCGGATGACGTTGAGATCGATCTTGAGGCCGAAATCATTGCCGTCGGAGCGTTCGTAGCCCTTGGCGGTATAGCCCTGGTACAATTGCTCGCGTGTGTCCTCCAGATCCCATACCGGGTCGCCCGACATGTTGCGCAGGCTTACTTTGAGGCGGCGGTTGGGATGCAGGGCCGGGTCGGTGAACACCGTTCCGTCCGAGCGCATGCCGTACATGCGGTCGGTCTTGGCATCGACCACCATGTCGCTGACATTGCGGCGCTGGCACGCCCCCAGCAAGGCGGCGGTACCGCCGACGATGAACAGGCGCCGATCCAATAACATGCTTATTCCCCCCTCATGGAATCGTTCAGGAAGTTCAAGGCTTCGGAATAATGGACGGAGAAGTTGAGGCCCGGCGATTCGCCGATGCCCCAGGTATTGACGCCCACCACCTTGTCGCCCTTGAACAACGGCCCGCCGGAATTGCCCGGATTGATGTCGGCGTCGGTCTGCACGTACAGCACCGGCTCACGCTTTTGCGTCGGGTTGGTGTCGGCTTTTTGTTTGCGCACGGCACTGACCACGCCGCGGGTGATGGTGTAAAGCTGCCGGCGCGGGTGGCCGATGGCATCGACGCTGTCGCCGGGGCTCAACTCCTTGCCGCGAAAGAACTCCAGCGGTCGACCACGATCTTGCACCTTGACCAGGGCCAGATCGAGGCGGACATCCTTGGCGATCACCTGGCCGAAGGTCTCGCGCTTGTCGTACAGGCGCATCTCGATGATGGAACTGTCTTCGACCACGTGCCAATTGGTCATGACGATGTTGGGGCGGACGTAAAAGCCGCTGCCCATGGCGTTATTGGTGTAGATGACGACGACGCTGTCGAAGCGCGGGTCGTTGAGCGGGCGGTTGTCGTATTTCTCGCTTTCGGCGCGGGCGACGGCGCGGCTGCGGTCCTGGCTCAGTTGCGCCAGCAGGTTCTCGACCGAACCCATGGCCTGGTTGGGGCCGCCGCGCGCCACCGCATGGTCGAGCACCTGGGACAGGGAAATGATGACGGGCGCGCGCTCCCAGTCGTGCAATTGTTTTTCGCGGAAGATTTCCGCCTTGAAAGTGGCTTGGGTCGGGTCGGATGACGCCACGTCGTAGGCGACGGTGAAGCGTTCGTTTTCCACCGCGTCGAAGATCGACTTCACATAGGTGCGGTTGACGCGGTCGATGACGTAGTAATTGACCGTCAGCACCTTGCGCGCTTCCACGTCGGCCAGCTTGTAGGTGTACTCGCCGTAGACCGGCTGCTCGATGAATTGCGGCGTGCTGGTCAGACGGGCGCGGGCTTCCTCGGCCAATTGCATCAGCTTGGGATTGCCCGGCACCTTTTCCAGCTTGGCCGAATAGCTGCCATATTGCTTGACCGCCCGGATATAGGACGGGTTGTCGATCTTGTTGATGGTGACGATCTTGCGCGACAGCTTGCTTTGCACGTCGCGGACCTTGCGCGAGACCTTGGCCAAGGCGACGTCGAAGGCGACCACATAGCGCCCGGTCTCGTCCACCGGCGCCGACAGGGCGGTGGACAGGCTGCGCGGCTGGGCATCCAGCGGCAGGTCGATGCCGACGGAAAACGGAAAGTCGATGTCGCCTTCGATGCGCAGCAGATGGCGCGAGGTGGCCTCGACCAGGGTCATGCGGGCGATGTCGGGGGCATTGTCGCCGGCGGCGCGGGCGTCGCGCAGCAGGCCGGCGAGGTCAGACGCCATCACCGGCATCGGTGCCAGGGCAAGGGCCAGGAACAGCGCGCCAAGGGCATGTCTTAAGGCTGAGGCCAGCCCGGGCATATGGCGGTTCATGGTGGATGGCCTGAGCAATGGTTGTTATCGACAGGCGTCAGTAAACCCTGATGGTGGCAATGGCGCAATATTTGTTGTCGACATGGACGGAGTTTGTCCGTCCATGTCCGGCGATGCGGTGTCGGCTTATGGCTTGGGCTGTGCTTCGCCCGAGCCGGTCAGGCTTTTCCAGGCGTTCTTGATGGCGTCGCCCACGCTTTGTACCGCGCTGCGGCTTTCGTGGCCGACCACCTTGGTGGCATCCCGGGTTTCATGGCCGATGGCCTTGGTAACGTCGCGGGCGCCGTGGCCGATGGCCTTGGTGGTCTCCCGCGCGGCGTCGCCCACGGCGCGAGCACCCTCCTTCACCGCCTGTTTGGCATCCCCCAGCGTTTCCTCTGCCAGGGCTGGCAGGGCGGGGGACACCAGCACGGCAAGGGCGAGTGCGGTCAAAAATGTGCGTGTGTGTTTCAACGGATCAATCGCAGATGTGGTATCCCTCCGGCGTGGACCGCCTTCCCGGCCGGGTGAGCTTCGGCGAAGCTGATCGCCTGATTGGCGTTGAAGTTGGCGGAAGTGTCCACGGATTCATTTATGGACAGAAACTCGACCGGGCGGCGGCGGAACCGTTCTTGGCCTGAGGATCTGAAGCGGGAGATCGTCGCGGCGACCTACGAGCCCGGGGCCTCTGTGGCCGGGGTGGCGCGGCGGTACGGGGTCAACGACAATCAGGTTTTCACTTGGCGCAAGCGTTTCGGGGGACAACAGGGCGAGACGGTGCCGGCCCATATGGTGCCGGTGGTGGTGGCCGAGGACATGGCGGCCTCCGGGCGGAAGGAAGCCTCTTCTTCTGCCGGCGTGGTGGAGATCGATCTGGCTGGTGGCTACCGTGTCCGTGTCGGCGATGGTGTCGGTGCCCAGCTGCTGTGCCGGGTCTTGGACGTGCTGGAGCGGCGATGATCCCGGTTCCGACGGGCGTCCGGGTCTGGCTGGCGGTCGGGCGGACGGACATGCGGCGCGGCATGAACGGCTTGGCGCTGCAGGTGCAGGAGGCGCTCGGCCGCGATCCCCACGCCGGTGACCTGTTCGTTTTCCGGGGTGCTCGGGGGGATCTGATCAAGGTCCTTTGGCACGACGGCCTGGGCATGTCGCTGTACGCCAAGCGCCTGGAGAAGGGGCGGTTCATCTGGCCCTCTCCGGCTGACGGCGTGGTGGCGATCTCGTCGGCCCAACTGGCCTACATGCTCGACGGGATCGACTGGCGCAACCCGCGCCACACCTTCCGCCCGCGAAGTGCCGGATAGGGCGGAAACCCACATTTTTAGCGAGTCAGCGGCCGGGTTTTATGATTCCATTGGGGCATGGAAATCGGCCGCGAGACCCCGACAGACGACATCGACGCCCTGAGGGCGGAGCTGGCGGTCGCGCGCGCCAGGGCCGCCGAGGACCAGGCGCTGATCGCGCACCAGAAGCTGCAGATCGAGAAACTGAAGCGCGAACTCTACGGCCCCCAGGCGGAACGCTCGGCCCGCCTGATCGACCAGATGGAGCTGGCGTTCGAGGAACTGGCGGCGGCGGCCACCGAGGACGAGATCACCGCCGAGAAGGCCGCGGCGCGCACCACCAACGTGGCGGCCTTCACCCGCAACCGGCCTGCCCGCAAGCCGTTTCCCGAGCATTTGCCGCGCGAGCGGGTGGTCGAGCCGGCTCCGTCGGCCTGCTCCTGCTGCGGCGGTGACCGTCTGCGCAAGATCGGCGAGGACGTCACCGAGACCCTGGAGGTGATCCCGCGCCAGTGGAAGGTCATCCAGCGGGTCCGCGAGAAGTTCAGCTGCCGGGACTGCGAGAAGATCAGCCAGGCGCCGGCGCCCTTCCATGTGACCCCGCGCGGCTGGGCCGGCCCCAGCCTGCTGGCCATGATCCTGTTCGAGAAGTTCGGGCAGCACCAGCCGCTGAACCGCCAGGCCGAGCGCTATGCCAAGGAGGGTGTGCCGCTCAGCCTGTCCACGCTGGCCGACCAGGTGGGCGCCGGCTGCGCCGCCCTGGAGCCGTTGATCCGGCGCATCGAGGCCCATGTGTTTGCCGCCGCGCGTCTGCATGGCGACGACACCACGGTGCCCGTCCTGGCGAAGGGCAAGACCGACACCGGCCGATGTTGGGTCTATGTCCGCGACGACCGCCCCTTCGGCGGACCGGCACCACCGGCGGCCATGTTCTACTATTCGCGCGACCGGAGAGGTGAACACCCCCAGGCCCATCTCGCTGGGTATGCCGGGCTGCTCCAGGCGGACGCCTATGGGGGCTATGGCGCACTCTACCTGCCCGACCGAAAACCCGGGCCAATCCTGGAGGCCGCCTGCTGGGCGCATGCGAGGCGTCCGTTCTTCGCCCTAGCCGACCTGGCGGCCAATGCCCGCCGCAAGGCCGAGGGCCGGGCTGCCTCGGTGATCTCGCCCCTGGCGCTGGAGGCGGTCCGGCGCATCGACGCCCTGTTCGAGATCGAGCGCGCCATCAGCGGCCAGGACGCCGACCGGCGGCGGGCGATCCGCCAGGAGCTCAGCGCCCCCCTGGTCGCCGACCTGGAACGATGGCTGACGGAGAAGCGCGCCGGTCTGTCGCGAGGCAACGATCTTGCCAAGGCCATGGACTACATGCTGAAACGCTGGCCCGCCTTCACCCGCTTCCTCGACGACGGCCGCGTCTGCATGACCAACAATTCCGCCGAACGCGCCCTTCGTGGCATCGCGCTCGGCCGGAAGTCCTGGCTCTTCGCCGGGTCCGACCGCGGTGGACAGCGTGCCGCCTCCATGTACAGCCTCATCGTCACAGCCAAGATGAACGACATCGATCCGCAAGCCTGGCTGGCCGATGTCCTTGCACGGATCGCGGGTCACCCCGCCAGCCGCATCGACGAACTCCTGCCCTGGAACTGGCGGAACGCCAACCCGGCCTCCGCCGTCGCCGCCTGACGCCGCCCCCCCCCTGCGTCCTTCACCGGATGGATACTTTTTATTTGCAGTCTGGATCAATTCAAAATACCATCCAAACCGCATATTACATACTTAAGTGGGGGCATAATGACTGATAAGCGTACCTTGACCACCGAGGAAATCACGGCGGAGCCGTCGTCGAGCCGTCGCTCTTTTCTCGCTCGCACCGGCCTGATCGTGGCCGCCGCCGCGACCATCGGCCTGGGCAGCCGCGAGGCCGCCGCCCGCTCTGATCGGGCCGAACAGACCGACAACGATCCCAGCCCGCCCAATGGCGACCATCGCGAGCAGACCGACCAAGACTAAGTCGACGAGATGCGAAGGGGGGCTTTTAGCCCCTCTTTTTTTTCCGGGGGGGGGAAATGCAGGAATTGAGTTTCAAGGGGGCGATTGCGCCGATCACGCCCCATGAGTTTTTGGCGGAGTACTGGGAGAAGAAGCCGCTTTTGGTCAAGCGGGCCGCGCCGGGCTTCTATCGCGACCTTCTGTCCGTCCAGGCCATCGATCAGGTTCTGGCCATGCCCGGCCTGCACCGCCGCGATATCCGCGTCGCCAGGGGGACCGACCCCCTAGCGGTGGAGGAATACGCCGACAAAGACGGCTTCATCAATGCGGCGTCGCTATCGCGGCTGTTCACGGACGGCTTCACCATCATCCTCAACACCCTGAACCTGAAGGTGCGTCCGCTGGCGGAAATCTGCCGCGCCTTCGAGCAGGTTCTGAGTATTCCCTGCCAGACCAATATTTATTACACCCCGCGCCTGGCCCAGGGTTTCAAGCCCCATTACGATTCCCACGATGTCTTTGTTTTTCAGGTCGCGGGGCGAAAGCACTGGCTGGTCAACGACACCCCCGTCGAACTGCCGCTGCGCGGCCAAGGCTTTGAGGCGGGCCTGTACGAGCCCGGTGATGTCACCATGGAGTTCGACCTGGAACCGGGCGACCTTCTTTACATCCCTCGCGGCGTCATGCACGGTGCCCGCACCTCGGATGAAGTCTCTTTGCACATCACTCTTGGCGCCCTGACCACCAGTTGGGCCGAGGTTCTGCTGGAGGCGGTGGCGGCGGCGGCGTTAACCGATGTGGAATTGCGCCGTAATCTGCCGGCGGGCTACGCCTTGCCAGGGTATGACGCTCAGGCGGCACGTCAAACCTTCGCCTCGCTTCTCAACCGGGTGGCGGAAAATATCGATGTGGAAAGCATCCTCGATGTCTACCGGGGGGCATTGCAGGCCCGTCGCCGCCCTTATCTTGAGAATTCGGTTACCCGGCTTGATGGCCTGTCGCAGATCTCGGCGGCGGACAGTGCCGAGCCGGTCCCCAACCTGCTTTACAGCCTGACGGAAAGCGAAGGCCGCGCCAGCTTGGCCTGTTTCGGTCGCACCATCACGGTTCCGGACTTTGCGGCTCCAGCCCTGGCCCATGCCGTGAAAGGCACTCGGTTCCGGGTGGGGGAACTGCCCGGCCTGGACGAGGCCGGGTCGGTGGCTCTGGTCCGTCGCCTGGTTCTGGAAGGCGCGGTCCGGCTGGTGTGATCAAGAACAGGCAATTAAAAATCCGGCGTCCTGGTGGCCCAGGACGCCGGTAGTGCGACTCCCCCGTCGGGTCAGGCGGACATTCAGCCCATCAGGGACTTCCTGTCCTCCATGATCCGGCGAAGGATCGGGGTAAGGATCAATTCCATGGCCAAACCCATCTTGCCGCCGGGGACGACGATGGTGTTGCGGCGGCTCATCCACGAATCCTTGATCATCTGCAACAGGAAGGGGAAGTCGACGCGGAAACGGTCGGGCTTCCTGAAGCGGATCACCACCAAGCTTTCATCGGCGGACGGGATGTCGCGGGCGATGATCGGGTCCGAGGTGTCGACGATGGGCACACGCTGGAAGTTGATATCGGTCAGCTTGAATTGCGGCACGATGAAGTGCACGTAATCGTGCATGCGGCGCAGGATGGTTTCCATCACCGCCTCTTCCGAATAGCCGCGCATATGGGTGTCGCGGTGGATTTTCTGAATCCATTCCAGGTTCAGCACCGGCACCACGCCGATTTTCAGGTCGGCATGTTGGGCGACATTGTTTTCCTTGGTGACGATGCAGCCATGCAGACCTTCATAGAATAACAAATCGGTGTTTTCCGGCACGTCTTCCCAGGGGGTGAACTCGCCTGATTTGACGTTGTGCTGGGCGAAGCGGGTCGCTTCCTCGTCGTTATGGACATAGAAGCGGCGTCTTCCGCGTCCGGTATCGCCATAACGCTGGAACAATTCCTCGAGTTCGCCGAACAGGTTGGCGGTGGGGCCGAAATGGGAAAAGGTACGGTTTCCGGCCTTTTCCGCCTCGGCCATGGTTTTCTTCATGTCCACCCGGTTATAGCGGTGGAAGCTATCGCCCTCGACGATGGCCGGCTTGATGCCTTCGCGCCGGAACATGTGTTCAAAGGCTTCCTTGACGGTGGAAGTACCGGCCCCGGATGATCCGGTGACGGCGATGATGGGATGCTTCCTGGACATGATACGGGCCTTCCTCTCTCTCCTGATCGGAGCAGGGGGCGGGCTTGTGGGCCGCCCGCTCTTCCCTTACCCCATTTTTATTTGCCGCTCTAGCGCACCTTCAGTTTGTCGCGCCAGCCCGGATACAGCGCGTCGGCATCCTGGGGGAAGCTTTCAAAGGCGCCTTTCAACTCGGGGTGTTCCTGGGCGAAATCCACCAGATTGATGCCGCGCACCCAGGCTTCGTGCGCCAGGCGCAGGGATTTCGCCCCCACCGTGCCGCCGGCCTTGTGGCCGAAGGCGCCGCCGCCCGAGGTCTGGATGACGTTGGAATGGCCCAGATTGTCGAAAAAGCCGGGCAGCCGCAAAGCATTCATGCCGCCCGAGATGATCGGCGTCGTCGCCTTGATGCCCTGCCAGTCCTGGCGGAAGTACAGGCCGTCGGCGACATCGCGTTCCAGCATGTAGGCGACCATCTTCTCGTCCTTGTCGCCTTCCATCTTGCCATAGCCCATGGTGCCGGTATGGATGCCCGACGCCCCTTGCAGGCGGGCCATCTTCATGTGGGTCAGCACCGAATAGCCGCGCTTGGACTGTTTCGAGGTGACGGCGCCGTGGCCGGCACGGTGGTAATGCAGGAACTGATTGGGGAAATAGCGTCGGGCCAGGGTGATGGCGGAGGGGCCGCCCACATAGCCATCGACCAGGAAGGCGACGCGGTTGGCGTTTTCGCCGAAGGTTTCCAGGATCATCTCGCCGCGCTTGATCATCTCGAACGGGTCATCGGCGGTGATGTTGGCGGAAAACAGCTTGGCCTCGCCGGTTTCGTCCTGGGCCCGGCGCAGGGCGTCGGCCACCAGCGGGATCACTTCGCGCATGGGGGCGAAGACCTGATTGCCCTGGGGCTCGTCGTTCTTGATGAAGTCGCCGCCCAGCCAGAACTGATGGCAGGCATCGGCGAACGGCTTGGGCCGCAGGCCCAGCTTGGGCTTGATGATGGTGCCGACCACCATGCCGCCATTGACCTGGGGACGGCCCAACACCCGCCACATATCGGCGATGTTCATGGCCGGGCCGTCGAACAATTGCAGCATGGCCGGCGGCACCCAGAAATCGTGCATCTTGGCGTATTCGACGTCGCTCATGCCCTGGTTGTTGCCGATGGTCAGGGTCAGGAACGACACGATCATGGCCCGACCGTCGATCAGGTTGCGGTCGAACAGGTCGTTGGGATAGGCGATCTTCATCAGATGATCGCCGTTCGCCTGCTCGGTCACCTCATAGACCAGGGCGTCGACGCCGCGGGTGAAATCGTCGGTGGTGCACACCTCCACATTGGTGCCGGTCGAGGATTCGGCGGCGAAATGGGCGGCGGTGGCGATGGGTTCGTAGCCGGCCTTGGGCTTGAAGATATAGGCGCACAAGACATGACGGCCCTGGGCCATCAGCTCGGCTTCGTTAAGGGCCAGGTTGCAATAGCGCTTGGACTGGTCCATTTGATCGTTCCCTCTGACATCTTGTTGATGGCGTTATTGACCACAAGATGGCAGGGGACAAGAAAACTCGGAACACCCGGGTGGGGAGGGCGGAAAAATGACATGGGTGGGGGATTTTCCACCCGCGCGCAGTGGGCGCGGGTAGGTAATCACACCGCCTTCGAGTGGCGCTGTTCGCCTTTCTTCAGATATTTGTCGAAAATGGCGGCGGCGGCGCGCACCAGGGTGCGACCGTCATCGGTCATGACGATGTGGCGCCCGTTCAATCGGGCCAGCCCGTCTTCCATCATCGGCGCCAGCTTGACCAGATCGTCGTCGAATTGCGCCGGGTCGGCGTTGTGGCGGGCACAGACCGCGTCCACGTCCAGTTCCAGGTCGCACATCAGGCTCATGATCAGATCGCGGCGCAGATGGTCGTCGGCATCCATGGCCACCCCGCGTGAGGTGGCCAGCCGCCCGGCGCGGATGGCGTCGAGATAATGGTGGGTTTCGCCCACATTGGCGACGTAGCCTTGGGGCAGCGAGCCGATCCCCGAGGCGCCCAGGCCGACCAGCACATCGGCGCTGTCGGTGGTGTAGCCCTGGAAATTGCGGTGCAGCCGCTTTTCGTTGAGCGCGATGGCCAGCGGGTCGTCGGGGGCGGCGAAGTGGTCGAGGCCGATCTTCACATAGCCCAGATCCTCCAGCCGCTTGGTCCCCAATTCGTACTGGTCCCAGCGGGTGTCGGTGTCGGGCAGGGCGGCTTCCGGGATCAGGCGCTGGTGCTTCTTCATCCACGGCACATGGGCATAGCCGAACAGGGCGATGCGCCGGGGCTTGAAGCCATGGGCCTTGTCGATGGTGTCGAGCAGGCCGTCGACGGTCTGGTAAGGCAGGCCATAGACCAGATCCAGATTGATTTCCGGCACGCCATGCCGGCGCAGCCATTCGATGACATTGGCGGTGACGTCATAGGGCTGGATGCGGTTGATGGCTTCCTGCACCTTGGGGTCGAAATCCTGCACGCCGATGGAGGCGCGGGTCACGCCGACGCTGGCCATGGCCTGGACATAGGTTTCATCCGCCGTGCGCGGGTCGAGTTCGACGGCGATTTCGGCGTCGGGCTTCAAGATGAAGTGCTGGCGCAGGGTCTCGACGGTGCGGACGAAATCCTCGGGCGTCAGGATGGTCGGGCTGCCGCCGCCGAAATGCACGTGGCGGGCCGCCATCTTGGCCGGCAGGTGCTTGGCCACCAGTTCCACCTCGGCCAGCAGGGCTTCTAGATAGGTGGCGACGGGGGCGTATTTGCGGGTGATCTTGGTGTGGCAACCGCAGAACCAGCACATTTCCGCGCAATAGGCGATATGCAGATACAGCGACAATTCGGTCGCCGGGTCAAGCTGGCTCAGCCATTTGCCGTATTGGTCCGGGCCGATGCCCGGATGGAAATGCGGCGCCGTCGGGTACGAGGTGTAACGGGGAACACGCAGGTCGTACTTGGCCGTAAGGTCGCGTCGCATCAGGGTTCTTTCCAATAAAACTGAACAAGACAGACCCTACCCCGCGGGGCGGTCCGATTTCAACAATGGGGGGTGTAGGGTTTCTCTACCGCCGCGCCGCACCCTTCAGGATATCAAAGATGATGCCCGTGGCTTCCTCGATCAGGATGATGTCGTCGCCCACGGTCTTGCGGCCATAGCCCTTGGGCAGCCGTGACAGTCGGCGCTCCAGGTCGCCGGGCAAATCACGCTTGGCCAGCCCTGGCGGCAGGGTGTCGCGTTTGGCCAGTCCTGGCGGCAGATGGTCGCGCTTGGCCAAGCCGGGCGGCATCTTCTTGCTTTTGTGGTCGTCGTCGCCGGTCAGGATGCGTCGGCCCAGGCGCAGCCAGTCGTCGATCTCGCGGCGGTCCTGGTCGGTGAAGGCGGGCGAGGCAGTCTGCACCGCCATACGGCCCAGATCGGTGGCACTTTGGGCTTGGACGATCACGGGTAAGGTCACAATCAAGGAGAAGGCGGCGGCGAGAACAATGCGCATGTCAAAGCCCTTTCCTCAGGCTGTCGGTATCAAAGCTCATGCTGGCCCATCAACGTGTCGTCATTGTGGTGGCGACGCGCAATCGGCTGGCGGGAAAGTGCAGATTGACCACGGTCCCCTGTCCCGGTGTGCTGGAAATGCTAAGGGTGCCGCCATGCATGTCCATGAACCGCCGGGCCAGGGGTAGGCCCAGGCCGGCACCATCGAAACGGCGCGACAAACTTGACTCGGCTTGGCCGAACGGGGCCATGATCTTGGTCATGTCATCGGCATGGATACCGATACCGGTATCGCTGACCACGATGTCCAGGCCGTTTTCATCGGTCTTGGCGGTTACCGTTACCCTGCCGTCGGCGCTGGTGAACTTGACGGCATTGGACAGGATATTGGCGATGGTCTGCTTGATGCGCCGTTCGTCCCCCATCAGCCAGGGCAAGCCGTCGGGGATCTGTTCGCCAATGCGCAGGCCGGCGGCCTTGGCCCGTTCGCCCACCAATTGCACCGAGGCGCGGATGGTCTGACCCACGTCCATCTCGCTTTCCATCAGGGCGAAGCGCCCCACTTCCAGCCGCGCCACGTCGAGGATGTCGTTGATCAGGGTCAGCAGATGGCGGCCAGATTCGTTGATGTCGTGGGCGTAGTCGCGGTATTGCTTGGTTTCCACCGGTCCCAGCAATTCGTTTTCGATGATTTCGGAGAAACCGATGATGGCGTTCAGGGGCGTGCGCAATTCGTGGCTCATGGTCGCCAGGAATTCGGTCTTGGCCCGGTTGGACAATTCCGCCGCCTCGCGCGCTTCGGCCATGGCCAGCTCGGCCTGCTTGCGGGTGGTGATGTCGTGCAGGGCCAGCAACGCCGACATCTCGCCGTGCGGGGTGTCCACCGGGGTGATGCTGAATTCGTAGGTTTTGCCGTTCAGGTCCGACACCCATTCGCCTCTTGTGGCGGTGTTGTCGTCGCCCAGATTGGCGATGGCCGGCTGAAAATAGTCGATGGTGCGCACGCCCATGACCGGGCCGAATGTGTCCACCAGGGCTGGATTGGCATATTCAAAGCGGCCATCGGTGCTGACCAGGGCGATCAGATCCTTGGTCGAGGCGAAGATGCGGCGCAGGTTGGCGTGTTCCAGTTCCAGGGCCAGGCGCAGGCTGCGGATTTCGGTGACGTCTTCCTTGAAGGCGATGAAGCTGTCGACCTTGCCGTCGCCATCCTTGACCGGGGCGACGGTCATGGATTCCCAATAGACGCTGCCGTCCTTCCTTTGGTTGACGATTTCGCCGCGCCATTCCTGGCCGGCGCTGATCGACGCCCACAGATCGGCGAACACCTCGGGCGGGGTCTGGTCGGAGCGCAGCATGCGCGGCGAATGGCCCAGCACTTCGTCGCGGTGATAGCCGGTCATGGCGGAGAAGGCGGGGTTGATGTATTCGATCAGTCCCTGGGCGTCGCTGATCAGCACCGAAACCGGGCTTTGCTCGACGGCGCGGAACAGCTTGCGCGCCTCTTCCTCCCACAACACGGCGCGGCGTTCGCTGCGGCGCAGGGATTCCAGGCTGAGGCCGACCAGGATGATCACCCCCAGCACCACCAGGAAAAAGGTGAAGCGGGTGGCTTTCAAATTATCCTGGATGACCTTTTCCATGTCGGCGGCCATGCGGTCTTCGGTGCGGGCATAAAGCTTCAAGAGCGCCACATGGGCTTCGTCCCACGCCTTGCGGTCATCGGGGCCCAGAATTCCGGACAGCGCTTGGCGGTGCAGGCGTTCGACCATGCCGACCACCGGACCTTGGACGATTTCGTCATAGATGCGGATCTGATGGGCCGAGGCATGAACGCGGAAGGATTCCAGGTAGGCGCGGGATTCGGCGTTGTTTTCCGCCAAGGCCTGGCGATTGATCTCACCTTTTTTTGTCGTCGTGGTCAGCATGGCGCGGGCGCGACCGACACGATCCTTGACGTTGCCCAAATCCATATAGGCGGATATCACCCGCGACAGGTCGCTGGGCGCCATGGTCGCGGCCAGCGAGGTCAGGCCGGCGATGGCCCGGCTATAGCCGAAACTGGCGGCGCTGGGAGTAGCGTCATTATCCAGCTCCTGGCGCAGGATGGCCAGTTGGGCGGAATCGATGATATTGGTGTCGCCCGACAGGCGCTGTCTGATTTCCGGCATGGCCAGGGCCGCGCTCAGGGCTTTCAGGCGTTCGTCGGTGTTGAGGCGCTGGGCCTCCAGCTCATAGCGGGCCTGCAAATCATTGGGATCGACGGCGCGGGTCGACAAGATGCGCTCGTTTTCCAGTTCGCGGGTCAGCGATTGGGCGGCACGGGCGATCTGCGCCGCCACCAGAAGATCGGCGCTGTCGCGATAGGCATCCATCTTTTCTTCCACCACCCAGGCGGAAAACATCACCAGGGCCAGAATCGGCGCGACAATGGCGATGATCAGGCGGTACCGACTGAAGAGACCGGTCTGCGTATAAGGGGTGGGGGGCGAGGTCATAGTCGGAGTATCCCCCCAAACCTCGCCTCAGACAATCACGAGACTGCACCTTTTTGCGCAGCCTGGGCGATTGCCGCCAGCAAGGGCTGGGGCGAGACCGGGCGTCCCAGCAGGCCGCGGCACAATTCCAGCCGTTCCAGCCCCAGGTCCGGCGGCGGATAGCCGATCAGCAGGAACGGCGTATGGTGCAGGTGCTCTGCGTCGTCAGCGGTGAAGCCGTCGGCGGAAACCAGGGCCAGATCGAAGGGGGCCTGGGTGGTGACGGCGCGATCCGAGGCGGCACGGGCCGAATCGGCGTTGGCGACGCGGACCACCGCCGCCCCTTCCTGTTCGGTCAGCCGGGCGATCTGCGACCGTTCGGCGGTGTCGGGCGACAGCACCAGCAGACGCAGTCCCATCAAATCCACTTCCGGCACAGGGGGAGCGGTGTTGGCATCGCCTTGCCCCAACGGCAGATCGACGACAAAGGTGCTGCCCTGACCCGGCTGGCTGAAGACGTTGATCTCGCCGCCCATCATGTGCACCAGCCGATGGGTGATGGACAAGCCCAGACCGGTGCCGCCGAACATGCGCGGTGTGCTGATATCGGCCTGGGTAAAGGGCTGGAACAGCGATTGTTGCGCATGTTCGGCGATGCCGATACCGGTGTCGGCGACGATCAGGCGGATGGTGGGGCGGGCGGTGGCGCTGCCCAGATGCTGGGTGAAGACGGAAACCTGACCGGTAGGGGTGAACTTGACGGCGTTGCCAACCAGATTATAGAGGATCTGGCGCAAGCGGGTCGGGTCGCCGTGCAAGCCGGCGGGGATGGCCGGATCGTGGAAATGGACCAGTCGCAGCCCCTTGTCGCGGGCCTGGGGGGTCTCCGCCATGATCACGCCCTCCAGCAGATGAGGCAGATCAAGGGCGACGTTTTCCAGCCGCAGCCTGCCGGCCTCGATGCGGGAAAAGTCCAGTACGTCATCGACGATTTTCAGCAGCGACAGGCCGGTTTCGCGGATGGTGGCGACCGCGTGTTCCTGGTCGGCGGCCAGCGGCGATTGATGCAGGTCGCGCAGCATGTCCATGATGCCGTTCATGGGGGTGCGAATCTCGTGGGTCATGGCCGCCAGGAATGACGACTTGGCCTGATTGGCGGTTTCCGCCTGCACCTTAGCCTGGGTCAACTGATCCATGGCGATGGCCCGCTCGGCGGCGGCCTGTTGGAACTTGTCCAGCACCCGGTTGAATACCTGGGCGATCTCGGCGGCGTCGGCACCCTCGGCCTCGGGTACCACCAGCTTGGAAAACGGCGCGCCTTGCTCGTGCGCTTCCATCTGTTCCAGCAATTCATGCAAAGTGCGGCGCTTGGCCTCTTCGTGGTGGGCGCTGATTTTGGCCCGTTCCTCTTCCAGCCGCGCCTTGTCCAGCGCGTTCCGTCGAAACACCGACACCGTGCGGGCCATGGCCGCCAGTTCGTCGGGCAGGTTGGGGGCGTCGATATCGCGCGACCAGTCGCCCCTGGCTCCGGCCTCCATCACCGCGCGCAGACGCAACAGCGGCTGGCGGATGGATTGGCCGATCAGCCAACTGGCGATCACCGCCATGGTCAGCAAGATGATGCCAAGGCCGATGCCGGCCAGGGCGGTGCGCTGGGGCAGGGCGCTGGACTGGCTTTGCAGCAAGGCTTCGCGTTCATGGCCGCGGGCGATCATGCGGTCGATGGCCTGGGCCATGATTGATTGGTTGGCGTCGATGTCGCGGGCCAGGATGCGGGCACGGTCGTCGAAGGCCCGCGCCATGGTTTCGATGCCTTCATCCATGCGCACGGTGCGCCTGCCGATCACCGTCAAGGTCTCGCGCTGCAACTCGCTGGTGGCCAGTTGGGTCAGCTGCGGGATGGACTGGATGACTTGGCCCAGGGTTTCGTGCGCCGCCTCGGCCTTCAGCGGCGAGCCGCCGAAATAGAAGGTGTTGATGGCGATGATGGCGGCGATGAAGCTTTCATGCGACTTGACCAGGGCCGGAGCCAGGGGGGTGGTACGGTCGTTTTTGATGGACGAGTTGAGAATGGCGTAAAGCCCCGACATTTCGCCGGCGGCCTGGACGATGTCGGTCTCGTAGACGCGGGCGACCTCGGCGTTGATGACCTTGAGCTGCTGGAAGCCGGCGACGAAGCGCCGCGCCGCCTCGTTCAGTTGCGAGATTTCCTCGCTGGTGGCGTTATCGCGGGTGGCGGTGGTCAAGGCCGCGAACAGATCCTCGCTCCGGCGCGAGATCTCCTTCATCACCTCGTCGGTGGGGGCGTTCAGGTATTGGCGGATCAGGCTTTGCAGCCGGTTGGCCTGGGCGTCGATATCGGTCAGTTGCCGCCCGCGTTCCTGCACCAGGCGCAATTCCTCGATATCGCGGCTGACCAGCGACGCGCTCTGCCAGCCCAGCAGGCCGACGATCAGGGCGATCGAGGCATTCATGGCGATCACCAAGGGGATGCGCCATGCAATCGGTATGTGTCTGATCCACCGGCTGACGCGACCATCGGCGCCGGGATCGGCTGCCTTTTCTACCCCCACGTATTCCCCCATCGCAGCAGCCGATAGGACCATCCCCAATCATATCGGCTTCGACAGTATCAGTTGTAGCGGGCATGACCGGGGATGGAAAGCCGCTTTGTCCATTTACGCCCTTCAGCATGGGGGGCATGACGAAGGATGACTTGACCAGGATGGCGCAACCAATAGAAGATGCCTCTTAACCTTAAGGATAATACGACCAACGCCATGCGACTGACGCTTCACACGGATTACGCACTTCGGGTTTTGGTTCACGTCGGCCTGCGGGGCGGCGAACTCGTCACCATCAATGAAATCGCCGAATGCCATGGCATTTCCAAGAATCACCTGACCAAGGTGGTGCATCAATTGGGGCGTGCCGGTTTTCTGGAAACCGTGCGCGGCAAGTATGGCGGTATCCGCCTGCTGGTCGATCCCCGCACCCTGCGCCTGGGCGAGTTTGTCCGCCAGGTCGAGGATGATTTCGCCTTGGCCCAATGCATGCGGGCCAGCAATGCCGATTCCTGCCGGGTCAGCGCCGCCTGTCTGGCGCGGCGGGCCTTCGGTCAGGGGATCGATGCCTTCTTCAAGGCCCTCAACGTCCACACCTTGGCCGATATGATCGATGCCGAACGGGCACTGCCGCCCCTGTCAGCTTGCGGCTGACTTAATGTAGTGTCGTCAGCCTGCGGCTGACCTAAGCGGTATTCCGTTGTCGGGCGATCTGGTGTATCGGTGGACGTATAACCGCAATGGGGGAATGGGGAATGTCCGCTTTCGATTCGGCCGACAATGAAAACGAACGTCGGGTTATTGCCGAGTTTCTGGAAGAACTGCGCGACACCGCCAGCTCGCTTCAGGTTCTCTTGGGCAATATGCGATCCAGTTCGGTTGCCGCCGATGACGGTCTGGCGACGCTGAAGCGCGAGGCCAGCAACCTGCGCAGCCACGCCCAGGCGTTGAACGTTCCCCTGATCAAGCTGGTCACCCACCGCCTGGACGAATATGTGGGCGAGTTGAAGTCAGCCGGCCCGGCCCAGTTGGACGAGATTCAGGTGTTCATCGACCGCATCGAGAAGCTGGCCGACGGCGAGCAGGTGACCGATGGCGATGTGCCCCAGGTCATGCGTTCGTTGCCGGCCAAGCGCAGTGCCGACATCGATTTCGGTCCCATTGAACAAAAGAACATCGAAGTGCTGATGGTGGTGCCGGAAAAGGCCATGGCCCGCATCGTCGAGCGCGAGCTGGCCGCCTGCGGCTATCGCACCTCGGTGGTGCGCAATCCGTTCGAGGCGCTGGAGACTGCCGTTCATACCCGCCCCGATCTGGTTGTCGCCTCCATGGAACTGGGCATCCTGACCGGCGTCGATCTGGGTTGCGCCCTGGCCGCCATGCCGGTGACGCAAGGCATTCCGTTCGCCGTGCTGACCAGCTACAGCTGGGGCCATCCCAAGCTGGCCGGCCTGCCGCCGCGCGCGTCGCTGATCCGCAAGGGCGGGCAGTTCGGTGACGATCTGGCCGAAACCCTGTCCCGTTTCAATATCACCTGAGCACCGGCAAACAGAGCGAGCGTCTCAGCGTTCGCGGAAAGCTTCGTGCCTCAGCTTCAGGACCGGCTTGAGCAGGTATTGCATCACCGTCCGGTCGCCGGTGTGGATTTCGACACTGGCGACCATGCCCGGCGTGATGGTGCGCTTGTCGGCCTCGTCGCCGAGATAGCTTTTGTCGGTCAGCACCAACACCCGGTAAAACGGCTGGTTGTCCTGGCCCATGGTGGTGTCGGGGGCGACCAGCGATACCTTGCCCTCCAACCCGCCATAAACCACGTAATCATAGGCCGACAGCTTGACCGTGGCCACCTGTCCCGGCTGCACATAGCCGCGGTCCATGGGAGACAGCTTTGCTTCGATTTGCAGGCGTTCGTGCAGGGGCACGATTTCCATGATCGGGTCGCCGGGGCGGATGACGCCGCCGATGGTGTTGGCGCGCAAATTCTTGATGATGCCGTCGGTGGGGCTGGTGATCTGGGTGCGCTGCTGCTGGTCCGACGCCTGGGTCATCAATTCGCGCGTACGGGCCAAGTTCAGTTCCGCCTCGCTCAGTTCCGCCTGGGCGGTGCGGGCGTAATTGGCTTCTTCCTGTTCCTGCCGGCTTTTCGCCTCGGCTTGGGCGGCTTGGGCACGGGGGATGCTGGCGCGCAAGGTATTGGCCTGGCCTTCCAGATCCTCGGTCTGTGCCTGCAATTGCACGTGTTCCATCTTGGCGGTCAGGCCCGAGCGCACCAGATCGGTGGACATGGCCAGCCGTTCCCGCGCCAGCTTCAGGTTGGCGGTGACCGCGCGCAGGCGGGCGTCGAGTTCCTGCACTTCCAGCATTTTTTGCCGGGCCTGATCGGCCAGCACGGTCAGGGTTGATTTATGCGCCTGACGGCGGGCCTCGAAATTGCGGGTTTCCGCCTGCACCAGATTGGGCTGGCGCGCCTGTTCCGCCGCCGGGAATTTAACGGTGGCGGCGCCTTCCAGTTCGGCCCGCAGGCGGGCGACCTGAAGGTTGAGGCCGTCGACGCGGACCTGCAATTCCTCGCGGTTCATGGCCACCGCCGACAAGTCCAGTTGTAAAAGCGGCGCCCCTTCCTTCACCTCGTCGCCTTCGGCGACGTAGATTTCGCGGATGACGCCGCCTTCCAGATGCTGGATGACCTTGACCTTGCCCTCCGGCACCACTTCACCCTCGGCGATGGTCACCTCATCCAGTCGGGCGATGTTGGCCCAGACGATGAACAGGGCGATGGCCAGCATGGCCAGACGGGCAATGGGCCGCCACGTCGGCAACGGGTAGGTATCGGCCAGACCGGCCAGCCGGGACGATCCGCTGATTGCGGCGGAATCGACCGGTGGCACCGGCAGATTGCCGCCGGGCAGCAGGAAGCGCCACAGATGCACGACCGGACCGCGCCAGTCGAGGTCTCGCCAGTTCATGTGCCGCCAGTCGAATTGACGCCAGTCGATCCCGGGACGGTTGGGATCGGGACCAAGCCAGCGCAACAGGTCGCCCACCAGCCGCAATACCACTTGATGGGGCTTGGGTTCGGGCGGTGGCGGCGGTGGCGGGGCCGCGACCGCGACCGGAATCTGCGGTTGTTCGCTCATGGCGTGGCTCCGGCGGGCGGCGGCGGGCGGGGCGCGAACAGGCGCGGCAGCACCTCCGCCGCCGGTCCACGTGCCGCCAGTTTGCCCTTGTCCAACACCACCACGTCGCGGCAGGCCGGCAGCAGAACGGCGGAATGGGTCACCACCACCACGGTACGGGTGGCGGCCATGGCCTGAAGCGCCGCACGCAAATCTTCCTCGGCGTGGCGATCCAGGCTGGCGGAAGGTTCGTCCAGCAGCAATACCGCCGGGTTGCCCACCAGGGCGCGGGCGATGGCGATGCGTTGGCGCTGTCCCGCCGACAACCGTGATCCGGCCTCGCCGATGGTGGTGGCGTAGCCGTCGGGCATGTCGATGATGGTGGAGTGGACACCGGCGGCGGTGGCTGCCTCCAGGATGTCCTGGTCGGAACAGCCGGGCGCGCCATAGGCGATGTTGTCGCGGATGGTGGTATTGAACAGCAGGGTTTCCTGCGGCACATAGCCGATCCAGGCGGCCAGTTCGTGACGGGTGAACTGGGCCATGTCGGCGTCATCCAGCAGCACTCGCCCGCCGGTGGGTGGGTACAGTCCCATCAACAGCTTCAGCAGCGTGGTCTTGCCGCTGCCGTTCTTGCCCAGGATGGCGGTCATGCCGCCGGGCTTGAATTCCAGGCTGGGGATGTCGATGGTGGCCGGCGCATGCGGCTCGGTGCCATAGGTGAAGGTGACGTTCTCCACCCGCAGGTTGCCGTGGGGGCGGTCGCGGGCGATGACGCTGACGCTGCGGTCTTCGGGCATGTCGAAGGTTTCGCCCAACCGCGCTACCGCCTGACGGAAACTGCCAAAACCGCGCCAAGCGCCGACCAACTGGTTGATGGGGCCGTAAAGTCGCGCCGACAGCATGTTGCAGGCGATCAGCGCCCCCATGGACAATTGGTGGTCGATGATATAGATGGCGCCGATGGTGGTTACCGCCACGTTGGCGACCAAGGTCAGCGCCCCGCCCAGATTGACATAGCCGTCGGAAATGGCGCCGCGGCGGATGGAATGTTCGATGGCCCCGGCCTGACGTTCTTCCCACAACGGGCGCAACGCCTGATCCAGGGCCACCGCCTTGACGGTGCCGCGCCCGGCGATCATTTCCGACACCAGGGCGTCGCGGTTGGCGGTGACGTTCTTTTCCGCCTTGGCCGACTGGTTCAGGCTTTGCCCCGAACGCCAAGCCAGGATGACGAAGGCGATGAAGGTCAGGGCGAAGACCAGGGCCAGCGGCTGGCCGATGACATAGATGACGCCCAGGAAGATGAACACATAAGGCAGGTCGGTCAGCAGTACCGCCGAGCCGCCCGACAGGGTGTTGCGCACGGTATCGACGTCTTGGAACAATTGGCGCCAATGGGCGGCGGGGCGGCTTTCCAGAACCCGAAGCGGCAGGCGGTTCATCTTGTCGAACAGGCGGGTGCCGATTTCCACGTCGATGCGCAGGGCGACCATCTGCATGACTCGACCGCGCGTCTGCTTCAGCACGTAATCGAAGATCAGCACCAGGGCGACGCCGATCAGCAGGCCCTTCAGGGTTTCCATGGCCGAATGGCCGATGACCCGGTCGTAGACCTGCATGACGAAGATGGGGACGGCCAAGGCCAAAAGATTGACGAACAGCGCGGTGGCCAGCATCTCGCGCCCGACCGAGCGCAGGGGCGAGACGATTTCCCCTAACCAGCCGGGCTTGTCGTCGTCGTCCTCTTGGTGGTCCATGGACCGGCCCGCCCGGCTCAGCGCGAGGGCAGGGCGGAAAGGGTGGACGGGCTGTTCAACTGGCCGGTGGGCTTGGGATTGCTCATCACCTGGGTGACGCTGTCCATGTTCAGTTCACCCATGGCCGACAGCAGGCTGTAGCCGGCCAGGATCATGTCGTAATAGGCGTTGGCGTGCTTGATGCGGGCATCGTTGATGCGCATTTCTTCATCCAACACGTCGCGCACGGTGCCGTTGCCGCCTTCCTGGCGCTTGCGGGCGTTCAGCCACACTTCCTCGGCCATCACGGCGGCGTTTTCCAGCAATACGGTACGCTGGCGGGCGCTGTTGAGGGTGAACCAGGCGGTGCGCGCGGCCTCGGACGCGGCGCGCGCGGCGTAATCGCGGCTGTCGCGGGCGGCGGCCTGCTGATAGGCGGCCTGGGCCACCTGCGCCTGGGTCTTGAAGCCCGAGAAGATTTCCCAGGACGCGGTCAGCAGCAAAGACCAGTCGCGGCGCACGCCCAAAGTGGCGTTCTTGTCGTTTTCGTAATTGGCCCGACCGATCAGATCGAGGTTGGGGTAATAGCCGGCCTCGGCACCGCGGCGGCGTTCCTCGGCCAGGGCCTCGCCCTTGACCGACATGTCGACCATGGGGTTGTTGCGCTCGGCCAGGGCCACCGCCTCGGTCAACTCGCCGGGCAGCAAGGCCGACGGCAACGGCGGATCGCTGAAGGCGGCCACATTGGGGGGATGGCCGTACAATTGCTGATAGGTGGCCGTCCAGATGGAGAACTGACCCTCGAAATCGACGCGGGCTTCCTTGGCCATCTGCAGGCGCTGCTTGGCCGCCAGCACGTCGGCGGCGACGCCCGAGCCCTTGACCACGCGCTCGTCCTCCAGGTTCATCTGGTCCTGGACCTTGCGCTCGTTCTCGCGCGCCAGTTGGATCAGGCGGTGATAGCGCAGCACGTTCAGATAGGACTTGATACCCTGCAACATGGTGTTCTGCTGGGTGTCGCGCAGGTCCGAGCCATAATAGGCTTCGGTCAACTTGGCCGATTCCACCGCCGAATCGGTGGAATAGCCGTCGAACAGGCGCTGCGTCACCACCACGCCCAAGGTTTCGCGCCCCTTATAAAAGGCGTGCCCCTCGGTGCTGCGGCGGGTCGGGCTGTCGACGTATTCGGGGCCGGTATCGCCGGTCAGTTTGATGGTCGGCAGATAGCCGGCACGGGCGGCGGTGATACCCTCGGCCCCGCCAGCCAAGACGCTCTGCTTCGACTTGATCAGCGGATGGGTCTCAAGCAGATGTTGCAATTCTTCGGACATGGACTGAGCCTTGGCCGCAGACGAAGGCGCGGTCAGCAGCAACAAGCCCATACCAATGACTAGTAACGATGACTGCGAAACCTGCAAAGTCCGCTCCCCAGAAACTACCTGTGCGTTCCGCCCCCGCGGTCCGTCCCGTCAGCTGCACTCGTTTATATACCGGCTTTTACCAGCCTGTACATGATCTTTGGCGTCAGGAACCATCAACCCAGATTAAGAGTGATCGCGGCTTCACCAGCCGGCAAGGTCTTTTTCGGCAGGAAAGCCTCGGCTTGTATGCAATCTTAGATTATAATATTTGTCGGTGCGATGGACATGAACTCGAGTGCATCAAAAAAAATCTACTCATAAGGGATTTTCAGTGATAGAAATTCCCTCGAACTTAGTATTTTGGGTTGTCGTTTCATGCCAAATTCGTCATCTGGTTGTGCCGGCGGAAAGACCACCATGGCCGAGAGGGTCTGGCTGCAATTAGCGGCCGAGATCGTGTCGGGTGGGGTGTCGGGCGGGCGCCGTCTGGATGAGGTCGAACAATCCAATCGTCTTGGCGTGTCGCGCACCCCATTGCGCGAGTCGTTGCGGCAATTGGCGGCCTTGGGCTTGGTTGAAAACCGCCCCCATCGCGGTGTGGTGGTGGCCGATGGTGTCGGCCCGTCGCTTTTTCAGGTGTTGGCCGAGCTCGAAAGCGCCTGCGCCCGCTCGACCGCCTTGTTGTTGACCGGGGCGCAATGTCGGGAACTGGCATTGATCGAGCCCGAGCATCAGTTGTTGATGCCGTGGCTGCGCAATGCCTGCGGCAATTCGATCATGCGCAGCCTGCTCAATACCTTGTGGTATCCATTGCTGGCCGATACCGCCCGTCATGGGGGGCTGGACGTGCGGGACTGTCTGTGCCTGTTGCGCGACGAGGTGGCCGGCGGCAATGCTCTGGCTGCCGGTCAGGCGGCGCAGGCCTATGTCGGGCTGTGGGCCAAGCGGGTCTTGGGCTGATCAGGCCTGGGCCAAGGCCAGCACCTGCTGGCCACCGTCCCAGATCATGGTCAGGGCGACGTACAGGATGATCAGCAGGCCGACATAGGCGACCCAGTGATGGCGCTTCAGCAGGGCGGCGACGGCGTTGGCGGCCACCCCCATCAAGGCTACCGACAGGGCCAGGCCGATGATCATCACCATCTGGTGGTCGCGGGCGGCACCGGCCACCGCCAAAACGTTGTCCAGCGACATGGACACGTCGGCGACGACGATCTGGGTGACGGCGGCGGCAAAGCTTTTTTCACCGGTGGCGGCGGCTTCCTGCTCGCTTTCCTCGGCCTCGTGCATCTTGATTTCGCGCCACAGCTTCCACGACACCCACAGCAGCAGCAGGCCGCCGGCCAGCAACAGGCCCACCACCTTCAGCAATTGCAGGGTGAAGATGGCGAAGATGATGCGCAAGACGGCGGCGGCGGCGATGCCGATGACGATGGCGCGGCGGCGCTGGGCCAGCGGCAGGGCGGCGGCGGCCATGCCGACCACCAGGGCGTTGTCGCCGGCCAGGGCCACGTCGATGGCGATGACCTGCAACAGGGACGACAGCGAATCGAGGGAGAAAAATTCAAGCATGCGTCTGGGTAAAACTTTCCCTCGTTGCCGTCAAGTGACGAACGCGACGCAGGCGGCGACCGCCGCCAGCAATCCGGCCAAATCGGCGATCAGGCCGGCGGCAAGGGCATGACGCATGCGGCGGATGCCGACGGCGCCGAAATAGACGGCGAGGACGTAAAAGGTGGTTTCGCTGGAGCCATAGATGGTGCCTAGCAAGATACCGGTGAACGAATCAGGGCCGATGGCCGGATCGTTCATATAAGACGCCAGCAGGCCGAAGGATCCCGACCCCGACAGCGATCGCAACCCGGCCATGGTCAAGGCTTCCGGCGGGATGCCCAGGGGGGCGGTCAGTCGCGCCAGCGGCGCCAGGATCATGTCGAGGGCGCCCGATTGCCGCAGCATGGCAATGGCCACCAGGATGGCGACCAGATAGGGAATGATGCGCACGGCGATGGCGAAGCCTTCACGGGCGCCGTCGACGAAGCACTCATAGATCTTCACCCGCTGGGTCAGGCCATAGCCCAATACGCCGACCATCAGCCCCGGCACGATCCAATGGCCCAGTTCCGCCCCATGGACGGCCATCAGCGGAATGATGCCGATCAATGCCGCCAGGGCCAGCCAGCCATAGGCGGCGGGCAGGGGCGGCGGGGGCGGTTCAGGGTCTTCCTCGCTGCTCTCGACCATCGGCGTGGCCGGAGGCGGAGGAAACAACGGCGCCAGCAGCCGGGCGGCGGTAATGGCGACCAGGGCCGATACCAAGGTGGCGGCCAGGGTCGGTGCGATCACCGCCGCCGGATTGGCCGAGCCGCTGGCGGCGCGAAGGGTGATGACGCTGGTGGGCAGAATGGTCACCGACGCGGTGTTCAGGGCCAGAAACAAGGCCTGGGGATCACTGGCGCAATCCTTGTGGGGATTGAGCTTTTGCAGATGTTCCATGGCGCGGATGCCGAACGGGGTGGCGGCGTTGCCCAGGCCCAGCAGGTTGGCGGCGACGTTCATGACCATGGCGCCCATGGCCGGATGGGTGGGCGGCACCTGGGGGAACAGGCGACCCATCAGCGGCGCCAGCAGGCGGGCGGTGGCCCGGATCATGCCGGCTTCCTCGGCCACCTTCATCAGGCCGAGAAACAGGGCCATCACCCCCACCAGGCCCAAGGCCAGGGGGACGGCGCCTTCCGCCGCCTTCAGCGCCGCAGTGCTCAACCCGGCCATGGCGCCGGAACCGCCGGTGATTTCGGCTACGGCCGCCACCACCACCGCCGCCCCGATCAGGACAAAGAAAACCAGATTCACGTCGATCCCCCTTGGATCGGCGAAGGCTAACAGAAACCCCGCCCCTTGTCGCCGCCGGGGGGCGTTGCTAAGGTCACAGGTAACGATACTGTTTGGGAAGCGGGTCATGACCCTGTCCGGTTTGCGTTTGGCTGTCCTGGTGCTGATGATTCCCGCCGCTGGCTTTGCCGCCGACGATGTGCCGGCCCGCCTGGACAATGCCCGTGCCGCCTACCAGAAAGGCGACATCGCCCGCGCCGCCCGTGATACCGAGGCGGCGTTGCGGCAGATGCAGGACCGCCTGGGCAAGATGTTCGCCGAGACCTTGCCGGCCATGGGCGGGCGCTGGAAGGCCGAGCCGGTGGAAACCGACAGCCTGGGCGAAGTTGGTGGCGGGTTGTCGGTGTCGCGGGCCTTCACCCGCGATGATTCCTCGCTCAACGTCACCTTGTTGCTGGACAGTCCCGAGGTGGCCTCGGCCCTGGCGCAACTGGCCGCCACCCCTGGTCAGCCCAACGTCAAGAAGATCAAGGCGGCGGGAGAAGATGCGTTGCTCAGGTTCGACGCCGCCACCGGCACCGGCGAGGTGACCATGGTGGTGGCCGGGCGGGCGGTACTGGAAATCCAGGGCGACAACATCAACAATTCCGACGCGCTGGTGGAAGCCGCCAATGGTTGGAATATCAGCAAGATCAAGGCTTTGCTGGCTAATTAACGGGGATCTGGGAAAAGTACGCCGAGGCAAAGCCGGGGGACTTTTTCACGGTTGTTCAGCGCGCCTTGCGGCAATCCAGCACCCAGACGTCGTAGACCGGGTGTTCCATGGCCGACAGCGCCGGACTGGAGGCGAACATCCAGCCGCGGAACACGCCTTGCGCCGGCTGTCCTTGCTTGATGTCCCAGATATCGAGAAAGGCGGCGCTTTCGGGGCTTTCCTCGGGGCGGCGCTTCTTGCAGGCGCGGGCCACCACTTCCAGCGTGCCGAAACGCACGGGTTCCCCCACCGGGGCCTCGATGGTGACGACGCGGGCGGTGATCTTGTCCAAGCCGCCCAGCACGGCCATGTCCAGCGACAGTTCCGGTGCCTGCTGGGCGATGGCGGGCGCGGTCAGCCACAAAAGTGCCGCGCCGGCGATGGACCAACGACGGATCATTGGGGCGGCGCTTCCACCGGGGCAATAGCGGGCGGGGCCGGCATGGGGGCCGCGGTGCGCGGGGCGTCGGCGGTGGCCAGGAAGATCAGTTCGCCGACCATTTCCTCGATGGATTTGTAGTCCTTGGTCTTGGCCAACTGGCCGCCATCGGGCAGGCGGTCCTTGGCCCGACCGGGGATCAGCTTGATGTATTTACCACCCAGCAGGCCCTCGGCGGCGATGGTGGCGGTGGTGTCGGCGGGCAACCGGATATCCTGGGCGATGGTCAGCGTGACCACGGCGTTGTAGCTGACCGGGTCCAGGCTCTGGCTGGCCACGGTACCGACCTTGATGCCGTTGATGCGCACGTCGGCACCGCTGTCCAGGCCGCCGATGCCGGCGAAATGGGCGGTGAGGGTATAACCCTTGACCTCTTCCATGCCGGCGTGGCGCCAGGCGAAGACCAGAAAGAAACCGGCCACCGCCAGAACAACCGCCCCCATGATCGTTTCGATGAGATTGCGTCCCATGATCCCCTCTATGTCGGCGGTTAGTTGTTGCTGACCGAGGGCAACGGCTTGCCGGCATAGCCGCGCTTGCCCTTGCCCTGCTCGATGATCAGTTCCATCAGGTCTTCGATGACCATGGAATCCTGGGTGTAGATGATGCTGTCGCCGTCCTGCAGCGGACGATCATCGCCGCCGGGGCCGATTTCGATATATTTGGCCCCCAGCAATCCATCGGTGCGGATCACGGCGGTGGAATCGGCGGGCAGGGCGACGTTTTCGGCGATTTGCAGACGGGTGACGGCGCGGAATTCCGGGTCCAGGGTTTCTTCCACCACCGACCCGATCTTCACCCCCGACAAACGTACCGGGCTGCCGATACTGATGCCATCCAGGCGGTTGAAACGGGCGGTGACGGAATAGCCTTCAATCTGACCGGCTTTGCTGGCGTCCTTGACATAGACCAGCACCAAAGCCAGCGCCGCCACGGCGACGACGATGGCGCCGGTAACGGTATCGCGTGATCCGCCCTTGGTAACCATCATCTCCCCCTTGGCCGGTTTAGGGCTGCCACGCCTCGTAATCGCCGGCGGCGCGTTCGCGCTGGCCGCCGCGCAGGTCGTGGCCCGGCGGCAGATAGGCGTCGGTGGTGCCGGTGGTATTGATCTGATGCGGCTTTTGCCATTCGCGGCGGGCCGAATCGGTCAGCGGCGCATCGACGGTGTGATGCAGCCAGGCATGCCATTCCGCCGGTACCGCCGAGGCCTCGGCGACGCCATTATAGATGACCCAACGCTTGGGACGACGCCCGGCAGGCTTGCCGCGCTCGATATAATAGCGGTTGCCGGCAGTGTCGGTGCCGACCAGTTTGCCCTTGAGCCAGGTGAACAGCAGAGTTCCAAAGCCGGCCATGACGCCCTCTTGTTCTTATGGGAATAAACTTAGGGGCGGACTATGGCAAAAGCCGGGGCTGGCGTCCAGAGCTTCGCGGGGATTTGATCAAATCCCGTAAAAAGCGATAATTATTGCATCTATATGATGTGTGAAAATGATGATCTCGGGACAAAATGTGGTTGCGTCGACGGCGGGGCGGGCATAATCTGCGTCTCGGTTCGGGGCGAGACACAACATGTTGTGGACATCGCGATGAAGGGTGATTCTCAAGGGAATCCCTTTGCTTCGCTGTCGCCGCCGGCGCTCGGTCCAGGCCAAACAGACACCCAGAGAGGCATCCATGCGCGTCCAGCGTCACTTCACCAAGTCCGGTTCGTCCGCTTACGCGGGCATCGACTTCCGCAAGGCCACCAGCGAGATCCGCAACCCCGATGGGTCGGTTGTGTTTCAGGCCAAGGATATCGACGTTCCGGCCGGCTGGTCGCAGGTGGCTTGTGATGTCCTGGCGCAGAAATATTTCCGCAAGGCCGGTATTCCGGCCCGGTTGAAGCGGGTGGCGGAAAAGGGCGTGCCCGAGTGGCTGCAGCGCCACGAGCCCGATGCCGAGGCGTTGAAGGCGGTGCCGGTCGAGCAGCGCACCAGCGGTGAGACCAGCGCCACCCAGGTGTTCGACCGTCTGGCCGGCACCTGGACCTATTGGGGCTGGAAGGGCGGCTATTTCTCGTCGGAAGACGACGCCCTGGCCTTCCGCGACGAAATGGCCTTCATGCTGGCCAACCAGATGGGCGCCCCCAACAGCCCGCAATGGTTCAACACCGGCCTGCACTGGGCGTACGGCATCGACGGCCCCAGCCAGGGCCATTATTACGTGGATCACAAGACCGGCAAGCTGACCCGGTCCAAGTCGTCCTATGAACATCCGCAGCCCCATGCCTGCTTCATCCAGTCCATCGAGGACGATCTGGTCAACGAAGGCGGCATCATGGATCTGTGGGTGCGTGAAGCCCGCCTGTTCAAGTACGGCTCGGGCACCGGCACCAATTTCTCCAAGCTCAGGGGCGAGGGCGAGCGTCTGTCCGGCGGCGGCAAGTCGTCGGGCCTGATGAGCTTCCTCAAGATCGGCGACCGTGCCGCCGGCGCCATCAAGTCGGGCGGCACCACCCGTCGCGCCGCCAAGATGGTGGTGGTCGACGTCGATCACCCGGATATCGAAGCCTTCATCAATTGGAAGGTGGTCGAGGAACAGAAGGTCGCCGCCCTGGTCGCCGGCTCCAAGCTGGCGCAAAAGCACCTGGGCGAGGTCATGGCCTCGATGCGGGAATGGGACGGCGCCGCCGACAGCGATGCCCGTTTCGATCCCAAGCTCAACAAGCGGCTGAAAAAGGCCATCATCGGCGCCCGTGGCGCCATGATCCCGGAAAACTACGTGCAGCGCATGATCCAGTTCGCCCGTCAGGGTTATCTGGATATCGAGTTCCCGGTGTTCAACACCGACTGGGATTCGGAAGCCTATCTGACCGTGTCGGGGCAGAATTCCAATAACACCGTGCGCGTTACCGACGCCTTCCTCAACGCCGTCATCGACGATCAGGATTGGGTGCTCAAGCATCGCAATTCCGACAAGGTGAAGAAGAACCTGAAGGCCCGCGATCTGTGGGAACGCATCGGCGAAGCCGCCTGGGCCTGCGCCGATCCGGGCATCCAGTTCGACACCACCATCAACGATTGGCATACCTGCCCGGAATCGGGTCGCATCAACGCCTCGAATCCGTGCTCGGAATACATGTTCCTGGACGACACCGCCTGTAATCTGGCGTCCTTGAACCTGCTGTCGTTCCGCCGTGCCGATGCCAGCTTCGACATCGAGGGCTTCCGCCACGCCTGCCGGCTGTGGACCATGGTGCTGGAAATCAGCGTGCTGATGGCGCAGTTCCCGTCCGAGAAGATCGCCCAACTGTCCTATGAATTCCGTACCCTCGGCCTGGGCTTCGCCAATATCGGCGGCCTGCTGATGGCCGACGGCATCCCCTATGACAGCCAGAAGGGGCGGGCGCTGACCGGCGCCATCACCGCCCTGATGACCGGCGAATCCTATGTCACCTCGGCGGAAATGGCGGCTGAACTGGGCGCTTTCCCCGGCTACGGCGCCAACTCGGCCCATATGCTGCGGGTGATCCGCAACCATCGCCGCGCCGCCTACGGCCTGACCTCGGGCTATGAAGGCCTGGACATCAGCCCGGTGCCGCTGGATGCCGACAATTGCCCGGATTCCTCCCTGGTCGCCGCCGCCCGGCTGGCCTGGGACAGCGCCCTGGCCATGGGGGAAAAGCACGGTTACCGCAACGCTCAGGCGACGGTGATCGCGCCCACCGGCACCATCGGTCTGGTGATGGATTGCGACACCACCGGCATCGAGCCCGACTTCGCCCTGGTCAAGTTCAAGAAGCTGGCCGGCGGCGGCTATTTCAAGATCATCAACCGCATGGTGCCCGAGGCGCTGCGTTCTTTGGGCTATGCCGAAAGCGACGTGGCCGAGATCATCCGCTATGCCGTCGGCCATGCCACGCTGCGTGATGCGCCGGGCATCAACCACAACAAGCTGCGGGCGAAGGGCTTCACCGACGAGGTGCTGGAGAAAGTCGAGCAATCGCTGGAAGCGGCCTTCGACATCAAGTTCGTCTTCAACAAGTACACGCTGGGGGCGGAATTCTGCACGGATGTGCTGAAGATTCCGGCGGCCAAGCTGGACGACCTGTCCTTCGATCTGCTGGCCCATCTGGGCTTCAGCAAGGCGGACATCGACGCCGCCAACACCTATTGCACCGGCGCCATGACCCTGGAAGGCGCGCCCTTCCTCAAGGCCGAGCACTTGGCCGTGTTCGATTGCGCCAGCCCCTGCGGCAAGATCGGCAAGCGCTTCCTGTCGGCGGAAAGCCACATCCACATGATGGCGGCGGCGCAGCCGTTCATCTCGGGCGCCATTTCCAAGACCATCAACATGCCCAACTCGGCCAGCGTCGAGGATTGCAAGGACGCCTACATGCTGTCGTGGCGCCTGGGCCTGAAGGCCAATGCGCTCTATCGCGACGGTTCCAAGCTGAGCCAGCCGTTGCAGGCGGCTTTGCTGGACGATGCCGGCGCCTTGGAAGAGGAAGTCACCGCTGCGCCGCTGGCGGCACGGGCGGAAATCGTCGCCGAACGTATCGTCGAGCGCATCGCCGCCGCCCGGCGCAAACTGCCCGACCGCCGCAAGGGCTATACGCAAAAGGCCATGGTCGGCGGCCACAAGGTTTATCTGCGTACCGGTGAATACGAGGACGGCAAGGTCGGCGAGATCTTCATCGACATGCACAAGGAAGGCGCCGCCTTCCGCGCCATGATGAACAACTTCGCCATCGCCATCTCCATCGGCCTGCAATACGGCGTGCCGCTGGAGGAATTCGTCGAGGCCTTCACCTTCACCCGGTTCGAGCCGCAAGGCATGGTCGAAGGCAACGAGACCATCAAGATGGCCACCTCGATCCTGGATTACATCTTCCGCGAATTGGCCATTTCCTACCTGTCGCGCAACGATCTGGCCCATGTGGAACCGGCCGACCTGACCCCCGACACCGTCGGGCGCGGCAACGTGGAAGGTCAGTTGGAAAAGGCGGCGGCGGTGGTCGAGCGGGTCACGTCGCGCGGCTATGTGCGGTCCAAATTCCTGGTGGTGTCGGGCGGAGCCAGTGCCGCCTCGCTGTCGGCGGACATTTCGGGGGCGACCATGTCCACTACCAGCCAGGTGGCCTTGTCGGTCGATCCGGAAACCGCGATCCAGCAATTCGACGCCCGGGCCGAGGAAATCCGCAAGGCGCGTATGAAGGGCTATGAGGGTGACGCCTGCCCCGAATGCGGCAACTTCACCCTGGTGCGCAACGGCACCTGCCTGAAGTGCGACACCTGCGGCGGCACTACCGGCTGCTCGTAAACGAAAACAGGGGGCCGTCTCAGCCTCTCTTCGGTCCCCTGAAGCAGGGCCGGCTTTCATCAGAAAGCCGGCCCTTTTGCTTTATCAAGGCGCCCGTGACGGGCGGCCCGCCTCAGAAAATCGACACGCCGCCGGAATCCACCAGGGCAGGAATAACCGGGCAGGAAATGCCGCGTCGGTCATTTTTGCCGGCCTGATCGGCAGCCTGCTGCGCCACCGATTGGCCCGGCGCACCCTGCTTTTCCTCTTCCTTCAGCGCCTGTTGCAGCTGCTTTTCCACTTCCTCCTGAATCTTCTGCTCCAGGATTTTTTGGATCACAGGCTCCATCTTGGCCAGGGAGTCTTCGTCCAGGCCCATCTCGGCCATGACCTTCTTGCGCAGTTCTTCCTTCAGTTTCTCGATACGGGTGTCGCGCACCCAGGCGGTAAAGCCCTTGTCCTTGATGGACTCCATCTCGCTTTCATGCGCCTGCTGGCGTGCCTGGGCCTTTTGCGCGGCCTGCAATGCCGCGTCGAAGCCGGTGCCGCCGGTGCTGGCCCCCACGGGTGACGCTGCCATCGTCATGGCCATGGCGGCGCTGTCGTTGTCGATGCCGGAAATCATCCTTGCCCCCAAAGCAGTTCTGGTCCGTGGGGCATTGCAACCTATGGGCCAGGGGCCAAGGCTGCCGACCAATCAACCGGATTGGGCAGGAAGAAAGCCGGCTCATTCAGCGCCGCGGCCAGCAGAAGCTTGTAGTGGTGGCGCGGAATCTCGGTGGCGCCAAAGCGGCTCAGGTGCTCGGTGATGAATTGGGTGTCGAGCAGAAGGAAGCCACCCAATTTCAGGCGGGCGACCAGATCGACCAGGGCCACCTTGGAGGCGTCGGTGGCCCGGCTGAACATGCTTTCACCAAAAAAGGCGCCGCCCAGGGCCAAGCCGTACAGGCCGCCGACCAAGCGGTCGCCGTCCCAGCTTTCCACCGAATGGGCCAGACCCATGGCGTGCAACTGGCAAAACAGGTCGACGATCTGGCCGTTGATCCAGGTATCCTCGCGCCCGGTCTTGGCCTCGGCGCAGCCTTCCATGACGGCCCGGAAAGCAGTGTCCACACTGATACGGTAACGGCCTTGCCGCAGGGTCTTTTTCAGGGAACGCGGCACATGGAAATCTGGCAACGGCAGGATTCCCCGTTCCTCCGGGTCGATCCAATAGAGCTTGGAATCGCCGCGGGTGCGGGCCATGGGGAACAATCCCATGGTGTAGGCTCGTACCAGGACATCGGTGGTCAGGACACGCATTGCCGATCCAGTGGTTTCTCTTCGATCTCTATTTTCTCTTTGAAATGTATGGTGGTCGGTGAGATTTTCCAATGGAATGACAATAAGCGGGAAAACGCGGATGGGTGATTTCGTCCACACGGTCGATGCCAAGGGGGTCACCAGCCAGTTCAACTTCATCGCCGGGCAGGAATCGGCGTTTTGGATCAGGGCCCGGCGCAACCACCTGCTGGCCCAATGGTTCAGCGACCTGACCGATGAAAGTCAGCAAACCTATGTGCAATTGCTGCTTGATGCCGATTTCGCCCGCGTGCAGACGCGCGAATCGGAAGCCTGGATCTTGATCAAGATCCGTAACGACCTGATGGGGTTCGGCGTTTTTCTGTCTTTGGAGCAGTTGCGCGAGGTGGCCGAACGCTGTCGCCTGCAAGCGTGGCAGGAGCGCCAGCGGCAATAGGGAGGGCGGAATGCGTTTCTTTTTGGTGGTTACGCTGGCCCTTTCGCTGGCGGCTCCGGCTCAGGCTGGGAACTGGGCCGACGACCCCGAATATGCCCAACATGCTGAATTCGCGACCTCCAGGCGGATTTGCGATCAGCTTCGTCGGGTGGAATTGCCTGATGCCAAGCGGCCGGATCGCCGTGAGCAAGGTGGCATGGCCGGTTGCTGTTCCGAGGCGCTTTATTATGGCATCGGCGTTCCGGTCGATGCCAAGGCCGCCTTTGCCTGCGCCCAGCTGGAAGCGGACGATATGTTCAGCGGCGACATGATGCTGATGACCATGTATGCCAATGGCAAAGGTGTGGCGGTTGACCTGGACAAGGCGGTTGCCTTGGCGTGCGTGGGCACCGGGGCTCCCATGGAAATTCATTACCGGGTGCTGTCATTGACCCAGCGGCGCGGTGTGACGCCGACGGCTGAATTCCACTGGTGCGACGATATCACCAGCGGTCTGAACATGGGCTGGTGCGCGGCGCACGCCGCCCGATTCGACGAGGCCACCCAGGCCGAGGACGTCAAAGCCTTCCGTCGCCATTGGCGCGAGGGCGAGGCCGCCGTCCGATTGGAGGCGCTGTTGGCCGCCGCCAAAAACTTCGTCTCCGTGCGCGGTAACGAAGTCGACCAGTCGGGCACCGCACGTGCTGCTTTGGTCATCGAGGCGGAAGCCGAAGTCAGGCGCCGGTTGCATGATGATCTGCACGACTTGGCCGGGTCGCAGATGAGGCTGGCCGCGGCTGCGACCGACACGGACGCTGACGCCGAGTTGAACCGGGTCTACAAACGGGTCATGGCCCATGATTTCGGCGAATACGGTGGCGCGCCGAGCCCGGCGGCCATCCGTGGGGTGCAGCGCGCCTGGCTGAAATACCGGGATGCCTGGGTGGCCTTCGTCAAGGCGGCGGGCCCCGGACTTCCCCCTCAGGCGGTGATTAACCTGCAAACCCGCCACCGCATCGCGCAATTGCTGGAACTGCTGGGCGAAACCCCCTGAGAAATACTGTACCCGTCAGGGCACGGGGCTATTTGTGCTTGGAAAAGATGTCCAGGGTCTTGCAGATCAGGGCGCCGATGGGGCGCGGCTTGGGATCGGACAAGGTTTGCGCCAGATAATCGGCGACTGCCTTGGCGGCGTCCTTTTCCGCCGTCAGGGCGACGATGGCGCCGCGCTTTTCCATATGCTTGATGAAACCTTCCCCCGCCGACAGGGTGATGATGGCATCGATGCCGTCCAGAGGGTGGTCTTGACCGTTTTCCTCGACGTAATGAAACACCTGATCGCCGGGCAATTCGATCCGTTCAGGCGCGCTGATCTGGCCGGATTCGTCGGCAGAGAACACCAGCCAGCGCTTGGCGCGCCCGGCATGGCCGCTGACCGAACAAAAATCCGAACTGGCGATGGCGATCTTCATTGCCCAAAATCTCCGCAAACCATAAGCCATGTCCACAATATGTGCACATGCGTCATGCGGCAAGGGGGGCAATCCCCGGTAACTGCATGTCGGTTCTCGATTTCATCGCGCAAATGGTGCATGTTGTCGCAGGCCCCCCAAGTTCATCATGCAACCGGGTAAAGGAGAATCCACGTGCCCATTCGCATCCTGATCGCCGAGGATCAGTTACTCGTGCGCCAGGGGTTGGCCGCCTTGCTGAAGGCCGAAAACGTCGAGATCATTGGCGAGGCCGAGGACGGGGGCAGCGCCGTCGACATGGCCAAAAGCCTGAAGCCGGATATCGTCTTGATGGATTTGTCCATGCCCGGCCTGGACGGGGTCGAGGCGACGCGCCGTCTGAAGCGGGCGGCGCCACAGATTCGCGTGTTGATTCTGACCATCGCCAATTGCGAGCGCCGGGTGGCCGAAGCCCTGGCCGCCGGGGCCGATGGGTATGCCCTGAAGCGTTTGGGGCACGAGGAGTTGATGTCGGCCATCAATTCGGTGCGCATGGGCCGGCAATATCTGGGGCCGGGCCTGGACGTGGAATTGGTGCGCGAACACCTGGACGGCGGCGAGGCCAATGTGCCATCGCTGACCGCGCGCGAGATGGAGGTTTTGCGCCTGATCGCCCAAGGGCTGAAAAACCGCGAGATCGCCGATACCTTGTCCATTGCCATCAAGACGGTGGAAACCCACCGCACCAAGATCATGCAGAAACTGGACCTGCATAATTCCGCCGAATTGGCCACCTATGCCATTCGCCGCGGATTGATCGAATAGTTCCTCGGAACTAAAGAGGGCTTGGTCCATCCGCCCGATGCCCGTTTTGTTTTATCAAACTTTAGGTTTAATCAGGGGGGACGGTTTCGGCTCCTGATGAGGGCGGCTTTTGCTCAGATTGACAAAGCGCGTGGGTGGCTGTCGGCAGAATTTTGCCGACACCGCTGGGCTGGCGGCAATCGTCGCCCATGCGGACGGACGATTAAGCTTTGTCAGCACCGAGGCCAGGCTGTTGCTGGGCCGTCAGGGCCGCGCGCCGCGACATTGGAACGATACGGTGCTCTCGGTCGCCGATTCCGGCGCCTTGGCATCCTTGTGCCGCCGGGTTCGCCAGGGCGGACGTGATCAGGTTCATGTGATGGATCTGCACGGTGGTCAGCGTATCGAAGCCAGATTGCGGGCCATGACCGGCCCCGGCCGTGTGTTGGCCCTGTTTGTCGACATCACCCATCAGGCGCGGTTGAAATCCGATATCGTGCAGTTACGGGCCGACAATCAGGCCTGGGCGCAGGAATTGCAGCACCGGGTCCGCAATACCCTGCATGTCCTGTCGGCCATGATGTATTTCGAGTCCGCGCCCCATGGTCCGGTGTTCGAGCAGGTGCATGGCCGCATTCTGGCCATGGCCCAGGCCCATGATACCCTGGTGGTGCGCGACGGCATCGCTATGATCGACCTGATCGCCTGTATCCGCTCGCTGCATGCCATGGCCTGTGCTGCCGCCAACATCGCCGAGACGGACTTGCCGTTGATTTTGGAGGCGGCATCGGAATTGGCGGCCCCGTCCATCGACGTCGCCGTCCCCATCGCCCTGATCGTCCATGAAGTCTTCAGCGCTGCCGCCAAGCGGGCCGGTGATGGCGTTGGTCGGTCGCTGCGGGTGGAACTCGGTCAGCAATCGGGCAGGATGCGCTTGGCCCTGTCGGGCTTGTGCGCGGGCGAGGATTGTCTGAACCTGCGTCTGGTCACGCTGTTGGCGCAGCAATTGCGGGCCGAGCTTCGGACCGAGCCTTGCGGTGAAATAAGCCTGGAATTCAGTCCTTAGCGCCGCTGCCGGTCAATCCGGCCAGGATGGCGACCCGGGCGGCTTCGGTGCGGTTGCTGACGGCGATCTTGCGGAAGATGTTGCGCAGATGCGCCTTGACCGTGACTTCCTGCAGTTCAAAGGCGCGGGCGATGACCTTGTTGGGGGCGCCATCGACGATCATCCCCAAAATCTCCATCTCGCGCGCCGACAACACGGCCAGCGGACCGCTCTTGCCGGTATTTTCCGGCTCCTTGCGGTTCATGGTCTCGTGATAGTCGAACAGGAAGGGCGGAACGTATTTTTCTCCCGACAGGACCAGACGCAGCACGCCGATGATGGTTTCACCGCGCATGGTTTTGGGAATGAAACCGTTGGCGCCGCTTTCAATGGAATGAAAGGCATCGGCGGGATGGGTCGATCCCGACAGAATAACCACGGGCACATGGGGGAATTCAGCCCGCATGGTGGCCAGGCCGTTCAAGCCGTCCATGCCGGGCATGTTCAGGTCCAGGATGGTCAGGCCCAGATTGCTGGCCTGGCGGGCCTTGATCAGGGCTTCATCGAAGCTGCCCGCTTCCAGCACGCTGGCATTGTCGGTCACCCGTTGCAGGAATGGCACCAACCCGTCGCGCACCATGGCATGATCGTCGGCCAGCAGGATTTCCATCTGGGTCATTGTCCAGTCCCCGGCAAAATGGCCAGCTTGGTCAGGGCCTCGCTGATCTGGGTGGGGGAAAACGGCTTGCCGATCACCTGCGCGACACTGTCGGGAAAGTTTTCGGCGTGGCCGCTGCGGACGTGGCCGCTGGCGACGATCACCGGGGTGCCCGGTTGCAGGTCATACAGGCGGCGGATCAGTTCCATGCCGTCCATGCGCGGCATGCGGATGTCGGTGACCACGGCGTCATAAACATGCTGGTGGCACAGATCGAAGGCCTCCTGACCATCATGGGCGACATCGACGGCATAGCCCTGCTGTTGCAGGTGATCGGCCAGCATCAGCGCGGCCAGGACCTCGTCATCGACCAACAGGATCAGCGGGGCCTGTGAATGCTCCTGAAGTTCCGGCTGTTGCGGCTGCACCGGCGTGCGGGGAACGGCGGCGCCGCCGATCAGGGCGGTCAGATGATCCACCTGACCCAGGATGGTATCGACCCGCTTGCGCAGACGCTCCGGCGTCAATCGCCCATCCTTGTCGTCCAACGACAGCGATTCCGCCGCCAGACGAATAACATGCAGACATTGATTGGCGTCGTGGACAAAGGCGCGCGACAGCATGGAATGTTCTCCCCCCTGAACAACCACTATGCCATGGGTCTAGGGCGGTGAAAACATCAATGGGTGGATATTACAGTGATTCCGTATCAACCAGCATGCGCATGGCTTGCAGGCGGTTCTGCACGCCAAGTTTGCGGAACATATTACCCAAATGCGACTTCACCGTCACTTCGCTGACATCCAGGCGGGCGGCGATGACCTTGTTGGGCAAACCCTCGCGCAGAAGATGCAGGATATCGCGTTCGCGCGGGGTCAGTCGCCCCAGCAGGTCGCCCGAGGGTGAGCGGTCGCTGGCGCCGCTGATCTGATTGTTGGCGCTGTCCATCAGCATGGACGGGATGAAGCGTTCGCCCGACAGCACCAGTTGCAGGGCCGACACCATGGCGCCGCCGGAAAGGTGCTTGGGGATGAAGCCGTCGGCGCCCAAACGCATGGCTTCCAGCACGTGGTCGCGGTCAGCCATGGAGGACAGGATGACGCAGCGGATAGCGGGAAAGCGCGTCTTGATGGTCGACAGCCCCTGAAAACCGTTCATTCCCGGCATCTTGATGTCCAGGATCAGCAAATCCACCGACGGATCTACCTCGATCTGGGCCAGGGCTTCGGTGAATGACCCTGCCTCCTGGATGATTGTACCGGGCGCAATTCTCTCGACAAAGGGGCGTAGCCCCTCACGCAACATGACATGATCATCGGCAAGAATTATGCGCATGGCGTTTCCTCTCCCACCCTTCTGTGTTACGTCTTTGGGCGGAGACGCGCAAGAAAAAGTTAATTGAAACCGGTATCTTGAATGCATTCATTCAAGCAGGCGGCGATCTCTTCCGGCGGCGTGTCCGGGGCGATCACCATCATGGCGCCGGCGGCCACGGCTTGGCGGGCCAGGGTCTCGTCGGCGGCGGCCATGACCAAGACCGGCAAGTCGGCGACGGTGGCGCTCAGCACCGGCAATGCCGCCTGTACCACGGGCCAATCGCCTGCCAGCAAAACCGCGTCGGCCTTATCGGGAAAAGCCGCGGCCACCCATCCCAGGGCGGCCAGTCGCGGCGCCAAGGGGACGGCGGCGGCGGCCAGGAACAGACGGCGCGGCGGCGTCGGCAGACGGATGGTGACTTTACTGCCGCCGCCGCACTCGATATCCAAGGTGCCGCCCATTTCGGCGACGATGCCGGCGGCGATGGGCAGACCCAGGCTGCGGATGCTGCCGTCGCGCAAGCCGTCTTGCACCGATTGGGGGATGCCGGGGCCGTTATCGGCGATCATGACGATGATGCCGCGATTGTCGCTATCGACGCGGCACGACACGCTGAGACGGGGCCGCCAGGGCGGATTGGCGGCGTGACGGCTGACGGCTTCGGCGGCCAGGGCGTCGCAGGCATTGGTCAGGATCTGGGCAAAGGCGCTTTGCAGCCGTGGGGCATGGCCCAGGACTGGGGGAAGCTTTGGGGTGACGTGCCAGGAGAAGGCGATGGCCTGCATGCGGACCCGGTCCTGAATGGCGGCCAGGGCGGCGCGCAAGGCGGGCAGGGCGGACATGCGCGAGGGGGGCTGGCCGGGACGGCGCGTGGTGCTGACCAGTTGGAGGGCGAAGTCCTGCATGCGCTGACATTGTTCGACGGTGGAGGTCAAGGCGCGGCGCAGGCGGTCGTCGCTGAGACGCTTTTCCGCCAGATTGTCCAGGGCGTTTTCGGCGTTCAGGCGAATGATGTTGATGGGCTGGCCGAAATCGTGGGCCAAGGTGGCGGTCAGTTCCCCCATCAGCCACAGGCGCTGGGCTGGGCTGGTTGCGGCCAGGGCCAATGGCGGGGCTTCCGCCGCCGGAGGCGGGGGGGGCGGTGTCGCCTCGGCGTCTTGGGCGGATAGCAATTGCGCGATTTTCCGTCCCAATTGATCGAGCACCAGCGGTTTCGGCAATTGGGCGGTCGGCCCCTTGCCGACGGACGGCATGGGCATGGACCCGCCCGACATCATGATGGCCGGCAGATCGGGGCGGATGGTGCGCAGTCTTTCGATCAGGACGTTGCCGTCCATGCCCGGCATGCGCTGGTCGGTCAGCACCAGATCAAAGGTGGTGTCGGCGGCCATGTTCAGCGCGTCCAGCGGTGATATGGCTGCGACCACATCATAATCGCGGGCGGTGAGGAAATCGGTGATGCAATCCACCGCCAGCGGTTCGTCGTCGACGACCAGAATGCGTTGGCGGCGTGCTGGTTCCATCGCTGCTTTTGATGGGCTTTGGGCGGTGGGGACGGGGCCGCCGCCGCAAGGCCAGATCACCTGGAAGAGGGCACCGTCACCGTGGTTGCGGCCGCTGATGCGTCCGCCCATGGCGGCGACGATATTGGCGCTGATCGACAGTCCCAACCCGGTGCCGGCGCCCTCGGCCTTGGTGGTGAAGAACGGCGTGAACACCCGCGACCACAAATCGTCGGGGATACCGCCGCCATTGTCCTCTACCGACAAGATCAGATCGTCGCCCCGTTGTTCCAGGCTCAGGGAAATGCGTCGTTTTCCCGGTTTATGGTGGGCACAGACGGCATCGCGGGCATTGGTCAACAGCGCCACCACCACCTGTTCCAACTGGTTGCCGCGACCGATCAGATCGGGACAGCTTTCCGGCAGTTGAATGGACAGGGCGATGTCGTCGAGCTGGAAGCGCAGGCGCGTCAGGGCCAGGGCCGATTTGATGATGGGCAGGGGGGCGACGGGCTGGCGTTCGTTTTCTTCGATGCGGGCGAACGAGCGCAAATGGGCGATCATTTCGCCCATGCGTCCGGTCTGCTCGACCATGATGGCCAGCTTGCCGGCGACGATGTCGGCCGCAACCTCCCCTTGCTTCAGCCGCTCCAGAGTATTTTCCGCCGTCATGCGCATGATCGACAGCGGCTGATTCATCTCGTGGGCGATTTCCGAGGCAATCTGGCCCAAAGTGGCCAGACGGGCATTTTGCACCATCTGTTCTTCCGCCCGCTTTTGCGGCGTCAGGTCGATGATGGTGCCGATCAGGCCGGCGACCTTGCCATCGGGGTCGTTGAAGGTGGCCTTGACGATGGCGATCTGGCGCAACGAGCCGTCGCCCCAACGAAAGGTGGTCTCATAGTTCTGGATACCGCCTTGGGCCAGCAATTCCTGGTCGCGGTCCCTGAATTCGGCGGCTTTTTCGGCGCTATAGGTTTCCGTCAGGGTCTTGCCGATGATATCGCCGGTGCTTTTGCCCAAGGCGTCGCAAAAGGCGCCGTTGCAACCCACATAGATCAGATCGGTATTTTTATAGAAGACCGGGAAGGGCAGCGCGTCGATCAGGCTTTGCTTGAACTGTAATTCGTCGCGGATGGCTGCTTCGATGGTCTTGCGCTGGGTGATGTCGCGGCGGATGGCGACGCGTCCACCTTCGGCGGTGGGGCGTTCGACGATTTCCAGCCAGCGACCGTCGCCCAGCAATTGTTCGAACACGCCGCCGGGATGGCTGTGTCGCTCCAGCCGCTCATCGACCCATTGGTCGGCGTGCTCGGCGGTGATGCCGGCATATTGGCCGCGGCGGGCGCTGACCCGCAGCAATTCGGTGAAACTGACGCCGGGACGGATGATGTCGGCGATGGTGGGATAGGTGGCGCAATAGCGGCTGTTGAAGGCGACCAGCCGGTCATGGGCGTCGAAGACGGAAAAGGCGTCGTCGCTGCTTTCCAGCGCATCCATCAGGCGGATCTGTGCCGCGCGCAACTCGGCTTCGCTGCGGGCCAGGGCCTGTTCGGACCGGTGGCGACCGGTGACGTCGATACACGAACCGACGACCTCGCGGCCCTGGCCGTCAAGGCCGGGGACGATGCGGCATTCGTCGCGGAGCCACCGCCACGACCCATCCTTGGCCCGCAGGCGGTACTCCATTTCCAGCATGCCCATTTGCGGCAGCGAGTCCAGGCTGCCCAGGCAGCGGTCGCGGTCGTCGGCGTGGATATGGTCGATCCAAAAGCGCGGCGTTTGCAGGATTTCGTCGGCGCTGTAGCCCAGCAGCGCCTGAACGTTGCCGCTGACATAGCTGAGGGTGGATTTGGCATCGCACGAGCGGACGTAGATCACCGCTGGCACCAGCGTGAGCAGGGTGTCCAGGTGACGCCCCGGTTCCGTCCGTCCCGTTTCCGCCGGGGCGGTCAGGGCCGCCCACGCCGCCTTCAGGCGCCGCCAAGCCATCTTTCGTCTCCGACCGGCTGTCTGCCCGCATTGTGCGTCGAGATGGCGCTTAGGGCAATGTCCTATGCCCTTTCAGGGCAATGTCCTATGCCTTGGCGGTGAAATGCAGGCTGAGGATCAGGCCGGGGGCATTGTCCTCCATGTCCAGCGTGGCGCCATGCAGGCGGGCGACGGCGTTGACCAGCGACAGGCCCAAGCCGTTGCCGGGGGTCGAGCGGGTGGCATCCAGGCGGACGAAGCGTTCCAGCACGCGGGCGCGCTGGTCGGCGGCGATGCCGGGGCCGGAATCGGCCACGGCGATGGTGACGTCGCCATCCTGGCGGGTGACGCTGACCGCAACCCTGCCACCGGCGGGGGTGTATTTGACGGCGTTGTCGACCATGTTGGCCAAGGCCTGGAACAGCAGGTGGCGGTCGCCATCCACCGAGGCACCGCCTTGGGTGTGGCAGGTCAGGGCGATGCCTTTTTCCTCGGCCAGGGGCTCGTACAATTCGGCGATGTCCTCGGCCAGCCGGGCCGGGTCGAGCGGCTCGAAACTGTGCAGGCGCTGCCCTGATTCGGCGCTGGAGATGGTCAGGATGGCGTTGAAGGTGGCCAGGATCTCGTCGGCCTCGGCCAGGGTTTCCTCGAGCGTGCGGCGTAGGCTGGCCGGGTCTTCGTCCGACAATAGCGCCACGTCGATGCGCGAGCGCAGCCGGTTGAGCGGTGTACGCAGATCGTGGGCGACGTTGTCGGTGACGGTGCGGATGCTTTCCACCAGCCGCTCGATTTCGTCCATCATCTCGTTGAAACCGGCGGCCAGTTGGTCGAACTCGTCCCGCGCCCCGGTCAGATGCATGCGGCTTTTCATGTCGCCGCCGATGATGCGCTTGGCTGTGCGGTTCATGGCCTCGACCCGTTGCAGCAGGTGGCGGCTGGTGAAATAGCCGCCGATGATGCCCAGCAAGATGGTCAGGGCCAGCCCCCAGCCCAGGGCGCGGTTGATGGCCAGCTTGACCCTTTTGGCTTCGTGCAGCGAGCGGCCCACTAGCAATTGATGGTCGTCGGGCAAGACATAGGTGCGGCCCAGCACCTCGGTGCCGAAGGTCTCGGAGCCCATGCGTTCGATGGAAAAGCGGATCCAGCCGGCGGAATCGATGCTTTCCGCCGGCCAGCCGTACAGATTGCCGGCGATGCGCACGCCACCCGGTCCCGACAAAAGATAGACGGCGCGGCGGTCGAGATCCTGGCCGGCGCGTCCGGCGATGACCTCGGCTAGGCCACGGATGCCGCGTTCGCGGTATTGCTCGGACAGGCCGGTGGCCTCGGCCTCGACGGTCTCTTGCACCTGCCATTCGATGAACACCGAGGTGCTCCACGATACCAGCGCCAGCAAGGCCACTGCCGAGACGGTGAAGATGCCCAGATAGGACAAGGCCAGACGAAAGGTGGTGGCCCGCAGCAAGGGCGGCAATTGCAGATTAACGGGCGGCACGAAGGGTGTATCCGGCGCCGCGAACGGTATGGATCAGGGCCTGGTCGAAATCCTTGTCCACCTTCTGCCGCAAACGGCTGATATGGACGTCGATCAGGTTGGTCTGGGGGTCGAAATGATATTCCCACACGTTTTCCAGCAGCATGGTGCGGGTGACCACCTGGCCGGCATGGCGCAGCAGATATTCCAGCAGGCGGAATTCACGCGGTTGCAGATCGATGTCGCGGCCCGACCGGGTGACGGTGCGGGCCAGCAAATCCATCTCCAGGTCTTCCACCTTGAGCCGGGTTTCCGGCTGGCTGGCGCTGGTGCGCCGGCCCAGGGCCTCGATACGGGCCAGAAGTTCGGCGAAGGCGTAGGGCTTGACCAGATAATCGTCGCCGCCGGCCTTCAATCCCTTGACCCGGTCATCGACCTTACCCAAGGCCGACAGGATCAGCACCGGCGTGGTGTTGCCGGCGCCGCGGATGGTCTGGACGATGGTCAGGCCATCGACACCGGGCAGCATGCGGTCGACGATCATGGAATCATAGCGTTCGGTGGTGGCCAGGAACAGGCCATCGTTGCCGTTATGGGCCTGATCGACGGTATGGCCGGCCTCTTTCAGTCCCTTGGCCAGATAGGCCGAGGCCTCTTGGTCGTCTTCGATGATCAAAATACGCATGACCGACCTTCCGCATTGCCAGCAAGGTGACCTTAACGTGGCCCCCATCAAACGGAAAGCCCCCGCAGCCAGGGGGGAAGCTGCGGGGGCCTTATCCGTTGAACCGGCAGGGGGGAGAACCGGTCTCGAAGCGTGGGTGCAAAACCTGGGGGGACAGGCCGCTTTCCCGGTCGGCGGAGGAGTTCAAGGACCGCCTGGGTGACGAAGGGTTTCGACGAGGAGCGCTGTTTCCGTCTTGGCCCGGTTCATCACCGTTGTTGAAGACATATTGTCGCCAACCACCTTACGCCAGTCTTGCAGGGGGATTAAATCTTGGTAAGGTTCGCGTCATGCGTTCCTTCATCCTGATACTGGCCGCTTTGGCCGCCGCCCCTTCCGCCTTTGCCGCCGCCTGTCAGGGGCCGCAAGGCCTGCCCTTGCCGGGGGCACCCCTGCCCTTGGTCGCGGGGCAGTTCCGCTATTCCGCCGACCATGGATTGGGCTGCACCGTGCCCAATCAGCAAGGTGCGGCCATGGCCAAGCATGAAAGCCCGGTGACGTTTCTGCCCTGTCTGCGCATCGGCGCCATCGGCGTGTCCGATTCCTTGAATCAGGTGGAAAAGCTGCTGGGCGAGCCAGTGAACATTACCGAAATGGGGGTGTTCAGCGAAAGCCGGATTTACGAGGTGGCCCAGCCCGGCGGCATCCGCCCCCATTACGTCGTCACCTATTATGATAGCCGGGTGGTGGCGGTGCAGTTGATCGGCCCGCCCATGCTGATCCCGGTGACTTTTTCCGGTCTGGCCCTGGGCGACGACCAGCAAAGGATCATCGACACCCTGGGTTGGCCGGAGAAGCGCTGTCACCCCAAATCCAGCGGCGTGGAAATGTGGACCTGGGCCAATTTCCCCATCGCCATCGATGTCATCGAAGGCTTCGCCGCCGGCTTCAAGGTGACGTGGCCGGCGGGACGGTGATCATTCCGGCGGGACCCGGCGCTTCGAGCGGTCGGGGTTGACGGCGACGAAGTGGAACATGGCGCTGGTCACCTTGATCTGTTCGTCGTTGTTGTCGCGCCGGACCCAGGCCTCGACGCGGACGGAAATGGACGAATTGCCGACCCGGACCACGTCGGTATAGCAACTGACCTCGTCGCCGACGAAGACCGGTTCATGGAAGGTCATGCTGTCCACCGCCACCGTCACCACCATGCCTTTGGCCCGGTGCAGCGCGTGGGTGCCGCCGGCCAGATCCATCTGGGCCAGCAGCCAGCCGCCGAAAATGGCTCCGTGCGGGTTGGTGTCGGCGGGCATGGCGACGGTGCGGATGGACAACCGGCCCCTTGGCGCGGTCGTGGTTTCGATGCTTTCGCTCATATCTTGTCCCAACATCTTGTATCGGTTTAGGGCCACCCTACAGCAGGCGCTTGCGCCTGACCAATGCTCTCCTATAATGCCGCCCATGTCCGACCTGTTCCAGCAACTCGCCCCCAAGGGGACCGAATACTCCGCCAAGGACATCGAAGTCCTTGAGGGGTTAGAGCCCGTCCGCCGCCGTCCCGGTATGTATATCGGCGGCACCGACGATCGCGCGCTGCACCATCTGGTGGCCGAGGTGCTGGATAATTCCATGGACGAGGCGGTGGCCGGCCATGCCAGTTGGATCGAGCTGGAGTTGGACGTTTCCGGCCATGCCACCGTGCGCGACAACGGGCGCGGCATCCCGGTCGACCCCCATCCCAAGTTCCCGGACAAAAGCGCGCTGGAAGTGATTTTGACCACGCTGCATTCGGGCGGCAAGTTCGGCGGCGACGCCTATAAGGTGTCGGGCGGTCTGCACGGCGTCGGCGTCTCGGTGGTCAACGCGCTTTCCGATTCCCTGGTGGTCGAGGTGGCGCGCGATCGCCAATTGTGGCGGCAAAGCTTTTCCAAGGGCGCGCCCCTGGGGCCGCTCTCGCTGGTCGGGCCGGTGCAGAACCGGCGCGGCACGGCGCTGCGTTTTCATCCCGACCCGGAAATTTTCGGCGACCGCGCCCGGTTGAAGGCGCGCACGCTTTATCGTATGGCCCGGTCCAAGGCCTATCTGTTCCGGGGCGTGCAGATCCGCTGGAAGTGCGATCCGCTGCTGATCGACGACGGCGACGATATTCCCGCCGAGGACACGCTGCATTTCCCCAACGGTCTGGCCGATTTCCTTGCCGCCGTGATGAAGGATCGCCCGCTGGTGACGCGCGGCTTTTTCGCCGGCACCGCGCCCTTGGCCGACGACATGGGGCAGGTGGAATGGGCGTTGGTTTGGCCCGACGATGACGAGGACGGCTTCGTCAACACCTATTGCAATACGGTGCCGACGCCCGAGGGCGGCACCCATGAAGCCGGTCTGCGCAACGCCCTGACCAAGGGTTTGCGCGGTTACGGTGATTTGCTGGGCAACAAGAAGGCCGGTCAGGTGACGGCGGAAGACGTCATGGGCGGCGCCTGCGTCCTGGTGTCCCTCTTCATCCGCGATCCGCAATTCCAGGGCCAGACCAAGGAAAAGCTGGTATCGACGGAAGCCACCCGACTGGTGGAAAACGCCATCAAGGACCATTTCGACCATTGGCTGTCGGCGGACCCGGAATCGGGCAAGGCGTTGATGGCGCGGCTGATCGAAAAGGCCGAGGAACGCCTGCGCAAGAAGGTGGCCAAGGAAACCAGCCGCAAGACCGCGACCAAGAAGCTGCGTCTGCCGGGCAAGCTGGCCGATTGCTCGCGGCAGGTCAATGTGGGCACCGAATTGTTCCTGGTCGAGGGTGACTCGGCGGGTGGCTCGGCCAAGCAGGGCCGCAACCGCGAGACCCAGGCCATCTTGCCGTTGAAGGGCAAGATCCTCAACGTCGCTTCGGCCAGTGCCGACAAGTTGCGCGCCAACCAGGAAATCAAGGATCTGATGGAGGCCCTGGGCTGCGGCAGCCGCGAATCCTTCGATGCCGAGAAATTGCGCTACGAGCGCATCATCATCATGACCGACGCCGACGTCGATGGCGCCCATATCGCCAGCCTGCTGATGACGTTCTTTTACCAGGAAATGCCGGAACTGATCCGCACCGGCCATCTGTTCCTGGCCATGCCGCCGCTTTATCGTCTGGCCCATGGCCAGACCGTCATCTATGCCCGCGACGATTCCCACAAGGACGAGCTGATGAAGACCGTCTTCGCCGGCAAGAAGAATATCGAGATCAGCCGCTTCAAGGGTCTTGGCGAAATGCCGCCGGCCCAGTTGAAGGAAACCACCATGAACCCGGCCAACCGCACGCTGATCCGGGTGACCATTCCCGCCGGTCGCACCGAGGAAGACCAGGAAGAGGCCAAGGACGTGGCCAATCTGGTGGAAACCCTGATGGGCAAGAAGCCGGAACTGCGCTTCCACTACATCCAGAAACACGCCAAATTCGCCCGCGATCTGGACGTGTAGGGAAAAAGCGCTAGGCGTGCCGCCACACTTTGACGGCTGAAACAATCAAGATGATGGCCAGGGCCGGCAGCAATACCGCGTTGGGGACGGTTCCCAGGAGCTGACCGCCGATGAAGCTGCCCAGGATCGATCCGGCGGCCATGATCAGGACGAAGCCACGGTTGCGCCCCAGTACGGCGAAGCTTTGACTGCGGCTGTAGCGGGCGAATCCGACGATCATGGTCGGCAGACTGACCACCAAAGACAGACTGCCGGCCAGTTTGATGTCGACCCCAAACAATAAAATCAGGGTGGGAATGAGCAATTCGCCGCCCGCCACCCCCATCAATGAGGCGACGACGCCAATCCCCAGCCCGGCGACGGCGCCGGCACCGTATAGCGGCCAGCCATTCAGGCCACCCTGGCTGGGGCCAAGGTCATGGCCGAGCCACAGGATGAACGCCATGGCCACCAGCAAGAGGGCGATGATCCGGTAAAGCGTGGTCGATTTCAGCCGGGTCGCCCAGCCGGCTCCCAACCAGGCGCCCACCAGCGAGCCGGCCAACAGGTTGACGATCACCGCCCATTGTCCGATGACGTCCCCCACGGCACCGCCGTCGCGCGGAAGGGCAGGGCCGAGGCGACGACGATCAGGCTTTGCGCTTTATTCAGGATGACCGCGTCAAGGGCGCTGAACTTGAACAGGCCGATCAGCAGGGGGAGACGGAATTCGGCTCCCCCCAACCCGATCAGGCCGCCCAAGGTGCCGATGACGGCACCGCTGGCGAAGGTTTGTGACGGGGATTTGGTCAGGTTTGCGACACTGGCGGACATGAAGCTTGTTCCAATGCGGTGGCTGCCAGCACTCTCGCAAGCCTCGTGCCTTATCCCTCCAGCTTTTTCAGCATGTCGGCGGTGATTAGGGTGATGCCCGATTCCGAGCGATAGAAGCGCTTGGCGTCCAGGGCCGGGTCTTCACCGGCGACCAGACCGGGGGGGATGACGCAGCCCTGGTCGACGATGCATTTCTGCAAGCGGGCGTGACGACCGATATCGCAATCGGGCAGCACCACCGAATCTTCCACCAAGCAATAGGAATTGACGCGGACGTTGGAGTACAGCAACGACCGCCGCACCACCGCGCCCGAGATGATGCAGCCGCCCGAGACCATGGAATCCACCGCCATGCCGCGCCGGGTGTCGGAATCGAACACGAACTTGGCCGGCGGCAATTGCGCCTGATAGGTCCAGATCGGCCAGCTGTCGTCATAGATGTTCAAGGACGGCGTCACCGTGGTCAGGTCGATATTGGCTTCCCAATAGGCATCGACGGTGCCGACATCGCGCCAGTAATGTTCACGCGCGCCGTCATGCATGACGCAGGAATGCTGGAAACGGTGGGCCAGCACCTTGTGGCGACCGATCAGCGACGGAATGATGTTCTTGCCGAAATCGTTCTCGGTGTCGCTTTGGTCGGAATCGATCTTCAACTGGTCGTACAGGAACTGGGCGTTGAAGATGTAGATGCCCATGCTGGCCAGGGCCTTGTCGGGTTTGCCGGGAACCGGCTGGGGATGGGCCGGCTTTTCGTCGAAGCGCACCACGTTGTCGGCATCGTCCACCGCCATGACGCCGAAACCGCTGGCGTCGGCCAGCGGCACCTCGATGCAGGCGACGGTGACGTCGGCGCCCTCGGCCAGATGATGGGCCAGCATCTTGCCGTAATCCATCTTGTAGACGTGGTCGCCGGCCAGGATCAGAACGAATTCCGGGTGGTGGGCGCGGATGATGTCCAGGTTCTGGAACACCGCGTCGGCGGTGCCCTTGTACCAGTTCTCGCCGTCGGTGCGCTGCTGCGCCGGCAACAGCTCGATGAATTCGTTGAACTCGCCGCGCAGGAAGCCCCAGCCGCGCTGGATGTGCTGGATCAGCGTATGGGCCTTGTACTGGGTCAGCACGCCGATGCGGCGGATGCCGGAATTGATGCAGTTGGACAGGGCGAAATCGATGATGCGGAACTTGCCGGCGAACGGCACCGCCGGCTTGGCATGCCAGTCGGTCAGCGATTTCAGGCGCGAGCCGCGCCCGCCGGCCAGGACCAGGGCCAGGGTGCGGCGCAGGCGGGGGTTGACGCTCAGATTATCGTTGGAAACGCTCATTTCGTTTCTCCCCCATTTTCTACTTTTTTGGTCAGCGGACGGTGCCACAGATTGCCGATGGGGGCAACCGCAGGGCTTGCTGGTCTGCCTTGCCGTAACCGCCTTTCGCCGATGCTCCGCTTGGGGTAGGCTTGGCCGGTGATTATCTGTCATAGGGACTTGTCATGCGCGTCCTGTTCGCCGCCTCCGAAGTATTCCCGCTGGTCAAGACCGGGGGGTTGGCCGACGTGGCCGGCGCCTTGCCTGCAGCCCTGATCGCGGCCGGGCACGACGTGCGCGTGCTGCTGCCCGGTTATCCCCAGGCGATGGAACGGGCCGAGGGCAAGCGTCAGGTGGCCAGTTTCGGCGATCCCTTGGGCGTCGGGGCCGAGGTTCGGTTGGTTTCCGCCAAGCTGCCCGGTTCCGCCCTGCCGGTGTGGCTGCTGGATTGTCCGGCCCTCTACGCCCGCGACGGCGGTCCCTATGTGGATACCCAAGGCGCCGATTATGCCGACAATCCCTTGCGGTTCGGCCTGCTGTCGTGGGTGGCGGCGCGGCTGTGCATGGCCGATTCTCCGGTCAAGTGGCGCCCGCAGGTGCTGCATTGCCATGATTGGCAGACCGGTCTGGCCCCGGCCTATCTGCGGGCATGGCAGCCGGAAAAGCCGCCAGCCACGGTGTTCACCATCCACAACATCGCCTATCAGGGTCAGTTCCCGGCCGAGTGGCTGCCGCGCCTGGGCCTGCCTTGGGAGATGTTCACCCCCGATGGGCTGGAATATTGGGGCGATCTGTCGTTCCTGAAGGCTGGCTTGGTCTATGCCGACAAACTGACCACGGTCAGCCCGCGCTATGCCCGTGAAATCCAGACTCCCGGCTTCGGCTGTGGCCTGGACGGGGTGTTGATGGGACGGGCCGGCGATCTGACCGGCATCCTGAATGGGGCCGATTACGGCGTTTGGAATCCGGCCACCGACAGCCATCTGGTCCAGACCTATCCGCCCCGCGACCACCGCACCGGCAAGGCGGTCAACAAGGCGGCGTTGCAACAGGCGCTGGGGTTGGACAAGGATGATCTGGCGCCGCTTCTGGTCATCGTCAGCCGGCTGACCGACCAGAAGGGCATGGACATGGTGCTGTCGACCCTGCCGGCCATCTTGCGCCAAGGGGCGCAGCTGGCGGTGTTGGGGGCCGGTGACCGGTCGTTGGAGCAGGGTTTCCAGTCGGCCGCCGCCGGCTCGCCCAAGCGCATGAGCGTCACCATCGGTTATTCCGAGGAACTGGCGCACCGCCTGCTCGCCGCCGGTGATATCCTGGTGATGCCGTCGCGGTTCGAGCCCTGCGGCCTGACCCAGTTCTATGCCATGCGCTATGGCACGGTGCCGCTGGTTCATGCCACCGGCGGTCTGGCCGACACGGTGATGGATTGCAGTTATGACGGTCTGGTCACCGGCACCGGCACCGGTTTCGTTTTCGAACACGCCAATGCCGGTGCCTTCCAATGGTGCGTCGAGCGGGCCATCACCGCTTTCCACAGCCCGGATCAATGGGGCCGTATCCAGGCCGCCGGTATCGCCCAGGATTTCGGCTGGGATCGTTCCGCCGCCCGCTATGGCGCTCTTTATGCCGACATGGTGGACGCATGAGCCTGTCGCTGATCGCCGATATGGGCGGCACCAATGTGCGTTTCGCCCTGGTCGATGATGCGGGCGTCATCGGTCCCGACATGGTCATGCAATGTGCCGATTTCGCCGGTCCCGACGACGCGGCGCAGGCTTTTCTGGCGGCGCGCGACGGCGCCCGGCCCGAGCGCGGCGCCTTCGCCGTGGCTTCGCCCATCACCGGCGACATGGTCGAGATGACCAATTCCGCCTGGCGCTTTTCCGTCCACCACGTGCAGCGGCAATTGGGGTTGTCGTCCTTGCGGGTGGTCAACGACTTTACCGCCACGGCGCTGTCGGTGCCCCATCTGGGGCCGTCCCATCTGCTGAAGCTGGGCGGGGCCGAGCCGGTAGCCGGTGCTCCCATCGCCGTGCTGGGGCCGGGCACCGGCCTGGGGGTGTCGGGACTGGTGATGGGCGGCGACGGGCGCTGGCAGGCCCTGGCCACCGAAGGCGGTCACGTCACCATGGCCGCCACCGACGATTTTGAGGCGGCGGTATTGGCGCAATTGCGCCGGCGTTTTGGCCATGTCTCGGCCGAGCGGGTGCTGTCGGGACCGGGATTGCTGAATTTATACGAGGCGGTGGCGGCGTTGCAGGGCAGTCCGGCGTCCTATTCCACCGCCGAGGCGGTCTCCAGCCATGGCCTGGACGGGTCGTGCCCGTTGTGCCGGCAGGCGCTGTCCCTGTTCTTCGTCATGTTGGGGAGTGTGGCCGGCAATCTGGCGCTGACCTTGGGCGCGCGCGGCGGCGTCTATGTGGCCGGTGGTATCTTGCCGCGCATGGCCCAGGCCTTTTTCGCCTCTGACTTCCGCCGCCGGTTCGAGGCCAAGGGACGTTTTGCCGGCTATCTGTCGGCTGTGCCCACTTGGCTGGTCACCCACCCGGAACCGGCCTTCGCCGGCTTGGCGGCGCTTACTTCTGAAGGCTGACCGTTTTGGTAATGTGGGCCAGCTTTTCCGGGTGAACGAAGCCGTTGGCCGGGGAAAAGGCGACGGCCAAGGCGATGGCGGTGGCATAAAGCGCGCCAAGGGCGATGGCTCGCAAGGCGGCTTCGCCGGAAGTAAGGGACACGGGGGGCATGGCTGTCCGTTCAAAGGTATTAAACTTATACTGTCGTATATGATAAATGAGCTTTCCGGGTCAAGAGCTAAAGTTGCCTTGCCGCCACTTGTTTAGGACACGGCGCCCTTGCCTTAAGCATTGAGTTGCTGCGCACACGAGTAAGTCCTAGCATAGGGGTGGGGAAGGAACGGGGACGTTTTATGGGTTCTATTCGTAAGATCGAGGTAACCACCGGCGTTTGGTGGGTCGAGGTCGCCGCCGCTAATTTGCGGATATTGTGCGGCTGCCCGGCGGACGTGGTGAAGCACCTGATGAAGCGTGGCCTGATCGCCCCCGCGGAATGTGCCGGTATCGCCTATGAGACCGGCCCCAATGCCATCTTGCTGTCCGACGTCATGGTGCAAAACGGTACTTTCGCCAATCTGGGCGAATTTCCGGTGCTGCAGATGCTGTACCGCCAGGGCATGATCATCCCCGATCATCCGGGCAATACCGGGGAAAAGCCGCTGCTGATCGGCTCGGCCGAGCAGGTGCGCGCCCAGCTTCAATATATCTATCGCGGCAATTATGGACTGATCAGCGAGGACGAGCTGATCGAGGCGGGGGCTTCAGCGCAGCAGGCCAAGGATCTGATGCGGATGAAGCTGAAATTCGCTTTCGGCCGCATCCGTCATCCGCAGGAATTGCTGGATATCCTGACGGTGGACGCCGAACCGGTGGCCATTCGCGGCGGTGTCACCATCCGTCGAGTGCGCCTCAATACCTTCGAGATCTGTTACGGCGGCGATTGCGTCACCGTCGATTTGACCCTGCCGCCGTTCGAGACCTATGAATGCCCCTATCCCCTGGGCTTCTACAACATGCAGCGGGAATACTTTTCCGTCGTCCATTCGGGCGAGGGTGACGGCTGGGACATCAACCGTCCGAGCATGAGCTCGATCCTGATGTTCCAGGGTCGGGTCTATCTGATCGATGCCGGCCCCAACATTCTGTTCACCCTGGATGCGCTGGGCATCGGCGTCAACGAGATCGACGGCATCTTCCACACCCATTCGCACGACGATCATTTTTCCGGCCTGACCACGCTGATCCGCGCCGATCACCGCATCAAGTATTTCGCCACGCCGCTGGTGCGCGCCTCGGTGTCGCGCAAGATGGCGGCGCTTCTGTCCATCGAGCCTTCGGCCTTCGCCGATTACTTTGAATGTCACGATCTGGTGGAAGGCGAATGGAACGAGGTTGACGGCCTGGAAGTGCGGCCGTTGTTTTCGCCCCATCCGGTGGAAACCACCATGTTCATGTTCCGCGCGCCGTGGGAGGACGGTTACCGCACCTATGCCCATTGGGCCGATGTCTGCCGCCTTGAAGTGCTGCGCAGTTTCGTCACCGACGATGCCGACGCGCCGGGTATCTCCCAGGCCATGTACCTGAACGTGACCGCGGCCTATGCGCTGCCCGCCAACGTCAAGAAGGTGGATGTGGGCGGCGGCATGATCCATGGCGACGCCTATGATTTCCGCGATGACCGTTCGGGCAAGGTGATTCTGGCCCATACGTCGGGTCGCAACACGGTGGCGCAAAAGGCCATCGGCTCGACCGCATCGTTCGGCAATGTCGACGTGCTGATCCCGTCCAACCACGATTTCATCTGGCGTTCGGCCTATGAATTGCTGCTGGCCTATTTCCCCGAAATCCGCCACCACCAATTGCGGGTCTTGCTCAACAATCCGGTCGAGACCTTCAATCCCGGCACCATTTTGGTCAAGGAGCGGCGCCCGGCGGATTTCATCTATCTGCTGCTGTCGGGCAGTGTCGAATCGCTGCATATCGAAGGCGGTGCCCGTTCGGTACTGTCGGCGGGGGCCATGATCGGCGAGTTGTTCGCCTTGTTCGATGCCCCGGTCACCGAAACCTATCGGGCCATCGGCTTCGTCAAGGCGTTGCGCATTCCGGCGTCGCTTTATCAGGATTTCGTCCGTCGCAACGATCTGTCGGCGGCCATCACCCGTATTTTCGAGAACCGCCAGTTCCTGCAACGCACCTGGCTGTTCGGCGAGGTGGTATCCACCCGCACCCTGAACCGGCTGGCCAAGGAAATGACCCTGAGCCGTATCCCCGTGGGCGAAACCATCGATATCGGCCCCGAATCGGTGGCTCTGGTGATTTCCGGCCAGGTGGGGCGCTATCTGGGCGAGCAGCAGGTGGAAATCTTGCGCTCGGGCGATTTCTTCGGCGAGGAATTGTCCATTTTCTGGACGCCGTCCATGTTCCGGCTGAAGGCGCTGACGGCGACCGAGGTGTTCTTGGTTCCCGCCGGTCTGCTGGCCGGCATCCCCTCGGTGCGATGGAAGCTGTTCGAGGCGTCGGGCCGGCGCATGACCTCGATCTTCGAGGGTGACCACAGCGGCAATGGCGGGCTGCTGCACTGGCGCGAGGAATACCGCGTCGATGTGCTGCGTCTGGACACCCAGCACCGACGCATGTTCGAACAGGCCAATTCCATTCTGGAAGCCATCCAGGCCGGTCAGGGTGTGGATGATATCCTGTCGCTGCTGGATTCCATGAACGAATACGCCCATTACCATTTCGGCGAGGAAGAGGCGCTGATGGTCCGCTACGCCTATCCGCAGGCCGAGGCCCACCGCGAACACCACGCCCAATTGTCGCAGCAATTGCTGGACATGCGTCAGACCTTCAAGGATGCCAGCGACATCACCCAGGTGGATTTCCTACCCTTCCTGCAAACCTGGCTGGTCGGGCACATCACCGGCGAGGACCGGCTTTATACCGAATTCCTCAACGGCAAGGGCGTTTATTAAGCCAGCGCCCCGCCGCCTGTCCGGCGGCGTGTCCGGTGGCGAAACAGGCGGTCAGCAGATAGCCGCCGGTGGGGGCTTCCCAATCCAGCATTTCGCCCGCCGCGAAAATGCCGGGGCGCGAGACCAGCATCAGATTTTCATCCACCGCGTCGAAGCGCAATCCGCCCGCCGTGCTGATGGCCTCGGCCAGCGGGCGCGGCGATTTCAGCACCAGTGGCACGGCCTTCAAGCTGGCGGCATCGGTCAGGCTTGCCGGCGGCAGGCCTTCCCGCGCCAATCCGGCGGCGACGCCCTTGAGCCCGGCCTGACGTTCCAGGTGATTGGCCAGCGAGCGGCTACCTTGCGGGCGGGCCAGGGCAGCGGCCAGTTTCTCGGTGCTCCAATCCGGTTTCAAATCCAGGCGCAACACCGCTTGGCCGTGGTTTTCGATGGCATCGCGCAAGGGGGCTGACAGGGCATAGACGGCGCTGCCTTCGATGCCGGTGTCGGTGATGACGAATTCGCCCTTCAGCTTTCTGTCGCCGAATTCAAGCCCCACCGCCTTGACCGGGGCGCCGGCGAAACGCTGGCGGAAATGTGGGCTCCACTCCACGTCGAAGCCGCAATTGGCCGGGCGGAACGGCGCCAGCGGTAGACCATTCAAGGCCTCGGTCCAGGTGCCGTCGCTGCCCAGGCGGGGCCAGGAGGCGCCGCCCACGGCCAGGATGGCGGCAGGGGCGGTGACGCGGATTTCCCCCGTGGGGGTGAGGAAACGATGGGCGCCGGTTTCGTCCCAGCCCTGCCAACGATGGTGGGTGAACAAGTGCACCCCCAAGCCGCCCAAACGCCTTAGCCAGGCGCGCAGCAAGGGCGCCGCCTTGAAATCGGTGGGGAACACCCGGCCCGACGAGCCGACAAAGGTTTCCACCCCCAAGCTGGCGGCCCAGTCGCGCAGGTGTTGCGGGCCGAAGGTGCGCAGACTGGGGGCCAACACGGCGGCGCGGTCGCCGAAGCGGCCGAGAAACGCGTCGAAGGGTTCGGAATGCGTCAGGTTCAGCCCGCCGATGCCGGCGCGCAGGAATTTGCGGGCCGGGCTGGGCATGGCATCGAACACGGCCACCCGCCGTCCGCTTTGGCCCAGGACTTCCGCCGCCATCAATCCGGCCGGGCCGGCGCCGATGATCACCACGTCGTATTGCATGATGCTTTCATACGATTGATTGGGCTGGGCTGTCACCTGCTCTTGCCCTTTTCCTCGGCTTGCGCCACTTTCTGTGCATGAGCCTGATGGAAGAAATTTACGGCACCCTCGTCGAGCGCAAGACCATGGCCGTGTGGTTCTTGGGGCAAAACGGCTGGGCCATCCGATCCCCCGCCGGTAAGGTGGTGATCGTCGATCCCTACCTGTCGGATTCGTGCAATCCGTCGCGGCGCGGCCTTGATCTGGCGCGGCAGGTGCCCATCCCCATTTTGCCCCAGGATCTGCGCGCCGACATGCTGGTGTGCACCCATTCGCACAAGGACCATGCCGACCCGGAAACCCTGTGCCTCGCCTGTCAGGCCGGGCGCATCGGCGGCTTTCTCGGTCCGGCGCAAACCCAGGCGCTGTTCGCCGACGCCGGCGCACCGCCCGAGGATTGCCTGCTGACCTGGCCCGGCGACGTGGTGGAGTTGGACGACATCCGTCTGCACGGCACCTTCGCCCTGCCCACCGATACCAGCGACCAGACTCATATGGGCTTTGTCGTCGAGGTGGATGACGGGCCGAAATTCTGGATCACCGGCGATACCGCCTGGTGCGATCTGCTGGCCGAATCGGGCGGACAGCACCAGCTTGACGCCATGGCCGTGTGCATCAACGGCGGCTATGCCAATCTGTCCCATTGGCAGGCGGCGGAACTGGCCATGCGCGTCAATCCGCGTCTGGCCATTCCGTGTCATTGGGACATGTTCGCCGACAATTCCTGCGACCCGCGCATGTTCGCCGCCAGCCTGACCGTCAAGGGCATCGGCGAGAAGTATTGTCTGGCTGAGCATGGCAAGAAGCTGGTGATCGGCACCGAGTGATTACGGCAGCGCCCGCCCGTCGTCGCGCAGCCACACATACAGCGCCGGGATGACCAGCAAGGTCAGCGCCGTCGATGACAGCAAGCCGAATACCAGCGAGATGGCCAGACCCTGGAAGATGGGATCGGCCAGGATGAAGGCCGCGCCGATCATGGCCGCCGCAGCGGTCAGTGCGATGGGCTTGAACCGCGTCGCCCCCGAATCCAGCACGGCTTGACGGATGCTTGCCCCTTCACCCAACCGGTGGCGGATGAAATCCACCAGCAAGATGGAATTGCGGACGATGATGCCGGCCAGGGCGATGAAGCCGATCATGGAGGTGGCGGTGAACGGCGCCCCGAACAGCATGTGGCCGATGACGATGCCGATCAGGGTCAAGGGCACCGGCACCAGGATGACCAAAGGCAGGCGGAAGCTGCCGAACTGGGCCACCACCAGCAGATAGATGCCGATGATGGCAACGCCGAAGGCAGCGCCCATGTCGCGGAAGGTGACATAGGTGATTTCCCATTCGCCGTCCCACAACAGCGTGGTCTTGCTCTCGTCCAGGGGCTGGCCGTGATACTTGACCTGGACGTTGGCGGGCAGATGGTCTTCCACCGCGAACATGCCGTAGATGGGGGCTTCGTAGCGCCCGGCCAACTCGGCCTGGACCATCTCGGCGTAGCGACCGTCACGGCGGAAAATGGGCGGACTGGCCGGTTCGTAGCTCACCTCGACCACGTCGCCCAGTTCGACCACGCCGCGACGCGACGGCACCGGGGTGGTGGCCAGCAATTCGCCCGGATGCTGGTCGGACTTGGCCAGGGCGATGACGATTTCCTTGGGATTGGCACCCTGGCCGCGATGGGAATAGCCGACGCGCACGCCGCCCATCAATGCCTGGATGGTGTCGTAGACCGCCTGTTGCTCGACGCCGTGGAATTCCAGCCGCTCTTGGTCGATGGACACCCGCAGGCGCTGCCACGGATGGGCCAGGGTGTCGTCGATATCGACGATGAAATCCACCTGCTCGAAGGCCTTGCGCACACGTAGCGCGGCGGCGCGACGGCTGTCGGCGTCGGGGCCATAGATTTCCGCCAGAAGCGTGGACAGTACCGGCGGGCCGGGCGGCACCTCGACCACCTTGAGGGCGGTGCCCGCCGGCTTGGCCAGATCGGCCAGACGCTGGCGCACATCCAGGGCGATATCGTGACTGGCGCGGCTGCGGTCATGGCGCGATTGCAGATTCAGTTGCAGATCGCCCATTTCCGGGCTGGTGCGCAGATAGGAGTGACGGACCAGACCGTTGAAGTTGAACGGCGCGGCGATACCGGCATGGGCCTGGATGCTGGTCAGCTCGGGCAGACCGGCCAGCTTGTTTGCGGCAGCCATCAGCACCCGTTCGGTGTCTTCCAGGGTCGAGCCTTCCGGCAGGTCGACCACCACCTGCACCTCGGATTTGTTGTCGAAGGGCAGCAGCTTCACCGTCACCGCCTTGAAGCCGAACATGGTCATGGACAACAGCGTGGCGATACTCACCCCTAGCAGCAGCTTTTTCGACCGCGACCGGCCCTGCAATAACGGGGTGGCGAGGCGGCGATAGAATTCGCCCAGGCGGTCGGCGTGGCCGTGGCCACCGCTATTCTTCGACCGCCCGGCCACCTTCAGCAACAGCCACGGCGTGATGATGATGGCGACGAAGAACGAGAACATCATGGCCGACGACGCATTGGCCGGGATCGGGCTCATGTAGGGTCCCATCAGTCCCGACACGAACATCATCGGCAGCAGGGCGGCGATGATGGTAAGGGTGGCGACGATGGTCGGGTTGCCCACTTCGGCCACCGCCTGTACCGCTACCTCGGCACGGTCGCCCTTGGGGTTCAGGCCCCAGCGCCGCACGATGTTTTCGACGACGACGATGGCGTCGTCGACCAGGATGCCGATGGAAAAGATCAGGGCGAACAGGCTGACGCGGTTGATGGTGTAGCCCAGCAGATGGCTGGCGAACAGGGTCAGCAGGATGGTGGTGGGCACCACCAGGGCGACGACCACGCCTTCGCGCCAGCCCAAGGCCCAGGTGATCAGGGCGACGATGGACAAGGTGGCCAGGGCCAGATGGAACAGCAATTCATCGGCCTTGTCCGACGCCGTCTCGCCATAATTACGGGTGATGGTGACATCGACGGAATCGGGGATCAGCCGCCCGCGCACCTGTTCCAGCCGGGCCAGGGTTTCTTCCGCCACGGTGACAGCATTGGCACCGGCGCGCTTGGCGATGGCCAGGCTGACGCTGGGCAGCGCTTGGCCGTCGGCGATGTGCCATTCCCGCGCCTGGGGCTTTTCGCCGTCCACCACCACCTGGGCCACGTCCTTGACATAGACCGGGCGACCGTCATGGGCCAACAGCAGCAGATTGCCGATATCGGGGATGCTGTTGAGGGTCTGGCCGGCGACCACCGGCAGATGCTGGCCGGCCTGCTGCACATGGCCGACCATGAACGAGCGGTTGGCGTTCTCGATCTTGGTGACCAATTGATTGAGGGTGATGCCGTACAGCGCCAGGGCCTCGGGGTCGGGTTCCACCCGCACCTGATCGCGGCGCCCGCCGACCATATAGCTTTGCCCGACATCATCGACCTTGACCAGTTCGTGCTGCAACTCCTCCGCCAGATTATAAAGGGCGTTGTCGTTCCAGCGCTCGGCCTGGGCCGGCTTGGCGGCGATGGTCAGCACCAGGATGGCGACGTCGTTGATGCCGCGTCCGACGATCAACGGTTCGGCCATGCCGTGGGGCAGGGCGCGCAGATTGGCGCGCACCTGCTCATGCACCCGCAAGATGGCGGCATCTTCCGAGGTGCCGACCTGGAAGCGGGCGGTGACCACCACCTGATCGTCGCCGGTCTGGGAATAGACGTGCTCGACCGCGTCGATGCCCTTGACGATGTCTTCCAACGGCTTGGTCACCAGCTCGGCGGCGTCCACCGCCTTCAGGCCGTTGGCGGCGACCATGATGTCGACCATGGGCACGCTGATCTGCGGCTCTTCCTCGCGCGGCAGCGCCGACAGGGCGATGAAGCCCACCGCCAGCGAGGCCAGCAGCAGCAACGGCGTCAGCGGCGAGTGGATGAAGTGCTTGGCGATGGCGCCCGAGAGACCCAGCTTCATGGCGCTCACCACGTCACCACGTCGCCATCGCGCAGGCCCGACAGCACCTCGACGCTGTCATCCTCGGCGTGGCCCAATTGCACCACCACCGCGCCCACATCCTTGACGGTGACGAAATCCAGACCGAAGCGGCGGCTGATGGCGGCACGCGGCACCACCAGGGCCGGGCGGCTGCCGGTGGAGACATGAACCGGTACTCGCTCGCCGACGAAGAAATCACCCAAGCCTTCCACCGCCACGTCGGCCATCACCCGGCCATCCTCTATACGCGGATAGACCTGACGGACGCTGCCCAGGCGTGCTGGCGTGGTGCTGGCGGCCAGCGAGCGCGGCCCCACCTGCACCTTGTCGCCGACCTTGATGAAGCGGGCATGGCGTTCCGGCAGGGCCATGCGCAGGATGTAATTCTCGGCGGCGATGGTGGCGATGGTCTCGCCGGCCATGACCACGCTGCCTTGGGTCACATGCACCTTCAGCACCCGGCCCGAGGCCGGGGCCAGCACCGCGCCTTCACCGGAGCGTTCGGCGCTGACCTGCTTTTCCGCCCGCAGCGCGGCGATGGTGCGTGCCGCCACGTCCAGGCGGGTGCGGGCATTGTCGACCCGGGCCTGGGTGGCGGCGCCCTTGGCCAGCAGATCACCCGAGCGGCGGAATTCGATTTCGGCCAGATCGCGCTCGGCCTCGGCGCCCTTCAGCCGGGCGTCGATGCCGGCGGTGGCTAAAGCCAGCTTGGGGTCGCCGATGGTGGCAATGCGGGCACCGGCCTCGACCTGGGCGCCTTCGTCCACCAGCAGGCCGGAAACGGTGCCGGTGATGCGGGCGCGGGCCAGCACCTCGTCGACGCTTTCCACCGTGGCGAACACCGCCTTCAAATCCTCCATCTGCCCGGTCTTCACCGTCATTTCCCCGGCCAAAGCGGGCAGGGCGGCGGCAAGGACAAAGGCGAAAACGGGCAGGGCGGATTTCAGCATGGATCGGGGCTCCGGTGGCAACACCCTTGACGTATATATTAGATTCAACTAATTAACAAGGGCCGGAGCTATGGCTCCACCCCATTTCAAGGAAGACCTGCCATGTCCATCGATCGCGTCGTTTTCGCCTTTGCCGGTTTCGTCATCCTGGCCAGCCTGGCTTTGTCGCAGGTGCATTCGGTCTATTGGCTGCTGATGACCGCCTTTGTCGGCCTCAACATGTTCCAGGCGGCCTTCACCGGCTTTTGCCCGCTGGCCATGATCCTGAAGAAGCTGGGCGTGCAGCCCGGCTGCGCCTTCAACTGACCGGAAAAGCGGCCTTGGTCAGCCCAAGGCCGCTTTCAGCTCGCGCCAGCCCGAGCTGTCGGCGGTGCCGCTGCTTCTGACTTTGGCGGCGGCTTCCTCGATCTTGGCGATGCGTTCCAGCGTGCCTGGATGGGTGGAAAACAGCGAGGTGGTTTCCGTCGTCGCTTCCGGGTACAGCCGGTCCAAAGTGTGGAAGAAATCGTCGGCCTTGGCCGGATCATAGCCGGTACGGGCGAAAATCTTCAAAATATGGGCGTCGGCGGCGAATTCGTTGTCGCGGGAATAGCCCGACAGGACCAGCGAATAAAGCGGCCCTTCCAGCGCCGTCAGCACTTGGGCGCCGATGGCCCCGGCCCCGCCCATCCAGGCGACCAGGGCTTCCTTGCCGATGGCGCCGGCGCTTTGCAGCAGGGTCTGGTTGCGAATCTGCGACAGGCCGTGGCCCAGATCGGCATGACCGATCTCATGGGCGATGACCGAGGCCAACTCGTCCGGCGTCCGGCATTGTTTGACCAGGGCGCTGTTGATGGCCATCTTGCCGCCGGGCAAGGCCCAGGCGTTGACCTGATCATTTTTCACCAGCGACACTTCCCAGGCCAGGCCTTGGCGGTCGGCGGCATCCATCAGCGGCTGGGCGAAGCGGCGCAACGCCTCTTGCGCATTGCGGTCGGGGTACAGGCCGCCCGATTTCTTCAGGTAATCCTGATAATAGGTTTCCCCCATCTTGATCTCGTCGGCCTCGCCCGAGGTATAGGCGCTGACCACGCTGGCGGCGCCTTGGACCAGATTGCCCAGGCTGAACTGGGCATGGGCGGGGGCGGCGATGGCGCTGGCGGCCAAACCGGCCAGGACGGAACGGCGTTGCATGGGATGAGCCTTTAACCTTTTTTGATTGAGTGATGGGCGATAGTGAACCAGATGCCGCGTCGCGTCCACCGCATCGGCGGTGTCATCCTTGTGCCATTTTACCGTGACACGGCGTCACAAACTGATTCACACCACTACACCTAAGGTCTTTGGCTTTGGGTATATTCGTATCGAATGATGCAGCAATCGGTCAGGGTCCAATGTCCTTCGCTCACGAACATCACGACAGCCAATGCTACCCGCCGCGGGTCGAGCTGGCCGCCGCGCATGTGGATCGCGGCGAATGGGCATGCGGTCTGGCCATCGCCAACGGCCTGATCAAATGCGCATCGGCCGGCGGCTGCCCGCGCCAGGGCGATTGCAGCCATGCCGCCCAGCGCATGATGACCGTCATCAAGACCATGCTGAACGGCTGATCGCGGCGCTTTACTGACCCGTCAAAAAGTCCTCAGCTTGGCTAGGTGTATTTTTTTCCGCTGATTTAAATGGGGAAAATAGGCTTGAGGTGGCCCTGCGCCTATTCGTCGCTTTTACGTTTTACCGCCTTTGCCGTGCAAAGGCGGGAGAAACACTGAAACCCGCGCGGAAAGCTTGCTTGAGCACGGGTTTACACCTTGGAAATCGGGGGAAAGTACACCGAGGCAAAGCCGAGGGACTTTTTCACGGGCAAAGCTTTAATCCCGGTTCAGATGATGGAAGATCTTCAGGTCTTCCTCGACGATGTGGCGGTACAGCCAGATATTGAGGAAATGCTCGACATCGGCGGCGCTGCGCTCGTTGCTGCCCATGGCCACTTCCTCGCGGAATTCGCTGATTTCCTCCAGCAAGGCGCGGTGCAGGCGTTCATGCACCGTCCAGGTGGGCAGGTGGATGTTGCGCATCACCCGTTCCTCGTGAGCGAAATGGTCCGAGACCATTTCAATCAGCACATCCAACCCGGCCAGCAACTGGCGACGATCCAGCCCGCCATGGACGGCGGCGAAGAATTTTTCCACCTGCGCAATCAAGTCCTGATGCTGCTGATCGATGGAGTTGACGTCGGTGCTCAGGCTTTCTTTCCACGTCATCAGCAACATTCCTCAATGTTTGAAATGCTTTTAAATTGAAGCGGCAATGATTTGCAATGCTTTCCTACCTAGGCGCAAAACCCATGCCGCATAAGCATGATTCGGGCTATGATCGCCGCTCGCTTTTATGGGATTACCGGGTGCAGTGATGAAATTTTTGAGGGTGTTGCTTGCCGCGTCGGTGTTTTCACTTGCCGCCCAGCCTGCCATGGCCGTTGACCCCATCCGCATCGGCTCGTTCCTGTCCGCCACCGGGGTGATGTCGCCCATGGGCGACCCGGAAAAGAAGACGCTGGAAATGGAAGTGGCGCGGATCAACGCCCAAGGCGGCGTGCTGGGCCGCCCGTTGGAACTGGTGTTCTACGATGACGGTTCGGTGCCGGAGAAAGCGGTGGTGGCGGCCAAGCGGCTGATCGAATCCGACCGGGTCGATGTGATCATCGGCGGTTCGGGTACGCCCACCAGTCTGACAGTGCTGCCCATGATGGACAAGGCCGAGATGCCGTTTCTGTCCCTGGGCGGCGGTGTCGCCATCATCGAGCCGGTGCGCAAATGGACCTTCAAGGTGCCGCAAACCGACCGGTTGGCGGCACAGAAGGTCTATGGCGACATGCAGCGGCGCGGCCTGTCCAAGATCGCCCTGTTGTCGGAAAATGTCGGCTTCGGCAAATCGGGCCGCACCCAGTGCCTGGAATTGGCGGCCAGCCATGGCATGGAAATCGTCGCCGACGAAACCTATGGCCCGCGCGATCCCGACGTCACCGTGCAACTGACCCGTATCCGCGCCACCCCCGGTGTGCAGGCGTTGTTCGTGTTCGGCACCGGGCAGGGACCGGCGGTGGTCACCCGCAACATCCGCCAGCTTGATTTGCAGATGCCGGTCTATCAATCGCACGGCGTGGCGTCGAAGGACTTCCTGCGGCTGGTGGGCAAGGCCGCCGACGGCATGCGGCTGCCGTCCTCGCCCCTTGCCATCGTCGACGTGCTGCCCGACAGTGACCGGCAAAAGCCGGTGCTGGCCGCCTTCAAACGCGATTTCGAGACCAGGACCGGCGATGAGGTCAGCATGATGGCCGGCCATTCCTGGGATGCGCTGTATCTGTATGTGGATGCGGTCAAGCGCGCCAATACCACCGACAAGGCCCGCGTGCGTGATGAAATCGAACGCACCCGGGGCTTTGTCGGCCAGGGCGGCATCTTCACCCTGTCGCCCAGCGATCACATGGGGCTGACCCTGGATTCCTTGCACATGGTGGAAATCCAGGGCGGCGACTGGAAGCTGGTGGAATGATTAGACTTGTTTCAGCTAAAGCAGAAACAAGTCTAAACCTTATAAATGGCCCGTGACGGGCCGCTCAGGCGCCGCTGTGTGCGAAGCACACGTCTGTGACTCCCGGCTTATCGCATGTCCACGCTTCGCGTGAAAATGCTCTAATAAGCGCGGTCGATGCAGAAGTCGATGACGTCGATCATCGCCTGTTTGACCGGGCTGTCGGGGAACAGGGCCAGGGCGTCGCGGGCGACTTCGCCGTAATGGCGGGCGCGGGCGATGGTGTCGGCCAGGGCGCCGTGCTTTTCCATCAAGGCGATGGCCTGTTCCAGGTCGCCGTCTTGCTGTTCCAGCCGCTCCACCGTGCGGCGCCAGAATTCGCGCTGCTCGTCGTTGCCGCGACGGAAGGCCAGGATGATCGGCAAAGTGATCTTGCCTTCGCGGAAATCGTCGCCCACGGTCTTGCCCAGGACCGCCTGCTTGGCCGAATAATCGAGCACGTCGTCGATCAGCTGGAAGGCGATACCCAAATTCAGGCCATAGCTGTCGAGAGCGTCTTCCTCGGCCTTGGGGCGGTCGGCGACGATGGCACCGATGCGGCAGGCGGCGGCGAACAGGGCGGCGGTCTTCGAACGGATGACTTCCAGATAGGAATCTTCACTGGTGTCGGTGTCGTTGGCGGTGATCAGCTGCAACACCTCGCCCTCGGCGATGACCGAGGAAGCGCGCGACAAAATGGCCAGCACCGGCAGCGAGCCGTCTTCCACCATCAGTTCGAACGAGCGGGAAAACAGGAAATCGCCGACCAGCACGCTGGGCTTGTTGCCGAACAGGGCATTGGCCGAGGCCTGACCGCGGCGCAATTCCGATTCGTCGACCACGTCGTCGTGCAAAAGCGTGGCGGTATGGATGAATTCGACGCAGGCCGCCAGCTTGACGTGACGCTCGCCGCTATGGCCGGCCAGCTTGGCCGAGGCCAGGGTCAGCACCGGGCGCAAGCGCTTGCCGCCGGCGGCGATGATGTGCCCGGCCAGTTGCGGGATCAGTTCAACCGGGCTGTGCATACGGTCGATAATGGTGCGGTTGACCTTTTCCAGGTCGTCTTTGACCAGGGACACCAAGGTGTCAAAGCTCTTGGCCTTCTTCGCCCGTTCTTCTTCCAAGCTCACCACGACTGCCACTCGACCCACTCCTGAAATCATCTGTGTCCCTGCCGCAGCGAGAACATAGGCTTGCGGCGGAAAGTCGGTCAAGCTTACAAGCACGAGTCACTCATGCAAAAGGATGCCTTTGATGCTGTCCCCGCCGCATATCCCCACCACGACCGACCAATTCCTGGGCGGCAGGCTGGTCTTGCGCCAGCCCATGGATGGCTATCGTGCCGGCTCGGACCCCGTGTTTTTAGCCGCCGCCGTCGATGCCCGGGCCGGTGAAAGGATCCTTGATCTGGGCTCGGGTGTGGGCACCGCCGGGCTGTGCCTGCTGGCCCGTGTCGACGGTATCCATGTCACCGGGCTGGAATTACAGTCGCAACTGGCGGATTTGGCTCAAGCCAACGCGGTGGAAAATGGCTTGGATGGGCGCTACACCGTGGTCCAGGGCTGTCTGACCAGCCGTCCAGCGACATTGCGTGGGGTCACCTTCGACCACGTCATCACCAATCCGCCCTGGTACGAGCCCGGCACCATCCGGGCGCCGCGCGCCGATTCCAAGGCTATCGGTCACCTGGAAGGCGAGGCCGATCTGGCCCAATGGCTGCGGGCGGCGGTCAAATATGTCAAGCCCAAGGGGCGTTTGTGGCTGATCCACCGGGCCGACCATCTGGGTCGCATCCTGTCGGGGTTGGAAGGGTTGAAAGTGGGAGAAATCCGCGTCGTTCCCATCTGGTCCAAACAGGGACGCGCCGCCACTCGGGTTGTGGTGACGGCGCGCAAGGATTCCAAGGCCCCGATGGAGCTGTTGCCCGGCCTGCTGGCGCACGGGGATGATGGGTCTTATACCCCCCAGGCCGAGGCCATCTTGCGGGATGGCCAGCCCTGGTGAGATGTCGCCGTCGTCGCTAACGTACCACCACCTGATTGCTGGACCAGCGGCGGGCCAGCGGGCTGGGCTGGTTCAGCCATTCCTCGAAGCGGCGGCGCGCATCGGCCTCGGCCAGTTTGCGGTTGATGCGTCCCACATAGGTGACGTTCATGTCGGCGGGGCCGTCGACGGTGCGGCCATCCAGGGTGAAGGCGAAGCGGTGAGTGGATGACATGGCCATGGCGGGGGCTCCCTGCCTTTGTCAGTAGCTACGCAGCAGGCCGACCAAGCGGCCCTGCACCTTGACCCGGTCGGGCGGGAAGATGCGGGTTTCATAGGCTTTGTTGGCCGGTTCCAGGGCAATGGAGGCCCCCTTGCGGCGCAGTCGCTTCAGCGTCGCCTCCTGGTCGTCGACCAAGGCGACGACGATGGTGCCGGCCTCGGCGGTATCGCAAGAGCGGATGATGACGGTGTCACCATCCAAGATGCCGGCCTCGATCATGGAATCACCCTCGACCGTCAGCGCGTAATGGTCGCCGCCGGTCAGCAGGGCGGCGGGAACCTCGACGCTGTTGCTGTGGTCGCGCAGGGCTTCAATGGGCGTGCCGGCGGCGATCTTGCCGTAAAGCGGCAGCGACACCGCATCGGCCACGCCGGCAACCGGGGCGGCGCCGGCAAAGACGGTCTGGGTGAAATTGCCCTGGATCACCGTGGGCGAGAACTTGGCCGACGGTGCCGGCAACGGCTGGTCACCCAGGTTGTCCGGCAGCTTGACCACTTCCAGGGCGCGGGCGCGATGGGCGAGGCGACGGATGAAGCCGCGTTCCTCCAGCCCGGTGATCAGGCGGTGAATACCCGATTTCGACTTCAGGTCGAGGGCGTCCTTCATTTCATCGAAGGACGGCGAAATGCCGGTGGCGCGCAGGCGCTCGTCGATGAACATCAGCAATTCGTATTGCTTACGCGTCAGCATGGATGCATCCCCCCATCCGCCCGGATGAAACGGCGGCAAAATGGAACAAAGCCTAAACTTCGGCTTTTGTTCTATGCCTGTTCCGTTTTGTCGTCAAGGGCTTTGATGGGGGAATCACACCGCCTGATAGGTGCCCGATTTGCCGCCGGATTTGTGGAGCAGGCGGATATCGGTGATGCGCATGGACTTGTCCACCGCCTTGACCATGTCATAGACGGTCAAGGCCGCCACCGAGACGGCGGTCAGCGCTTCCATCTCGACGCCGGTCTGGCCGGTCAGCTTGCAGGTGGCCTGGATGTCCACGGCGTTGCGGGCGGGGTCGAGCTGCAATTCCACCTTGACCGAGGACAGGGCCAACGGATGGCACAGTGGGATCAGATCGGGGGTGCGCTTGGCCCCCATGATGCCGGCCAGTTGCGCCACCGCCAGTACATCACCCTTCTTCACCCCACGCGCCTGGATCAGCGCCATGGTGTCCGCCGCCATCAGCACGCTGCCGGCGGCCACCGCCACCCGCTCGGTCGGCGCCTTGGCCGAGACATCGACCATGACGGCGTTGCCCAAGGGGTCAAAATGGGTGAGATCGGTCATGGTCAGACCTTGGCCCCGGCCAGCAGGATCTTGGTGGCCATTTCCACATCGGGGCGTTTCATCAGTGATTCACCGATCAGGAAACGCTTGGCCCCGGCATTGATCATGCGTTTGATGTCGGCGGGGCTGTCGATGCCGCTTTCGCACACCAGCTGGCGGTCGGCGGGGATCAGGGGGGCCAGCCGTTCGGTGGTGCCCAGATCGGTCTTCATGATCTTGAGATCGCGGTTGTTGACGCCGATCAGCTTCGATTTCAGCTTCAACGCCCGTTCCAACTCGGCCTCGTCGTGCACTTCGATCAGCACGTCCATGCCGTAACCAAGCGCGATATCTTCCATGTTCGACAATTCGGCATCGGTCAGGGCCGAGACGATCAGCAAGATGCAATCGGCGCCGAGCGCGCGGGATTCGACGATCTGATAGGGGTCGACGACGAAATCCTTGCGGATCACCGGCAAATCGACGGCGGAGCGGGCTTCGCCCAGATGGGCGTCGGTGCCCTGGAAGAACTTGTTGGTCAGCACCGACAGGCAGGCGGCGCCGGCGCGGGCATAGGCGCGGGCCAGTTGCGCCGGCTCGAAAGTGCTGCGGATCAGTCCGGCCGAGGGCGAGGCCTTCTTGATTTCGGCGATCAGGCCGATACCGATTTCCTCCACCTTCTTGTCCAGCGCGGCGGCGAAGCCGCGCGGCGGCGCTTGGTCCTGGGCCCGGCGCAGCAATTCCTGGATCGGGCGCTGGCTTTTGTGCAGGGCCACTTCCTTGCGCTTGTCGTCGCAGATGCGGTCGAGGATGGTACCGGTGCTCATGTCAAATCTCGCGGTTGGTGATGGCGACCATGCGGTCGAGGGCAGCCTTGGCCGCGCCGTCATCGATGGATTTGGCCGCCAGGGTCACGCCGTCCTTGAGGTCGGCGGCCTTGCCGGCGACCACCAGGGCAGCGCCGGCATTGAACAAGACGATGTCGCGATAGGCGCCGGGCGCGCCCTCCAGCAACGCACGCAGGGCGGCGGCGTTGAAGGCGGCGTCGCCGCCTTTCAGTTCGGACGCATGGGCCATGCGCAGACCGGCATCGCTGGGGCGGATCTCGAAGCTGTGGACCTTGCCGTTCTTCCATTCCGACACCAAGGACGGCGCGGTGATGGTCAGCTCATCCAGCCCGTCCAGGCCGTGCACGGTCCAGGCGCGCTCCACCCCCAGGCGACCCAGAACCTCGGCCATGGGCTCGACCCATTGGCTGGCGAACACGCCCAGAATCTGGAATTTGGCCTTGGCCGGATTGGCCAGCGGCCCCAGCAGGTTGAAGATGGTCCGGGTGCCCAGCTCGACCCGCGGCCCGGCCACATGGCGCATGGCGTTGTGGTGGCGGGGCGCCATCAGGAAGCCGATATTGTTCTGCCACAGGCTTTCCGTCACCAGGGTCATGTCGGCATCGACCTTGATGCCCAAGGCGGCCAGCACGTCGGCGGAGCCCGATTTGGACGACAGCGCCCGGTTGCCGTGCTTGGCTACCGGCACACCGGCACCGGCGACGACGAAGGCGGCGGCGGTGGAAATGTTGTAGGTGCCCGATCCGTCACCGCCGGTGCCGCAGGTGTCGATGGCGCCCTCGGGGGCAGCGACGGCCAAGGCCTTGGCCCGCATGATGCGGGCGGCGCCGGTGATTTCCTCGACGGTTTCGCCGCGCACCCGCAGCGCCATCAGCAAGCCGCCGATCTGCGCCGGGGTGGCGTCGCCGGACATGATGACCTCGAACACTTCCTCGGCCTGATCCTCGGACATGGTGTGACCGGCGGCGACGCGGCCGATCACTTCCTTCATCAACGACAGGCTGGCGGGGGCGGGGCTGTTCATCAGGCGGCGTTCCCTTTGGTGCGGCGGCACAGATCGACGAAATTTTGCAGCATGGCGTGACCATGCTCGGTCTCGATGCTTTCCGGGTGGAATTGCACGCCCCACACCGGCAGATCGTTGTGGGTCAGGCCCATGATCAGCCCGTCCTCGGTCCAGGCGGAGACGTGCAAGGTGGTGGGCAGGCTGGCGCGGTCGACCACCAGAGAATGATAGCGGGTGGCCCGAAACGGCGAGGGCAGACCAGCGAAGCAGCCGGTACCGTCGTGGTGGATGGTGTCCACCTTGCCGTGCATGGGCTGCGGCGCGCGCACCACGTTGCCGCCGAAGGCCTGGCCCATGGCCTGCTCGCCCAGGCAGACGCCGAACAGCGGCACCTTGCCGGCGGCGGTGCGGATCAGGTCCAGGCAGATGCCGGCGCGGTCGGGGTCGCAGGGGCCGGGGGAAATGACGATGCCCTCGGGGTTCAGGGCCAGGGCCTCGGCGACGGAAAGCGCGTCGTTGCGCCGCACCTCGACCTGGGCGCCCAATTCGCCCAGATAATGCCAAAGGTTGTAGGTGAAGCTGTCGTAATTGTCGATCAGCAGGAACATGGCAGCAAATCGCCCCGGATGATGGATCAGGGGCGAAGAATGCAGGGGCGGCGCGCTCAGGTCAAGGATTGCCCTGGGATTACCCCGCCTCGACCTTGAAGGCGACGCGGAAGCCGCCCCAGTGCCGTCCCTTGACCCAGATGGGGGCCGAGGCTTCCTTCAGCAGCATGAATTTGCCGCCGCCCATGTCGCGGCGATAGGTCTGCAACAGGAACGGAAGCTGGTTGCGGGCGGACCGCAAGCCGGCACGGTCGGCGAAGAAACGGCGGTTGCGGCAATTGGCGTTGTTCCACACCGGGTCGGCGCCTTGCGGTTTGGAATATTGTTCCTGGTGGGTGGGCAGATAGCCGTTGCGGTCGACGGCGGCACAGATCAGCAAAAGCGGCGACAGCGCCAGTTGGGCATCCTGGATCGGGCGCAAGGTGCGATCGGCGAAATCGTTGAAGCGGGTCAGGAACTGTTCCGGGTTGCTGCCGCTCACCTTGCGGTAATTTTCGTCGAACAGATCGGTGATGGCGATCTTGCCTTGATCCACCGCCTGTTCGAACAGGGCGGACAGGGCGGCGGCGGTGTTGCGCGCCGATTCGATGAAGACGCGGTTGGGGGTGTCATAGCCCTGGTCGCTGATGAAACCCATCAACTCTTCCGAGCGTTGTAGCAAGGTGTTGATGCGCTCGTCCGCCGCCTTCAGATCGTTGCCGGTGGTTTCCAGGCTGACATTGAAGGTATCGACGTAATCCAGCACCTCTTCACATTGTTCATGGCTGTCGGCGCTGGCCGCCGAGATGTCGGCCACCTTGGCCGCCACCGTGGTCAGGGCGTTGTCGAAACCCTCGACCGCGGTATTGATGACGCTGACACCTTGGTTGACGTCGCCAGCGGTTTCCACCGTCGCGGCGCTGGCGCGGACCAGTTCGCCGATGCTTTCCGACAACGAGGCGACGGCGCCGTCGATGCCATTGGTCACGTCCGAGGTGCGCCGCGACAGGGTTTTCACCGCCGAGGCGACGACGGCGAAACCGCGCCCGGCTTCGCCGGCGCGTTCGGCTTCGATGGTGGCGTTAAGCGCCAACAGGTTGGTCTTGCCGGCGATCACCTGAATGGATTGCGCCCGGTTGCCCACTTCCAGCAGCATGGCATCCAGTTGCGACAACTGGCCTTGAATGGCGCGCACAGATTCGGCCAGGGCGGCGATGTCGCCCAGGGCGGCGCGCACCGTATCAAGCGATTGGCGCGAATTGTCGCCGGCTTCCACTGCCACCTGATTGGTGATCTGCCCGGCTTCGGCAATCTGGGAGATGACGCTGTCCAACTGGTGGGTGATGTCGCGGATATGGGCAAAGCCGTCGCGCTGCTGGACCACGAACTTGGACACGTCGTCGATGCTGCCGGCGATGTCGGCAACCTCGAGCACGAGCTTTTCGACGCGCGCCAGCACCTCGACGGCGAAGGTCTCCGGACTCATATAATCCTCCCTCTCATGCAGTTCGGAGATTCTTGCCGGACTCCGTTGGCGCGCAGTTTGTCAGCTTAAAACGGTATTAAAAAGCCGATTTTTGGTATTAGCCCTTGACCTTCCAGTCACTGGAGGGTCGAAACTGACCTGGATGGTAAATGAAAGGTCTTGGCGTCATGGCTGCCCAAAGCGCGGAATTCCTGGTTTCAACCCTGGCTTTGCCAGTGCGCGGAATGACCTGCGCCGCCTGCTCGACCCGGCTGGAAAAAGTGCTGAACCGCCTGGATGGGGTGGCGGGCGCCACCGTGTCCTTGGCTTCGGAACAGGCGGATATCCGCTTTGATGCCAGCCGAACCAATCCGGCGACTTTGGCCGAAGCGATCGGCAAGGCCGGCTTTTCCGTCCCCGACGATACGCTGGAACTGACCATCGGCGGCATGACCTGCGCCGCTTGCTCGACCCGACTGGAGAAGGTCTTGGGCAAGGTGGCCGGGATCACCACCGCCAGCGTCAATCTGGCGACCGAACGGGCGCGGGTAACCTTTGCCGCCGGCACCGTGGCGGTGGCCGACGTGGTACTGGCGGTGGAGAAAGCCGGCTTCACCGCCCAGGTGGTGGTCGACGGCGACAGCCAGATGGACAAGGAAGAGGCCGCCCATGCGGCAGACCTGCGCCGTCAGGGCCGCTTGCTGGCGCTGTCCGCCCTTCTTACCCTGCCGCTGGTCGCCGGCATGGTCGCCCATCTCGCCGGTTGGAGTTGGACCCTTTCCGGCTGGTGGCAATTGGTTTTGTCGGCCCCGGTACAGTTTTGGATCGGCTGGCGCTTTTATGTGGGCGCCTGGACCAGCTTGAAGGGCGGCAGCGGCAACATGGACGTGCTGGTGGCCTTGGGCACCAGTGCCGCCTGGGGCGTTTCCGCCGTTGCGGTGGCGCAAGGCCATGGCGATCACGCCGATCTGTACTTTGAAGGCGCCGCCGTGGTCATCACCTTGGTGCTGCTGGGCAAGCTGCTGGAAACCCGGGCCAAGCGCTCGGCGGCCGGGGCCATCCGGGCGCTGATGCGCTTGCGCCCGGAAACAGCCCGGGTGGAACGCGACGGCAGGCTGGTGGAAATCCCCGCCGATTCGGTCCATCCCGGCGACGTGGTGCAAATCCGTCCAGGCGAGCGGGTGCCGGTGGATGGTGTGGTGGTCGAGGGCAATTCGCAGATGGACGAGGCGCTGATCACCGGCGAAAGCCTGCCGGTGGCCAAGGAGGCGGGGGCGCCAGTGGTGGCCGGGGCCATCAACGGCGACGGCTTGCTGCGGGTGCGCGCCACCCGGGTGGGCAGCGAAAGCACCATTTCCCGCATCATCCGCATGGTCCAAGGCGCGCAGGCGGCCAAGGCGCCGGTACAGAAACTGGTGGATCGCATCTCGGCCATCTTCGTTCCCGTGGTGGTGGCCATCGCCGCCGCCGCTTTTCTGCTCTGGTGGTTGGCGGTGGGCGATGTGGGCCTAGCCTTCGTCGCCGCCGTGTCGGTGCTGGTCATCGCCTGTCCTTGCGCCTTGGGGCTGGCGACGCCGACGGCGATTATGGTCGGCACCGGCATGGCTGCCCGCCACGGTATCCTGATCAAGGATGCCGAGGCGCTGGAACTGGCCCATTTCGTCGATGTGGTGGTGTTCGACAAGACCGGCACCCTGACCCTGGGCAAGCCAGCGGTGGTGGCGGTGCAGGGTGATCCGGAGTTGCTGCGTCTGGCCGCCTCTGCCCAACAAGGCAGCGAGCATCCGTTGGCCGGGGCGGTGCTGGCCCATGCCGCCGGTCTGGACTTGGGCAAACCGGAGAAGTTCAAGGCCTTGCCCGGTCGCGGTATCGAGGCCGAAATCGAGGGCCATGTCGTGCTGGTCGGCTCGCCCCGGTTGATGGCCGAACGCGGGCTGGATCTGGCCGCTTGGGCCGACGCGGCGCGGGCCGAGGAAGAACTGGGCCGCACCGTGGTGTGGGCGGCAGCGGATGGTCGGGTACTGGGCTTCATCGCCCTGGCCGACCCGGTCAAGGACAGCGCCGCCGAAGCCATCGCCGGGCTGAAGGCCTTGGGTGTGCGCTCGGTGATGCTGACCGGCGACAATGCCCGTGCGGCGGCAACGGTGGCCGCCAGCCTGGGGCTCGACCGCTTCATCGCTGAAGTCCTGCCCGAGGACAAGGAAGCGCAAATCCAGGCCTTGAAGGCGGAAGGCCATGTGGTCGCCATGGTCGGCGATGGTGTCAACGATGCGCCCGCCCTGGCCGCCGCCCATGTGGGCATCGCCATGGGCACCGGCACCGACGTGGCCATGCAGGCGGCGGGGATCACCCTGGTCAAGGGCGATCCGGCCCTGCTGCCCGCCGCCTTGTCCATTTCGCGGGCGACGCGGGCCAAGATCCGGCAAAATCTGTTCTGGGCCTTTTTCTATAACGTGGTGGCCATTCCGCTGGCGGCGCTGGCCTTGCTGACCCCGGTCATCGCCGGGGCGGCCATGGCTTTTTCCAGCGTGTCGGTGGTGTCCAATTCGTTGTTGCTGCGGCGCTGGAGGGGATGATGAATATCGGGCAAGCGGCCAAGCATTCCGGCATCGCCGCCAAGACCATCCGTTATTACGAGGAGATCGGGCTGATCCCGCCGGCGGGACGCACCGCATCGGGCTATCGCGATTATGGCGAGGCCGAGGTGGAGACGCTCAAATTCATCCATAAGGCGCGGTCCTTGGGCTTTTCCGTCCACGATGTCGGCGATCTGCTGACCCTGTGGCGCGACCGGGCGCGGGCCAGCGCCGATGTGCGCCGCATCGCCCAGGGCCATGTGGCGGCGGTGGACCGCAAGATCGCCGAGTTGCAGGCCATCAAGCAGACGTTGGAAGGGTTGATCCATCGCTGTCACGGCGACGACCGCCCCGATTGCCCGATCCTGCGGGAATTGGCGCCGGATTGTTGCGGCGGCACGGGGCAGGGGCTATAACCGGCTTCCGGTTCGGCAGGAGGTATGTGGGTGTCGCGGCGCGAAATTCGGCGCATGTTGATGGAAAGCAAGCGCGCCCCCACCCATCACAAGCCATGGGCGGTCAGCCTGCTGATGGCCTTGGTGCTGCTGGGCGGCGTCGGTCTGGGCATCGGCGCCGGCTATGGCATTTTGTCGGCGCGCTCGGAACGCCAGGAAAGCCGCGCCTGGGAACAGGCGGAAATGCAGGTGGATCGCCCGCCCCGGCGCGACGAAATGCTGGCCGCCCCCGCCGCCAATCCCGAACCGCCGCCCGAGCCGGTGCCGGAAAAATTCGATCCCTTGATCCCGGTGCCCATGCCGCGCCCCGGCGGCTTGGCCGATGACGGCTTCGATCCCGAGGCGGAAGACAACAACGGCCCCGCCGTCGCGGTGAGGCCAGCAATGGCACCGCCGCCGCAACTGGCCGCCTTGCCGTTACCGGCGCCAGCCCCCGATCCCGGCGGCAAGCCGGCCTGGGTGCGCTATGCGGTGCCGTCCCCGGCCATCGGTAGCCGCCCGATGATCGCCGTGGTCATCGACGATCTGGGCGTCGACCGCAAGCGCAGCGAGCGGGTGACCACCTTGCCCGCGCCCTTGACCCTGGCGTGGATGACCTATGCCGACAATTTGCGTCCCATCACCCAGGCGGCGCGCCAGCGCGGGCACGAACTGATGGTGCACGTGCCCATGCAGCCGCAAAGCGAATCCTATGATCCCGGCCCCGACGTGCTGGAAGTGGGGTTGCCGACCGAGGAATTGCGCCGGCGGCTGCGCTGGGGCCTAAGCCGATTCGACGGTTTCGTCGGCATCAACAACCATATGGGCTCGCGCTTTACCGCCGATCGCGCCGGCATGAACGTGGTGATGGATGAAATCCGCGCCCGTGGCCTGCTGTTCCTGGATTCGGTCACCACCCAGAAAAGCGTCGCCCCCGATCTGGCCCGTCAATACGGCGTGCCCTTCGCCGCCCGTCACGTGTTTTTGGATAACGAGATGACGGTTTCGGCGGTGCGCGGGCAATTGGCCAAGACCGAGGCCTATGCCCGTAAATACGGTGCCGCCATCGCCATCGGCCATCCCCATGACGGCACCATCGAGGCCTTGGCCGGCTGGCTGCCGGGATTGGAAGCCAAGGGCTTCGTCCTGGTGCCGGTCACCACCATCGTCAAGCGCGAGCTGGGGCGCTGACCTCATCCTTGAGCGACAAGGTGATCTTGGTTCCGGTGCCGGGGGCGCTTTCCAGGGTCATGGCGCCGCCATGGGCGGCGATGATGGTGCGCACCATGCTGATGCCCAGGCCGCTGCCGGTCTTGCCCGAACTGGATTTCCCCCGGTAATAGGGGGTGCCGATGTTTTCCAGCTCGTCGGCGGCGATGCCGTGACCTTCGTCCTCGACCACCAGACTGACCACTTGGTCGGTCTGGGTCAGGGTCAGGTGCACCGGGCTTTGCGGCGGTGAATAATTAAGGGCGTTGGCCAGGCAATTGCGCAAGGCCACCGACAGCAGATCGTGATCGGCAGTCAGGCGGATGGGCGGGAAAGGCGAAACCCGGATACGCCGCGCCTGGTTGCCGAACTGGGCCAGCACCCGTTCCACCAATACCGACAGGTCGCCCTGGCGCGGGTTCAGCACGATCTTGCCCTGGTCCAGGGCATCGCTGGCCAGGAACACGTCGATCAAGGCCGACAGCCGCCGTGCGGTGCCTTCGATGCGGTCCAGCCGTTCCAGCGATCCGGTGGCCATCTGGGTTTCGCGGAAGCGGACCATCTGCGCGGCGGAATGGATCATGGACAGCGGCGTGCGGAATTCATGCGACAGCATGGCCACCAGCGAGCGTTGGCCGTCGGCGCGGGCCGAGGCGGAAATGGCTTCTTCCCGCGCTTGGCTGCGTTCCTGGTCAAGCTGGCGGACCCGATAGAACAGGCCGGCGGACAAAAGGACGATATGGGCGATGGAGCTGACCTGGAACAGGTTTTCCGGCAGCAGATAAAGTGGAACCCACCCGATCAGCGACAAGGTGTGAATGAGCAGGCCGAGATTGGCGACGACGAAGGCCAGCACATAGAACCATAAGGTCACCTGACGGGGATGACCCAGCAGCAGGCGGGCCGATACCGCCAGGGTGACGACATTGACGGCCATGCCGAGCATGAAGGACAGCGGTGCCAGATCGGTATAAAGCCGGCCCCAGCCGATGATCAGCATGAGCAGGTAAAGCGCCATCACGGCCAGATACAAAATCCGCAGGCGCGGAAAATTGCGGCGCATTTGCAGGATTTCGGTCCATAGCCAGGTGGCCAGCAGCGAACCGCTGAAATTGCCGATGTTGATGGCCCGGTCGCTGAGATATTGCCACGATTGCTCGAACGCCAATTGGGCGAAACCGTTGATGAAGGCGTAGGACACCAATTGCGTCAGCACGAAGCCGGCATAGATGATGTGGGTGCGGTCGGCGATCCACAAACCGATGCTGAAGTGAAACAGCACCACCACCAAGAGCGCGCCGTAATACACCCCGAACAACAGCCCATCGCGGCTTTGTTGGCCGGCAAAGGCCGCGGGGCGCCACAGGGATGCGGTCAGCACGGTGGCGCTGGTGCTTTCGCTGCGGATCATGATGGTCACCGGCTTGTCGGCGGGCAGGTTCAGCGGCACGGCGAACAGGCGCGATGCCAGCGGCCTTGACGCCACCGGCTGGTGGTCGCCCAGGCGGTATTCGGTCCAACCCTTGCCGCCATCGCCCACATAGACGCGGATATCGTCCACATAGGGGCGGCCCAGTTCCAGCACCCAATCACCGCTGGCCTGGGTCGGGCGCAGCAGGTGCAGGCGGAACCAATGCACTTGACGGGTATAGCCGAAGGCCTGTTGGCCGTTATCGTCCCAACCCTCGTCTTCGGCGGTGACGGCATCGACCGTCAGCGTGCCCTCGGCATCGGTGCGATGCTCGAACAAGGTGTTGAGGCTGAGACTCTGATCCTTGGGCGACAGCACCACCACATGGGCACTGGCCGAATTGACCCACAGCAGTAATGCGCACAGGAAGACCGCCACCACCGGTCCACATCGGGACAGGGGGTAAGGGCGGGGCTGTGGGGGCATGGCTCCGGCGGACAGTGAGGTATCGTATGAACGACACTATGGCATGCATTCAATTCCAGGCAAGGAATACTCGCCCTTGACCTTCCAGCGGGGGGAAGGCTCACAATGATGTCCGCTTGAGCCAACAGGAGGATGACAATGAGCACGACCTATCGCGTCACCGGCATGACCTGCGGCGGCTGCGCCCGTTCGGTGGAAGCGGCCATCAAGGCCGAGGCGCCGGCGGCCTCGGTCAGCATCGATTTGGGTACCGCCACCATTACCGTCGATGGCGCCGACGAGGCGCAGGTGAAAAAGGCGGTGGACGGCGCCGGCTTCGATTTTCAAGGCGCGGCCTGAAAAACAAAACCCCGCGGCAGAGTGATCCGCCGCGGGGTTTCGTTTTTGGGATAAGTTTTTAGTTGGCGCCGGTCAGACGACCGCCCTTGCGGGTAATGTCGATCAACTGCTTGAACACTTGGCCCTCGAGCGCGCCCGACAGAGTGCGGGCGGCCTTGCCGTCGGCGCCGGCGACGACGAAGGACGGCGTCGACGAGATGTCGAGCGCGTGGGCCAGTTCGATGTTCTTCTTGATCTGCTTTTCGATCTCGGGGGCCATCATTTCCTTCTTGATCTGGTCGGTGCTGACGCCGGCCTCGCCGATCAGGCGGAAAATGGTCTTTTCGTCCAGCTTGCCGCGGAACTTCATCAGGGCGCGGTGGACTTCGTCGTACTTGCCCAGCTTCTTGGCGGCCAGGGCGGCGCGGGCGGCGGTCAGCGAATCTTCCGACAGGATCGGCATTTCCTTGAACACCAGCTTGACCTTGCCGTCGGCCTTGGCGGCCTCCATCATCGGGTCCAGCACCACCTTGCAATAGGGGCAGTTGTAGTCGAAGAACTCGACGATGACCACGTCGCCCTTGGCATTGCCGGAGACCGGGTCATTGGCATCGTTGAAGATCTCGTCCTTGCGCGCCTCGATGGCCTTCTTGGCGTCGCTTTCCGCCTGGGCGCGCATCTTTTCGCGCAACGCCTCGATGGCTTCGCCGATCACTTCGGGGTGTTCCATCAGGTAATCGCGCACGATCTTGCGCACGGCGTCGGTCTGCTTCGCGTCGAAGGTTTCCTGGGCTTGGGCGGGCAGGGCGGCCATGCTGGCGGCCGAGGCAAGCAGGATTGCGGCGAAGGTGTTGCGGATCATCTGCTGAAAAACTCCTGGATCGGAAGGCGTGGGCATATTGGCCGAAGCGCGGGTTGCGGGCAAGGGGGCTTACCGGTGGTGATCACCGCCGACGTTTGTCGTCATCGGGTTTGGCCAGATTGGTCTGTTCCTTGATGTCCTGGATACGCAGCCATACCGAGCCGGTCTTGGGCAGCAGCCGTTCGGCCTTGCCGGCCAGGAAGTTGGCGTCGGTGATGCGGTTTTCCAGCATGGCCTGTTCGGCCATGGCGTAAGCCGCCATGCCTTCGTCGCCATCGCGGCCATGGGCCACCGACATCAATCGCCAGGCGGTCAGGTTCTTGGGTTCCTGATGGGTGGCCAGCGACAGCAATTGCTGGGCTTCCTTCAACAGAGCCGGGTCGTCCTGCTCGATCAGCGACTGGGCCAGGCCGACTTTCAGCAAGGCGTTGTCGGGCAGCAATTCCACCGATTTGCGATAGGGGGCGACGGAATCGGCGCCGTGGCCGTTCTCGAACAGCATCTGCCCCTTGAGTTCGTGGAAATAGGGGTCGCCGGGGCGTTCCTTGATCAAATCGTCGATCAGGGCCAAGGCCTTGTCCAGCTCTGGCTTGCGGTAATAGGCGATGGCTCGGGCATAGCGGGCCTCGATCGACGCGTCGCTTTCCTTGTAGCGTTGCAGCGTGCGGGTCGGCGGCTCGAGGAAGGCGAACAGCTTGGCCCGCATGCGCCGGTGCATCTCGACGAATTCCGGGCGTGGCGCCGCGTTGGTATAGGGCGAGCGAGCCAGGTAATCGCGGATGAAGTTGACGCGGTCACGGGTCAGCGGATGGGTGCGCACGTAAGGGTCCTGGCGGGTGGTGACCAGCAATTCCTGATCGCCGAGAACCTCGAAGAATTCCAATAGACCCTTGGCCGATTGCCGGGTGGCGTCCAGGTACGACACCGCCGCCTGATCGGCCGAGGATTCCTCCATGCGGCTGTAGGTCAGCAGGTTCTTCAAGGCCATGTCCTGGCCACCCAGGGCGATGGCGGTGCCGACGTCGCCACGGCCCGATGCCACGCCCACCGCCGCGCCCAACAGCATGGCCACCAACGCCTCGGTGCCGGCATTGCCGGCGGCGTCTTGCAGACGCGCCAGATGGCCGCCGGCGATGTGGCCGGTTTCATGGGCCATGACGCCGATCAGTTGATTGGCGCTTTCCGAGCGGATCAGCAGGCCGGTATGAAAAAACATGTTCTGGCCGCCGGCGACGAAGGCATTGAGCGAATTGTCGACGATCAGATGCAGCCGCACCGCCTCGGGGCTGAGACCTGCCGCCTGGAAGAGTGGCGCGGAATAGGCGCGGATGGTATTTTCCACCTCCGCGTCGCGGATGAAGCTGCGCCGTTGCTGCTGCTGTGCCTGCACAGAGGTGGTGGTCAGGGTCACAAACAGGGTTGCCAAAAGGAACATGCGCGTGAGCAAAAGCAATACTCCGTCCGTCGGTCCGTCTATTCAACTCTGCCTGCCGCTGGCCAAGCTGGCCTTGGCGGCATCCTTGGCGGCAGGGCTTGCAGCATGCGGCGAAACGCGCGCCGTGGGAAGCGTCGGTTACGTCAAGGGTTTCGGCGGATTGGTTGCCGCCGACGAACCCCAGGCGGTGGTTGCCGCCCGCGATGTGCTGTCGGCGGGCGGCACCGCCGCCGATGCTGCCGTCGCCCTATATTTCACCCTCGCCGTGACCCAGCCTTCGACCGCCAGCCTGGGCGGCGGCGGCGTCTGTCTGGTGCACGACAAGAAAAAGAAGATCACCGAAATGGTGGACTTCCTGCCCCGTGCCGGCTCCGGCGCCACTGGTGTCCGTCTGGCCACCGGCGTCCCCGGTTCGGTGCGCGGTTTCTACTCCATACACGCCAAATATGGCAAATTCAGGTGGGAAAGTTTGCTGGGCGAAGGCGAGAAGCTGGCCCGTCTGGGGACACCGGTGTCGCGGGCCTTTGCCGCCGATTTGGCGGTGGGCGCGCGCATGTTGGCCAACGATCCGGTGGCGCGCCAGGTGTTCTTCCCCGGTGGACGACCGCTGGTCGAGGGCCAGACCTTCGAACAGCGCGATCTGGCCGCGCTCTATTCCCGTCTGCGCCGTGCCCCGGGCGAGTTCTATACCGGCGCCTTCGCTCAATCTCTGGCGGCGGCGGTGGAAAATGCCGGCGGCAGCATGAATGCCACCGACCTTTTCAACATGCGGCCCAACCATAGCCCGGCGCTGACGGTCAAGCATGGCGACGAGGTTTTCCATTTCGCCCTGCCGCCGGCGGTGGCCGGGGCGGTGGCGGCGCGCATGAGCACGGCGCTGGAAGACCGCTGGGCCTCGACCCCGGTCGAGGAACGTCCGCATCTGCTGGCCGAGACCGCTGCCCGCGCTTTCGCTGATCGTGCGGCTTGGATGAATCCCGACGGCTCGGCCAAGACCGCCTTCTTTTCCGATACCGGCAAGAACATGCTGACCGGCTACGACCCGGCCCGTCACCAAAGCGTCCTGGCCGACAAGGCCAATGACGCCTTGCCCGCCGCCAGCTTCGTCGTCCTCGACGCCGAAGGCAATGGCGTCGCCTGCAACGTCACCACCTATGGCCTGTTCGGGACCGGGCGCATGCTGGCTGGCACCGGTATCTTCATGGCGGCGGCGCCCGGCGTGAACAGCGGCCCGCCCGCCGTCGGCCCGGTCATGGCGGTCAATCCCAATGTCCAGGAACTGCGCTTTGCCGCCGCCGCCAGCGGCGGCGTCACCGGGGCGACGGCCTTGACCCAGGTGCTGCTGGATACCCAGATCGCCGGGGTTAAATTGGATGCGGCGGTGGCGGCGCCGCGCGTCCATCATTCCGGCAACCCGGATGTTCTGTTCATCGAGGAAGGCAAGATGGACGCAGCCTTGCTGACCCAGCGCGGTCATCAGGTCAAGGCCTTGGCCCTGCCGTCCCGGGTCAATGCCCTGCAATGCGGCACCGGGCGACCCAATTTCGTCAAATGTTCGGCGGTGGCCGATCCGCGCGGCTTCGGTATGGCGGCCATCGTCGGTAAGGATTGAGGAGAGAGCCCGCCCCCCGTCAACAATGGTCCGCGGTCACGACCTGATCGCGGCCATTGTTCTTGGCGGCGTAAAGGGCCAGATCGGCCCGGTGCAGCATGGCGTCGATGGTTTCACCCGTGCGCATGGCGGCGATGCCGGCGCTGATGGTTTGCTGCCGTCCCAGGCCGAAATCGCATTCACGCACCGAGCGGCATAGCCTTTCCGTCATCACCTGGGCCTGTTCGGCGGTGGTCTCGCTGCACAGGATAAGAAACTCCTCGCCGCCCCAGCGACCGACCAGATCCTGGGTTCTGGCCACCTGAAGGGCCAGGGTGGCGAATTTGACCAGCACGGTGTCGCCGGTCAGGTGGCCCAGTTCGTCATTGACCCGCTTGAAATGGTCAAGGTCCAGCAGCACCACCGCAAACGGTCGATTGTAACGGCGGAAGCGGTCGGCTTCCTTGGCCATGCGTTCATTGAGGCTGGCCCGGTTGGGCAGGGCGGTCAGGCTGTCGGTCAGCGATGCGGCCTTCAGTTGCCGGTTCAGCTTGCGCAGCTTGAAGACCCAGAACGTGCTGGTCAGTACCATGATGGAAAAAACCGCGACGATCTGGGCGATCAGCCGATAATCCACCCAGGCGCTGACCTTGATGGCCACGTGCTTGTTGGCGATTTCGGCGCGCTCGGCCAAGGTGATGTCCCTGACCCCCTTGTCGAGAATGTCGCGCAGCATGGCGTGGCTTTTGATGATGCCGATCCGCAATTGGTTTTCGTAACCGGGAATCTGGCCGGAAATCTTGAGATTGAACCATCCGTCGCGTTTGATGGTGTCGACGGCGACGATCATCGAGCGGATGGTCATGCTCGCCTTGCGGCTGGAAACCAGGGCGAAGGCATCGGCCTCGCTTTCCGTGATGATCACGCTGAGATTGGGGAAGTCCTTGCGCAGGCGTTCCTCGATGCTCGTGCCCTTGGGCAGGGCGACGCTGCCATTGGTGACGGCGCCCAAATCGTCGATATAGGGGTGTTCTTCGCGGGTGACGATGACGTTGCGGTCGATGAACACCGGCGCGGTGAAAATCAGCCAGGAATCTCGTTTTGGCGATTGGTTGAGAAAACTCAAGACCTGGCAACGCTCCTGCTGCGAGGCCTTGATGCTTTCATCCCAATCACGGGTGGGCACCAGGTTAAGGGTGACGCCGCTGCGCGCGGCGGCAAGACGCAGCAGGTCGGCGGCGATACCGTGATGGGCGCCGCTGGCGTCGATCACCTCGTAGGGCGGCCAATCGGGATCGACGCAAAAGTCGAAGGGGCCGTGACCGGCAAGATAATCGCGTTCTTCCGCGGTCAGTTCAGCCGCCTGACCGGGGGCGAAAGCCGTCAAGGCCACCAAAGCCGCCGCCAGCATCAACGTCAGCATATGTCTGCGGACGGATTGCCTCAAAACCATATCCCCATGCCGGTCATCAGCGAGTAGCCGGTATTATGGTTGGCGGGGCCGGCGGCTTCGTCGTCATAGGTGATGCGACCGGCGGCCCCCATCAGCGCCATACCATCGCCCAGCATGTGCTTGGCTGAAATCTGCTGGACGGTGATTCTGTCCTGGCCCGGGTCGGCCATTTGGCCTTGGACCAGGGATTGGTAATAATTGACGCTGATGCTGGTCGGGCCATCCTTGCGCATCAACCCCACATCCCATGAATAGCCGCTGTCGTCGCGGCTGATCGGGCCTTGATAACGGTGATCCTCGCGCGCTAGCGAGCCGCCGAAGGTCCAGCCGTCGCGACCGATCTGCGCGCCCACGGAAAACGCCTGGAACGACTGGTTGGTTGCCCCGCTTGAATTAAGGTCGCCACCGGCATAACCGGCGGAAGCGCTGATTTCCCACGGACCCGCCGTGCCGTTATAGCCCAGCCCCAAGGCGAATAGCCCGGAATTGCGCGGTGGCAGGGCATTGTCCTCGGACAGGGAACTGGGCGTATAGGATGCCGCCAGGCTGACACCGTGCAGGCTGGGGCTGAGATAGATCAGCTTGTCGGCGTTGTCGTCCTCGGTCAGTTCGGTCTGGTTGCCGCTGTACATGGTGCTCACCGCGGATGGGCGGGGGACGTTGCGGTCGGACATCAGGCCGATGGACGGACCGTTCCAGGCGCCGGCGGCTTCAGGGGCGCAGACATGCACTTGCGACGCGGCGTTATAGTCGGTTCCCAGGATGATCTTACCCAATCCCGAGGAAATCCAGACAAAGGCCTTGTCGGCGGTGTCGGTACTGTTGGTGGTATGTCCGCCGGCTTCGATCTCTGTCTTGATACCGATGACCATGCCGTTATCCAACGTGGTCGACCCCGACAGGTGGACTTCATTATCGCCTTTGACGTCGGCATTATCCACGGCATTGGTGGCTTTTTGGTAGCTTTGCCCGCTCCATTGTCCGACCAGCCACCATTTGGAATAGCCGCCCAGACGTAATTGGATCTTTTCAGAAGAGAGCGCGCCTTTTACAGGTGTTGTTATCAAGGTTGCGATCAATAGTAGTGAAATTCGCACCCCTTTCACCGCGTTCATCCGTCAACAGTTATAGTCCAAATGCATGGTAACAGAGTGTTAAGCATATGGCATGCGGCCTTTGACGATGGCTGGTATTAACCTGTTCCTTCCCGTGCATTTGTCGGCTTATGTTAGGGCAAGGCTGTACAGCCGTTGGGTGTTGAGGCAAAGGCAGGGGGGCAAGGTGTTCGGCAGGTCATCGCGATCGGATGTCAGTCCCTTCATCGTCATGGACGTGATGCGGGCGGCCAATGAGCGCGCCGCCCAGGGCGGCGACGTCATCCATCTGGAAGTGGGGCAGCCGTCGGGGCAGGCGCCCGCCGGGGTGTTGGCGGCAGCCAAGGCGGCGCTGGACAGCGACCCCATCGGCTATACCGAGGCCTTGGGCCTGCCGCGTTTGCGCGAGAAAATCGCTGACCATTACCGCCATGCCCATGGCGTGGCGGTGGATACGGCGCGCATCGCCATCACCACCGGTTCGTCGGCGGGGTTCCTGCTGTCGTTTCTGGCCGCTTTCGACGCGGGCGACCGGGTGGCGGTGGCCGCGCCCGGCTATCCGGCCTATCGCAATATCCTGACCGCCTTGGGCATTGAATGCGTGCTGGTGCCGGTGGGGCCGGAAAGTCGCTGGCAATTGAGCGTCGCCGCCCTAGCCAAGGTCGAGGGCCGACTTGATGGGGTGGTGGTGGCCTCGCCCTCCAATCCCACCGGCTCCATGTTATCGGCGATAGAGGTGGCCGAGCTGGCCGCCTGGTGTGAAGTTCAGGGCATCCGGCTGATTTCCGACGAAATCTATCACGGCATCGTTTATGGCGCCGCCGCCGGTTCGGCCATCGGCGCCGGTCCGCATGCGGTGATCGTCAACAGCTTTTCCAAATATTACGCCATGACCGGCTGGCGCCTGGGCTGGATGGTGCTGCCCGAGGATCTGGTCCGTCCGGTGGAATGTTTGCAGCAGAACCTGTTCATTTCCGCCCCCACCCTCAGCCAGATCGCCGCCTGCGCGGTGTTCGACTGCACCGACGAACTGGACGCGCGGGTGGCGGCCTATCGGAATAACCGCGACATCTTGCTGAACGAATTGCCGTCCGCCGGTTTCACCCGGCTGGCGCCGTCGGATGGGGCGTTCTATCTGTATGCGGATATCGCCGATCTGACCAATGACAGCGCCGATTTCTGCCGCCGCATGCTGGCCGAAACCGGGGTGGCGGCGACGCCGGGCATTGATTTCGATCCGCTGGCCGGCGCCCATACCATGCGCTTTTCCTTCGCCGGCCCGGCCAGCGACATGGAACTGGCGGTGAAACGGCTTAAGGCTTGGCGGAAATAGGCAGGTCAAGAACCTGCTCGGCGTGATCGGCCAATAGCGTCGCCAGCGAAGTGGCGCCGAAATGGCTGCAATCGATCAGGCAGGAATCACCGGCGGTGATGATGGCGCGGCCTTCCTCGGGTTCCAGCGCCTTCAGCATGTCGCCGACGGTGGCGACCGGGATGGCCGCGCCCTGGGCGAAGACCAGGGCCGCTTCCACGTCGTCGGGCAGGGCCGCCAGACCGGCGGCGAAGGGGTTGGCATCCTCGCGCAAGAGGCGGATGTCGCAGGGCGGCAGGTTTTCCTCGGCCGCTTCGCTGGTGGTCGAGGCCACCACCACCAACGGCTCCAGCCCCGCCGCCAGGGCAGTTTCCACCGCCCGCAGGCCGTCACCGTCGCCGGCCAGGACGATAGCCGCCGCCCGTGGCAGCACGGTGGGGGTGGTGATCCCCGGCCACGCCGCCCCGGCCTGACCGCCCAAATCCTTCAACAAGCCGCCAGCGCCCATGCGCATGATGTCGGCGGGCTTCAGCGTCACCCCGGCGGCCAGTCGGGCCAGTACCCAATCCAGGCCGTTGGGTTTGGGCGAGCGGGCGCAGCCGGGCAGGGTGACCACCGGTACGGTGCCCACATGGCCGAGCAGCAGCAGATTGCCGGGGTCCACCGGCATGCCGAAATGGTCGATGCTGCCGCCGGCCTTTTGCAAGGCGGCGGGAGCGACGTCGCGGCGGTCGACGGTGGCCGAGGCGCCGATGATCAGCACCATGTCGTGACCGGCGGCCAGGGCCTTGGTCAGGCAGCGTTCAAGCTGACCGATATCGTGCGGACAGCGGTATTCGGTGGTGATGGTCCCGCCCAGGCCCTCGGCCCGGGTCCGGGTGACGGCGGCGGCGGATGCCAGGGTCTTGTCGCGGATGCCGGGCAAGGTGGTCAGAATCAGCGCCGCCTTGAATGGCTTGATCGGGCGCACGCTGATCAACGGCCCGCCGGTCGAGGCATAGGCGGCGCAGGCGTCCACGGTGTGGCGGCTGACGCCGAAGGGGATGATCTTGATGGTGGCGATCATCTGGCGTGGGCGGGCGATGACGAAGGGCGGCACGGTGGCCACCGTGACCGCTTCGTCCACCAGATTGAGCCGGTCCAGGCGGTCGCGGTCGATGACCACGACCCCGCCTTGGGTGGCGAACAGGTTGCAGCGTCCGGCAAAGGCGCCGTTGGTCTGCACGCCGGGACCGGTCAGGGCGTTGGCCACGGCCTGGGCGGCGTCGTTTTCCCCCAGATCGTCCGGCTCCAGCCGGGCGCCGGTGACGAAATTGAGGCCCGCCTGTTTCAGCAGTGCGATGTCGACCGCCGACAGCAGACGGCCCTTCTTCAGCATGGCGGTGGGCAGGCGCAGGGAATGGGCCAAAATCAGCCCCTCGGCCTCGTCGATCCGTACTTCCCCGAACTGCATGCCGCATCCTTTCGTGAACTGGGATGATTGTAATCGAGCACGCGGACTTTGCCACCGGCAAAGCCAGGGGTATGATCATCCCGGATCAAAGGAGAAGGGCATGCCGTTCGCGGTCAAATCCTGTTTCGACGTGGTGCTGTGGTTCAGTGACAAGGCGTTGAACGACAACGAATATATCCAGCCGCAAAAGCTGCATCGGTTGATTTTTCTGGCCCAGGCGTATTTTTCCGTCGCCTATCCGGGGCGCAAGCTGATGCCGGCCACCTTCGTCACCGACAGCTTCGGCCCGGTCGAGCCGACAATATTCCACGCCCTGGCCTATGGCCGTCCGCCCATGCTCGACCCCAATCCCATGCCCGATCAGGTCGCCCATTTCCTGGAAGGTATCTGGCGCCGTTTCGGTGCCCAGACCGCCGACCAGTTGACCCGCAAGCTCAACGAGCATCCGGCGGTGGCGGCGGCCATGAACAAGGGGCTGAACGAGGAAATCCCCCTGGCCGCCATGGTCAAGTATTACGTGGATCTGGCCAAGGCCGCCCAAGGCGGCGATGGGCCGGCGGCAGCGGCGGAAATCACCAAGGTGGTCAAGCCCAGGCTGATGCGCTCGCAAGGCGGCAAGGCGGTGGCGGTGACCGCCTGGGCGCCCAAGGCCTTGGGGAAGAAACCTGAATAGGACGGCGCCTTTAAAATCCCTTGAACCGGTAAGTCAGGCCCACCATCACCGCGTGCGTGTCGAGCTCTGCCTTGTGGGCCAGGCTACCACCCGAGTCATTGGTCGACGTGGTCTCGGACATTGACTTCAGGGCACCGAAATTGGTGTAGAGATATTCGCCCCGAAGCGCCCATCCCCCGCTCAGCGCGTATTCACCGCCAAAGCCCAGGCTCCATCCAGTTCTGATTTTCGTGTCCGAGCTTTTGGAATAGCCGCTCCAGGCATTGTCAACGAATAAGGTGTCCAATTGCAACTGCGTTACGGAAAGTCCGCCGGTGACATAGCCCAGCCAATTATCTTCCGCCCAACCCAACCGGGGGCGTAACGTCGCCATCCAATCGGCCCGGACCGATTGCCTGAGAATGAAACGCGAGGCAGGGGTCGAGACGTAATTTTCGCTCACCGTGCGCTCATCGTTCAGGTAGATGCTGTTGGCGCTGGCCTCGAGCCCGAGCAGGACGTGGCCGAACTGCTTGCCATAACCACCCACTAAGCCGACCGATGGTTGCCATTGGGCCAGATCGCTGTCGCCGGCCCGGGCCATTTGTCCGGCATCGGTCGTGTTCAGGTATTTTTGGTATCCAACGGTCGTCTTCGCTTGTGTTTGGCTGTTGGTTGCGCCCACAAGGCCGCCGATGTAGAAGCCCGACCAATCGACCGTCGGCGCCGACTGCGCCAAGGCGACTCCGCTGCTCATCCATCCAACAAAGCTACAAACCAGAGCCGCTTTATGTCCCCGCATTTCAACCCCCATTCGCGTTGACATCGATCATCCGGTCGGTGATATCAACTATGTGTAGGTTGAAAATGTTACATGCAGATTTGACTGTGTACCAGTATTGTCAAAAGGGTAGGGTAGTATATACTATGGCTATATCTCCTATTCGTCGTGCGGGGAAAGTAGAGCGTTAGTAAGCTGCTTTTTGTTGTTCGCGTCCCGGCGCTCGGGGGTCTTGGCCAGTTCCTCGTACCAATCCTGGTCGAACCCGGCCTGGGCGCGGGCCGGATGGTTGAACGGCGCCTTCAGGCCGCCGGGGAAGCGTTCGGCCATCAGCCGCTGATATTCGGTCTTGCCGTCCACCCCACGCTTATGGGTCAGGTGCTTGAACCAGCGCACGCCCGCTGCCACGTGGCGGATTTCGTCGTGATAGATGACGTCGAGCGCCGGCGGCGTGATGGTGTCGCCGTTACGGGCCAGGCGCTCCATGGTTGCCGGCGTGGTATCCAGGCCGCGCGCTTCCAGCGTCATCGGCACCACCACCAGCCGCGCGGCCAGATCGTCGGCGGTCTTTTCCGCCGCCTGCCACAGCCCGTCATGGGCGGGCAAATCGCCGTAGGCGGCGCCCAGATTGACCAAAAGCTTGTCCAGCATCTCGAAATGCAGGGCCTCGTCCACCGCCACCTGAATCCAGTCGTCGTAGAAGCCCTTGGGCATGTCTTCATGCGGGAAACGGCTGACGATGTCCCAGGCCAGATCGATGGCGTTGAGCTCGATATGGGCCAAAGCGTGCAGCAAACCGATACGACCGCGATCGCCCTTATAGGCGCGTTTGGGCATATCCTTGGGCGGCAGTAGTTGCGGTTGCGCCGGTCGGGCCGGGCGGTCGGGCGGCAGGGTGTGGCCGGGGCCGGACAGCCGTCCCGCCGCCCAATCGGCGGCGGCGATCCGGGTCAGGCGGCATTTTTCCACGGGTTCGGCAGCGGCCAGAACGGCGGTGGCGGCATCGGACAAGGTTTTCATGGCCCGCCCCTTTAGCAGATGCAGCGCCGCCACGCCATTGGAAGTGTTACAGTTCGTGCAAGGCGTGCAAAACTTCCGTCACATGATCGGCGACCTTGACCTTGCGCCAGACGGCACGGACCACGCCTTCCTCGTCGATCAGGAAGGTCGAGCGTTCGATGCCCATGTGCTTCTTGCCGTACATATTCTTTTCCTTCCACACGCCGAACGCCTCGCACAAGGCGCCGTCGGGGTCGGAAATCAGCGGGAAGGGCAGGTTGTGCTTGGCCCGGAACTTGGTGTGGCTGGCCACCGAATCCTTGGACACGCCCAGGATTTCCGCCTTGTTGATGGTGAAGCGCAAAAACTCGTCGCGGAACTGGCGGGCCTCGGTGGTGCAGCCCGAGGTGTCGTCCTTGGGATAGAAATAAAGCACCAGCCGCTTGCCGGCATAATCGGACAGGCCGCGCGGGCCTTCATCGGTGACGGCGGAAAAGTCGGGGGCTTTCTGGCCGATGGTCACGCTCATGGCTTTGTCTCTCTATGTTTCACGGGGCCGGTGTAGACAATCCCATGGATTTGTAGAAGTCCGGTATCAACAATCAAGTTACGGTTTTTCTGCCTGGTTCGGCGATCAGGCGGTCGAACACCTCAAGCGAAGCTTGTGCGCAATCGTCCATGCGATCAACCATGGTCTTGAAATCGGTCAGCCCGGTGGCGCGCACCATCACTTCCTTCAGGCCCGGCGGTGCGGTGTCTTCGTCGAAGGCGCCGGCCAATGTCTGGCGCAGCACTAACTGCACCGCCGACCACAGCCGCCATGCCTCGATCAGGGAATCGTGGTCGCCGCGTGACAGCAGGCCAGCATCACAGGCCCGGTCCAGCACGTCGCGGGTATTGGTGGCCAGTACTGCGGGGTGTTCGGCGCCAAAGCGCAATTGCAGCCATTGGGCGGTGAACTCGATATCCACCAGACCGCCGCGCAGATGCTTGACCTCCCAGCGATTGGCGGCCTTGTGTTCACGCGCCATCAGCTCGCGCATTTCGGCCACGTCGTGGATCAGCTTGGCCGCGTCGCGCGGTGCGGTCAGGGTGCGGTGGATGATGGCCTCGACCTTGGCCGCCAGCAGCGGGCTGCCACAGGCGACCCGGGCGCGGGTCAGGGCCATGTGTTCCCAGGTCCAGGCCGATTCCTGCTGATAGCGGTCGAAGGATTGCAGGCTGGTGGCGATGGGGCCGGAATTGCCCGACGGACGCAGGCGCATGTCCACTTCGTAAAGCGTGCCCTCGGCGGTTTTGGCGGTCAGCGCGTTGACGATGCGCTGGGCCAGCCGGGCGAACCATGCCGACGCCGCCAGCGGACGCCCGCCCACCGATTCGGCGGCGGTGTCGGGGATGTCGTAGATCAGGATCAAATCCATGTCCGAGGTGGCGGTCATTTCGTGCCCGCCCATCTTGCCCATGGCCAGGATGCACCATTGGCCGCCCTCGACCCGGCCATTGGCGCGGGCCAACTCGTCTTCCACCTTGGGACACAGGCAGTTCAGCACCGCGTCGGCGATGTCGGCGAAGGCGCGCGCCGCCCGGTCGGGTTCCAGCATGTTGCGAAGCGTCTGCACGCCCACCTGGAACTTGCGTTCGGCGGTCCAGCGGCGGCTGATGTCCAGCACCTCCTGGATATCGCCGGCTTCGGCCAGGGCCTTGTTGAGATCCTCGATCAGCCGCTCGGTGGGCGGCGGCGGCTCGAAGAAGCTGGGGGCGACCACCGCATCCAGTTGGGTGGTGTGCCGGGCCAGATGCTCGGCCAGCTTGGGGGCGTTGCCCATCAGTTCGGCCACCAGTTCCAACAACGACGGGTTGGAATAGAACAACGAGAACACCGGCACCCCCGCCGGCAGCCGCGACAAAAACTCGTCCAGGCGCATGAAGGCGTCGTCGGGGCTGGAGGTGGCGGCCAGGGCCTGCAACAACGATGGTGTCAGTTCGGTCAGCAATTCCCGCGCCCGGGTCGAGCGGGTGGCGCGGATGCGGCCATGATGCCAGCCGCGAATGGTGGCGCACACGGTGTCGGCATTGTTGAAGCCCATGGCGCCGATGGTGTTGACGGTCTCGGGGTCGTTTTCACCGCCGGTGAACACCAGATTGCCGCCGCTGGACAGGGCCGGGGCATCCTCGAACAGGCCGGCGTAGTGGCTTTCCACCTTTTGCAGGCGGCTGACCAGGGCGGACGAGAACGCATCGGTGTCGTCAAAACCCATGAAGGCGGCGATTTCCGCCAGACGCTGCGGCTGGTCGGGCAGGGTCTGGGTCTGCTTGTCGTCGATCATCTGCAAGCGGTGTTCAAGCTGGCGCAGGAAGCGATAGGCTTCGTCCAGTTCATCCACCGCCTTATCGGCCACCTGACCCATGTGGGCGAGGGCGCGGATGGCGTCAAGGGTACGGCAACAGCGCACCTCGGGGATGCGCCCGCCCCAGATCAGTTGTTGGGTCTGGGCGAAGAACTCGATCTCGCGGATGCCGCCACGGCCCAGTTTGACGTTGTGGCCGGCCACCGCGATGGAGCGCCCGCCGCGATGGGCGTTGATCTGGCGCTTGATGGAATGGATATCCTGGATGGCGGCGAAATCCAGCGATTTGCGCCAGATGAACGGCTTGAGGAATTTCAGGAAATAGTCGCCGGTCACCGTGTCGCCGGCCACTTGGCGCGCCTTGATCATGGCGGCGCGTTCCCAGTTCTGGCCGAAGCCTTCATAATAAATCTCGGCGGCGGCCAGGGAAATGGCCACCGGGGTCGAGCCGGGATCGGGCCGCAGGCGCAGATCGGTACGGAAGACATAGCCGTGGGCGGTCCGCTCGTCCAAAATCTTCACCAGATCGCGGGTGATGGCGATCATGCATTCGGCCAGGGTCTTGCGGCCCTTGTATTCCAGCTTTTCATGGTCGAAGAAGACGATGATGTCGATGTCGCTGGAGTAATTGAGCTCGCGCGCGCCGAACTTGCCCATGCCCAGGATGATGATGCCGGAGTCTTTTTCCGGGTCATCGGCATGGGGCAGCACCAGATCGCCCTTGGCCGCCTCGCGCCGCAGCAAGAAGCGCAAGGCGTGGCGGGTGGCGGCTTGGGCGAAATCGGCCAGGGCGCCGGTCACCGGTTCCAATTGCCAAACGCCGCCGATATCGGCCAGGGCCGTCAGCAGGGCAACGCGGCGTTTATAGATGCGCAGCGACTTCATCATGGCGGCCATGTCGGTCTGGCCGTCGACTTCCTCGGCCAACTCGCCCATCAGGGCGGCGAAGGTGGCGTCGGCGCCCTGATCCAGCAGGCGGCGCAGGAAGGCGGGCTCGAACAGACAGCACTGGGTCAGGAACGGGGAATTGCCGAACACCGAGGACAGCAGCTTTCTTGCCATCAAATCGCCAGGAAGCTGGCGCATGAAGGTGGCGAGATCGGCGTCGTCCTGTTCGCTGGCGATTTCGGCCCAGCGCTCGAACCCCCGCTCCATCAACGCGGAATCGGCGATCTTGGGTAACAGCTGCTCATCTAGTGGAAAGTTCACCTTGTGCATTCCCAGATGTTGTGATTCCTTCACACTGGTCAAACCAGGGCGATGGGTCAAGTCGATGATGGAGGAAGGCGCGTAGTGGTTCATGGTGCCGTCAGAAGCCTGTTTCAGCTTCTGGGAGTTCTCGTTGTCGGTCTGCTGGTGATCGTGCCGGTGCTGCTGTGGCGTTTGTCCAGCGGCCCTGTCGCGCTGGATTTTCTGACACCCTATATCGAGGAAGCCTTGGCCGCCCCGGAGGGCGGCGTTTCCGTGCGCCTGGACACCACGGTGCTGGCCTTGGGTGCCAACAACCGCACCTTGGAAATCCGGGCGCTGGGGGTCAATGCTTATGTGGGCGATAATGCCCGTCCCATCGCCTCGGTCCCCGAAATCGCCCTGACCTTGTCGGGGCAAGCGCTGCTGAACGGCCAACTGGCGCCAAAATCCATCACCTTGCTGCGCCCGCGTCTGCATCTGGTGCGCTCTGTCGACGGTCGATTCCAGATGGATATCGGTGCCGTCGGGGCCGAGACACCGACGCCGCCATCGGGCAATGCCGCCGAGTCCTTGCTGGCGGCGTTGGTGGGCGAGCCCGATCCGACCAAGCCGGGGCGATCATTGCAGCGCGCCGCCATCATCGACGCCGATTTGACCGTCGATGACCTTTACCTGAACACCACTTGGCAGGCCAAGGATGCCGACGTCGAACTGCATCGGGTCGAGGGTGGGCTGGACGGCAGCGCCCATCTGGAATTCGATTTGGGCGGCGAAACCGGTATCGCCGACGCCACCGTGACCTATCGCAAGGACGGCGACAAACTGGGGGCGGAAATCGAGGTATCGGGCATCCGTCCGGCGGCTTTGGCCCGTTTGGGCGGGCCACTGACCCAGTTGCAGGCGTTGGATTTGCCGCTGGCCGGCATGGTCCGGGCCAAGGGCGATGTCAGCGGCAAGGTGGAGGAAGTGGCGTTTGAACTGGCCGGCGGCGCCGGCACCTTCAGTTTGCCCGATCCGGTCAATATGCGGCGCAAGGTGGACAGCGTCTCGCTGAAAGGGCGGGCCTTCGATGGCCTGACCAAGGCGCGGCTGGAGGAATTGCTGATCGATTTCGGCGGGCCGCGCCTGCGTCTGGCCGCCGAGGCCGAGGGGCTGGGGGGCGCGTCGTCCCTGTTTCTGGAAGCCAGCCTGAACGATGTGCCGCTCGATGAACTGCCCAGCCTGTGGCCGGCCATCGCCGCCCCCAATCCGCGCGAATGGGTGGTGAACAACCTGTCCAAGGGCATGGCCCGCGAGGCCCGCGTCACCGTGGCAGCGCGTTCGGCCTCGGGCCGCTTCGACGATCTGGTGGTCGACAGCCTGTCGGGGGAATTGCATGGCGACGGCGTCCAGGTGGATTACCTGCACCCCATGCCGGTGGTGAAGAACGCTGCCGCTCACGCCACTTTCGACGCTTCGGCCTTCCGCATCGACGTCAAGGGCGGCGAAGTTTACGGCCTGTCGCTGAAGGCCGGTCAGATTGTCCTGTCGGGGCTTGATGCGGTCGATCAGTTCGCCGATATCGACCTGACCATCGCCGGCCCGGCCCGCGACGCCCTGACCTTGATCGACAACAAGCCGTTGCGCTATGCCACCGCCTTGGGCATCGACCCCGGCACGGTCTCCGGCGAGGGCGTCACCCGTCTGCGCTTGAAATTTCCGCTGCTCAAGAATCTGCGCCTGGATGATTTGGAGGTGAAGGTCCATTCCTCGGTCAAGAAGGTGTTCCTGCCCAAGGTGGTGATGGGGTTGGACCTGACCCAGGGCGATCTTGAAATCGACGTCGATGCCAAGGGCCTGGACGCCACCGGTCCTATCGTCTTGGGCTCCATCGCCGGTGACCTGAAATGGCGCGAGAATTTTTCCACCAAGGGCGTCGCCTTCCGCTCGCGCTACGAGGTCAAGGCGCCGTCCATCAGCGAAGACCAGCGCAAGCTGTTGCGCCTGGAAGGCCCACCCTTCGTCGCGCCCTTCATGACCGGACCGGTGGCGGCCAACGTGGTGGCGACGCTGTATGGTGGCGGCAGGGGCGATATCGAGGCCAAGGTCGACCTGTCCCCCGCCTTCATGCGCCTGCCCGGATTGGGCTGGTACAAGCGCGACGGCACCACCGGCGGCGCCGATGTCTCGGTGCGGCTGGTCAACAACGAGATCGCTGCCATCCCCCATTTCTCGGTGATCGCCGGCGATTTGCAGACCGAGGGCGCGGTGGCGTTCAGCGACGGCAGGCCGCGACGGGTGGAGTTCGAGCGCCTGCGTTACGGCGGGCGCACCGATGTGGCCGGTACGCTGACCCTGCGGCCCAATGGCGGGTTGGATATCGTCGCCCGCGGCGATCAGTTCAACGCCGAGCCGGTGGTGGGCGAGGAAGCCCCCATTCCCGGCGATCCGCCGTTGCCCACCGGCGTGGAAAAGCACCGCAAAAAGGCCGATCTGCCGCCCATGACCATCCAAGGCAGCGTCAAGAATGCCTGGGTGTCCAAGGACGGCAAGCTGGTCGACGCCAGCGCCCATTTGCAGCGCGACGGCCAGGAATGGCGACAAATGCAGGTCAAGGGCAAGGTCGGCGATGGCAAGGTGTTCGATTTCGACCTCCACCAAAGCGGCCCCAACCGTCGTGCACTGAAGGTGACTTCGGACGATGCCGGGGCGGTGTTGAAGGCCTTCGACAGCTATTCGCACATGGTGGGGGGCAAGCTGGAGGTGGATGCCGTCTATGAAGACGACAAGGACGGTCAGCCTTTGGTCGGTACCATCAAGGTGGCCGATTATTACATCGTCAACGCCCCGGCCCTGGCCCGGTTGCTGACGGTGGCGGCGTTGACCGGTATTTTGGACCTGATGCAGGATCAAGGCGTCGGTTTTTCCACCCTGGACGCCCCCTTCGTCCTGAAAGACGGCCTGCTGACCCTGAACGACGCCCGCGCCTATGGCGCCGCCCTGGGCCTGACCGCCAAGGGCGAGTTGGACCTGGATTCCAAGCGCATGGCCCTGGAAGGCACGGTGGTGCCGGCCTATGCGCTCAATTCGGTGCTGGGCAATATCCCGGTGCTGGGCTGGCTGGTGACCGGCGGTGAAAAGGGCGGCGGGTTGGTGGCGTTCAATTATTCCATGCGTGGGCCCAGCCAGGACCCCGACGTCATGGTCAACCCGCTGTCGGCGTTGACCCCGGGCTTTTTGCGCAATCTGTTCAACATCTTCGACGATGGCTCGGAAACCGAGGCGCGCAAGCGGGCGCCGGAAAAGCCGGTGGAAAAACCAGCCGAAGCGCAGCCGTTGCGGCAATGAAAAAGGCGCCGTTTCCGGCGCCTTTTGCTTTTATTCCGGCTTGACCAGAACGTTACGCTTTTTACCCGCCGTCAGCTTGATGACGCCGTCCTTGAGGGCGTCGGCGCCGATGGGGGCTGCCGGGTCGGTGACCTGGGCATCGTTGACGCGACCGCCGCCTTGTTGCAGCAGGCGCCGGGCCTCGCCGTTGGAGGTGGACAAGCCGGCCCGCACGAACAGGGCGAAGGCCGGGATACCGGCATTCAGGTCCGCCGCCGGGATGGCAATGGTCGGCAGGTTGTCGGCCAGCGCCCCTTCCTCGAAGGTCTTGCGTGCGGTTTCCGCCGCTTCGCGGGCGGCGTCCTCGCCGTGACACAGGCGGGTGACCTCGTTCGCCAGGATCTTCTTGGCCTCGTTGATCTCGGCCCCTTGCAGGGCTTCCAGCCGGGCGATCTCGTCCAGCGGCAATTCAGTGTAGAGCTTGAGGAAGCGGCCCACATCGGCGTCTTCGGTGTTGCGCCAGTATTGCCAGAATTCCCACGCCGACAGCATGTCTGCGTTCAGCCACACCGCGCCGCCTACGGTCTTGCCCATCTTGGCGCCCGAGCTGGTGGTCAAAAGCGGGCTGGTCAGGCCGAAAAGTTCGGCCTGATGCACGCGGCGACCCAATTCGACGCCGTTGATGATGTTGCCCCACTGGTCGGACCCGCCCATCTGCAACACGCATTTGTGGCGGCTCCACAACTCGGCGAAGTCGTAACCTTGCAGGATCATGTAATTGAATTCCAGGAAGGTCAGCGGCTGTTCGCGTTCCAGCCGCAGCTTGACCGAATCGAAGGTCAGCATGCGGTTGATGGTGAAATGCTTGCCGTAATCGCGCAGGAACGAAATGTAATTAAGCTGGTCCAGCCAATCGGCGTTGTTGACCATCATGGCGTCGGTAGCGCCATCGCCGAACGTCAGGTACTTGGCGAACACCTGCTTGATGCCGGCCATGTTGCGGGCGATGGCGGCATCGTCCAGCATCTTGCGGGCTTCGTCCTTGCCGGTGGGGTCGCCGATGCGGGTGGTGCCGCCGCCCATCAGCACGATGGGCTTGTTGCCGGTCTTCTGCCACCAACGCAGCAACATGATCTGCATCAGGCCGCCCACATGCAGGGATTCGGCGGTGCAGTCGAAGCCGATATACGCCGCCGCCGGACCTTGGTTCAGGCGCTTGTCCAGCGCCTCCAGGTCGGTGCATTGGTGCATGTAGCCGCGTTCGGCGACGACGCGCAGGAATTCGGAGCGGGCGGTGGTCATGGCGTTATCGATCATTCGGTTGCTTGAACAAAGTGAGCCCGTTTAGCACAATCACCGCCGGTCAACAATCGGCGCAAAGGCGCATCCTTCATGCACATGCTGGCTTTGGGTCTGATGAGCGGCACCTCGCTCGACGGTATCGACGCCGCCCTGGTGGAAACCGATGGTGAAACGGTGCGGGCCACCGGTGCGGCCCTGACCATTCCCTATGACGACGATCTGCGCAACGGTTTGCGCTCGGTGCTGGGCGGAACCGGCCCGGTGGCCGAGGTGGAACAGCGCCTGACCCAAGCCCATGCCCAGGCGGTGCAGCGCCTGCTGGGTCAAGCCGGCATCGACGCCGAGCGGGTCGGGGTGATCGGTTTTCACGGCCATACCATCCTGCACCGGCCCGAACAGCGCCGCACCTGGCAGATCGGCGACCGGGCCTTGCTGGCGCGGCTGACCGGTATCCGCGTGGTCGGTGATTTCCGCAGCGACGACGTGGCGGCGGGCGGGCAGGGGGCGCCGTTGGTGCCGGTCTATCACGCCGCCCTGGCGCAAGGATTGGCGGCGCCCTTGGCGGTGCTGAATTTGGGCGGTGTCGGCAACGTCACCTGGATCGGCGCGGATGGAACCTTGCTGGCCTTCGACACCGGGCCGGGTAATGCCCTGATCGATGATTGGGCGCTGACCCATACCGGACGTCCGGTGGATGAAGGCGGCGCCCTGGCTGCTGCCGGCAGCATCGACCGGGCTGCGGTGGATGGCTTCGCCGGCCATGATTATTTCTCGGCCCTCCCGCCCAAATCCCTGGACCGCGACGATTTCCAGGCCATGGCGGCATCGCTGGTGGCGGGTAAGGGGGCTGCGGACGGCGCCGCCACCCTGACCGCCTTCACCGTTCGTGCCGTGGCGTTGGCGGCCCAGCATTTCCCCGCCCCGGTGTCGCGTTGGCTGGTCTGCGGCGGCGGGCGCCACAACCCGGTGCTGATGCGCATGCTGGCCGCCCAACTGGCGGCCCCCGTCGCCCCGGTCGAGACGGTGGGCTGGGATGGCGATGCCCTGGAGGCCCAGGCCTTCGCCTTTCTCGCCGTGCGCTCGTTGCGAGGGCTGCCGTTGACGTTTCCCGGCACCACCGGGGTGCCGCAGCCCCTGACCGGGGGACGGGTAACCGTTTTCTAACCCTGATCGGGTTAGAAAGGGGCGGTATCAAGGAGATTGGTCATGAAGCGCATCTTGTTTGTCGCGATGATGATGATGGCGGTATCCGCACCGGTATCGGCACCGGCTTGGGCCGATCAGGCCAGCGCCATCGCGGCGGTGCGCCAGCAGCCACGCGTGGTCGATGTCAGCGCCGACAGCCAGGGCAACATGTATGTGCTGGTCAAGGCCGAGAACCTGTCCTGGCCGCAATATGCCGCCTTCATGTGCAAGGTGGTGGCGCCGCACCAAGCCCGCATCTTCCGCGTCCGCGTCGTCGAATTGACCAAGGCGGTCAGAACCCTGCCGGAAGCCAAGTGGGACCGGCTGGGCGAAGCTTCGTGCGGTCGTTAAGGCGAAGCCTCACACAGGAGAGGTGCCGTCCTCGTAGGCCGAGGTGTCGCGCTTGGGCCGCTGGTCGTTGAGCGAGCGCCCGGTGGCGATGAAATAGGTCATCTCGGCGATGTTGGTGGCGTGGTCGCCGACCCGTTCGATGTTCTTGGCGATGAACATCAGATGCGAGCAGGCGGTGATGGTGCGCGGGTCTTCCATCATGTAGGTCAGGATTTCGCGGAACAGGCTGGAATACAAATCGTCCACTTCCTGGTCGCGCGACCGCACTGCCAAGGCGCGCTCGGCGTCGTGGGCCAAGAAGGCGTCCAACACCTCGTTCAGCAATTCCGCCACCAGCTTGCCCATGCGCACCAGCGACCGCATGGGGGCGACCGGGGGCATCTGGTTCAGCACCAAGGACCGCTTGGCGGCGTTGGCGGCGTGGTCGGCGATGCGTTCGATGTCGCCGGCGGCCTTGAGGGCCGAAATCACCATGCGCAGATCGTCGGCGACGGGGGCGCGCAGCGCCAGCAGGCGCACGGTCTGTTCATTGATGAAATGCTCGCATTCATCCACCTTGGGGTCGTCGTTCATCACCCGGGTGGCGATGTCGGAATCGCGCTTGTCCAAGGCCTCGATCGCGGCGGCCAATTGCGCTTCGGCCAGTCCGGCCATGCGGGCCAGGGCGTCGTGCAGACGCTTCAGTTCGTCGTCATAGGATTTGACGATGTGCTGGTCGCCGATGGTGGGCATAGGTGTTCTCCGATCAGCCGAAACGGCCGGTGATGTAGCCTTGGGTCAATTGCTGCGCGGGCGCGGTGAAGATCTGTTCGGTATCGCCCACTTCGATGACTTCGCCAAGATGGAAAAATGCCGTGCGCTGCGACACGCGGGCCGCCTGCTGCATGGAATGGGTGACGATGACGATGGTGAAGTTCTCGCGCAATTCGTCGATCAATTCCTCGACCTTGGCGGTGGCGATGGGGTCCAGGGCCGAACAGGGCTCGTCCATCAGGATCACTTCCGGCGACACGGCGATGGCCCTGGCGATGCACAGGCGCTGCTGCTGGCCGCCGGAAATACCGGTGCCTTTTTCATACAGGCGGTCCTTGACCTCGTGCCACAACCCGGCCTTTTCCAAGGCGTGGGTGACGATCTGGTCCAGGTGGTCGTTGTCGCGGTACAGGCCGTGGATGCGCGGGCCGAAGGCGACATTGTCATAGATGGATTTGGGGAACGGATTGGGCTTTTGGAACACCATGCCGACGCGCATGCGCAACAGCACCGGGTCGATGCCGCCGGGGCCATAGATGCCCTCGCCGTCCAAGGTCACCTGACCGCTGACCCGGGCGATGCCGATGGTGTCGTTCATGCGGTTGAGGCAGCGCAGGAAGGTGGACTTGCCGCAGCCCGAGGGACCGATCAGGGCGGTGACCTCGTTGGTGCGGAAATCCAGGTCAACGCCTTTCAGCGCCATCTTGTCGCCGTAATGCACCTTGACGCCGCGGGCGGTCATCTTGATATCGGTGGCGACAATCTGGTCGGTGGCTTCCGGCATGGGGGTCATCCGTGTCAGTCAAAGGCAGGGCTGGTATAGCGGCAGCAAGGCCCGAGGCAATGTGAAAGTTCAGAGTCAGTTATCGAGCAAAGCATGCACTGAATTGCGCCGGGGCCGCCACAATCCTCTTTCGATGGCTTCGCGCAGGCGGGCGCGGATTTCCTGCAAGGCGGCGGGATTGTTGCGCTGCAAGAAATCGCGCACGTCGTCGTCGCCCAGATAGGCATCGGCGATCAGGTCGAAATGGTGGTTCTTGACCGCGTCGGTGGTGGCGGCGAAGGCGAACAGGTAATCCACCGTGGCGGCCATCTCGAAGGCGCCCTTGTAGCCGTGGCGCATCACGCCCTTGATCCATTTGGGATTGACGGCGCGGGCGCGGACCACACGGGCGATTTCCTCGGAAAGCGTGCGGATACGTGGCGATTCGGGGCGCGAATGGTCGGGGTGATAGATGGCGGGCGCCTTGCCCGAGGCGTGTTTGACCGCCGCCGCCATGCCGCCCTCGAACTGATAATAATCGTCCGAATCCAACAAATCGTGTTCGCGGTTGTCCTGGTTTTGCACCACCGCCTCCACCTGCGACAGCCGTTCGTGGAACAGGTCGCGGGCGTCGCTGCCCTCGGCGCCGTTGCCATAGGCCCAGCCGCCCCAGGCCACGTATGCCTGCGCCAGATCGCCGTCGTCGCTCCAGCCGCCTTCGTCGATCAGCGCCTGCAGGCCGGCGCCATAAGCGCCGGGTTTCGAGCCGAACACCCGCGCCGCCGCCTGGGCGCCCAGGCGTGGGGTGTCGGCGCGCACGCGGGCAGCCAGCGGGTTGATGCTGTCGTCTTCGTCCAGGGCGGCGATGGCACGGACGGCGGAATCGAACAAATTGATCAGATCGGGGAAGGCGTCGCGGAAAAACCCCGACACCCGCAAGGTGACGTCCACGCGCGGACGGTCCAGCACCGTCTGCGGCAGGATCTCGAAGCCGGTGACCCGGCGCGAGGCGGCGTCCCAGGTCGGGCGCGCCCCCAGCAGGGCCAGTCCTTGGGCGATGTCGTCGCCGCCGGTGCGCATGTTGCTGGTGCCCCAGGCGGTCACCGCCATGGCCCGTGGCCAGTCGCCATTGTCCTGCAAATAGCGTTCGACCAGCAATTGCGCCGATTTCCACCCCAGCAGCCACGCCGCCGGCGTCGGCACCACGCGGGTGTCGACGGAATAGAAATTGCGCCCGGTGGGCAGCACGTCGGGCCGGCCCCTGGTCGGTGCCCCCGACGGGCCGGGAGCGACGAAACGGCCATCGAGGCCGCGCAGTAGACCGGCGATTTCCGCGTCGCCGCAACCATCGACGGCGGGCGCTAGCATGGTCTGGATGTGCTCCAGTACCGCCTGGGTTTGCGTCCAGCCGGTATCGGCGGCCTGCCCGGCCACCAGGGCGCGGGCCAGGTTTTCCAGCCGCTCCACCGTGTCGCCATTGCTGCGCCAGATGCCGCCGGCCAGGATGTCCGGGCGCGGGCCGGGCCATTCGTCGCCCAATACGCAATCGAGCGGGTCGAAACCCAAACCCAGATCGGCGGCCAGGGCGCGCAGCAATGATTGCTGTCCCGGCTGCGTCCCGCGCCCGATGCGGGCCAGGGCGACCAGCAGGTCCAGGCGCTGGTCGCCTTGCGGGCTTTGGCCGAAGATGTGCAGGCCGTCGCGGATCTGCAATTCCTTCAGTTCGCACAGATGGTTGTCCAGCTTGGCCAGGGCATCGTCGGCATCGTCGCTGGGCTTGATGCCCAGATCGGCATCCAGGCCGGCACTGGCGGTCAGGCTCAGGATATCCTTGCGCAGAATGGCCAGACGGCGCGGATCGACGCCCGCCGCTTCATAATATTCGTCCACCAGCCGCTCGAGCTCGGCCAGCGGGCCATAGCTTTCCGCCCGCGTCAACGGCGGCGTCAGGTGGTCGATGATCACCGCCGCCGCCCGGCGCTTGGCCTGGGTGCCTTCGCCCGGATCGTTGACGATGAAGGGGTAGAGATTGGGCAACGGCCCCAGGCAGGCCTCGGGGTAGCAATTGGCTGACAGCGCCAGCGATTTGCCCGGCAGCCATTCCAGATTGCCGTGCTTGCCCATGTGGATGACGGCGTCGGCACGGAACTGCTCGCGCATCCAGGCGTGGAAGGCCAGATAATTGTGCGGCGGCACCAGATCGGGGTCGTGATAGGAACTGGCCGGATCGATGTTGTAGCCGCGCGCCGGCTGGATGCCCACCGCCACCTTGCCCAACACCAGGATGGGCAGCAGGAACTTGCCGCAACTGAGCTCGCCGGTGCGGAAGAACGGGTCGCTTTCCGGCGCCCCCCACCGCTCGCGCACCGCCTGTTGCACCGGTTGGGGCAGGTCATGGAAGAACGCCAGATAATCGGGCAGGGCGATGCTTTCGCGCTGCTGCCGGTGGTCCAACTGGCGCCAGTCGTTGGTGGCGCCTTGTTGCAGCAGGTCCAGCAGGTGGTTGCCGTCGGCGGGCAGGGTGTCGAGGCCATAGCCGGCGCCCTGCATGGCCCGCAGCACCTCGACCGCCGCCGCCGGGGTGTCCAGGCCGACACCGTTGCCCAACCGTCCGTCGCGGTTGGGATAATTGGCCAGCACCACCATCACCCGTCGCTGGGATGGGGCTTTGCGCCGCAGCTTGGCCCAATTGGTGGCCAGGGCGGCGGCGAAGGCGATGCGGTCGGCTTCCGGCTGATGGCGGGCCAGATCGCATTGGGTGGGCTCGTCTCGCGTCGCCGCCTTGAACGACACCGCGCGGGCGAGGATGCGGCCATCCACCTCGGGCAGGGCCACGTTCATGGCGATGTCCTTCGGCCCCAGGCCGGTATTGCCGTTTTGCCAGGTCTGGCGGTCGCTGCCGGCCAACACCACCTGCAACACCGGGCAATCGGCGGCGGCAAACGGCGAATCCTCGGGCTTGCCGGGGGTGGCGACGGCGAAACCGGTGGCGTTGACGATGATGTCAGGGCACATGCGGCCCAGCAAGCCTTCGACCATGGCCGCCGAGGCGTTGTCCTTCAGCGATTGCACATGGATGGCCGCCGCGTTCAGGCCGCGCCCGCGCAAATCGGCCAGCAGCGCATCGACGGGGGCGGTGTCGCCGGCCAGCACCTGGGCGCGGTAGAACACCACCACGGCGCTGGGCTTGGTCTGGTCCCAATCCTGTTGCCAATCCACCGACGGATAGGGGCCGGCGGCGGGCAGCGGCTTGGGCTCCAGCCAGTCATCTTGGGTGCCGGCCCACCGGATCAGGCTGTCCATATTGGCGGGGCCGCCCTGGATCAGCCAGCGCCACACCCGGTCGAGATCGGGACGGTCCAAGGTGGACAGCGCCATCAAATCGGGGTCGGGTTTGTCGTCGCCGGGCAACAGCGCCAGGGCGATACCCTTACGGTGGCAGGTGGCGGCGATCTGCTCGACGCCATAGGGCCAATAGGATTGCCCGCCCAGCAGGCGGATGATCACCAGCCGGGCATGGGCGATCACCTGATCGACGTAAAAGTCCACCGACATGTGGTGGTTCAGGCGCAACAGATTGGCCAGCCGCAGGGCGAACGGCGCCCCCCGCCGCCCGTGGGCGGCGGCGATGGCCGACAATTCGGTGTCGGCGGCGGACAGCATCACCACCTCGCCGGGACTTTGTCCCAGGTCGACGGCTTCGGCGCCGTCGGTGATGCTGCCGGGCTGGGCGGCCAGAAGGTGCATTCAGATCAGGCCAGCAACGCCGCTTCGATGGCGGCGCGGTCCAGGCCCTTTTCACCGATCACCACCAGGCGGCTGAGGCGGTCCTCGCCCGCCTGCCAGGGGCGGTCGAACCAGCGTTCGATGCGGGTGCCCACCGCCTGCACCACATGGCGGGCCGGCTTGCCCGACACCGCCAGGAAGCCTTTCAGGCGCAGGATGTCGTGCAGGGCGATGACTTGGCTCAGGCGGGCTTCCAGCGCCGCCGGGTCGGCCACTTCGGCCAGGGTGATGGCGAAGCTTTCGAAATCGTCGTGGTCGTGGCCGTCCTCGGTGTCGTGATGGCTGGGCCGGGCGGCCAGATCGTCTTCCGCCGCCGCCGACAGGCCCAGAGCGATCAGCGGGTCGATGGCGCTGCGGCTGGTGCGGATCACCCGCACGCCGGGACGCAGCTTGGCCGTCAATTCGCCATGGGTGGTGTCGAGTTGGGCCGCGTCCAGCAGATCGCTCTTGTTCAACAGCACCATGTCGGCGCAGGCCAATTGGTCCTCGAACACTTCTTCCAGCGGATTGTCGTGGTCGGGCTGGGCCATCTGCTCGGGGGTGTCGGCAAAGCGGCCGGCGGCGACAGCCGCGGCGTCGACCACCGCAAGCACGCCGTCGACGGTGACGCGCGAGCGGATTTCCGGCCAGTGGAAGGCCTTGACCAGCGGCTTGGGCAGGGCCAGACCGGAGGTCTCGATCAGGATGTGATCGGGCGGATTGGGCCGGTCGAGCAGCGCCTGCATGGTCGGCAGGAACTCGTCGGCGACGGTGCAGCACAGGCAGCCATTGGCCAGTTCGATGATGTCATCATCGGCACAGCCCTCGATGCCGCACGAGGCCAGCAAATCGCCATCGACGCCCACATCGCCGAATTCGTTGACGATCAGGGCGATGCGCCGGCCCTGGTTGTTCTCCATCAGATGGCGGACCAAGGTGGTCTTGCCGGCGCCCAAAAAGCCGGTGATGACGGTGGTGGGAACTTTGCGCATGAACGGCTTATCCTTTTAAAATGAGCGGCAGGCCGGCGGCGACGAACACCACATGGCGGCAAACCTGGGCGATACGTTGGTTGACGCGGCCCTGATGATCGCGGAAGTCGCGGCCCAGCCGGGTTTCCGGCACCAGACCCAACCCCACTTCGCTGGAGACCAGCACCACGTCGCCGCGGGCACCGGCCACCACCTCGGCCAGGGTCTCGGTCGCGGCGGCGACGTCGCGGCCCGCATGCATCAGGTTGCTGATCCACAAGGTCAGGCAATCGACCAGGATGGGCCGGGCCGGATCAAGGTGACGGTCGAGCAATGCCGGCAGGTCCAGCGGCTCCTCGATGGTGCTCCAGGTGGGGCCGCGCCGGTCCACATGCAAGCGGATACGTTCGGCCATCTCGTCGTCGAAGGCTTGGCCGGTGGCCACATACAGGGCCGGCGCCCCGGCCAGCAGGCCTTCCGCATAGACGCTTTTGCCCGAACGGGCGCCGCCAAGGACCAAGGTGGTGTGGGTCATGAGGTGACCGTCTACCATATCTTGCTAGGCGGCGGCCAGTACCCGTTTAACCATGGCGCTGTCGATATCCCCGTGCTCGCCCAAGGGCGCCTGATTGCGAGCATCCAGGCGGGCGGCAACCTGATCGGCGATGTCGGCGGGCAGATCATAAGGCGCCAGTCCCGACGGCACGCCGACCGATTCGAAGAAGGCGCGGGTATGGGCGATGGCGGCGCGGGCCTTGTCGTCCACCGATCCTTCGCGCACGTTCCACACCCGCTCGGCATATTGGGCCAGTTTGGCCTTTTTCGCCTCGAACTTCACCGCCATCACGCCGGGCCAGACAGCGGCCAGGGTGCGGGCGTGGTCGATGCCGGCGATGGCGGTCAGTTCATGGCCGATGTAATGGGTGGCCCAATCCTGCGGCACGCCGGCGCCGACCAGACCGTTCAGCGCCATGGCGGCGCACCACATCAGATTGGCACGGGCCTGATAATCGGGCGGATTGCTCATGGCGGCGGGGGCGATTTCCACCAAGGTGGACAAGATGGCCTCGGCCATGCGGTCGGTCAGCGGCGCCTGGGCCGGATAGGTCAGGTATTGCTCGACCACGTGGACGAAGGCGTCGACGATGCCGTTACCGATCTGGCGCGGCGGCAGGGTATAGGTGCTTTCCGGGTCGAGAACCGAGAATTTCGGCCACACCGCCGGGCTGCCGAAGGACAGCTTTTCGTGGGTTTCGTCGCGGCTGACCACGGCGAAGCAGTTCATCTCCGATCCCGTCGCCGGCAGGGTGAGGACGATGCCCAAGGGGGTGGCGGTATTGACACGGGCGCGCTTGGCCAGGATATCCCAGGGCTCGCCGTCGAAGGGGATGGCGGCGGCGATGAATTTGCAGCCGTCGGCCACCGAACCGCCGCCCACCGCCAGGACGAAATCAAGCTTTTCGGCACGGGCCAGATGCACGGCCTTCATCAGGGTTTCATAGCGGGGATTGGGCTCGATGCCGGAAAATTCCAGCCAGAACAGGCCGGCCGCCTGCAACGCCGCCACCACTTGGGCATGGACGCCGTTGGTCTTGATGGAACCGCCGCCAAAGGCGAACAGCACGCGGGCGCCGGCAGGGATTTCCTTGGCGATCTGGGCGATCTGGCCTTGGCCGAAAATCAGCCGGACCGGATTGTGGAAGGTGAAATTGTCCATGGCGCGCACCCTTTGATCAAGAAGCCGGGGGCGGATTGGGCCATGGTCCGGGCCCCAAGGTCAAGGATCGTTAACCCTGGTCTTGCGCCGATGGCATGTCGACGGGCAGGCTTGCCTTGTCTTCAAGGGTGAAGCAGAAGACGGAGCCCTGGCCGGGGGCATCTTGCACCCAGATGTGACCGCCGTGCAGTTCGACGATCTTTTTGGCGCTGGCCAGCCCGATGCCGGTCCCTTGATACGCGTTACGGCCATGCAGGCGCTGGAACAGGCCGAAGATACGTTCGCGGTATTCCGGGGCGATGCCGATACCGTTGTCGGCTACCTTGATCACCCAAGCCGTGCCATCGCGCTCGGCCTTGATCTCGACCCGGGGCGGCTGGTCGGGGCGGCGATACTTCAAGGCGTTGCCGATGAGATTCTGGAACAGGCGGACCAGTTCGACACGGTTGCCGACCAGTGTGGGCAAGGTGTCGGCCAGCACCACCGTACCGCCGGAATCGGCCAAGGCGAGTCTCAGATTGTTCAAGGCCTCGGTCGCCAGCTCACGCAGATCCAGGGGTTCGGGGTGGCCGTCTTGTCGCCCGATGCGGGAATAATCCAGCAGATCCTTGATCAGTTCGCTCATGCGCAAGGCGCCTTCGCGGGCGAAACCGATAAATTCGAAGGCGTCCTTGTCCAGTTTGTCGCCATAACGCCGGGCCAGCAGGTCTACATAGGACACCACCATGCGCAACGGCTCTTGCAGATCGTGCGAGGCGACATAGGCGAATTGCTCGAGTTCGCGGTTGGAGGCCTGCAGCGCCGCCGTGCGCTCGGCGACCATCTGTTCCAGGTGGTCGCGGTATTGTTGCAGTTCGCGCTCGACCGCCTTCAGGGTGTGGCTGATCTCGATCGCCTCGATCGGGCCGTGATCCAGCACCACCACCGGCGCGCCGGTGCCCAGGGCGATGGCCGGTGCGGCCAGGGCGCGGATGGATCGGCTGATCTTGCCGCCGATGACCCACACCGTCGCCACCCCGGCCAGCAGCAGTACGGTGATGCCGCCATAGATCAGGGCGATCTGGTTCAGGGTTTCCGCCAGGACGACGGTCCACGGCATGGATATCCCCACCGTCCAATTGGTCTCGGTCGAGCGGTTGAAGGCGATGATGACACCCAACCCCTCCAAGGTGTGGGTTTCGACTATTCCTTCCGTCGCCGTCTCAATCCGTTGCAGCAGGACGGGCGCCCCCTTTTTGCCCACCAGTTGCTCGGCCATGTGGGTGCGCGCGGCGATCACTCCTTGCGGGTCGAAGATTGCGGCCATCCGTCCTTCGGGCAGGCGCTGATCCGTCAAAATCCTGGTCAGCGAATCGGTCAGGAAGCCGACGCTGAGCGCATAGGCGACTTTGCCGTCACGCCACACCGGCACCTCGATGCTGACCACCGGGCGCTTCATCACCCCGCCCATATACAGGTCGGAGATGCTTGGCTTGCCGGTCAGGAAGACCTGACGCAGGTTCTCGGGATTGCCGTGCCGGGGCAAGACTTCGCCATAGGGGCGGATGGTGTTCAGCAATTGCTGGCCGCTTTCGTCGCTCAGGACGAAGGTGAAACCGGGAAAACGGTCGTTCAGGACGCTTTTGGCTTCGGCGTGAAAGCCGGCGAAGTCCGATTGTTGCAGTTTCGAGGACACCGCCAGGGCCTGGGCCACGTTCAGGCCGATACTGAAGTTGCGGTCCAGCGCCGAAGTCAGTGCGCGGGCCGTCTGCAACAGGTCGATCTCGCTCTGCTTCTTTTGATTGCCGTAAAACGTGGCCGCCATCACGCCCAAGGCGATAGCCGCAGGAATGGCGGTGGCCAGGACAATGGCGATCAGCCTGGAGCGAATACTGGGCAGCGCAAACAGGGTTTGGATAGGCGTGAACCGCATGATGTCGACCAGGAAGAATAATCCAATGAATTATGCCATCAGCTTTAGCCGTCTCGCCAAATTTTTCATCGGGTTCTGCCGTATCCGGGGGGGCTAAAAGATATCGAAGGGGACATAGGCGCGGACGATGCGGCCCAGGCTGCCGTCACGGCTGGCATCTTCCAGCGCCTTGTCCAGCCGTTGCTGCAAATCGGGGCGGTCCTTGTTGAGGACGATATGGACCGGCCAGCCGGAATCGATGGGGTCAGAAACAAAGCCGAAATCGGTGCCGTCGGCGCTGATCAGAAACGGATGCACCGTCATCATCGGCGCCAGGATCAGATGGGCCTGTTGCAAGGGCAAGGTGGCGATGACGTCGAAAATGGTCGGGCGCGGCACCGGAATATAGCTGCCGCCATATTTGTCGGCCAGCCATTTGGCCTGGCGCGAGCCTTCCTGCACCGCCACCTTGCGGCCCCGGACCAGATCGTCCATGGAGTGGCCGGCCAGATCGCGGTGACCGACGAAAACCGAGGTGGAACGCCAATAGGGCCGCGAAAACAGCATGTCCTTTTCGCGTTCCGGCGTTTTGGTCAGATTGCCGAAGCCGATCTGCGCCTTGCCGTCGCGCACATGGGCGACCAGGGCGGCCAAGGGCATCAATTGATAGCGGCAGCGCAGTTCCAGGCGTTGGCACAACAGCCGGGCCAGATCCATGTTGATGCCGGTGATGCTGCCGTCCGGCTGATGCATGCTGAAATTGGGGGTGGAATCGGTAAGGGCGACAATCACATCCTCGGCTGCCACCGGCATGGCGGAGAACAGCCAGATGATGGCTGCGAACTTAACCCTTCGCATAGATTCCCCTCCCAATCCCCACTCGAAAGTATGGAGATTGTGCGTGAGCTTGGCAAGGCCTAAGCCTTGACGCCGGCGCCTTTGGCCTTGGGGGCGGTGGGGTCCAGCGGCCAGCGCGGACGGGGGGCGAAATCCAGGCCGTCGACCAGCCCCAGGCGAAAGCGTTCCACCCCGGCCCAGGCGATCATGGCGGCATTGTCGGTGCACAATTTCAACGGCGGCGCGATGAAGGTCAGGCCGGCCTTGGCCGCCAGATTGGTCAGTTCGGCTCGCAACGCGCTGTTGGCGGCGACGCCGCCGGCCACCACCAGATGCTTGCCCTGGGGCCATTGGCGGGTGAACAGCTCGATGGCGCGGCGGGTACGGTCGGCCATGGATTGCGCCACCGCCGCCTGAAAGCCGGCGGCGACGTCGGCGATGTCTTGGTCCGACAACGGCTTGGGCAGGCTTTCCACCAGCAGGCGGACGGCGTTCTTCAGCCCGGAAAAACTGAAATCACAGCCGGGCTTGCCCTTCATCGGGCGGGGCAGAATAAAGCGGGCGGCATCGCCCTTGGCCGCCCAGGCCTGGATCTGCGGCCCGCCGGGATAGCCCAGGCCGATCATCTTGGCCGCCTTGTCGAAGGCCTCGCCCACCGCATCGTCGATGGTGGTGCCCAGGCGGCGGTAATCGCCGACACCGAGTACCGCCAGCAACTGGCAATGTCCGCCCGAGGCCAGCAGCAGCAGATAGGGGAAAGCGATATCGTCGGTCAGCCGCGCGGTCAGCGCGTGGCCTTCCAGATGGTTGACGGCCAGAAACGGCTTTTGCGCCGCCAGCGCAATGGCCTTGGCGGTCATCACGCCGACCATGACGCCGCCGATCAGGCCGGGGCCGCCGGTGGCCGCCACCGCGTCCAGTTGGGCGAAGCTTATGCCGGCCTGCTTCATCGCCTCGGCCACCATCAGATCGGCGTTTTCCAGATGGGCGCGGGCGGCGACCTCGGGGACAATTCCGCCATAGGGACGATGAACGTCAATTTGCGACAACACCACATCGGCCAGAATGTGCCGGTCGCCGTCGACGATTGCCGCGGCGGTTTCATCGCAACTTGTCTCGATTCCAAGAATCAGCACCGAAAAGCCCTTTCCAGATACGCCATCATTACCTACAACAGGCCGATCATGACGAAAACCGTAAACACCGCACAGCTCACCATCGGCACGCGCGGATCGCCGCTTGCCCTGGCCCAGACCCACGAGACCCGCGACCGCCTGGGCGCCGCCTGGCCGGCCCTGGCGACCGAGGGCGCCATCGCCATCCAGGTGATCCAGACCACCGGCGACCTGATCCAGAACCGGCCTTTGGCCGAGATCGGCGGCAAGGGCCTGTTCACCAAGGAACTGGACGATTCCATGCTCGATGGCCGCATCGATCTGGCGGTCCATTCCATGAAGGACGTCCCCACGGTTCTGCCCGACGGCATCGTGTTGCCCTGCGTGTTGCCGCGTGAAGACGTGCGCGACGCCTTTTTGTCGCTGAAGGCCAAGGGTATCGACGATCTGCCGCAAGGTGCGGTGGTCGGCACCGCCAGTCTGCGCCGTGGCGCCCAGATACTGCACCGCCGTCCCGATCTGCAAGTGGTCAATTTCCGTGGCAACGTGCAATCAAGGCTGCGCAAGCTGTCGGAAGGGGTGGTGGATGCCACCCTTCTGGCCATGGCCGGTCTCAATCGCCTGGGGCTGTCGGAACACGTCACCCGTGCGCTGGAAACCGACGAGATGCTGCCGGCGGTAGCCCAGGGCGCCATCGGCATCACCTGCCGGGCCGACGACCGCAAATCCCTGGATTTCCTCGCCGCCCTCAATTGCCCCGAAACCATGATCCGCATTACCGCCGAACGGGCGTTCCTGCTGACCTTGGACGGGTCGTGCCGTACCCCCATCGCCGCCTTGGCCGAGGTGGATGGCGACAGGCTGTCGTTCCGCGGGCTGATCGTCAGCCTCGACGGTCGCACCATCCATGCCGCCAGCCGCCAGGGTACGGTCGGCGACGCCCACGCCATGGGCGTCGATGCCGGGCGCGAACTGATCCAGGTGGCCGGGCCGGGCTTTTTCGACTTCAAGGCCTGACGATGATGAAGACGGCGCTGGTCACCCGCCCGCGCGAGGACGCGCAAGGTCTGGCGGATGAGCTGACCGGGCGCGGTCTGGCGGTGATGATCGAGCCGTTGCTGGATATCGTCCCGGTGGAGGGGGCGGATATTCCCACCCAGGGCGTCCAGGGCATCCTGGCCACTTCGGCCAACGGCGTGCGCGCCTTGGCCCGGCGCCTGCCCGACCGATCCTTGCCCGTGTGGGCGGTGGGCGATGCCTCGGCCCGTGAGGCGCGGCGCATGGGTTACACTTCGGTGGAAAGCGCCGGTGGCGACGTCGATGATCTGGCGGCCCTGGTCGCCGGGCGCTGCCGGCCCGAGGACGGCTGTTTCCTCCATGCCGCCGGCACCGTGGTGGCCGGCGATCTGGCCGGCATGCTGGGGCGTCAGGGCTTCGACGTGCGTCGTCTGGTTTTGTATCAGGCCCGCACCGCCAGCGTCTTGTCGGCTGACCTGCTTCAGGCCCTGGCGGCGGGGGAAATCGACGCCGCCTTGTTTTTCTCTCCCCGCACGGCGGCAACCTTTGTTACCTTGGCTGGCGCTGCCGGCGCGGGGGAAATGACTGCCGGCATTGTCGCCTATGCCCTCAGCCCCGCCGTCGCGCGGGAGCTGTCCGCCTTGCCCTGGTCCGCCCTGCGGGTGGCCGAGGCTCCCACGCAAGCGGCGCTGCTGGCAGCGCTGGATACGGATTTGAAGCGGGGATATTCATGACCGAGAGTGAAAAGCCGGAACCGACCGAGGACAACACCGTCGCCGCCGAAACTCCGGCCCTTTCTCCTGACCCTGTCGCCACCGACAATGGGCCCGTCAAAGCCAAGTCCGCGCCCTGGCTGGCCCTGGGCGCCTCGGCCTCGTTGATCGCCCTGGTGGTGGCCGGGGTGGCGTCGTTCGATCATTGGAAGGATCTGGTGCTGCCGGCGCGGACCCAGGCCCCGGTGCCGGTGGCCGCCAGCCCGGTGAACCCGGCCCCGGCTCCAGCCTTCCGCCCGGCCTCGGAAACCGACGGCCTGCGGGCCGAGCTGAATTCCCTGCGCGACCGACTGGGCCAGTTGGAAAACCGCGACATCGGCGCCGATCCGGCCCGCTTGGGCAAGGCCGAGGCCGCCATCCAGGCGTTGCAGGCGCTGCCCCAGATGCCGCCGAATCTGGTGGCCGAAATGGGCGAATTGTCCAAGCAGGTGGTCGAGCTCAAGCGTACCAGCGCCGATGCGGCGGCGGTCCTGCGTCTGGCCGACCGGGTGGAAAAGGCCGAGGCGGAAATGCGCGAGCTTCAGGCCAAGCGGTCCTCCGCCGTCGCCCAATTGCTGGCGGTGGGCCAATTGCGCGAGGCGCTGGCCCGCGCCATGCCCTATGACAATGAATTGCGCGCGTTGCTGGCCCTGGCCGGATCGGACCCGGAGGTGGTCAGCGTCACCCAGCCGCTGAAGGCCCGCGCCGTTACCGGCATTCCCACCGCGCCGACATTGATTGGCCGCTTCCATCGTCTGGCCCCCGATCTGGTCCGCGCCCAGGTGCTGCCGGCTGACCAAAGCTGGTGGCGGCAGACCTTGGACCGCCTCACCTCGTTGGTGACCGTCCGGCGTGAAGACGGCGAGGCCGCCGGTGACAGCGCCGCCGCCATCGTCGCCCGCGTCGAGGCCCGGCTGGCCGAGGACGATCTGGAACACGCCGCCGCCGAAGCCGCCGGCCTGAAGGATGCCGCCGCCGAGATCGCCGCCCCCTGGCTGGCCGATGTGCAGGCGCGGCTGGTCGCCGACAAGGCGGCATCCGCCTTGACCGCCCATGTGGTGGCCCAGGTGGGGGCGCGGCAATGATGGCCCGCCGCCTGTTCCTGTTCGCCCTGCTGGTCGCGGCCCTGGTGGCGGCATCGGTGTGGTTGGCCGAACGTCCCGGTCAGGTGACCGTGCATTGGCAGGGCTGGCGCGTCGATACCAGCGTGCCGGTGCTGTTGGTGGCCATGCTGACCTTCATGGTGCTGGTGGCGGTTGTCACCCGTTTCGTCGCTGCTGTTGTTTCCGCCCCCGGTCGCTTTCTTGCCCGCCGGCGGGAAAAGCGGCGCCGGCGTGGTTATGCCGCCTTGTCCGACGGTTTGGCGGCGGTGGCCATCGGTGACCGCAAGGCCGCCGGCAAACTGGCCCGGCAGGCCGACAAGCTGCTGGCCGATCCGCAGCTGACCGGGTTGCTGACCGCCCAGGCGGCGGAACTGTCGGGTGACGAAGACGAGGCCGAACGACGCCTCAAGACCATGGTCGAGCGCCCGCAGACGGCGCTGTTGGGGTTGAAGGGGCTGCTGGCCCTGGCCCAGCGCCGTGGCGATCATGGTGCCGCCTTGGATTATGCCCGCCGCGCCTGGGCCATGGGGGTTCCGGCCCAGGATCTGGCCGAGGCGCTGTTCCGACTGCAAGCCGGTGCCGGCCAGTGGGTCGAGGCCGAGGTGACCCTGGACGAGGCGCGCAAGCGCCGGGCGATGAAGCCCGAGGATATCCGCCATCTGTCGGCTTTGGTGCAGTTGGAGCGGTCATTGCAGGTGGAGCGCGACGGTGACCCCGCCGCCGCCCTGTCGCTGGCCCTGAAGGCCCATCAGGCCGATTTCACCCTGGTCGAGGCGTCGGCCCGTGCCGCCCGTCTGCTGCACCGCGCCGGCAAGGACCGCAAGGCCCTGGCCGTCATCGTCACCACTTGGCAGGTGGCGCCGCATCCGCATCTGGTCGAGGCCTGCATCGCCCTGGCTCCGGCGGAAACGCCGTTGCAGCGTGTCAAGCGGCTGGAAAAGCTGGTCAAGGCCAATCCCGATGCCGCCGATGGTCATGTGGCCCTGGCCGAGGCGGCGCTGGCGGCGAAATTGTGGGGGCAGGCGCGCAACCATCTGGAACTGGCCGCCAAGCTGCGGCCCAGCGCCGGCACCTTCTTTCTGCTGGCGCGGCTGGAGCGCGAGGAGCGCCAGGACGAAGCGGCGGCGCAGGCCTGGATGGCCAAGGCCACCACCGCCCCGGCGGAGCCGGCTTGGCACTGCCACGCCTGTGGCCGGCCCGCCGATGGCTGGGCTTCGGCCTGTCCGGCCTGCGGCGCCTTTGATGCCCTGGACTGGCGTCAGCCGGCGGTGGCGCTGCTGCCGGTTTAAAAAGCCAGCGTTACGCCGAATTTGGCGTTCAGTTCCGCCGCCAGCACCGTCGGCAACGTCTTGGACGGGTCGCGGGTGGACAGCCATTGGCCGTCGGCGAAGTCGTAATGGCTGGCGCCGCTGGCCGGCGACGACATCCATATTTGCCGATTGGGCGTGTGCTTGTTGATGACGTACTGGCCGCCGGTCTCCAGCGACAGGGTCAGGATGCCGCCTTGCAATTCGGCGTCGATGTCGTCGCCTAAGGCGTCGTCGATCAGATCGGCTGCGCGGCTCAAGAATTCATCGGCGGCGGCGGTGAAACGGCTTTCCTCAACGCTCATGACCATTCCTTTCATGCTTGCGGCGGATGGTACCCAAGCCGGCTGATCGGGTCATCACCTGATTTCCGTTGCAAGCATTTCAATTGCCGGGTGATACTGTCTCGAATGCAGGAGCCACGACAGAGGGCCCGCAGGTGGAGGGAGACATCCATGAAACGCATCATGGTCATCGAGACCGAGGCGCGCGCCCGTCAGGCTTTGAAGTCAATTCTGGAAACCGCTGGCTATGAAGTGGTGGTGGCCGTCGATGGCGGTGACGCCCAATCAAGGCACAGCGCCCGTCCCGCCGATCTGGTCATCGCCGACGGCATCGACGATCCGCCGGTTGGTGCCCGGATTCTGGCGGTTCCCGGCGGTACCGACCAGCGCCGGGCCATGCTGTCGGAACGGTTGCGGCTGTCGGGGGCGCAGACCTTTCTGCCCAAGCCGTTCCGCCGTGACGACCTGTTGGACGCCGTCCGCTTGTCGTTGGCGTGAACAAAAATGCGGGAAGCGTGAAAAACTTGTTTCCCGCACTTGCACAGGGCTTAGGTTTTCTGTATAGAGGGCGCCTTCGATTTGCAAAGCAGGACGGCCATGAAGAACGACATTCATCCCGACTACCATGAGATCAACGTGGTGATGACGGACGGCACCGAATTCAAGACCCGTTCGACCATGGGCAAGGCCGGCGACACTCTGCGTCTGGATATTGATCCCAAGTCCCATCCGGCTTGGACCGGCGTGCATCGCATGGTGGATTCGGGCGGTCAGATCGCCAAGTTCAACAAGCGTTTCGCCAGCTTCGGCATCAAGTCGTAAGTCTTTAATCCGCTTGCGGTTTTCAGCCGCGCGGTGGTCGAAAAGAATGCCGTTGGATCCTTGATCCGACGGCATTTTTTCTGCTTTATGGTGGACTTCGCACCGCGAAGGCGGTACAGCAAGGCGGGGTAGGGAAGGCTCTCGAGCCGATTAGGCGGACGCGCGTTAACCATGATCATCGTCCACTACGAGGTGTATGTCCTCGAAGGCCGCGGATGGATGCTGCATGCGCGTTTTCCACGCATGGAGAGAGAGGGTGCCTTGGCCGAAGCCAAGGAATTGGAAAATACCCTGAAGATCAAGGTCAGGGTTGTCCGCGAGACCTACTACACCGACAACAACGCCTTCGAAGAAGCCGAAATCTATATCACCGGCGGTAAACTGTCGGACCGTACTCCAACCCCAGCCGCTGGCGGTAAATCCGGTGGTGGCGGGGGTGGGAGCGGGGGCGGTGCCGGGGCGCGCAGGCCGGTCGGCACGGTCAAGGCCGCAGCCGCCGTGGCCGCCATGCGCAAGACCGGGGGCGCCAAGGCGCGGACCAAGCCCAAAGCCAGCGAAGAAGAGGTTGCCCAGGCCCGCCAGTTGATCGGTCGGTTGCTGGCCATCGTCGCCTTTGCCCTGGCGGCGGCGTTGCTGGCCATCAAGGTCACCCCCAACGTCATTCTGATGCTGTGGAAGATGGGGTTCGGCATCAAGGTCGATGCCAATACCTACAGCCAGTTGCTGCTGGGGGTGTTTGCCCTGACCTTCCTGATGGTGGCCGTGCCTTTGGGCATGAAGTTCCTGCCGCGCAAGACCGCCATTCCCAAGTTCCGTGCCCCTAGTCTGGCTTTGGCCGGGGCAGGGGGCGGGGCGCCGACGGGCCGCGCGCCGATCAGTCAGGAGATGAAGAAATCCTTGGACAAGCTGGCCAAGGAAGCGGCGCAAGAAGGATTGTCGGCCAAGGACGATGACGACGACTTGCCGCCTTTGGACCTGGATTTGGACGCCGACAAGCCCATTGCCGCCGAGCCGGAAAAAGGCGTGGAGATGGCAGAGGAAAAAGCGGCACCGGGACAAAGCGTCGAAGCTCAGATGCCCAAGGTTTCCCGCTTTCTTGACGGAGCCATGGAGCAGTGTCGGCAAGAACGCATCACCATGGACAATTACAACAAGTTCGCCCTGCATCTGTACATGGCCGGCGCGGTCGAGGCCCTGGCCGAGTTCCGCAAACTGGGCGGCAAGGCGGTTGAACCGTTGATGCACGATGCGCTTGACGTCTTGGGCACCCGGGGCGAGAGCGCCAAGTCATTCCATGAAAAATTGCCCGAATACCGGCGCGAAGCCCGCTACAAGACGGTGATCGAGGCCGGGCATAACGCCATGGGCAATTATCTGCTGGGCGACGAGATGGGGGCGCATATCTCGTTGCGCGACGTCTTCCGCGAATGGAACCGCAAGGTCGACCAGAAGCAGGGGCAGATGATGACCGTGCTGTTCACCGACATGGTCGATTCCACCAACATGACTCAGATCAGGGGCGACGCCGCCGCCCAGGAAATCGTCCGCCGTCACAATCTGATCGTGCGCAACGCCCTGTCGAAATTCGGTGGTCACGAAGTCAAGCATACCGGTGACGGCATCATGGCGTCGTTCCTGTCGGCGGCGGGGGCCATCGACGCCATGATCCAGGTGCAGCGTCAGGTGGCCGAGCACAATGCCCGTATGCCCAATCAGACCCTGCATCTGCGCATCGGCCTCAATGCCGGCGAACCGATTCAGGAAGAAGACGATTTGTTCGGCTCGACCGTGCAGCTTGCCGCCCGTGTCTGTGCCGCTACCGGTACCGACGAAATCTATTGCACAGCCTCGGTGATGGAATTGTCGGGCAAGCCCAATTCCATGTTCCGTTCGGTCGGAGCCAAGGCGGTCAAGGGCTTCCGCGATCCCATCACCATGTATGACATCGTCTGGCGTTAGCTGTAGCTAATGCATCCGCTCCAGCATCTGGTTTTCCAGGCGGGCGATGCGCTGGTACAAGCTCAGGCTGCGTTCCAGCAGGCTGCGCAGGCCGGTGGGCAGGGCCTCGTCGCGACCGAAGGTCTGATCCAGGCAAACCTCCAGGCCGGACAGGCGGTTGGGTTCGGATAAGGCGTCATCTGCCTCGATTTCGCCGGCATGGACGGCGCGCTGCATCATCAGCCAAGCCATCACCTGGGTCAGCCGCGAGGTCACTCGCATGGCCTCGCACGACATTCTGAGGCCGGCCATGGCCTCGGCCTTGCGGCGCTCGCGCTGCTCCACATAGGCCATGTAGTTGCGCGCCTCGACCATCAGCGTCATGGCTTCATCATAGGTGCGCCCGAAAAATGCAGGTTGCTGCATGGCAACGCTCCCGTCGCGTCCGCGGCTCCCCCAAGCCATGGGTTGATCTTTGTCCTGGCCGCCACGAAGTGACGCTTTCATCTAAGGATGGAAATAATTATGAAAAATATCAAGGGGCAACTGATCGTCAGTAAACAAGCGTAAAATTAGATAAAATTATAAATATTGAATAAATATGGTGCTGTTGACATAATATTTTTAATGTATTCATGCGGGGTTGCGAGGGTGTCATGCGCTTCGTCGTCACAGAATCTTTCGATAAAAGTGAAGTAAATCACTTTTTCGACGCCGAGATAAGTTGCCGCATTGGCGGCATCATCCGTTCACGTGCCGGCAAGGTCTATCGGGTCGAGGATGTCGCTTGGCATAGCGATACTTTCGACCATACACCGAATGTCAGGGTGCTGTTGAAGCGCGAGAAATAATCTCAGCCCAGATGCTGCTGGAACACCTGGCGGATCAGCGCGGGAATGGGGGTGGGGCGCTGATTGTGGCGATCGACGAAGACGTGGACCCAATGGCCCTCGGCTGCGGCTTCGTCGCTGCTGTCATCGAACAGGGCGATGGTGTAGCGCACCGATGAAGTACCCAGGCTTTCCACCTTCAGGCCGCCGCTGACCGGGTTGGGCCACGACAGCGGGCGGCGGAAGCGGCACAGGCTTTCGGCGGCGAAGGCCACCACCTGGGCATTCAGCAAATCCATGGCGCACGGCCCGCGCAGGAACTCCACCACGATCATCTCGAAGAAGCGGTAGTATTCCACGTTGTTGATGTGGCCGAACATGTCGTTGTCCGACCACCGGGTCTGGATTTGGGTCAGGAAGCGGAAATCCTGCCGTCGGGCCGTGAGCGCCTTGGTCATGTTTATTGCGCGGTCCAGCCGCCATCCATGGTCAGCGAGGTGCCGGTCATGTTGCCGGCGGCCTTCGACGACAGGAACACCGCCAGTTCCCCCAGTTCTTCCGGCGTGGTGAAACGCTTGGACGGCTGCTTTTCGCTCAACAGGTCGCGCCCGGCATCGGCGATGGAGACACCCTGGGCTTCAGCCCGGGCGTCGATCTGCTTTTGCACCAGCGGCGTCAGCACCCAACCGGGGCAGATGGCGTTGCAGGTGATGCCGTTTTCGGCGTTTTCCAGGGCGACAACCTTGGTCAGGCCGATGATGCCGTGCTTGGCCGCCACATAGGCCGCCTTGTTGACCGACGCCACCAGACCATGGACCGAGGCGACGTTGATCAGTCGGCCCCAGCCGCGCGCCTTCATGCCGGGCAGGGCGGTGCGGATGGTGTGGAAAGCCGAGGACAGATTGATGGCGATGACCGCATCCCAGCGGGCGACGGGAAAGTTTTCCACCGCATCCACGTGCTGGATGCCGGCATTGTTGACCAGGATGTCCACCGAACCCAGGCGCTTTTCGGCGTCTTCGATCAGGCTGGCGCATTCCTCGGCCTTGGACAGGTCGGCGCCGTTGTAAAGCACGGTGACGCCGAATTCCTGGGCCAGGCCCGCGCGCAAATCCTCGATGCCGTCGCCGAAGCCGTTCAACATGATGCCGCAGCCTTGCGCGGCCAGGGCGCGGGCGATGCCCAGGCCGATGCCGCTGGTGGAGCCGGTAACGACAGCGTTGCGTCCCTTAAGCATGCTTTTCCCCTTATGCTTTCCTGAACAGGGCCTCGGCCCCCGATTTGACTTTTTCCTTGGCGGCGATGGTGGCCTCGGCCCGGATGATCTCGGCCTGTAATTGGGCGATATAGTCGCGCAATTCCTCGACCCCCAAGGTTCCCAAGTCGCGCGATTGCGCCGTTTTCTTCTTGGGGTCCAGGTCGTCCACGTCCATGGGGCCTCCTTCGCCGCTTGCCATGACGGCATGAACGTACCAGATTGACCCGAACAGGGACAGACTAAGGAACGCCACGGCCATGCTGCCTGAAACCATGACCTGCATCGAAATCACCACCCCCGGCGACGCCCATGTGCTGAAGCCGGCGCAGCGCCCGCTGCCGAGGCCAGCCAAGGGGCAGGTGCTGATCAAGGTGGCCGCCGCCGGCATCAACCGTCCCGACGTGTTGCAACGCCAGGGTGCCTATCCGGCACCGCCCGGCGCCTCGGACCTGCCGGGCCTGGAAGTGTCGGGCACCGTCGCCGGTTTGGGCGAGGGGGTGGATCAATGGCGCTTGGGCGATTCGGTCTGTGCGCTCACCGCCGGCGGCGGCTATGCCCAGTTTGTCACCGCCGATGCCCGCCATTGCCTGCCTATTCCCGACGATCTGGAATTCGTCGCCGCGGCGGCGTTGCCGGAAACCTTGTTCACCGTCTGGCACAACGTGTTCGAGCGCGGCGGCCTGAAGGCGGGCGAGAAATTCCTGGTCCATGGCGGCGGCTCGGGTATCGGCACCACCGCCATCCAACTGGCCAAGGCCTTGGGCGCCACCGTCTTCGCCACCGCCGGCGGCAAGGCCAAGTGCGAGGCCTGCGTCAAGTTGGGCGCCGACCGTGTCATCGATTATCAGACCGAGGATTTCGTCGAGGTGATCAAGGCGGAAACCGGCGGCAAGGGTGTCGATGTCATCCTGGATATGGTCGGCGGCGATTATCTGCCGCGCAACGTCAAATGCCTGGGCTTTGATGGCCGGCTGGTCAACATCGCCTTCCTTAAGGGCCCGGTGGCGGAAATGAACATGATGCCGGTGATGCTCAAGCGCCTGACCTTGACCGGCTCGACCCTGCGTCCGCAATCGGATGCGGCCAAGGCGCGCATGGCCGAGGGGCTGAAAACCACGGTTCTGCCCTTGGTCGCCGCCGGTCGCGTGCGTCCGCTGATCCATGCGGTGTTCCCGCTGGACCAAGCCGCCCAGGCGCATGAACTGATGGAATCCAACACCCATGTGGGCAAGATCGTCTTGACCGTTTGACCCGCCGTCGCCTGTCCCATATAACTACGCCAATCCCTATATGTGCCCGCCATCGGCACCGGGACCGACGCCTTGACCGGCCGGTTCCGATCGAGATTTTGCAAGGAGGATTCATGGCTCTGCCGCTCATGCCCAAGGCGACTGCCGTCTGGCTGGTCGAAAACACCGCCCTTAGCTTTGAGCAGATCGCCGAGTTCTGTGGTCTGCATTCCCTGGAAGTGCAGGCCATCGCAGACGGCGAAGTGGCGACCGGTATCGTCGGTCTGGACCCCGTGGCCAACGGTCAGTTGTCCAAGTCCGAGCTGGAACGCTGCGAAGCCAACCCGGATGCCCATCTGAAGCTGAACATCACCGATTATCCGCAGCCGCGGGCCAAGCCCAAGGGCGCGCGCTATACCCCGGTGTCCAAGCGCCAGGACCGCCCTGACGCCATCGCCTGGCTGCTGAAGCATCACCCGGAACTGTCCGACGGCCAGTTGTGCAAGCTGATCGGCACCACCAAGCCGACCATCCAGTCGGTGCGGGAAAAAAGCCATTGGAACGCGCCCAACATCAAGCCGCGCAATCCGGTGACCTTGGGCCTGTGCACCGAATCGGATCTGGAAAAGGCGGTGACCATCGGTCGCGGCCGCGCCGGCGGCACCGTGGCGCCGCAATATCATGAGGAAGAGGACGGCGCCGAGTAATCGGCCCGTTCCATACAGATGAAAACGCCCGCCATTTGGCGGGCGTTTTTTATGTCTAAAAAAACAAACGGCGGAACTTTTTGGGTTCCGCCGCTTTTATTTATTCCGCCCCTTCGGCGGCGATGTGGCCGTGCACTTGTGGTGCGGCCCGTTGTTTGCGATCGGTGGCCAGGAAGGTGTAGATCACCGGCAGCACGAATAGCGTGAACAAGGTGCCGATGCTCATGCCGGCGACGATCACCACGGCGATGGAGAAGCGGCTGGCGGCGCCGGCCCCCGAGGCCATCAACAGCGGGATCAGGCCGGCGACCATGGCCGCCGTGGTCATCAGGATCGGGCGCAGACGCAGGCTGGCCGCCACCTGCACCGCTTCCAGGCGCGACAGGCCTTCCTGTTCCTGCCGCTCGCGCGCCACTTCACAGATCAGGATGCCGTGCTTGGTGATCAGCCCGATCAGGGTGATCAGCCCCACCTGGGTATAGATGTTCATGCTGGCCACGCCGAGCGCCAGCGGGATCAGGGCCCCGCACAGCGACAACGGCACCGACACCATGATCACCAGCGGATCGCGGAAGCTTTCGAACTGCGCCGCCAGCACCAGGAAGATGATGACCAGGGCGAAGACGAACGTGACGGTCAGCGAGGCGCCTTCCTGCTTGTACTGGCGCGATTGGCCGGCGAAGTCGTAGGTGGTGCCCTGGGGCAGGACTTCGGTGGCGATGCCTTCCAGCGTCGCCAGCGACTGGCCCAAGGTGGTGCCGGGCATGGGGAACGCGCTGATGGTGAAGCTGTTCAACTGGTTGAACTGGTTGAGCGACACCGGCTTGACCGCCTGCTTCAGCGTCACCAGCGACGACAGCGGCACCGCGCCGCCGTCCGAGGTGCGCACGTGGAAGCGGCCCAACTGGTGCGGGTCGAGGCGGAAATCGCGCGGCACCTGCGGGATGACCTGATAGGACCGGCCTTGCAGATTGACCAGATTGACGTAATTGCCGCCGGTCATGGTGGCCAGCGATTCGCCGATCTGCTGCATGGTGATGCCGTAAGACCCGGCCTTGTCGCGGTCGATGTCGACCACCGTCTGCGGGCTTTGGAACTTCAGGTCGCTGTCGATGAAGGCGTACATGCCCGAGGCGGTGGCCCGGCGCATGATCTCGGCCTGCAAATCGTTGAGCGCCTTGTAATCCGAGGTCGAGGTGATGACGAACTGCACCGGCAGGCCATCGGAGCCGGGCAAGGGCGGCGGCGAGAACACCGAGGCCTTGACGCCGGAAATGCCGTCCAGCTTCTGCTGGAACAAGGGCGTCAGTTGCTTGGTCGACAGCTTGCGCTCTTCCCACGGCTTGGTGACGGCACCGCCGAAGCCCTGGTTGATGGAGCCGATGCCGGCGATGAGGAAGCGATCGCGCACCTCGGGGAATTCCTTCAGCGCCTTGTCGATCTCGCCGGCGAACACCTCCATGTACTCGGTGTTGGCCGAGGCCGGACCGGTGAAGGCGGTGAATACCACGCCCTGGTCTTCTTCGGGGGCCAGTTCGGTCGGCACCGCCATGAACAGGAAGGGCAGCACCCCCATGACGATGGCCGCGAACAGCAAGGTGGTGGAACGGTCGGCCAGCGACGCCGCCAGGGCCCGGCGGTAGCGGCCCTGCAGGCCGTCGAAGATGGCGTCGATGCGGGCCGGCAGGCCCTTCTTGTCCTCGTCGTGCTTGAGGATCAGCGAGCACATCATTGGCGACAAGGTCAGCGCGATGATGCCCGAGACGATGACCGAACCGGCCAGGGCCAGGGCGAATTCCTTGAACAACGAGCCGGTCAGGCCGCCCATGAAGGCGATGGGGGCATAAACCGCGGCCAGGGTGATGGTCATGGAAATGACCGGGCCGGCGATTTCACGGGTGCCGACGATGGCCGCCTGGAACGGCGACAATCCTTCCTCGATGTGACGATGGACGTTCTCGACGACGACGATGGCGTCGTCGACCACCAGACCGATGGCCAGGACCATGGCCAAAAGCGTCAGCAGGTTGATGGAAAAGCCCAGGGCCAGCAGGAACAGGGCGACGCCGATCAATGACAGCGGCACCGTCACCACCGGGATGGCGACCGAGCGGAACGAGCCCATGAAGGCGAAGATGACGATCATCACGATCACCGCCGCTTCCAGGATGGTTTTCACCACCTCGTCGATGGCGGCCTGGATGAACACGGTGGAATCATAGGCGATTTCCGCGTTCAGGCCGGGCGGCAACTGGGCGACGATGCCGGGCAGGGCGCTGTCGCGGATCTCCTTGATCACCGTCAGCGGGTTGGCTTCGGGAGTGGTGAAAACACCGACGAAGATGGCCCGCTTGCCGCTGGCGAACACCGCCATTTCGTCATTCTGGGCGCCCAAGGACACCTCGGCAATGTCCGACAGGCGGACCAGTCGGGTGCCTTCGTGGCGGATCACCAGATTGCGGAAATCGGCGATGGTGTTGAGATCGGTGCGCGCCTGGGTGGTGACCACGTCATAGGCGCCCTTGGTCGAGCCGGCGGCGGCGGTGAAGTTGTTGGCGGTCAGGGCGGCGTTGACGTCGTCGGCGGTCATGTCAAGCTGTGCCAGCTTTTCCGGGTCGAGCCAGACGCGGATGGAAAAGTTCTGGCCGCCGAACACTTCCGGGTTGGCGACGCCGGGGACCGAGGCCAGCTTGGGCTGGATCACCCGGTTAACGTAATCGGTGATCTGTTCCTGGCTCAGCTCCGCCGACGAAAACGCCAGATAGGCCGAGGCGAAGGTCTGGCCGGTTTCCTTTTTCAGCACCGGGTCGTTGATGCCGCGCGGCAGCACCGAGCGCACCTCGTTGACCTTGCTCATCACCTCGGTCATGGCGGCGTCGGGGTCTTCGTTCAGACGGACGAAGGCCTTGATCACCGAGGCGCTTTGCACCGATTGCGAGGTGATGTAATCGAGACCGGCCGAGGTCGCCACCGCCTTTTGCAAGGGCTGGGTGATGAACCCCTGGATCAGCTCGGCGTCGGCGCCCGGATAGGTGGTGGTGATGGTGATCACCGTATTTTTCATTTCCGGGTATTGCCGCACCGGCAGCATCAACAGCGCCCGCAAGCCGACGAACAGGATCAGCAGGCTGATGACGCTGGCCAGGACCGGGCGCTTGATGAAAATATCGAACATTGCGCGCTCCTATTCGGCCTTGGCCGCTTGTTTCAGCGGATCGTTGGCACTGACTTGGACCTTGGAGCCGTTTTCCAGCTTCAATTGGCCGGTGGTCACCACCTGGGCGCCGGCTTCAAGTCCCTTCAGCACCACCACGCGACCGGCCTTGCGTTCACCCAATTGCACCACCTGACGGGCGGCCTCGGGGCCATCGGCACCGTCCTTGACGATGAAGACGGCGTCGCCATGCAGATTGTAGGACACCGCTTCCATCGGCACCGTCACCACCTCGGCCATGTCGGGACGCAGAATCTCGATGCGGGCGAACATGCCCGGTCGCAGGGCGCCGTCGGTGTTGAGGAAGCGGGCCTGGGCCAGGACCATGCCGGTCTTGGCATCGACCTGGGGTTCGACGGCGGCGATGACGCCTTCAAACACCCGGTCGGGCCAAGCATCGGTGGTCATGCGGATGGCGCGACCGACGCTGGTCAGCGCCAGGTCACGTTGTGACACCGAGAAATCGGCCAGCATCACCGACAAATCCTGCAAATTGACGATGGCGGTGCCGGCCTGGATGAACTGGCCCAAATCCACCTTGCGCACGCCCAAGACCCCGTCGAAGGGGGCGTGGACCTGCTTCTTGTCGATCTGCGCCCTGAGGCCGGCGGCATTGGCTTCCTTGACCTTCAACTCGGCCTCGGCCTTGTCGACGGCGGATTGACTGACCGCATCGGTGCGCACCAGCTTGCGCTGGCGGTCGGCGGAAATGCGCGCCAGATCGGCATCGGCTTGGGCCGAGCGCAGATTGGCCCGTTCCACGTCAGCGTCCAGGCGCAGCAAGACCTGCCCCTTTTTCACCGCCTGACCGGACTGGAAACCGATTTCGGTAACCAGACCCGAGGTCGAGGCACTGATGTCGACGCCATTGACGGCGGCCAAGGTGCCGATGGCCGAGACGCTGTCCTGCCACTTTTCCGACTTGGCCTGTTCGGTGGTCACCGGGATCACCGGCTTGGGCATGGACGCGAAATATTGGGCGATCATGTGCTGGCGGAATTGGACAAATCCCAGCACGCCGCCGAAAACGACGGCACTGGCGGTCAGCATGATGGCCATGCGCTTGATATTCATGGGGTAGGCTCCGTCGCTTTATTTCAGCAGCTCAAGGGCTTGCAGTTTGATGCGTTCACAGGATTCTTCGTCGCACAGGGGCAGCTTCAGCATGCGTTCGAACACATAGCCATCCATGGCCATGCAAACCAGGGCAGCCAGGGTTGGATTAGGGCTGTCGCTTTTCACCCGTTCGATCCATTCGGCGAATTTGGCATGGATGGGGGCCAGCAGATCCGGGTTGACGGTCACCGCCGCCAACAGGGCGCCGCCCACTGGATCACCGGATGGGCCGCGCGGATCGAAGGCGGTGCGCACCACCGTCCTGGCCCAGCGATACGGTCCATCGGGTTCCTGAGCGTAAAATTCCAGATGCAAGGCGTCGCAGGAATCGATCATCCGCTGCACCATGGCGCGGATCAGGTCGTCCTTGCTTTTGAAATGATAAAGCACGCCGCCCTTGGACAGCTTGGCCACCTTGGCCGCCGCATCCAGCGTCAACTTGTTGACACCTTGCTCGCGCACGATGGCCATGGCGGCGTCAATAATGGTTTCGCGGGTGCTGGGGGCGCTCATGCCATAGGGTCCTTACTGTACCGTCTGGTCGGTTTACTATACCGACCGGACGGTATATGGCATGTTATCGAACGAAAATCATCCCCTACCGAAGGTGGGGCAGCTATGCGTGTCGAGCAGGCCCGCCTTGGGGGGCTTTTACGCCAAACGTCCGTCCACCAGATGGATGCGGCGGTCAGCGGTGGCGGCCAGATCGTTGTCGTGGGTGACCACCACCACCGCCCGGTTCTGCTCGCGCGCCAATCGGCGGAACATGGTGAAGACCACCTCCGCCGATTTGCTGTCCAGATTGCCGGTGGGTTCGTCGGCCAGGATGACGCCGGGGTCGTTGGCCAGGGCGCGGGCGATGGCGACGCGCTGGCGCTGGCCGCCGGACATCTGTTCCGGCAGTTTGTCGGCGTGGTCGGCCAGCCCCAGGGCGTCGAGCAGCCAATGGGCGCGGGCGCGGATTTCCTTGGCCCCCAGGGCACGCAGGCGGCGCATGGGGATTTCGACGTTGGCGCGGGCGGAAAATTCCGGCAGCAGGAAGTGGAACTGAAAGACGAAGCCGAAGCGGGCCAATCTCAAATCGGCCAATTGGTTTTCGCTCAGGCCGGCGGTGGCATTGCCGTCCACCAGCACTTCGCCGCCGGTTGGGGTATCGAGCAGACCCAAAAGGTACAAGAGCGACGATTTGCCCGATCCTGACGGGCCGGTGATGGCGACGAACTCACCCGGTTCGACCACCATATCGATGTCGCGCACCAAGGTGACCGGGACCAAACCGGGCAATTCACGGGTCAGGGCGCGTGTTTGCAGGATGGGGGCGGTCATGCGCCGCCTCGGACGATATCCACCGGCTTCATGCGGCTGGCCCGGCGCGCCGGCAGCCAGGCGGCGAAGGTGGAGGCGACCAGGGCCATGGCGCCGCTGATGATGTAATGCTTGGGCGTGCGGTAGAGGATGAAGCCCTGGGCGCGGACGAAGCCTTCCATCTTGAAATCCAAGGTGCCCATGAACTCCACCAGCCCATAACCCAAGGCCCAGCCCAGCAGCATGCCGATGATGCCGACCATCAGTCCCTGATAGACGAAGATGCGGCGGATGTCGGTTTCACGGAAACCCATGGATTTGAGGATGCCGATATCCTTGGTCTTTTCGTAGACCACGGTGGAGATGACGTTGAAGATGCCGAAACAGGCGACGATCAGGATGGCGCCGACGGTGGAATACATGATGGCGTTCTGGATGACGAAGATGCCCAGGACGTTGGACGATTGTTCCTGCCAGCTTTCGGTGCGATAGCCGAAGCGGGCCTCGATGGTCTTGGCCAGATCGGCGGCCTGTTCGACGTCGTCCAGGCGGATGCGGATACGGTTGATGACGTTGGGGCGGTTTTGCAGCACCTGCGCCTTCTTCATCAGCGCATAGGTGTCGAAATTGTCCATCAGGGTCAGGCCGCTTCTGAAGATGCCCACCACCTTCATGCGCATGACCACGCCTTCGGGGCTGACCACCGAGACCATGTCGTCGAGGCCGATGCCGGCCTTGAGGGCGATGCCCTCGCCGATGATGATGCCGTTGGCCGCCGTGTACAGGCTTTGCAGCGACCCGGCGATCAGGTCTTTTTCCAGCTTGGTCACCAGCCGCTCGCGGTCGGGGACGATGCCGGTGACGTTGGCGGAGATATCGCGCGAGCCGAAGCGCAGCAGGATGTTGCCCGACAGGGTCGGCGCCACCTTCAGCCCCGGCATCTCTTCCAGCGCGTCGATGATGGCCCGCGCCCCCCTCAGGCCGCGCACCTCTTCCTTGGGTTTGATGCCGCGCAGTTCGACCACCGCGCCGGGATAGGCGGCCTCGACCGGCTGCACCGGCGCAAGGCGATATTCGTCCTTGATGGTGATATGGGGGGCGACATCGATGATGCGGTTGACGAAGTCGCGTTGAAAGCCCTGCATCATCGAGGCGATGGCGATGAAGAAGGCCACCCCCAGCGATACCCCCACCAACGAGGTCAGGGTCTGCCGGCGCCGATGCACCAGATGACGCACGGCGATGGACAAACCCAACGGCAGGGCCATGATTATTGCGCCTTGATGCGATCGCCGGCTTTGAGTCCGGCGGGGGGGCTGGCGACGATGCGCTCGGCGGCGGCAAGGCCGGACAGGATTTCGACCCGGTCGCGGCCCTTGATGCCCAGCACCACCGGGCGGGTCTGGGCATGGCCGTCTTGTTCCACCAGCACGGCGCCGTTGACGACGGCGCTGGCCGGAATCAGCCAGGCATCGGCCTTTTCAGCGGTGATGATGTTGATTTCCGTGGTCATGCCGATCAGCAGCGGCGTGTCGTCGGGCAGGCGGACGCGGACGCGGAAGGTCTTGTTGACCGGGTCGCCCTTGGGGGTGATGTGGTCGATGGTACCGCCAAGGCCGCTATCGGGGAAGGCGTCGGCCTTGATCAGCACCTTTTGCCCCGACGCCACCAGGGCGATGTCTTCCTCGTCCACATCGGCGGTGATGCGCAAAGGCCGGCTTTCACCGATCCAGAAGATGGTGTTCTCCGGTTTGACCACCTCGCCCGGTTCGCCGTCGCGGCGCAGCACCACCCCGTCCAGGGGGGCGATGACCAGCAAATCGGTGCGGCGCTGACGGGCGGCGTTGATGGCGGCATTGGCCTGATCATATTCGCTTTTGGCCTTTTGCGCCGATTCACGCGGGCGGATGCCGCTATCGGCCAGGGTCTTGGCCCGAGCCAGTTCCTCGCGCCAATAAACCGCGCGGGCCTCAAGTTCGTTCACCTTGGCGCTGGCCTCGCGGTCGTCGAGACGGGCCAGATGCTGGCCGCGCTTGACCACATCGCCCTCGTCCACCAGCATTTCGGCGATGCGCCCGGTGGTCACCGGGCCGATCTTGGCCCAGTTTTCCGGCTCGACCGTACCGGTGGCATAGACCGCTTCCACTGCCATGCCGCGCTGTGGCGACACCAGGGCGACCGCGCGGGCGCCGTTGCGGTTAAGGGCATAAACGGCACCGGCGGCCAAGGCGGCGACGACCAGGATGACCGGGATGATCCGGGCGGGTTTGCGGGTGTTCATGAGTGTCAGGATACACCACCTTTGGCTTCAAGCCATGCGTATCCGCAACGTTGCTAAAGAAGTGCGATGACCACGCCGGCGGCCACGCACAGGGACAGCAGGACCAGAAAATCCCGACCGCCGTGGCGGAACCTCGGAGGGATCGGCGTCACCGGCTTGGGCGGCGGTTCGGTGATCAGCACCGGTCCGTCCTGCGCCGGCGGTCCCAGGCGGATGGCTGGGCCGTGGGCCGTGGGCGGCGGCAGGCAAGCGGTTTTGGCCGGAGCAGGCAGACTGGCCGGAGCGGGCGGTAAGGCGGCGACGGGTGGTTCGGGCTCTGGCTCTGGTTCTGGCCCCGGCTCGACCACGACCTTGGCCTTGCGCGGGGTGCGCGGTTTTTTCGGCTTTGTCGGCGGGGCATTACGGGCCTTTTCCCGCTTGTCCTGGATGGCGACGATCATGGCCAAGGCCTCGGCGTTGGAAACCCCCACCGGGCGCAGCCGCCGCAACGCCGCCTTGTCGGCGGCCAGGGCCGCCAACTTTTCGTCGCTCAGGGCGTCTAGGGAATAACGGAATTCGTCATCCATGGCCCCGACGATTTCCTCGATGCGCAGCACGGGTCCGCTCCTGAAATCTTGGAAACCTCGTCCTCGATGATATCCCAGGCTTGGTGCAGTGCACCATCATTCATGCAATAGGGCGGCAATAAATAAAGCACATTGCCCATGGGCCGCAGCAGCAGGCCGCGTTCCCGGAAGATCAGCTTCAGCTTGGCGCCCGCTTCGCCATTGGGCAGGTCGAAGGCGGCCATGGTACCGCACAGACGCGGCTTGGATACTGCCGCAAGCCCGGCCATGCGGTCGAGGCGGGCGCGGTGCACGGCTTCGATGGCCTGGATGCGGGCTTGGCATTCTGCCCCCAGCAGCAACTCCAGCGACGCCAGACCGGCGGCGCAGCCCAAGGGGTTGGCGGTATAGGAATGGCCGTGCAGGAAGGCGCGCGACACGTCCTGGCCCAAAAACGCCTGATAGATGAAGTCGCGCGTCACCGTCATGGCCATGGGCAGGAAACCGCCGGTCAGCCCCTTGGACAGGCAGATCATGTCCGGGGTGATGCCGGCCTTCTGGCAGGCGAAAACGGCGCCGGTGCGACCGAAACCGGTCATCACCTCGTCCAAAATCAGCAAGGTGCCGGCGGCCTTGGCCCGCTCGGCCACCGCCCGCAGATATTCGGGCCGGCACAGGCGCATGCCGGCGGCGCCCTGGATCAACGGCTCGATGATGATGGCGGCGATCTGGCCCTGGTTGCGGTCCAAGATGGCGTCGAAGTCAGCCAGCGCCGCCGCCTCGCGCGCCTCGATGGTATCGTCGCCGTCCCAGGTATGGGGGAAGGGGGCGATCTCCACCGGGAACAGCATGCTTTCCCAGGCGCCGAAATAGCCCGAGGTCCGACCCAGCGACATGGCGCCGACAGTGTCGCCGTGATAGCCGCCGTCGAAACCCACATAGACGCGGCGATCCTGGCCCATATTGCCCCAATATTGCCGGGCCATCTTCATGGCCACTTCCACTGCGGTGGAGCCGTCGTCGGAATAGAACACCCGGTCCAGGTCGCCGGGCAATTGGGCGCAGATTTTGGCCGCCAGCCGGGCTGCCGGTGCGTGGGTGAATTCGGCGAAGATGGCTTGTTCCAGCGTACCCGCCTGTTCGGCCACGGCCCGCGCGATCACTGGGTTGGCGTGGCCGTGCAGGTTGACCCACCACGACGACACCAGATCCACGTATTGCTTGCCGTCCGCGGTTTCGATCACCGCACCCTGGCCGCGCACCGCGTGCAGGGCGGGGGCGGCGGTGGCCGCCTGGGTGAACGGGTGCCACACATGTTTGGCGTCAAGAGCAAGGATGTCGTCGGACATGGTCTCAGCCTTCGGGGCGGGTAAGGTCGGGGGGACAGGAAAAGTCGGGCGGCGGCAGACTGGCCACCAGGGCCGGCGTTACTGCCGGCAAGGGCTGGATTTCCGCCAGCACGCGCACCGAGCCGAAATGTTCGATGGCCTGGCGGTTGGCCGGGTTCTTCTGGCCGTTCAGCACCACCCCCAACACCGGGATATGGCGGCGGCGCAGCGCGTCGAGGGTCAACAAGGTGTGGTTGATGGTGCCCAGGCCCGAGCGCGCCACCACCACCACCGGCAGATTGAGCATTTCCATGAAATCGATGGTCAGGGCCACTTCGTTCAACGGCACCAGGATTCCGCCGGCCCCTTCCACCACCAGCGGGCCCGGGGTGGCGGGCGGCTTCAGGCCGGACAGTTCGATGCGCGCGCCCTCGCGCCTAGCCGCCTCGTGCGGGGACAAGGGCGCCTGGAACACATAGGCGGGGGGATGGATGATGGCGGCGGGCGCCAGCTTGGCCACGGTGGCGGAATCGGAATCCTCGGTCGCACCGGTCTGCACCGGCTTCCAATAGCCGGCGCGCCAGTGATGGACCAGCCAGGCGCAAACCAGGGTCTTGCCGATATTGGTGTCGGTGCCGGTGACGAACACGCCTTGCACAGAGGGGCTTTTGGCCATGGGCTTACCTTGGGCCGATCACGACATGCAGCACATCATAAGTGATGCTGGCCGGCTGCCCCAAGCGTTGCAGCACGGCGCGCATGTCCGCCACCTTCAGCGGGCGATGGCCGGGGCTGGGGGTGCCGGCGCCGATCCGCTTCAATTCGGCGGCGAAGGCGCGGCCATGGTCGTAGGGCAGGGTGAACAACTGCTCGTCGATGCGGGCGGCGGGCAAGATGTTTTGCAATGCGGCCCGGCTGGGAAAAGCGGGGATGCCGCAGGGCAGATCCAAAGCCGCATGGGCGTCGCGCCATTGCCGAAACGATTGCGCCCCCAAGGTGGAAAACACCAGATGCCCGCCGGGAGCGAGCAGGGCGGTCAGGCGGGCGATCGCCGCCCCCAGATCATGGAACCATTGCGCCGCCAGATTGGACACGATCAGGTCGAAACGCTGCTCGCCCACCTCCGGCCATTCGGCGTCCATGACCTGAAAACGGGCGTGGGCGGCGATGGTGCGGGCGGTTTCCAGCATGGTGGGCGACAGATCGGTGATCAGCCAGTCGCCCGCGACCAGCGGCAGCAGGCGGCGGGTCAACAGCCCGGTGCCGCAGCCGAATTCCAACACCGTGGCTTGGGGCGGGCGGGGCAGGGCGGCAACCATGGCGGCCAGATGATCGGCGCTGATCGCTTGGGCGCGGGCGGCGGCTTCATAGGTGGCGGTGGCGGCGGAAAAGGCGGCGGCCACCTGATCCTTGCGCGTCATGGGATGGTGGACGCGAACAATCTGATCTGGCTGGCCACCCAGTCGGGGTGGGTCCAGGGGAGCAGATGGCCGGCCCCTTCCACCAGGGTCAGGCATTGCGGCGGGAAGGAATCGCGGCTCATGGCCTCGGGTACGACAAGATCGCGGGTGCCGGCCAAGGCCAGCAGCGGGCAGTCCAACTGGGCCATGGTTTGGCGTTCATCGCATTCCGCCAGCCATTTCAGCGCCTCGGCCATGGGGGCGGGGCGGATGGTTTCGGTGTCGGGGGTGTCGATGCCGCAGCGTTGCATGAAATCCGCCGTCACCTCGTGCGGATGGGTGGCGAAGCGGTCGATCATGCGGTCCAGGCTGCGCGGCGGCGTGCCGGCGACGAAATCCTGGGCGCGGGTGAAGCGGGGAAAGGCGTTGACCGCCACCGCCCCGGCCCACGGACGGGGAAAACCGGCCAAGGCCCAGGCGAATCCCATGGAATGGCCGATGATGATGGGATTGTTGGCCCCGGGCCGCACGGCTTCGGCGCGGAAGCCCAAATCCACGAAGATGCGGGCGAATTCCGGCAGGCGGTCGGCTACCGGGCGCCAGAAATGGGCGTCGAAGCCCCATCCGTGAACAAAGGCCAGGGTCTTCATGCAATGGTTCCGGCGGCGGTGATGATTGCGTCGGCCAGGCGTTCCACATCCTCTTCGGCATGGCCGGCGGACAGGGCGAAGCGGATGCGGCTGCTGCCCGGCGGCACCGTCGGCGGGCGGATGGCGATGCCCAGGAAACCCAGTTCCTCCAGCCGTGCCGCCACCTTCAAGGTGCGGTCCTCGTCGCCCAGGATGACCGGCACGATCTGGGTGGTGGAATGTCCGGTATCAAGCCCGGCATCGTTGAGCCGCAGCCGCAGCCGTTGGGCCATGGCTTGCAGGCGGGCGCGGTGGTTGGTCAGGGTGGGGACCAGATCGATGGCGGCATCCATGGCGCCGAGCACCGCCGGCGGCAGCGCGGTGGCATAGATCAGGCCCGAGGCGCGGTTGACGAGAAAGTCCTTCAAAGCCTGCGACCCGGCCACATAGGCGCCGAAGCCGCCCATGGCCTTGGAGAAGGTGCCCATGGCCAGATCCACATGGGTGCCCACCGACAGGCCGAAGCCGTTGGACCCCAGAACACCGGTGGCGTGGGCTTCGTCCAGGTACAGAAACGCGTCCCATTCCTCGGCGATGGCCACCAACTGGTCGACGTCGGGGGCATCGCCATCCATGGAAAACACCGATTCGGTGACGATGAAGCGCGGCCCTTCGCCGCGCCCGGTGCGGTCCAGCAATTCCTTCAGATGGGTCAGGTCGTTATGGCGGAAGCGGGTCTGCTTGACGCCTGCCGACTGGCAGCCCATGTGCAGCGACGCATGGTTCAGGCGGTCGGCGAAGACCAGCGGTTCCGCCCCCCACACCGTACGGTCGAGCAGGGCCGGCAACACCGAGGCGTTGCATTGCCAGCCGCTGGCCATGACCACGGCGGCTTCCACCCCTTTGGCGGCGGCGATCTTTTCCTCGACCGCCTCCAGCGCCCGGTTGTGGCCGGTGACCAGCCGCGACGCCCCCGATCCGGCGCCATACTTGGCCGCCCATTCCCGCGCCCGCTCGATCAACAGCGGGTGGTGGGTAAGGCCCAGATAGTCGTTGGAGGAGAAGTTCAGCAATTCCCGTCCGTCCTTGAGGACACGTCCGCCGGACAGGTGCTCGACCACGCGCAAACACCGCCGCCGGCCCGTTTGGGCCAGATCGTCGAGCACGCGGGAAAGGGTGGCGTCAAGATTTTGCATGGCCGACCTTCTAACGCCTTATCGGGATTCTTGCAAAGCCAGTGTTCACGGTTCTACATTGCGGTCCCGGAAAGTGGCGAAAAACCACGTTTCCAACAGGGTTTATAAGGAGATTGGCAAGGTGAACCAAGCGGCGCAGATCAAGCCTTTGGGCGACGGGCTCAGACACGACTGGCAGGCGGAGGAGGTGCAGGCCTTCTTCTCCATGCCGTTCATGGACTTGATGTTCCAGGCGCAGCAGGTGCACCGGGCCAATTTCGACGCCAACAAGATCCAGGTGTCGCGGCTGATTTCCATCAAGACCGGCTCGTGCCCCGAGGATTGCACCTACTGCCCGCAATCCGCCCATTACGCCACCGGCCTGGAAAAGGAAAAGCTGATGGCGGTGGAAGAGGTGGTCGCCGCCGCCCGCCAGGCCAAGGAAGAAGGCGCCTCGCGCTTTTGCATGGGCGCCGCTTGGCGCGGCCCCAAGGGCGACGATTTCGAGGTGGCCGTGGCCATGATCGAGGGCGTCAAGGCCCTGGGCATGCAGACCTGCGCCACCTTCGGCCTGCTCGACAAGTGGCAGGCCCAGCGCCTGAAGGATGCCGGCCTGGATTATTACAACCACAACATCGACACCAGCCCGGAACACTATAAGGAAGTCATCACCACCCGGACCTTCCAGGATCGCCTGGATACCCTGGACACCGTGCGTGAAGTCGGCCTGCATGTGTGTTCCGGCGGCATCGTCGGCCTGGGCGAGACCAACAATGACCGCGCCAAGATGCTGCTGACCCTGGCCAACATGGAGAAGCATCCCGATAGCGTGCCCATCAACCTGTTGATCGCCATCCCCGGCACGCCGTTGGAAAACGCCGAGAAGCCCGATAATTTCGACTTCATCCGCACCATCGCCGCCGCCCGTATCATGATGCCCCAATCCTATGTCCGCCTGTCGGCGGGCCGCGAGGGCATGAGCGAGGAAATGCAGGCCCTGTGCTTCATGGCCGGCGCCAATTCCATCTTCTGCGGCCACAAGCTGCTGACCGCCAAGAACGCGGCGCCGGGTTCGGACAAAAGTCTGTTCGGGCGTCTGGGGCTGTCGCCGCTGTAAACGACGTATCAAACCATCAAACCCGCCGGTGCCGCCGGCGGGTTTTTTATTGGGATGGCTGGTATGACAAATACGCTTTAGCCATACCTATACGTTGTGGTAATTATTCTTTGGTATGTAATGTTGGTTCCGGTGAGTGTGGCGCCCATGCAAGTCCTGCTGGTCGAAGACAATCAGATCGACGCCTCGGTGGTGTTGGGACGCATGCGGCATTTCGCCGACATGCGTTTTCATTGGGTGGAAAGCCTGGCCGGGTGTCTGGCTTTCCTGTCGGTGCATCGGGTCGATGCCCTGCTGTTGGACCTGAATTTGGGCGACGGCGCCGGCACGGCTTTGATCGACGCGGTTCGCGCCGCTGCCCAGGGCGCCGCCATCGTCATCCTGACCGGCAATGACGACGAGGAAACCGGCCTGTTGTCGCTGCGCCACGGCTGTCAGGATTTCCTGGTCAAGGGCCGCACCGACGGCCCGCTGATCCGCCAGACCATCTTGCATTCCATCTTGCGTCATCGTCTGGATCAGGCGCGGCTGGCGGCCGAGGAAAAGGCCCGCCAGGGTGAACAACTGGCGGCGATGATCCTGCATACCGCCCCCGAGGCCATGCTGGTCATCGATGCCGATGACAAGGTAATCCGCGCCAACGCCCACGCCGCCGCCTTGTTCGGCCACGGGCCGGAAGCGCTATTGGGCAAGCCATTGCCCATTCTGGTCCCCGATCTGCCCGCCGATGCCGGTGAAACCGTGGGTCTGCGCCGCGACGGCGGTTTCTTTCCCATTCAGGTGCGGGTCGGCGCCTTGCATTTCGGCGACGAGTCCTATCGGGTGGTCAGTATCCAGGACCTGACCGCGCGCAAGGTGGCCGAGGCGGAAAGCCGCCTGCATGGCGAGATTTTCACCCATGCCCAGGAAGGGGTGCTGGTGACCGACACCAGCGGCACCATCCTCAGCGCCAATCCGGCCTTTTGCCGCATGACCGGCTATGAACTGGACGAGTTGGTGGGCAGCCCTTCCGGTTTCCTGAGATCAGGGCGGCATCCCGACGATTTCTACGGCGATATGTGGGAGGTTTTGCACCGCGACGGCCATTGGAGCGGCGAAATCTGCAATCGCCGCCGCGATGGCGACGTCATCCCGCAATGGGTCAGCATTTCGGCGGTGCGCGACGCCAACGGCAGCGTCGGCAATTACGTCGGCGTCTACATGGATATTTCGGCGCTGAAGCGGCACGAAGAGGCGTTGCGCCATATGGCCCATCACGACGCCCTGACCGGTCTGCCCAATCGCCTGCTGCTGGCCGACCGTCTGGATGTGGCCCTGGCCAAGGCCCGTCGCACCGGCAAGATGGTGGCGGTGGCTTATGTGGATTTGGATGGGTTTAAGCCCGTCAACGACCGTCTGGGCCACCATGTGGGCGATTCGGTGCTGATCCAGGCCGGGCGGCGGCTGTTGGACAGCGTTGCCGCCGATGACACCGTCGCCCGCCTGGGCGGCGACGAATACGTCTTGGTGATGCAGGATCTGGATGACGACCAGCAATGTCGCCAGCGTCTGTCGCAGGTGTTGACGGCCATGGCCGAACCCATGCGTTTCACCGACGAGGATTCCGCCATCAGCATCACCGCCAGCATCGGTGCCGCCCTTTATCCCAACGACGATGCCGATCCCGATACCTTGCTGCGCCATGCCGACCGCGCCATGTACCAGGCCAAGCAGGAGGGCCGCAACCGCTTCGCCATGTTCGATCCCCAATTGGATCTGCAAGGCACCTTGCGCCGCAACACCATGAAATCGGTACGGTTGGCGCTGGAGGATGGGCAGTTCGTGCTGTTCTACCAGCCCAAGGTCAACATGCGCCTGGGCACGGTGGTGGGGGCCGAGGCGCTGATCCGTTGGCTGCACCCGGAACGCGGCTTGCTGCCGCCGGCGGAATTCCTGCCGTTGATCGAGGATGACAGCCTGGATCTGGCCATCGGCGAATGGGTGACGCGCTCGTCACTGGCGCAGATGGCGGCGTGGAAGCGGGCCGGTGCGGTCATTCCGGTCAGCGTCAACGTTGCCGCCAGCCATCTTCTGTCCAATGATTTCGCCGGACGTCTGGCGGAAATCCTGGCCGAGTTCCCCGACGTGCCGCCGCGTATGTTGCAGTTGGAGGTGGTGGAAACCGCCGCCCTGGAAGACATCGGCCGGGCGCGCGAGGTGCTGGAGGCGTGCCGGGCCTTGGGGGTTTCGGTGGCGCTCGATGATTTCGGCACCGGCTATTCGTCGCTGACCTATCTGCGCCATCTGCCCATCGACACTCTTAAGATCGACCGTTCCTTCGTCCTCAATCTGCCCGATGACGCCGATGACTTGACCATCGTCCGCGGTGTCATCGTGCTGGCCGCCGGCTTTGGCCGCGATGTTCTGGCCGAAGGCATCGAAAAGACCGAGCATGGCGACATGCTGTTGGAATTGGGTTGCGAATTGGGCCAGGGCTATCGCATCGCGCCGCCGATGCCGGCCGGTGATTTCCTTGGTTGGCTGGCGGCTTGGCAGCCCGAGGAAAGCTGGTGTAAGCCTTCCGCATAGGTGTTTACGATCGGTTCATGCGGGGCGCAAACGCTGTTCAAGCTTTGGCTTTATATGCATCGGCAGATACCAAAGTGGAGTATGGGGCGATGATTCTACGTTCGGTGATGACCTCGGCGCTGATCCTGCTGGCCGGTCTGTCGCAGGCCGGGGCGGAAACCCTGACCTTCGCGCCCTTGCCCATGGAAACGCCGGAAACCGTGGTCAAGCAGGTCAAGCCCATGCTGAACCATCTGGAAAAGGCCTTGGACATCCAGGTCAAGATCGAGTTTTCCTCGGATTACGCCGAGATCCTGAGCAAGTTTGAAAGCGGCAAGCTGGATCTGGCCTATCTGGGGCCGCTGCCTTACCTGACGCTACGCGACCGTGTCGCCGCCGCCACCCCCCTGGTCCATTTCAAGGAAGCCTCGGGCAGCGCCACCTATACCTGCGCCATCGTCGCCGCCGCCGATGCCAAGACCGATCTGGCCAAGGTCAAGGGCCGCAAGGTCGCCCTGACCCAGCCTTTGTCCACCTGCGGCTATCTGTCCACCGACGGCTTGCTGCGCCAGGCCGGCTCGAGCCTGGAAGACAACAAGTACCGTTATCTTGACAAGCACGACGAAGTGGCCTTGGCCGTTATCCGGGGCGAGTTCGACCTGGGCGGCCTCAAGACCGCCATCGGTCGGAAATACGCCCATATGGGCCTGCTGGTGGTGGCCGAATCGGCCCCCTTGCCCGGTTTCGCCCTGGTTGCCAATGCCAAGACCGTTTCGAAGGAGCGCATGAACCAATTGCGTGACGCCCTGGTCGGCATGGACAGCGAAACCGCCAAGAGCTGGGGCGACAACATCCGCCACGGTGCCGTCGCCGCCTTTGACGGCGATTACGACGCGCTACGGCGTTTGCGCCGCAAGGCGAATATTCCCAATAACGGCAATTTCTAAATCTCACTTCGGGGGCGGGGGGATTTGGAAATGGGCCGTATCGTGGCCGTGTTCGTGGTGCTGGAAGCCTTGGTCGTGCTGTTCCTCAACATGGTACGGCTGGACAAGGAACAGCAGCATTTCGACCAATACACCGCCGTGCTGGAAACCGCCTATCGTTCCAGCCTGCAGATGTATCGGCTGGCCATGGAGCTGTCTTATTTCGATCTGATGGCCAAGCCGGAAGTGGCGGAATTGATGGAACGCGCCATTACCGCCGACGACCAGGAAAAGGCCATCCTGCGCGGGCGGCTGTACCGCACTCTTTATCCGTTTTACCGCGAACTGCAAAAGCGCGACCTGCGGCAATTGCATTTCCATCTGCCCGACGGCACCAGCTTTTTGCGCTTTCACCAGCCCGACCGCTTCGGCGATCCGTTGTTCGACATCCGTCCGTCGGTACGGGTCGCCAATACGGAATTGCGCAGCGTCCAGGGGTTTGAAGCGGGGCGGGTGGGGTCTGGCTTTCGCTTCGTTCATCCGGTGCTGCGTGAGGGCCGCCACGTGGGCAGCGTCGAAACCAGCCTGACCTTCAAGGCCATCCGCAACGCCATGGCCGAACTGGATGCCACCCGCGAATACGCCTTCGTCGTCCGCCGCGAGGTGGTCGAGGGTATCTTGTTTGCCAGTCAAGCCAATCTGTACAAGCCCTCGGCCCTCAGCAACGACTTCCTGGTCGAGGATTCCGGCGTACGGTTGGCCGATTCGCTGCCCGAGCTCAGTTCCAGCGCCCAGGCGGTCAATGTGGATCTGGCGACCAAGCCGGAAATCAGCCGCCGCATGCAGCGGGGCGACACCTTCACCATCAAGGCCACCAGCGGCAATTCCATTTATGCGGTGTCGCTGGTGGCGGTCAATGATGTGGGCGGCAAAGCGGCGGGTTATGTGATTTCCTATGCCCCGGCGCCGTTGGCCGGGCTGATCATGCGCGAATTCATGGTTTCGCTGGTGGTGGCGACCGTGATGTTGGCGGCGGCCTGCGTTTTGTTCGGACGCCTCAAACGCAGTTCCACCGCGCTCGAACATGAACGGGCCAGCCTGAAGGCCATCACCGACACCATGGCCGACGGCTTGTTCGTCATGGACAATCACGGTCTGATCGTCCTGGCCAACCCGGCGGCCTGCGCCATGCTGGGCTATCAGGAAAACGAAATGCTGGGCCATCAGGCCCATGCTCTGTTCCATTCCCATGCCGTCAACGACCACCTGCCCATCTCGGAATGCCCGGTGTTCAAGGCGGTGAGCGGCGGCAAGCCCTATGCGGGCGAGGAATATTTCAGCCACAAGGATGGCCGCGTCATCGCCATGGACGTGGCCTCCATGCCGCTGGTGCAGGATGGTCAATTGACCGGGTCGGTGAACGCCTTCCGCGACATCACCCCGCGCAAGGAAACCGAACAGGCCCTGATCGCCGCCAAGCACGCGGCGGAACGTGCCAACATGGCCAAATCCGATTTCCTGGCGACCATGAGCCACGAAATCCGCACCCCCATGAACGGCATCATCGGCATGACCAGCCTGTTGCTGGACACCCATCTGTCGTCGGAGCAGAACTATTACACCAACACCATCCGGGTCTCGGCGGAATCGTTGCTGACCATCATCAACGATATCCTGGATTTCTCGAAGATGGAGGCGGGCAAGCTGGAATTCGAGGAAACCCCCTTCCTGCTGACGCCCCTGGTGGAAGGGGTGGTGGACATTCTGGCGCCCAGGGCCAAGGCCAAGGGGATCGGCCTGACCTTCGCCGTGCCGCGCGACGCCTCCCGCGTGTTCATCAGCGATGCCGGTCGGTTGCGTCAGGTGTTGCTCAATCTGGCCGGAAACGCGGTGAAGTTCACCGAAAAGGGCAGCGTTGCCATCACCGTCACGCTGGAGCCCAAGGATGAAACCTGCGTCGAAGCGTGCTTCGCCATCACCGATACCGGGATCGGGATCGCCGACGAGGCCAAGGACCGTCTGTTCAGCCGGTTTACCCAGGCCGATTCCTCCACCGCCCGCAAATTCGGCGGTACCGGTCTGGGACTGGTCATCTGCCAGCGCATCGTCGAGGCGCTGGGCGGGGCTATCGGTTTCGACAGTATTCCCGGCCAGGGTAGCCGCTTCTGGTTCCAATTTCCCTTGCGCCTGGGGGATCCGCACATGAGCTTGGACGTTCAGGGCACGCCGCTGGTTGGTCTGTCCATCCTGGTGGTGGCCGCCGATGAGGAACTGCGCGAAAGCCTGGATGCGCCCCTGACCGATTGGGGGGCAAGGGTCGGCCAGGCCAGCGACGCCCTGTCCGGCCTGACCGCTGCCCGCGACGCCATGCAGGACGGCAATCCGTTCAATGTCATCCTGATCGAGGCGGGTATGAGTGGCATGAGCGGCCGTGATCTGGCCAGCATCCTGCGCGCCGATTCGGCCCTGTCCGGGCTCAGGATTTTGATGTTCAGCCACAATCCCCAGGATTTCGGCGCCGACGATCGCCGTCGGCTGGCCCTGACCGCGGTGCTGGACCAGCCGGTACGGCAAAGCCAGTTGCTGGACAATCTGATGCCGTTGGCTCCGCGCCAGACGCAAACCCAGGGTGCTGACGGCAGCGGCGGCGAACGGGCGCTGCGCATCCTGGTGGCCGAGGACAATGCCATCAATCAGCAGGTGGCGGTGGGGTTGCTGACCAAACTGGGGCATCGCGCCGATGTCGCCCATGACGGGGCCGAGGCCTTGATTCAGGTTCAGCAGGGTGATTACGATCTGGTGTTGATGGACATGCAGATGCCCAACATGGACGGCCTGACCGCCGCCCGGGCCATTCGCGCCCTGGATGGCAGCATCTCCGCCATCACCATCATCGCCATGACCGCCAATGCCATGGACGAGGACCGGAATGCCTGTCTGGCCGCCGGTATGAACGATTACATCTCCAAGCCCATCGATCGGCAACGCCTTGCCGCCTTACTGTCGCGCTGGCAGGGACGGCTGGAAAATGCCGCCAAAGTCAGCGATCAGGGTATGCCTTCGCCTCAGTCGGGCATCGTCGTCGATGCCGAGATTCAGGCCGATCTGGTCGATGCCCTGGGGGAAGAATATTGCCGGCAATTGCTGGTCAGCTTCGCCGCGTCGCTCCCTGACAAGCTCGGCGATGTGGAAGCGGCCCTTCAGTCCGGCGATTCCGCCTGGGCTGCCAGTACCGCCCATTCCATCAAGGGCAGCGCCGCCAATCTGGGATATGTGTGGCTGGCCGATGCCGCAAGCACGGTGGAACGTTTGTGCAAGGACGGTGATCTGGATGCCGCCCGCGCCGCCCACACCAGCTTGGACGCGGCGGCGGCGGCCACGCGGACACATATCAATGTCAACACCGATACTTTAATACCGCCCGGCCAATGAACTGATCCGTTGGATCAGTTCACGCCGAGACGGCAACGCTCAACGCCGCGCGGGCTTGCCGGTCGCCTGAACGGATCATTTCAAGGGGCGACCGGTATGACTGATTAAACCGGTTCAATCACAAGGTTGACCGGTCGTGACCAAGCGGCCAAGGTCGGGGTTATGAATAGTGTAACGCCTTCCGCCACCACCTTGGCCCTGCGGGTCTTGCTGCCGTTTGCCGGCGGCTATTTCCTGTCCTATCTGTACCGCACCGTCAACGCCGTGCTGGCCCCCCATATCGCTGCCGACATCATGCTTGATGCCGGTGCCTTGGGCCTGATGACCGGCATGTATCTGCTGGCCTTCGGCTCGGTGCAATTGCCCTTGGGCATTCTGCTCGACCGTTACGGCCCGCGCCGGGTGGAAGCGGCGCTTCTGCTGTTTGCCGCCGCTGGCTCCGCCTTGTTCGCCATCGCCGAACAACCGTCGGCGCTGATCATGGGCCGTGCCCTGGTCGGCCTGGGGGTATCGGCCTGTCTGATGGCCGCCATCAAGGCCAACGTGCAATTCTATCCGCCGCAAAAGCTGGCCTTGGTCAACGGTATCATCCTGTTCGCCGGCGGCTTGGGCGCGGTGGCGGCGACCCAGCCGGTACAGGCGGCGCTGGCCTTGACCGACTGGCGCGGCATCTTTTGGATTTTGGCCGGACTCAGTCTGGCCATGGCGGTCATTTTGTTCGTCACCGTGCCCGACAAGGGCAGCGGGGCAGGGGGCGGCAGCCTGCTGGCGCAGATGGGCGATGTTGCCGCCATTCTCCGCAACCCAGATTTCCTGCGGGTGATGCCGGTCACCGCCATCGCCTTGGGCTCATTCATGGCCATCCAGGGGTTATGGGCCGGGCCGTGGCTGCGCGACGTCGCCGGCCTGGACAGCAACGCCGTCGCTCAATCGCTGCTGGCCATGGCTGCCGGCATGGCCGCCGGCTATCTGGCCTGGGGCGCGGTCAGCGATTTTCTCGGTCGCCGTGGCATCCATATCCTGGTGGTCGCCGCCTTCGGCATGGTCTGGTACGGGCTGTCCATGACGGCCATGGCCCTGGGCTGGGGCGGCGCGCCGGTGTTTCTGTCCGCCAATTTCGGTTTTGCCGGGGCGTCGGTGTCCTTGTGCTATGTGGTGGTGGCGCAACTGGTGCCGTCCACCATGTCGGGACGGGCGACCACCACCTTGAACCTGATCATCTTCGCCGTCGCCTTCGCCGTGCAATGGGGCTTGGGCGCTATCATCAATCTGTGGCCCAAGATCGATGGCGGCTGGCCGCCCTTGGCCCATCAGGTGGCGCTCTGGGTGCCGGTGGTCCTGACCGTGGCCGCCATGATGTGGTTGGCCCCCCTGGTGGTGCGATCCTGGCGCAACAGGTAGGCGGCTTGCCTGCCCGGCAGGGCAGTGGTTTGAATTAGAGTGATGTCATATAATGGGCGCCGCGAAAAGCCTTGCGGGACCGCCCCGTCCCACATCCAGGCGTTGCCCGCGCCATGCAAGGCTTTTCGCCCCTTGCCTGCCCGTACAGGTGTCAATTTTCCCTTAACGTCAGCATGAACCTTTGTTGACGCGAGAAGCTGTCACTTTTCCCCACCGCCCATTGCCGCTACAAATGAGCCGTTGCAGCCAATGATGGTGACGGAAAATGCTTCATCACGGCAGGAATAGCTGCTTTAACGCGCTTATGGGTGTGGGTGGCGCTGTGGCCGAACGGGATTCCCTGGCCATGCGCCGGGTGATCGACGATGTCCTGGCCTGTGACAAGCTGGTCCGGTGCAGTGATCGGCTGGAATGTACTTGGCTGGCCTCGCAGATGGCCGATTCCATGCGTAATCGTCAGGGCTGAGCGGTAAACAGGCTTTTGTACTTCATGTCCTCGACCAGGATGTGGTCCATCAGCCAGGTCTTCAGGAACTTAGCCATGTCCTCGGTCAGGGCATCGGGCTTGTTGCCGGCCAGATGACGGGCGCGGAACGCCATGACCATTTCGCGCAAGCGCTCATGCTGGGCGTGGTGAGCCGCCAGATCGGCGTAATCGCGGGCGGCCAGTTTGCTTTCCTCGCGGTTGAAGTGACCGTCGGTGTAGTCCAGCAACTCATCGAACAACTGATCCAGTTCGACCTTGGACGGATCGATCTGCCAGGAATCATAGATACGGTTGAGGATTTCGATCAGCCGGCGATGATCGGCATCCAAGGCGGTGGTTCCGACGCTGAACGACTTGTCCCACTGAATAAAGGCCATGACGGGGCGACACTTTCAAATTGGGCTAACCTGTGCCTACCGAAATAGCCAATTCGCTTCGCTACTGCAATGTCGCCCGGCGACATCGAGGGATGCGCCGGGGGCATGACTGATTTACGTGCGGTCGTTTTGTTCCCGCAGAAGGCGCAGCAATGGGTTGGCCTCGGCCAATTGGCGCCAGGGCGCGGTCCAGGCTTCCATGGCTTGGCCCCACAGCGCCATGGGGGCGAACAGCGGCGACATCTGCCCCAGGCCGCCGATCAGCGGCAGGGCCGATTGAAAATCGGGGGTGGCGCGCAGATTGATGGTCATGATCTCGGCGCCGCCATCGGGGTCGCTATGATGGCGGATCTCCACACTCATGTTGGGCAAGGTGCCGGTGATGGTGGTTTCGTCCATGGTGACCTCGGTTGTGGTGGCTGCCGGCAAGGTGCCATGAAGAACGGCTACGGTTCCATGAAAAAACCCGCCCCGAACGGATCGGGGCGGGGGTATCGGTTACAGCACCTTGCGGCACTGGGTTGCCGCCCGTCGACAGGATTCGGCACATTCCTTCATGCGCAGATCGATCGGGGCCAGCTTTTCGCAGGCATCGGCGCATTTGTCGGCGATTTCCGCCGTCACCCGCAGCACCGAAGTATATTGGCGCGACGAGCGCAACAGGAAGTCGGCGGCGGTTTCGGTGATGTCGGCGGTATCCAGCAGCAATTGCACCAATTCCCAATTGGCCAGATCGCCGCCTTGCTGCATGCCGTGGATGGCCGCCTCGGTGGCGGTACGGTGCGCAAGGTCGCAGGCGTTGATGCAATCTTTCATCATCGGCATCGGTTCAACCCTCCCTGTGGTGTCTCCTCTGGGTTGAAAGCCTGATCCCAAACCACGGTACCGTCAATGCGAAAGGCCCGGCGCTTGCGCGCCGGGCCTGCCGTCAAAGCCTTGGATAGGCTTGTCAATCGGCGTAAACGTACTTGCCGTTCTTCCACACATACATGACATAATTGGGGCCGACGACATCGCCCTTGGCGTCGAAGCCGATATTGCCGATGACGGTGTCGAACTTGTTGGCCTTGAGCGCGGCAGTCACCTTCTTGCCGTCCAGGCTGCCGGCCTTTTCGGCGGCCATGGCCCAGGCTTGGATGGCGCCGAACGAGTACAGGGTATAGGTCTCGGGCTCGTACTTCTTGTCGCGATAGTACTTCACCAAAGCCGCGTTTTGCGGCAGCAGGCGCGGATCGGGGCTGAAGGTGACCAAGGTGCCTTCGCCGGCGGCGCCGGTGATGGCCCAGAATTCTTCCACCAGCAAGGCGTCGCCGCCGACCAGGGTGGTCTTCAGGCCCTGGTCGCGCATCTGCCGCACGATCAGGCCGCCTTCGGTCTTGTAGCCGCCCAGGAAGACGAAGTCGGCGCCCGCCGCCTTCAGCTTGGTGACCAGGGCGGAATAGTCCTTTTCACCGGCGGTGATGGCTTCGTAGAACACTTCCTGCACGCCGGCGGCGTTCAGCGCCTTCTTGAACTCGTCGGCCAGGCCTTTGCCGTAAGCCGACTTGTCCTGAATGATGGCGACCTTCTTGCCGGGGAACTTCTTGGCGATGTAATTGGCGGCGGTCGGGCCCTGCTGGTCGTCACGACCGCAAACGCGGAAGACGTTGTTAAGGCCGCGTTCGGTATAGGTCGGATTGGTCGAGCCGGGGGAAATCTGCGGAATGCCGTTTTCCTGATAGACTTCCGAGGCGGGGATGGACGAACCCGAGCAGAAATGGCCGATTACCGCCGCCACCTTCTTCGACGACAGCTCTTCGGCCACCGAACGGGCCTGCTTGGGGTCGCAGGCGTCATCGCCGACGACGATCTTGACCTGCTGACCCAGCACGCCGCCCTTGGCGTTGAGGTCGGCGACGGCCTTGTCGGCGCCTTGCTTGAACTGTTCGCCGAACTGGGCTTCCGGTCCGGTCATCGGGCCAGCCAGGCCCAGCAGGATGTCGGCATGCGCCGTACCGGCAATGGCGGCGATGGTGGTGGCTAAGGCCAAAGTCTTGAAAGTCCTCATCTCCCGTAACCCTCCGTCTGGTTGATGCAAAAACACTAACACCGGGTTTGGGGAATGACATCCATCTATAGGTGATGGTGCAGTCTTTCCCGCCAGCCGAACAGGCCGACCCGCTCATAAAGCCAGGGATATTGCAGACACATGCGCCGCGCCCGGGTGGCGCGCCATGCCGCGGCGCCGATGGCGGCCAGCACCAGCGTGTCCAGTATGTAGCCGGCAAGGCTGAGCAACGGCCCGCCGAACAGGGCGAACACCAAGAAGCGGTCGGCGGCACCCAGCAGCAGGGCATAGGCCAACACCTGCCACAGCGGGCGCCAAGTGTTGGAAATGGAATGGCCGGTCATGAAGGCGCAGCCGCCCATGAAGCCGAGGGTTACACCGATGAAGACGGGGATGGAATGGATCATGCCGTGGCTCCGTGCCCGCCTTCCAGGTAATGGGCGCGGATTTCCGGGTTGGCCAGCAACTCCGCCCCGGTCCCGGCCAGGGTGACCCGACCGTTGACCAGCACATAGCCGCGATGGGCCAGCTTCAGCGCGTGATGGGCGTTCTGTTCGACCAGGAACACCGTCATGCCCTGGTCCTGGTTGATCTGGCGGATCAGGTCGAAGATGTGGCGGACCACCAGCGGCGCCAGACCCAGCGACGGCTCGTCCAGCAACAGCACACGCGGACGGCTCATCAGGGCGCGACCGATGGCCAGCATCTGCTGTTCACCGCCGGAAAGCGTGCCGCCGCGCTGGTTCAGGCGTTCGCGCAGACGTGGGAACAAGCCCAGCACCTTGTCCAAATCCTCGGCGTAATGGGCGGGGTCGCCGGCCACCGCGCCCATTTGCAGGTTTTCCAGCACGCTCATGCGGCCAAAGATGCGCCGGCCCTCGGGGCTGTGGGCCAGACCCAGGCGGGCGATCTGGTGCATGGGCATCTGGGTGATGTCCTGGCCGTCCAGCAGCACCCGGCCCTTGCTTGCCCGGGGCGCGCCGCAGATGGTCATCAACAGCGTGGTCTTGCCGGCGCCGTTGGCACCGATCAGGGTGACGATCTCGCCTTGCCGGACCTCGACGTCGATGCCGTGCAGGGCCTGGATGCGGCCATAACCGGAATGCAGGTTTTCCACCGCCAGCATGTCAGGCCTCCGCCTCGTCGGGTTCGCCCAAGTACGCGCGGATCACCGCCTCGTCGGCGCGGATTTCGCCGGGTGTGCCCTCGGCGATTTTCTTGCCGTAATCCAGCACCACCACCCAGTCGGAAATACCCATGACCACGCTCATGTCATGTTCGATCAGCAACAGGCCGATGCCGTGTTCGTCGCGGATGCCGGTCAGCAGGGTGTTGAGCTCCAGCGATTCACGCGGGTTCAGACCCGCCGCCGGCTCGTCCAGACACAAAAGCAGCGGGTCGGTGCACATGGCGCGGGCGATTTCCAACCGACGTTGCGAGCCATAGGGCAGCGACCCGGCATCCTCGTCGGCCAAGTGCAGCAGGCCGACCTTGTCCAGCCAATAGCGGGCCTTGTCGACACCCAGCTTTTCCGCCTTGCTGTACCGCGACAGCCCCAGCAGACCGGCCAGGGAAAAGGCGCTGGCCCGCATCAACGTGTTGTGCTGGGCGACGATCAGGTTTTCCAGCACGCTCATGCGGGCGAACAGGCGGATATTCTGGAAGGTGCGACCGACCCGGGCCTTTTTGGCGATGTCGAAATCGTCGAGCCGCTCCAGATAGACCGGCCCCCGCTCCTGGTGCAGGGTGATGCGGCCCACCTGCGGCTTGTAAAAGCCGGTGATGCAGTTGAACAAAGTGGTCTTGCCGGCCCCATTGGGGCCGATGATGGCGGTGATCTGCCGGGGCCGCGCCGTGAACGACAGATCGTTGACGGCGAACAGGCCGCCGAAGCGCATGGTGACGTGTTCCACCTCGAGCAGCGGAGTGTGGCTCATGCCGCCTTCTCCTTGCCCAGGCGGATGGTGGGGGCGCGGTGCGACAGCAGCCCCGACGGTTTCCACAGCATGATCAGCACCATGGCGCCGCCAAAGGCCAGCATGCGGTATTGCTGCAACTCGCGGAACCATTCCGGCAGGCCGACCAGCAACAAGGCCGCCAGCACCACGCCGATCTGGCTGCCCATGCCGCCCAGCACGACGATGGCCAGGATCACCGCCGATTCGATGAAGGTGAAGCTTTCCGGGCTGATGAAGCCCTGGCGGGTGGCGAAGAAGGAACCGGCGAAACCGGCGAACATGGCCCCCGTGGCAAAGGCCGACAGCTTGATGGTGGTCGGGTTCAAGCCCAGCGAGCGGCAGGCGATCTCATCCTCGCGCAGGGCCTCCCAGGCGCGGCCGATGGGCAGGCGGCGGATGCGTAGGGTGAACAGGTTGGTGAACAAAGCCAGGGCCAGGATGACGAAGTAAAGGAAGATCACCCGATGGTCGCCGGAAAAATCCAGGCCGAAATAATCGGCGAAGGTGGTCTTGCCGGCGGGCGCGTTGGCGGTGAAGGTCAGGCCGAACAGGGTCGGGCGCGGAATGGCGCTGATACCGGCGGGGCCATTGGTGAAATCCTGCCAGTTCTGCAAGATGACGCGGATGATCTCGCCGAAGCCCAAGGTGACGATGGCCAGATAATCGCCCCTCAGGCGCAGTACCGGAAAGCCCAGGGCGACACCGAAACCGGCGGCGAACAGTCCGGCGAGCGGCAGGCACAGCCAGAACGACAAATCCAGCTTGGTCGCCAGCAGCGCATAGGAATAGGCGCCGACGGCGTAAAAGGCGACAAAGCCCAGATCGAGCAAGCCGGCAAGGCCGACGACGATGTTGAGCCCCCAGCCCAGCATGACGTAGATCAGCACCAAGGTGGCCTTGTCCACCAGCGAACGGTCGGCGAAGGGCAGGAACGGCAGGGCGATGGCAAACCCGGCCAACCCCCAGCCCACGTAAAGCCGCGCTTTCGGGAAACGTTCGCCCCAATTGGGCAGGGCCAGAACCGGCAGGCGACCGGGCAGGGCATCACGTGACAGCGATAGCACAAAACGCCCGATGCCGACCACCAGCGCCGCCCACAACACCCAGTCGAAGCGGAACCCCAGGGTCAGCGCCTGGGACGAATCCACCAGCCGGAAGCCCATCATCGGCAGCGCCAGGGCGGCGGCGACCACGGCCCCCAGCACGCCATCACGCAAAGCGCGGGGAAAGTTGACGGCGGCCATGCTCAGATCTTCTCCACTTCCGGCCGGCCCAGCAGGCCGGTGGGGCGGAACAGCAACACCAGAACCAGGATGGAGAAGGCGGCCACATCCTTGTATTCAATGGAGAAATAACCGGACCAGAAGGCCTCGATCAGGCCGATCAGCAAGCCGCCCAGCATGGCGCCGGGCAGCGAGCCGATGCCGCCCAGAACGGCGGCGGTGAAGGCCTTGATGCCGGCGAGGAAGCCGATATAGAAGTCGATGACGCCGTAATACAGCGTCACCATCAGCCCGGCGACGGCGGCCAGGGTGGCGCCCATGACGAAGGTGGCGGAAATGATGCGGTCGGTGTTGACCCCCAGCAGCGCCGCCATCTTCATGTCCTGCTCGGTGGCGCGCTGCGCCCGGCCCAAGGAGGTGCGGGTGATGATCCAGGTGAACACCGCCATCAGTGCCACGGTCAGGGCGATGATGACCATTTGCAGATAGGACAGGCTGACGGTGAAGCTGTCACCGTGCAAAATCTCGATCCCGCCCTTGAACAAAGGCGGCAGCGGCTTGACGCGCGCCCCTTGGGTCAGTTGCGAGAAGTTCTGCAACACGATGGACATGCCGATGGCGGAGATCAGCGGCGCCAGCTTGGGCGCGTTGCGAAGCGGGCGATAGGCGACGCGTTCCACCGCCCAACCCCATAAGGCGGTCAGGATCATGGTCGACATCAAGGCCAGGATCAACCCCAGGGCGACCGAGGTGCCGCCGATGGTGGTGGCGGTGAGAAAGGCAATCAACGATATGAAGGCACCCAGCATGTAAATCTCGCCATGGGCGAAATTGATCATGCGAATAATGCCATATACCATGGTGTAACCGATGGCGATCAGGCCATATATGGCCCCCAATGTCAGCCCGTTGATAAGCTGCTGTAGGAAATATTCCATCCGCCCACCTTGAATAGCCCGTTTTTTGCGCGGGATAGGTAAACCTACTCTTCACCCGGATCGTGTCAATCGTCAATGGCCCGATGGTGGGGAATTCACGATACTGTGGCCCCCGTCCCTGCTAAAATGCCGGAGCGGGCTAGGGCCTATGTGGGGGGCGAGCGTGGTGGCGAAGCTGATGGACGACGTTATCCGCATCCGAATCGATGCGACGCTTGCCGTCGCTGAATTTCTGGCGCAACTGGCCGAACAGGCGGCGGAAGGGGAAACGGCGGCGCCGGCAAATCCGGCCAACCGGGCGATTTTCCGCGAACTGGCCCCCTTCCGGCTGGTGGAGTACAGCTACATCGACCCCGATATCGGTGCCATCGACGGGGTGTGCGTGGGCTTTGCCGACGGGTCGCTGTTTTCGGTCTCGGAAGATATCCCCGAAGCGGTCATCGACGCCCTGGTGACCCAGGACTTGGCCGATCTGCCACCCATCTACATCTATATTCTGCTGGCCGAACCGCGCCCGGCTTCGGCCATCGACCATTTTCTCGAAGCCTTGGCAATCCATCTGGGGCGTCCGCTGATCGGTGTGTTCCGCGATGCCGGCGGTTGCATGGGCGGGCATTGCTATGCGCTCGATACTCCCATCGCCGGGCGCGAGGCCTTGGCGCAGCAAAAGAATCGCTCGGTGTTGGAAGCCAACCGTCATTTCGACAAGGCCCGCACCTTGCGCCATCTGGCCCAATCCAACCTGGCTGCCGATGGCCGGGCCTTTGCCCAGATCACCTATAAGTTCGCCCCGCACGTGGCGGAATTCGGCGATGCGGCCAAGCGCGACGACTTCATCGCCTGGAGCCGGACGCTGTGCGAATGGATTTATTCGCGCTGGTGCGATTGGCAGGATTTGGGCCTGACTGAAATATTGCGACCGGCGGAAATGGCGACAGCCCCGTCGGATGGGACGGTGGCGGTACGGCTGATCGCTCCGGCGGATTACGATGGCGGTCAGCCGTGGCGGGCTTTCGGTGGCGTCGACGCGGCCAGCGCCGTCAACTTCGCCCAGTCGGACGCGGCCAGCAGCGACGAATCCTTGCGCCAATCCCTGGCGGCGGCACGGCAATATTGGTCTTATGTGACCGAAACCATCGCCGCCGGCGAGGCGGTGGCCCGCGCTCGCGCCGACACCCGCCATCGGCGCGGCATGAAGCTGGATTGATCGGCAGGTTCAGCCGCCGGTGGCGACCTGGATGGCGGCCAGCAGGGAATCGATCTCGAACGGCTTTTCCAGCACCGCCACCGCGCCCAGGCGCTTGGCGGTATCCAGGCCGGCGGCTTTTTCCAGCCGGGCGCTGCCGCCGGAAATGGCGATGATCGGCGTCTCGGGGCTCATGGTCTGCACTTCCATGATCGCTTCGATGCCATCCATTTCCGGCATGATGATGTCGGTGATGATCAGGTCGAAAACCTGGCCGGCGGCGATCATGTTCACCGCTTCGGCGCCGTTTTCGGCGGTGACCACCTCGTGGTCCAGCTCGGTCAGCACATCGACCAGGGAATCGCGCATCAGCCGGGTGTCTTCGACGATGAGGATACGGCTCATGATGTTCTCCCGGTTCTGGCGTTCAGGTGTTTGATAATCGGATTCACGGTGTCGGGCAAGCCATGTCGGCCAAGGGCAGGGTGATGGTGAAGGTGGTGCCCTGGCCGCTGACGCTTTTGACACCGACCTTGCCGCCCATGGCGGTGACCAGACCGTGGACCACCGACAGGCCCAAGCCGGTGCCCTGGCCCACCGGTTTGGTGGTGAAGAAGGGGTCGAAGATGCGCGCGGCCACCTTTTCGCTCATGCCGCAGCCGGTGTCCGACACTTTCAGTACCGCGTCGCCGTCGACCACTTCCAGGCTGACCGCCAGCGCGCCTTTGCCGCCCATGGCATCCCGCCCGTTATTGGCCAAGTTCAGCAGAATCTGGGTGATCTGGCCGCCATTGCCCATGACCATGGCCTGATCGGGGCCGATATGCTGATCCAGGCGGATGGCCGGCGGCAGGATCGAGCCGGCCAGTTCGCTGAACTGACGCACCACCGCCACCAGATCGACGGCGCTCAGATCCTGGCGCTCCTGTCGGCAATAGGCCAGCACGCCGCGGACGATGTCGCGGCCATGCTTGGCCGCCTCGATGATACGGTCGCAGCGGCTGCTGTTCTTGTCGTCCAGGGTGGCGGAGCGCAGCAGCATTTCCGCTCCCATCAGGATGGGGCCCAGCATGTTGTTGAGTTCGTGGGCGATACCGCCGGCCAGCCGGCCCAGGGCTTCCAGCTTCTGTCCCTCGGTAAGGACGCGTTCCATCTGCCGGCGCTCCTCGGCGGCGCGGATGGTTTCGGTGATGTCCTCGACCAACAGCAACAGCGACGGCAAGGTGGCCTTTTCCGAGGCGTGGAAGTGGCTGCCGGTCAGGCGCCAGCGCCGCTCGTCGCCCTTGGGGCCGGTGACGGCGATCTCGCGGCAGAACACGCCGTCGACGGCGGTTTCCAGGGCGGGCAGGGCGGAAGCGGGGATGAAATCGGTGAGCTTGGCCGTGTCGGTGATTTTGCCGTGGCTGCCGCTCATGAAATGGAAGGCCGGGTTGCTTTCGCGGATGCGGCCATCGGCATCGGCGACCAGAATCCCCAGGGGCGCGGCCTCGAAGGTCAGGCGCAGGCGCTGTTCGGTTTCCGCCAGCACGCTTTCGGTCTGTTTGCGGCGGCTGATGTCGCGGCCGATGACGATCAGCGACAACCGTCCGTCGCTGCGTACTTCCGAGACGGTCATTTCAAAGGGAAAGGTGCTGCCGTCGGTCCTGATCGCCACCACTTCGCCGGTGCCGCGCTGAAAACATGCCAACATCTGATCGCCATGGCATGACGGTCGCCCAGGCGGACAGGATTGCTGGATCAGCTCCATCAGGCATTGGCCGCGCAAGCCGCCCTCGGCCCAGCCGAACAGGCGTTCGGTGGCGGCATTGGCCCATTCGATGCCGCTTTCGCAATCCACCGTCAGGATGCAATCCTCGGCGTGGTCCATGACCGTCTGAAAATGGTGTTCGGCCCGCATCCACCGGGTGATGTCCATCCAGGCGCCGTCCCAGACTACATGGCCGTCGGCCTGCCGTTGCGGGCGGGCCGAGCCGCGCAGCCAATGGGTCTGGCCATCGGCGGAAATGATGCGGAACAGCTCGACACAAGGCCGACCGTCATCGGCGGAGCGGCGGACCGCGCGCACATGGTCGTCGCGGTCGGCCCAATGCAGGGCGTTCAGTGCTCCGGCTTGGGTGACACTCATTTCCGCAGGGGCGAAGCCGAAGATGGTCTCCACATTGGGGGAAAACCACTCATAGCGGATGTGGCCGTCGCCATTCATGCGGCGGCGGAACAGCACGCAGGCCATGTCCGCCATCAGATCGACCAGGGTCGCCGGAAAAGGGGCGGGCGCTGGTTGCGGGTTCATGGGGGACTGCCTTTGGTGAAACGAGCGGTGGAGTGTCGGGTGCGATAGTGTAGCATGCCGGCAGCGAACAACAACGGGATCACGCTATGTCCGGGCGCACCGCCCATGTCATCGTCGTCGGCAACGAAAAGGGCGGCTGCGGCAAGACCACCGTATCCATGCATCTGGCGGTGGGGTTGCTGCGGATGGGGTTCAAGGTCGGCTGTATCGATCTGGACCATCGCCAGCAATCGCTGGGGCGCTATTTCGCCAACCGCCGCGCCTGGATGGAGCGCAGCAAGATCGACCTGCCCACTCCGGTGATGGTGGTGATGCAGCCGTCTTCAGCGGAACTGAAGGCGCAGGCGGTGGCCCAGGAAAAGGCGGGGTTGACCGCGCTTTTGGACCATCTGTCGGGGCAATGCGATTTCGTCGTCATCGACTGCCCGGGCTCGGACGTCGCCCTGGCCCGCCATGCCCATGTGCATGCCGACACCCTGATCACCCCCATCAATGACAGTCTGTTGGATCTGGATCTGCTGGGCCGGCTCGACCCGGTCAGCTGGGAACTGAACGCGGCGGGCGTTTACGCCAATCTGGTGTGGGAGTTGCGGCGCGAGCGGCGCCAAGCCCACCGCTCGGGTATCGATTGGCTGGTGACGCGGTCGCGGCTATCGGCGCTGACCGACCGTAACAAACAGAAAATGGCGGAAATCCTGCCGCGCATGAGCAAGGTGCTGGGCTTTCGCCTGTCCGACGGTTTCGGCGAGCGAGTGATTTACCGCTATCTGTTCCTGTGGGGGCTGACGGTGCTGGACATGGAGCAGGCCGGCATCTCCATGGGCACCAGCAAATCCAATCAATCCGCGCGCGAGGAAGTGATCGCCCTGTTGCACGCGCTTTGGTTGCCACGAGTGAATGAACGGTTGGACCGGCTTTAGGCGCGACCGTCTTCCAAGGCGGCGAAAGCCGCCGGTGCTCCTTGCAGGAAGGTGGTGATCAGGCTGGTGATGACCTTGCTGACCTCGTCGGGGACGGGGGCGTCATAAATCCAGCGCCGCATGCCCACATAGCCGATGGCGCCATGCAGACCGGCGACGCATTCGATCTCGAATTCGGAAACCGGACGATCCAGGTTCAGGCCGGCTTCACGGCGGATTTCGCGGACCAACGGCACGAACAGGGCGTCGCGGATGAAGCCCAGATAACGATTGGCGATATCCCGGTCCTTCAGACTGGCGAACATGAACAGGCGGACCCGCTCGTAGCTGAAATTCGCCTGGGTATAGCTGACGTAAAGACTGATCAGCCGGTCCTTCAGCGGGCGCGATTGGTCCATCAGCAGGGCGGTCCAGCCATTTTCCCAGCCGCCGACGAAGACCTCGGTGTAGACCCGGTCGATCAGCGATTCCTTGTCGGGGAAATAGCGGTACAGCAGCGGCTGGGTTACTCCCAGGCGGCTGGCCAGGGCGCGGGTCTGGCCCTCGAAACCCACTTCGGCGAAAAAGCGGATGGCTTCCTCGACGATCAGTTTCTCACGTTCGTTACGGGGCAGACGGCGGCGGGTGGGGTTATGACATTCGTTCACGAGCGAGTTCCGGGCACTTCGTTTATCTGAATTAGGATATACCTCTTCGGTTATAGGTAGCACGGTTGTGACAAATTGTGCCAGCCCTGATGGCTACAATTAGCATGAATTTTTCAGATAATTATACGCATCCATTCAGATGGGCCAAGGTATTGGCTTTCCAGCGAAAAATGCGCACAAGTTGGCGATGCAATCGCGACTCATCCGTATCCTGGTTTGCTCGGTCGAGGTGCCGATATGGGGCAGCAAATAAGCGTTGGGTAAGTCCAGGTAACGACGGTCGAAGGCGGGTTCGTTGTTGAACACGTCCAAGCCGGCGGCGGCCAGTTTGCCCGATCGCAAAGCGGCGATCAGGGCGTCGTCGTCCACTTGGTCGCCACGGGCGGTGTTGAGGAAAATGGCGCCGTCCTTCAGCCAGGACAGGGCCTGGGCATTGATGAACCCCTTGGTTTCCGGCGTCGTCGGCGTGTGCAGGGAAACGAAGCGGCTGATTGCGAACAGGGAGTCCAGGCTGGAATGATAGGTGGCACCGTCTTCCAGGCTGGATTCCAGGCGATTGCGCTGGAAATAGTGTATGTCCATGCCGAAGGCCCGGGCTCGGCGGGCGACGGCGCGACCGATGCGGCCCATGCCCACCAGCCCCAGAATCTGGCCGCCGGGATCCCAGCCCAGGTTTTCCCAGGCATTCCAAGCCCCCCAACGGCCCTGGCGCAATTGCGCCTGGAATTCGTGGGCGCGGCGGCAGGCGGCCAGCAACAACAGCATGGCGGTGTCGGCGGTGGCTTCGGTCACCGCTTGCGGCGCGTAGGCCAGGGCGATGCCGCGCCGGCGGGCGGCCTGCAGGTCGAGATGATTGGTGCCGACCGAATAGGTGCAGATGATCCGAACCGAAGCGGGCAGGGCGTCGATGGTCGTCGCCTCCAGGCGCTCGGTCAGGGTGACCAGCAGGGCCTCGGCCTGATGCGCGTGCGCGCGGGCGACGATTTCGCTTGCCTCCAGCACCCGATCTTCCGGGTTGCCCAAGAGATCGAAATGAACCGCCAATTCCGCTTCCGCCTGTTGCGGCAGGCGGCGGGTCAGGACCAGGCGGGGCTTGTTCATGGTGGATTCCTTATTTGACATCGTCATGGTTACATATTGACCTGCTTGAGCAGCATGATCATAATGTTTCCTGAAGGGCGGTGCTTATTGCAAGGCTGCCTTGATGTGATGGCCCGACCGTTTGCTGGTGGGCCGGACGTGTTGCTCTGAAGGGAGGACCGCCATGCGTGCCACTGTGCCCGCCATTTCCGCTGACGATAGCGGCTTGTCCAAGTATCTGCGCGAAATTCGCGACTTTCCGGTGTTGGAGCCGGAACAGGAATACATGCTGGCCAAGCGCTGGGTCGATTATGAAGACACCGCCGCCGCCCACCAGTTGGTGACCAGCCATCTGCGTCTGGTGGCCAAGATCGCCATGGGATACCGCCATTACGGCCTGCCCATGGCCGATCTGATTTCCGAGGGTAATCTGGGCCTGATGCGGGCGGTAAAGAAGTTCGAGCCGGAACGCGGGTTCCGCCTGTCCACCTATGCCATGTGGTGGATCAAGGCGTCGTTGAATGAATTCGTGCTCAATTCCTGGTCCTTGGTCAAAATCGGCACCTTGGCGGCGCAAAAGAAGCTGTTCTTCAACCTGCGCAAGGTGAAGACCAAGCTGCGGCTGCTGGACGCCACCGAACTGGCCCCCGCCGATGTCCGCGCCATCGCCAAGGAATTGGGGGTGTCCGAAACCGACGTCGTCAATATGAACCGGCGCATGGGCGGACGCGATTCGTCGCTCAACACCCCGGTGGGGGAAAGCGGCACCGAGATCATCGAGTTGCTGCCCGACGAGACCGACAACCAGGAAACCGGTCTGGCCAAGCACGAGGAATTGTCCAAGGGGCGCAAGCTGATCGCCCAGGCCCTGGGCAGCCTGAACGAGCGTGAGCGTGAAATCTTCGTCGAACGCCGTTTGCGCGATGAACCCATGACCCTGGAGGAATTGGGGGCGCGTTTCGGTGTCAGCCGTGAACGCATCCGCCAGATCGAGGTCAAGGCGTTCGAGAAAGTCCGCACCCTGGTATCCGCCGGTTTCCTGCCGGCGACGGCGTAACTGACAACCTGAACACAAAAAACCCCGCCGCAGGGTGCCTGCGGCGGGGTTTTTATTCTCGACTTTTTATTGGCGGGTCAGCGTGTATTCCAGCGCCTCTTCCGCCGCGCGGACCAGGGCGCGGGCCTTGTTCATGCATTCCTCGTGTTCCTTTTCGGGAACCGAATCGGCGACGATGCCGGCGCCGGCCTGCACATACATGGTGCCGTCCTTGACCAAGGTGGTGCGCAGGGCGATGCAGGTATCCATATTGCCGTTGCCGGAAATATAGCCCATGCAGCCGGCATAGAACGACCGGCGCTCCGGTTCCAACTCGTCGATGATTTCCATGGCGCGAATCTTGGGCGCACCCGAGGTGGTGCCGGCGGGAAAGCCAGCCATCAGCGCGTCCATGGCATCGCAATCGTCGCGGATGTCGCCTTCCACGTTGGAGACGATGTGCATGACGTGGGAATAATATTCCACGAACATCTTCTTGGTCACCTTGACCGAGCCGATCTTGGCCACCCGGCCCACATCGTTGCGGCCCAGATCCAGCAGCATCAGATGTTCGGCCAGTTCCTTGGGATCGGCCAGCAGATCGGCGGCCAGGGCATCGTCCTCGGCCTGATCGACGCCACGCTTGCGGGTGCCGGCGATGGGGCGGATGGTCACCTTGCCGTCGCGCAGGCGGACCAGGATTTCCGGGCTCGATGCCACCAGCTGAAAGCCGTCCATGTTCATGTAGACCAGGAACGGGCTGGGATTGAGGCGGCGCAACGCCCGGTACAGCGAAAACGGCGGCAATTTGAACGGCACCGCCAGACGCTGGCTGAGGACCACCTGGAAGATGTCGCCGGCGGCGATGTATTCCTTGGCCTTCAGTACCTTGGCGCAATATTCCTCCGCCGTCATCGACGGCACCGGATTGGGCGCATGGCTGGCGCGGTCGCTGGCGGAAATCACGTGGGGCAGCGGGCTTTCCAGCGCCTCGACGACGAAACCCAGGCGTTCCTGCGCCAGTTCAAAGGCGGCGCGGGCGTCGACGCCGGGGCGCGGCCACACCGGCACCACGGCGGTCAAGGTGCCGTTGACGTTGTCGAACACCGCCATCACCGTCGGCCGCATATAGATGCCGTCGGGAATGCCGATGGTGTCGGGGTTGTTGTCGGGCAGCTTTTCCACCAGCCGGATGGTGTCATAGGTCATGTAGCCGACCAGACCGGCGGCCATGGGCGGCAGGTTGGCGGGAATATCGACGCGGCTTTCGGCGATCAGGGCGCGCAAGGATTCCAAGGTACCGCGCGCCTCGGCCACCGGGCAGGGCTCGAACGCATCCGCGTCGGTGCGGGCGTTGCGGTTGACCCAGGCCATGTTGCCCACGCATTTCCACAACAGATCGGGCTTCATGCCCAACACCGAATACCGACCGCGCACGGCGCCGCCTTCCACCGATTCCAGCAGGAACGAATGGGGCTGGCCGCCGGCCAGCTTCATGAAGGCGGAAACCGGCGTTTCCAGATCGGCCACCATGGTCCGCCACACCAATTGCGGTTTGCCCGCGTCATAGGTCTGGCGGAAGGCGGCGTATTCGGGATTGGCGGTCATGGTTACTCTTCGCGGGAAAGCTGGCTGCGGTCCACCTTGACGCCCATCTCGACGTTCAAGGCGGCGATGTATTGGTCGATCAGGTCAACGGAAACGGCGCTGTTGGTACGTTTGCGGATTTGTTCGGCGGCCTTGGCATCGGCCTTGGCGTCGAAGGCCATCACCTTGTCCAATTGCGCCACCATCCAACCGTCGCGGCTGGGGGCGGCCTCGACCCGACCGGGCTTGCCGTCGAACAGGGCGGTGACAATGGCCGGCGGCATCTTGCTGGCCTCGCCGCCCTCGCGGGTGAAGGGGGCGGAGGTCTCGGCCTTCAACGACAGCGACTGAGCCACCTTGGCTAAGGGTTCGCCGGCCTTGACCCGCTCGGCGATCTTGTCGGCCAAAGCCTTGGCGGCGGCTTGGCGCTGTTCCGCCTGCCAAGCGGCGACGGCCTCGGCCCGGACTTCCGACAGCACCTTGGGCTGGGGCGGGGTGATGGAATCGACGCGCAGCAGGAACAAGCCGTTACCATCCATCTCGGTCAACTGGCTTTCGGTACCCTGTTCGGTATGGAAGGCCACGTCCAGGAAGGATTCGCCGCCCGGCAAATCGGTGACCGGCTTGCCATTGGGGGCGCGGCCCTTGGCATCCATGGCGGCGATGCGCACCAGCGGCAACTGGAAGCGGGTGGCGGTTTCTTCCAAGGTGGCGCCGCCACCCAAGGAATCTTCTACCTGATTGGTCAGTTCCGTTATGCGGTCCATGGACTTTTCGCGCAGGATGTCCGCGGCCAGCATCTCCCTGACCTCGGCCAGCGACCGGGTCTTTTCGGCGGTGATGGCGGTGACCTTGGCCACATGCCAGCCCAAGGCCGACTTCACCGGCTGGGTCAGGGCGCCCTGACCCACGTCGAAGACTGGTCCGGCCAGTTCCTCGGGCAGGTCGCCCTTTTCCACCAGGCCCAGCTCGATGACGTTGACGCCGAGATCCTTGGCGATGACCTTGATGTCCTTGCCGGCCTTGACCATTTCCGCCGCCTTGTCGGCGCTGGCATCGTCGGCCAGGACGATCTGGCTGACCGTGCGCCGTTCAGGGCTGTGGAACTCGTCTTCACGCGCCTTGTAGGCTTCGGTGAGCATCTCGTCGGTGACGGTCAGACCGCGTCCGGCATCGGTGGTGCGCAGCAGCAAGGCGGTGATGGCGCGGAATTCCGGCGCCATGAAGCTGTTGGCATTGGCCTTGTAATACTGTTCCAGCGTGGCCGCATCGGGGGCGGCGGGTTGGGGCATGGACGAGGCCTTGATGGAAACGGTCTCGGCCTGGCGGGTTTCGCGCTTCCAGCGGATCAACGGTTCGGTCAGGGTCTGCGGGGCGGTGAGGCCGCCGCTCAAGGATTCGGCCAATTGGGTGCGCAGGATGTTGTCCTTTTCCTGGCGCATGAATTCCTGTTCGCTCCAGCCGGCGCGCGACAGCGCCTGACGCAGCAAGTCGCGGTCGAACTGGCCCAACTGGTTGCGGAAGCTGGGTTCCGCCGCCACCTTGGCGATGACTTCGTCGTCCGAGGTGGCCAAGCTGAGACCGCGTGCGGCTTCGTCAACCAAGGTGCGGGTGACGATGCTGTCGATGGTGCGGTCCATCAGCCCCAGCTTGCGGGCGTCGGCCATGCTCAGCTTGCCGCCGAATTGCGGTTGCAACTGGTCCATGTCGCGCTTGAATTCCACCATCACCTCGGCGGCGGCGAAATCGCGGTCGCCCACGGTGATGGCCGGGCCGCGACCGAACAGGCCGTTGCGGGCCACGTCTTCGACGCCCCAGGCAAGGAAGCTTAGGACAAGCAGGCCGAACAGGACTTTGATGACCCAGGACTTCGAGGCGTTACGGAAAGAATCGAGCATGGTTCCCGGCGAAAGCAAGAGGCAGCCGGGGCGCGGATCGGCCCCAGGCAAAGTGACCGGCATCATAAGAGGGGGGGGCGGGCCCCGCAACAGCGGAATCCGCTTGTGTTGCCGACAGGCCGTTGCCTTTGTTTGGACGAAGGCGCCGGTTGGTGCTATACGCGCCTTAATCGCCCAAAAATCCTTGTGGGAGTTAATGATAATGAGCAGACGTCCGCTGATCGCCGGCAACTGGAAGATGAATGGCCTGCTGGCCGATGCCATCGCCCTGGCCGAAGGTGTCGCCGCCAAGCGTAAGTCCCAGCCAGATCTGGCCTGCGACATGCTGGTGTGCCCGCCGTTTCCGCTGTTGGGCGCGGTCGCCGCCGCCCTGGCCGGTTCCGGCGTCGCCCTGGGGGCGCAGGATTGTCATGCCAAGGTTTCGGGCGCCCATACCGGCGACACCTCGCCGGCGCTGTTGAAGGACGTGGGCTGTTCCGCCGTCATCCTCGGCCATTCCGAGCGCCGCACCGACCACGCCGAGACCGATGCCCAAGTCAAGGCCAAGGCCGCTGCCGCCCATGCCGCCGGGTTGCTGGCCATCGTCTGCATTGGCGAGACCCTGGCCCAGCGCGATGCCGGCCAGACCATCGACATCAACAAGAGCCAGTTGAAGGGTTCGCTGCCCGAGGGCGCCAACGCGGATAACACCGTGATCGCCTACGAGCCGGTGTGGGCCATCGGCACCGGTCGTGTCGCCACCCCGGAACAGGCCCAGGAAGTGCACGCCGCCATCCGCGCCGAGTTGGTCAAGCTGATCGGTGAAAGCGAAGCGGGCAAGATGCGTATTCTTTATGGCGGCTCGATGAAGCCGGAAAATGCCGCCCAACTGATCGCGCTTCCCGACGTGGATGGCGGTCTGATCGGCGGCGCGGCGCTGAAGGTCGAGGATTTCTGGGCCATCGCCCGCAACTGCGCCTGACCATGTCACTTTTGCACTAGCCTTCCGCGACGCGGAGGGCTAAAAACGCCGTCGAACATTCCGGCGCCCGGTGCCACTGCCTGAACCCAGGTGGCGGCTCCGGGCGGACCGTTTTGGTGGTTTGGCCTTTTTGGTGTGCTCATGGACGTCTTTCCGATCATCCTCGTCATTCATCTCCTGCTGGCCGTGGGTCTGGTGGGCATCATCCTGCTGCAACGCTCCGAGGGCGGGGCGCTGGGGATCGGTGGCGGCGGCGGCGGTGGCCTGATGAGCGGTCGGGCGGCAGGCAATCTGCTGACCAAGACCACCGGCATCCTTGCCGCTGCCTTCTTCGTCACCAGTCTGGCCCTGGCCATCATCGCCAACAACCGTACCGGCGGCGGTTCGCCGTTCGACAAGGTCAAGGCGGTCGCCCCGGTGACCGCTCCGGCGGCTCCGGCCGAGCCCGCCGCCCCGCTGGCGCGCTGATCAAAGCGCGAATGCAGGGTTATGTTTGGGGATTTCGCCGGCCCTTTCCGGGCCGGTGGTCTTCGCGTGTGACAGCCGTAAGCTTGAAAGCAAGGGGCCAATGACGCGTTTCATCTTTATCACTGGCGGCGTCGTGTCGTCCTTGGGCAAGGGCTTGGCTTCGGCTGCCCTGGGTGCCTGTTTGCAGGCTCGTGGGTTCAAGGTGCGCCTGCGCAAGCTTGATCCCTATCTCAACGTCGATCCCGGCACCATGAGCCCCTATCAGCACGGCGAGGTCTACGTCACCGACGACGGGGCCGAGACCGATCTTGATCTGGGCCATTACGAGCGTTTCACCGGGGTGGCGTCGCGCAAGAGCGACAACATCACCACCGGTCGCATCTATTCCGACGTCATCGCCCGCGAACGTCGTGGCGATTATCTGGGTGCCACCGTCCAGGTCATTCCGCACGTTACCAACGCCATCAAGGAATTCGTCAAGTCGGACGTCACCGACGAGGATTTCATCCTGTGTGAAATCGGCGGCACGGTGGGCGACATCGAATCGCTGCCCTTCCTGGAGGCCATCCGTCAGTTGGCCAATGAACTGGGGCGCGAAGCCACCATGTTCATCCACTTGACGCTGCTGCCTTATATTCCGTCGGCGGGCGAGTTGAAGACCAAGCCGACCCAGCATTCGGTCAAGGAATTGCTGAGCGTCGGCATCCAGCCCGATCTGTTGATGTGCCGGTCCGACCGCGACATCCCCGAAGGTGAGCGCCGGAAGATCGCCCTGTTTTGCAATGTCCGCGGCGAAGCCGTCATCCCGGCCCTTGACGTCGACACCATCTATCAGGTGCCGATCAGCTACCACGAGCAGGGCCTGGACGAGCAGGTGTGCCGCCATTTCGGCATCGAGTCGAAGGAACCCAACCTGGATCGTTGGGTCAACATCGTCGAGCGCGTGCGCCAGCCGGAAGGTGAGGTGACCATCGCCGTCGTCGGCAAGTACACCAGCCTGCTCGACAGCTACAAGTCGCTGGCCGAGGCGCTGACCCATGGCGGCATCGCCAACAATGTGCGCGTGCGCCTGAACTGGATCGACAGCCAGATTTTCGAACGCGAAGACGCGGTGCAGCATCTGGAACCCTGCCACGGCATCCTGGTCCCCGGCGGTTTCGGCGAGCGCGGCGCGCTCGGCAAGGTCGAGGCGGTGAAATTCGCCCGCGAACGTCGGGTGCCGTATTTCGGCATCTGCTTCGGCATGCAGATGGCGGTGATCGAAACCGCCCGCAATCTGGCCGGCTTGGCCAAGGCCAGTTCGACCGAGTTCGGCCCTTGCGAGGAACCGGTGGTCGGTCTGATGACCGAATGGCTGAAGGGCAACGCCCTGGAAAAGCGCAATGCATCCGGCGATCTGGGCGGCACGCTGCGCCTGGGCGCCTATGATTGCGACCTCAAGGCCGGTTCACGCGTGCGTGAGATTTATGGGTCCGACCGTATTTCCGAGCGCCATCGCCATCGCTATGAAGTCAACATGGATTACCGCGAGAAGCTGGAAGCCGCCGGCCTGACCTTCTCGGGCCTGTCGCCCGACGGTGTGCTGCCGGAAATCGTCGAATACAGCGACCATCCGTGGTTCATCGGTGTACAATTCCACCCCGAGCTGAAGTCCAAGCCCTTCGATCCCCATCCGCTGTTCACCAGCTTCATCGAAGCGGCGGTGCGGCAATCGCGATTGGTGTAAGCAGCATGACCCATCATCACGTCGCCGTCGGTCGCACTCTGGTTCTGGGCAATGACCTGCCTTTGGTTCTGATCGCCGGCCCGTGCCAGATGGAAAGCCGTGAACACGCGCTGGAATGCGCCGGCGCGCTCAAGGACATGTGCGAAAAGGCCGGTATCGGCCTGATCTACAAATCTTCCTTCGACAAGGCCAACCGCACCTCGCTGTCGGGCCGGCGTGGCCTGGGGCTGGAGGCGGCGCTTCCGGTCTTCGCCGAGATCCGCGAAAGCCTGGGGTTGCCGGTGCTGACCGACATCCATAACGAAGAGCAATGCATTCCCGTCGCCAAGGCGGTGGACGTGTTGCAAATCCCGGCCTTTTTGTGCCGCCAAACCGACCTGCTGGTGGCCGCCGGGCGCACCGGTGCGGTCATCAACGTGAAAAAGGGCCAGTTCCTGGCACCGTCGCAGATGGCCAACGTCGCCGCCAAGGTGGAAAGCACCGGCAATTCCCGCATCCTGCTGACCGAGCGCGGCGCCTGCTTCGGCTATGGCGATCTGGTCGCCGACATGCGGGCCATTCCGATCATGGCTAGCACCGGTTTTCCGGTGATCATGGACGCCACCCACGCGGTGCAAAGCCCGGGCGGGCAGGGGGCTTCCTCCGGCGGTGATCGTCGCTTCGCCCCCATCCTGGCGCGGGCCGCCGTATCCTTGGGGCTGGCCGGCGTCTTCATTGAAACCCATCCCGATCCCGACCATGCGCCGTCCGACGGACCCAACATGATCCGTCTGGCCGACATGCCGGCGCTGATTTCTTCCCTGATGGCCTTTGACCGTTTGGCCAAGGCCGATCCCCTTAGCATCGCCTGACAATCCAACCGTCCGAAGTCTGGAGATTTCCGATGACTGCCATTATCGATATCCACGCCCGCGAAATCCTTGATTCGCGCGGCAATCCCACCGTCGAAGTCGACGTGGTGCTGGAAAGCGGTGTCATGGGCCGCGCCGCCGTTCCGTCGGGCGCCTCGACCGGCGCCCACGAAGCCGCCGAACTGCGCGACGGCGACAAGAAGCGCTATGGCGGCAAGGGCGTGCTGAAGGCGGTGGAAAGCGTCAACGGCGAAATCTATGACGCCCTGTCGGGCATGGATGCCGAGGAACAGGTGGTCATCGACAAGACCATGATCGACCTGGACGGCACCCCCAACAAGTCGCGCCTGGGCGCCAATGCCATTCTGGGCGTGTCGCTGGCCTGCGCCCGCGCCGCCGCCGAGGAAGCCGGCCTGCCGCTGTACCGCTATGTGGGCGGCGCCTTCGCCAGCTTGCTGCCGGTGCCGATGATGAACATCATCAATGGCGGTGCCCATGCCGACAACCCCATCGACATCCAGGAATTCATGATCATGCCGGTGGGCGCGCCCACCTGCTCGGACGCCATCCGCATGGGTTCGGAAGTGTTTCAGGCGCTGAAGAAGCAGCTGAAGGACGCCGGCCACAACACCAATGTCGGTGACGAAGGCGGCTTCGCCCCCAATCTGAAGTCGGCGGAACAAGCGCTCGACTTCATCATGCAGTCCATCGAAAAGGCCGGCTACAAGCCGGGTGAGGACATCATGCTGGCGCTCGACTGCGCCTCCACCGAGTTCTTCAAGGACGGCAAGTACGAGATGGTCGGGGCCAAGAAGACCTATGACCAGAAGGGCATCGTCAAGTTCTATGCCAAGCTGGCCAAGTCCTACCCGATCATCTCCATCGAGGACGGTTGCTCGGAAGACGATCTGGATGGCTGGGAAATGCTGACCGAGGAACTGGGCGGCAAGGTGCAATTGGTCGGCGACGATCTGTTCGTCACCAACCCGGCCCGCCTGTCCATGGGCATCGACAAGGGCTTGGCCAATTCCATCCTGGTCAAGGTCAACCAGATCGGTACCCTGAGCGAGACCCTGGAAGCCGTGGACATGGCCCATAAGGCCGGTTACACCGCCGTCATGAGCCATCGTTCGGGCGAGACCGAGGATTCGATCATCGCCGATCTGGCGGTGGCCACCAATTGCGGCCAGATCAAGACCGGCTCGCTGTCGCGCTCCGACCGTCTGGCCAAGTACAACCAGCTGATCCGCCTGGAAGAGGAGTTGGGCCCGGCAGCCCGTTACGCCGGCCTCTCCATCATGAAGCGCTGATCGCGGCTTTTTCTGTCGATCAAACGAAGCGGCTGGGGGCAACCCCAGCCGCTTTCGTTTGTGACAAGTTTAATCGCAATGATTGTATTTATTGACTCAATAAACAATAATAGATAGAGATTTAAGCGGAGAAAACTTCATTAGGGAGGCTTCAATGTCCAATGTTTCTTCTCCGCTTCTGGATCACAACACCGCCGACATCGCTGAAAACCTGCAATTGGGCAAGGGCGCCAGTTTCTGGGCCTATATCTCGCCGCAGAACAACACCAGCGCCGTGGTCACCAAGTGGTCGGTGACGCTGCAACAGTTGAACGGCAACTGGACCGGGACCATCACCTCGGATAACCCGACCCAACAACTGCAAACCCCTGGCCTGTCGGGTGTTTTCAAGGTGATCGTCAGTGCCAGCGGCCCCAATTTCGGCCCGACCACCTTGGCCCCCAAGGCCGGTTCGCAGGCTGATATCGGTTGCAACAGCAATTGTGCCGGCATGGTCGGCATCGTCGCTACCGCCGACGGCAAGGGGGCCGAGTACTGGACCGTGTGGGACGCCTATTGCTCGCGCTGATCAACACTCAGTCCTGAGAGCAAAAGTGATGGCCGGGAGAAATCCCGGCCATTTTGTTTAAAATTTTAAGCAAACTCCACATACTAACGTCAAGTTAACCAGCGCGTGCTAGGTTCATGCGCTGTTCTCCTTTGTCGGTGACGAAGTGAGTCTTTTTCGTCACAGAAGTGACGTTTCGTTCAAGAAAATGAATCAAGTCGTTCACATCTTGTTGACGTCACGAATCCTGCTGTGATCCCATCTCTCCCATGTTGAAAGAACTCAACCGCTATCTGCGCCATGTCATGGGCCCGTTGATCGGGGTCGGTGCCTTGGCTTATTTCGCCTACCACACGGTGGAAGGCGATCGCGGAGTGCTGGCCTGGGTTCGGCTCGACAAGGAAATCCTGGCCGCTGAAATGCAACTGGCCAACGTCTCGACCGAGCGTCAGGCGTTGGAACACCGGGTGCTGCTGCTGCGCCCCGACCATCTTGACCCCGACATGCTGGAAGAACGCGCGCGCGCCATGCTCAACATGGGCCGCAGCGACGAGATGGTGATCTTCGGTAAGTAATCATTCTTCCGAGATTGCGTGCAGGAATGTCTCGATAGCCTGTTTCAACGCTGCCGACGTCCGCGTCAGGTGGCTGGCCGCTTGCCGGACTTGGCCGGCACCGGCACCACTGTGGCTGGCGGCCTGCTGAATGCCTTCCATGATCTCGGATACGGCGTTGGTCCCCAGAGCCGCCTGCTCGACATTGCGGGCGATTTCCTGGGTGGCGGCGTTCTGTTCCTCCATGGCGGCGGAAATGCCGCTGGCCACGCTTTCCATGCGGCGAATAGCGGCGATGACCTGATCGAGGGCGGTCACTACCGCGCGGGTTTGGTTCTGCACCGTGGTGATTTGGGCGGTAATGTCCTGGGTGGCGCGCCCGGTCTGGGTCGCCAGAGATTTCACTTCATTGGCGACGACGGCAAAGCCTTTGCCGGCCTCGCCGGCCCGGGCCGCCTCGATGGTGGCGTTGAGTGCCAACAGATTGGTCTGACTGGCGATGGAGCGGATCATCTCGACGATGGCGGAAATCTGCGATGCCGATTGATCCAGGGCGCGTACCGACGCGGTAGCGCTGTCGGCGGCTTCCACCGCGTGGGAGGAGGCATCGGCGGACAAGGTGATCTGCCGCGAAATCTCGTTGATGGAGGCGGCGAGTTCCTCGGCTGCCGCCGCCACGGTTTCGACGTTGCTGGCGGCCTGGGTGGCGGCGGAGCTGCCGCTGGTGGCGCGGCTGCTGGTCAGATCGGCATCTGCTTGCAATCCGCTTGAGGTTTCTTCAAGCGCGCCCGAAGCGGTGCTGACCTGATAGAGACTGTCCTTGCTGTGCTGTTCAAAGCTCAGGACCAGTTGGCGCACGTGCTCGGCGTGGGCGAGTTTCCTTTCCTGTTCCCGCAGGGCCGCCTGTTCCAGATCGCGGTCACGGCGCAGATGGTCGCGCAGGGTGAGCAATGCCTTGGCCACGTCTCCCAATTCATCGCGACGGTCGGTTCCGGTGATGGCGATGTCCAATTGGTTTTGCGCCAGGGCGTGGACATCGGCGACGCTGGCCCGCAATGGCGTGGCGATGCCGTTACGGGCGATGACGATGCTGACGGCGATCCCGGCGCCCAGGGCGATCAGGGCGGCGGCGATGGTCAGGGTGGTGCGGCTATCGACCAGGGTGTGGGCGGTGTCGGTGCGCGCGGCCAGCGTGTCTTCTTGCAGGCGGAAGAAGGTACGGACGATTTCACGCAGCGACGCCGCTTCGGCGCTGGCGGCGCGGGCCTGGTCGCGCAGGGCGTCGCGGCTGCCTTGGTCGCGGGCGAGGCTCAGCACCTTGTGGGCCGCCTGTTCAAAGCCGGATTTGCGTTGTTCCATGCCGTCGATCAACGCCAAGGCCTTGGTGTCGTTGGTCAGTTTCCGTGTCTTGTCCATGCGCTGCTGGAACAGCTCCAACTCGGCCTTCAGTTTGGCTTCGGCATCGGTCAGGGCGGCGGGGCTGGGGTCGGCCGCCGCCATGGCCTGGATGGCATTCATGGCCTGAACATTGGTGTTCATGCGGGCGGCCAGCAACGCGGCGGAGCCGTCATCGGCGACGGCATGTAATTGCCGACCCAGGGATTGCAACGACGAAATCGATGTCGCCGACACGACCGCCAGAGCTGAACTCAGAACCAGCACGATAAGGGCGACCTTATAGAGAACCTTCAAATTCTTCAGCATGACAGCCCCCCTTGGCTGGGCGGGTTCTGTGTTCATGGTAGTCTTGTTTGCTTTGTTGTCATGCGTTTGCTCTGAATGGGTGCATTGTGAAATGGACCGGTTGGCGCGATTTTGTCCGCCGGGTGGGTTTTCAAGTGTTTGCCCGCTCCCAATATCCCTGTCAGGCGCTAACCCGATGAGGCAAAAGGATTGCTGCATCGCACCACCCGTTGCCCGCCCATCTGGTTAGGTTTTGATAAATAACTATTATCCAGTTAATTGCCATTATTGCATTGCAATATAAGCATTTTTGACGGCGAAACGCCTTGCCTAAAAGGGAAGGTTGGTTTACCTATCTGTCTACGCACTCACATCATCCTGCCCTGGGAGGAACCATGGCGACCACGTCCAAGCGCAAAGCCAAGTCGGCGGAGATCGGACCGGACCAGCTGATCGGCTGGTACCGCGACATGCTGCTGATCCGTCGTTTCGAGGAAAAGGCCGGCCAGTTGTATGGCATGGGTCTGATCGGCGGTTTCTGCCACCTGTATATCGGCCAGGAAGCCGTGGTCGTCGGCATGCAATCGGCGGCGGGCGATACCGATTCGGTCATCACCTCTTACCGTGACCACGGCCAGATGCTGGCCTGCGGCATGGATGCCAAGGGCGTGATGGCGGAACTGACCGGGCGCAGCGGCGGCTATTCCCGCGGCAAGGGCGGTTCCATGCACATGTTCAGCCGGGAAAAGCGCTTTTACGGCGGTCACGGCATCGTCGGCGCCCAGGTGCCCATCGGCACCGGCCTGGGCTTCGCCCACAAATACACCGGCGACCAGGGCGTCTGTCACGTCTATCTGGGCGATGGCGCGCTTAACCAGGGTCAGGTTTACGAAAGCTTCAACATGGCTGCCCTGTGGAAGCTGCCGGTTGTCTATGTGATCGAGAACAACAAATACGCCATGGGCACCTCGTCCGAGCGGCACGCCGCCGGTATCGAATTGTTCAAGCGCGGTGCTGCCTACGGCATCCCCGGCGAAGCGGTGGACGGCATGAGCGTGCAGGCGATTTACGAAGCCGGCAGCCGGGCGCTGGACCATGCCCGTTCCGGCAACGGTCCCTATATCCTGGAAATGAAGACCTATCGCTATCGCGGCCATTCCATGTCCGATCCGGCCAAGTACCGGACCAAGGAGGAAGTGACCAAGATGCGCGAGCAGCACGACCCCATCGACACCTTGAAGGCCCGCTTGCTGGATGCCGGTCTGGTGGACGAGGCGGCGCTCAAGGAAATGGACCGCGAGGTCAAGGTCATCGTCACCGAAGCGGCGGAATTCGCGCAAACCAGCCCCGAGCCGGATTTGTCCGAATTGTGGACCGACGTGCTGATTGAAGCCTGAGGGGGAGACGAGACGATGGCTATCGAAATTCTGATGCCGGCGCTGTCGCCGACCATGACTGAAGGCAAGCTGGCCCGGTGGCTGAAGGCCGAGGGCGATGCGGTGAAGTCGGGCGACGTGCTGGCCGAGATTGAAACCGACAAGGCGACCATGGAAATGGAAGCGGTCGAGGAAGGCACCTTGGGCAAGATTCTGATTGCCGGCGGCACCGAGGGTGTGGCCGTCAACACCGCCATCGCCATCATGCTGGAAGAGGGCGAAACCGCCGCCGATCTGGGCAAGGTGATGGAAAAGGCTGGCCCCAGCGTCACCCCGGTCATCCACGATGCCGGCCCGCAGGCGGCGATCATGGCCCAGGCCCCGGCGGTCTGCGCCCCGGCGCATGTGGAAAAGGAATATGCCAAGTACAACCGCCAGACCGTGCGCGAAGCGCTTCGCGACGCCATGGCCGAGGAAATGCGCCGCGACGAAGGCGTCTTCCTGCTGGGCGAGGAAGTGGCCCAGTACCAGGGCGCCTACAAGGTGTCGCAGGGTCTGCTGGACGAGTTCGGCGACAAGCGGGTGATCGACACGCCGATCACCGAAATGGGCTTCGCCGGTCTGGCCGTGGGTGCGGCTTTTGCCGGTCTCAAGCCCATCGTCGAGTTCATGACCATGAACTTCTCCATGCAGGCCATCGACCACGTCATCAATTCGGCGGCCAAGACCCTGTACATGTCGGGCGGTCAGCAACCGTGCCCCATCGTCTTCCGTGGTCCCAACGGTGCCGCCGCCCGCGTCGGCGCCCAGCACAGCCAGGATTTCGCCTCGTGGTACGCCCATTGCCCCGGCTTGAAGGTGGTGGCGCCGTGGTCTGCCGCCGACGCCAAGGGCTTGCTGAAGGCGGCCATCCGCGACCCCAACCCGGTGGTGGTGCTGGAAAATGAAATCCTCTACGGCCAGTCCTTCGATGTGCCCGACGACCCGGATTTCATCGTCCCCATCGGCAAGGCCAAGATCGAGCGGTCGGGCGAGCATGTGACCATCGTCACCTATTCCCGCATGGTCGGCACTTCGCTGGAAGCCGCGGCGCTGTTGGAAAAGGACGGCATTTCCGCCGAAGTCCTTAACCTGCGGTCGCTTCGCCCCATCGACATCGACAGCATCGTCGCCTCGGTGAAGAAGACCAATCGCATCATCTCGGTCGAGGAAGGCTGGGCCTATGCCGGCATCGGCTCGGAAATCGCCGCGCTGATGATGGAGCATTGCTTCGACTGGCTGGATGCCCCGGTGATCCGGGTGTGCGGTGCCGATGTGCCCATGCCCTATGCCGCCAATCTGGAACGCCTGTATCTGCCGACCCCGGATGGCATCGCCGATGCCGCCCGCAAGGTCTGCTACGCCAAGTAAGGAGAGCGCGAAATGCCCATCGAACTTTTGATGCCCGCGCTTTCGCCCACCATGACCGAGGGTACCTTGGCCCGGTGGTTGAAGAAGGAAGGCGATGCGGTGAAGTCCGGCGATGTTCTGGCCGAGATCGAAACCGACAAGGCGACCATGGAATTCGAGGCCGTGGATGAAGGCGTGTTGGGGAAAATCCTGATCGCCGACGGCACTTCTGGCGTCGCCGTCAACACTCCCATCGGCGTGCTGCTGGAAGAGGGCGAGGATGCGTCCAGCATCGTCGCCAAGCCGAAAGCCGCCGCCCCGGCGGCTGCCGTTGCCCCGGTGGCTGCGGCTGCCCCGGTCGCCGCCGCCGCTCCGGCGCCGTCCCATGGGGGTGAGCGCGTTTTCGCCAGCCCGCTGGCCAAGCGCATCGCTGCCGATGCTGGATTGGACCTGAAGGCGGTCAAGGGCTCGGGCCCCTATGGCCGGGTGGTCAAGGCCGACGTCGAACAGGCGCTCAAGGGCGGTGTCGCCGCCGCCCCGGCTGTTGCCGCCGCCGCGCCGGTGGCCGCTGCCAAGGCCGCTCCGGCCCCGGCTGTCGCCAATCCGTTCGAGCCGGCTTTCGAGGAAATCCCCAATTCCTCCATGCGCAAGGTCATCGCCCGTCGCCTGACCGAAGCCAAGTCGACCATTCCGCATTTCTATCTGTCCATCGATTGCGAGCTGGATGCCCTGTTGAAGGTGCGTTCCGATCTCAATGGCCGGTCCGATGCCTATAAGCTGTCGGTCAACGACTTCATCATCCGCGCCGTGGCGCTGGCGTTGAAGAAGGTGCCGGCGGCCAATGCGTCGTGGGGCGAAGAGGCGATCAAGCGTTATACCGATGTGGACGTGTCGGTGGCGGTGGCCACCCCCAACGGTCTGATCACCCCCATCGTCCACCATGCCGACCATAAGGGTCTGGCGGCCATTTCCAATGAAATGAAGGAACTGGCGGCCAAGGCCCGCGACGGCAAGCTGAAGCCGGAGGAATTCCAGGGCGGCGGTTTCACCATCTCCAACCTGGGCATGTTCGGCGTCAAGGACTTCGCCGCCATCATCAACCCGCCGCAGGGCTGCATCCTGGCGGTGGGCGCGGGCGAGCAGCGCCCGGTGGTCAAGGCCGGCGCCCTGGCCATCGCCACGGTGATGACCTGCACGCTTTCGGTCGACCATCGCGTCGTCGACGGCGCCGTCGGTGCCGAGTTCCTGGCCGCCTTCAAGAAGCTGGTCGAAGATCCGCTTTCCATGCTGCTGTAGGGGAGGCCAAGGTCATGGACCGGGAGAAAATCGCCCTGGCCATGCCGGCCATCCGTCAGGAGTTCGAGACCCTGAAGCAAGCCTTGGGCGAGGGGCGGATGCCATCCGCCACCTCGGCCCTGTTCGGCGGCTGCCTGAGCTGGGGCGACGAGTTGCGTTCCATCTATGCCCGCGACGACCGTCAGGCGCTGTCGGAACGCGATCCGCTGACCCGCTTTTTCGTCACCCGCTTTCGCGGTCAGGAAGGCGATGCGGATATCGTCAGCGCCAGTGGCGGCACTTGTTTTCTGCTGGCGTTTTCCGCCTTCCCCTATCTGGACGCCCTGATGACGGAGATGTCGGTCGGCGATCATATGGGCTTTGACGAAGACGGTAATTGGCTGGTCAGCAAGATCATCGCCGGCACCATGGATGGCTCGCGCCTGAAAGTGGACAAGGGCCATCAGGGCTGGCGCTTCGATCTGATGAGCGTCTATCAGACCAAGGCCCAGGCCATGGACACTTTTATCAATGAACGTTTCTGCGGCGATTTCGATGCCTTCTTGTGGCGTTACGTCGCCGACCACGATCTGGCATTCGACATGGATCGGGCCTGGCGCCCGCTGGTGGAAAAGGGGGGGATCTGATGCGGATCCGCGTACGTGAACTGGACCGGCCCTTGGCCGGATTCGCTGCCCGGACGGTTGATCCGTCACCGGCGGAATCCCAGGCGGTGGCCGGGCTGATCGACATGGTCGGCGGCTCGGCTCTGTTCGGCGAACATCTGTTGCTGCCGGAAGAACAGGAAAGCTGCTATCGCGCCATCTGCGATCTGCGCCGCTTGATCGGCGACACCAACCAGCTGATCGGCGACGATTCCGTCGCCCATGACACGTTGCTGGCCATGCGCGCCGCCTGCCGCCGTTATCTGGACGCCGCCGAGGCGTGGGATCGTCAGGCCGGGCGGCGTCACGCCATGCCCAGCTACCGCTTTTATCAATTGCTCGGCGCCTTCCGCGACGTCATGGGCATCTATCTGTGGCGTCTGGCCGATCTGCACGATCTGGACGTCGATGGCCGACTGGCCGCGTTTTTTCCCGCCGCCCGCGACTGATACCGGGCCGACATAACTGATTTTGGTGGAGACATCACATGTCCGACAACACTTTCGACGTGGTGGTCATCGGCGGCGGTCCCGGCGGCTATGTGGCCGCCATCCGCGCGGCGCAGCTGGGGATGAAGACCGCGCTGGTGGAACGCGAGCATCTGGGCGGCATCTGCCTGAACTGGGGCTGCATCCCGACCAAGGCCTTGCTGCGCTCCGCCGACATCTTCCGCACCATGCAGCATGCTTCCGCCTATGGCCTGTCGGCGCCGGGCGCCAGCTTCGATCTGGCCGCCATCGTCAAGCGGTCGCGCGGGGTGTCGGCGCAATTGTCGGCCGGCGTCAAGGGCCTGCTGAAAAAGAACAAGGTCACCGTGTTCGACGGTGTCGGCAAGCTGGCCGGTAAAGGTAAGGTCGCCGTGGCCGGCAAGAACAACGTGACGCTGTCGGGCAAGCACATCATCCTGGCCACCGGCGGTCGGGCGCGAATCATTCCCGGCCTGGAGCCCGACGGCAAGTTCGTCTGGACCTACAAGGAAGCCCTGGTCCCCGATACCGTGCCGAAAGCTTTGCTGGTCATCGGCTCGGGCGCCATCGGCATCGAGTTCGCCAGCTTCTTCAACGCCCTGGGCGCCCAGGTCACCGTCGTCGAGATGATGGACCGGGTGATGCCGGTGGAGGACGAGGAAATCAGCGCCCTGGCTCGCAAGCAGTTCGAGAAGCAGGGCATGCGCATCATCACCAACGCCACGGTCAAGGGCCTGAAGAAATCAGCCAATAACGTCTCGGTGCAGGTGGATGTGGGCGGCAAGGTGGAAGACATCGTCGTCGACCGGGTGATTTCCGCCGTCGGCATCGTCGCCAACGTGGAAGACATCGGCCTGGAAGGCACCAAGATCAAGGTCGATCGCGGCCATGTGGTCACCAACAAGTGGTGCGAAACCGACGAGCCGGGTGTTTACGCCATCGGCGACCTGACGGCGCCGCCATGGCTGGCGCACAAGGCCAGCCATGAAGGCGTCATCTGCGTCGAGAAGATCGCCGGCATCAAGGACGTGCACCCGCTGGAAAATTCCAAGATTCCCGGCTGCACCTATTGCCACCCACAGGTGGCCAGCGTCGGGTTGTCGGAAAAGAAGGCCATCGAGAAGGGCTATCAGGTCAAGGTCGGTCGTTTCCCCTTCATCGGCAACGGCAAGGCCATTGCGCTGGGCGAGCCGGAGGGCCTGATCAAGACCGTGTTCGACGCCAAGACCGGCGAGCTTCTCGGCGCCCACATGATCGGGGCCGAGGTGACGGAAATGATCCAGGGCTATACCATCGCCAAGACCCTGGAAACCACCGAGGCCGAGCTGATGCACACCGTCTTCCCGCATCCGACCCTGTCGGAAATGATGCATGAAGCGGTGTTGTCGGCTTACGGTCGGGCCATTCATTTTTAGTTTTGCTTTTCGTCACTCCCGCGAAAGCGGGAGTCCAGAGGGGGGCACGTCCGGTTTTTCCGCGACTCCTGGATACCCGCCTGCGCGGGTATGACGTTGGAACGAAATGCCTTTCGGGCAAAGGGTGGGGGCACGGGGGCGCGTATATCCCCGTGCCCTTTGTTCTGGAAGGGCTATGAAATTCTTGACCTTGGCCGCAACGTGGACGATACCCAAGCCATGACTGACAAGCCCGTTCTCCGCCACCCCGAAAAGGCCCGCCGTCCCGACAATCCGTCGCCCAAGAAGCCGGATTGGATCAGGGTCAAGGCGCCCACCTCCGCCGAAGCCGCCGAAGTGCGCAAGCTGATGCGCGACAAGAACCTGCACACCGTGTGCGAGGAAGCGGCCTGTCCCAATATCGGTGAATGCTGGAAGCACAAGCACGCCACCTTCATGATCCTGGGCGACACCTGCACGCGCGCTTGCGCCTTTTGCAACGTGAAGACCGGCAAGCCCGGCGCCGTCGATGTGTCCGAGCCGGAAAATCTGGCCGCCAGCGTCGCCTCCATGGGCTTGAAGCATGTGGTTATCACCTCGGTCGATCGTGACGATCTGGCCGATGGCGGCGCTTTCCAGTTCGTCGCCTGCATCGAGCGCATTCGCGCCACCAGTCCCGATTGCACCATCGAGGTGCTGACCCCGGATTTCCGCGACAAGGACGGCGCCATCGCTGCCGTCGCCCGCGCCCGGCCCGACGTCTTCAACCACAATCTGGAGACCGTGCCGCGTCTGTATCCGGGCATCCGCCCCGGGGCGCGCTATTTCCATTCGCTTAGGCTGTTGCAGATGGTTAAGGAAATTGACCCGACCATCTTCACCAAGTCGGGCATCATGGTGGGCCTGGGTGAAACCCGGGCCGAAGTCTTGCAGGTGATGGACGACATGCGCTCCGCCGGCATCGATTTCATGACCATCGGCCAGTATTTGCAGCCGACGCTCAAGCACGTCGCCATCGACCGCTTCGTCACCCCGGACGAGTTCGACGATTATCGCGCCACCGCCAAGGCCAAGGGCTTTCTGATGGTGGCGGCGACGCCGCTGACCCGGTCGTCGCACCATGCCGACCGCGATTTCGATGAATTGCGCAAAGCCCGCGCCGCCGCCCAAAGCGCGGCGGAATAGGGACGATCATGCCGACCCACGCGGAAAAGCGCCCGCTGCCCTATACCCCCGACCAGTTGTTCGATCTGGTGGCGGATGTGGAACGTTACCCGGAATTCCTGCCGTGGTGCGTCGGTGCGCGTATCCGCAAGCGCGACGGCGACATGTTCTTCGCCGATCTGGTCATCGGCTTCAAGATGATCCGCGAGCGTTATACCTCCAAGGTGGTGCTGGACCGCGCCGCCATGCGTATCGACGTCACTTATACCGAAGGGCCGTTCCAGTACCTGAACAACCACTGGAGCTTCGTCCCCAACGCCGACGGCACCACCACCATCGACTTTTTCGTCGATTTCGAGTTCAAGTCGAAAATCCTGCAAAAGGTCATTGGCTCGCTGTTCAACGAAGCGGTCAAGCTGATGGTCGGCGCCTTCGAGAAGCGCGCCGGTCAGTTGCACGGGCCGGATGGACGCCCGGATGGGCGCAAGGCGTCTTAACCCACGTTCACAGATGGCTTTCGATGGCCCAGCCACCCCAGGCCATGCGGTCATTGGGCAATTGCTGGTGCAATAGGGGCGGCAACACCGCCTGCAAGGCGGTGACCCGGCTGGTGGCCAGGGCATTGCCGGTGAGTACATACACGCCGATATGGTCGTGGATGAAAAAGGCGGTGATGCCGGGGAAAGCCGCCATCACCTGCTGGTGGTCCCAATCGTCCTTGACGTGGATTTCAAACGGATTGCCGTTGATCTCGTCTTGGGGATAATCCACCACCGGAATGGACAGAAGCACGTACGAGGCGACGGCCAGAGCCTTGCCGACCGCCGCTTGCGCCTCGTCTTTCTTCATGTGTTCCAGCACGTCGCCGAAGATCACCAGATCCACCGGGGCGAGGGTGGCGAAATCCACTTGCCGCAGGTCGCTGTTGATCACCCGGTGGTACAGGTCGTGCAGGCCGAACTGGGCGATATAGGGCGCCCAGGCCTCGATGCCGATCCAGGTGGCCTGGCCCAGACAGGGCGCCAGCAAGGTGCGATAGGTGCCGCAGCCGCAGCCGCAATCGACCACGGTGCTGATGCCGCCGGCTTCCGCCAGCTTGCGCATCAGCAACGAGATGTACAGTTTGCCGTAATCGGCGCTGCCCGGCATGGGGGTTATACCGCCGTGCCGCCGACGGTCAGGCCGTCCATGCGCAGCGTCGGTTGACCCACGCCCACTGGCACGCCCTGGCCGTCCTTGCCGCAGGTGCCGATACCGGGGTCCAGTTCCAGGTCGTTGCCGATCATGGTCACCTTGTTCATGGCGTCGGGGCCGTTGCCGATCAGGGTGGCGCCCTTGACCGCCGGACCGATCTTGCCGTCTTCGATCAGATAGGCCTCGGTGGCGGCGAAGACGAATTTGCCCGAGGTGATGTCCACCTGACCACCGCCGAAATTGACGGCATAGATGCCCTTTTTCACCGAGGCGATGATTTCCGCCGGATCATGCCCGCCCGCCACCATGAAGGTGTTGGTCATGCGAGGAATCGGCGCATGGGCATAGGATTGGCGCCGTCCGTTGCCGGTGGGTTTGACCCCCATCAGCCGGGCGTTGAGGCGGTCTTGTATATAACCGACCAGGATGCCGTCCTCGATCAGGGTGGTGCGGCTGGTGGGCGTGCCTTCGTCATCCACCGACAGCGAGCCACGGCGGTCGACCATGGTGCCGTCATCGACGACGGTGACGCCCTTGGCCGCCACTCTTTGCCCGATCATGCCGGAAAAAGCCGAGGTGCCCTTGCGGTTGAAATCGCCCTCAAGCCCATGGCCGACGGCTTCGTGCAGCATGACGCCGGGCCAGCCCGGCCCCAGCACCACGCTCATTTCCCCCGCCGGGGCGGGAATGGAGTCCAGATTGATGGCGGCCTGACGGATGGCCTCGTCGACGCAAGCCCGCCACGAGCCCTCGTCGATCATCCGTTCATAGGTGAAGCGTCCGCCGATGCCGTGGCTGCCGGTTTCCATGCGGTCGCCGTCGCCCATCACCACCGAGACGTTCAGGCGCACCAGTGGGCGGATATCGGCGGCATGGCTGCCATCGGCGCGCTGGATGAACACCGCCTGCCACGATCCGGTCAGCGACGCCGAGACCTGCCGCAGGCGAGCTTCCTTACCCCGCGCATAGGTATCCATGGCTTCCAGCAATTTGACCTTGTCCGCGAACGGGACCAGATTGAGCGGATTGATGTCGGTATAAAGGGCGGAATTGGTGCCCATGGGCGCCGCCGCCATGGTGCCGGAATGGCCGTTGCGCACGGCCTTGACCGTGTCGCCGGCGCGGCGGATGGCCTCTTCCGACAGCACCGAGCCATGGGCGTAACCATGGGCCTCGCCCACCACCGAGCGCAGGCCGAAGCCCTGGGCGGTGTCGAAATTGGCCGATTTGATCTGACGGTCGTCCAGCACCATGCTTTCCGACTGCCGGTATTCCAGGAACAACTCGCCGTCATCGGCCCCGGTCAAGGCATCGCCGACGATGGCCGTCACTTTGTCCTGGTCCAGCCCAGCGCGGGTGAAGAACAATTGATGGGCTTGGGACACGTGAGGCATGAAGGCTCCTGCGGGGCGGGTAGGGGGCGCGGGTAGGGCATGAGCAAGCCGGTCAGGTATTGGCAGGTCGTGACCCAAAGTGTACACCAAAACTTGTCGTTAAAAGGAATATAGGCAATGGCCGAGATGATGCCAGGGCGAACCTGGGCCTTGAACGAACATTCCATGCGCCGGGCCTTGGCCGGCGAGGTGCACGCCCGCCCCTACGAGCAGATCGCCGCCCCAATCCGCGCCAGCCATCTGGCGGTGCTGCACGACGGATTGAGTGCCGGCGAGGAACACGCTTACCTGACCGAGTTGCTGTCCATCCACGGCGCCGAGGCACCGGCGGAAACCACCACTTATTTTTCCCGCGACTTGGGCGCGCTGCGCCTGCGTTGGGAACGCCATGCCGAGTTTTCCACCTATACCTTCCTGCGCTTCGATGGCTATGACCATCCGTTCAATGATCCGGCCCTGGCCCTGGTGCCGGCGGAATGGCTGGAGCGGTTGCCCGGCAAGGTGTTGACCGCCACCCATCTGGCCATGGAAAAGACCCCGCGTTCCGCCGACGACATCAGTACGTTGTTCGACGGCAATCCGTTGATCGCCGCCAAGATCATCGGCTCGGCGGCGGAATGCTGGACCGATTTCCGCCTGCATGCCGATGGTTTCGGTCGCATCTGGGTGCGCGACAAGGATTTGACCAAGGGCCAAAGCGGTCGGGTGATGCAGCGTCTGCTGGAAATCGAGACCTATCGCATGATGGCGCTGTTGGCCTTTCCGCCGGCGCGTCAGGCCAATGCCGAGATGTTTCGCATGGATAGCGGTCTGGCCGCCATCGTCACCGAACTGGCCGACCCGGCCATTGCCCAGAACGACCGCGAATTGCTGGAACGCCTGACCGCCCTGGCCGCCGAGGCCGAACGGCTGGACGCCGCCACCTCGTTCCGGCTGGGGGCGGCGCGGGCCTATTACGCCATCGTCAACCAGCGCATCGCCGAATTGCGCGAGGACCGCATCCCCGGTCTGCAAACCATCGGCGAATTCATGGATCGCCGTCTGGCCCCGGCCATGAAGACCTGCGAATCGGCGGCGGAACGCCAGCAATTGCTGGCCCGACGGGCGGCGCGCGCCGGTGATCTGTTGCGCACCCGCGTCGATATCGCGCTCGAGGAGAAAAACCGCGATCTGCTGCGCAGCATGAACCGCCGGGCCCAGTTGCAATTGCGTTTACAGGAAACGGTGGAAGGCCTGTCGGTGGTGGCCATCAGCTATTATCTGCTGGGGCTGGTGCTTTACGCCGCCAAGGGCCTGAAGGGCGCCGGCCTGCCGGTGGATGCCGACATCGCCGCCCTGGTCGCCCTGCCGGTGATCATCGGCGCGGTGATCCTGGGCGTGCGCCGTCTGCGTCGCGCCCTGGTCAACGGCCACGGCGAGGATTAGAGTTAAATACGAGCCATCCATCGTCTTAAGCGTCATTCCCGCGTAGGCGGGAATCCAGCGAACCGTGTCGGCGCATAAGCGTACGACTCCTGGATGCCCGCCTGCGCGGGCATGACGGGTGTTGTGGTAGACGTGTTGCCGATTAAGGGCACGCCGCTTTAGGCGACATCCGCCATCAGCGGGGCGAGAAAGTGCAGGTGGGCCAGGGTTTGATCCAGGGCTACAACCTCCACCTCGATGGCGCCGGCAATGCCATCCATGCTCAGGCGGCAGCGTTGTCCCGGCGATAGGGCGGCATCATCGGCCAGCATCAAGGTAGCGCCGTTGCGGCTGCAATCGGTGACGCGCCCGCCATGTTCGCGGCCATTCACGCTCAGGATCGCCCCGCGGTCGATGCTGTGGCGTTCGTCCTGGCGGCGATCGACTTCGCGGGTCGAGGTGCGCACCACCCGGATCAGGGTATCGCGCAGGTTCTGGATGGCATCGGCCACTTCGGTTGAAATGATACTGACCTGACTGGCTTGGCTGCGGGTGGTTTGCGCCTCATTGCTGACGGCGGCGATGCGCCTGGACACCTCGTTGGCGGCGTCCGAGGTCTGGCTGACATTGCGCGAGATTTCCCCGGTGGCGGCGCCCTGTTCCTCGATGGCGGCGGCGATGGCGGCGGCGATGCTTTCCACCGCGTCGATAGCGCCGGCAATCTGCCCCACCGCATTCACCGCGTTGCGGGTGGTCGCCTGGATCGCTTCCACCTGGGTGGAAATCTCGGCGGTGGCCTTCGACGTTTGCGCCGCCAGATTCTTCACCTCGTTGGCGACGACGGCGAAACCCTTGCCGGCCTCGCCGGCGCGGGCCGCCTCGATGGTGGCGTTGAGGGCCAATAGATTGGTCTGGCCGGCGATTTCGCTGATCAGCACGGTGATTTCGTCGATGCGGCCCACCGCATCGGACAAATGGGTGATGGTGGTCTGGGCCGTGCGGGCCGATTGCACCGCGTCGTGGGTGACGCTAGTGGCGGTGGTGACCTGATGGGCGATTTCAGCGATGGAGGCGCTGAGCTGTTCCGACGCGGCGGCGACGGTCTGGGCATTGGCCAAGGCCTGATCGGCGGCGGAGGCCACGCCCTGGGCGTCACCGCCCACGATTTCGGCGGATTGTGCCATGGCCTGGGCGTTGTGGGCCATGGAGCGGGTGCGTTCCGCCACCCGATCCACCGCCAGTCTGGATTCGCGCTCGACCGTTTCGGCCATGGTGGTCAAGGCCGCCAGCTTGGTCTGTTCCGCCTGCCGGCGCATGTCTTCTTGTTGCCGTTGCAGGGTTTCGGCGGCCTGGGCGTTATTTTGGAACACTTGCAGGGCACGGGCCATTTCCCCCACCTCGTCGTGTCGCTCCAGCGACGGGATGGTGCTGTTCAGCTTGCCTTCGGCCAGTTCCCCCATGGCTTTGGTCATGGCCTTGAGCGGCAGATAAATGCCACGGGCAATGGCCGAGCCCAGCACGGCGATCAAGCCGCCACCAATGACGATGGCGACCAGCACGGCCAGTTGAGCGAATTGGGCGGCTGCGTTGCGTGCGGCTTGGGCCTGGGCGGCTTTCTGGTTGGAGAACTGGCGCAGGCTGTCGATATCGGGTTCCATGCCGGAATAGACGGTCGACAGGGTTTCGGTATGGGCGGTCAGGGCCAAGGTCGCCTGGACCATCGCCTCGAAATCCTGATGATAGACGCGCATCTTGGCGCTGATATCGTCCTGAATGGCCGGCGGAATGCCCGAGCGGGGCAACAGGTTGGCGAATTCAGCGGCGCGCTTGCTCATGTCGTCCATATATTTGCGGTCACGGCGGGCAAGAAAGTCTTTTTCGTGCCGGCGCATCATCAGCATCAGCACCGACAAACGCGGCTCGTCGTGATCCTTCAGTAATTGTTCGACCGCATGGACCGAATTGCGCAGATTGCCCAAGGCCCCGTCTTTTTCGCTGTAGCCGATCAGGTGTTGAGCCGTCACCACCTGATCGAAAGTCTGGCCATAGGTATCAAGAGCTTGGCCGATGCGGGCGATCTCCGGGCCGTCATGAAGACCGGAAAGATGGGCGAGCTGGGCGCGGGCATCGGCCAAGCTGGCGGCATGCTTTTGCCGTTCCGTGTCATTGCGTCGAGCCAGGAAGTCCTTTTCCCGTCGGCGAGCATCGAGCAGATCAAAGGCCAAAGCGGCGGTCACCCGCTCCAGTTCGACAAAACGCTGTTGGTCTTGGTCGAATCGTTGCTGACGGGTGCCGCTCAACACCAGCACGCCGCCGACGACGATGAACACCATGGCGGCCAGGATGACGATGGCCGAGATTTGCGATTTCAGCGACAGACGGGACAGCAGGCGGGACATCTTCGCATCCTACTCAAACGAAAGTAGGTGAGGATTAGTCCTTAGGTCGGATGTGCGCAAGCTGGGGGGAGGGGTGTCACATAAACTTCACATATAGGTAGGTGTATGCCTGTTTTATATCCACGGAATCTGATCGTCATCGACCAATTGCCCAATCTGTGGGCGGGCGAAGTAATAGCCCTGGAACAGATTGATGCCCATGTCATGCAGCATACGCACTTCCTCGATGCGTTCCGTGCCTTCCGCGACGACCGATAATCCCAGCATTTCTGCGGTTTTGACCAGCCCGGCGATGATCGCCTGACGGGCCGGGCTTTGGTCAACCAAGGTGATCAGGCAGCGGTCGATCTTGATGGTGTCAGGCTGGAAATCTGCCAGCAGCGACAGCCCGGCATAGCCGGCGCCGAAATCATCGAGTGCGGTATGAAAACCGTGCTGACGGTAGGTTTCGATGATGGATCGCAGATGGGCGCGGTTGTGGATCTGTTCATCTTCGGTGAACTCGAAGGTGATCAAATCCTCGGGAAAGCCATGTTCCTTGGCCGCCGACAGGGTCAGGCGCAGGCAAGCTTCCGGGTGATAGACGGCATTGGGCAGAAAGTTGATGTTGAGCCGACGGTCCAGGCCCAGCCCCGCCGCCGTTTCGATGGCCTTGACCCGACAGGCCTGATCGAAGGCATAGCGGTTGTCATCGGTGATCCGGGCCAGGATGGCGGCGGCCCCGGCGCCGTCGGTACCGCGCACCAAGGCTTCATAGGCATAGATGCGGCGCTGTACCACATCCACCACCGGCTGAAAGGCCATGACGAAGGAAAAATCCAAAGGCGTCGCACAACGATTGTCGCAGCCTTGTGTCATGGTGGGCCCACTCATGCCGTTGTGTCCAAGGATGGGATAGCTTGTCATATGGGGGTGGTCAGAACAATTCCATCTCGTCTTCGGCGGCTTGCACACATTCCGAGGTGCGGCCATTGAGCGCGTCGGTCAGCCGGCGCCGCCAATCGGCCAGCGAGACGTTTTGGCTCAGCGCCTCGATCCACTGCGCCGTGATGGCGTCATCCATGGGGGCTTGGGCGCAATGACGGGTCTGGGCTTCCAATTCCTCGTGCTGGCGGCGCAGCGTGGTCAACACCGAGGCCACCTGTTCCAGCCCTTGGCGCGAGCGGTCGGCGGCTTGCAGGCGGTGCACCACTTCGTTGGTCTGCACCTGCAATTCGCCGGCTTCGCTTTCGCCAGCGAACTGGCCGATGCGGATCAGCACGCCGGTGGCCCCGGCAGTGGAGTTCTCGAATTCCTGACCGGTTGCCATGGCTTCCGAGGCAAGGAACTCGAAAGCGCGTTGCTGTAACTGGGAAAAGGCCTGCCAGTGGGCCAGCAACTGAAGAAGAGAGGTATTATCGTTCATATCATGTCCTTGCCACGTCCTGGCGGCACAGCCTAAGGATTTCTTCGGCGATGTGCGATAGCGGAAGTTGTTTTTCCACCGCCCCTAAATCAAATGCCGCTTTCGGCATGCCATAAACCACGCACGACGATTCGTCCTCGCCGATGGTGGCGGCGCCGGCCTTGCGCATGGCCAGCAGGCCGTCGGCGCCGTCGCGGCCCATGCCGGTGAGGATCACCCCCACCGCCTTGGCGCCGCAGGTTTCCGCCACCGAATTGAACAAGACGCTGACGCTGGGCTTGTGGCCGCTGACCAGCGGGCCGTCATAGCATTGGGCGATCAATTGGGCGCCCGAGCGGCGCACCGCCAGATGGCGGTCGCCCGGCGCGATATAGACATGGCCGGCCATGATGCGTTCGCCGTCGCTGGCCTCCTTGACCCGGACGGCGGCCAGACTGTCGAGCCGCTCGGCGAAGCTGGCCGAGAATTTCGGCGGAATGTGCTGGGTGATGACGATGGGGGGTGAATCGGCGGGCAGGGCCAGGATGATGTCGCGCAAGGCCTCGACCCCGCCGGTGGACGAACCGATAGCCACCAACCGGTCGGTGGATTTGTAAAGGGTGGTGACGGCCAGCCGGGCCGGTTGTTGTACCGGGCGATCGCTGAGCGAGCGGACACGGGCGAAAGCCGCCGCCTTGACCTTGTCGATCAGAATCTGGGCCTGGGCCTGCAAGCCGCCGCCGGCGATGTCCACGGGTTTGCAGAAAACGTCGACGGCGCCCAGTTCCATGGCCCGCATGGTCACCTCGGCGCCCTTTTCGGTCAGCGACGACACCATCACCACCGGCATGGGGCGCAAGGTCATCAACTTTTCCAGAAAGGCCAAGCCGTCCATGCGCGGCATTTCCACATCCAAGGTCAGCACGTCCGGGTTCAGTGCCTTGATCTTTTCCCGCGCCACCAGCGGGTCGGGGGCGGTGCCGACCACCTCGATACCCGGATCGGACGACAGGATGCTGGTCAGCATCTGCCGCATCAGGGCGGAATCATCGACGATCAGCACGCGGGCGATACGGGTGGGCATGGCGGGCCTCTAATCGAACAATTCGATCTCGCCTTCGACCTGGACGGTCTGCAGGCGCGAACGATAGGACATTTCGCGGTTGAGCACGGCGCGTTCCACGTCCTTTTTCAGGAACAGGCGGATGACCTTGCCCAGGCGCGGAAAGAAATGGATGCGGCGTGGATGGGGGCCGCCCAGATCCTCGGCGGTGATGCGATAACCTTCCTCCGACAGATATTGTCGGACGAAGATGGCGTTGCGGTCGCCGATGGGGGCCGAGCCGGTGCCGGCCCCGCCCATGCCCGGCAATACGTTGCCGCCGCCGAACACCTTGATTTCCAGGCTGTCGCGGCGGCCGCCCCGGCGCAACACGTCGTTGATCAATTCTTCCATGGCGAAATTGCCGAAGCGCATGGCCTTGTCCACCGGCACATCTCCGCCTGAGCCGGAATCGGGCAGCATGAAGTGGTTCATGCCGCCGATGCGCATGCGGGTGTCCCAGACGCAGGCGGCGACGCACGAGCCCAGCACGGTGACGATCATCTCCTGTCCGGCGGTGGAAACGTAATGTTCGCCCGGCAGCACCTTGACGGCCATGATCTTGAAGGTGGGGTCGAACCAGCGCCGTCTTTCGGCTTCGTCCGCCGATGCGCCCCAGGTTTCGCTGCTCATTTGATTCGCCGGTACGATGTCTTGTCCACCGCCTCGAAGCGGTCGGAAACCCCGATCAGGCTTTCGGCGTGGCCAAGATAGAGGATGCCGCCCATGAACAGGCGGTCGGCATAGCGGTTGAACAACTGGCGCTGGGTCGGCTTGTCGAAATAGATGGCGACGTTGCGGCAGAAAATGGCGTCGAACAATCCCTTCATCGGCCAGTTTTCATGCAGGTTCAGGCGGCGAAAGCGGATCAGCCGGCGGATTTCGTCGGCCATCTGCACCTTGTCCGCTTCGTGGGCGCGGCGGACGAAGCGCTTGCGATAGCTTTCCGGGATATGGTCGAGGGCGGCGAGGGGATAAAGCCCGGCCTCGCCCCGGCGCAACACGTTGGTATCGATGTCGGTGGCCAGCACCAACGCATCCCAGCCGTCGCAGCCCTTCAGCGCGTCGGCCATGGTCATGGCGATGGAATAGGGTTCTTCCCCGGTGGAGCAGCCCGCCGACCAGATGCGCACGCGTGGACGGCGGGGCTGTTCATTCAGGCGCGGCGCCAGTACCTGATCGCGCAGGTGATCGAAGTGATGGGGTTCGCGGAAGAAATTGGTGATGTTGGTGGTGATGGCGTTAACCAGATTTTCCACCTCGGCGTGGCCCTGGGGGCCGCGCAACATATCGCAATACTGGCTGAATTCGCGCAACCCCAGGGCGCGCAGGCGCTTGACCAGACGGCCACAGACCATGTCGCGCTTGTGATCGGACAGGACGATACCCGTCTCTTTCGACATGAACGATGCCAGAAAGCGGAACTCTTCGTCGCCCAGTTCAAATTCACGGCGTGGACCGTTGGCGGTTTCTTGCCGGCTGCTCACAAACATCCCCCCCCAGGGAACGTCCCCGCCGCGACGATCGCGGCGGGGGATACTTTTATAATCCTACTAAAATTCGGCCCAATCTTCATCCTTCGAAGCAGAGGGCGTAGGCGAGGGGGACGCCGAGGCGGATTTGACCGCCGGCTTGCGCATGGGTGCAGCCTTAACCGCCAGCTTCACCGCCGGCTTGGCCTTGACGGCGGGCTTGGTGCTGCGCGCCACGACCTGTTCCACCTGGGCGGCGGAATTGTCGTTGCCGGTATGGAAGAAGCCCATCAACCGGTTGAGTTCGCGCGACTGATCTTCCAAGGCGTGGGCGGCGGCGGCGGATTCTTCCACCAGGGCCGCGTTTTGCTGGGTCATTTCGTCCATCTGGCTGACGGCGGAATTGACCTGATCGATGCCCGACGCCTGTTCGGAACTGGCGGCGGCGATTTCGGCGACGATGTCGGCCACCCGTTTGACGCTGCCCAGGATGTCTTCCAGGGTTTTACCGGCGCCCTTGACCAGATCGGCGCCGGAACGCACCTGGGTCGAGCTTTCGGCGATCAGGGTCTTGATTTCCTTGGACGCCTGGGCCGATCGCTGGGCCAGATTACGCACTTCCTGGGCGACCACGGCGAAGCCCTTGCCGGCATCACCGGCACGCGCCGCTTCCACTGCCGCGTTGAGCGCCAGCAGATTGGTCTGGAAGGCGATTTCGTCGATCATGCCGACGATGTCCTCGATCTTCTGCGACGAGGATTCGATGCGGCCCATGGCGCCGATGGCGTCGGCGACCACTTGGCCGCCACCGGCGGCCACTTCGCGGGCGCCGGCGGCAAGTTGGTTGGCCTGCTGGGCATTGGCGGCGTTCTGGCGCACGGTGGCGGCCAGTTCTTCCATGCTGGCGGCGGTTTCTTCCAGGGCGCTGGCCTGCTGTTCCGACCGTTCCGACAGATCCTGCGAACCGGCGGCCACTTCCGAGGCGGCCGAGCCGATCTGACCGGCGGCCGAGTTGATGTTGGTGACGATCTCGAACAGTTTGTCAGCGGTCTGGTTGACGTCGGACTTGAGCTGGCCGAACACGCCGGCATAGTTGTTGGTGATGCGCTGGGTCAGGTCGCCACGGGCCACCGACGACAGCACCGAGGCGACGTCGTTAAGGGCGATGCCGGTCAGCTTGACCAGATTGTTGACGCCATCGCACAGGCTGAGCAGGAAACCGTCCTTGCCGGCCAGATCGATGCGGCGATCCAGGTCGCCTTCCGACGCCGCCTTGGCCACTTCCGCCACTTCGGCGACGATGGCCGCCTCGCGTGCACGCTGGGCCGCCTCGGCCTGACGTTCCGCTTCCTCGCGGGCGCGCTGCTCTTCTTCCATGCGCTTCTTGTCGTTGGCGTTCTGCTTGAACACCTGTACCGCCTGGGCCATTTCACCGATTTCGTCGGTACGGTCCAAGGCGGGGATGATGACGTCCAGCCTGCCGCCGGCCAGTTCAGCCATGGCCCCGGTCATCGCCGAGATCGGGGTGATGATGGAGCGCGCGATCAGCCAGGCGAACAGCAGACCCAAGCCGATGATGATGGCGGGAACGATGACGGCGGTCAGCTTTTGCGCCGCAGCGGTTTCGAGGGTCTGGTCCTCCAGTTCCGTCATGTAGACTTGCTGCGAAGCCTTGGTCTTGGACGCCAGCTCGGCGAACTCGTTGGCCAGGGCAGCATTTTCCTTGTTGACCAGGGTGTCGACCTGAAAGCTGAGCTGCGCCATTTCCTGGAAATAGCGGTCGTAATTGGGCAGGGTATCGCGCACGAATTCGATGATGCGGCGATGAGCCTCGTCCTTTTCGGTGTCGGCCAGATACCTGATCGCCTTGCTGGCAGCGGCGAACTGATCCTTGTAGACATCGACGATGGCCTGCGACGGGCTGTCAACGAAGCGCAGGGCCTGGATGCGCATCAGCAGCAACTGTTCCTGGCTTTTGCCGGCATAGCTGCCGGTTTCCCAATCCTTGGCGTCCAAGGTGATGTCGACCAGCGAGGACAAGGCCTTGGTCAGGTCGTTGGCGACGGGCACCAGCTTGGCGCTATACACCTCGTCGCGCTTGGTCTTCGTCTCGACGGCGCGATTGAGGTTGTTCATGTACTGCTCGAACAACTGGGACATGCGTTCCAGGCTGGCCTTGCGCTCGGCATTGGCGGTGGCGGCAATGGCCTCCTTCAGGTTCTTGCGCAAGGACGGTTCCAGTTCACGGATACGGTCCAGCGACTTTTTGTCGCCTTTGTCCGTGTACAGGAAGGCATTGCGCCGCAATCCCACCACATCGCGTTCGATCTGGGCGACGCGAGCGCTGTTCTGCGCCACATCGGCGAATTGATGGGTGCCGGTTTCCATCTTGGAGAAACCAAAGAAGCTGACGCCCGCGACGACGGCCAGGAAGACCAGGATCAGCAGAAAACCGCCATAGATGCGGCCCTTGACCGTCAGGCCGGAAGTTTTGGTCGACATGTTAATTCCCCCTTGGATCACGCGGCCGCGGTGATGGCGTCGGCGACCAATTCGATATCGAACAGTTGATGCAGGTCGAGCAGGGCGACCATGCGGCCATCGACAGTGACCAGACCGGTCAGGAAGCCCGAATGATCATGATGATCCAGTTCAGGCACCGGTTGGATGTCGGCGGCGGAGACGGTGATGATGTCGGCGACGGCGTCCACCAGGATGCCGATGACCCGGTCATGAACCGAGACGACGATGATGACGTGTCGGGCCGAGGCCTGGGTCAAGCCGCCGGAAAAGCGCGACCGCAGGTCGAAGATGGGCACGATGGCGCCGCGCAGATTGATGACGCCGCGCATGTATTCGGGCGTGTTGGGCAGTTCGGTCGACGCCGTCCAGCCCTTGATCTCGCGGATGGCCATGATGTCGACGCCGTATTCCTCGTCCCCGATGGTGAACGAGATGAATTGGCGTGTCCCTCCGGCCTGAATTTCGGAAGCGGGGGTAGCGTTCTGCATTATCCATCCCTCTCGCAGGTGCTAACCAAAGATATATCATCAAGGTGATGCAGGCTGCCGTTAAAACCGACGCCCCTGCATGTGTTCATAGGTACTCTCATTGCGCCGCCAGGGCCAATGCCCCCATCTGCCGAAGGGCGCTGACATCCAGGATCAGGGCGACGCGACCATCGCCCAGGATGGTGGCGGCGGAAATGCCGCGCACCGGGCGGAAATTTGAATCGAGCGACTTGATCACCACCTGCTGCTGACCGAGCAATTCGTCCACCAGCAGGCCGACCCGTTCGCCGCCCTCGGTTTCGACGATCACCACCAACCCCTTGGTCGGGTCGGTGATGGCGCCGTCGATGCCGAAAATAGCGTGCAGCGGCATCAGGTTGATGTATTCGCCGCGAATGGTCAGCACCTCGCCCACATCCACCAGCGAGCGGGCCTGTTGGGCGCTGGGGCGCAGCGATTCGACGATGTTGGTCAGCGGCAGCACATAGCGTTGGCCGCCCACTTGCACCAGCATGCCGTCCATCACCGCCAGGGTCAGCGGTAGCGACAGGATGAAGCGCGAGCCGGCCCCGGGGGTGGATTGCACCACCACGCGACCGCCCACGTCCTGGATGTTCTTGCGCACCACATCCATGCCGACGCCGCGGCCCGACACGTCGGACACTTCGGAAGCGGTGGAAAAACCTGGGGCAAAGATCAGCATGTCGATCTGTTCGTCGGTCAATTGCTGGCCGCGCTCCACCAGTCCCTTTTCCAGGGCCTTGGCCAGCACGCGCTCGCGGTTGATGCCGCGACCGTCGTCCTGGATTTCGATGAAGATGCGGCCCGAGCGATGTTGCGCCGCCAGGTGGATGGTGCCCTCCGCCGGCTTGCCCACGGCCATGCGTTCTTCCGGCGTCTCGATGCCGTGGTCCAGCGCATTGCGGATCAGGTGGGTCAGCGGGTCGGACAATTGTTCGATGACGGTCTTGTCCACCTCGGTGTTCTCGCCGCTCATCACCAGGCGGGCCTGTTTGGCCAGCTTGGTCGACAGGTCGCGGACCAGACGCGGGGCCTTGGAAAACAGCGCCTTGACCGGTTGGGCCCGGATGGCCATGACGTTTTCCTGCAATTCGCGGGTATGGTGCGACAGCTCTTGCAGGCCCTGGATCAGCTCGGGGTGGGATTCGACGGTGAAGCCGCTGGCCTGCTGGCCCAGCATGGCCTGGGTGATGACCAGTTCGCCCACCATGTTGACCAGACGGTCGATCTTGTCCAGATCGACGCGGATCGATGCGGTATGGACGGCGTTGCCGCCCGCCGCCGGGGCATTGGCCGTATTGGCGGGGGGAGTGGCTGCGGCGGGTTTGGGCGTGGCTTCCGCCGGTTTGGCGGTGCCGGGCAGCGGCGCGAACAGCCCCCAGCCGTCGCCTTCCTCACCCGTGTCGGTCATGGCTGCGGGCGGCGCGAACAAGCCCCAGCCATCGCCTTCCTCGCCCTGGGGCGGAATCACGGCGGCGGCGCCTTCTTCCTCGACGATCACCTGGGCGGTGTCGCCGGCGACGAATTCAAAGACCTCGTCGATGGCGTCACGGTCTCGGTTGGTGACCAAGGTGCAGGTCCACGACAGATACGACCGCAAGGCATCCATTTCGGTCAGAGTGGGCAAGCCATTGGTGTCGGCAACCACGCTCATCCGTCCCAGGCTGCCCAGTTCACGCAGCATCAGCAGCGGCTCGTTGCCGGTGCGCAGCATATCGGGGCTGGGCTGGAAATGGATGATGAAGGTCTTTTCGGCTGTTGGCGGCGGCGCGCTGGCGATGGCGGCGGGCTTTTTCGCCGAAACCGGGACCGTCGCGCCGGTCAGGGCGGCCAATTGCGCCAGGATGTCGGCGCCATGATCGGCGGGCAGGGCGGTGTCGGCCTGGGCGGCACGGACGAAATCACCCAGAATGTCATTGCCGCGCACCATCAGATCGGCCACGTGCGAGGACATTTCCACCTTGCCCGAGCGCAGATGGTCGAGCGCGGTTTCAAACACATGAGCGAAATGAACCAACGCCTCGAACGAGAAGGCGCCAGCGCCCCCCTTGATGGAATGGACGCAACGGAAGACCGCGTTCAAATCCTCGTCGCTGCCGGTGCCTTCCTGCAAGCGGGCGATGGTTTCCTCGGCCGTGGCCAACAGTTCGGCGCATTCCTCGAAATAGGTCGCCTTGAACTGTGACAGGTCATAGCCTTGGTCGTCGGACATCACGCCGTTCCTTTCTTAAAGGGATAGGCCTTAGGGGCAGACCTTGGCAACGATCTGCAACAGCTTGTCGGGGCTGAACGGCTTGACGATCCAGCCGGTGGCACCGGCGGACCGGCCCTCATCCTTTTTGCTCTGGTCGCTTTCGGTGGTCAAAATCAGGATGGGCGTACCGGCATGGGTGGGCAGGCCACGCACCCGGCGCACCAGGGTGATGCCGTCCATTTCCGGCATATTGACGTCGGTGATGATGACGTCGACCTTCTGGCCCTGCAAAACCTTCAGCGCGGCGACGCCGTGCTCGGCCTCGACCACGGTGTAGCCGGCGCCGCGAAGGGTGAACGACACCATGTCGCGCATGGTCTTAGAATCGTCGACGGCCAGAACGCACTTAGCCATGTTCATCCTCTGTCAGCTGTCAAGGGGTGGTCAGTTGGTTCAGTTGAGCTGTCAGGCCCAAGCTGGTGAAGGCGGCGGTCACCGGTTCCGGCACCGCTTCGGCATCCATGCGGCGTGCCGCCAGACGCAAGGCGGCGGCACCGGCCAGGATCACTTGGGTCGCTGCGGTTGAAACACGTTCGACCTGAGAAAAATTAAGCACAACGTCGGCCGCGGTATCGCGGGCGGCGGCGTCGATCAACAAGTCACGAAGCTCCGCCGCGGTGGGCAGATCAAGCACTGCCGGCAGATCGATCAGAAGTCTTCCATTGTGCTCGACGATTTCCATAAGGCTAGGCCGTGTTTTCCTTGTGGACCAAAGCCGGATAATACGGCAAATTTCCGCCTTGGGAATAGGGCTAAAAGAACTAAAAATGGCAAGCATCACTACTCAGGCCGGACCTTGGAATATGACCGTCTTTGCATTTACGCAAGATGATCATGAAAATCCGTTGACACGATTGTCCATCGCCGAAATTCAGGCATTGCCTTTTGGCGCCATGGAACTTGACCGTGACGGTGCGGTTGTCAGCTATATCGACACTGAACCGGGTGACGATGCCGCCGCCGCTGTCACCAGGGCCGGGGTGAGTTTCTTTGCCCGTACCGCTCCGTGGGCGGCACAATCCATAATCCAGCAGGAATTTTGCCGTGGCGTCGAGGCGGGCGCCATGAATGCGGTGTTCGACTGCGCCATTGGCGGTCTGCCTTATAAGGTGCGCATTCACCTGAAGACCAGCCCGATCCTGGGCACCTATTGGATCTTCATCAAAAAGCTGACGCGTCAATAAGCAAAAGGCCGGGGTTTCCCCCGGCCCTGTCTTTACGGCTTACGCAGATCGGGGTGCAGCGTCGCCCCCAGGATGTGTTCACTTTTCTGCACCACGTGCGATCCCTTGCCGACGATCAGCGGGTCGGGTTGGTGGACCACCGCATGATCCTTCCCCGGATAATCGATGGAATTGAGGAAGTGCAGCATGCAGTTCAGGCGTGCCCGCTTCTTGTCGTCCGACTTGACGATGGCCCACGGCGCATCGGCGGTGTCGGTGTAGAAGAACATGGCTTCCTTGGCTTCGGTGTAATCGGTCCACTTGTCGAGTGAGGCCACGTCGATGGGCGACAGCTTCCATTGCTTCAGCGGGTCGTTACCGCGCGATTCGAAGCGGCGGCGCTGTTCGTCCTGGGTCACCGAGAACCAGTATTTGTAAAGCTGGATGCCCGAACGCACCAACATGCGCTCCAATTCAGGCGTCTGACGCATGAATTCCAGATATTCCGACGGGCTGCAAAAGCCCATGACCCGTTCGACACCGGCGCGGTTGTACCACGAGCGGTCGAAGAAGACCATTTCGCCAGCGGTGGGCAATTGCTGGATATAACGCTGGAAGAACCACTGGCCGCGCTCGACCTCGCTGGGCTTTTCCAGGGCGACGACACGGGCGCCGCGCGGGTTCAGGTGTTCCATGAAGCGCTTGATGGTGCCGCCCTTGCCGGCGGCGTCGCGGCCTTCGAACAACAGCACGAACTTCTGCCCGGTGTTGCGCGACCACAATTGCACCTTCAGCAATTCGGCCTGCAACTGGGCCTTTTTCTTTTCGTACTCATCCCGGCGCATCTTGGTCTTATAGGGGTATTCGCCGGTTTCAAAGGCATGGCGGACCGCTTCCGGGTCGTGACGCATGGTCGCCAGCTTGTGGCGGGTGGCGGCGCCCTTGGCGGCAGGAGACGGCGCGGGCTCGGACTCAGGCTGGGTCACGGCGGTATCGGCGGTTTCCACCTTGGCATCCGCTTGGCTGGGTGCGGCTGCCTTGACATCGTCTTGCATGGTTCCCCCTGTTTATTATTCGGTCGGTCAACCATCAAGCGTATGCCTTCTTCCGCTGGCCGACAATGGCCTTTATCCCATGCCGCCGGCCAGCAGATGGATCAGGATGGCGGCGGTGGCCGACACGTTCAGCGACTGCACCCGGCCAGAGCCGGGGATGGTGACGATGTCGTCGCAGGCGGCCAGGGTGGTGGCGGGCAGGCCTTCTTCCTCGTTGCCAAGAACGAGCGCCAACGGCTTGTCATTGTTTGAAAAAGTGTCTTTCATCGACCGGTGCGCTCCCAGCGCTGTGCCGATGACCTGATAATGTGGTTTAAGACGCGGCAGCGCCTTGCCCAGGTTGGCGACCTGATAGACATCCACCCATTCCAACCCGCCTTCGGCGATGCGGAAGGCGGCGTCCGACGGCAGCGCCTGTTCCGGGTGGTCAGAGACGATCAGGCGGCCGAGGCCGAAAAACGCCATGGTCCGGGCGATGGCCCCCAGATTGTGCGGATTGCCGATACCGTCCAGGATGACCAGTGGTTCCTTGGCCTTGGCCCAGTTGAAGCTTTTCACCGCTTCGAACGGCGTCAACCCCTTGGGTTGACAAACGGCGACGATGCCGCCGTGCAAGGGCGTGCCGGCGACTTTGGTCAGTTCCTCGGTGGGCACATGACGGAACGGCTTGCGCGCCGTCGCCATCTGCTTGCACATGGGCTGGGCTTCGGCTTTCATGCGGTCGTCGAAGAACAGCCGTTCCACCCGCCCGGGATCGCGCTGGAACAAGGCGGCGACGGCGGGCAGGCCACCAATGCGGTGCAGTTTCGGCTGGGCCATGGGGCGATATCCGTCGGAATTGGCGTGGAGACGTGTTTTGCCTCGGTTGATCCTGTTCAACAAGCCTTATGACGTTCTGACCCAATTCACCGACCGCGAAGCCGGGCGCGCGACCCTGGCCGATTACGTGGATGTGCCGGGGGTTTACCCGGCGGGACGGCTGGATCGGGATTCGGAAGGATTGCTGGTGCTGAGCGATGACGGGCCGCTGATCGCCCGCATCGCCCAGCCGCGCCACAAGCTGGCGAAAACCTATTTCGCTCAGGTCGAAGGCATTCCCACGCCAGAGGCTTTGGCGCGATTGCGCCAGGGCGTGATGCTGAAGGATGGGCCGACCTTGACAGCGGGGGCGGAACTGGTGGCCGAGCCCGATTGGCTGTGGCCGCGCGACCCGCCCATCCGCTGGCGCGCCGCCATTCCCACCGCCTGGGTCAAGCTGACCTTGCACGAAGGGCGAAACCGGCAGGTGCGGCGAATGACGGCAGCAGTCGGTTTCCCCACCCTGCGGCTGATCCGCTGGGCGGTGGGCGATTGGAATTTGGATGGTTTGGCGCCGGGGCAATGGCGCGAGGTGACGGCCCCCGTCGCCGGGGGCCGTCAGAAAAAACTCAGACCGCCAGTTTGACGATTTCACCCTGGGCGGCTGCCAGGGCCTTGTCGCGGGCTTCCGGCCCCATGGCCACGCCCTCGGCCCGGATCACCTGCACGTCGCTGATGCCGATGAAACCCAAGAAGGCCTTGAGGAAGGCTTCCTGATGGTCCATGGCGGTCTCATAAGCGGTGCCGGCATAAAGGCCGCCACGGGTCGAGGCGATGATCACTTTGCGGCCGCCGGCCAGACCCTCGGGGCCGTTGGCGGTGTAGCGGAAGGTGCGGCCCGGCTGGGCGACGCGATCGATCCATGCCTTCAACTGGGTGGGAACGCTGAAATTGTACATGGGCGCACCGATCACCACCGTGTCGGCGGCCAGCAATTCCTCGACCAGTTGGTTGGTCAGGGCCAGTTCCTGCTGCTGGCGCGCGGTCAGGCCGTCGATGGTCTGGAACTTGACCACCTGCATCAGCTCGCCGCTCAGATGATCGGGCGGGGAGAGGGCCAGATCGCGATAGGTGAGGGTGGCGGCGGGATTGCCCTGGCGCAATTGGGCAACAATGCCGGCGGTCAACTGGCGCGACACCGAAGCGTCGCCAAGGGCACTGGAGTCAATATGCAGGATGTTCATGTCGGGCCTCGTCGGGAATGGGGTTCTGATCTGCCGTACACCCTATTCCCATGACGATGTTGCCAATAGTCGGCATTTTCGGCACGCTGCGTTCCATGGATGGAACGATGAGGCGACATGCGTGACCTGAACGATCTGTATTATTTCACCCAGGTGGTCGAGCATGGGGGCTTTTCCGCCGCCGGTCGCGCCTTGGGCCTGCCTAAATCCAAACTCAGCCGCCGGGTGGCGCAGTTGGAAGACGGTTTGGGTGTGCGCCTGTTGCAGCGGTCCAGCCGGCGTTTCGCCCTGACCGAGTTCGGCCAAGCCTATTACCGTCATTGCCGTGCCATGGTCATCGAGGCCGAGGCGGCGGAAGAGGCGGTGCAGCATTCCCAGGCCGAGCCGCAGGGGCTGATCCGTCTGTCCTGCCCGGTGGCGGTGGCGCAAAGCAAGGTGGGGCCGATCATCGCCCGCTTTCTCGCCGATCATCCGCGTGTGCGCATTCACCTGGAGGCCACCAACCGCCGTGTCGATGTCATCGAGGAAGGGTTCGACCTAGCCATCCGCGTGCGCATGCCGCCCCTGGAGGACAGCGGGCTGATCATCAAGGTATTGGAGCGCCACCAGGGCTATCTCGTCGGTGCGCCTGATTTGCTTGACCGCCTGGGCCGTCCGCAAAGCCCGGACCAATTGTCCGCGTTGCCCAGCCTGGGCATGACCCGGGCCGGTGATCGTCATTCCTGGCAATTAGAGCATTTTCATATCGAGCGTCCATATCCGTCGTGGGCGAAGAAATTGGCGCATTCCTCGGGCGGAAACAGGTCGATGAGTTTTCCGATCACGTCCCATAAGGTGTTGATGGTGCGGGCTTGCGCCTTTCGCAGCAGGCTCTTGAGCTTGGCGAAGGCGAGCTCGATGGGATTGAGGTCTGGGGAGTAGGGCGGCAGATACCGCAGGGTGGCCCCTCGGGCTTCGATGAGTTGCTTGACCCCTGCCACCTTGTGGGCGGGCAGATTGTCCATTACGACGATGTCGCCGGGCCGCAAGGTCGGAGCCAGGACCTGCTCGACATAGGCCAGGAAGATCGCGCCATTCATCGCCTTGTCGATGACGAAGGGGGCGGAGATTCCGTCATGCCGGAGCGCCCCGACGAAGGTGGTCATTTTCCAATGACCGTGCGGCACCGCAGCCAGCAGCCGCTGACCGCGCGGCGCCCGTCCGTAGCGCCGGGTCATGTTGGTCGATGCCCCGGTTTCATCAAGGAAGACCAAGCGGGTTGGGTCCAGCGCCGGCTGCTCGGCTCGCCAGGCGATGCGTCCTTCGGCTACGTCGGGACGTTCCTGCTCGGCAGCATGCGCACTCTTTTTTTCAGACTGAGGTCGAGCCGCTCAAGCGTGTTCCACAGGCCGCCGACGCTGATCGACACGCCCAATTCGGCCAGAACCCAGGCGCGCAACTCAGCCAGCGTGGCATCGGGCTCGACCTTGATCTGCGCCTGCAACGCCTCAAGGTGAGCCGCCAGCTTCTGTCCTGGCCGCCCAGGCCGTGGCTTCACCGTCGTCTCGCCGGTGGCCCGGCGGCGGCCTTGGGCCTTGTAGATGTACGAAACGCTCACCCGGAACAGCGGCGCCACCTCGTAGGCGCTCATGCCGCTGTCCACAGCCGCCAAAACTCTATCGCGCAAGTCCTGAGAATAGGACTGCCCTGAGCGCCACGTCATCGCATCATCCTCGGGAGCGTTGTTACCGAAGATGTTGAATCACAAAATGACCTCAGGGGGAATCCTCTACCGATTCCGCTCGGCGTGAAACCGCTCTAGTGGACGCGGCGGGCGAGGGCATCGAGGTGGCGCACCAGCCGCGGCTGGTCACCGACGATATGGTGGCACTGCGTCATGCCGCTCGGGCCGGCATCGGTATCGTGCAGTTACCTAGTCTGATGGTGGCGGAAGATTTGCGCGCAGGGGTGTTAGAGAAGATTTTGACCGCCTGGACGCCGCCGCGCGGGCTGATCCACGCCGTCTATCCGTCGCGGTGCGGTCTGGTGCCCGCCGTGCGGTTGTTCCTGGATGCCTTGGCGGCGGATTGGGGGCGCCTTGATGATGGCGGATAAGCCTTTCCAGAAGGCCAGCAACCGGCCGCAACGCGGATAGGAACGGATAAACGCGGATGAAAAAACATCCGCGTCCATCCGTGTTGCGGCCGGTTTTATCCGCAAGCAAGGCTATGCCCTGGAGATTTTCAGATCAGCGTTTGAAGCCGAAAGCCGACAGATGCAGCTTGGTCGCCGAATTGGCGGCGGCGCGGGTCACCGCCATGCCCATGGCGAAATGCGGGGTCAGATAGGGATTTGACTTTTCGGCGCGGATGCCCTCGGCCCGTTCTTCCGACAAGGCCTCGTCGATTTCACGCAGTTCCGCCGGTCCCAACATGATAACCCCTTTCAACCCCAGAGAACATGAGAAGGCAAGTAATTATATTTCCATTCGGTGGCGTCCGATTGAAACTTTGTACCTGTGCGCCTCTGGCGATGCAACAATTTTTCAGTTTTGTGATGTCATCAAACGATAAAAAAGCATCGCATGGGCCTGGGGGATGAGCGTCAAAATACCTATGGTTGGTGTTGATGTTGCAGTATCGCCGCCGTTGGTGGTGTCGGCCTATCTTCTGTCCAGGTATGGCTTGAGATAATGGCCGGTATGGCTGGTCTTGCAGGCCACCACATCCTCGGGCGTGCCGGCCACCACCACCTTGCCGCCGCCGTCGCCGCCTTCCGGCCCCATGTCGATGATCCAGTCGGCGGTCTTGATGACCTCCAGATTGTGCTCGATCACCAACACGGTGTTGCCACCCTCGACCAGGGTGTGCAGCACTTCCAAAAGCTTGCGCACATCCTCGAAATGCAGGCCGGTGGTCGGTTCGTCCAGGATATAGAGCGTGCGGCCCGTCGCCCGGCGCGACAGTTCCTTGGCCAGTTTGACGCGCTGGGCCTCGCCGCCCGACAGCGTCGTCGCCTGCTGGCCCAGATGGATGTAATCCAGCCCCACCCGTTGCAGGGTGATCATCTTGTCGCGTATGGACGGCACCGCCTTGAAGAAATCGGCGGCCTCTTCGATGGTCATGTCGAGGACGTCGGCGATGCTTTTGCCCTTGAAGGTGATTTCCAGGGTTTCGCGGTTATAGCGCTTGCCCTTGCACACGTCGCATTGGACATAGACGTCGGGCAGGAAGTGCATCTCGATCTTGATGACGCCATCGCCCTGGCAGGCCTCGCAACGTCCGCCCTTGACGTTGAAGCTGAAGCGGCCCGGCTTGTAGCCGCGCGCCTTGGCTTCGGGCAATTCGCAGAACCAGTCGCGGATGGGGGTGAAGGCGCCGGTATAGGTGGCCGGATTGGACCGGGGCGTGCGCCCGATGGGCGACTGGTCGATGTCGATGATCTTGTCCAGGTGCTCGATGCCGTCGATGCGGTCGAAAGGCGAGGCCTGTTCCTTGGCGTTCATCAGCCGCCGGGCCAGGGCCTTGTACAGGGTCTCGATCACCAGGGTCGACTTGCCGCCGCCCGAGACGCCGGTGACGCAGGTGAAGGTGCCCAGCGGGATGTCCACATCGACGTTCTTCAGGTTGTTGCCGCTGGCGCCGATCACCCGCAGCATGTTGCCGCTGCCGGGGCGGCGTTCCGCCGGGATGGGGATGCTGCGCTGGCCGGTCAGGTACAGGCCGGTCTGGCTGGCCGGGTTGGCCATCACCTCGTCCGGGCTGCCTTGCGCCACGATCTCGCCGCCGTGGATGCCGGCCCCCGGTCCCATGTCGATCAGGTAATCGGCGGTACGGATGGCGTCTTCGTCGTGTTCGACCACGATCACCGTGTTGCCGATGTCGCGCAGGCGCTTCAGCGTGCCCAACAGGCGGTCGTTGTCGCGCTGGTGCAGGCCGATGCTGGGTTCATCGAGCACGTACAACACGCCGGTCAAGCCGGAACCGATCTGGCTGGCCAGACGGATACGCTGGGATTCGCCGCCCGACAGGCTGCCCGAGCCACGCGCCAGCGTCAGGTAATCCAGCCCCACATCCATCAAAAAGCCCAGGCGGTCGTTGATCTCGCGCAAGATACGCCGGGCGATCTCGCGGTCCTTGGGCTTCAGGTGCTGTTCCAACTCGCCGTACCAGTGATGGGCCTTGGCGATGGACAATTCAGCCACCTGGGAAACGTGCTGGCCCCTGATCTTCACCGCCAGCGCTTCCGGCTTCAGGCGTGCGCCCTGGCAGGCCTCGCAGCACGACGTGGCCTGGAAGCGCGACAATTCCTCGCGCACCCACGACGAATCGGTCTCGCGATAGCGCCGGTCCATGTTGCTGATGACGCCTTCAAAGGCCTTGTTGGTGGTATAGGCGCGGAAGCCGTCCTCGAACTGGATCGGCACCACCTCCTTGCCCGAGCCGTACAAGATGACCTCGCGCGCGGCCAAGGGCAGGCGCCGCCACGGCGTGTGCAGGTCGAAGCCGTAATGCTTGGCCAGCCCCTCCAACGCCTGATGGTAATATTGCGAGGTTGAATTGGCCCAAGGGGCGATGGCGCCTTCGCGCAGGGTCAAATCCTCGTCGGGGATGACCAGGGCGGGGTCGAAGAACAGCTTGACCCCCAAGCCGTCGCAAGCCGGACAGGCGCCGAAGGGGTTGTTGAAGGAGAACAGCCGGGGCTCGATCTCCTCGATGGTGAAGCCCGAGACCGGACAGGCGAATTTGGCGGAAAAGGTGGTGCGCTCGCCCGTTTCGGCATTTTCGGCGATGCACAAACCGTCGGCCATGGACAACGCCGTTTCCACCGAATCGGCCAGTCGGTTGCCCAGGCCCGGCTTGACCACCAGACGGTCGACCACCACCTCGATGTCGTGCTTCTTCTTTTTGTCCAGCGCCGGCACCGCATCGATTTCATGGATGGTGCCGTCGACCTTGACGCGCTGGAACCCCTTCTTTTGCAGGTCCAGCATTTCCTTTTTGTACTCGCCCTTACGCCCGCGCACGAAGGGCGCCAGCAGGTACAGGCGGGTGCCTTCCGGCATTTCCAGGATGCGGTCGACCATCTGGCTGACCGTCTGGCTTTCGATGGGCAGGCCGGTGGCGGGTGAATGGGGCACGCCGACGCGCGCCCACAGCAGACGCATATAATCGTAAATCTCGGTCACCGTGCCGACGGTGGAACGCGGGTTCTTCGAGGTGGTCTTCTGTTCGATGGAAATGGCCGGCGACAGACCCTCGATACTGTCGATATCGGGCTTTTGCATCAGCTCCAGGAACTGCCGGGCATAGGCCGACAGCGATTCCACGTAACGCCTTTGGCCCTCGGCATAGATGGTGTCGAAGGCCAGGGAGGATTTGCCGGAACCCGACAGCCCGGTGATCACCACCAGCTGATCGCGGGGGATATCCACGTCCACGTTTTTCAGGTTGTGCTCACGCGCGCCCCGGACACGGATGAAGCTGTTCATGGGGGTTTGTTCCTCTTTCATTCCGGCGGGCGGAGTGTAGAGAGATTCAAGGACCGGGTAAAGTGGGGCTTTGGGCATGGCCCGGATGCGGGATGAAAGGGGCTAGGCAGGGGGCAAGCCGCCCGTTACCTTGCCGCCGTACTTCGTCGGATCGGTATCATGCTGGACTTGTTGCAAAGCGCGTTTGCCGGGATTTCTTTGTTGCCCGTTCTCGGGGCCTTGGCCGCCATCGCCCAATTATGGCTGGTCGGGCGCCTGCTGGTGGGGGCGCAATTACCCGACCTGATCACCTTCGGCGCCGGCTGGGGGGCGGCGGTGCTGGCGATGACCGTGCTGGGGACCATGGGCGACGGCTCGCTGGTTTTGCTGCCTTACTTGATCTGGGCTTTGGCCGCACTGGCGCTGGGGCTGGAGATCCGCGCCCGTCGGCTGCCGACGGGGTGGATGAGTCTGGTCCTGGTGCTGCCGCTGGCTTTGCTGATCTCGGGCCGCATCGCCTCGGAATGGGACGAGTTTTCCCATTGGCTGCATGCTTTCCGCTATCTCGATGCCTTCGCCACCTTGCCGGGCAAGGGCCGTCCGGCCATTGAATCGTGCTGCGCCGCCTATCCCTATGGCTGGCCGCTGTTGGGTTGGCTGTCGTCACGGCTGATCGGTTTTTCCGAAGCGGTGCCCGGCCTGCTCAATCTGTTCCAACTGGCCTTGTGCGCCGAGTTGCTGGCCCGCATCCTGGCCGCCGGGGACAAGCCCGGCTGGGGCCATCACGCCTGGGGGGCGCTGCTGGTCACCGCCTTGGGCACCACTTTCGTGCCCAAGCTGGTGTTCACCGCCTATGCCGACGTGCCGACCTCGGCCATGGTGCTGGCCGGGCTGTGGCTGGGCTGGCGACTGGCTGAGCAGCCGGGCTGGCGGCTGGCCTTGGCCCTGGGCCTGTGCTGCGCCACCTTGGTGACGCAAAAGCCGTCCAATCTGGTGCTGGTGGTGCTGTTGTTGGGCAGCACCTTCGTGCTGATGTTCCGGGCTTGGCGTTTTCCCCCCGCCGGTACTTTGCTGAAGCTGGTGGTGGCGGCGCTGCCGGGGATGGCGGTGTGGTGGTTGTGGCGTCATTTCGTCGCCGGCAATCTGGCCGGCGAGGAAATGGCCCTGCGCCCGCTGTCGCAATGGCATTTCGACATCCTGGGAGTGGTCGCCCTGGGCATGGCCGAAGTGGCCGGCAACAAGGGCGGCTATTTCGGCGCCATGCTGGCGGCCTGCGCCGTCGCTGTGGTCGGACTGTTTCGCCCCTTGGGTGAGAGCGGGCGGCTGGTTCGCGCCGTGGCCCTGGTTTTCGTCGGCTACAATGCCTTTCTGTTGTTGGCCTATATCGCCATCTTCATCAAAGGTGAGGGCGAGCGGGTGGCCAGCTATTGGCGCTACAACACCCATCTCGGCCTGCTGACGGCGTTGCTGATCGCCGTCTTTGCGGTCTGGGCCCTGCGCCGTTGGCCGCAGCCGCGCCTGGGCCGCCCCGCCACCATCCTGGCGGTAATGCTGATCGTGGCGGCGCCGCTGGTGGGTATTCGCCACATCCGCTTCGACCTGGAGCCGGCCAAGGTATTCCTGCGCGCCACCTTGCAGCAGGTTAACGGCATGAACCTCGATGAAATCGCCCTGATCGATGCCAGGGGCAGCGGGCTCAGTCACGTGATGGCCAGTTATGAATGGGATGGCAGCCCCGATCTGAGCGTCTATACCACCGGCTTCGACGATTTCACTCCGGATCGCTATTTATCCAGGGTGGGCAATGCCCGTCACCTGCTGGTGGTGTCGTGGAATGATGCGGTGGCGCAGGCTTTCCCTGCCTTGCCGCGTGGACCGCAAGCAGTGCTGGCCGAGCGGGAAAGTGGCAAGGTGTTGGCGATTTTCCCCTATCCTGGTGGGCTTGAGCCCAGGCAATTTCCCTGAGAAGATGGATTCCGGTCGCGATGGAGGCGGCTGTTGTCAGTTCAGGGGGGAGAGATGCGGATTATCGCTGTGATGATGATGGGTGTACTCGGCTTGGCGCTTGCCGGGTGCGGCCCGATTTACGAAACCCAGTATGCATATACGCCGGCGGTCACGGCGGAAGGGCGGGTCTGTACCTCGCAATGCGAAAACACACGAAACGCCTGTACCCAGAATTGCGACTATTCCGCCCAGCTCAAGAAGCGGGAATGCGAAGACGACGCGCGCGACGATGCGCGGGCGAAATATAATCAATACGTCCGCGAACAGCGCCGCAACAACGCCCCGATCAAGTACGACGAAAGTCACTTCCTCAAGACCTATCAGTGTTCAACCTCGTCCTCGGCTTGCCGCAATGAATGTGTGCAAACCAGCAATCGGTGCTGGCAGCTTTGCGGCGGCAAGGTGACCAGCAAACAGGTGTGCACGGCGTTCTGCGACAAGCCGGACAGCGCGGCTCGGGCCTCGTCGAATACTTATCCCGACGGCTTGTCCGCCAGTGGCAAAGAGGCGTTCGGTAAGTATCTGAAAGCCGCTGGCCACAAGGCTTGGGCATCGGCGGCGGATGGCTCCTACGGTTGGCGTAGCGGGCGGTCTTCGGCGGCGGATGCCGAGAAGGCGGCGCTGGCCGCGTGCGAGGAACACGCCGACGATTGCCGGACCATCGTCATCAACGATGAATGGGTTGATTAGGGCAAAAGAAAGCACCCCTGGGGTTTACGCCCCAGGGGTGCTTTGCAAAACCGAATGCGGTAAAGCTCAGAACGGAATGTCGTCGTCCAGATCCGGCGGCGGTTCCCAGCCCGAGCCGCCGCCATAGCCGCCATCATCATAGCCGCCGCCACCGCCCTGGCCGCCGCCGCCTTCGCCGCGACCGCCCAGCAAGGTCAGTTCACCCTTGAAGCGACCGATGACCACTTCGGTGGAATACTTTTCCACGCCCTGCTGATCGGTCCACTTGCGGGTCTGCAATGCCCCTTCGATATAGACGCTGGAGCCCTTGCGCAAAAAGCGCTCGGCCACGTCGGCCAAATTGGGGTTGAAGATCACCACGCGGTGCCATTCGGTCTTTTCCCGGCGTTCGCCGCTGGACCGGTCCTTCCAGGATTCCGAGGTGGCGATGTTCAGATTGACGATCTTCGAGCCATCCTGGGCGGTGCGGACCTCGGGGTCGCGTCCCAGATTGCCGACCAGAATGACTTTGTTGACGGACCCAGCCATGTCCCCGACTCTCCTGTTGAAACTTGGGGCTGGACAATAGTCCCTTGTCGGTCAAGGGTTCAACACCCGACCCCCTGTTGTCGCAATGCACGATATCTGGTAGCGTGCGCCACCGCGGGCCGCCAAGTGCCCGCCGCCAAGTTCTGGTTTTTTAGGGATATCTCCTTTGACCGCCATTCCGTCTCCGTCCCAATTCGACGTTACCCCGGTCACCATCGAGGAAGAGATGCGCCGCTCGTATCTCGATTACGCCATGAGCGTGATCGTGTCGCGCGCGCTTCCCGATGTGCGCGATGGCCTGAAGCCGGTGCACCGCCGCATCCTGTTCGCCATGAAGGAAGGCGGTTACGACTACAACAAGCCGTTCCGCAAATCGGCCCGCATCGTCGGTGACGTCATGGGTAAGTATCACCCCCATGGCGATTCGGCCATTTACGATGCCATGGTGCGCATGGCGCAAAGCTTTTCCATGCGTCTGCCGCTGATCGACGGCCAGGGCAATTTCGGTTCCATGGACGGCGACAAGGCGGCGGCCATGCGTTACACCGAGGCCCGCATGGCCCGGTCGGCGCATTTCCTGATCGAGGACATCGACAAGGACACCGTCGATTTCGGTCCCAATTACGACGATTCGTCGGTGGAGCCGCTGGTCCTGCCGGCACGTTACCCCAATCTTTTGGTCAACGGCGCCGGCGGTATCGCCGTCGGCATGGCCACCAACATTCCGCCGCACAATCTGGGCGAGGTCATCGACGCCTGCTGCGCCATGATCGATAACCCCGACATCACCCCGGAAGAGGTGATGGAACTGGTGCCCGGTCCCGACTTCCCCACCGGCGGCACCATTCTGGGCCGCTCCGGCATTCGCGCCGCCCAACTGACCGGGCGCGGCTCGGTGGTCATGCGCGGGCGCTGCCACGTGGAGGAAGTGCGCAAGGACCGCGAGGCGATCATCGTCACCGAGGTGCCCTATCAGGTCAACAAGGCGCGCATGCTCGAGCAGATCGCCGAACTGGTGCGCGACAAGAAGATCGAGGGCGTCTCCGACCTGCGTGACGAATCCGACCGCGACGGCGTACGCGTCGTCATCGAGATCAAGCGCGACGCCATCGCCGACGTGGTGCTGGCCCAGCTTTACAAGTTCACGCCCTTGCAGACCTCGTTCGGCGTCAACTCGCTGGCCTTGAACGGCGGTCGGCCGCAGATGATGACGCTGCGCGAGATCATCGCCGCCTTCCTGCGCTTCCGCGAGGAAGTGATCACCCGGCGCACCATCTTCGAACTGGGCAAGGCCCGCGACCGCGCCCACGTCTTGGTGGGGCTGTCCATCGCCGTTGCCAATATCGACGATATGATCAAGCTGATCCGCGAAGCGTCGGACCCGGCCGTCGCGCGTGAGCAGCTGATGGCGCGCAAATGGCCGGCGCTGGATGTGGAACCGCTGATCCGTCTGATCGATGAACCCGGTCGCGGCATCGTCGACGGCACCTATTCGCTGTCGGAAGTCCAGGCCAAGGCCATCCTGGATCTGCGTCTGCACCGCCTGACCGGGCTGGAACGCGACAAGATCGGCGACGAACTGCGCGAGATCGGCGAGCAGATCAAGGAATTCCTGGAAATCCTGTCGTCGCGGCCCAAGCTTTTGGAGGTCATGCGCAACGAACTGGTGGACATGCGCAACCAGTTCGCCACGCCGCGCCGCACCACCATCGAGGATTCCGAATTCGAGGCCGATATCGAGGATCTGATCGCCCGCGAGGACATGGTGGTGACGGTGACCAACACCGGCTATATCAAGCGGGTGCCGTTGTCCACCTACCGTGCCCAAAAGCGCGGCGGCAAGGGCCGCTCGGGCATGAGCATGAAGGACGAGGATTTCCTCAGTCAGGTCTTCGTCACCAGCACCCATACCCCGGTGCTGTTCTTCTCCTCCACCGGTATCGCCTACAAGCTCAAGGTCTATCGTCTGCCGCTGGGCACACCGCAGGCCCGGGGCAAGGCCATGGTCAACATCCTGCCCTTGGGCGAGGGCGAGACCATCTCCACCGTCATGCCCATGCCCGAGGATGAAAGCACCTGGGGAGATCTGCACGTGGCCTTCGCCACCTCCAAGGGTGACGTGCGCCGCAATCTGCTGTCGGATTTCGTCGATATCCGCGCCAACGGCAAGATCGCCATGAAGCTCAATGACGGCGAGCAACTGATCGCCGTTCAGCCCTGTTCCGACAGTGACGACATTCTGCTGGCCACCCGTCTGGGCAAGGCCATCCGCTTCCAGGTCGGCGACGTCCGCGTGTTCAAGGGCCGCGATTCCACCGGCGTGCGTGGTATCCGCCTGGATGACGCCGATCAGGTCATCTCCATGTCGGTGCTGCGCCATGTGGAATTCGACATGGAAACCCGCGACGCTTACCTGCGCAATGACCTGACCGGCCCCGAGGCCGAACGCATGAGCGAATCCGAGCAGATGATCCTGACGGTGACCGAGAACGGTTACGGCAAGCGCACCTCGGCCTATGAATACCGCATCACCGGACGCGGCGGCCAAGGTATCGCCAATATCGACCTGACGGAAAAGAACGGGCCGGTGGTGGCGTCGTTCCCGGTCGGCCACGACGATGAAATCATGCTGGTGTCCGATGGCGGCACCCTGATCCGCATGCCGGTGGACGATATCCGTATCGCCGGACGCAAGACCCAGGGTGTCATCGTCTTGCGCACCGCCGAGAACGAGCGAGTGGTTTCCACCGCCCGTCTGTGTGATCTGAACGGCTCCAACGAAGAGTCGGAAGAAGAATTCGACGAGGGAGACGATACCGCAGCCACACCACCCGGAGGGGATGATGAGTGAACGGATCGGTCTTTATCCTGGTACCTTCGACCCCATAACCAACGGCCACCTGGACATCGTCACCAGGGCGGCCAAGGTGGTGGACAAGTTGATCGTGGCGGTGGCCATCAATGCCGGCAAGGGGCCGCTTTACTCGCTGGACGAGCGGGTGGCCCTGGTCGAGGCGGAAGTGGCCGAGGTGGCGAAACAACACAACGTCATCATCGAAGTCCGCGCCTTCGACAATCTGCTGGTGGATTTTGCCCGTGATTGCGGCGCCCGCATCATCATCCGCGGCTTGCGGGCGGTGTCTGATTTTGAGTACGAATTCCAGATGGCCGGCATGAATGCCCGGCTGTCGCCGCAGATCGAGACCTTGTTTTTGATGGCGTCGGAACGGTGCCAGTTTATTTCGTCGCGCTTCGTCAAGGAAATCGGCCGCTTGGGCGGCGACATTTCGTCCTTTGTCAGCCCGCGGGTGCGGGCCAGCCTGGACGAGAAATTCATAAGCGAAAGCAATTAGGCCGCAAGGCCCTCACCCCGCCTATGGGAGGATCGATTTGGACCGCGAAAATACCCTGTTTCTCGACCTCAAAGATGGTCGAGTGGTGATCGAGCTGCGCCCCGATCTCGCTCCCAAGCATGTGGCCCGCATCAAGGAATTGGTGCGCCAGGGCTATTATGACGGCCTGAAGTTCCACCGGGTGATCCCCGGCTTCATGGCCCAGACCGGCTGTCCGCAGGGCACCGGCATGGGAGGCTCGGGCCAGAAGCTGGAAGCGGAATTCTCCAAGGAAAAGCACGTGCGCGGCACCTGCTCCATGGCCCGCGCCGCCAATCCCAATTCCGCCGATTCCCAGTTCTTCATCATGTTCGACCGGGCGCCGCATCTGGACAACCAGTATTCCATCTGGGGTCAGGTGGTCGAGGGACTGGACCTCGTCGACAACATCAAGAAGGGCGCCGCGTCCCGCAACGGCTCGGTGGAAGATCCCGATTGCATCGTCAAGCTGACCGTCGCCGCCGATGTCGAGGAATAAGTCCATGCTGAAAAAGATCGTCCTCGCCGCCGTGCTGGTGCTGGCCGCGGCTTTCCAGCCGGCCCAGGCCGCCGACCCGGAAAACACCTTGATCATGGACCTGCCCTGGGGCCAGGTGGTGATCGAGATGCGCCCCGATCTGGCGCCCAAGCACGTGGAGCGGATCAAGGAATTGACCCGCAAGGGCTTCTATAACGGCACGCCGTTCCATCGGGTCATCGAAGGCTTCATGGCCCAGGGTGGCGATCCCACCGGCACCGGCACCGGTGGTTCCGGCACCAAGTTGGCTGCTGAATTCTCGGGCGAGCATTTCGTCCGTGGCGTGGTCGGCATGGCTCGGGCCAGCAGCCCCAATTCCGCCGATTCCCAGTTCTACATCATGCTGGCCAGCGCGCCGTCCTTGGATGGCAAATACACCATCTGGGGCAACGTCATCCAGGGCATGGAACACGTGGACCGCATCACCAAGGGCACGGACAGCAGCGGCGTCGTCCCCAATCCCGACAAGGTGGTGCGCATGCGCGTCGCCGCCGATGTGAAGTGATCGTTTTCCACGGTTGACCGGGGCGCATCATATCCCTATGGTGTGCCCCCGTTTTGAAGGTGAGAGCCCGTAGCTCAGTCGGTAGAGCACGTGACTTTTAATCATGGGGCCATGGGTTCGAGTCCCATCGGGCTCACCAAAAACGAAGAAAAAGGGCTTGGGCCGATGCTCCAAGCCCTTTTTCTTATCCTATCCCAAGATAGGGTATCCGTGCATGGCAGGGCTGCAAGCCCTTGCTTATTCAGACATTGCGGCCAATAGTGCGTTCGTCGCAACGGGGGCTGTCCCCATTGCCGGGAGATCGTCATGGCGCGCAACGGCCACGAAGAGAAAATAAGGCTATTGCGGTCGCTGGCCTTTCGCATCCACCGCAAGGAACCCGCCGATGAGGCGCTGCGCGATTGCTTCGAGGCAGAAGGCCGGGGCGGGCGGCATCGTCAATGGCGTCAGGCCGGCCAGGTGCTGGAAAGTGACGGATTCGTCCCCGCCTTGCTGGCGGCGGAACTGATCGGAACCGAAGCAGCCATCGTCATGGCCGTGCTGGAAAAGGCCAAGGATCATCGTCTGATGTCCGATGCCATCACCTCCCTGGCCGATCACTGGGAAACGTCCGATTCGTGAATGCCGACAGCGCGCCCCGCGTTGGTTTGTGTTGGCTTCATCGGCAATTTAAAGTAGTTTTTATGTCTGCGTAGACATCATTATGGTGATGCGATGCGTCTGATCGCTTTGTTTGTCGCCGCTATTTTTATTGTCGACAGCCTGCCGGCTCAGGCCCATCCGGGTGGTTTGGATAGGGATGGCTGTCACCACAATCGCAAGACCGGCGAGTATCACTGTCACCGTAGCAAGCGTTAGGTTTTTAATGCCTGCAAGCGTTCCAGGTCGTTGGCTGTGGGCGCTGTGTCCGCCTTGGCGGCGTTGCAGGCACGGCAGGCGGCGACTTCGTTCGGCCATTCGGCCGCGCCGCCTTGGGATTGCGGCACCACATGGTCGATGGTGGCGGCATCCGGGCGCTTGCGGTGGCGCAGCCTTTGGCTTATGGGGGCGGCCATGGTCGCGCCGCAATAAAAGCACAGGCCCTGTTGTTCTTCCCACAATTGCTGGCAACGGGCCCGACGCCACTGTTCCGACATGACCGAAAGATGCCCCACCAAGAAAAGGTGGACAAGCTTAACATGTTTTGTTCATCCTTGAGCCCCTTGACCGGAGTAACAGAAAAGAAGGCGGAAACAGCCTTTAATTCCGGCAGGCAACATTTGGGGGTGGAAATGGCGGCAGGACCGGAAGCGTCCGGGCTGAGTGACTTGCCATCCGACATGCTGGACATCATCCTGGGGCGTCTGCCCGATGCGGTGATCAGCGTCGGTGGTGATGGGCGTATTTTGTGGGTCAGTCCCAACGTCAGGCGCCTGCTTGGTTATGACGCGACGGAACTGGTTGGCCATGATGTCAGCGTCATTTACGCCGTGGCGTCCGATCGCAAGGTCGTGCTTGATCTGGTCCGTGCCGGTCAGGGAGAGGCCGTGCGGGTCGAGTTCCAGGCCCGCGCCAAGGACGGTAGCGACGTTTGGGTGGTGGCCTATGGCTGCGCCGTCTTCGACGACCAGGGCCGCTTCAACGGTGTGCGCGGCGTGCTGCGCGACATCAGCGAAAACCACCGCATGCGTAAGACCTTGGAAGACAGCGAAGATCGCTTCCGTCGTTTGTCCGACGTCACCAACGAAGCCATCTGCATCCATTTCCAAGGCCGCATCCTCGACTGCAATCGTGCTTTCCACGATCTGTTCGGCTATGAGCGCGCCGATTTCGACACCTTGACCGCCTGGAACGTCATTCATACCGATGATTTGCCGCTGGCCAGGGAAATGGTCCGTATCCAGTATCAGAAGCCCTATGAAGTCCGTGGCGTGCGCAAGGATGGCTCGGTCTTTCCCATGGAAATCCATTCCAAGGAAAGCTGGATGGGCGACGTCGCCGTGCGCGTCACCTGTATCCGCGACCTGACCGAGCAGAAGAAGGCCGAAACCAGCCTTAATCTGCTATCGCAGGCGGTCGAGCAAAGTCCGGTGGCGGTGGCGGTGGTGACTGATCAGGGATTGGTCGAATATGTCAATCCGGCCCACCAGCGCATCACCGGCCATGCCGCCGATACCGTTATCGGGCATCCGTTGGCTGGGTTGTATCCGGGGCAGTCCCGGGCCTGGTTTGGCGAGATGTGGCAGGCCTTGTGTCGTGGTGCCGATTGGGGCGGCGAGGTGCCGGTTGTCGCTGAAGACGGCAAGCTGCGCTGGCAGCAGATTTTCGCCTCGCCGGTGGCACCGCAAGGGCACGAGATCACCCACCATCTGGTGGTGGTCGAGGATGTGTCCCTGCGTAAGGAACAGGACCGCAAAATCCTGCATCAGGCGCTTTATGACGGCCTGACCGATCTGCCCAATCGGGCCATGGCGTTGGATCGCCTGACGGTGGCGACGGAAGAGGCCCGTGATGCCGGTACCCGTGTCGGCCTGCTGTTCGTCGATCTGGATGATTTCAAAGGCATCAACGATTCCCTTGGTCACGAATATGGCGACGAATTGCTGATTTTGGCGTCCGAGCGCCTGTGTCAGGCGGTGGGCGAGGGGGGGATGGTGGCGCGTTTTGGCGGTGACGAATTCCTGGTCATCCTGCCGCTGGTGTCGCCAGAGCAGGCCGAGTGGGCGGCGGATCGAATCGTCCAGGCCTTTGTCGAACCCTTCACCATCAGCCGCCGTGACCTGATCACCACCGCCAGTATCGGCGTGGCGCTGTACCCGGAAGACGGACGGACGCCGCAAACCCTGCTGCGCAACGCCGATATCGCCATGTACCAGTCCAAGCTGGCCGGGCGGAACCGCTATTGCTGTTTCACCGCCCGCATGAACGACGAGGCCGAGGCCCGCTTGCGGCTGGAAAGCGAATTGCGCCGCGCCGTCGGCACCGAGCAATTGTTCCTGCATTTCCAGCCGCTGGTGCATGTGGAAAGCGGGCGCGTTGCTGGAATCGAGGCCTTGTTGCGCTGGAACAATCCGGAGCTGGGCAGCGTGCCGCCCGACCGTTTCATTCCCCAGGCGGAGACGTGCGGTCTGATCGTGCCCATTGGCCGTGACGTGTTGCGCCAGGCCTGCCAGACGGCGCTGCCCTGGTTGCAAGGTGGCCACCCCGATTTGCTGTTGTGCGTCAACGTCTCGCCCCGGCAGTTCCAGGACGGTGCCTTCCTTGATGACGTCCGCACCATCTTGCGCGAAACCGGCTTTCCCGCCGGCAATCTGGAACTTGAGATCACCGAGGGCCTGTTGCTGAAGGAGCGCGGCGATATCGATGGCCTGTTGCAGGGCCTGCATGACATGGGCGTCCATCTGGCCATCGACGATTTCGGCACCGGCTATTCGTCGTTGAGTTACCTGGAGCGCTATCCGTTCCATACCCTGAAGATCGACCGCTCGTTCATGATCGGCATGCTCGAGCGGCACGAACGCAAGGTTTTGGTGGATACCATCGTCGCCATGGCCACCGGCTTGGGGCTGAAGGTCATCGCCGAGGGGGTGGAAACCGCCGAACAATTGGCAAGGCTGCGGGCCATCGGCTGCGATATAGCCCAGGGCTATCTGTTCAGCCGTCCGGTGCCGGCGGAGCAGATTTTCGCCCTGCTCGACAATCGTTTCGGGCTGGATGAGCGGGGGCCGGGACCGTCGGTACATCTGCACTGATGCGGCCCATCTGTCTGTTCACCGATTTCGGCACTACCGGTCCCTATGTGGGGCAGGTCAAGGCGGCCCTTCATGTTCATGCCCCCGGCGTGCCGGTGATCGACCTGATGGCCGACGCTCCGGCATTCGACCCCATGGCCTCGGCCTATCTGCTGGCGGCGCTGTTGCCGCAGATGCCGGCGGATGCGGTGATCATGGCGGTGGTCGATCCCGGTGTCGGCGGCGCCCGATTGCCGCTGATCGTTCAGGTCGATGGGCGTTTTTTGGTCGGTCCCGATAACGGCCTGTTGGCGTTAGTCCTGCGCAGGGCGGTGAACAGCCGGGTTTGGGCCATCACTTGGCGACCGCAAACATTAAGCGCCACCTTTCATGGCCGTGACCTGTTCGCCCCTGTAGCGGCGGCGCTGGCCGCCGGTACCCGTCCCGATGATCTGGCCGCTCCGTTGAGCCAGGGCATGGTCGGCGGCGATTGGCCCGATGATCTGGCCCGCATCGTCTATATCGACCCCTACGGCAACGCCATGACCGGTTTGCGCGAATCTTGTGTGCTCGCCGATCAATTCCTGCACGTTGGGAACTATGCCTTGCCGCCGGCACGGACCTATTCCGACACTGTGCCGGGGGCGGGCTTTTGGTACGTGAATTCCATCGGGTTGGTGGAAATATCGGTCAATCGTGGTCATGCCGCCCGGCAATTGACGCTGAATGTGGGGGATGTCGTCGTTTGGGGCGAAAAAAATGTTTCCATATAGGGGAAAATTCCGATGCCATCCCATATGGGAAATTATAATGTTTTTTCGGAATGGTCGGGGGTTGTAAGCAATGGGATATGTGGTGAAGTTCTGGGGCGTGCGCGGAAGCATCGCCTGTCCTTCGCCCGACCATGTGGTCTATGGCGGCAACACTTCGTGCGTCGAATTCCGTCTGGGTGACAACGTCCTGATCTTTGATGCCGGTACCGGTATCCGCATGCTGGGGCGCGATCTGTTCAACCGTGGTACTTCGTCGGCGACGCTGATGTTTACCCATACCCATTGGGACCACATCAACGGCTTTCCCTTTTTCGCCCCCGCCTTCAACCCGGCCTTCGGCTTGCAGGTGATGGCTGGTCATTTGAACGGTCAAGCCGGCGCCATCGAGGCGGTGCTGGCCAAGCAAATGGAAAACCCGACTTTTCCGGTGCCCTTGGAAACCATGCGCAGTCGCCTGAGCTTTCACGATTTCCGTGCCGGCGACGAATTGCATCCGGTGGACGGCGTGGTGGTGAAGACCGCCCCCTTGCGCCATCCCAATCAGGCCACCGGCTATCGGGTGGAATACCAGGGCAAATCAGTGTGTTATGTCACCGATACCGAACACGTGCCGGGACAACCTGACGAGAACGTGTTGGGCCTGATCCAAGGGGCAGATCTGGTCATCTATGACAGCACCTATACCGACGACGAGTTTCAGGCCAAAATCCACTGGGGCCACTCCACCTGGCAGGAGGGTGTCCGGCTGTGTCGGGCCGCCGGGGTCGGGCGGCTGGCCATTTTCCACCATGACCCCGAGCATGACGACGTCTTCATGGCCAAGCTGGAAGCTGAGGCCAAGCAGGCCTGGGATGGTACCTTGGTCGCCCGCGACGGTATGGAAGTGACCGTCGCCTGAGAGACTCATTGTCTCGCTGATCGGAACCGATCAGCGGCGCCCTCAATCGGCGGGCGGGATGCTCCGCACCCCTCGAGACTTGGTATCAGCGCGGATAGATGTGGATGGCGACGCGGCGGTTCAGCGCCTGATTGGCGGGCAGGGGCGTACCGTCTTCGAGCGTGTTGGGCACGCGCGGGGCGTATTGGCCATAGGCGGCGACGATCATCTTGCTTTCTGCCACCCCCAGGCTGACGAAGGCGCGCATGGTCGCCAGGGCGCGGGCCGAGGCCAGATCGAAATTGGAAGGGAATTGCGCGGTCTTCACCGGCGTGCTGTCGGTATGGCCCTGGATTTCCAGGCGGTAATTGTCAAAGCGGGGCTGGTTCAAGGTGCCGGCAAGTTCCTTCAGCAGCGGCACCATGGTCGGCTTGATATCGGCCGAACCCGGGGTGAACATGGCCCCAGCATCCAAGTTCATGACCACACCGCGATCATCGGTACCCACATCGACGGCATCGTCGGAGCCTTGCACGGTGGCGGCGGCCTGGGTCAATTCCTGACGCATATTCTCGATCGGGCGCTGCGGCGGTTGCTTGCCGATCTCGCTGGTCATGCCCGACTGGACTTTTTCAAATAACACGGTATCGATCTTGGAAATGGAGGCCAGCATGATGAAGAAGCACAGCAACAAGGTGACCATGTCGCCATAGGTTTCCATCCATGACGCATCGACTTCCTGGGACTGTTTCTTTTCGAACAGACTCATTTGTTCTTCATCTGCTTGTCGATGTCGAAGTGGATGGAGGGATCAAGGAAGCTGTTCATGGCATCTTGGATGAAGCGCGGATTCTTGCGCTCGGCCAGCAGGCACAACCCTTCGGCCACCAGATAATTGCGGAAGCGGACGATTTCCTCGCGCTGCTGGATTTTGCTGGCGGCGGGCAGCAGCACCAGTCGCGGCAGCAGCACGCCGTAAAGCGTGGTGATCAGCGCCACCGCCATGCCGGGACCCAGGGCCGCCGGATCGGCACCCATCTTGCCCAGCATGATGATCAGACCGATCAGGGTGCCGATCATGCCATAGGCAGGCGCCGTGCCGGCCATGTTGCGCAGGATGTCGGCGGGCACGCAATTGCGCTGAAAGGTGGTTTCAATGGAATTGGTCATGATCTGCCGCACTTCGGCCCCGGTATAGCCGGCGATGACCAGATCGACGCCGAAACCCAGGAAACGGTCCTGTTTCTTCAGCTTGGCGGTGTCGGCTTCCAGCGCATTCAGGCCGGTCTTCTGGATCAGGTAGCCCCAGCGTATGCAACGCCCGACTTCGCCTTGCAATACGCCGCGCTGAATCTTGGGGGCGAAAAAAATCGAACTCATCAGGCGGAAGGCCTGCATGACGTAACGCGGTTCGTACGAGATGAAGGTCGATGCGAAGGTGCCGCCGACAACCATCAAAAACGACGGGAAGTCGAGGAAGACCAAGTAATTGTCAGTGGCCAGGTAAATCGAGCCGAGGAACAGAACGATACCGGCAATGAAGCCGATCAAGGTTGCCAGCGACATTCCCGGACCTTCCCCCAAACACTACGCCGGTCGAAGGCGGCGCCTGTTCGTATCTTGAGGCAAATAGGCGACAAGGGCAATAGTCAGGCGATGCTTGCATCATTCGGCCAAATCGCTAGAGTTCCGCACAGGGTGGGGCGACGGGTTAGAAGGGATGGGAATGGACGCAGCCGCGCCCACGGTGATCTTTGGCGCCTTTCTTGGCAATCTTGTGTTGGCGGTCGCCTTGGCCTTTGTCGGGCGGGGGCATGGTTCGACCAGGGCCATGCCGGTTTTCGCCATTGCCTTCGCCTTGTTCGCCTTCCGCTTCCTGTTCATGGCCATATCGGGCTCGGTGGCACCGCAACAGGTGATTCTGTGGGCCGAGGTCATTCACGTGGCCGCAGGCACCGTGTTGTTGGCCGGATTGTGTCCGCACAAGGGGTGTCGCCGTCTGTGGCTGCTGATCGCGGTGACCACGGTTTCGCTGATGGGTTGGGTGGTGTGGGCCAGCATCCATATCGCCCCCATGGCCGCCATCATTCCCTCTTCACTTTATATCGGTGCCGCCATGCTTGCCGCTGCCCTGGTGTTCTGGCGCCGCGCCCGCCGGATTCCGGGGAACGGTTATAGCCTGGTGGCGCTGCTGTTCGCCCTGTGGGGGCTGCACAAGCTGGATTACCCCTGGCTGGCGGCAGTGCCGCAGGCGGTGCCCTATGGCTTCATGCTGACCCAGGTTTTGTCCATTGGCCTGGGCGTCGCCCTGCTGATCGCCGCCGACCGCGAAAGCCGGGCGCGTGAAAGCGAAGGCCGCCGCCGCTCGCAGGCTTTGCTGCGTTTGCAGGGCGAGGCCATGGCCGCCACCGCCAACGCCATCTTCATCACGGATCGCGCCGGGCGCATCGAATGGTGCAATCAGGCCTTCAGCCAGTTGACCGGTTGGGCCGAAAACGAGGCCATGGGCCGGGGCGCCCGCCGTCTGCTGATGGGCGCGGAGCGCGACCGCCGCATGGATGAAGCTTTGAAACGAGGCGAGAACTGGCGCGGCGAGCTTAATTTGCGTCGCCGCGACGGCACCCTTTATGTGGTCGATCAGAACGTGACGCCGATCCGCGACGATCAGGGGCGCATCAGCCATTACGTGGTGGTGCAGGAAGACGTCACCGAGCGCCGTCGGGCCGAGGAACGCATCCGCTTTCTGTCCAACCACGATGCCCTGACGGCGCTGCCCAACCGCCTGCTGTTCCGCGAACAGATCCAGCGCGCCATCGGTCGAGCCAAGACCGAACGCCACGGATTGGCGGTGCTGATCTTGGACCTGGATGATTTCAGCCATTACAACGACGTTTTGGGCCATGACGGCGGCGACCATCTGCTGCTGGCCATTACCGAGCGATTGATGAGCACGGCCCGCGGCGTCGAAAGTCTGGCTCGGGTCGGTGGCGACGAATTCGGCTTTTTGCTGCTGACTACCGATGGAGGAGAAACGGTGGTGGAACTGGCCGGCAGCCTGACCAAGGCCATGCGCCGCCCGTTCGACATCAATGGTCACGACGTGCAGGTGGGGGCGGCCATCGGCATCACCTTGTACCCTGATGACGGCGCCGACGCCGATACCTTGCTGAAGAATGCCGACATGGCCATGTACCGGGCCATCGAGGACAATCCGAACGGCTATCGCTTTTTCGCGCCGACCATGGATGCCGAACTGGCCCAGCGCCGACGGCTGGAAAGCGACCTGCGCAAGGCCATCCAGCGTAACGAGTTGGAATTGCATTACCAGCCCATCGTCGATACCCAAAGCCGCCGCATCATCTCGTTCGAGGCCTTGCTGCGCTGGAATCACGCCGATGACGGCTGGATCTCGCCGGTCGAGTTCATCCCCATGGCCGAAGGCAACGGCATGATCGGCCCTATCGGTGAATGGGTGTTGCGCCATGCCTGCAAGCAGATGCGCGATTGGGACCGCATGGGCATTCCGCCGGTGCCGGTGGCGGTCAACATGTCGGCGTTGCAGTTGAAGCGCCAGGATGTGCCCATGCTGGTGCGCAAGATGCTGACCGAAGCCGGGGTGCCGTCGCACCGGCTGGAACTGGAACTGACCGAAACCACGGTGATGGAAGACGCCGATGCCGCCCAGCGCATCTTCGCCGATATCGCTGGCCTGGGGGTGCGGCTGGCGGTGGATGATTTCGGCACCGGTTACTCGTCGCTGGCCCGGCTCAAGCGTTTTCCGGTGGGCAAGCTGAAGATCGACCGTTCCTTCGTCGGCGATCTGGCCGAGGATGAAGGCGACGCCGCCATCGCCCGAGCCATCATTTCCATGGGCCACGCCATGGGGTTGAAGGTGGTGGCCGAAGGGGTGGAAACCCCCGAGCAATTGGCCATCCTGGCCGAGGCCGGCTGCGACGCCATCCAGGGTTTTCTGTTCAGTCGCGCCGTGCCCGCCGATCAGGCGGCGGAATTACTGCGCCGTGGTGTATGTTGACCCCATGCGGGGCAATCAACAAAGGGCGGTCGATGCGTTTTTTTCATCAGGGTTTTGCCGTCGGCATGGCTATGCTGGCGGTTGTCGCCGCCACCGCACCGGCTTTCGCCGTGGTCATCCAAGATAGTCTGTGGCGGCGCGAGGGGGGGACGCGCAGCAAGGCCTGGGCCGGTTTCGGCGCCAGTCTGCGGCTGGCGGCGGAACCGCAATTCCGCTCGGTGCTGGCCTTGTCCACCGATGGCGAGAGCTGGGGCGAGGCCTCGGGCACCTGGATCGGCAACGATGACGACCACGCCTATATCCTGACCTCGGCCCATATCTTCGAGAAGCCGGCCAAGCCCGGCGATTACGTGGTGCGGCTGCCCGACGGCAGCATCGCCAAGCCGGACCGGCTATGGATGCATCCGGGCTGGAACGGCAGCACCGACGAGCGGACCGGCTATGACCTGACCATCTTGCGGCTGAAGCGACCGGTGGAAGATGCCGGTTCGCCGCCGGTGCTGTATGGCGGTGATGGCGAGGCGGGCAAGCTGATCACCTTTGTCGGCTATGGCAGCCGCGGCATCGGCTCGACCGGCGAGCAGGACCGCTATTACCAAGGGTCCGACAAGGCCGCGGCCCAAGGCGTGGTCGACCAATGGGTCGATCTGGTCGACCCCATGCCGCGCAACGACGATGGCGGCAATTATCTGGGAATCTGGCTGGGGCGCGAAGACGGCAGCCTGTCCAACCCCTATGGCGGCGACGACAAACCGGCCAATCCTTTGGTCGGCCTGCTGGGATCGGGGGACAGCGGCGGCTCGGCCTGGATGAAGGTGGGCGGGCAATGGGTGATCGTGGCGGTCAATTCCAACGGCTCAGGCACCGCCAGTTACGGCGATTCGTCGTGGTTCACCCGGGTTTCCCCGCACCGGGATTGGATTAGGAAAATTTTCCCCGGCGCTCGCTTCAGCCCATAGCGGACAATGGCCGTCATACCCGCGTAGGCGGGTATCCAGGAGTCGCGGAAAAGCTGGTGGGTGCACCCCCTGGACTCCCGCCTGCGCGGGAGTGACGGTAAAAGGGAGCGGATAAATTCACGCCGTTTCCGGCGGTTCCGGTTCGGTCACCGCCGGTTTCTTCAGATCGTATTCTACCTCGACGATGTCGCCGTCGATGGTCTTGGTCTGGACGAAGCCCAGGTGCTCGACGAATTTGAGCATGCGGCGATTGTCCTTCAGCACCTGACCGACGATGGCATGGGTGCCGCGCGACCGGCAATATTCGATCATCTTGACCAGCAGGCGCTTGCCCAGGCCCGATCCCTTGAGGTCGGAACGGACCACCACGGCGAATTCCGCCGCTTCGTTGTCGGGGTCGGTGACGGTGCGGACCACGCCCAGGGTTTCCTTGGCGCCATCGGGCAAGGTCAACTCGCCGATGAAGGCCATTTCGCGGTCATAATCGATCTGGGTCAACCGCGCCATCTCGCTGTGCGGCAATTCGTGCACCAGACCGAAGAAGCGGAAGCGGATGTCCTCAGGCGTCAGCTTGGACACCAGCACGTGGTGATTGGGTTCATCCTCGGGGCGGATCGGGCGCAGCAGCACCTGACGCCCGTCGGTCATGGTGAACCATTCCTCCTGCTCCGCCGGATAGGGGCGGATGGCCAGACGGTCATTGGACCCGGCGGGGACCGGGGCCACCTTGATGGCGGCGTCCAGGGCCAGCACGCCATCGGCGTCGCAGCGCAACGGATTGATGTCGAGTTCGATGATTTCCGGCAGGTCGATGACCATCTGCGACACCTGGATCAGGGTCATGTGCAGGGCATCCAGATTGGCCGGCGGACGACCGCGATAGCCCTTGAGCAGACGGGCGACGCGGGTACGCTGGATCAGTTCGGCGGCCAGATTGAGGTTCAAGGGCGGCAAGGCGACGGCGCGGTCGCCGATCACTTCCACCGCCACGCCGCCTTGGCCGAACAGGATGACCGGGCCGAAGATGGGGTCGGTGGCGACACCGACGATCAGTTCCTGGGTGCCGGGGCGGCGGGTGATCATGGGCTGGACGGTAAAGCCCTCGATGCGGGCCTCGGGATAGGTGGCCTTGACCCGGTCCAGCATGGCATAGGCGGCTTTTTCCACATCGAACGGCCCGGTCAGGTTCAGCACCACGCCGCCCACGTCGGATTTGTGGACGATATCGGTGGACAGAATCTTCAGCGCCACCGGACCGTCGATGGTCTTGGCGATGCGGCTGGCCTCGGCCGGAGTGCCGGCGATATGGGTGGGGACGGTGGGAATGCCATAGGCGGACAACACCGTCTTGGCCTCGGCCTCGGTCAGGATGTTGTCACCGCGTTCCATCACCTCGGCGATCACCCCCTTGGCCAAGGCCACGTCGGGGACGAAATCGGTGGCGGCGGAGGCCGGCACTTCCATCAGCATTTCCTGGTTCTTGCGGTATTCCAGCAAATGCAGATAGCCCTGCACGGCGGCGCGCGGGGTCTCGAAGGTGGGGACGCCGGCATCGGCGAATTTGCGGCGGGCGCCGGCGACCTTTTGATGGCCGACCCAACAGGTCATGATATTGGCGCGCGGCTTGTCCTTGTAGACCTTGATCACCGCCTCGGCCACTTCGTCCGGGTTGGAGATGGCGGTGGGCGCGTACATCACCAGCACAGCGTCGATGCACTTGCAATCCAGCAGGATGCTCAAGGTCTTGGCATAGCGTTCGCCGCCGGCGTCGCCGACCACGTCGATGGGGTTGCCGCGCGACCAGTTGGGCGGCAACAGCGCGTTCAGCTTGTCGACCACGTCGAGCGGCAAATCGGCCAGTTCGCCGCCGCCATCGGCCAGATCATCGGCGGCGATGACGCCCAGGCCGCCGCCATTGGTGACGATGGCCAGACGCTTGCCTTTCATCGGGCGCGAACGGGCCAGGGTTTCGACGGCACCGAAGATTTCCTCGATGTCCTGCACCCGCAGCATGCCCGAGCGGCGGATGGCGGCGTCAAACACCAGATCGGAACCGGCCAGCGCCCCGGTATGGGACGAGGCGGCCAGGGCGCCCTCGGTCGAGCGCCCGGCCTTGATGGCCAGGATGGGCTTGTTGCGGGCGGCGGCACGGGCGGCGGACATGAAATTGCGCCGTTCGTCCACGGTTTGCAGATAAAGCAGGATGGCCCGGGTGTGGGGGTCGCTGCCCAGGTAGTCAAGGATATGGCCGAAATCCACATCCATGCTTTCGCCGGTATGGATGAAATGGGAGAAGCCGATGCCCTTGGCGCAGGCCCAATCCAACACGGCGCTGCACAGCGCGCCCGATTGCGAGACGAAGGCGATCTTGCCGGCAGGGGCGATATCGGGGGCGAAGCTGGCGTTCAGGCCGATACCGGGAACCAGCATGCCCATGGAATTGGGGCCAAGCACGCGGATGCCGTGGATCTTGGCCTCGGCGCGGACGCTGTCGAACACCGACAGACCCGAGCTGGAATCGGCGCTGTGTTGCAGGCCGGCGGTCATGATGCAGGCCGCCTTGGCCCCCTTTTCGCCCAGGGCACGCATGGTCGCCACCATTTCGGGCGCGGGCGAACAGACCAGCGCCAGATCGGGCGCTTCCGGCAGGCTGGCGATATCGGGATAGGCCAAGACGCCGCAAATGGACTTTTCCGTCCCCACCGGCATGATCGGGCCTTGGAAATTGCCCTGGATCAGATTGCGCATGACCACCGCGCCGGGGGAATTAGCTTTGGTGCTGGCCCCAATCACCGCAACTGATTGCGGACGGAACAACGCCTTCAAATTGCGCACACCCATGATTTCCCTCGGTACGACCAATAGTCTTGGACCGCAACCTTAGACCTGTATGTTGTGCGCTGCAATATACGGAAAACCCTAATTGGTGGATGGCTGTTCACTCGGGCACGAACAGCGTCCGTTTCAGGATCGCCGCCATGGTCCGTGCCGCCACGATCAGGACGACCACGCTGGCCAGGGCCAGCAGGACCAGGGCCACCACCGGCCATGCGCCCGCCGGGGCGTGGCCAGCGTGTTCCAGCGCTGCCAGGGCGACGGCGTCGAGCGGGAAGGTGAAGGCCCACCACGACAGGGCAAAGGGCAGGCCGATGAAGCTTTTGGCCTTGGCCAGCAACACCAGGGTCAGGAACAGGGCGCCGTTGACCAGCACCAGGGCGAAAGCATCCTCGGCTCCGGTCAGCCCCACATAGGCGACATAGCCGATGGACGGCGGCGGCAACAGGATGAACAAGGTGGGCATCAGCCGCGGCGGCAGCGCGTCGTGAAAGATCACCCGATACAGGATGATGGTCAGCATGGGCAGCCAGAACAGCAAGCCCACCGACAGGAAGAACCAGGAAATTTCCATCTGGCCCAGGCGCACGCCCAGGATGGGGACGATGATGTTGCCGACGATGGGGATGAACCAAGCCGGATTCACATGATTGATTTCCTGCTTGTGCACCATCCAGCGCACGATCAGGCGAACGGTCAGGGTCAGTTGCAGCACCGCCCCCACGACCCAAAGGGCGAAGGCGGCGGGCGCCGCATAAGGATAAAGCCCGCTGGCCAGCAATAAGATGGCGATGGGGATGGTGGAGAAGAAGGCGGAGCGGACCGGGTGGTTGAATTCCCCCACTACCGCCGGAAAAAAGCGCGCCGCCTTGGCGCCGTAGGTGAGGGCGGCGGCGATGAAGGCCACGGCGGCGACGGCGAGGACCGCTTCTCCGACCATGGATGGCAACCCCATCAGTGCCGCACCCTTGCGCCAAGCCAATCCCAATCCGGCCAAGCCCATGACCGAGGCGAACAAGGTGACGGGTACGTGGGGCAGGGGGGAATGATCGGCGGCGACATTCATGGCGGCGGTCCCGGAAATTGATATTAGGCGTATCTAATGTTTTGCGGCTCTGTCGGCAAGGGGGTGGTGCGCAGGCGTGCCATGCGCGAAGCTGCCTTGCCTTGCTTGATTTCGGCCCTGAATGACCGATTGATGAAGGATTGGTTCAGGCGGATGTACAGGCCCATGGTTCGTGGGTATATTCCGCAACGCAACATGATGTGCCGGAAATGGAGTTGGCAATGGTCGAGATGATGGAAAACCGCACCTGGGCTGAAATCAAGATCGGCGACAGCGCCAGCGTCACCCGGACCTGCCGCATGGAGGATGTCGAACTGTTCGGCGTCGCCACCGGCGATCTCAACCCCACCCATTACAATGCCGAGCAGGCGCAAAGCCTGGCCCATCACCGCAAGGTGATGGCGCATTCGCTGTGGACCGGATCGCTGCTGTCGGCGGTTCTGGGCAACGAATTGCCCGGTGCCGGCACCGTCTATCGCAGCCAAAGCTTCGATTTCCAATTGCCGGTCGAGGTGGGGGACACCGTCACCGTTTTCATCATTGTGACGGAAAAGATCGAGCCCACCGATGTGGTCTTCTCCTGCAAGGCGGTCAACCAGAACGGCGCCCAAGTGTTCACCGGTATCGCCCGGGTGACGGCGCCGACGCAAAAGGTGATCCAGCCGCGCACCGAATTGCATGAAGTGTCGTTGCGTCGCCGCCATCATGTGTTCGAGGACATCATCGAGCGCTGCGCGGCCTTGGACCCCATTTCGGTGGCGGTGTGCCATCCGTGCGATCAGGTGTCGCTGGAAGGCCCGATCGAGGCCTATAAGCTGGGTCTGATCAACCCCATCCTGGTGGGGCCGGAAGCCAAGATTCGCTCGCTTGCCGCCGAATTCGGCTTCGACCTGACCGGCCTGCGCATCATCGACACCCAGCACAGCCACGAATCGGCGGAAAAGTCGGTGGAGCTGTGCCGCACCGGCCAAGCCGAGGCGTTGATGAAGGGCAGCCTCCACACCGACGAGATGATGCATGAAGTGGCCAGCCGCGCCACCGGCCTGCGCACCGGGCGGCGCATCAGCCATGTCTTCGTCATGGACGTGCCGACCTATCCCAAGATGCTGCTGATCTCGGACGCCGCCATCAACATCTATCCGACCTTGGAAGACAAGGTGGACATCGCCCAGAACGCCATCGACCTGGCCCTGTGCATGGGCGTGGTGATGCCCAAGGTGGCCATCCTGTCGGCGGTGGAAACCGTCTATCCCAAGATCAATTCCACCATCGAGGCGGCGGCTTTGTGCAAGATGGCCGATCGCGGCCAGATCACCGGTGCCATTCTGGATGGCCCCTTGGCCTTCGACAACGCCATCTCGGCGGAAGCGGCCAAGATCAAGAAGATCAATTCCCCCGTCGCCGGTCAGGCCGACATCCTGCTGGTGCCCGATCTGGAAGCCGGCAACATGCTGGCCAAGCAATTGTCCTATCTGGCCGATGCCGATGCCGCCGGTATCGTGCTGGGGGCGCGGGTTCCCATCGTGCTGACCAGCCGCGCCGATTCGGCCAAGGCCCGTCTGGCCAGTTGCGCCGTCGCCGTGTTGTTCGCCCATGCTCGCCGCGTCGCCGGCAAGGTTGCCGCCCAATAGAAAGGAACAGGTCATGCGTGACGGTATTCTGGTCATCAACGCCGGTTCTTCGTCGATCAAGTTCTCGCTTTATCTGTCGAACGGCGACGGCAAGCCCAGCCTGCAATCCAAGGGGCAGGTCGAGGGCATCAATGTTGCCCCCCATTTCATCGCCCAAGCGGCGGATGGCGCCGTTCTGGCCGAGCAACATTGGCCAGCGGACAGCAATCTGCACCACGAGGATCTGCTGAAACACCTGATCGATTGGGTGGAAGACAATCTCGACGACGCCCGGTTGGTGGCCGCCGGTCACCGCGTGGTCCATGGCGGGGCGCGCTATTCGCAGCCGGTGCTGGTGGACGAACTGGTGTTGAACGGCCTGGAAAAGCTGATCCCGCTGGCGCCCTTGCACCAGCCGCACAACATCGCCCCTATCCGTGCCCTGGCCAAGGTCCATCCCGGCCTGCCGCAGGTGGCGTGTTTCGACACCGCTTTTCATGCCACCAATCCCAAGGTAGCCACCACCTTCGCCTTGCCGCGCGAACTGACCGACGAAGGCGTGCGCCGCTACGGCTTCCACGGCCTGTCCTATGAGTTCATCGCCCGCCGCCTGGGCGAGATCGCCCCCAAGATCGCCGCCGGCAAGGTGGTGGTTTGCCATCTGGGCTCGGGTGCATCCATGTGCGCTATCGACAATGGCCGGTCGGTCGCCTCGACCTTGGGCTTCACCGCTGTCGACGGCTTGCCCATGGGCACCCGTACCGGCAATCTGGACCCCGGCGTCATCCTCTATCTGCTGGATGAAAAAGGCATGAATTCCAAGCAGATCGAGAACCTGCTGTACAAGCAATCCGGTCTTTTGGGGGTTTCCGGCGTTTCCAACGATATGCGGGTATTGCTGGAAAGCAGCGATCCCCATGCCGCCGAGGCGGTGGACCTGTTCTGTTATCGCATCCGTCGCGAGCTGGGGTCGCTGGCCGCCGCCATGGGCGGGCTGGACGGTGTTGTCTTTACCGCCGGTATCGGCGAACGTTCCGCCCCGGTGCGGCGGATGGTGTGCGACGGTGCCGGTTGGCTGGGCATCAGCCTGGATGGGGCGGCCAATCTGGCCAATGCCCAGACCATCACCCAGGCCGACAGCGGTATTCCGGTCTTCGTCATTCCCACCGACGAGGAAATGATGATCGCCAAGCACACCCGCAACGTGTTCAAGCAGATCCGTCAGGCGGCGCAATAGGCTGAAGCGCCCCCAGTACAAAGGATTGGGGGCGTCTTTCGCGCTTGCGAAAAAAAATCCAACGGGTGTAGCGTGCGGCCTCCGATAACCTCGAGGTTCCCATGCTGCGTTTGTCCGTTTCCCTCTTGTCGGTGATCGCTTTGGCCGGATGCGCCGTCGTCGATTTGGCGGCGCATGGGGTCAAGCGCTACGAAAAAACCAAGGAACAGGAGCAGACGGCGGGGGCGTCAGGCCAACAGCCGGCGGCGGTGGAAACCAGCCGTAACGACGAGCCCATGCGTGATGTCGGTTATGGGCCGTCGGTCGAGCCCGCCTCTGCCGGTGGCACGATCCAGTCACAACCGCTGAACTGACCCTAAAGTTTGCGCTGACCTTCGCTGCTGATCACGTCGCCGAAGCCGACGCCGTTCAGTTCTTCGTCCAAGATCAGATCGTGGCGTTTGTCCGGGCACAGATCGGACACGTTTTGCAAATCGGTCAGCACCGTGTCCAGGCGGTCGAGGACGTCAAGGACGTCGTCGGCCATGGCCGGGTCGTCCATGCGCCCGGCAAAGCGGCGCATGTTCCAGGAAAAGACCCGCATTTGCTTGACGTGATCGCGGAACGAGCGCGGGCGGCGCAGAAACAGCCGTGACGAATTGCGTATGTTACGGATGAACAATTCGATCAGGGCTTGCAGGAAACGGTCGGCCCCTTCCAGCTTGCGACGGAAGATGGGGTAAGGGACCAGGGCAACTTCGCTTTCCTCGGTGGTGACGGCCGAAGCCGAGCGGTTGCCGCCGTCCAGAACCGCCATCTCGCCGAAAATCTCGCCCGGCGAGATGTCGCCGACCTCGGTACGGTGGCCTTCATGGTGGTGGAACAAGGTGACCTTGCCGCGCAGCAGGATATACGCACAGTCACCGTTGTCGCCCTGAGCAAAGATACGTTCCCCGGTGGGAATGATCTGCCGTTCCAGTTGAATAGTGCCGCCAAAAGCGGACTCTTCCATGATTTGTTTGTTCCAAAATCCTGCCAAGCGCGAATCTTGCGACAAAACAACTGATGACACAATTATAATATTAAAGACCTTAGATTCCGTACAAAGTTTGGTGTTACCAATGGTTGATCATCATGAGTTGTCCCACCGGTTGAATGTGGCCCAGGGCGGCGCTGCCGATCTGGATCGTCTCATCGCCGATTTTTTCGCTCAGCCTTGCCTGGCTTACAGCGAATCCACCGATCAAAGTCGGGCTTTGGTTCGCCAAGTGTTGCCCGATTGGCATCTGCATCTGGGGTTTGGTGCCAGTGGCGTTTTACCCTATGCCGCCCTTAGCCTGGGTGACCGCCATTGCGAGGCCGAGGCGGGGACCGTGCCCCTGGCCATCCTGCGATGCCTGATGCAGGCGGTCAGCCCGCCAGAAGCTCCAGGGCAAACAGAGCCGCCGCCAGCCTGACCGCATCGCGGTCGCCGCTGAATACCCGATGCTGGGTCAACGGCGGCACGTCATGGCGGGCCAGGGCGAAGTGGACCAGCCCCACCGGCTTGCCCGGGCTGGCGCCACCGGGACCGGCGATACCGGTAATCGAGACCGCCATATGGGCCAGACTACGTTCCAACGCGCCGATGGCCATAGCGGCGGCCACTTCGGCGCTGACCGCACCCCTTTGTTCGATCAGGGCCATGGGCACGCCCAGCATGTCGGCCTTGGCTTGGTTGGAATAGGTGACAAAGCCGCGTTCCACCACCGCCGACGACCCGGCGATGCTGGTCAGCGCCGCCGAAACCAAGCCACCGGTGCACGATTCGGCGGTGGCGACCATGGTGTGATATTGGCTGTGGCGGGTGATGACCGTCTGGGCCGAGGCCAGCAGGGCAGGGGGCAACACGGTCATGGCAAGCTCCACCACAGGGAAAACAGGGCGAGGATCGCGGCACCGTAAAGGGCGGCCAGCAGATCGTCGAGCATGACCCCCAATCCGCCACCGACCGCGCGGTCGGCCAAGCTGGCCGGCCACGGCTTCCAGATATCGAGGATGCGGAAGAGGATGAAGCCGACCAGATACAGCATGGGCTCGGCCGGAACCGCCGCCAGCACCAGCCATTGGCCGGCGACTTCGTCGATGACCACCTCTTTGGGATCATCCTCGCCGGTCAGGCGGACATAGACCGCCGCCGCCCACCAGCCGACCAGGGCGGCGATCACGGCGGCCCCCAGCAGGGCGATGGTGCCGCCCCAGCCCATCAACAGCCAGGCGCAAGGCAGGGCGGCCAAGGATCCCCAGGTGCCCGGCGCCCGCGGCAGCAGGCCGGCACCAAACCAGGTGGACAGCAGAAAGGCCGGATGCAGGGGGGAAATCCCTGGCCTGGGCGGCGTCAAAAATATCAAGGAATGCATCCTTCAATCCGGCGCGACGGACAGTTTATGCCCGTCAGTATATGCGTCTAATACTTTTGGACGAACTCTTTTTCCCTTTGCCACACTGGCATTGTCGCTACACCGTGGGAGACTGGCGATCAAGGGGATTTATCGGGGGGGATCGATGGCGGGTGGGGGACTGCTTTCCCGTTTCAGCATGACATACAGGTTGATGGCCGGGGGAACCGTGGTCGCCGTCATTCTGTGGTTCGGCTTGGACATGGTCCAGTCGGCCCGTACCGACGCCATCATTCATGCAAGCGTCGATCATCAGTTGAAGGTTCAGGCCGAGGCTGGGCAGGCCCGCTTTCAGGCCATTTTGCAGAACCATTTTACCTATACTGCGTTTTTGGCAGCTTCATCTCCGGTTTCCGATTTGGCGGGCCAGTCATTGCGGTTCTCTCCGACGGAGAAGCCGGTTGACGGCCTGTTGTCGGAATTGCCCCTGTTGCATGACCCCATCAGTCGAGCCGATATCAGCTTTCTGGCGGTGATCGACGGCAACAACCGCATCCGTCGGCTGATGTCCGATGGTGCCCATCCTCCACCGGCCGGGTTGCAGGATTTCGTCGCCGCCTTGCCGGTCAACGCCGCCCACCGCGCCATCGTCCAGCGTTTGGGGGGCGATGTTTACGTTGTGTCAGTCCATGCCATCGCCGGTCAAAGGGCCAGTCTGGTGGTGTTGACCCGCTGGGATTCCGGCCTGCTGACCCGCGCTCACGGTTTCGCTCCCGGCAGTGACTTGACCGTGGCCATCGCCGACATGTTCCATGGCGTCGTCGCCGCCTCCAGCGATCCGGCGGCGATTGCCATGGGGTTGCCCCTGGCCCGGTTGGAAACCGATTGGCTGGCGGTTTACCAGGAACTGCCCGACCATGGCGGCATCGACTTTCTGCCGGCCTTCGTCACCATCGTTTCCCATGCCTATGCCGATCGTCAGGCTGAGCCTTTGCTGCGCCAGGAACGCGAACAGCGCACGGTGCTGGCGGCCACTCTGATCGGTCTGTTCCTGCTGGTTCTGGTGGTGGTGGCGTTGCGGCTGCGCCAGATCATCGATCAGGTTGCCCTGGTGATCGAATCGGTCAACGGCAAGCAGGAGCCGGCGTTCAAGGGCGGCGACGAGTTGTTGGGGCTGGTGCGTCAGGTTCACACCTTGGCCACCGAGGTGCGCCGTTCACGCCAGGCCTTGCAATCGGAAGCCGCCGAAAAAATGCGCCTGAACGAGGAACGCATTCTGGTGCGTGAGGAAAACGCTCGTCTGCGTCTGTTGCAGACGGTCACCGATCTGCTGCGGGTGGGGGTCGTGCGTCTGGGCCATGATGGTCCGGTGGCGGAAAACCGGGCGATGGAAGAGATGTCGCAGACCTGCGGCGGTCTTTCCCCCTTTGTCCAGGCCAGCAACAGGGGCAGTCAGGACTTGGTGGCCTTGGATACCCATGGTGCCGAACGTATCTATGAGCTGCTTTCCGCCGACGGCATCGACCATGATCTGATTCTGGTGACCGAGGTTACCGAACAGCGCCGGGCCGAGCAGATGATCCACTCCCTGGCGCTGTTTCCGGCGCAAAGCCCCTATCCGGTGCTGCGCATCGGCATCGATGGCGCTATCTTGCACGCCAATCCTGCCAGCGAACCGCTGTTGAGCGAGTGGGCCACCGGCATGGGCCGTAAGGTACCCGACGAATGGCATGGAATCATTACCGAGGTTCTCGCCACCGGTCGCCAACTTCAGGCGGAATTACCGGTTATCGGGCGGGTTTTGTCGCTGACCCTGGTGCCGGTAAAAGGCGCCGGCTATGTGAACATCTATGCCACCGATGTATCCGACCGGGTGGCGGCGGAACGGCAACTGGCCGATGCCAACGAGGATTTGGAGCGCCGGGTCGAGGAACGCACCCGCGATCTGGTCCGGGCCAAGGAACAGGCGGAACTGGCCAGCCGGTCGAAAAGCGAGTTCCTGGCGACCATCAGCCATGAATTGCGCACGCCCTTGAATGCCATCATCGGCTTTTCCGAGGTGATGGCCGGTTCCATGTTCGGCCCCTTGGGCAACAGCCGTTATCAGGAATATGCCGGCGACATCGTCCAGTCGGGCCGCCATCTGCTGGCGGTGATCAACGACATCCTCGACGTGTCGAAGATCGAGGCCGGCCAGATGTCGCTGGATTTCGGCCCGGTGGAAATCCCGCCGGTGATCGATTCCGCCGTGCGACTGGTGGAGACCCGGGCCAGAGCCAATAGTTTGAGGCTGCGCAGCGAAGTGGACAAGGATTTGCCGGTCATCGACGGCGACCGCCGCCGTTGCCTGCAAATCCTGGTCAATCTGTTGTCCAACGCCATCAAGTTCACCCCGGAAGGCGGGCAAGTGACCATCGGCGCCAGCCGTGAAAACGACGGCATCCGTCTCAAGGTCCAAGATACCGGCATCGGCATGAGCGAAAGCGAAATTCAGGTGGCCCTGGAACCCTTCCGTCAGGTCGACGGCTCGCTGTCACGTCAGTACGAAGGCACCGGCCTGGGGTTGCCCTTGGCCAAGTCCATGGTTGAACTGCATGGCGGTTCGCTGGTGGTCAACAGCCGCAAGGGCGAAGGCACCGAGGTGGCGTTCTGGCTGCCGCTCAATCAGAACAGTGGCAAGGGTCCGGGGCCCAATTGGGACATCTGATCAGCCGTAACGCTGCTCCGTCCACGGATCGCCTTCGTCGTGATAGCCGCGCAATTCCCAATATCCGGGGCTGTCCTGATCCATGAAGGTGATGGCGCGCAGCCATTTGGCGCTTTTCCAGAAGTAGAGCTTGGGGATGACCACGCGCACCGGCCCGCCATGTTCCCGCGTCAGTTTCTCGCCCTGCCAGGAATGGGCCAACAACACGTCGTCATCGGCGAAGCGGGCCAGCGGCACGTTGGTGGTATAGCCGTCGTAACTGCGGAACATGATGAAACGCGCCGAGGCGCGTGGCTTGGCCATGGCCAGCAGATGGCGGGCGGAAACGCCGTTCCAGGTGTTGTCGTAGCGCGACCAGGTGGTGACGCAATGGATGTCGCTGACCAGTTCGGTCTGCGGCTGGGCCAGGAAATCATCCCACGACCATTTGAGCGGATTTTCCACCGCACCGCCGACACTGAGCGACCAGTCCTTTTCCGCCAGATTGGGCTGGATGCCCAAATCCAGTACCGGCCAATCCACGGTTTCGTGTTGGCCCGGCGGCAGGCGATTTTGCGAATGGCTGCCGGTCAGGCCGCGGCCTTCGCGTGCCCAAGCCTCTTTGGTGGCAACCAGCTTGTCCTTGATCTTGCCCGCAAGCGGCACATCGTCTTCGCTCACATCAGTCCTCGTCGGCAGGCGGCAAAGCGTCAGTCCCGGTTGCGCAGGACCCGTGCTTTTTCACGGTTCCAGTCGCGCTGCTTGATGGCCTCGCGCTTATCGTGGGCCTTGCGGCCCTTGGCGAGTCCAAGCTGGACCTTGGCGATGCCGCGATTGTTGAAATGAATATCCAGCGGCACCAGGGTCATGCCGTCCTTGGCGATGGCCCCCACCAGCTTGCGCAATTCGCGGCGATGCAGCAGCAATTTGCGCGGGCGGCGGGTTTCATGCGGGAACGGCATCTTCGCCTGATATTCAGGGATATAGGCATTGTAGAGGATCAATTCATCCCCGTTGGGTCCGGCAAAGGCTTCACTGATGTTGCCTTTACCGGCCCGAAGGGACTTGATCTCGGTGCCCACCAGCATGATGCCAGCCTCGATGGTGTCCACGATGGTGTATTCGTGGCGTGCCTTGCGGTTTTGGGCGGCGATGCGTTCGGGCAGGGACATGGGTTCAGATCAGCCCGGCTTGCGCCAGGGCCGCCTTGACTTTGGCCCGCGCCGCATCCGACGCCGGCACCAGCGGCAAGCGCACCTGATCGGTGGACCTGCCCAGCAGGCTGGCGGCGTATTTGACCGGGGCGGGGCTGGTTTCGCAGAACATGGCATCGTGGATCGGCATCAGCTTGTCGCGGATGGCGAAGCAGGTGGCCAGATCGCCCTTGGCCCAGGCGTTCTGCATGTCGGCGCACAGCTTCGGCGCGATGTTCGAGGTCACCGAGATGCAGCCGACACCGCCTTGGGCGTTGAAGGCGGTGGCAGTGGCGTCTTCGCCCGACAACTGGCAGAACTTGTCGCCCAGGGCGACCCGCATTTGCAGCGGGCGGGCCAGATCGGCGGTGGCGTCCTTGACGCCGACGATATTGGGCAGCTTGGCCAGACGGGCGAAGGTCTCGACGCTGATATTGACCACCGAGCGACCGGGGATGTTGTAGACGATCACCGGCAGGTCCACCGCGTTGACGATGGCCTCGTAATGGCGGAACAGGCCTTCCTGGGTCGGCTTGTTGTAATAAGGTGCCACCACCAAGGCGGCATCGGCGCCGGCTTCCTTGGCGTGGCGGGTCAGCGCGATGGCTTCGTCGGTGGAGTTGGAGCCGGTGCCGGCGATGACCGGGATTTTGCCCTTGGCCACTTCCACGCACAGTTCGACAACCCGTTTGTGTTCATCATGGGACAGCGTCGGGGACTCGCCGGTGGTGCCGCAGGGCACGACACCGTGGGTGCCCTCGGCGATCTGCCAGGCGACGAAGTCCTGGAACGCGCTATCGTCCACGCTTCCGTCGCGGAAGGGGGTGATGAGGGCGGTGATCGATCCCTTGAACATGGTTGACATCCTGAAACAATGGACATTTGTGAACCCGGCACATTACAGACAAGCCAATCGCTGTACAAGGGCGCCGTCCAGCTTGCTTGTAAGCCCAAGGGTTCCCTAGAATGGCGCCCACCTGTCCAGCCTTTGGTCGGACGGCTAGTCGGAGGTGTTGTTTTGTTTGTCCGTACCGTCGCTGCCCTGTTGGTGCTTGGCGTGTCCCTGGCGTTCGCACTGCCTGCCGCCGCCGATATCCCGGCGCGCGAGCGCAAATTGTACGATCAGGTGTTCGCCGCTGCGCGCAAGGATCGCTTCGCCGAAGCCGAGCGTCTGGCCATGCAGGCGTCCGACCGGCTGCTGCCCAAGCTGATCCGCTGGATGACCTATGCCAATCCCAGGTCGGGCGCCAGTTTCGAGGAAATCGGCTCGTTCATCGATTCGTCGCCCGACTGGCCGATGATGAATTCGCTGCATCGCCGGGCGGAAGAGGCCATCGGTCCCGCCACTCCCGCCGATCATGTGCTCAACTGGTATAAACGTCGTGACCCGGTCACCGTCGACGGCGCCATGGCCCTGGCCAAGGCGCTGATCGGTTCCGGTCAGCAGGAGCGCGCGGTCGAGGTCTTGCGCAAGGCATGGATCGACGGCGGTTTCGGCACCATTCAGGAAAAGCAGTTCCTCGACCAGTTCGCCGACTATCTGCACCCCGATGATCATTGGCGGCGGCTGGACCGGCTGTTGTGGGACAAGCAGGATGGCCCGGTGCAACACATGTTGCTGCGGGTGACGCCGGAACGCCGGCTGCTGGCCCAGGCGCGGCTGGCGCTGCAAGCCGGCAAGTCCGACCCGGAAGGCCTGATCGCCAAAGTGCCGAAGGAGTTGAAGAACGATCCCGGCCTGATTTACGACCTGGTGCGCTGGCGCCGGCAAAAGGACATGGACGAAGACGCCATCGACCTGTTGTCGCATCCCGCCCGCAATCAGGTGCGGCCCGATCTGTGGTGGCAGGAGCGTGGCATCCTGGCCCGGCGTGCCCTGCAAAAAGGCCTGATCTCGCGCGCTTATCAGATGGCCGCCGATCACGCTTTGGCCGACGACAACAGCCAGTTCGCCGAGGCCGAGTTCCTGGCCGGCTGGATCGCGCTTCGCTTCCTGGACGACAAGGAAACGGCGGCGGTGCATTTCCAGAAGCTGTGGGACAAGGTGACGACGCCGTTGTCGCGCTCACGCGCCGCCTATTGGGCCGGGCGCACCGCCGAGGCCCGCGCCGACATCAAGGGCGCCAAGGATTGGTATGGACGCGGCGCTCAGTATTTCACCGCCTATTACGGCCAGTTGGCGGCATCGCGCCTGGACGACCATCATTGGCCGCTGCCGCCCGATCCCAAGGCCAGCGCCGAGGAAATCAAGCGGTTTGAAAACCGCGATATGGTCCGCGCCACCCGCATCATGCTGGAAATGGGCGAAACCGAATATCTGCGCGCCTTCTTCCTGCGCCTGAACGAAGTGGCCGGTTCGCCCGGCGAGCGCGTTCTGGTCGGTAAGCTGGCGCTGGAGCAGGGCCGCAACGATCTGGCCGTCACCATCGCCCGCCGTGCCGACCGCGAAAGCGTGTTCCTGGTCGGTGCCGGTTGGCCGGTACCCCATATCGGGGTGGAAACCCGACCGGAAAAGGCCTTGGTTCTGGCGCTGATCCGCCAGGAATCCGGCTTCATGGAGGCGGTGCAGTCACCGGTGGGGGCGCGTGGCCTGATGCAGTTGATGCCGGCCACCGCCAAGCAGGTGGCACGGGAAATCAAGGTCGCCTTCAATCCGTCGAAACTGGATGATCCCGATTACAACATCCGCCTGGGCAGCACCTATCTGGGCGACATGATCGACAATTTCGAGGGCTCGTACGTCATGGCCCTGGCCGCCTATAATGCCGGTCCGGCCCGCGTGCGCCGCTGGGTCAAGGAATATGGCGACCCGCGCGACCCGACCGTCGATGTCATCGACTGGATCGAGATGATCCCGTTCACCGAGACCCGGGGCTATGTACAGCGGGTGATGGAAAGCCTGTCCATCTATCGCCGTAAGCTGGGGCAGGTTGACGGAACCTCGTTTGAATCCGATCTGAAACGATGGGCGCGCCGTTCGTCGTGATTTTTCTAGTTTCTGCGCCATGGCGGCGGTATTTTCCCCGCGTCTTGCCGCACCTGTTCAGTAAAGGTTGAATTCAATGCCGGAATATCGCTCTCGCACCTCCACCCATGGCCGTAACATGTCGGGCGCCCGCGGCCTGTGGCGCGCCACCGGTATGAAGGACGAGGATTTCGGCAAGCCGATCATCGCCGTGGTCAATTCCTTCACCCAGTTCGTGCCCGGTCACGTGCACTTGAAGGATCTGGGCCAGATGGTCGCGCGCGAAATTGAAAAGGCCGGCGGCATCGCCAAGGAATTCAACACCATCGCCATCGATGACGGCATCGCCATGGGCCATGCCGGCATGCTGTATTCGCTGCCGTCGCGCGAGATCATCGCCGATTCGGTCGAATACATGTGCAACGCCCACACCGCCGACGCCATGGTATGCATCTCCAATTGCGACAAGATCACGCCCGGCATGCTGATGGCGGCGTTGCGCCTGAACATCCCGGCGGTGTTCGTTTCCGGCGGACCGATGGAAGCGGGCAAGGTGGTCTATAAGGGCGAAACCCACGCCGTCGATCTGATCGATGCCATGATCAAGGGTGCCGACAAGAACGTTTCTGACGAAGAGGCCATGGCCTTCGAGCGCGAAAGCTGCCCCACCTGCGGCTCGTGCTCGGGCATGTTCACCGCCAATTCCATGAACTGCCTGACCGAGGCTTTGGGCCTGTCACTGCCCGGCAACGGCACCGTGGTCGCCACCCATGCCGACCGCAAGGAATTGTTCCTGGAAGCCGGGCGGCGCATCGTCGCCATCACCCAGGCCTATTACGAACAGGGCGACCAATCGGTGCTGCCGCGTTCCGTCGCCACCTTCAAGGCGTTTGAAAACGCCATGACCCTGGATATCGCCATGGGTGGCTCCACCAACACCGTGTTGCATCTGCTGGCCGCCGCCCAGGAAGCCGGTGTCGATTTCACCATGGCCGATATCGACCGCCTCAGCCGCCGCGTGCCCTGCCTGTGCAAGGTCGCCCCCAACATCGCCGACGTCCACATCGAGGACGTACACCGCGCCGGCGGCATCATGTCGATCCTGGGCCAGTTGGAACAAGCCGGTCTGCTGCACGCCGATTGCGGTACCGTCCATTCCGGCACCATGGCGCAAGCCCTGGCCAAGTGGGACATCAGCCGCTCCGACGACGCCAGCGTGCACGACTTCTTCCGTGCCGCCCCCGGCGGCGTGCGTACCACCGAGGCGTTCAGCCAGTCCAAGCGTTGGGATGCTCTGGATAAGGACCGGGAAAAGGGCATCATCCGCTCTGCCGGTGCGGCGTTTTCCAAGGATGGCGGCTTGGCCGTGCTGTTCGGCAACATTGCTTTGGACGGCTGCATCGTCAAGACCGCCGGCGTCGACGAATCCAACCTGACCTTCACCGGTCCGGCGGTGATCTGTGAAAGCCAGGACGAGGCGGTGGCCAAGATTCTGGGTGGCGGGGTCAAGGAAGGCGATGTGGTCATCGTCCGCTATGAAGGCCCCAAGGGTGGCCCCGGCATGCAGGAAATGCTCTACCCCACCAGCTATCTGAAAAGCATGGGCCTGGGCAAGAAGTGCGCCTTGATCACCGATGGCCGTTTTTCCGGCGGCACCTCGGGTCTGTCCATCGGCCATGCCTCGCCGGAAGCGGCCGAGGGCGGCGCCATTGGTTTGGTGCAGGAAGGCGACACCATCGTTATCGACATCCCCAACCGTGTCATCAAGGTCGATGTGTCCGATGACGAACTGGCCAAGCGCCGTGCCGCAATGGAAGCACAGGGCAAAAACGCCTGGAAGCCGGTGGGCCGCGACCGTCCGGTCAGCCCGGCATTGCGCGCCTATGCCGCCATGACCACTTCCGCCGCCCGCGGCGCCGTGCGCGACGTGTCCCAGTTGGAGCGGTCGTAAGGGCGGGGGGCCATCCGTCATGGCCACCATCACCTGGAACCCGATGATGAGCGTCGGTGTCCCTATCTTGGACGCCGACCATCGGACCTTGGTGGGGTTGATCAACGACCTGCACCATTCCGTCGGCGACGACGAGGAATACGCCACCCTGGGCAGCGTGTTGAAGGCGTTGCAGGAATATGCCGATCACCATTTCGCCCGCGAGGAACGGGTGATGGAGATTTGCCGCTATCCGTCGATGGAGGTGCATCGGCGCATGCACCAGCGCCTGTCCAAGCAGGTGAGCGATCTGAAAAACGGCTACGACAGCGACCGTACGGCGGTGCGGGCCAAGGATTGCCTGGATTTTCTGCATAAATGGCTGATCGAGCATATTTGCTCGACCGACATGGATTATCGCTCGTGGGTGATTGGCCACGGCGAAGCCCTGAGCGCGGCGGAAGCCCTGTCCATGACCGGCCCCAAGACCAATGCCAGCTTGGATTGGCGGCAATTGCGGGTGCTGGTGGTCGACGACAACCAGAACTTCGCCCAAGTCCTGCGCACCATCCTGGAAGGCGTCGGCGTCACCACTATCGGTGTCGCCATGGATTTGGATGCGGCCAAGACCCGGTTGCAGGCTTCGGTCATCGATGTGGTGGTCACCGACTGGCATGTGGGGACGGAAAACGGCCTGGATCTGGTGGCCTGGATCCGGCGTCAGCCGGCCTTGGCCCAACTGCCGGTGTTGGTGCTGTCGGGGCATGAACGTATCGCCAATCGCGACGTGGCGTTGGCCGCCGGTGCCGACGAGTTCATGGAGAAGCCCATTTCCGCCCGTGGCCTGCTGATCTGCCTGTCGCGGCTGATGCGCAAGGACAAATCCCCATGACCCAATCCTACAGCGATCTGGTGGTTGACGGGCGCTTGCCCGCTTCGGTCCATCCCATGCCCGATTTGCTGGATCAATCGGCGGAGCAGGTGTTGGCCGCCTTCCGTGACAGCCAGCGCGCCGATTTTTCCGCCATCATCGGCGACGTCAACCGCCCCGGTACGATTCTGCATCAGGTCTTCGCCGATTTGAAGCAGCGGGCCGCGCCGGACAATCCGTTCCACCGGGTGGCGTTGTTTCGTGATGGCGCCTTGGAACGCATGTTCCTGGATTTGCACGACCACGTGATGAGTCATCCGGTCTGGCGCCATCCGTTCTTCGTCCGCGTCTTCGACGGCGGCATCGATGTGGATGGCTTGCGCCGTTTTTCCACCAGCTATTTCAACCAGATCAAGAACACCCGCCAATGCGTGGCCATGGCCATCGGCCGTTTTCACGGCCTGATGGATTTGCCCTATGGCGGCTTGAACGAAAGGGTGGCCGAGATCACCCAGGTGTCCCTGGCCCAACTGGTCGCCGACGAATACGGCGTCGGTGCGCACGACGTGGAAGATTACCCTGATCTCGGTCATCTCTTCCGCTCGCGCACCCATATCGTCCTGTACCGGCAATTGTTCGACGGCTTGGGAATCGCCGCCGATGACCAGGATCAGCCCATGCTGTGGGGTGTCGCCGACAATGTGCTGATCCAACGGCTGGTGGCCGGCGATCCGGCCTTTTCCCCGCTCGAGGCCTTGTCCTCGGTCGGTCTGGGCATGGAATGGGGAGTACCGGAATTCTTCTCGCTGCTGCTGGGCGGCATGATTCGGGTGGGCCGGCGCGAGCGTTTGGCCCTGACGGCCCGCGATCTGGAAGTGTTCATCGCCCATGTGCGCTATGACGTGCTGCACGCCGTATCGGTGATGCTGGTCACCAGCTTGCACATGAAGGATGATGCGGATGTGGCGGTGGTCAAGAACGCCTGTAACACCCTGATGGCCGGGCGCTACGCCATGATGGGCGACGTCTACGCCCATGTCTTCGGCGAAAGCTGCCCCGCTCTGGCCGAGATCGGCCTGGAGCCGCGTTATCAGTTGACCGATCGCCGCATGGAAACCGCCTTGCGGGCGGCCCGGCAAAGCATTTCCCCCCAACGGGTGGTGCGGGGTGATGAGTATCGCGCCCGCACCGACGTACCTTTGGTCTTTGCCTGAAAAACTTACTTCTCGGCGAAGGCCTTTTCGATGACGTAATCGCCGGCCCCGGCATGGCTGCCCTGGTTGAAGCCGATGCTGTCCAGGTGGTCGGCCAGTTCGTTCATCATGTTGGGATTGCCGCAGATCATGATGCGGTCTTCCTCGCGGTTGAGCTGCGGCACGCCCAGATCGCTGAACAGCTTGCCCGACTTGACCAGATCGGTGATGCGGCCCTGGTTGCGGAAATCTTCACGCGTCACCGTCGGGTAATAGACCAGCTTGTGGCGGGCTTCGTCGCCGAAAAATTCGTTCTTCGGCAGTTCTTCGGTGATGAAATCCACATAGACCAGATCGTGGATGAAGCGCACGCCGTGCACCAGGACCACCTGATCGAAGCGTTCATACACTTCCGGGTCCTTGATCAGCGACAGGAAGGGGGCCAGGCCGGTGCCGGTGGACAGCAGGTAAAGGCGCTTGCCCGGCAGCAAATTGGGCAGCACCAGGGTGCCGGTGGTCTTCTTGTTGACCAAGATGGTGTCGCCCGGCTTGATGTGCTGCAAGCGCGAGGTCAACGGGCCGTTGGGCACCTTGATCGACAAAAATTCCAGGTGTTCCTCGTAATTGGCGCTGACCATGGAATAGGCGCGCATCAGCGGCTTGCCGTCCACCATCAGGCCGATCATGGCGAACTGGCCGTTTTCAAACCGAAAACCGGGATCACGGTTCAGCTTCAGGGTGAACAGGGAATCCGTCCAGTGATGGACGTCCAGAACCGTCTTTTCCAGAATGTTCGACATGGACCTTTGCTCGTCTGACCAGAGTAACACCATTGGCGCGCCGCAATATGGCGGAACGCTTATCTACATAGCGCCTCGATGACAAAACATCAAGATAAATGTAGTTTCTAAATTTATAACATTTATTTTGTGTTTAATTTAGGTCGATCCAGATGGGGGTGTGATCGCTGGCCTTTTCCCGCCCGCGCGGTTCCTTGTCGATGTCACAGGCGATCAATCGGTCGGCGGCGGCGGGCGACAGCAGGAAATGGTCGATGCGCAGGCCGTTGCCGCGCGGCCATGCCCCGGCCTGATAATCCCAGAAGGTGTAAAGACCGGGCTGGGGGTGGAGGGCGCGGAAGGCCTCGGTCAGGCCGAGATGGCACAATTCGCGGAACAGGGCGCGGCTTTCCGGGCGGCACAGGGCGTCGTCGGCCCAGCCCGCCGGGTCATAGACGTCGGCATCGGTGGGGCAGATGTTGTAATCGCCGCCCAGCACAAAGGGCATGCCCTGGTCCAGCAAGGTCTTGGCGTGGTCGACCAGCCGGCGCATCCAGCGCAATTTGTAATCGAACTTTTCACCGGGGCAGGGATTGCCGTTGGGCAGGTACAAGGACGCGATGCGCAAGCCCCGGATGTCGGCCTGGATATAGCGGGCCTGTTCGTCGGCTTCGTCGCCGGGCAGGCGGATTTGGATATTGTCCAGCGTGTGGCGCGACAAGATGGCGACGCCGTTATAGGATTTCTGCCCATGCACGGCCACCTGCCAGCCGGCGGATTGAAAATCCAAGGTGGGAAAGCCGTCGTCCTGGCATTTGATTTCCTGCAACAGCAGCACATCGGGCTTGGCGGATTGCAGCCAATCCATCACGTTGGGCAGGCGGGCTTTGACCGAATTGATGTTCCAGGTGGCGATGCGGACCATGATGCCTCGGTGGTGGATGACGGGATTGGCGGTGGTGGGCTTGGTTTTGGCATGGGGACCGGCCCGGGCGCAATCCTGTCCGCCCATGCCCAAGCCGACTTATAGCCTGCAATTGGATCACGGCAGCCCGGTTTACCGCAACGATCGTTCACGCGCCGAGGTATCGCGGCTGGCCGGTCCCGGCCTGCCCGGTCACAGCCAGCAAGGGCTGACCCATTCGGAAACCGAGTTCTCGCTGACCATCACCGTCAATGCTGCCGTGCTGGAGTCAGGCCGCACCTGCGTGGCGCTGGGTGAGGCCAGGGGCGTGTGGCGTCTGAGCAAGCTGGAGGTGGATATCGTGCGCGAACACCCGCCCGGCACCTGCCCGCACGCGGTGATCCGGGCCCACGAGGATCAGCACGTGGCCATGGCGCAACGCATGTTCATCCGCCATGCCGGCACTATCCGCGCCCGGCTGGGGCAATTGGTGGCGCAATCGCGCCCATCCATCACCGCCTTGGCCCCGGCCCAGGCGACGCAAGTGCTGCGCGACCAGTTGATGGAGGGGCTTAAGACGACGCTGGCGGCGTTCGAACGGGACCTCGCCCGCGCCAACGCCGCCATCGACACGCCGCAGAACTACAAGGCGGAAACCGCCAAGTGCCCGCGCTGGGAATGAGTTACATGGAAAAGCTGGAACCGCAGCCGCAGGTCGAGGTCGCTTGCGGATTGCGGAACTGGAAGCTGGCGCCCATCAGATCCTCGACGAAATCCACCTCGGTGCCGTCCAGCAGATCAAGCGAGGTCTGGTCGACCACCAGCTTGACGCCGTGATGTTCGGTGACGACGTCGTCTTCGCCGGTCTTGTCGTCCAGCTCGATATTGTATTGAAAGCCTGAACAGCCGCCGCCGGAAACGGCCACGCGCAGCATCATGTTGGGCTTGCCCTCCATGGCGATCAGGGCTTGAACGCGCTGGGCGGCGCTTTCGGTCAGGATGACGTTGGACATGGATGAACCTCGATTGCGATGTGACTGGCCCGGCGGAATTGGAAACACCTTAGCATACGCAATATGGTGGGTGGTAGCCGAAGGGCAAGAGGTTGCGTTCAGGCCATGCGGGCGGTAGTGTCCGGGCATGAGCGAACATTTGTCGTCCCGATCCGCAATCCTGGCTCCTTTCGCCTGCCGGCCCGAGGAGTCGCGCGGGCGTCTGCATGCCGAGCCGGAAAGCGGCACCCGTTCGCCGTTTCAGCGCGACCGCGACCGCATCATCCATTCCGCCGCCTTCCGTCGCCTGCAATACAAGACCCAGGTCTTCGTCTATCACGAAGGCGACAATTTCAGGACGCGGCTGACCCATTCGCTGGAAGTGTCGCAGATCGCGCGCTCCATCGCCCGCGTGCTGGGGCTGGAAGAGGATATGGCGGAATCCCTGGCCCTGGCCCACGATCTGGGGCACACCCCCTTCGGCCATGCCGGCGAGGACGCGTTGCAGGATGTGCTGTCGGCCTTCGGCGGCTTCGATCATAACGCCCAGTCGCTGCGCATCGTCACCAAGCTGGAACGCCGTTACATCGAATTCGACGGCCTCAACCTGACCTGGGAAACCCTGGAAGGTCTGGTCAAGCATAACGGCCCGCTGACCGGACCGCAGGCCAGCCCGCGCGAAGACGATTTGCCCGGGGCCATCACCGAATATGTCGCCCGCCATGATCTGGAGCTGGACACCTTTGCCAGCGCCGAGGCGCAGGCGGCGGCCCTGTCCGACGACATCGCCTATAACAACCACGACATCGATGATGGCCTGCGCGCCGGCCTGTTCACCATCAAGGATCTGGCCGACGTGCCTTTGGTCGGGCCGGTGTTCCATGCGGTGATGCGGGAGCATCCCGATGCCGATATCAGTCTGCACATCCATGAAGCGGTGCGGCGCATGATCGGCATGATGATTTTGGACTGCATCGCCGAGACCAAGCGCCGCATCGATGATTTCGCCCCTCGATCGGCCGACGACGTGCGCCGGCTGAAGGTGCCCTTGGTGTCGTTCTCGGATGAGATGCGGGCCAATGACCGCGCCTTGAAGAAATTCCTGTTCCCCAACATGTACCGCCACTTCACCGTCAATCGCATGACCAGCAAGGGGCGGCGGGTGGTGAAGGACCTGTTCAATCTGCTGTTCGCCGAGCCCGGCTGTCTGCCGCCGGAATGGCGCCGCCTGACCGATGGCGCCGGTACCGCCAAGACCGCCCGCGTGGTCGGCGATTACATCGCCGGCATGACCGACCGTTTCGCCCTGGACGAGCACCGTCGTCTGTTTGACATGCAAGAGAAGCCCTGAATGAACCTGTTCAAGTATTTCCGCCAAGAGATCATCGCCGCCCTGTCCCGCCTGGACCTGCCGTCGGGCCTGGACACCAGCAAGGTGACCGCCGAACCCCCGCGTGAGGAAGCCCATGGCGACGTGGCGACCAACGCGGCCATGGTGCTGTCCAAGGCCGCCGGGCAAAAGCCGCGCGATCTGGCCGAGGCTTTGGCGGCGCAATTGCGGGCGCATCCGGCGGTGGCGGCAGTGGAAATCGCCGGTCCCGGCTTCATCAATCTGCGTCTGGTCGACAGCTTCTGGGCCGAGCGTCTGGCGGAAGTGCTGCAGGCCGGCGCGGCCTATGGCGATTCCGACATGGGCGGCAACCGTCCCATCAACGTCGAGTACGTGTCGGCCAATCCCACCGGCCCCATGCATATCGGCCACGCCCGTGGCGCGGTGATCGGCGACGCTTTGGCTTCGTTGCTGGCCAAGGCCGGCTATGCCGTCACCCGCGAATATTACATCAACGATGCCGGTGCCCAGGTGGACGTGCTGGCCCGGTCCATCCATCTGCGTTACCGCGAGGCCCTGGGCGAAGAGATCGGCGAAATCCCCGAAGGCCTTTATCCGGGTGATTACCTGCAACCGGCGGGCAAGACCCTGGCGGCGATCCATGGCGACGATTTCAAGGATGCGCCGGAAAGCGAATGGCTGGCCCGGTTCCGCCTGTTCGCCGTCGATGCCATGATGGACATGATCCGTGACGATCTCGCCGCCTTGGGCGTCAAGCACGACGTCTTCACCTCGGAACGCGGGCTGGTGGAAAGTGGCAAGGTGGATGCGGCGCTCGACTTTCTGGCCGGTCTGGGCCAGGTCTATGAAGGCGTGCTGGAACCGCCCAAGGGCAAGGTTCTCGATGATTGGGAGCCGCGCCCGCAGACCCTGTTCCGCGCCACCGCCTTTGGCGACGACGTCGATCGTCCGTTGAAGAAGTCGGACGGCTCGTGGACCTATTTCGCCTCGGATATCGCCTATCACCTGGATAAGTACCGGCGAGGCTTCCCCGCCATGATCGACATCTGGGGTGCCGATCACGGCGGCTATGTCAAGCGCATGCAGGCCGCCGTCAAGGCAGTGAGCGAGGGCGGCGGTGACCTGGACGTGAAATTGTGCCAGATGGTCAATCTGATGAAGGGCGGACAGCCGTTCAAGATGAGCAAGCGGGCCGGCACCTTCGTCACTCTGCGCGATCTGGTCGATCAGGTGGGCAAAGACGTGGTCCGCTTCATCATGTTGACCCGCAAGAACGACGCCCATCTGGATTTCGACCTGGACAAGGTGCTGGAACAGTCGCGCGACAACCCGGTCTTCTATGTGCAATACGCCCATGCCCGCTGCCATTCGGTGCTGCGCCACGGCGCCCAGGCGTTGCCTGGGGCCGATCTGTCCGCTGCCGCTTTGGCCACGGGTCCGTTGAGCCGCTTGACCGATCCGGCAGAGCTTGCTGTCATCAAGCTGCTGGCCGGTTGGCCGCGTCTGGTGGAAAGCGCCGCCGAAGCCCATGAGCCGCATCGGGTGGCCTTCTATCTCAACGACGTGGCCGCCGCTTTCCACGGTCTGTGGAACAAGGGCAAGGACGACACGCAATTGCGCTTCCTGATCGAAGGCGATGCCGAATTGTCCCTGGCCCGCATGGGGCTGGTACGCGCCGTCGCCGATGTCATCGCATCGGGTTTGGCGGTGTTTGGTGTGGAACCGGTGGAGGAGATGCGCTGACATGGCGGGACATTCCGACGACGATTTCGATCGCGACATCCTGGACATCATTCCTGAACGTTTCGACGCCGACGCCGATTCCTATCACGCGCGTGCCGGCAGTCGTTTGCGCAACTGGCTGATTCTGGGCGCCGCCGTTCTCGCTGTCGGCGTCGCGGTGGCCGTGGGATGGCGGGTGGTCGCCGGTGGTGGCGACAGTGCCAACGGCATTCCGGTGATTTCCGCCGACCAGCGCCCCATCAAGATCCGTCCCGATGATCGGGGCGGCATGCAGGTGCCCAACCAGGACAAGCTGGTCTATGGCCGCTTGGAACAAGGCGATGGTGACGCCAAGGTGGAACGTCTGCTGCCCGCAGCCGAGCAACCGGTGCCGCCGCCCGCTGCCCCCGTGGCTCCGCCCAAGCCGGTCGCTCCGGTGGCGCCGGAAGTGTTGAAGCCGGCAATTCCGGCGGCACCGGTTCAGGCCCCGGCCCCAGCGGTCGTCCGTCCGGTCGAGCCCATGCCGCCGGCTCCGGTTGCCGCTCCGGCTCCGGCCAAGGTGGCTTCGGCTCCGCTTCCGGCCCCGGCTCCGGCTCCCGCGCCGGTCAAGGCGGCACCGGTCGTTGCTCCGGCTCCGCCTCCGCCTGTCCCCCCGGCGCCGGTGGTCAAACCGGCGGCTTTGGCCGGTGGGGATTATCTGGTGCAATTGGGGGCGTTGCGTTCCGCCCCCGATGCCGAAAAGGAATGGGGCCGCATCCAGCGCAGCAATGCCGATGTACTAGGGGGACTGAAGTCCGACGTGGTGCAGGTGGATTTGGGCGCCAAGGGTGTGTTCTGGCGCTTGCGCGCTGGTCCGCTGAGCGAGCAATCCGCCCGTCAGGTGTGTGGCGAACTGAAGAATCGTAGCCAGGGGTGCATGGTTGTCCGCAAATAATCCCATTCCCGCCGCCGCCATTTTCGGCTGTGCCGGCCTGACCCTGAGCGAGGACGAACGGCGTTTTTTCGCCCGCGTCAATCCGCTGGGCTTCATCCTGTTCGCCCGCAACGTGGATACTCCCGATCAGGTGCGGGATTTGGTGCGCCAGTTGCGTGACAGCGTCGGTCGGGATGACGCGCCGGTGCTGATCGACCAGGAAGGCGGGCGGGTGCAGCGCCTGCGTCCGCCCCATTGGCGTAAAGCCCCCCCTGGGGCCGATTTCGCCAGACTGGCCGAGCGCGACCGCGATGCCGCCATTCATGCGCTTCATCTCAATTACCGGCTGATCGGGCAGGAATTGGCCGAATTGGGCATCGACGTGGATTGCGCCCCGGTTCTGGATGTTCCCATCCCTGGCGCCCATGACGTCATCGGCGACCGTGCCTTCGGCCTGACCGCCGACATGGTCGCCGATCTGGGTCGCGCCGTCTGCGATGGCCTGCTCGATCAGGGCGTATTGCCGGTGATCAAGCACATTCCCGGCCATGGCCGCGCCATGGTTGACAGCCATCTGGCCCTGCCGGTGGTGGAAACCAGCCGCGCCCAATTGGAAGCCCAGGATTTTCCGCCCTTTATCGCCCTTAGCGATCAGCCCTGGGCGATGACCGCCCATGTGGTCTATGGCGCCCTTGATGCCGATGCCCCGGCCACTACCTCGGCCAAGGTCATCGGCGAGATCATCCGGGGCGTGATCGGGTTTGAAGGTTTCCTGATTTCCGATGATCTGTCCATGAAGGCCCTGGGCGGCGATTTCGCCAGCCGGACTACCGCCAGCCTGGAGGCCGGCTGCGATGCCGTCTTGCATTGCAACGGCGATATGGCGGAAATGCAGGCCATTGCCGCCGCCGTCTCGCCGTTGTCGGAAATCGCGCGCGAGCGTCTGGCCCGTGGTCAACGTCTCAAGCGCCAGGCCGTTGCGCTAAACAAGGATGAAGCCGCCGCCGAAATCGCCCGGTTGCTGACATGACCGATTTGATCGGCATGGTGCAGCAGGTTTCCGTGGTGGCGTTGCCGCTGATTTTCGCCATCACTCTGCACGAGGCGGCCCATGGCTATGCCGCCCTGGCCCTGGGCGACGATACCGCCAAGCGGGCCGGGCGGTTGTCGCTCAATCCTCTGCGCCATGTGGATCTGGTCGGTTCGATCATCGTGCCCGCCGTACTGTTGCTGGTGGGCAGTTTCCTGTTCGGCTGGGCCAAGCCGGTGCCGGTGGATTTCCGCCGTTTGCGCAACCCGCGCTATGGCATGGTGTTGGTCGCCGCCGCCGGTCCGGCCAGCAATGTGGCCATGGCCATCATCGCCATCTTGCTGATCACTTGGGTCGGTGCCTTGCCGGCTGCGGCGGTGGATTGGGCCCGGCTCAATCTGGCCAATGCCATTTACCTGAATTTGCTGTTGGCGGTGTTCAACATGATCCCCATTCCGCCCTTGGATGGCGGACGGGTGGCGGTCGGCCTACTGCCGCGCCGGTTGGCCTTTCCCCTGGCCCGGCTGGAGGACAAGGGCATCCTGATCGTCGTCGGCCTGCTGATGATCCTGCCCACCGTGACCGGTCTGGCCGGCTTTCGCATCGATCCGTTCGATCTGCTGATCCAGCCGGTGATCAATTTTCTCCTGACCATCCTGGTTTCCATTTTCGGCGGATGATATGCAGGTCGATGTTTTCCAGGAAGACGAAGGTGCCCCCCAGCGATCCGCCGAGGATCGGCTGGTGCTGGACCTTGACGGCTTCGAGGGGCCGCTGGATGTGCTGCTGGCCCTGGCGCGCGAGCAAAAAGTCGATCTGGCCAAGATTTCCATCCTGAAACTGGCCGATCAATACCTGGAATTCGTCCATCGCATCCGCCAGCGCCATCTGGATCTGGCGGCGGAATATCTGGTGATGGCGGCATGGCTGGCCTATTTGAAGTCGCGCCTGCTGCTGCCCGAACCGGAACCGGAACAAGAAGGTGAACTGAGCGCCGCCGAAATGGCCGATATCCTGGCCTTTCGCTTGCGCCGGCTGGAAGCCATGCAGAAGATCGGCACCACCTTGGTCAACCGGGCGCGCTTGGGCCGCGACATCTTTGCCCGAGGCGAGCCCGAGAATGTGGCCGTCATCACCCATTCCCTGTTCGACGTGCAATTGTTCGATCTGTTGAAGGCCTATTCCGACCATGTGGTACGCACTTCGGTGCGAACTCTTCACATCGAGGCCCCCGATCTGTACTCGGTCGAGGACGCCTTGCGTCGGTTGGAACACATGTTGGGGACCATGCCCGACTGGTCGGTGCTGTCGGCCTATCTGCCCGCCATCCACGGCGATCCGCTGAAGATGAAATCGGCGGTGGCCTCTACCTTCATCGCCGCCCTGGAACTGGCCAAACAAGGCCGTCTGCAATTGCGTCAGGATGGCGGCGCCTATTCCCCCATTTACGTCAAGGCCGGCGAGGTGGCGGCGTGACCGACGGTTTCGATCCCCAACATCTGCGGGTGCTGGAAGCGCTGCTGTTCGCCTCGGCCCAACCGCTGGACGAACGCGATCTGGTGGAAAAACTGCCCCCGGGCAGCGACGTTGTGGCGCTCTTGACCGAATTGCAGGGGCAATATGCCGGTCGCGGCGTCAATCTGGTCCGTCGCGACAGTAAATGGGCCTTTCGCACCGCTCCCGATCTGGCCGGGCAATTGGTCATCGAGCAGACCCAGACCCGGCGGCTGTCGCGTGCCGCCATCGAGGTTCTGGCCATCATCGCCTATAACCAGCCGATCACCCGGGCCGAGATCGAGGAAGTGCGTGGCGTCGCCCTGTCCAAGGGTACGCTGGACCTGTTGTTCGAGGCCGGCTGGATTCGTCCGCGCGGGCGGCGGCGCAGCCCGGGCAAGCCGTTGCAATGGGGCACCAGCGACGGCTTCTTGGATCATTTCGGCCTGGAAAGTCTCGAGGATTTGCCCAGCCTGAAGGAATTGAAGGCCGCCGGCCTGCTTGATACCCGTCCCGCCGCCGACGCCTATGGCAATCGCGCGGTTGACGGCCTCGTCCCGGTGGACACCGATGAGGACGACGAGGCCGAGCCGGAACTGGATTTGTTGGATGAGGACGAAGTGCTGGGTCTGGCGGAATAGGGCGGTTGCGGGGCGTGCCCAAGTCTGCGATGATCCGCCCCCAACCCTTCGCTAAACCTTCGGGCCGGAGATTAATTTCATGGGTAGCTTCAGCATTTGGCACTGGCTGATCGTTCTGGTCATCGTGCTTCTGCTGTTCGGCGCGGGTAAGATCCCCAAGCTGATGGGCGATATGGCCAAGGGCGTCAAGGCGTTCAAGAAAGGCCTGAACGAGGAAGACGAGGCCGCCGCTCAACCGGCCAAGCCCGCCGATTCCGCCAAGATCGAAGCCGATGCCGCGGCCAAGCCGGCGGAAAAGGATGCCGCCCGTCACTGAGGTGACGGACGCATCCGCAAGCAAGCGCAAAGGCTGACGCATGTTCGATATCGGCATGGATGAGATGGCTTTGGTGGCCGTGGTGGCGTTGATCGTCATCGGCCCCAAGGACTTGCCGCAGGTCTTGCGCATGTGCGGCCAATGGGTGCGCAAGGCGCGCGAAATGGCTGGCGAGTTTCAGCGCGGTGTCGATGACATGGTGCGCGAAAGCGGCGTATCCGACCTGAAAAGTCAGGTGGAAAAGGTCGCCGACACCAACGCCTTGCGTCAGCAGATCGAAAACACCATCGATCCCACCGGCGACATCGTCCGCAGCCTGGAAGCGCCCAAACTGGACCAGCCGGCGGCTGAACCGGAGGCCCCGTCCATGCCCGCCCCTGAAAAACCCCCGGCACCGTGAGCCCCATGAGCGACGACAAGACCATGCCCTTGCTCGACCATCTGGTCGAGTTGCGCCGCCGCCTGTTGTGGTCGGTGCTGGCCTTCGTCGTCGTCTTCGCCGGCTGTTTCTATTTCGCCGCCGACATCTACTCCATCCTGATGGACCCTTATGCCAAGGTGGCCCTGGATAAGGGCGGCATGCGCCGGCTGATCTATACGGCGCCGACCGAGGCCTTCTTCACCTATGTCAAGGTGTCGGCCTTCGCCGCCGGCGTCCTTTGCTTTCCGGTGTGGGCCGGCCAGTTGTGGGCGTTCGTCGCCCCTGGTCTCTACAAGAACGAACGTCAGGCCTTCATGCCGTTCCTGTTCGCCACCCCGGTATTGTTCAGCCTGGGTGCCGCCCTGGTGTACTTCCTGGTCCTGCCCATGCTGTACACCTATCTGCTGGGCTTCGAAAATCTGGTGCCGCATCAGGGTGAGTTGCCCATTCAATTGGAAGCCAAGGTCAGCGAATCGCTGTCCCTGATCATGACCCTGATCTTCGCCTTCGGCCTCGCCTTCCAGATGCCGGTGCTGCTGACGCTTTTGGCCCGCGTCGGTCTGGTCACCGCCAAGGGGCTGAAGGAAAAGCGCCGCTACGCCATCGTCGGCGTCTTCGTCTTCGCTGCGGTGGTCACCCCGCCCGATGTGGTCAGCCAGTTGTCCCTGGCCGTGCCCATGGTGATTTTGTACGAATTGTCGATCATTTCCGCCCGTATGGCGGAAAAGAAGCGCGGCGAACCCTCGGAAGAGGATGAGGCCGACGAAGACGACCCTGTGGACGAAACCGATTTCAACGGTTGACCCTTTAAAGCCTGGATGTCCTGTCATGCACGATCTGAAATGGATTCGCGAAAACCCTGACGCTTTCGACGCTGGTCTGGCGCGCCGTGGGCTTGATCCGCGTTCCGCCGCTCTGATCCGCCTGGATGGCGAACGCCGCGCCGCCCAGACCCGCTTGCAGGAATTGCAGGCCAGCCGCAACGAGACGTCCAAGCAGATCGGCATCATCAAGAAGCAAGGCGGCGACGTCAGCGCCATCATGGACGAGATCGCCAAGCTGAAGGAAGATATCCCGCTGCTGGAAGCCCAGGAAAAGTCCCTGTCCGAGGAGATCGACGGCATTCTGGCCGCCATCCCCAACCTGCCGGGCGCGGATGTTCCCGATGGTCCGGACGAGGAGCACAATGTGGAAATCCGCCGCTGGGGTCAGCCCGGCGCATTTGATTTCCAGCCGCTCGAACACGACGCCATCGGCGCCAAGCTGGGGTTGATGGATTTCGACGGTGCCGCCAAGCTGTCGGGGGCCCGCTTCGTCGTTCTAAAAGGCAAGCTGGCCCGGCTGGAGCGCGCCCTGGCCCAGTTCATGCTGGATGTGCAGACCGAACAACACGGCTATACCGAGGTCAGCCCGCCGACCCTGGTCAAGGATGGCGCTTTGTTCGGCACCGGTCAGTTGCCCAAGTTCGGCGACGATCTGTTCAAGACCAATACCGGCCATTGGCTGATCCCGACGGCGGAAGTGCCGCTGACCAATCTGGTCGGCGATTCCATCGTCGATGAAGCGGCGCTGCCCATTCGCATGACCGCACTGACCCTATGCTACCGCTCGGAAGCCGGGGCGGCGGGCAAGGATACCCGCGGCATGATCCGTCAGCATCAGTTCTGGAAGGTGGAGATGGTGTCCATCGCCCATCCCGACCAGTCGGAAGCGGAACACCAGCGCATGACCGCCTGCGCCGAAACCATCCTGCAAAAGCTGGAACTGCCGTACCGCACCATCGTTTTGTGCACTGGTGACATGGGCTTTTCCTCGCAGAAGACCTATGACATCGAAGTGTGGCTGCCGGGGCAGGGGCGCTACCGCGAAATCTCGTCGTGCTCGAATTGCGGCGATTTCCAGGCTCGGCGCATGAAGGCCCGCTTCAAGGGCGACAAGGGCAACCGCTTCGTCCATACCCTGAACGGTTCCGGCCTGGCCGTGGGCCGTACCTTGGTGGCGGTGCTGGAAAATTATCAGCAGGCCGACGGCTCGGTGCGCGTGCCTGAGGCGCTCAAGCCCTATATGGGCGGGCTCGAGGTGATCGCGTAATCGCCATGTATCCGCCCGTCGCCGATTTGTCCCGCGCCCGCATCCTCATCAGCAATGATGACGGCATCAACGCGCCCGGTATCAAGGTGCTTGAGCGGGTAGCCCGCACCCTGTCCGATGACGTTTGGGTGGTTGCCCCCGATACCGAGCAATCGGCCGCCGGCCACTCGCTGACCATCCGCCGGCCCTTGCGCATCCGTCAGGTGTCGGAACGGCATTTTTCTGTCGACGGCACCCCCACCGACGCGGTGCTGTTGGGTGTCAACAAGGTGCTGGCCGACAAAAAACCCGATCTGGTGCTGTCGGGCATCAATCGCGGCGCCAATATGGGTGACGACGTCACCTATTCCGGCACGGTGGCGGCGGCCATGGAGGCGACCATCCTGGGCATACCCTCCATTGCCCTGTCGCAATTCCTGCGCCCGGATCAGCCGGTGCATTGGTCCACCGCCGAACACTGGGCGCCGCAGGTGATCCGCACGGTCTGTTCGGTCGGCTGGGGCAAGAACGTGCTGATGAACATCAACTTCCCCGACGTTTTGCCGGCTCAGGTCGGTGGTGTCGAGGTGGTGCGCCAGGGCAAGCGCAAGATCGGCGACCAGTTGATCGAGCGCCACGACCCGCGCGGCGAACCCTATGTATGGATCGGCGCCCAGCGGGCCGAAGACCCGGGCGAAAAGGGCACCGATATCGAGGCGGTGCTACGCGGCCGGGTCACCGTCACCCCCTTGTGCGTCGACCTGACCCATGGCCAGACCATGGCGGCGCTCAAGTCCTTGTTTGGCTGAAAGTCTCATGGCCGCCCCCGACCCCCGCGTCATCCGCCTGCTGATGGAACTGCGCCGGATGGGGATTGCCGACACCAAGGTGTTGGCGGCCATCGAGAAGGTGCCGCGTCAGCTGTTCGTGGCGGCGCCGTTCCTGGATCAGGCCTATGAAAACCATGCGCTGCCCATCGCCTGCGGTCAGACGGTCAGCCAGCCTTACATCGTCGCCCTGATGACCCAGGCCTTGCAGGTCAATGATCGCACCAAGGTGCTGGAAGTGGGCACCGGATCGGGCTATCAGGCGGCGGTGTTGGCCCAATTGTGTCGCCGCGTCTATACCATCGAACGGCACAAACCGTTGTTGAAGCAGGCGGAAGAACGCTTCCGCACGTTGCGCATCCACAACATCACCTCGATCCTCGGCGATGGCGCCAAGGGCTGGCCGGAACAGGCGCCGTTCGAGCGTATCATGGTCACCGCCGCCGCCCATGACATCCCGCCCTTGCTGGTCGATCAGTTGCAGGTGGGCGGTATCATGGTGTTGCCGGTGGGCGAGGCGAGCAGCGGCGAGCAGGATCTGGTCCGCGTCGTCAAACTGGAGCGCGGCATCGATATCCAGCATCTCGGGCCTGTGCGTTTCGTGCCTTTGGTCGAGGGAATTGCCGAGACTTGACGTTGCCGCCTGCAAGTTCGCCGCGTATAGTGCGGCGCATGCGCGCGTCCACACTCCATCTGGTGTTACGTCTGATTGTGCTGATTGCCCCGCCTTTGCTGTTGGCGGGGTGCTCGCCGTCGTTTCAAGGCGGTGCGCCGGTCAGCCGAGGCGCGCCGTCGTCGCAAGGATGTTCCGGTGCGGTGACGGTCTATGCCGGCGACACCCTGTATTCCATCGCGCGGCGCTGCAATGTTTCGGTGCGCGACCTGATCGAGATCAACAACTTGGCGGCGCCTTACGTGATTTCGCCCGGTATGCAACTGCGCATGCCCGGCGGCGGTGAATATGTGGTTCAGCGTGGCGATGCCCTTAGCCTGATCGCCCGGCGTCTGGGGGTCGAGTTCCAAACTCTGGCGCGGCTGAATGGCAAAGCCGCCCCTTACACCATTTTCGTCGGTGAGAAGCTCAGGCTGCCGGGAGGGCGTGGCGGCACGACAGTGGCCACCACGGGAACCGGCGGCGCCTTGGTCATCGCTTCGCCCAATTCCACCCGCAAGGGGGCAGAGCCATCGACGGCCTCGACTCGAGTGCAGTCACAGGCAGCGGCCCCAGTCGGTACAGCGGAGGGAAATACGGCGCCGGAAGCCCGCCATCCGGCGTTCGAACCCCGGCAAACCCTGCCGCCGCCACCGCCACCCATGGGCGGCAAGGGCTTCATCTGGCCGGTCAAGGGCGATCTGGTGGCGGAGTTCGGCCCCATGGCGGGCAGCAAGGGCCAGCATAATGACGGCATCAATATCGCTGCTGCCCGCGGTACCCCGGTATGGGCAGTGGAAAACGGCGTCGTTGCCTATGTGGGCAACGAATTGAAGGGATTCGGCAATCTGCTGTTGGTCAAGCATGCCGATGGCTGGGTCAGCGCCTATGCCCATAACGATCAGTTGATGGTGCGCAAGGGCGATTCGGTCAAGCGCGGCCAGCAGATCGCCACCGTCGGTACATCAGGCGGGGTGGACAGCCCACAATTGCATTTCGAATTGCGCCGGGGTACCGAGGCGGTCAATCCCGTTGCTCATCTGAACGGCGCTTGACCAAAGACAAGGGCCGCCCCTGGGGACGGCCCTTAAGCTGTGGGCATGTTTCAAAGATTCGACACCGCCCCGACAATGACCCCCGACGAAGCCATGATCGTCGGCGGTCTGGTGATTTTGGGCGGCATCGCCCTGTTCGTTGCCGTGGTCTACGCTACGCGATGGCTGGCTCGGCGCTGATCAAGCCCGCGCGGCGTTTGAGCGGGCCCGTCACGGGCCGTATAGACAAACCTCAGGCGATGGGCTTGCCCAGGCGACCGGCCAGATCCTGGATGAATTGCCAGGCGACGCGGCCCGAGCGCGAGCCACGGGTGACCGCCCATTCATTGGCCTCGCGCCGCAGCGATTCCCCATCGATAGGCAAGCCGTAACGGTCGGCATAGCCCTGGATGATGTCGAAATAGGTGTCTTGCCCCACATGATGGAAGCCCAGCCACAGGCCGAAGCGGTCGGACAGCGACACCTTTTCTTCGACTGCCTCGCCGGGATTGATGGCGGTGGAGCGCTCGTTCTCGATCATGTCGCGCGACAGCAGGTGACGGCGGTTCGAGGTGGCGTAGAAAATCACGTTGGCGGGACGGCCTTCGATGCCGCCGTCGAGGACCGCCTTCAACGACTTATAGGCCTCGTCCTGGCCCTCGAACGACAGATCGTCGCAAAACAGGATGGTGCGGCGACCGTCGGCGCGCAAAATACGCAGCAGCCGGGGCAGGGACGGGATGTCCTCACGGTGGATTTCCACCAGCAGCAGCTTGTCGGCGCCTTCTTCGTTGATGGTGGCGTGTGCCGCCTTGACCAACGAGCTTTTGCCGGTGCCGCGCGCGCCCCATAACAGGGCGTTGTTGGCGGGCAGTCCCTGGGCGAAACGACGGGTATTGTTGAGCAATTGTTCGATCTGGCGCTCGATGCCTTTCAACAGTTGAAGTTCCACCCGATTGACCTGCGGCACCGGTTCCAGCCCGTCCGGATTGGCGTGCCAGATGAAGGCATCGGCGGCCAGCAGGTCGACCTTGGACAAGGGCGGCGGCGCCAACCGTTCCAGGGCGTTGGCGATGCGGTTCAGCAGGTCGAGAGTGTCGGGGGTCATGACGAAAAACCTGGGTGATGGCGGGAAGGCGACAGCCTAAAGCCCCGCCCCGGATCGGGCAAGGGTTTGACCGCAGACGGGAGTTAAGGTTTGCATCGGCTTGGCTTGTCGCTATATTCCGCTGACTTTGCCATGAAAGACCACTGATCCAAGGAGTCGTTCCATGTTCGTGTCCCCCGCCTATGCCCAGGCTGCCGGTTCCGCTGGCGGCATCGCCGGAGGTGTCGAGGCCTTTCTGCCGCTGGTCCTGATCTTCGTGGTCTTCTATTTCCTGATGATCCGCCCTCAGCAAAAGCGCATGAAGGTCCATAAGGAAATGCTGGCCGCCCTCCGTCGCGGCGACCGTGTGGTTCTGGCTTCCGGCATCATGGGTCTGGTGACCAAAGTCACCAGCGATACCGAAGTGCAGGTGGAAATCGCCGACGGCGTCAAGGTTCGTGTCGTCCGTTCCGCCATCCAGGAAGTGGTTGCCAAGACCGAGCCGGTCTCGGGCGCCAAGGAAGAAGCCAAGGACGGGACGGAAACCCCGGCCGACAAGTAAACCTGCTATTACTGCCTGATACGGAACGGTCATGCTCCAATTTCCCAAGTGGAAGATCGCCTTGGTGTTGCTTGTCGCCCTTTGGGGCGGAGTCTGGGCGACGCCCAACCTGCTTTCGCGGGATACCACCGACCGGATGCCCTCTTGGTGGCAGCCGGTCAGTCTGGGGCTTGACCTTCAAGGTGGTTCCTATCTGCTGCTCGAAGTTGATACCGCCTACGTAAAGCGCGAACATCTGTCGGCCATGGTGGAAACCTTGCGGGCCACGCTCCGCAAGGAAAAGGTCCGCTATTCCGAGTTGGGGATCAGCGGCCTTGACAGCGTCAAGGTCCGCATCTCCGACGAGGCCGAGCGCGAGCGGGTGCGGGCCGAGCTGCGCAAACTCGACCCGGAAGCGCAATTCGAGGCGGGCGAGGGGGGATTGTTCACCTTCACCTATCCCACCCCGGTGATGGCCAAGCGCATCAATCAGGCGGTTGACCAATCCATCGGCATCGTGCGGCGCCGTGTCGATGAATTGGGCACGCGTGAACCGTCGATCCAGCGCCAGGGTGTGGACCGCATCATCGTCCAATTGCCCGGCGTCAAGAACCCCGAGCACATCAAGTCGCTTCTGGGCAAGACCGCCAAGCTGACCTTCCATCTGGTCGACGACACCACCACGCCGGATGAAGCGGTGCGCGGTCGGGTGCCGTCCGGTTCCATGCTGTTGCCGTCGGTCGAGCAGGAACGGGGGCTACCGTCCCATTACGTGGTGAAAAAGCGGGTCGAAGTTGGCGGCGACATGCTGACCGATGCGCAGCCCACCTTCCGCGACGGTCGTCCGGTGGTGTCGTTCCGCTTCTCGGTCGCTGGCGGCAAACGTTTCGCCGATACCACCAGCGCCGCCTCTGGCAAGCTGTTGGCCATCGTTCTGGACGACAAGGTGATTTCCGCGCCACGCATCAACGAACCGATCTTGGGCGGTGCCGGCGAAATTTCCGGCAGCTTCTCCGTCCAAGGGGCGCAGGATCTGGCCTTGCTGCTGCGCGCCGGTGCGCTGCCGGCACCTTTGGTGGTGCTGGAGGAACGCACTGTCGGTCCCGATCTGGGCGCCGATTCCATCCAGGCCGGTGCCGTCGCCAGCGGTGTGGGCTTGCTGCTGGTGGTGGTCTTCATGGTGGTCATCTATGGCACCTTGGGCGCCCTGGCCAATGTCGCCCTGGTGCTCAATCTGGTTATCCTGCTGGCCTTGATGTCGGTGCTGGGGGCCACGCTGACCCTGCCGGGCATCGCCGGCATCGTCCTGACCATGGGCATGGCGGTGGATGCCAACGTGCTGATCTATGAGCGTATGCGCGAGGAACAGCGATCCGGGCGCAGCATCATCTCCACCATCCAGATATCGTTCGAGCGGGCCTTCGGCACCATTTTGGACGCCAATCTGACCACCCTGGCGGCGGCGGCCCTGCTGTTCCAGTTCGGTTCCGGGCCGGTGCGCGGCTTTGCCGTCACTTTGTCCTTGGGCCTGCTGACCTCCATGTTCACCGCCATCATGGTCACCCGTCTGATGGTGGCCACCTGGGTTCGCCTGCGCCGTCCCAAGACGCTGCCGCTGTAAGGATAAGGCCATGAGCTTTTACGCCAATCTCATCGCCCGGACGCCCAAGTTCGACTTCGTCGGCAAGCGCATTCCGGCGTTCTTTTTGACCGCCGCCCTGATCATCGGCACTTTCGTGTCCATCGCCACCAAGGGCTTCAATTTCGGCATCGACTTTGCCGGCGGCATTCTGGTCGAGGTGCAAAAGGTCGAGGGGCCAGCGGATATGGCCCATATGCGCGACGTTTTGGGCAATCTGGGTCTGGGCGAAGTGTCGTTGCAGCAATTCGGCGAATCTGGCCGCGACGTCATGGTCCGCGTGCAAAAGCAAGACGGTGACGAAAAGGCTCAGATGGCCGCCTTGGCCAAGGTCAAGGAGACCCTGGGCGGCGGCTATGAATACCGCCGCGTTGAGATCGTCGGCCCCAAGGTGGGGGACGAGTTGAAGCGCGACGGTGCGTTGGCTGTCGGTCTGTCGGTTCTGGCCATCGCCGCCTATGTGTGGTTTCGCTTTGAATGGCAGTTTGGTGTCGGCGCCCTGATCGCCACGTTCCATGACGTCATTTTGACGTTTGGGTTTTTCTCGCTCACCGGCATGGAATTCAACCTGACCAGCGTGGCCGCCATCCTGACCATCGCTGGCTATTCCATCAACGACACCGTGGTCATCTATGACCGTGTGCGTGAAAATCTGCGCAAGTACAAGACCTTGTCTTTGTCCGAGCTGCTCAACCAGTCGGTCAACGAGACTTTGGCGCGCACCTTCCTGACCGTAGCCACCGTGTTCCTGACTGTCATCGCCCTGCTGCTTCTGGGCGGCGAGGTTCTGCACGGTTTCGCTGCGTCGTTGCTATGGGGCTTGGTGGTTGGCACCTTCTCGTCCATGTATGTGGCCATCCCGGTGCTGATTTATTTCAACCTCCGCGTCGGCAAGGAGCGTGAAGAGGAAGAAGCCGCCAGTCAGGCCGCTCCCTGATGGACATCACTCCGGTCGTCAGTTCGGAATTCCAACTGATCGGCGGCTATGGCGATGGCGGCTTCTCCATCTCCGGCATCCGTCATGAAGGGTCTGTGCTGATTTTGCCGCGTCGGACGTTGTCGTGGACAGTGCAATCAGCCAGCGACGTTGCCTTGGAAAACCTGCAACCGATCATCGGGGCCGATCCGCGTCCGGCTATCCTGATCCTGGGCTGCGGTCGTTCCATGGCGCCGGTGCCCCGGGCTTTGCGCGATGCCTTGCGTGGGCACGGTATCGTCGTCGAACCTATGGATAGCGGCGCCGCCTGCCGCACCTACAACGTGCTGCTGACCGAAGGCCGTGACGTCGCCGCCGCCATTATCGCGGTTTAAGAATTTTCGCCAAGACCTCGATGTCATCCGGTGTGTTGACATTGAAGAATGGATCGATGGGCTGGGCTGGCCAGGGGGCCAAGCCCGCCCCCTGGGCTTGGGCGAAGCGCCATACCCCCCGCTGTTGCGCTGCCAGCGCTTGTTCCATGGCCTCAATCAACCCCACCGGCCATAAGCCGAAGACCGGGTGCTGGTGCTCGCCGCTGATGGCGATGACCGCTCTGCCCCCTTCCTGGGATTGCCGCCACAGGCCAGGGGCCAGATCGAGGGGCAGCAAAGGGGTGTCGCCGGCGGCGCTCAGGCAATACTCCAGTCCCTGTGCCTTGGCCCAGTAAAGGCCGCTTAGGATACCGGCCAGCGGTCCCAGATGGCCGGGGATCACGTCGGCGATGACCGGCAGGCCGAAAGGGGCAAAGCGGTCAGCGGGGCCATTGGCGCTGAGAGCCAGGCATTGCACCTGCGGCAGCAAGCGGTCGATCACTCGTTGCAGCAAGGAGATGCCGGCCACTTCCCGCAACGGCTTGTCACCGCCGCCCATACGGCGGGCCAGACCGCCGGCCAGGATGATGCCGGCCAGCGGTTTCACGGTTTGACCGGGCCGCCGGGTTCTTCCACTTCCGGTACCTTGAAGAACTTGTCCACCGCCGCCCAGGCATTGGTCACCGCCATGGCATGCACGTCGAAACGGCCCATGGGCGAATACAGCGACGACGCCAGATACAGGCCGATTTCCTCGACCTCGCCGATGGTGAACACCACTTCGCCACAGGGCATTTCCACCCGGCGCTTGGAGGCCACGTCCGCGCCCTGCAACTGTTCCGCCGTGGTGGGCAGCAGCAGGAAGTTCATGAACCACGGCGTGACCAGCACCCCGGCCAGCCACTTTCCCCCATTATCGTCTTCCCACGGGCGGAAGCCGACGGCTTCGACCTTAAGGGCATGGTTGTAAAGGCCGATATCCTTCATGCGCTCGTCGCCGATGCGGGTGAAGATGTCAGCCAGCAGGTTGACGCGGGCCAGTTCCTGGGGAGTAAGCGGTTCGTACATAAAAACCTCGCTGGAATGGGGCGGGAAGTGTAGCCAAGGGGCACGACGATTGCGAGGCGACATTGCATCCGGGCCGCGTCTGGGCTATGACCCGTGGTCAGCGCGGGCGCGCGTAACAAGAATGCATAGAAGAGAGGGAACCATGCCGTATAAGCGGATCACTCTGACCCATTTCCTGTTGCAGGAGCAGCGTCGTCTTGGCGGCTCTGGCGCCTTCACCTCGCTGATGAACGACATCCTGACCGCCTGCAAGATGGTGTCGCACGAAGTCAATCGCGGCGCCCTGGTCGGCAATCACGGTGTTGCCGGGACCGTTAACGTTCAGGACGAGGAACAAAAGCCCCTGGACGTTCTGGCCAACGACATTTTCCTGCACATGAACGCGCTGGGCGGCAATTATGCCGCCATGGCGTCGGAGGAGCTGGAAGACGTGCACGCGGTCAAGGGGTCGGCCGACGGCAAGTACCTGCTGTTGTTCGATCCGCTGGACGGGTCGTCCAACATTGACGTCAACATTTCGGTCGGGTCCATTTTCTCGATCCTGCGTCTGCCCGAAGGGGCCGATCCCAATTCGGCCAACGCCTTCCTGCAACCCGGTGTCCAGCAGATTTGTGCCGGCTATGCGCTTTATGGTTCATCGACCATGCTGGTGCTGACCACCGGCAACGGCGTCAACGGCTTCACCTTGGACCGTGACGTCGGCATGTTCTTCCTGACCCATCCGAACATGACCATCCCGGCCGACACCAAGGAATTCGCCATCAACGCGTCGCGCTCGCGTTTCTGGGAGGCTCCGGTCAAGCGCTATGTGGATGAATGCCTGGCCGGCAAGGACGGCCCGCGCGGTAAGGATTTCAACATGCGGTGGGTGGCGTCCATGGTCGCCGAAGTCCATCGTATTTTGGTGCGCGGCGGCATTTTCATGTATCCCGCCGATGCCGAGAACATCAAGAAGGGCGGCAAGTTGCGGCTGATGTATGAAGCCAATCCCATGTCGTTCATCGTCGAACAGGCCGGCGGTGCCGCCACCACCGGGCGTAAACGTCTGATGGAGGTTGAGCCCACCAATCTGCACCAGCGGGTGCCGGTAATCCTGGGATCGAAGAACGAGGTGGAACGGTTGGCGGCCTATCACTGTGAAGGCAGCGAATAAAACAGCAGACGGCCCCGGAAACGGGGCCGTTTTTCTTGGCTAAAGCCAGTTGATCCGTCGCAGGACCAGCCACAATCCGGGCATCATCACGGCGATGATCACCAGCAATTCCCAAAAGGCATTGGGATCACCGGTCCCTGGGATGCCGCCGATATTGGCACCCAGCAGACCGGCCACCAGGGAAGGCGGCAGCAACAGCGCGGTCAGGGCGGTGAAACGATTGGAATTTTGGGCGATGCGTTCGGAGATTTGCGCCGACAGATCTTCGTGCAGCACCGTTGCCCGTTCGCGCAAGGCGTCCAAATCCTCGATATGGCGCACCACTTTGTCGGTGACTTCACGCAGGCGCAGGCGGGCGTCGCGTGACAGCCACGACGAATCGTCGTGCTGGATACGGTAAAGCGCGTCGCGCTGCGGTCCCAGATAACGGCGCAATTGAATGGTGCTGCGCCGGGCACGGGCCAGCTTGCCGCGCATGCCGGGATCGGCCGTGCGTTCGATGGCCTGATCCTCCAGGATACCGATTTCCTCTTCCAGGTTTTCCAGGATGATTTCCAGGTGTTCGACCACCCGTTCGGCGATCTGGGCCAACAATCCGCCCGGACTGCGCGGCCCCTTGCCAGTCAACAGTGCCAGACGGATATTGCGCAGGGCGGAAAGCTGATGGTCCTTTTCACGCAGGGAAATCAACCGATTGGCTTCTCCCCAGATGTGGATGGGGACCAATTCGGGATGGCCGCTGGCCTCGTCCACGTTGACACCGCGCAGCACCACCAAAAGGTTGTCGTCAACATCCTCGACCCGAGGGCGGGATTCATCGGCCAGCAAGGCCAGGGCGACCAACGGGTCGACGCCACTTTCCCGGCGCAGCCAAGTGGCGGCGGTTTCGTCATCGCGCTCCAGATGAATCCATAAAAAGCCGTCTTCCGGCTTCCATTGCCGGATGCCGTCCCAGTCCAGGTCGCGGCAACCGCCCTTGCGGTCCAGCAGGGCGGCGAAGCGCAGGCCCGGCTGAGCGCCGGTCTTGATGTCGTCGAGGGTGGCGGTGTTCATGAGGTCTTTTCCGCTATTGTGCTAAAAGCATGGGGGGAGGGCGTGCCGAAGGCAAGACCGATATAGGGGGATGGAGTGAGCGATATCCTACTTACGTTTGTCGGTTTGTTTCTGCTGCTGGTCGCCGGCGAAGGCTTGGTGCGCGGTGCGGTTACCGTCGCCCGGTCCCTCAGGGTGTCGGAACTGGTGATCGGCCTGACCTTGGTGGGCGCGATGACTTCGGCCCCGGAACTGATGGTCTCGGTCAGTGCCGCCATCGAAGGGGTACCGGACATGGCCTTGGGCAACGTGGTCGGCAGCAACATCACCAATCTGCTGCTGGTCGTCGGCGTTGCCGCCTTGCTGCGTCCTTTGGATGTGACACGATCCTTGCTTCTGCATGACGGTGTCATCAATTTCACCGCCGCCGCCCTGCTGGCCGGGTTGGCCGTTCACGGCACCATCGAACGTTGGCATGGCGCCGTATTGGTTTTGTGCCTGCTTTGGTATTTGTGGCAGACCTATCGGCGGGAAAAACCGCAACATCGCCAAAGCCTGCATGAAAAGGAGGCCCGCGATCTGGAACGCCCGAAAATGCCGGTGTGGCTGGCCGTGCTGCTGACCATCGGTGGTGTCGCCGGATTGGTCATCGGTGCCGCCCTTCTGGTCAAGGGCGGCACCGGGCTGGCGCGCAGCTTGGGGGTTTCGGAAGCCGTCATCGGCCTTAGTCTGATCGCCCTGGGTACGTCGTTGCCGGAACTGGCGACATCGATGATCGCCGCTTGGCGTGGGCATACCCAGGTGGCTCTCGGCAATGTCTTCGGCAGTTGCATCTTCAATACGCTGGGGATCGTCGGCATTGCCGCCGGTGCGGTCCCGTTGCCGGTGGCGGCGGAACTGGCCGGGCGCGATGTCTGGGTGATGGTCGCGGTTTCCGCCTTGGTACCGCTGAGCATGGCCGTGGGCGGTCCAATCGGGCGGGGCAGAGGGGCATTGTATCTGGCTGCCTATGGGGTCTATGTCTGGGTCTTGTTCTCTGGCTCTTGATGCCCATCAAGGTTGGAATGCGTCGAATTGCTATAGGGTCGCCACATCCTGGTAACGGAGTCCCCAATTCATGGCTACCATCCCCCTGCAAGAGCCGGTTTATCGCGGCAATGCCGGCCCCTTGTTCTTTGCCGGCGGCTTTCGTCCGTTCTTCCTGTTCACTGCCTTGCAGGCCTTGCTGTCGCTGCCGCTATGGTTGGCCATCTATGCCGGTGGGCTCGACCTGAAGTTGCCATTCGCCGCTGCCTTGTGGCACGGCCATGAAATGGTGTTCGGCTTCGCCGGCGCCGCCATCGCCGGTTTTCTGCTGACCGCCGTGCCTAATTGGACCAATACCCATCATGTCAGCGGCAAGCCGTTGATGCTGCTGTTTGCCGTCTGGCTGGGTGGACGTCTGGCCTTCACCCTGGCCGGCTTTTTGCCGCCCTTGCTGGTGGCGGTGATCGATCTAGCCTTTCTGCCGCTATTGGCCTGGATGGTGGCCAAGCCGCTTCTGTCGGCGGGAAAGTGGCGCAACATCGCCTTTCTGCCGATTCTCGGAGTGTTTTTCCTGGCCAATCTGACCGTGCATCTGCGGGGCGACATGGTGGGCGTCTATGTCGGCCTGACCATGGTACTGACCATGATCGCCATCGTCGGCGGGCGTATCGTGCCGTCCTTCACCCAGAACTGGCTGCGTATGCAGGGCCAAGCGGTCGAGGTCACCCCCTTGGCCTGGGTGGAAAAGGGCGGCGCCGTCGGTCTGCTGGTGGCCGGCATGGCGCTGACCATCGCGCTGCCCGGTGCGGCGGTGACCGGCGCGGTGTTGCTGGCAGCGGCGGCGGTGCATGGCCTGCGGCTGGGCCGTTGGCATGGCTATAAGACCTTGCGCAGCCCGATCTTGTGGGTGTTGCATCTGGGCTATCTGTGGCTGGTGATCGGTCTGGCCTTGCTGGGGCTCTCCAGCTTCATTCATGCCTTGCCGGCTTCCGCCGCCCTGCACGCATTGACCGCCGGGGCGGTGGGCACCATGATCCTGGCGGTGATGAGCCGGGCTTCGCTGGGCCATTCCGGGCGTCCGCTGGTGGTGTCGCCCTTGACCGTCGCCGCCTATGTTCTGTTGTCGGCGGGCACCTTGCTGCGGGTGGTGGCACCGGTGCTGAGTGACGCACAAATGGCCCTGACCCATGCCGGCGGCACGTTCTGGGCTTTTGCTTGGTTGTTGTTCGTTGTCGTCTATTTCCCCGTCCTTACCAAGCCGCGCGCCGACGGTCGCCCGGGTTAAATGCTTGCCAGGGGGTGTCAGCCTTTGGGATAGTACCCGGCTGTCATAAAGCGGGGGCCGTACCGGATGGATTGGAAATTTCGCGTTGCAGCCGTGGCCGCTTCGGTAGCCGTGGCGGCATGCGCCTCGGTGGTGGGATCAACCGAATCCTCGGTGCAGATTCGCACCAATCCCGATCAGGCCCGGTGCGAGCTCAAGGGGTACGACTATTCCGCCTCGGTGCAGACCCCGGCGGAGGTGACCATTCCCCATTCCGCCGCCCCGGTGACGGTCAGCTGCTTGGCACCGGGGTTCCGAACCACCACTTATACCTTGGATGCCAAGGGCGACGGTTGGATCTGGGGCAATTCCGCCTTCATGCTGGCCACTGGTGGCATCGCCGTGCTGGGGGCTCTGGTTGATGAAAGCCGGGGGGCCGGGCGCGCTTATGCCGATCAGGTGCAATACGACCTGACCCCCGATACCGCCCGCATGGTCAGGGCGCGCAACCGTTCCGGCGATGTGGATCTGCATTTGCAGGCCCGGTGACATCCGTTTGACGCATGACACCCATTCTGTCCACGCCTGCCGAGAGGGGTGGGCATCGTGCTATCACCGCAATCGGCAGCGTATTAGCACTTTACTCGCGGCTGTCCTTGCTGAATAAACACCGGGTTCTTTCTTAGGGATTGGCGTCCGGCCTGAAAAAGGTCACAGGCCGGCGGGAAAGGGAACGAAATGCATATCGTCGTCTGCATCAAGCAGGTTCCGGACAGCGCGCAGATTCGCGTGCATCCGGTCACCAACACCATCATGCGTCAAGGTGTGCCGACCATCATCAATCCCTACGACCTTTTCTCGCTGGAAGAGGCGCTGCGTCTGCGCGACCAATTGGGCGGCAAGGTCACCGTCATCACCATGGGGCCGAAAATGGCCATCGAGGCCTTGAAGAAGTGCATCAGCTATGGTGCCGACGACGCCATCTTGCTGACCGACAAGGTGTTTGCCGGTTCCGATACCCTGGCCACCTCGTTCGCGCTGGCCTCGGCCATCGCCAAGATCGGCGAGACCGCCCCCGTCGACATGGTGTTCTGCGGCAAGCAAACCATCGACGGCGATACCGCCCAGGTCGGGCCGGGCATCGCCCGCCGCCTGCACATGCAGCAGTTGACCTATGTGGCCCAGGTGGAAAAAGTCGACCTGGACAAGGGCGAGATCGTCGTCCATCGCCGGTCCGAAGGCGGGGTGCAGGTGCTGGCAACCAGGCTGCCCTGTCTGGTGACCATGCTGGAAGGCAGCAATGAGATGCGTTACGGCAGCATGGACGATCTGTTCCGCGCCGCCCGCTATGAGGTGGCGGAATGGGACCACAAGGCCGCCGGTATCTCCGTCACCGCCCAATGCGGCCTGAAAGGCTCGCCCACCGTGGTGAAGAAGGTGTTCGCACCGCCGGCCAAGGCGGTGAAGGCGGAAATGATCAAGACCGAGGGCAAGACCCCGCGGGAAGTGGCCGATGCCCTGCTGACCAGCGTGTTCGCCAAACACCCCAAGCTTGAGATGGAGATCGGACAATGAGCGCCGAGGACCAGGATCAGGAACAGACCCCCGTCGCCGCCGCGCCGCGTCGTGGCGATGGCGCCGATCTCAGCGTCTATCACGGTGTCTGGGTGTTCGTGGAACTGGAACGCGGCAAGGTCCACCCGGTATCGTGGGAATTGCTGGGCGAGGGCCGCAAGCTGGCCACCCATCTGGGCGTACCGCTGTCGGGCGTGGTGTTGGGGCCGGATGCGCCTGCGACGCTGGAAGCCTGCGACCATGCCTTCGAATACGGCGCCGATACCGTCTATCTGATGCGTGGCCCGGTGCTGACCGATTATCGCACCGATCCCTATACCGCTGGGTTGACCGATCTGGTCAATACCTTCAAGCCGGAAATCATGCTGCTGGGGGCCTCGACCCTGGGGCGCGATCTGGCCGGCGCCTTGGCCACCACCTTGGCCACCGGTCTGACCGCCGATTGCACCGAATTGCGTATCGACGACGAAACCCGGTCGCTGGCCGCCACCCGTCCGACCTTCGGCGGTTCGTTGCTGTGCACCATCCATACGCTGGAATACCGCCCGCAGATGGCCACCGTGCGCCCGCGCGTCATGGCCATGCCCGACCGCGTTCCCGGTAAGCGCGGCCAGATCATCGAACATCAGCCGAAGATGCCGGAAGAGGACGTGATCACCAAGATCCTGTCCTTCATCCCCGATTCGGACGCGGAAAAGGCCCAACTGGCTTATGCCGACATTGTCGTCGCTGGTGGCCGGGGCCTGGGCAAGCCGGAAAACTTCAAGCTGGTGCAGGATTTGGCCGCCGTTCTCGGCGGTGATTACGGTGGGTCGCGCCCGGTCACCCATGCCGGCTGGATCAGCGCCGACCGCCAGATCGGCCAGACCGGCAAGACCATCCGACCCAAGCTGTATATCGCCGCCGGTATCTCGGGGGCCATTCAGCACCGGGTGGGGGTGGAAGGCGCCGACGTCATCATCGCCATCAACAGCGATCCCAACGCCCCCATCTTTGACTTCGCCACCTTCGGCATCGTCGGCGATGCGTTGCAAATCCTGCCGGCCCTGACCGAGGCGCTGCAAGAGCGTCTGGCGGCCCGCAAGGCGGCTCAATAGGAGTAAATGAAGCATGGCCGAGAAATTTGACGCCATCGTCATCGGCGCCGGACCGTCAGGCAATGCCGCCGCCCTGGTCATGGCCCGCGCCGGCATGAAGGTGTTGCAGCTCGAGCGCGGCGAATACCCGGGCTCGAAGAATGTTCAAGGCGCCATCCTCTATGCCGAGGCGCTGGAGCAGATCATCCCCAATTGTCGCCGCCAGGCGCCGATGGAACGTCCGATCATCGAACAGCGCATGTGGGTGCTGGACGACGAATCCTATGTGGGCTCCAACTATCGCGGCACCAAGAAAAAGGACGAGCCGCCGACCCGCTATACCGTCATCCGCGCCAATATCGACCGTTGGATGTCGAAGAAGGCCACCGATGCCGGTGTGTTGCTGATCTGCGAGGCCACCGTGCTCGACCTGATCAAGCAGGACGGTAAGGTGGTCGGCGTGCGCACCGACCGCCTGGGCGGCGACATCCTGGCCGACGTGGTGGTCCTGGCCGACGGCGTCAACTCGCTGATCGCCACCAAGGCCGGGCTGCGCCCGACCATCAAGGCCGCCGACGTGGCGCTGGCGGTGAAGGAAATGCATTTCCTGCCCAAGGAAGTGATCGAACAACGCTTCAACATCGCCAATGACGAAGGCGTGGTCATCGAGCTGTTCGGCAAGATCACCAAGGGTATGATGGGCACCGGCTTCTTGTACACCAACCGCGAATCCATCGCGTTGGGTATCGGCTGCATGGCCGACGATTTCAAGAAGGGCGGCATCACCCCCTATGACCTGCTGGATGCCATGAAGGCGCATCCGGCCATCAAGCCGCTGATCGCCGGTTCCGAGGTCAAGGAATATGCCGCCCATCTGATCCCCGAGGGTGGTTACAAGGCCATCCCCCAGGTTCATGGCGACGGCTGGCTGATCGTCGGTGATTCCGGTGGCTTCGTTAACGCCGTGCACCGCGAAGGGTCGAATTTGGCCATGACCTCTGGTCGTTTAGCTGCCGAAACGATCCTGAAGCTGAAGGACGAGGGCAAGCCCTTCACCGCCCAGCATCTGGCGCGTTACCGGGCGGCGCTGGAAGACAGCTTTGTCATGAAGGATTTGAAAAAATACAGGAACATGCCTGAGATTTTTCATGCAAATCCTCAATTTTTTACCACCTATCCCGAGCTTCTCAACAAGGCCGCCGCCACCATTCTCAAGGTCGACGGCATCGACAAGAAGACCAAGGAAAAGGAAATCGCCGGCGAATTCGTCAAGCGCCGGTCGCGGTTGGGGCTGTTGGGTGACGCCATCAAGCTGGTGAGGTCGTTCCGATGAGCAAGGTCGAGGAAAAGCTTTTCGAGAACCGCTATCGCGTCGACGAAGGGCGCCCGCATATCGCCATCATCAGTGCCGATGTGTGCGAGGGCAAATGCACCGCCAAACAATGCACCTATTGCTGCCCGGCCGCCTGCTATGCGATTGAGAACGGTCGTGTGGTGCTGACCACCGATGGCTGCCTGGAATGCGGAACCTGTCGGGTCATCTGCGACGACCATTTCAATATCGAATGGTCTTATCCGCGCGGCGGCTTCGGCATTTTGTATAAGTTCGGCTGACCGCACGTCTTCGACGTGACGTTTACCGTCAGTTCTCGCACTCCACATAGGCGGCGAATTTGCGGGCCATGTCACCCACATCGGCCACCGACAAGGCTGGCCCCGGTGCGTTGGTGGTATAGGCGATCTTATTCTCGTCCAAAAATTTGCGCGCCAGTTCGCCCTTGATGGCGAAATTGACGTTCTGCGGAATGGCGCCCGAGTTGTCGGCCACCTTCATGGCGTTCAGCGTCGACACCACGATGCCCACCACATTGCCGCTCATGTCGGTGAGCGGACCGCCGGAATTGCCGCGTTGGATGGGGGCGGTGACCTGATAGTGGCGTTTGTCGCCGCGCAATCCGTTCTGGGCGCTGATGACACCGGCGGTGATGTTGGGCTCACGCGACAGCAAGGACGACAGCGGAAAGCCGATGGCGACGACGCTGTCACCCGAGCGCATGGCCGCACCATCGCGGAAGCGGGCGCTGTCACTGGAGCGTAAGGTGGTGTTGAGCGCCGCCAGATCGTTGACGTCGTCGCGGGCGATGACGCTGGCAGCCAGGATCTGGGTGCCTTCACCCAAGCTGACCTTGATGTTGCGGCACGACTTGACCACGTGGGAATTGGTCAGCACCACACCATCGCGGTTGATCACCACACCCGAGCCAGCGTTGCGCTGCGGGCGCGGCGGCGCGCTTTCCGTTGCCTTGTCGGTCTTGGCCGCGTCGCTGGCATCGCCGGGGGCCTGCGGACGCGGTGACCATTTCGCCGCTTTTTCTGTGGCGGTACGTTCCTGGTCGGGGGTGACTTGCTGGCGGGCCTTTTCCCTGGCCTCGGTATATTTGGTCTTGTCGTTGGGTTTAGCCTGACGTTCGGCCAGGATGTAATAGTAATAGGCGGTTTCCACGTCCTTGGCGCTGCCGACGCCGTTGAATTTGGCGTGGGCCATGTTCAACAGCGAGGCCGGGTCGCCCTGATTGGCCGACCGCTCGAACCAGCGCACCGCCTCGGCCCGGTCCTGGGCGATGCCGTTGCCGGTCCACAGGGCGGCGCCATACAGGTTTTGCGCCACCAGATGACCACGTTCGGCGGCTTTTTTCAGCCAGGGCAGGGCGACGGCCTTGTCGGCGGGTACGCCGCGACCGTGCCAATAGGCGATGCCCAGGGTTTCCCAACTGGCGGAAATGCCCATATCGGCTGATTTGTGCAGGTATTCCACCGCCTTGGCTTCATTTTTGGCGACGCCGTTGCCCTGGAAATAGAGCTGCCCCAGATTATTGAGCGCATTGGGCTGGTTCTGGTCGGCGGCACGGCTGAACAGGATCAGGGCGCGGGCCGGGTCGCGCGGCACACCGTTGCCGTGGAAATAGAGGCCCCCCAAAGTATTTTGGGCCAGGGCATCGCCCTTGTCGGCGGCTTCGGTCAACAGCTTGACCGCTTGCGCCACGTCTTTGGTGATGCCATTGCCATGCAGCAGCATGTGGCCCAGGCGCGATTGCGCCACCGCGTCGCCGCTTTGGGCCAGGGGCTGGAATTCACGCAAGGCAGCGGGCCAGTCGCGGCGCTGATAGGCGCTCAGACCTTCCTCGATTCCAGCCCAGCCATCCGTTGCCAGCAAGCCCAAGGTCAAGGCTAGCAAGGCGGTACGTGTTTTCATGCCCAAAATCCTCGGTGGATACCAGAGCCGAGTATCCACCGAGTGGACCGCTTCGCCAACCCGCTATTCTTCCGCCTGCATGGAAATGAAGCCGCAGGGGCATTCCTTGGCGCACAGGCCGCAGCCCTTGCAGTACTCGTAATCGAAAAGATAGTGGCTGCCGTCCTTCGCCATCTCGGATGTTTTCAGCACCGCGTTGTCCGGGCACAGGGTCCAGCAATTGTCGCAAGCCAGGCAATTGCCGCAGGAAAAACAGCGCTGCGCCTCGGCCATGGCTTGGGCGCTGTTCGGTCCACCCTCGATCTCGGCACTGTCGTTGCGTTGTTCCAACGGCAGGGTCGGCAGGTCGATGCGTGGACTGGACTCGTAATAGGACAGATTAAGGGATGCATAGGGCAGGGGGGGACGGTTTTCTTCCACCGGATCGCGTCGAGACAACAGGGCATCGATCCCTTCGGCGGCGCGGCGACCATCGCCGATGGCGGCACTGACCGTGCCGTTGGGATAGGCTTTCAGGCGGTCGCGGGCGTCGCCACCGGCAAACAGACCGGGTTGTCCCTCGATGCGGCCGAACATGTCCACCGGCAGAAAGTCACGCTGGCGCAAGATGTATTCCAGACCGGTGGCATCGACCACTTCACCAATGGCCGGCACCACCATGTCCACATGCAGCACGGTTTCCGTGCCCTCGAACGACACGCGGGATTTGCGGCCACTGCCATCGGGCAGTTTTTTCAGCCGTACCATCTCGACGCCGACCACTTTCGAACCACGCATGATCAGTCGGTTGATGGTGCGGTGTGGGTGGAACTGGACGCCCTCCTCGATGGCTTGTTCCAATTCGCGCGGCACCACGTTCAAGACGTCGTCCGCGTCGGTGTCGGGGCCGGGCAGGCCCGAGGCGGTGACCACATGGACGTCGCGGATGCCGGCTCGGCGCATGACCCGGGCCAGATCCACGGCGGTATTACCGCCGCCATGGATGACCACGGCATTAGGTTTGGGTAAAGCCCCCACCGCCAGCCATTCGCGCAGTAGCGCCAAGCCTTCGTGCAGATCGGCGGGGACGGCGCCGTCCACATCCCAGTGACGGCTTTTGCCAGCCCCCACACCCAGGAACACCGCATCGAATTCCGAGCGCAATTCATCCAAGGTGACGTCTCGACCCAAGGCGGTGCGCGGACGGAATTCGATGCCAGTGCGTAACAGTCGCCCGATTTCGGCGTCGATGACCGCACGCGGCAGACGGGTGGGCGGGATGGCGGAACGCAGCAAACCGCCCGGTTCGGGCAATGAATCGAAAAGCACCACGTTGTATTTTCGCTGCGTCAAATGATAGGCCGCCGACAGGCCGGCGGGACCGGCACCGACGATCGCCACCCGTTCCGCCCGGATTTCCCCACCCCGACGCGGATAGGACCAGTTGTTGCGGATGGCCTCGTCGCCCAGCCAGCGTTCGATGCCGTGAATGGCGATGGGCTGGTCGAGATGACCGCGATTGCAGGCACTTTCACACGGATGGGGGCAGACACGCCCGGTGATTGCCGGCAATGGGTTGGTGGTGACCAACTGTTCCCAAGCCTTTTGCGGTTTGCCTTCCTGCAACAGCGCCAACCAGGCCTGCTGATCCTCGCCCGCCGGGCAGGCGCCGTGGCACGGCGCGGTGGCATGGACATGCACCGGCTTGGCGCTGCGCCAGGTGCCGGTCTTGAAGGCCAGGGACGAGCCGGCGTGGGCAAAGGCGCCGCGATTCATGGTGATGGGCATGGCTTTTCCCTCTCTCAGGCTCGGGCTGGGCCGCCACGGCGCACCGTGTCGGCGCCGTCGGCATCGAACGGATCGTCACCGTCGCCAAACAGGCCATAGCGTTCCATGTTGTAATCGGCCAGGGCTTGCAGATGCTCGCGCTCTTCCCGCGCCCGATGGTCGCTGTCAACGAACAGATGACGGAAGCGGCCTTGCAGCTTCAGATATTCGGTGACCGGCACCTTTTGCCGTAGCGGCATCACCGAGGCCACTTCGCCCCGTTCCAATTCCACCAGCGGGAACAGTCCGGTCTGCACCGCTAGGCGGGCCACCTGGATCGTTTCGCTGCCGTCATGGCCCCATCCGAGCGGGCAGGGGGAGTGAACCAGCAGGAAGGTGGGACCGTCGATTTCCATGGCCCGGCGTACCTTACGGCGCAAATCCTGGGGGTAGGCGACCGAGGCGCTGGCGGCATAAGGGATGTGGTGGGCGGCGATGATGGACAGCAGGTCCTTTTTCAGGTGCCTCTTGCCCATGCGCTCCTTGCCCGGCGGCGAGGTGGTGGTCATCGCCGCATGCGGGGTCGAGCCCGAACGCTGGATGCCGGTATTCATATAGGCTTCGTTGTCGTAGCAGACGTAAAGCACGTTGTGCATGCGTTCCAGCATGCCCGACAGCGCCTGGAAGCCGATATCGAAGGTACCGCCGTCACCGCCCATGGCGATGACCTTGCTGCGCCGCCCTTGCGCCTTCAACGCCGCCTCGACGCCCGAAGCGATGGCCGCCGAGTTCTCGAACAGGGAATGCAGCCACGGCACCCGCCACGCCGATTGCGGCCACGGCGTGGTGAACACTTCCAGGCAGCCGGTGGCGTTGGTCAGGATGACGTCGGGGCCGGCGGATTCGGTGACCAGGCGGGCGGCTAGGGCCTCGCCACAGCCCTGACAGGCGCGATGGCCGGCCTCGAGCCCGCGAAACCGTGGTTGACGGGCACGGGGATCGTTGTTGGCTTGGGTCATGGCACCTCTCCCAGCTTGGCCGGTTCCAGGTCGAGAATACGGAAGCCGCCATCCTCGCTCGGTACGTCGAGCAGACGCGGCCACATTTCCAGCGGCACGTCGCGCCCGCCCAGGCCGATGGCCACGTTGTGGATGCGAGGCATCTTGGCCATGCCCGACAGGGCCGCCTTGATCTCGCCGCCCAAGATGCCGCCGAAACCGGGCGACAAGGCGCGATCGACCACCACCAGATCGCTCAGGCCGGCGCAGGCCTCGCGCAAGGCCTGATCGGGCAGGGGGCGGAAGGCGCGCAGGTTGATCAGCTTGGCTTTCTTCCTGGTTTTCAGCGTGTCCAGCGCCTCGCGGAAGGTGGACACCACCGAGCCCATGGCCAAAACGCCGATCTTGGCGTTTTCCGGCCCCTCCACGGTTAACAGACCGCCAGCGCTGCGCCCGGTCAGGGTTTGCCATTCGCGGTCAACGTCAACAATGGTTGACGTGGCAGCCATCAAGGCCTGATGGGCGAGGTGACGGGTCTCGGAGAAATATTCCGGTCCCACAAGGGTGCCCAGGGACAGTGGGTTTTTCGGGTCGAGCATGCGGTCGAAACGAAATGGCGGCAGATAGCGATCGACCACGTCCTGGTCTGGGATTTCCAGGGGTTCCAGGGTATGGGTGAGGATGAAGCCGTCCATGCACACCATCACCGGCAATTCGGTGGCCTCGGCGATGCGGAAGGCCTGGATGCTGGTGTCGATCGCTTCCTGGTTATCGGCGCAATGCAGTTGAATCCAGCCGCAATCACGCACCGCCATGGAATCGGAATGATCGTTCCAGATGTTGATGGGGGCGCCGATGGCCCGGTTGGCGCAGGTCAGCACCACCGGCAGGCGCATGCCCGAGATGTTGAACAAGACCTCGGTCATCAGCAAAATACCTTGCGACGACGACGCGGTATAAGCGCGTGAGCCGGCGGCCGACGCGCCCAAGGCGACGGAAGCGGCGGAAAACTCGCTTTCCACGCTGACCAGCTCGGTTTGCAACTTGCCGTCGGCCACCAGCTTCGAGATGTTCTCGACGATATGGGTCTGCGGTGTGATCGGATAGGCGGCGACCACGCCGGGACGGCAGCGGGCAACGGCGCGGGCGATGGCGGCCGATCCCTCGAGGGCTTCAAGCATGGGCCACCTCCTGCCACGCTCCGGCAATGACCTGGGTGGTGGCGGCTTCGATCAGACGGGTGTTGCGCTCTAGCACGTCGCCCTTGAAGCGATGGGCCAAGGCCTTGACCAAGGCGCTGGCCGGCATCATTCCGGTCAAGGCGAGAAAAGCTGACAACAAGGCGACATTGGGGACAGGACGGCCCAGGATATCCTGGGCCAGGGCGGTGGCCGGCACGGCAACCATCGGGCGCCCGTATTCTTCCGTCAACTCGGTTGACGAATGGGGGGAGTTGACCAGGATGCCGCCGCCCGGCTTCAGTCCCTCCAAGGTGGAGGGGATATGCAGCAGGCCGGCATCCTGAACCAGCAGAAAAGCCGGATTGGCCACCTGGCAGCGGCGGCGGATGGGCTGGGCGGCGATGCGGACATAGGCGGTGACCGGAGCCCCGCGCCGCTCGGCACCGAAAGATGGAAAGGCTTGGCAATGCTGGCCAGTCTCGAACGCCGCCGTGGCCAGCAAATAGGCCGCGACGACATTGCCCTGGCCGCCCCGTCCGTGTATCCGGACTTCGATCATGGCGGTTCTCCGGACGTAATTTCTCCCTCTCGAAAAGTAAGCTTACGCCCAGTCTGAACAAACGAAAAGGCCACTGCGTTTTGTGCAAACGCAGCATCTCTATTGGCGGTGGTTAGGGGTGGAAAAGCAACAGGCCGGTCTCTTTCGAGACCGGCCTGCATTGGCTCCGGAGGAGGGATTCGAACCCCCGACCAGCCGGTTAACAGCCGGCTGCTCTACCGCTGAGCTACTCCGGATCAGGTGTCCCGCCAAGGCGGGAACCTGGAAGCTCGCTCTTTCATCACGCCCGGCTTCTTTCGAAGCGTTGGAGGCCGGAGCCGGAATTGAACCGACGTTCGCGGATTTGCAGTCCGCTGCATCACCACTCTGCCATCCGGCCCACCTGCCGTCACCAGAAGCGCCCGGCGTGAGGACCGTGCTTATACGCGCCCCGCCGGTGTCGGTCAAGCGGGTGTTTGCGATTTTTTTGCGGAAATTTTCATCGCCGCTGGAGGCATTGAGTTTCCTTGGTTCGGAAGGTATAAGGCGGCTTGATATCCGTAATATTTTTATATCCGCCCCCGTTTCCCACCAAGGAGCCCGCGATGAACTTCACCGCCGCCCGACACAACATGATCGAAAGCCAAATTCGTACCAATCGGGTGATTGACCCCGCCGTGGTCGGCGCCTTGGCCGAGATTCCGCGGGAAAGCTTCGTGCCCAAGCCCATGCGGGGCTTTGCCTATGTGGACGAGGATCTGGATATCGGCGGCGGTCGCGTCATCATTGAGCCCCTGGCCCTGGCCCGTCTGCTGGAGGCGGCCAAGATCAAGTCCACCGACGTGGTGCTGAATATCGGCGATGCTCCGGGATATTCCACCGCCGTACTGTCCAAGCTGGCACAAACCGTGGTGGCGCTGGAATGTGACGCCGAATGGACGGTCAAGGCCACCACGTCGCTGAACGATCTGGGCATCGACAATGCCGCATTCGTCCATGGTCCGTTGGACCAGGGCTATCCGGCCCAAGCTCCTTATGACGTCATCATCTTTTCGGGGGCGGTCAATGAAGTTCCGGCCTCCATCTGCCGCCAGCTTTCCGAAGGCGGACGTCTGGTTGCCATCATCGACAACGGCCGTGGCGTCGGTCGCGGAACCCTGATCGTTCGCGTTGGCGATACCTGGGGGCGCCGCCACTTGTTTGACGCCCGCATCCCGTTGCTGCCCGGTTTTGCCGCCAAGCCTAAATTCGTCTTTTGATCTGACTCGGCTTCGCAATAATAGTTAATACTTCCTAAATATCCAATCTGCCGGGCCGGTCGCTGAACGACCGGCCCTTTTGTTTGCGGCTATGGGATTCCGTGGCGGATTTCCTGGATTCTCAGGGCCTGTTGCAGAAGCGCAACGGTTTGGGGTGTTCATGCTCCTTTGATACGCAATATTACTTGATCTTTCGGATTGGCTGGCTAATGTACCTGGAGATTCTTGGTGCCGCAGAGGGTTGGGGCGGGCTGACATTTCTGGAAGGTGCGGAATGAGGAAAGCGTATTTGCTGGCGGGTATTGCCGCTGTCGTCGTCGGTCTGGCTGCTCCCTTGGGCGCCTCGGCGGAAACGCTGGAAGAGGTTCTGGCTTCCGCTTATGCCACGAACCCCACTTTGCTGGCGCGACGCGCCCAGTTGCGCGCCTCGGACGAGGCGGTGCCACAGGCGCTGTCCAATTGGCGCCCCAAGGTGACCTTCACCGGCGAAGTGGCGCGCGGTCGTTACGAAAGCAATACCAGTTCGCAGGGGCGCGAGCAGGGGCGTACATCCGAGACCGGCACCTTGTTGGTGACCCAGCCGCTTTATCGCGGCGGTCGCACCGTGGCGGAAACGCGCAAGGCCGAAGCCAGCGTGTTGGCCAATCGGGCCGATCTGCATGTCAACGAACAAACCGTGCTGCTGAGTGCCGCCTCGTCCTATCTGGATGTGGTCCGCGACGAGGCGGTGCTGAACCTGAACGTCAATAACGAGCAGGTGTTGCGCCGTCAGTTGGAGGCCGCGCAGGAACGTTTCCGCGTCGGTGAAATCACCCGTACCGACGTCAGTCAGGCCGAAGCCCGTTTGGCCGGTGCCATCGCCGACCGTGCTGCCGCCGAGGGGGCATTGCAGAACTCGCGCGCCAAGTTCATCACCGTCGTTGGACGTCCGGCGGAAAAGCCGGCGGCGCCCAAGCAGGCGGTGGCCGTGCCCGGTTCCTTCGACGAGGTGAAGTCGACCACCTTAGCCAAGAACCCCAGTGTGATTTATTCCGATTGGACTGCCGAGGCGGCCAAGCACGACATCGACCTGAAGTTCGGTGAGTTGTTGCCGGAAGTCTCGCTGGTCGGTGAAGCCAGCCGCGGGCATAACACCTCGCAGCAGGGTAACGAAACCGAGACCCTGGAAGCGGCCTTGAAGTTGAGTGTGCCCATTTACGAAGCCGGCGATGTTTATTCGCAGGTGCGTGAAACCAAGCACACCTATGGCCGCCGCAAGATCGAAGCCGACAAGGCTCGGCGCGACGCGCTGGAAAGTGCCACCAAGGCTTGGGAAGACTTGGCGTCCAACCGCAGCAAGATCCGGTCGCTGGAAGCGCAGCTGCGCGCCTCGGAGCTGGCACTAGCCGGTGTCGAGGAAGAGGCCAAGGTCGGTTCGCGCACCGTTCTCGACGTTTTGAACGCGGAACAGGAACTGTTCACGGCCCGCGTCAATTTGGTGCGGGCGCAACGTGACGAAACGGTCAGCGCCTATACCTTGAAGTCGGCTTTGGGTGAAATGACCGCCGATGGATTGGCCTTGTCGGTGGAAGTGTACGACCCGACCAAGAACTATAACGATGTTCGCGGACGCTGGATCGGCACTGGGATCGATCAAAAATACGACGAATAAAATGGGGCGGGGGCTGAAAAGCCCCCGTTTTCATTTGTGGGGCGTGAATATCTTAATGATTTGTTCCGAATCGTTGGGCATTATCCCTAAAGATTAGGACCAGGGGATCATCGGACAGTCGAACCATGAGCGACGACAAGGCCCAACAAGAACCCTCAATGGAGGATATCCTCGCCTCGATCCGACGCATTTTGTCGGAGGACGAGGCGGAGGAGCAGGCCAAGGCTCCCATGCCGGAACCTGAACCCGAGCCGGAGCCCGAGCCGGAACCGGCTCCGCTGCCTCAGGACGATATCGATGCGTTGTTCGCTCAGGCGGCGCCGCAGCCGGAACCCGAGCCTGAGCCGGAACCAGAACCGCTTATTCTGAGTGAGCCGGAAGAGGATGAAGACATCCTTGAGCTGACCGATGATATGGTTCTGGATGACGAAGAACCCGAGCCGGCCTTCAACATCAATGACTTTGCCGCCGATACCGGTGATTACGATTACGAACCGGAACCCGAGCCGCCGCCGGTGGTCATGCCGCCGCCGCCGCGCCGTGCAGCGCCGATGGTGGATGACGACCATCTGGTGTCGCCGCCGGTGGCTGACCGCAGCACCTCGTTGCTGTCCGATCTGGCGCGTGAGATCGTGCGTGCCCGCGCCATCGGCATTGGCAATGGCGGCGTCACCTTGGAAGACATGGTGCGCGAGTTGTTGCGCCCTATCCTCAAGGAATGGCTTGATGAAAACCTGCCGTACATGATCGAGCGGATCGTCAAGAAGGAAATCGAGAAGATGGTAAATCGCGCAGAGAACCTTTAGTCTCTGCCGGTCCGAGGACAAGGCGGCCCGGGCTTCCCGGGCCGCCATTCTTTTGTCCTTGCCATCAATCACTACCGAAACCTGGATTTAAGGACCAATCCGGTCATGCTGGACAAGACGTATCGCCCGTCAGAGGTTGAGCCCAAGCATTACGAGCAATGGGAGAATTCGGGGGCCTTCGCCGCCCGCACCGAGTCCAACCAATCGCCCTATACCATCATGATGCCACCGCCGAACGTAACCGGCAGTCTGCACATGGGCCACGCGCTGACCTTCACCTTGCAGGACGTATTGATCCGCTATCATCGCATGGCCGGTCGTGACGCTCTGTGGCAACCGGGCACCGATCATGCCGGTATCGCCACCCAGATGGTGGTGGAACGCCAGTTGGAAGCCAAGGGCATCACCCGCCACGATCTGGGCCGCGACAAGTTCATCGAGCGTGTGTGGGAGTGGAAAGCTGAATCGGGCGGCACCATCACCCGCCAGCTTCGCCGCCTGGGCGCCTCGCCCGATTGGGCCAAGGAGCGCTTCACCATGGACGAGGGTCTGTCCGCCGCCGTCCGTAAAGTGTTCGTTACGCTTTACAAGCAGGGGCTGATCTATCGCGACAAGCGCCTGGTCAACTGGGACCCCAAGCTGCACACCGCCATTTCCGACCTGGAAGTGGAGCAGCGGGAAGTGAAGGGCCATATGTGGCACTTCAAGTACCCGGTCGAGGGCATGGCCGACACCTATATCACCGTCGCCACCACCCGCCCGGAAACCATGTTGGGGGACAGCGCCGTCGCCGTGCACCCCGAGGACGAGCGTTACACCCATCTGGTCGGCAAGATGGTGCGCCTGCCCATCGTCGGTCGCCTGATCCCCATCGTCGCCGACGAATATTCCGACCCGACCAAGGGCACCGGTGCGGTCAAGATCACTCCGGCCCACGATTTCAACGATTTCGAGGTCGGCAAGCGCCATGACCTGCCGCAGATCAACATCCTGGACCGTGACGCCAAGCTGAACGACGCGGTGCCCGAGGAATATCGCGGCATGGACCGCTACGACGCCCGTAAAAAGGTGGTCGCGGCCATGGAAGAACTGGGGCTGCTGGACAAAATCGAACCCAATCCCCACACCGTTCCCTATGGTGATCGTTCCGGTGTCGTCATCGAGCCGTGGCTGACCGACCAATGGTACGTGGATGCCGCTACCTTGGCCAAGCCGGCGCTGGAAGCGGTGGAAACCGGCAAGACCAAGTTCCATCCCAAGCATTGGGAAAACACTTATTACGAATGGATGCGCAACATCCAGCCGTGGTGCGTGTCGCGCCAGATCTGGTGGGGGCATCAGGTGCCAGCCTGGTACGGCCCCGATGGCCACGTCTTCGTCGAGGAAGTTGAGGCCGAGGCAAACGCCGCCGCCGCCGCCCATTACGGCCACAGCGTCGAACTGGTGCGCGATACCGACGTGCTGGATACCTGGTTCTCGTCGGCGCTTTGGCCGTTCTCGACTCTGGGCTGGCCGGAGCAGACGCCCGAACTGGCCCGTTACTATCCCACCGACGTGCTGGTCACCGGTTTCGACATCATCTTCTTCTGGGTCGCCCGCATGATGATGATGGGCATCCATTTCATGGGTGACGTGCCGTTCAAGGATATCTACATCCACGCCCTGGTCCGTGATGAAAAGGGCCAGAAGATGTCGAAGTCCAAGGGCAACGTCATCGACCCGCTGGATCTGATGGACAAGTACGGCTGCGACGCCGTGCGCTTTACCCTGGCCGCCCTGGCGGCCCAGGGCCGCGACATCAAGCTGGCCGAGGGCCGGGTCGAGGGCTATCGCAACTTCGCCACCAAACTGTGGAACGCCGCCCGCTTCTGCCAGATGAATGAATGTGCCCCGGTCGATGGTTTCGATCCCCGTGGGGTCACGGAAATCGTCAACCGCTGGGTTATCGGCAAGGTGGCGGAGACCGCCGACAAGGTGGCCCAAGCCTTGTCCGGCTATCGTTACGATGCCGCCGCCGGTGCCGCCTATCAGTTTGTGTGGGGAACTTTCTGCGACTGGTACCTGGAATTCGCCAAGCCCATCTTCAGCGGCAGCGACGAAGCGGCCAAGGCCGAGACCCGCGCCACCGCCGCCTGGGTTTTCGACACCATCTTGCACATTCTGCACCCATTCATGCCCTTCATCACCGAAGAGCTGTGGGCGCAGATGGGCGATGGCCGCGACGTCAAGCTGATGCTGCGCCCATGGCCGGTACTGCCCGGCCTGCACGATGCGGCGGCGGAAGAGGAAATGGATTGGGTGGTGCGGATGATTTCCACCATTCGCGGCGTTCGTTCCGAAATGAACGTGCCGCCGTCGACCCAGGTGGATTTGCTCGCCACCGGCCTGACCGCGACCAAAAAGCAGTGGGCCAAGACCCATGCCGAACTGATCAACCGTCTGGCCCGTCTGGCGGTGCTGGAAACCGCCGCCGATCCGCAGCGGGTGGCTCAGGCCTTTTCACACGGGGCGGCGCAGATGGTGGTGGACGAAGCCACGCTGGTCTTGCCCTTGGCCGGCGTCATCGACGTCGACAAGGAGCGTCAGCGCCTGGAAAAGGAAGTCACCCGCGTCGATGGCGAAATCGCCAAGGTCGATAAGAAATTCGCCAATCCTGACTTCGTCGCCCGGGCCGCCCCCGAGGTGGTCGAGGAAAATCGCGAACGGCGCGAGGAATGGGCCGCCGCCAAAGCCAAGCTGCAAGAAGCCTTGCAGCGCCTGTCGGGGGCGTGACATACCCAGGAAAGAGAGGCTTCGGCCTCTCTTTTCATTTACGCTGTCGCCTCGAGGCGTCGGTCGTGATATCACCGAGCCCAACCGCTGGTGGCGGAGTATAAAAGGCCGGGGAGGCCACGTGTCGGATTTTGCCCAACGCCTGACCAGGGCTTTGACCATTCGCTATGTCGCCGTGCTGGTGATCATCGGCGCGCTGGCTGTCGGCTCGTTCCTGGGGCTGGTACGGGTTCTGATGGACGCGGAAAGCGGCACGGCCATCGTCAACGCTTCGGCCCGGCAGCGGGCCTTGGTCGAGCGCGCTGCCGATCTGGCGGTGCAGGTGCAGGCCGGCGCTGTCCAGGCCGGCAAGATCGAGCAGGATTTGCACGCCACCTTGGACCGCCTGGAAACCGTGCATTTGGGTTTACTGCAAGGCATGCCTGAATTGAAGCGCCCGCAACCGCCCGTGGGTCGGGTCAAGGCCTTGTATTATGGTCCCGATGGTGCTTTGGATGCGGATTTGCGGCTGTTCTTGCAACATGGCCGTGGCGTGCTGGTCTCGCGCCGTGGTGATGCGGCCATGGCTGGCGACGTGGCGGCCATGGTCGAGGCGGTGAAGGGGCGGCTGGGCCAGCAATTGGACGCTCTGACCGGGCTTTACCAGCAAGAGAATCTGGATCGGCTGCGACATATGTTCGGCTATCACGCTGCCGTCGTCGCTTTGGTTCTTTTCTTGCTGGTGCTGTCGGCTGCGGCGGTGTTCCGCCCCATGGTCACTCGTATTCGGGACGATCTGGGCGAGCGTCTGCGCATCGAAAAAAATCTGCGCGAATCGGAAGATCGCTTGTGGCGCATGTTGCAGGAAAGCCCCGTCGGCGTTTCCGCCTCGCGCCGCAAGGACGGCTTGGTGGTCTTCGCCAATGCCCGGTTTTGTGAAATCCTGCGCACCGACGCGAAGAATTTGTTGGGCCAGCGGGCTCGCAATCTGTACGTGGACAATCAGCAATTATCCGACATCGTCCACGAGTTGAAGGATAAGGGCGAGATCAATGATGCCGAGGTGGAGTTCCGCCGCTTCGACGGCGAGCCGTTTCACAGCCTGCTGACGGTCAAGGCGTCGCATTTCGAGGGCGAGCCGGTCAATCTGGCCTGGATTTACGACATTTCCGCCATGAAGGCGGCGGAAGAAAAGCTGAAGCTGACCGCCAAAGTGGTGGAAAGTGCCAGCGAAGCGGTGGTCATCACCAACGCCTATAACGAAATCGAATATGTGAACCCGGCCTTTACCGCCATCACTGAATACACGGCGGAAGAGGTTTTGGGACAAAACCCGGCGCTGTGGCGCTCTGGGCGTCACGATGCCGAGTTTTATCAAAGCATGTGGGCGGCCCTGAACGATGCAGGGCGCTGGCGCGGTGAAATCTGGAACCGCCGCAAGTCGGGCGAGTTCTATGCCGAGTGGCTGTCCATCGTCGCCATCAAGGATGATGCCGGTGTCGTCAGCCACTATATCGCCATTTTCTCGGACATCACCCATCGCAAGGAAGACGAGGAAAGGGTGTGGCGGCAGGCCAATTTCGACGCTCTGACCGGCTTGCCCAATCGCGCCTTGTTCGTCGACCGTCTCAGCCAGGCCATCCGTCAGTCCAAGCGCGACGGCAAGAAGTTCGCTCTGTTTTTCATCGATCTGGACGGTTTCAAGCAGGTCAATGACAGTCTGGGGCACGCTGCCGGCGATCTGTTGCTGCAACAGACCGCGCAGCGTCTGGTCGATTGCGTCCGTTCGTCCGATACCGTTGCCCGCCTGGCAGGGGACGAATTCACCTGCATCGTTCAGGGCGTGCACGACAGTACAGACACCTCCATGGTGGCGCGCAAGATATTGGAACGTCTCGCCGCTCCCTTCGACCTGGACGGTAAGCCCGCCCATGTTCAGGGGTCGGTCGGTATCGCCCTTTATCCAGATGATGGCGCTGATGGGGCGGAATTGCTGAAAATGGCCGACGAGGCCATGTACCGGGTCAAGCGCCGGGGTAAGAACAGCTTCGAATTCGCGTAATATCCGGCTAATTCAAACTGCGCAGGAACGGTTTGTAGGGACGGTCGTTGTTGCGGATGTGCTCCAGCAGCCAGGATTTCAGAAAATCCGAGGTCTCGGCGATGATGGTGGGCAAATCCCTTTCTCCATCGTCCGTACGCAATCCATCGCTCAGCGATTCGGCCTCACGGATCAGCCGTTCATGTTCCGCCTTGTGGATCACCAGGGCCGGATAGCCGTGGCGATCAAGCATACGTTCTTCCGCCAGGAAATGGGCGCGGGTCCGCAGGATCAGGCGGTCAAGACTGTCGGCCAGCAGGGTTGGGGATGATTGGCTCTCGACCAGGGTGAGGAAATGGTTGCACATTTCCATCAGGTCGCGGTGATCGGCATCCATGGCGGGAACGCCTAACTCGTATTCACTGTTCCATTGCAGGAATACAGCCATGATTGCCCCCCAATCATCCAAAGATGTGGCCATTATGGGCCAAAATACTTAAGACTTGATGGAATCCAGCAAAGTCTCCAGCGCCTGATGGAACATGGTCTCGGTCAGCCGTCCGGTATTGGTGTTGTAGCGAGAGCAATGATAGCTATCGACCATGACCAGCCCCTTGCCCAATTCGTGCATGGCGCCATGAGCAAAGGGGTAAGCGCTTTTCTTCAGCCCCAAGGTGGTCAGCGCCACTTCGTGGGCGTTGCGACCGATGGCGAACAGCGCGCGAAGATGGGGCATGGCCGCCAGTTCCTGGCTCAGGAATGGCAGGCAGGCCTTGAACTCTGACGGCAATGGCTTGTTCTCGGGCGGCACGCAGCGTACCGCGTTGCAGATACGGGCGCCGACCAGTTCAAACCCGTCGTCAGGATCGGCACGGTACTCGCCCCGGGCCAGACCGTATTTCAACAAGCTGGAATACAAAAGGTCGCCGGCATAATCGCCGGTGAACGGGCGCCCGGTGCGGTTGGCGCCGCGTACCCCCGGAGCCAGACCAATGAACAGGATGCGGGCATCCAGGCTACCGAACGAGTCCACCGGGGCGTTATGCCAGTCGGGGAAGGCGGCCTGATTGGCCCGGCGATACTCGACCAAGCGCGGACAAAGGCGGCAATCGGCCGCCGGACCGGTAAAAAGGGTCACTGGTCGTCGCCGTAATGGCGGTCGTCGCGGTGATGGCCGCCGCGACCGATGATGCTTTCCAGGTCCAGCAATTCCAGGAAGCTGTCGGCTTGGCGGCGCAATTCGTCGGCGACCATGGGCGGCTGCGAGCGCACGGTGGAGACCACGGTGACGCGCACCCCCTTGCGCTGGATCGCCTCGACCAGCCGGCGGAAGTCGCCGTCGCCGGAAAACAGCACAACGTGATCCAGATGCGGGGCCATCTCCATGACGTCGATGGCCAGCTCGATATCCATGTTGCCTTTGATCTTACGGCGTCCGGCGGCGTCGGTGAATTCCTTGGTCGGCTTGGTCACCATGGTGTAGCCGTTGTAATCCAACCAATCCACCAGCGGGCGGATGGGGGAATATTCCTGATCCTCGACCAGGGCAGTGTAATAGAAGGCACGGATCAGCCGGCCCTTGGTGGCGAAATGGTCGAGCAGGCGCTTGTAATCGATGTCGAAGCCCAAGGCCTTGGCGGCGGCATAAAGGTTGGAGCCGTCGATGAACAGGCCGACCCGTTCCGAATCATAGAAATGCATGGTGTACCCGATCATGAAAATGATTTTTGCGACAATGCGGACAAGGTAGGGGGTGCTTGGTTTCGCCGCAAGAACAAAGCGGAAAGGGGCGATTGGTTACGCTCTTGCTTTCAGGGTCAGCACCGCTATATAAACTACACTCTTTTGCGCATGCACATTGATGAAATGAAGGACGGTCCATGGCCCGCGTAACGGTTGAAGATTGCGTCACTAAGGTTCCCAACCGCTTTGAGCTGGTTTTGATTGCGGCGCAGCGCGCCCGCGACATCTCGACCGGTGGCCGCATCACGGTTGAACGCGACAACGACAAGAATCCGGTGGTCGCCCTGCGCGAAATCGCCGAGGACACGGTCGAACTGGACCATTTGCGCAACGCCCTGGTCACCGGCCTGCAAAAGCATGTCGAAGTGGACGAGCCCGAGGAAGACGAACTGGAAGCCTTCATGCCGGAAAACGACATGGGCTTCGAGAACATCGCTTCCGATGAAGACCTGGAAGATGGCGGCATGACCGTCACCGATGATCCCATGGACTTCGCCGGCGATCTGCCCGACGGCGACGAGTAAGGACCAGGAGTGGTGCTCATGGCGAGCAACCCGCGCCATGAGCCGCCGCACCTTGCCATCAAGGGTTGCCGCCGGCTGGAGGTGTCAACCCGATGATGCGTCAATTCGAACTGGTCGAGCGGGTCAAGTCATACGATCCCGCCGCTGACGAAGACGCCATCAATCGCGCCTATGTCTTCGCCATGAAGATGCATGGCTCGCAATTGCGAGCCTCGGGCGACCCTTATTTTTCCCATCCCATCGAAGTTGCCGGCATCCTGACCAAATACCGTCTGGATTCCGCCTCGATCATCACCGCGCTGCTGCACGACACCATCGAGGACACGCCGGCGACGCAAGACGACATCGACCGCATGTTCGGTGCCGAAATCGGGCGACTGGTCGATGGGGTGACCAAGCTTTCGCGCATCGAAATGCAGTCGGACCACGCCAAGCAGGCGGAAAACCTGCGCAAGCTGGTGCTGGCCATGAGCGAGGATATCCGTGTCCTCTTGGTCAAGCTGGCCGACCGCGTGCACAACATGCGCACCTTGCATTTCATCAAGAACCCCGACAAGCGCCGCCGCATCGCGCTTGAGACCATGGAAATCTATGCTCCCCTGGCCGAACGCATCGGTATGCAGGAAATGAAGATGGAGCTGGAGGACCTAGCCTTCACCGAATTGCACGGTGACGCCCGCGGCTCCATCATCGCCCGGCTGAACTTCCTGCGCGAGCAAGGCGGCGACCTGATCGGCCGCATCCTGGAAGAGTTGCGTAAGACGCTGGAAGATGCCGGCGTCCAGGCCACCGTGTCGGGTCGGGAAAAGACGCCTTATTCCATCTGGCTGAAGATGCAGCGCAAGAATGTCGGCTTCGAGCAATTGTCCGACATCATGGCCTTCCGCGTCGCCGTCGGCAGTGTCGAGGATTGCTACCGGGCCTTGGGCGTCATCCATTCCAAGTATCCGATGGTGCCCAACCGCTTCAAGGATTACATCTCGACGCCCAAGCCCAACGGCTACCGGTCGCTGCATACTGGCGTGTTCGGGCCGGAGCGGCACCGTATCGAGGTGCAGATCCGCACCCACGAGATGCACGAAGTGTCGGAACTGGGCGTCGCCGCCCACTGGAAATACAAGCAAGGTGGCAGCCGTCAGACCGATGGCCGGCAATATCGCTGGCTCAGGGAATTGCTGGATATCCTGGAACACGCCTCGAACCCCGAGGAATTCCTGGAACACACCAAGCTTGAGATGTTCCAGGATCAGGTCTTCTGCTTCACCCCCAAGGGCGACCTGATTTCGTTGCCGTCGGGCGCCACGCCGGTGGATTTCGCCTATGCCGTCCACTCGCAGGTGGGCGACACCTGCGTTGGCGCCAAGATCAACGGCCGCATCATGCCGCTGCGGTCGCGCCTGCATAACGGCGATCAGGTGGAAATCATCACCTCGAAGGCGCAGACGCCCAACCCGACCTGGGAACGCTTCGTCGTTTCCGGCAAGGCGCGGGCCCGTATCCGCCGCTTCGTCCGCACCCAGCAGCGGGCTCAATACGTCGATTTGGGGCGCGCCATCCTGGTCCGCGCCTTCCGCCAGGAAGGCTATGATCTCACCGAGAAAGCGCTGGAAGGCGTCTTGAAGATATTCAAGGCTCCCAGCGTCGACGATCTGATCGCCGATGTGGGCGAGGGGATTCTGACCGGCAAGGACGTGGTGCTGCAGGTTTATCCCGAGCTGAAGACCAGCCCGGCCCAGCATGCCGACAACATCGTCCTGCTGGGACGTGTCAACAAGGCCCAGCCCAAGCGCGACAAGGCCAACGCCGTGCCGATCAAGGGGCTGATCCCCGGCATGGCCATGCATTTCGCCGGCTGTTGCCATCCGCTGCCCGGCGACCGCATCGTCGGCATCGTCAGTACCGGCAAGGGCGTCACCGTCCACACCATAGATTGCGAGAACCTCGAACAATATGCCGAAACACCGGAACGCTGGCTGGATATCTCGTGGGAAGAAACCGACGGTGCCGCCCATATCGGTCGGGTCGATCTGGTGGTCGCCAACGAACCCGGGGCGTTGTCGACGGTGACCACGGTGATCGCCAAGAACGTGGGCAACATCACCAATCTGAAGATCACCAACCGCACCACCGAATTTTTCGAGATGCTCATCGACATCGAAGTGCGCGACGTCAAGCATCTGACCAACGTCATCGCCGCCCTGCGGGCAACGCCGTCCATCTCGTCGGTGGAACGGGCCCGCAACTGACCCGATCACAGGAAAAATCCATGCCCGCCCTGCGTCTTGGCATCAACATCGACCACGTGGCCACCATCCGCAACGCCCGTGGCGGCCAGCATCCCGATCCGGTCCGTGCCGCCCACATGGCCGCCGCCGCCGGTGCCGACGGCATTACCGCCCACCTGCGCGAGGATCGCCGCCACATATCCGACCGCGATATCGAGCGGCTGGCCAACGAAATCAACTTGCCGCTCAATTTCGAGATGGCGGCGACCGAGGAAATGGTGACCATCGCGCTCCGGCATCGCCCCCATGCCGCCTGCATCGTTCCCGAACGGCGCGAGGAGCGCACCACCGAGGGGGGGCTTGATGTGGCCGGGGCCAAGGAGCGTCTGCGTCCCATGGTGACACGACTGACCCAGGCGGGTATCCGCGTCTCCATGTTTATCGAGGCCGATCCCCGGCAATTGGATGCGTCGGCGGAAATCGGCGCCCCGGTGGTGGAACTGCACACCGGCGCCTATTGCGAACATGGTGGTGCCGACCGTGACAGGGAATTGGCCCGCATCGTTGCCGCCGCCGCTCATGCCCAGGCCATCGGCTTGGAATGCCATGCCGGTCACGGCTTGTCCTATGACACGGTCAAGCCCATCGCCGCCATCGGCTCCATCGCTGAGTTGAATATCGGCCATTTCCTGGTCGGCGAGGCTATTTTCATCGGCTTCGAGGCCTCGATCCGCCATATGCGCCATTTGATGGACGAGGCGCGGCGGAGTGGCATGGCCTGAGCACCGGGATCGAACTTGACAGCCGGCCCCTGGGCTGGTTTTCTCGCGCCATATAGCGGCAGCGCCGCTTTTTTTGTTTTGTAAAAAACTCAACATATTAGGCGATAATTTTCATGTCGAAAGCGAAAAGCGGCGGAACCTGGGAAACCATCAAGACGGTCGTGGTCGCCATGTTGATCGCGGGCTTTGTCCGCACAATCGCTTTCGAGCCTTTCAATATTCCGTCCGGGTCGATGATCCCGACCTTACTGATCGGCGATTATCTGTTTGTTTCCAAGTACGCCTATGGTTTCTCGCGCCATTCCATGCCGTTCAGCATGGGGCCAGAGGGCGGACGGGTGTTGGAACGCATCCCCGACCGTGGCGACGTGGTGGTGTTCAAGGTTTTCGTCTCCAAGCGTGACGGCTTGGGCCGTCCGGTGTTGGATGCCCAGGGCCGCCCGATCAAGGACATGGTCGATTACATCAAGCGGGTCATCGGCCTGCCCGGCGACCGCATCCAGGTGGTGGGCGGCATTCTGCACATCAACGGTCAGGCGGTGAAGCGTGACCGTATCGAGGATTTTGTCGAGCTGACCCGCGAGGGCAATATCATGCGGGCGCCGCAATACGTGGAAACCCTGCCCGAGGGCCGCACCCATCGCATCATCGAATTCCAGGGTGATAACGGCTTGGCCGACAATACGCCGGAATACATCGTGCCCGCCGGCCATTACTTCATGATGGGCGACAACCGCGACAATTCCGCCGATTCCCGTTTCCTCGACGAAGTGGGTTATGTGCCGGCCAACCGTCTGGTCGGTCGGGCCGAGGTGATCTTCTTCTCCGGTGACGGCTCCGCCGCCCTGTGGGAAGTGTGGAAGTGGCCGTGGGCCGTCCGTTTCTCACGGCTGCTCGACGGCATCGAATAGACCATGGATGCCGGACCGATCCACGATCTGTGCCAGCGGCTTGGACATGAATTCGCCCAATCGCAATTGCTGACCCAGGCCTTGACCCACCCGTCGGTGGCACAAGGCCGCGCCCCTCGGCGCAACACCCCGTACGAACGCCTGGAATTCCTGGGCGATCGCGTGTTGGGACTGGTGGTTGCCGACATGCTGTTTCATCGTTTCCCGACCGAGGCGGAAGGGGCCTTGGCCCGGCGTCATGCCGCCCTGGTGCGGCGTGAAAGCTTGGCCGTGGTCGCCGGCCAGATCGGATTACCGCCCTGCCTGACCTTGTCCAAGGGCGAGGAAGATGCCGGTGGACGCGGTAATCCCGCCTTGCTGGCCGACGCCTGCGAAGCGGTGATCGGTGCCCTTTATGCCGATGCCGGATTCGAGGTGGCGGCCCGTTTTGTCCGCTCCGCCTGGACGGCGTTGATGGATGCGGCGGCCCAGCCGCCCAAGGATGCCAAGACCGCGCTGCAGGAATGGGCGCAAGGCTTGGGCAAACCGTTGCCTGTCTATGCCGTGGTTGGACAGGATGGACCACCCCATGATCCCACTTTTGTGGTATCGGTGACCGTTGAGGGCGTCGATCCGGTCCATGGGACCGGGGCGTCCAAGCGGGTGGCGGAACAGGCCGCCGCCGCCTTGCTGTTGGAGAAGGTAAAAGCATGACCGAGGTGCCTGAACACGAGAAACGCTGCGGCTACGTGGCCATCGTCGGCGCCCCCAATGCCGGCAAGTCGACCCTGACCAACGGCTTGGTTGGAACCAAGGTTTCCATCGTTTCGCCCAAGGTCCAGACCACCCGGTTCCGGGTGCTGGGCATTCTGATGACCGGTCCGGCCCAGGTGATTCTGGTCGATACCCCCGGTATCTTCCAGCCCAAGCGCCGTTTGGACCGGGCCATGGTCGCCGCCGCCTGGCATGGTGCCAGCGATGCCGAGATCATTTGCCTGATGGTCGATGCTCATCGCGGCCTGGATGACGATACCCGTGCCATCATCGACAAGCTGAAGGGGGCCAAGCGCGAGGCGATCCTAGTGCTCAACAAGGTCGACATGGTCAAAAAGGAACGGTTGCTGGATCTGACCGCCCGCCTGCACGAAGAAGGCATCTTTACCGACGTCTTCATGGTCTCGGCCTTGAAGGGTGACGGCTTGGCCGATCTGTCCAAGGTGCTGTCCGACCGGGTGCCGCTGGGGCCGTGGATGTTCCCCGAGGACGAGGTTTCCGATCTGCCGCAGCGTATGCTGGCCGCCGAGATCACCCGGGAAAAGGCCTTCATCCAACTGCACGAGGAACTGCCTTACGCCCTGACCGTGGAAACGGAAAAGTGGGAAGAGCGCGAGGATGGTTCCGCCCGCATCGATCAGGTCATCTACGTGCAGCGCGATGGGCAAAAGGCCATCGTCGTCGGCAAGGGCGGTCATCAGATCAAGACCATCGGTGCCGCCGCCCGCACCGAGCTGGAAGCCCTGCTGGAACGCCGGGTGCATCTGTTCCTGCACGTCAAGGTGCGTGAGGACTGGCAGGAAAAGCGCGGCCATTACAATGAAATGGGCCTGGATTTCGACGCCTGATCCAGCGCCGCCGGGGAGTTTCCATCCATGAGCCTGCGTGCCATCGGAATCGGATTGATCTGGCTGGGCACCTTGGCCCTGGTAATGGTGCTGCAACAGCGCATCCGTTCCGGCGCCTGGAGCCAGGAGGCCTTGGAGAATCCGCCGCCGGTGGAACGTTGGGCGGTGCCACTCGCCGCCATCGGCATGATTCTGGCAGCGGCGGGAGCGGGCTTGGTCATGTGGAGCTTCGTCTGATGGACTGGACCGATGACGGCATCGTTCTGGCGGTTCGTCGCCTGGGCGAGGCCGGCATCGTCGCCTCATTGTTCACTCGCAGCCATGGCCGCCATCCCGGCATGGTGCCCGGCGGGGCGGGCAGAGCCAACCGCGCCGCCCTGCAACCGGGCAATCTGGTGCAGGCATCATGGCGGGCGCGGCTGCCCGAGCAATTGGGCACCTATCGGCTGGAACTGGCCGAGGCCCATTCGGCCAAGGCGCTGGACGATGCCGGGTGTCTGGCCGCCCTGACGTCGGCATGTGCCTTGTGCGAGGCGCTGCTGCCCGAGCGTCAGCCCCACGCACCGTTGTTCGATGCCCTGTCCGCGCTATTGGTCAGCCTGACGGCGCCGTCCTGGCCCAGTGTCTATGTGCATTGGGAACTGGCCTTGCTGCGTGGCTTGGGCTATGGCCTGGATCTTTCGGCCTGCGCCGCCACCGGCACCACCACCGACCTGATTTATGTCAGCCCCAAATCGGCCCGTGCCGTCAGTGCCCAGGCGGGGCAGCCTCATGCCCATAAGCTGCTGCCATTGCCGGCCTTTCTGCTGGGCAAAAGTGAAGGCGATCCCACCGACATCGCGGCAGGTCTGACCCTGACCGGCTATTTCATCGAACGCCATCTTCTGCAGCAACGGCACATCGCCATGCCGCCGGCGCGTTTGCGACTGGTTGACCGTTTGCGGTCATCGTCTACTATATCTGGACTAGAGATCGAAGGAACCTCATGACCCAACCTGCCGTCAGCGGCGATATCCGCGATACCTCTCTGTCCGAAGCCCTGGGTGAGCGGTATCTCGCCTATGCCATGTCCACCATCGTCTCGCGTTCGCTGCCCGATGTGCGCGACGGATTGAAGCCGGTACACCGCCGCCTGCTGTTCGCCATGCGCCAGTTGAAGCTGGACCCCGAGGGCGGTTTCAAGAAATGCGCCCGCGTCGTCGGCGACGTCATCGGCAAGTACCACCCGCACGGCGACATGTCGGTCTATGACGCCATGGTCCGTCTGGCTCAGGATTTCGCCGTGCGCTATCCGCTGGTGGAGGGGCAGGGCAATTTCGGCAATATCGACGGCGACAACGCCGCTGCCATGCGATACACCGAAGCCAAGCTGACCGCCGTCGCCGCCGCTTTGATGGAAAATCTCGACGACGACACGGTGGATTTCCGCCCCACCTATGACGGGTCGGAAGAGGAACCGGTGGTGATGCCCGCCGCCTTCCCCAATCTGTTGGCCAATGGCGCCGCCGGTATCGCGGTCGGCATGGCCACCAATATCCCCCCCCACAATGTCGGCGAAATCTGCAACGCGCTGACCCATCTGATTGCCGCCCCCGATTGCCCCGTGGACGATCTGGTCCGCCACATGCCCGGTCCCGATTTCCCCACCGGCGGCGTGCTGGTGGAGAGCCAGGCTTCCATCCACGAGGCTTATCGCAGCGGGCGCGGCTCGTTCCGCCTGCGGGCCAAATGGGAAGTGGAAAAGCTGTCGCATGGGCTTTACCAGATCATCGTCACCGAAATCCCCTATCAGGTGCAGAAGTCCAAGGTGATCGAGAAGATCGCCGAGTTGCTGAACGAGAAGAAGCTGCCGCTGTTGGCCGATATCCGCGACGAATCGGCGGAAGACGTGCGCGTCGTGCTGGAGCCGCGCAATCGCACGGTGGAAGCCGAGATGCTGATGGAGCAATTGTTCCGCCAGACCGATCTGGAAGTGCGCGTCAGCCTCAACATGAACGTTCTGGACCGTGACGCGGTGCCCAGCGTCATGAATTTAAAGCAGGTGCTGCAAGCCTTCCTCGACCACCGCATGGAGGTGCTGGAACGGCGCTCGCGTTTCCGTCTCGACAAAATCGAAAGGCGGCTGGAGGTACTGGAAGGCTATCTGGTCGCCTATCTCAACCTGGACGAGGTTATCCGCATCATCCGCGAGGAAGACGAACCCAAGGCGGTGATGATGCGCACTTTCGGCCTGACCGAGGTGCAGACCGAAGCCATCTTGAACATGCGCCTGCGCTCGTTGCGCAAGCTGGAAGAGTTCGAGATCCGCAAGGAACACGACCAGCTTTCGGCGGAAAAAAGCGACCTTGAAGCCTTGCTGGCCGACGAATCGCGGCGCTGGTCGACCATTGCGGCCCAGGTCGCCGCTACCCGCAAGGCCTTCGGTCCCGGTACTCCCTTGGGCGACCGCCGCACCCAACTGGCCGATGCGCCGTCGGCGGTGGTGGTCCCCATCGAAGCCTTCGTCGAGCGCGAGCCGATCACCTTGCTGCTGTCGGAAAAGGGCTGGATTCGGGCCATGAAAGGCCATGTGGACCAGTTGGACGGCGTCAAGTTCAAGGAAGGCGACCAATTGAAACTGGCGCTGAAGGCCGAGACCACCGACAAGCTGCTGGTCTTCACCTCGGATGGCCGCTTCTACACCATCGGCGGCGACAAGCTGCCGTCGGGGCGCGGCTTCGGCGAACCCTTGCGGCTGATGATCGACATGGCCAACGACGCCGAGGTGTTGTGTGTCTTCGCCCACAAGCCGGGACGCAAGTTGCTGCTGTCGTCGTCGGGCGGGCGCGGCTTCATCGTCGAGGAGGCCGAGGTGCTGGCCCAGACCAAGGCCGGCAAGATGGTGCTGAATCTGGGTGACGAGGGCGAAAAGGCCGCCTTCTGCCTGCCGGCCGAGGGCGATGCGGTGGCCATTATCGGCGACAACCGCAAGCTTCTGGTGTTCATGGCCGAGGAAATCCCGGTCATGGCCCGGGGTAGGGGCGTGCTTTTGCAGAAGTATCGCGATGGTGGCGTCGCCGACATCAAGGTATTCACCCTGGCCGATGGCTTGTCGTGGAAGTCAGGTGAACGCACCCGTACCGAACAAGACTTGACCCCGTGGCTGGGCAAGCGGGCTTCGGTTGGTCGTCTGCCGCCTACGGGTTTTCCGAGAGCCAATAAATTCACCTGAGGACTGGTCAGACCAGTTCTTTCGTGCCAGGATCGCCCCATCTGTAATTACTAAGGCAGGGCCGCAGGTTTAATGGCCTTGCCATAACCAGGAGGAAAGCATGGAAAGACGTTCCTTTCTGAAGGCTGCCGGTATCGGCGTCGCCGGTTCCGCCATTGCCGCCCCGGCGATTGCGCAGACCAATCCCGAGGTCAAGTGGCGCATGGCGTCCAGTTTCCCGAAAAGCTTGGACACCATCTATGGCGGTGGTGAATTCGTCGCCAAGCGCGTTGCCGAACTGACCGACGGCAAGTTCCAGATTCGCGTCTTCGCCGCCGGTGAAATCGTTCCCGGTTTGCAGGTCATGGACGCCGTCCAGGCCGGCACCGTCGAATGCGGCGCCACGGTTTCCTATTACTACGTGGGCAAGGATCCGACCTTCGCCTTTGAAGCGGCCATGCCGTTTGGCCTGAACGCCCGCCAGAACAATGCCTGGCTCTATCATGGCGGCGGCCTGCCGCTGCTGCGCGAGTTCTACAAGAAGTACAACGTCATCAATTTCCCCGCCGGCAATACTGGCGTGCAGATGGGTGGCTGGTTCCGTAAGGAAATCAAGTCGCTGAAAGACATGCAGGGGCTGAAGATGCGCATCGCCGGCATTGCCGGTCGCGTTATGGCCAAGATCGGCGTGGTGCCGCAGCAATTGGCCGGCGGCGACATCTATCCGTCGTTGGAAAAGGGCACCATCGATGCCGCCGAATGGGTCGGCCCCTACGATGATGAAAAGCTGGGCTTCCACAAGGTGGCCAAGTACTACTACTATCCGGGTTTCTGGGAAGGTGGCCCGACCATTTCCCAGTACTGCAACCTGGATCAGTTCAACAAGCTGCCCAAGCACTATCAATCTGCGTTCGAGGCGGCTTGCGCCGAAGCCAATCTGGACATGCAGGCCAAGTACGACGTGCTCAACATCGACGCCATCAAGCGTCTGGTCGGCCAAGGTGCGCAGTTGCGGGCCTATCCCAAGGACGTCATGATCGCCGCGCAGGACGCCGCGTTCGAGCTTTATGACGAAATCGCCAAGGAAAACCCCGGCTTTGCCGCCATCCTGGCCAACTGGAAGAAGTTCCGCGAGGACATCCACCTGTGGTGGCGGGTGGCCGAGTTCAATTACGACTCGTTCGTCTTGTCCAACCCGGTGGGTGGCAAGAAGAAGAAGTAAGGGCAGCGCCCAAAAGGAAAGCCCCGCCATTTCGGCGGGGCTTTTTTGTTGTCTAGAGCGGTTTCACGCCGAGCGGAATCGGTAGAGGATTCCCCCTGAGGTCATTTTGTGATTCAACATCTTCGGTAACAACGTATCCATCCGGTGAAGGACGCAGGGGGGGGGGCGGCGTCAGGCGGCGACGGCGGAGGCCGGGTTGGCGTTCCGCCAGTTCCAGGGCAGGAGTTCGTCGATGCGGCTGGCGGGGTGACCCGCGATCCGTGCAAGGACATCGGCCAGCCAGGCTTGCGGATCGATGTCGTTCATCTTGGCTGTGACGATGAGGCTGTACATGGAGGCGGCACGCTGTCCACCGCGGTCGGACCCGGCGAAGAGCCAGGACTTCCGGCCGAGCGCGATGCCACGAAGGGCGCGTTCGGCGGAATTGTTGGTCATGCAGACGCGGCCGTCGTCGAGGAAGCGGGTGAAGGCGGGCCAGCGTTTCAGCATGTAGTCCATGGCCTTGGCAAGATCGTTGCCTCGCGACAGACCGGCGCGCTTCTCCGTCAGCCATCGTTCCAGGTCGGCGACCAGGGGGGCGCTGAGCTCCTGGCGGATCGCCCGCCGCCGGTCGGCGTCCTGGCCGCTGATGGCGCGCTCGATCTCGAACAGGGCGTCGATGCGCCGGACCGCCTCCAGCGCCAGGGGCGAGATCACCGAGGCAGCCCGGCCCTCGGCCTTGCGGCGGGCATTGGCCGCCAGGTCGGCTAGGGCGAAGAACGGACGCCTCGCATGCGCCCAGCAGGCGGCCTCCAGGATTGGCCCGGGTTTTCGGTCGGGCAGGTAGAGTGCGCCATAGCCCCCATAGGCGTCCGCCTGGAGCAGCCCGGCATACCCAGCGAGATGGGCCTGGGGGTGTTCACCTCTCCGGTCGCGCGAATAGTAGAACATGGCCGCCGGTGGTGCCGGTCCGCCGAAGGGGCGGTCGTCGCGGACATAGACCCAACATCGGCCGGTGTCGGTCTTGCCCTTCGCCAGGACGGGCACCGTGGTGTCGTCGCCATGCAGACGCGCGGCGGCAAACACATGGGCCTCGATGCGCCGGATCAACGGCTCCAGGGCGGCGCAGCCGGCGCCCACCTGGTCGGCCAGCGTGGACAGGCTGAGCGGCACACCCTCCTTGGCATAGCGCTCGGCCTGGCGGTTCAGCGGCTGGTGCTGCCCGAACTTCTCGAACAGGATCATGGCCAGCAGGCTGGGGCCGGCCCAGCCGCGCGGGGTCACATGGAAGGGCGCCGGCGCCTGGCTGATCTTCTCGCAGTCCCGGCAGCTGAACTTCTCGCGGACCCGCTGGATGACCTTCCACTGGCGCGGGATCACCTCCAGGGTCTCGGTGACGTCCTCGCCGATCTTGCGCAGACGGTCACCGCCGCAGCAGGAGCAGGCCGACGGAGCCGGCTCGACCACCCGCTCGCGCGGCAAATGCTCGGGAAACGGCTTGCGGGCAGGCCGGTTGCGGGTGAAGGCCGCCACGTTGGTGGTGCGCGCCGCGGCCTTCTCGGCGGTGATCTCGTCCTCGGTGGCCGCCGCCGCCAGTTCCTCGAACGCCAGCTCCATCTGGTCGATCAGGCGGGCCGAGCGTTCCGCCCGGGGGCCGTAGAGTTCGCGCTTCAGTTTCTCGATCTGCAGCTTCTGGTGCGCGATCAGCGCCTGGTCCTCGGCGGCCCTGGCGCGCGCGACCGCCAGCTCCGCCCTCAGGGCGTCGATGTCGTCTGTCGGGGTCTCGCGGCCGATTTCCATGCCCCAATGGAATCATAAAACCCGGCCGCTGACTCGCTAAAAATGTGGGTTTCCGCCCTATCCGGCACTTCGCGGGCGGAAGGTGTGGCGCGGGTTGCGCCAGTCGATCCCGTCGAGCATGTAGGCCAGTTGGGCCGACGAGATCGCCACCACGCCGTCAGCCGGAGAGGGCCAGATGAACCGCCCCTTCTCCAGGCGCTTGGCGTACAGCGACATGCCCAGGCCGTCGTGCCAAAGGACCTTGATCAGATCCCCCCGAGCACCCCGGAAAACGAACAGGTCACCGGCGTGGGGATCGCGGCCGAGCGCCTCCTGCACCTGCAGCGCCAAGCCGTTCATGCCGCGCCGCATGTCCGTCCGCCCGACCGCCAGCCAGACCCGGACGCCCGTCGGAACCGGGATCATCGCCGCTCCAGCACGTCCAAGACCCGGCACAGCAGCTGGGCACCGACACCATCGCCGACACGGACACGGTAGCCACCAGCCAGATCGATCTCCACCACGCCGGCAGAAGAAGAGGCTTCCTTCCGCCCGGAGGCCGCCATGTCCTCGGCCACCACCACCGGCACCATATGGGCCGGCACCGTCTCGCCCTGTTGTCCCCCGAAACGCTTGCGCCAAGTGAAAACCTGATTGTCGTTGACCCCGTACCGCCGCGCCACCCCGGCCACAGAGGCCCCGGGCTCGTAGGTCGCCGCGACGATCTCCCGCTTCAGATCCTCAGGCCAAGAACGGTTCCGCCGCCGCCCGGTCGAGTTTCTGTCCATAAATGAATCCGTGGACACTTCCGCCAACTTCAACGCCAATCAGGCGATCAGCTTCGCCGAAGCTCACCCGGCCGGGAAGGCGGTCCACGCCGGAGGGATACGTAACAACGCTCCCGAGGATGATGCGATGACGTGGCGCTCAGGGCAGTCCTATTCTCAGGACTTGCGCGATAGAGTTTTGGCGGCTGTGGACAGCGGCATGAGCGCCTACGAGGTGGCGCCGCTGTTCCGGGTGAGCGTTTCGTACATCTACAAGGCCCAAGGCCGCCGCCGGGCCACCGGCGAGACGACGGTGAAGCCACGGCCTGGGCGGCCAGGACAGAAGCTGGCGGCTCACCTTGAGGCGTTGCAGGCGCAGATCAAGGTCGAGCCCGATGCCACGCTGGCTGAGTTGCGCGCCTGGGTTCTGGCCGAATTGGGCGTGTCGATCAGCGTCGGCGGCCTGTGGAACACGCTTGAGCGGCTCGACCTCAGTCTGAAAAAAAGAGTGCGCATGCTGCCGAGCAGGAACGTCCCGACGTAGCCGAAGGACGCATCGCCTGGCGAGCCGAGCAGCCGGCGCTGGACCCAACCCGCTTGGTCTTCCTTGATGAAACCGGGGCATCGACCAACATGACCCGGCGCTACGGACGGGCGCCGCGCGGTCAGCGGCTGCTGGCTGCGGTGCCGCACGGTCATTGGAAAATGACCACCTTCGTCGGGGCGCTCCGGCATGACGGAATCTCCGCCCCCTTCGTCATCGACAAGGCGATGAATGGCGCGATCTTCCTGGCCTATGTCGAGCAGGTCCTGGCTCCGACCTTGCGGCCCGGCGACATCGTCGTAATGGACAATCTGCCCGCCCACAAGGTGGCAGGGGTCAAGCAACTCATCGAAGCCCGAGGGGCCACCCTGCGGTATCTGCCGCCCTACTCCCCAGACCTCAATCCCATCGAGCTCGCCTTCGCCAAGCTCAAGAGCCTGCTGCGAAAGGCGCAAGCCCGCACCATCAACACCTTATGGGACGTGATCGGAAAACTCATCGACCTGTTTCCGCCCGAGGAATGCGCCAATTTCTTCGCCCACGACGGATATGGACGCTCGATGTGAAAATGCTCTAATCCTCTCCCTTGGGCGCGGACCCAAGGGAGAGAACAGAGATCACTTCTGTTCTTGAAGCTGGCGCTTCAATGCCTCCATCGGGTCTTCCGGCGCATCTTCCGCAGCTCCCTCTTCCGACGGGGTGTCGCTGCTTTCAGGGGCGCCATAGGCGGGGGCATCGATTTCCAGGTGGATGGTGTTCACATCCACCTTGGTCCGGCTGCCCAATCCGCCTTCCACCAGCGACGGGAAGGCGATGACCAAGCCAACCATGATGATCTGGATGCAGACGAAGGGGATGGCGCCCCAATAGATATCGGTTGTCTTGATGCCCTTGATGCGGCGCCTTGTCACCTTGTCGTCGTAATCATCCTTGGGCGCGACCGAACGCAGGAAGAACAGGGCGAAGCCGAAGGGCGGATGCATGAACGAGGTCTGCATGTTCACCGCCAGCAACACGCCGAACCAGATCAGATCGATACCCAGCTTTTCCGCCACCGGCCCCAGCAGCGGGACGATGATGAAGGCCAGCTCGAAAAAATCGAGGAAGAAGGCGAGGACGAAGACCAGGATGTTGACGACGATCAGAAAGCCCAACACGCCGCCGGGCAGGCCGGTCAGCAGGTGCTCGACCCACAAATCACCGTTGACGGCGCGGAACACCAAACCGAAGACGGTCGAGCCGATCAGAATGAACAGCACGAACGACGACAGCTTGGCGGTGCTTTCCATGGCCTGTTTCATCAAATCCACGGACAGGCGGCGGCGGATGACAGCCAGGATCAGGGCACCGGCGGCCCCCATGGCGCCGGCTTCGGTCGGCGTCGCCACGCCGATGAAGATGGTCCCCAGGACCAGGAAGATCAGCACCAGCGGCGGCACCAGCGAGAACAAAACCTTCTGCACCAGCTTGAAGCCGCGCAGGGTGCGTGCATCCAGCGGCAGGGCCGGGGCGGCACTGGGGCGGAAGATGGTGGTCAAGGCGATGAAGCCGGCATACATGGCGGTCAGCACCAGACCGGGGAACATGGCGCCTTGGTACATGTCGCCGACCGAACGGCCCAACTGGTCGGCCATGATGATCAGCACCAAGGACGGCGGGATGATCTGGGCCAAGGTGCCGGAAGCGGCGATGACGCCGGTGGCTAGGCGCGGATCATAGCCGTAACGCAGCATGATCGGCAGCGAGATCAGACCCATGGAAATGACGCTGGCGGCGACCACACCGGTAGTGGCGGCCAACAGGGCACCGACGAAGATGACCGCATAGGCCAGACCGCCGCGGATGGGGCCGAACAACTGGCCGATGGTGTCCAGCAGGTCTTCGGCCATGCCGCTGCGTTCCAGGATCAACCCCATGAAGGTGAAGAACGGAATGGCCAGCAGGGTTTCGTTGCGCATGATGCCGAACACACGTTCAGGCAGCGCCTGGAACAGTTCGACATGGAACAGGCCCAGTTCCATGCCCAGCAGGCCGAACAGCAGGCCATTGGCGCCCAGGGCGAAAGCCACCGGATAACCGCACAGCAGGAACAGAACCAGGGCGCCAAACATCAAGGGCGCCATATTGGCGATAATGAAGGCGGTCATTCCTTGGCCCCTCCGTGATGGCCGGCGGCAGGGGCGCCGTATGAGTCAATATGTCCGCTCAGGAAGGCTGCGCGCTTGATGATTTCCGACAAGCCTTGCAGCACCAGCAAGGCGAAGCCCACCGGGATCAGCAGTTTGGCTGGCCAGCGGATCAAGCCGCCGGCATCGCTGGAATGTTCCATGGTGACGAACGAATCGACGAAGATGGGGATCGACAGCCACATGATCATGATCGCCATGGGGAATAGGAAGAACAGGCCCCCCAGAATGTCGATCCAGGCCTGAGCCCGCTGACTGAGCCCGCTGCTGAGCACGTCGATGCGGATATGTTCATTGCGGAGCAAGGTGTAGCCCGCAGCCAGCAGGAACACTGCCGAGAACAAATACCACTGGACTTCAAGCCATGCGTTGGAACTGGCGTTGAACGCATAACGGATCACGGCGTTACCCGAACTGACGATGACCGCCAGCAGGATCAGCCAACATACCGACTTGCCGACCATCGTATTCAGACGGTCGATCAGGCCGCTGAGTTTCAGCAGCAGCGTCATGGAACCTCCCTAGAACCTGTACCGGTATTACCTCTTGGACAATCGCACTATGACATGGTGTCAATACGAAGGCCAGATGGCCCATGCATTACGGATTTCCGTAATAGGGGTCAGCGGAATTGCGGAACCGGATTGGGGAAGTCATCCCCTTCCAGCAATTGCCAGCCGTTGACGCCAAAGGCTTCCAGCGGCTGAAAGCGGGATTTGTAGGCCATCTTGCGGCTTTCGGCGATCCAATAGCCCAAGTAAACATAAGGGAGCCCCAGGCGCAGCGCCTCATCGATCAGCCACAACACCATGAAGGTGCCGAGCGATCGCCTGTCCATGTCGGGGGCATAAAAACTGTAGACGGCGGACAGACCATCGCTCATGCGATCGGTCAGGCAGACGGCGGTCAAAGTGCCGTCGGATTGGCGGAATTCCAGCAAGGACGTGTCGATGGGGCTGTCTTCGACCATGGATCGGTAGTCATAGAATCCCATCAGCGCCATGTCGCCGCCGCTGTGACGGGATTCCTGATACTGAGAAAACAGCTTGTATTGTTCCGCTGTCGCCCGCGCCGGCACCATGCCGGCGGTCAGATCCTGATTTTGGCGCCAGACCTTACGCATGGTTCGATCCGGCTGAAAGCGGCGGACGGCGATGCGCACCGGGATACAAGCCGAACATCCCGGACAGGCCGGGGTATAGGCGATGGAATGGGAGCGGCGAAAGCCCGCGCGCGACAGGGCCTCATGTAGAATTTCGGCATCCGGCCCATTCAACTCGGTAACGATCTTGCGTTCCAGCCGACCATTGATATAGGGGCAGGGCAAAGCCGCCGTCGTGAAGAAGAAATGTGGACGCTTGAGCGGAATGTGATCCATCGAAACCGGTCTCGGCCAGGGCGAGCGCCTATTATAAGCGGGTTTTAGCGTTGATAACCACTGTTCCGGCCAGGAAGTCGTGCAAGGTCCGTCTTTGTGGGTTGAACAAGGCGATAATCAGCACCAGAAAGCCGGTCAGCGCCACCGATCCAAAAAACGCCACCGTCAAAATCAAGGCCTGCAACGGCGATGGCGGCAGCCCATCGGCGGCAGTGGCAACCTGGATCCCCATCACGCGCATACCCAAGGTAGCCGAGGCTTGGCTGGCGATCAGCAAGGTGTGATAGGCCAAAGGCAGCAGGACAACGACCACGGCTTGCAGCGGCAACAGCAGGCCAAAGCTTAAGACCCCCAGCAGGCCGGTGGCCACCCATGCCACCACGACCAGGATAGAGATCACCACCAGATCGACGAGGTAAGCGAATATCCGCTTCAAGGTGATGCCACTGAACAATTCGGGCTGGCGCATGGGGTCCATGTCCTGCCCGGGCGGAATGATGGTGATGTGGGTGTTCACGCTGTTTCTCCTGCCGTCCCCTTGGGATTTAGGTTCGCCATGGGGGCCGTGCCAGGGTTAACCCTTTTTGCCGCCATTGGCCGGGGAGGGGGCGGGCGTTTGTGCCGGGGGCGGCGAGGTGGCAGGGACAGGCGTTTGTGGCGGTTCGGTCAGGTCGTTCTCGCGCAGCAAAATGATGCTGATGCGGCGATTGCGCGGCGCTTTGGGATCGTCGACCACCAAGGGCTCGGACGAGGCGCGACCGACGATGCGGTCAATGCGCTCTTCGGGTACGCCCGAGCCCAGCAAGGCCCGGCGGCTGGCCAGGGCGCGGTCGGCGGATAATTCCCAATTGGTGTAGCCGGAGGGATCGCGGAAGGGGATGGCATCGGTGTGGCCGGTGATGGAAATCTTGTTGGGCATCTGGTTGACGATGCGCGACACCAGATCAAGCAAGGCGCGGGTATGGCCGAACATGGCCGAACTGCCCGACGGGAACATGGCCAAGCCTTCCTGGTCGGTGATCTGGATGCGCAAGCCCTCGGGGGTGTTGTCGACCATCATCGAGCCCTCGAACTGCTTCAGTTCGGGGATGCCCTTGAGCGCGTTATCCAGGACTTCCTTGGCCTTGTCGAACTTCTGCTGTTCGCGTTCGGCCATCTTCTCGCGGAAATCCTCTTCGCTCATGCCCTCCATGGGTTCGGTGTTTTCCGAGGTCATGTCCTCGCCGCCGGGACCGATGGAAGACGGCGGCAGATGCTGGACCAGACTGGGCGAACTGGTTTGCGACACCTGAGCGCCCTGACCGATCACCTGACCACCGAGCAGGCCGCCGGCACCCGAGGCGCTTTTCGAGGCCATGGAGGGGGCGAAATAGTTGGAAATGCCGGTCAGCTGTTCTTCCGTCACCGCGTTCAGCAACCACAGCAGCAAAAAGAACGCCATCATCGCGGTCACGAAGTCGGCATAGGCCACCTTCCAGGCGCCACCATGGTGGCCGGCCGCAACCTTCTTGACCCTTTTGATGATGATCTGCTGACCTTCGGCCATCGCGCTTTCGCCTTACCAGCTCATCAATCTGGCGGCAGATTGGTGACGGTTTCTTCAAGCTCCTGGAAGGTCGGACGCAATTCGTCGGGCAGGATCTTGCGGGCGAATTCGATGGAGACCTGGGGGGCATAGCCTTGCATGTGGGCCAGCAGGCCAGCCTTGATGGCCAGCAGATAATAGTGATCGGAATCGAACGACATCTGCATGTTGCGCGCCATGGGGGCGAAGAAGGCGTAGGAGATGAGCACGCCGGTGAAGGTGCCGACCAGCGCCGCGCCGATCAGATGCCCCAGCACTTCCGGCGGTTCGGTGATCGACCCCATGGTGTGAATGACGCCCAGCACGGCGGCGACGATGCCCAGGGCCGGCATGGCGTCGGCCATCAGGTTCACCGCGTGGGAAATCTCGTGGTAATGCTTGTGGTGTGCTTCCAACTCGCCATCGATGATGGATTCAAGCTCGTGGGCGTTGGAGGTGCCCAAGGTCAACAGGCGCAGATAGTCGCAAAAGAAGGTCCGCGTGTGATGATCGTTGGAAAAGCCGGGAAACTTTTGGAACAGCGGGCTTTCATCGGGCTTTTCCACATGACTTTCCAAGGCCAGGTCGCCCTTGGTCTTGGCTAGTTTGAATACCGCATACAGCATGGACAGCATCTCGATATATGCGTCCTTTTTGTAATGCGCCCCCTTGAACACCATGCCGATCTTCTTGAACACGCCCATGACGATGTCTTTGGGATTGCCCAAGAACATTGACCCGAAGGCCGCGCCAAGAATGATGATGAACTCGAAAGGCTGCCACAACACATCAAGGTGACCACCCGCAGCGGCATAACCGCCAATCACACTCGCAATTGTCACCACGATGCCGATGATCGCGAACATTCACTTCCCCTGCTGCGGTCCAATCGGGACACCACACGACCACTTGATCGTTTCGGAGAATGCTATATTTCGTCGCCTGTGTCCCGAGTCAACTGCGTTCTTGGCAAAAAAACATGATGCGGACAGGCCTTGGGGGAAAACGTTAAAGCCGGCATTTGACCTATGGCGGTCAACCCCAGTAATCTCAATATCCGTCATCATCAACATCGAGCGAGTGCAATGACCGTCGACCCGCGTTCCTTCCGCAAGGCCTTGGGCTGTTTCGCCACGGGCGTCACCGTCGTGACAACGGTGAATCCCGATGACAACACGCCCATCGGGGTGACCGTCAGCGCTTTCTCTTCGCTCTCGCTGGAACCGCCGCTGGTGCTGTTCTGCCTGGGCAATAAGACGTCCAGCCTGGATTCCTTCAAGCGTTCCGGGCGTTTCGTCATCAACATCCTGGCGGAAAGCCAACGCGACCTGTCCATCCGCTTCGCCAGTCGGGTCGAGGACAAGTGGGCCGGAATCGTCGCCGAGAGCGGCCTGGGGGGCGTGCCGGTGCTGGGCGGCTGCATCGCCAATCTGGAATGCTCGCTTGTCAATACGGTTGACAGTGGCGATCATGTGATTTTCATCGGTCAGGTGGAAAACATCCACTATCAGGAAGGCGGTTCGCCGCTTTTGTATTTCCGTGGTGCTTACATGGATTGCGGCGCCGGGGTCTGATCGTTCATTCCGGCAGGCTGGCCATGGACCCCAGCCTGCGTGCCGGAAAACCGGCTTGCCGCAAGGCGCCAAGCATGGCTTCCACGTGGCTGGAATCGGTGGCTTCGACCACCACGTCCAATTCGGCACTTTTCACCGGCACGTCCTGAAACAGGCGTTGGTGATAGACTTCCAGGATATTGCCGCCATGTTCGGCGATCAGACTGGTGGCGCGGGCTAACGTGCCTGGAGCGTCGCTGATCTCGATGCGCAGGCGGGCCAGACGACCGGCTCGCACAAGTCCCCGCATCAGAATGGACGCCATGACCCGGTTATCGATGTTGCCGCCGGAAATGACCAGAACCACCTTTCTCGCGGCAAAACGCGCCGATTGGGTCATCAGCAGGGCCAGGGGCGCTGCCCCGGCGCCTTCGGCGACGATCTTCTGTTCTTCCATCAGCCAGACGATGGCCTGTTCGATGGCGGTGTCGTTCACGGCGAAAACGTCGTCGAAATGCTGGTCGATGATCGGCTTGGTCAGGCTGCCGGGATATTTGACGGCAATGCCTTCGGCCAGGGTCTGGGGTGAAGGCGGGGCGTCAGCCACAGGTTGACGAACGAGGGTGGGGAAGCTGGCGCTTTGTACTCCGGTCAGGCGGGGCGGGGTGGGGGCGTCGTGCAAGGCGATGGCCATGCCGGCGGCCAGACCGCCGCCGCCGATGGGAATGATGACATCGTCGGCATCGGTGACTTGTCGGGCCAGTTCCAGCCCGACGGTGCCCTGGCCGGCGATGATCAGCGGGTCATCATAGGGATGGATGAAGATCAGTCCCTGTTCGGTCGCGAGGATGTGGGCGTGCTGTTGCGCCTCGGCCAGGGTTTCGCCGACCAGCACCACGGTGGCACCATAGGCTTGGGTGCGTTGCACCTTGGTCAGTGGGGTGAAGCGTGGCATCACCACCGTGGCCGGAATACCCAGTCGGGCACAATGCAGGGCGACACCCTGAGCGTGGTTGCCCGCCGACATGGCGATGACGCCGACTTGTCGTTCTGCCGTATTCAGCGCCAGGATGCGGTTGAGCGCGCCTCGGGCTTTGAACGAGCCGGAATGCTGCAGGTTTTCCAGTTTCAGCCAAACCTGCGCTGCTCCCGTCATTTGGGCCAGCTTGGGCGCCGCCACCACCGGGGTCAGGGCGACGCTGCCGTCAAGAGCGGCGGCGGCGCTTCTGACCTGATCGATGGTTACGGTCAATAGCTGGGCTCCAGGCTGATGGAGGCCGATCCTTCCGCCGGCTTGGTGATGGTGACGCCGTCATTGATCTGCCAGCGCGCCAGCAGGTCGCGGTAATGACGCGACAGCGGGTTGCCCGACTGGCCGGTGGCCAGGGCGAAGGTGCTTTTATTCAGGTCGGCCAGATCAAACACCACTCGCAGACCGGCACCATGCACCTGGGTGAACTGGCCAGGGACGAAGGTGCCGCGATTGATGGTGAAATCATCGCCATCGCTGGGTACCTGGCTGTCCGACAGATTACGCAAAATCGGCACCCGGCTGAGCACCGGATGGGCGAAACGGGCTTGATGCACATCGCCCCAGCGCCACTCGGTCGGAGATTTGCCAGGATATTTCGCCGCCAGTTCGCTCACCGCCGATTCCAGGGTCTGGGCGACGAGGTCGTCGCAGGATTCCGCCACCTCGGTGGTGGTATCGTCGCACCAATGGCGGTTGACGGTCAGGATCTCCCCCAATGTGGTGGGGCGGACCGCCCGCATGGACGCCATGTCCTCCCCCAATTCGTCGGCCAGGATGCGTGTCCACAGCTTGTCCACCCAAGCGTTGAAGATCAGCGGCTCGGGTCGGTCTTGGCCCATGCCGCCGTCCCAGGCGGCGATCATCTTGGCGGCCTGGGTGGCCTGGGGCGACAAGGTGTCGGGCACCTCAAGCAGTTCCTTCAACTCGCGTGCCGCCACCGATTGGGCATCCATCTGCATGGAGCGCAGCATGGTCCCATCAAGCTTGGTCTGATCTTCCAGCAACTCGTCAAAGCGGCGGGCGCGGTAGGGTTCCGGCCAGCGGGTGGTGAGGCGATAGGGATATTTGGCCCCAACCACCTGATTGTTGGCATTGACGATGGTGCCGGATTTCGGGTTCAGGCTTTGCGGCATCTTGGCGAAGGGTACCCAGCCGGTCCAATCGCCGGCATTGGTCCAGCCGGCTGCCGGCGAAAAACCATCGCCCTTGCCCCGCAACGGCACCCGACCGGCGGTGATGAAGCCGATATTGCCGGTTTGGTCGGCATAGGCGAAGTTTTGCACCGGTGCATGAAAGTCGGCCAGGGCACCGACAAAGCTGCGCCAATCGACGGCGCGGCCCAATCGGTACAACCCTTGCGCGGTGCGGTCATCGGGCTCCAGCGCCGTGGATTTCAAGGCGATGACCTGGGTGTCCTTTTGCCCGGCCTTAAGCTCGGAAAGTACCGGACCGTGGCGGGTTTCGCGCACGGTCAGGGTTTCCGGCTGGCCATCCTTGACGGCAATCACTTCCTGGCGTTCGGTGAAGGGCAGGGCGCCCTTGCCGTTCTGATAACTGCTGTCGCCGACCACGTTTTCCACGAACAGATCGACGGTATCGGCATGGGTGGTGGTGGTGCCCCAGGCCATGCGACCGTTATGGCCGATCAGATGGAAGGGAATGCCAGGAACCATGGCCCCGGTCAGGCGCAGGCCGGGGGCTTCCACTGACAGCAGATACCAAAGCGACGGCGCCTGGAAGGGCAGGTGAGGGTCGTTGGCCAGAATCGGCGCGCCGCTGGCGCTGCGCTTGCCCGATATGGCGACGATATTGGAGGCCAGATGCGGCTCGGCCGTTTCCGGCAGAGTGGCCAGCACCTTGTCGATAAGTCCGGCGGCGACGGTGATCGGGCTATCAGTGGCTTCGGGCCACAATTCGGCCAGCCGCTTGGCCGGGATGCGCCCCGCCAGCTTGCCGCGCAGGGCTTCGTCGCGCCAATCGGCGGTCAGCTGCAGCGCCATCATCCGACCCCAGACCAGGGAATCCGCGGGAGTCCAAGGTTCCGGCCAGAAGCCTAGCAGCAGAAATTCCGGCGGCAGCCGATGGCGATTGTCGTCAATCCAGGCATTGACACCCTCGGCATAGGCGCGCAACGCGTCACGAGTCGGGTCGTCCAACTGGGCCAGCGATCCCTGGGCCAGCCGATAAAGCCCCAAGGTGCGCATGAAACGGTCACTTTTCAGTCCCGCCTCGCCGACAATTTCGGCCAGCCGACCGGCGCCAATGCGGCGCTGCAATTCCATCTGCCACAACCGGTCCTGGGCATGAATCCAGCCCATGGCAAAATAAGCGTCGTGGCCCGAACGGGCGGTGATGTGCGGAATACCCGCGTCGTCGCGGGTGATCGAGGCGGAATATTCCATCCCACGCGCTGGCACCCGGCCTTCGACCCGGGGCAGCGAACTCATGATCCAGACGAAGGCGACGGAGATCACGGCCAGGAAGGTCAGGCCAAGGATATTGGCGATCCAGCCCCAATGGCTCATCTCTTTGCCGAAGAAGACGGTTTCCGCCTGCTTGGGGCTTTGAGAGTCTAGAGGTGAATCCTGCACGAATGGCTCCAAGGCCAGGGATGGGGCAAAGGGCTTGGGGGCAAGTGGTAATTGGAAGGGGCCGGGCGCGCAAGTATAATGACGCCAGACCGCATGGCATTTCCCAGACCTTTAACCCTGTGGTATAGCCATGCAGCCAATTCATCCACCGAGGATCAGATGATCGGAAAACTCAATCACGTCGCCATCGCCGTCCCCGACCTGGACGCCGCCACCAAGCTTTATCGCGATACTTTGGGGGCCAAGGTTTCCGATCCGGTGCCGCAGCCGGCGCACGGCGTCACCGTGGTGTTCGTCGAATTGTCCAACACCAAGGTGGAATTGCTCCATCCGCTTGGGGAAAAGTCGCCCATCGCCGCCTTCTTGGAAAAGAACGCCAATGGCGGCATCCATCATATCTGCTACGAGGTCGAGGATATCCTGGCCGCGCGCGACAAGCTGAAGGCCGAGGGCGCCCGTGTTCTGGGCGACGGCGAACCCAAGATCGGCGCTCATGACAAGCCGGTCCTGTTCCTGCATCCCAAGGATTTCTGCGGCACCCTGGTCGAGTTGGAACAGGCCTGATTATCCAACCGGGAACCGGAGGGCGTCATGAGCGGATATTGCCACAGCGCCCCCGGTCACCCGATCCACGGTCCCTATCATGACAGTGAGTACGGCTTTCCCGTCGCCGACGACAGGGTGCTGTTCGAGCGGTTGTGTCTGGAAATCTTTCAGGCCGGCCTGTCCTGGCTGATCGTACTGAAAAAGCGCCCAGCCTTGAACGCGGCCTTTGACGGCTTCGATCCAGCCCGTGTTGCTGGCTATGATGATGGGGACGTTGCCCGCCTGCTGGCCGATGCCAGCATCATCCGCAATCGCCGCAAGATCGCCGCTACTATCGAAAACGCAAAACGTTTCAAGGTGTTACAGGTAGATCATGGGTCTTTTTCCCATTGGCTGGCCGCCCATCATCCGCGTGATAAGGCCGATTGGGTAAAGCTGTTTCGCCAGACTTTCGTCTTCATGGGGGGCGAGGTGGTGGGGGAATTCCTGATGAGCATCGGCTATATGCCCGGCGCCCATCACCCGGATTGCCCGGTCTTCGCCGAACTCACCAAAATACAGCCGCCATGGATGAAGGCCTGAAAAGCAAAAAGGCAAGACCTTCGGCCTTGCCTTCTCTGCGTCTCCGCGCCTGGATTGCTTTGCAGCTATCCGGCGGCCTCCTCCCTAAACTTGAGCCGCAGCATGGGTGTCAGTTTCGACTTGCCCCATCGCTCCCGTAAACGGGTCGAGGAGGAAACTACGTAATTTCCTGACGTTTGTCACCATTTTTTTTCCTGAAAGTTTCGCAAAAGGTATTACCGGTAGAATGCCTTGATGCTGCCATAGGGTTGGTGCAGGCTGGTCCATACGTCAAAGCGATGGGGAAAGCCCATGTCCACCAACCGGTTAACTATCATTGCCGCCGTTTTTTCGCTGTCCGTCCCGGCTTTCGCCCAGGCTCCTGCCGACAGTGCCGGACCGGGAGGGGTGCGGATCACCATTTCCAAGACCGATTGCTCGCGGCTGGTCCGTCATACGCCGTCCGATGACGTGGCGTTCCGCCCCGGCGAAGGCGTGAGGGGGAAACGGGTGGCCCCTGCCGACGTTCCCGGCAGCGGTGCCGGCGCCATTCCCAATCTGGTCCCGGACGTTCTGGAAATACCAATCAATATCAAGCCGATGCAGGGTAAGGCTTATGCGACCCACGGACTTGACGACACCACGTCGCAACTGGGCATCGTGCGCTACGACATCACCAAGAACACCTTTACCTTTAATGGCGAACCCATGGGTGGGGCCGATCAGCAGGCTCTGGCCGAGGCCTGTGCCAAGCGCGGTGTACGCTAAGTCCAGGCGCGACCTTGTCATAAGCGTGGGCATTGCCTAAAGTGACGCGCCTTGGCGGGCCGGGTGCCCGCGTTTCCGCTTGTCTTCGAGGATCCCCATGCGCCTGTCCCGCTTTTTCCTGCCGACCCTGAAGGAAACCCCGTCCGAGGCGCAGATCGCCTCGCATCGCCTGATGCTGCGCGCGGGCATGATCCGGCAATCGGCTTCGGGAATCTATACCTGGCTGCCTTTGGGCTGGAAAGTATTGCAGAAGATCGAACAGATCGTGCGCGAGGAACAGGATGCTGCCGGCGCCCAGGAATTGCTGATGCCGACCATCCAGTCGGCGGATATCTGGCGCGAATCGGGCCGTTATGACGCCTATGGCAAGGAAATGCTGCGCATCGTCGATCGTCATGACCGCGAAATGCTGTTTGGCCCGACCAACGAGGAATTGATCACCCAGATCTTCCGCGACAACGTCAAAAGCTATCGTGAGCTGCCGAAGATTCTGTACCACATCCAGTGGAAGTTCCGCGACGAGGTGCGCCCGCGCTTCGGCGTCATGCGGGGCCGCGAATTCCTGATGAAGGATTCGTACTCCTTCGACATCGATTTCGACGGTGCCAAGCGGTCTTACGAGGCCATGTTCAACGCCTATTTGCGCACCTTCAAGCGCATGGGCCTGACGGCAATCCCCATGGTCGCCGATTCGGGCGCCATCGGCGGCAATCTGACCCACGAATTCCATGTCCTGGCCGAAACCGGCGAATCGGGCGTGTTCTATGACGTGGCTTACGAGGAACTGGCGGCCAAGGACGCCGTGGATCTGGAAGCCCTGTCCAAGCTTTACGCCGTCACCGACGAAAAGCACGACCCCAATTCGCCCGAATGCCCGCCGGCGGACCGGCTGAAGGTGGCGCGCGGCATCGAGGTTGGCCACATCTTCTATTTCGGCACCAAGTATTCCAAGGCGATGGGCGCCGTGGTCGCCGGCCCCGACGGCAACCCGGTGCATGTGGAAATGGGGTCGTACGGCATCGGCGTCTCCCGCCTTGTTGGTGCCATCATCGAGGCCTATCACGATGACCGTGGCATCAAGTGGCCGGAAGCGGTCGCCCCCTTCAAGGTCGGCCTGATCAACCTGAAGGCCGGCGACGGCGCTTGCGACCGGGTGTGCGAGGATATGTATCGGGCCTTGTCGGAACAGGGTGTCGAAGTGCTGTATGACGATCGCGACGACCGTGCCGGGGTCAAGTTCGCCGACATGGACCTGATCGGCCTGCCGTGGCAATTGGTGGCCGGCCCCAAGGGTGTGGCGGCCGGTTTGGTCGAATTGAAGAACCGCCATACCGGCGAAAAGCAGGAATTGTCGGTCGAGGCCGCCCTGGCCCAGCTGACCGCGTAAGGAGAAGGAATGATTTTCGACGCCTTCGAGCGGATGGTGGCTTTCCGCTACCTCCGCGCGCGCCGCAAGGAAGGATTCATTTCCGTTATCGCCGGCTTTTCGCTCCTGGGCATCGGCCTGGGGGTGGCGACGCTGATCGTGGTGATGGCGGTGATGAACGGTTTCCGCCAGGAATTGCTGACCCGCATCCTGGGTATCAACGGCCATATGGGCGTCTATGGCACCGGTCCGGCCTTGGCGCAGTTCGATCCGTTGGCCCAGTCCATTCGCGGGTTGCCGGGCGTGGTCCGGGTCATTCCCACCGTCGAGGGCCAAGTGATGGCCACCTCGGCCTCAAGCGCTTCGGGGGCCATTGTCCGTGGCGTCCGTCCTGATGATTTGCTGGCGCGCGAGATTTTCGCCAAAGGCCTGGGCGGTAGCGGCGAAGAATTCAAAAATGGCGATGGTGTTCTGGTCGGCTATCGTCTGGCGGAGAAGCTGGGGTTGCAAATCGGCGACACCGTCACCCTGATCTCCCCCAAGGGCAACGCCACCGCTTTCGGCACGGTGCCGCGCATGCGCGGCTACACGGTGGCCGGCACCTTCAATGTCGGCATGTTTGAATACGATTCCGGCTTCATGTTCATGCCGCTGGAAGCCGCGCAGACCTATTTCAAATTTCCCGATGCCGTCACCCAGATCGAGGTGTTTCTCGACAACCACGACAAGGTGACCGAAACCCGCAACGCCATCTTCCGCCTGACCCAGGGCAATGTCCGCATCTATGACTGGCAACAGGCCAATGCCAGCTTTTTCAATGCTGTCCAGGTCGAACGCAACGTCATGTTCCTGATCCTGACCCTGATCATCCTGGTGGCCGCCTTCAACATCATCTCGTCGCTGATCATGCTGGTGAAGGACAAGGGGCGCGACATCGCCATCTTGCGCACCATGGGGGCGACACGCGGCATGATCATGCGCATCTTCTTCCTGGCCGGTGCTTCGGTCGGCGTGGTGGGGACGGTGTTCGGCACCATCTTGGGGGTGTGGTTCGCCACCCATATCGAACAGATCCGCCAGTTCATCCAGTCGATCATCGGGCGAGAACTCTTCGCCGCCGAAATCTATTTCCTTACCCAATTGCCGGCCCGCGTCGAATACGGCGAAGTGGTGGTGGTGGTGCTGATGGCCCTGGGCCTGTCCATCGCCGCCACCATCTATCCGTCCTGGCGGGCCGCCAATCTGGACCCGGTGGAGGCCCTGCGTTATGAGTGAGCCGCAAGCCCCCGGTCTGCGTCTGGAAAATATCCGACGTAGTTTCACCCAGGGCAAGGAAGCCCTGCATGTGCTGGACGGGGCGGAACTGGCCATCCAGCCGGGCGAGATCGTTGCCCTGGTCGGCCCGTCAGGTGCCGGCAAGTCCACGCTGTTGCACATCGCCGGTCTGCTGGAACGTCCCGATGGCGGCGAGGTCTGGCTGGCCGGCCAGCCTTGCGGCAAGCTGTCGGAAACCAAGCGCACCCAATTGCGCCGCTCGCATCTGGGCTTCGTCTACCAGTATCACCATCTGCTGCCGGAATTCTCGGCGGTGGAAAACGTCATCCTGCCGCAGATGATCGCAGGCCATTCGCGCAAGGCCGCGTCGGTGCGGGCCCTTGATCTGCTGGACCGCATGGGGCTAAAGCCGCGGGCGGAACATCGTCCCGGTCAGTTGTCGGGCGGCGAGCAGCAGCGCGTGGCCATCTGCCGGGCCTTGGCCAACCAACCCAAAGTGTTGCTGGCCGACGAGCCCACCGGCAATTTGGACCCGCATTCCGCCGATGGCGTATTCGCCCAGTTGCTGCATCTGGTGCGCTCCACCGGGGTGGCGGCGCTGATCGCCACTCATAACCCCGACCTGGCCAAGCGTATGGATCGGGTGGTACGGCTGGCCGAGGGCAAGCTGACGGAAAGCTAGGCCGTCGGCAGGGTGAACAGAAAGGTGCTGCCCTGGTCGGGTTCGGACTCGACCCAGATTTGGCCGCCATGGCGTTCGACGATGCGGCGGCAGATGGCCAAGCCAAATCCGGTCCCCTGGCTTTGACTGATGCCGTGCAGGCGGGTGAAGACATCGAAAATGGACGATTGGTATTCCGGCGCGATGCCGATGCCGTTGTCACGGAATCGGAACAACCAGAAAGCTCCCTGACGGGTCGCCGAAACATTGATCCGAGGGGGGATTCCGATACGGCTGTAGCGCAGGGCATTGTCCAACAGATTGTTCAGCAATTGTTGGATCTGACCTTCGTCACCCATCACCGGGGGCAGGGGGTCGTGGTCGATCCGTCCACCGAGGCGGCGCAACTGATCGTCATGGGTTTCGCGAACCCGATCGAGGATCGGACCGATCTCCAGCCGCTTCAGCGGTGCCCCTGCCGCCTTGACCTGGGCGTAGAGGCCCAGATCGTGCAGCAGCCGGCGCATATGGATCACTCCATCCACCGCATATTGAATGAAATCGCGCCCATCCTGATCCAGAACCGGGCCGTAACGTCGTTCCAGCATCTGCACATAGGTGGCTACCTGCCGTAGCGGCTCTTGCAGATCGTGGCTGGCGGCCGAGGTAAACTGACGCAGTTCGTCGTTCGACCGCTGCAGGTCGTCGAGGATAGCTTGGCGCTGCGCTTCCGCCCGGACCGAGCGGGTGGTGTCAATGGCGATCGCCAGCACCGCCAATTCGCCGCCGATCATCACCGCGGACGAGGCGATATCGGCATCGATCACCCGGCCATCCAAGGTGATCAGCTTTTGTCGCAAGGGCGGGGCTTCGTCACCGGGCGCTTTTAAGGCGGCGAGGCGGTCGGTGACGACGGAATGGTAATCCGGATGCAGCAGATCAAGGACCGGGCGGTCCAACAAATCTTCGGGACCGTGGGCGGCCATCAGCCGGACCGCTTCGCGGTTGCTGAAAATAACACGGCCCTGACGATGTAGGACGATGGCTGCCGGTGCTGTATCCAGCAGGTGGCGGTAACGGCTTTCGCTTTCACGCAAGGATTCGTACAACCGTGTCCGGTGCCGCCAGGCAAAAGCGGCATAAAACGACGTGGCCGCCACTGCCAGGATCAAGGCCAGCCCGATCGTGCTGATAACCGGGTCTTGGCGCCACCAATCCGACGGCCAGCCGGATGCCGGAACGGCGTAAATCCGCCAGACACCGCCGGGGAAGCTGATGTCGAGTTCCACAGGATTTTGCTCGAGCAGCTTTGAATCCCCGTGAAAGACTTGCCCATTGGTCTGGATCGCCAAATTAAGCCCGACATCGGGGGCCGATATCCCGGCCTGATCCAGCAAGGTGGAAAGGTCGATGACGATGGAGACAAGAGCGAAATAACTGGCTGGACCGCCCGGAGTGCTGGGCCGCACCACCGGGGTGCGGCTGATGACACCGATACCGCCTTGGACCAGGGGCAGGGGGCCGTCGACCACGGTCTTGCCGCTTTGGATGGTTTGTTCGACCTTTGGCCATTGTTTGGGGTTTTGCCGGTAATCCAGGCCGATGGCGCTTTCGTTGCCTAAGCGGGGATAGACCTGGCGCAGGACGGTGCCGTAGGCCACCCCCAGATTACGGACATCGCGGCGCGATCCCACCAATTGTTCGGCAATCGTGGCAAATTCGGCATCGGTCAACTGGCCATGGGCATGGATGGTTGCGGCCACCCCTTGGGTCAAGGTCAGCGACCCGTTCAGGGTGCTTTCGATATTGGCGCGAATGCGGCCCAGCCGTTCCACCGTCTCCGTCCGCAAACTTTGTAATTGCCGCTCATGTTGAGAAACCGCGATCCACATCACGGCAGCGGCGGCGGCGATCGTCACCAAGCTGGCGACGGCCAAAGCCTTCAACGTCGGCAAGGAAGTGGAGGGATTTTCCGCTGGCATGGCATTCACAGCCTTATCTTGCAAAGAGGATAGGAGCTTGGAATGGGTTGGTAAAGCGTAAAGGCCGTGGACGAAACAGGGGGCAGGGATGCATGATGCGGCCATGCCGATCCATGCCGATTTCGTCCATCTCCGCACGCACACCGCCTATTCCCTGTCGGAAGGGGCGATCAAGCTCAAGCAGTTGATCAAGCTGTGCGAGAAACAGATGATGCCGGCAATCGGCATCGCCGATACCGGCAATCTGTTCGGGGCGCTGGAATTTTCCACCTCATGCGCCGATGCCGGCATTCAGCCGATCATCGGTTGCCAGGTCGCCGTGCGACGTGAGGGCGAGGCGCCGGCCCGCGACGGTCGCAAGCCCGATCCCGATTGGCTGGTGCTGTTGTGCCAAAGCGAAACCGGCTATGCCAATCTGCTGAAACTGGTATCCAAGGCCTATCTGGAAACCGATGCCGGTGAAACGCCGCAGGTGACCCTGCACGACCTGGAAACCCGCTCGGCAGGCCTGATTTTGTTGACCGGCGGCCCTAAGGGGCCGGTCAACCGGTTGCTGGCCGACGGCCAGAACGACAAGGCGGAAATCCTGCTGGTGCGGCTGGCCCAAGGTTTTCCCGGTCGGGCTTATGTGGAGTTACAGCGCCACGGCGAGGAAAACGAGAACCGGGCCGAACCCGGCCTTGTCAATCTGGCTTACAAGCATGACCTGCCGCTGGTCGCCACCAACGAACCGTTCTTTGCCGATCGCGGCATGTACGAGGCCCACGACGCCCTGATCTGCATCGCCGAGGGCGCCTATGTGGCCCAGGATGAGCGCCGGCGGCTGACCCCGGAACATTATTTCAAGTCGCCGGCGGAAATGCGCGAATTGTTCGCCGACCTGCCCGAGGCCTGTGACAACACCCTGGTGGTGGCCCAGCGCTGCGCCTTCATGGTGGCCAAGCGCAAGCCGATCTTGCCGCCATTTCGCATGGACGGCCTGACCGAGGCCGAGGTGCTGCGTAAGATGTGCTGGGACGGTTTGGCGCAACGGCTGGAAAAGCACGTTTTCCAGCCCGGCATGACCGAAGAAGAGCGCGAGCACGTCGCCCGGCCCTATCGTGAGCGCATCGAATACGAAATCGGTGTCATCGAGCAGATGGGCTTTCCCGGCTATTTCCTGATCGTGTCCGACTTCATCCAATGGTCCAAGGCCCACGATATCCCCGTTGGGCCGGGCCGTGGTTCGGGTGCCGGTTCGGCGGTGGCCTGGGCGCTAACCATCACCGATCTCGACCCGCTTCGTTGGGGGCTGCTGTTCGAGCGCTTCTTGAACCCCGAACGCGTTTCCATGCCTGACTTCGATATCGACTTTTGCCAGGACCGGCGTGAAGAGACCATCCGCTACGTTCAGGACAAGTACGGCTATCATCAGGTTGCCCAGATCATCACCTTCGGTAAATTGCAAGCCCGCGCCGTGTTGCGCGACGTCGGTCGCGTCTTGCAGATGCCTTACGGTCAGGTCGACCGCATCTGCAAGATGGTGCCCAACAACCCGGCCAGTCCGGTGACACTGGAACAGGCGCTGGAGATCGAACCGCTGCTGAAGGAAGCGCGCGAGCGCGACGAGGCAGTGGCCCATCTGCTCGACATGGGCATGAAGCTGGAGGGGCTGTACCGCCACGCCTCGACCCACGCCGCCGGCGTGGTCATCGGCGACCGCTCGCTCGACGAATTGGTGCCGCTGTACCGAGACCCACGCTCGGACATGCCGGTGACCCAGTTCAACATGAAATGGGTGGAAGCCGCCGGTCTGGTCAAGTTCGACTTTTTGGGCCTGAAGACCCTGACGGTGATGATCACCGCCATCAAACATATAAAGAAAACCAAGGGCTTGGATGTCGATCTTTCCGCTTTGCCTTTGGACGACCAAGCCACGTATGAACTGCTCACCCGGGGCGATGCCGCCGGCGTGTTCCAGTTGGAAAGTTCGGGCATGCGCGACGTGCTGCGCAAGATGCGGCCCAACCGGCTGGAAGATCTGATCGCCGTGGTGGCGCTGTACCGGCCCGGTCCGATGGATCAGATTCCGCGCTACATCGCCTGTAAGCACGGTCTGGAACAGCCCGATTACATGCACCCGTTGCTGGAGCCGATCCTGAAGGAAACCTTCGGCATCATGGTCTACCAGGAACAGGTGATGCAGATCGCCCAGGTACTGTCGGGCTATTCGCTCGGCGGCGCCGATCTGCTGCGCCGGGCCATGGGTAAGAAGATCAAGGAAGAGATGGAGGCCCAGCGCAAGACCTTCGTCGATGGCGCCGTTGCCCGCGCCGTCGATGGCGATCAGGCGTCGATGATCTTCGACAAGGTGGCCAAGTTCGCCGAATACGGTTTCAACAAGTCGCACGCGGCCGCCTATGCGTTGATCGCCTATCAGACGGCATGGCTGAAGGCCAATCATCCGGCCGAGTTCATGGCCGCCACCATGACCTATGAAATGGCCAACACCGACAAGCTCAATTCGTTCCGCCAGGAACTGGATCGCTTGAAGATCAAGCTGCTGCCGCCCGACATCAACAAGTCGCAGGCCACCTTCTCGGTGGAGAAGCTGGCCGATGGCAGCCATGCCGTACGCTATGCCTTGGCGGCTTTGAAGAATGTGGGCGAAGGGGCGTGCCGCTCCATCGCCGAGGAACGCGAGCGCAGCGGCCCGTACAAGGATTTGTTCGATTTCGCCCGCCGCCTGGATACCAAGCAATTGAACCGCCGGCAGATGGAGAACATGGTCCGCGCCGGTGTCTTCGATTCCTTGGAAAAAAATCGCGGCAAGGTGTTCAAGAACTGCGAAGGCCTGCTGCGCTACGGTGCCGGCGAGGCCGAGCAGCGCCAATCGTCGCAAATGAGTCTGCTGGGTGGCAACGTCGCCCCGCCGCCCAAGCTGGAGAACGCCTCGGACTGGTCGCCGCACGAAAAGCTGACCCAGGAATTCGACGCCATCGGTTTTTACCTGTCGGCTCATCCCCTGGATGCTTTCAGCAAAAGCCTTAAACGCCTGGGGGTGTTGAAGATATCGGAACTACCCAAGCATTTGCAGGCCGGCGGCAAAAGCCGGGTCAAGCTGGCTGGTTCCATGCTGTCGAAGCAGGAACGCACCTCGGCCAAGGGCAGCCGCTATGCCTTCGTCACCGCCTCCGACTCGTCGGGCATGTACGAAGTCACCTGCTTTTCCGAGGTGCTGGCGGCATCGCGGGAAATCCTGGAAGCCGGAGGGCCCTTGTTGTTCGAAGTCGATGCCCGGTTGGAAGAGGAGCAGTTGCGTCTGACCTGCCAGCGCATCGCCTCGCTTGATCAGGAGGCGGCCAAGGCGGCGGCAGGGCTGAAAATCTTCATCCGCGATGATGCCCCCATTCCCACTCTGGTCCAATTGATCGCCAAGGAAGCCAAGGGCCGCAACCGCATCACCATCGTCTCACAACTGGGCACGCGCGAAGTGGAGGTGGGGTTGAAGAACACCATCAGCCTCAGCCCCGGCTTCATGGGGGCGCTGCGCTCGGTATCCGGCGTGGTCGATGTGGAAGAAATCTAACCGCTGAAATCGAACAGGCTGCCGCGCCCATCCCCGGCGGTGAAGCGGCCATAAGCCTCGCTGGCCTGACGACTGGCTTGCGCCGCCGCCGTATAATCGGCGGAAGAGGGGCTGGCCACCGAGGTGGCGGCGGCGGCAATGGCCTTGTGAGCGCGGGCTGTCTCTTCATCCGAGGCATTGGCCGGCGCCCCCACCTCGACCTTGCCGGCCACCGCATAATATTTGCCGTCCGGCCCTTGCACATACTGGTATTGCGGAGCACCGCCATAGGCCCCGGCGATGGCGGCGTGATGGCGTTCCTCGGTCTTGACCGCCCGGTCGGCATCCTGCAATTGCTTGAGTTGCTGCCGTTCGGTTTGGCTGAGATCGCCTTCCCCCGCCGCCTGCGTTCCCGCCTGACTGAGCGGCGTGGTCAGCACACGGGAAACCTGTTGTCCGGCTTCGGTCTGTACCCCGGGCATGATGGTAAGGATTCTGGCTGGTCCATGGGGCGTCGCGATGACGCTGCCGATGGCGGACATGATCTCTCCAGTCCTGATTGACGGACATCATAGCCGATTTCCCGTCTAAGTGATATCCACGGCTAGAAGATGTGTCATTTCAATGACATGATAAGAAAAAACAAACGACCGAAACACAGGAGAGGTCCATGAACGCGAATCCCATTATTCTCGCCCCAAACGGTTTTCCCTGGCGTGCCGCCCTGACCGGGATTGCGGTGGTCGCTCTGGGTGTGGTCGGCGGCATGGCCGTCTTTCCCGCTGCCGCCGTCGGCGGCTTGTTCATCGTCTCGGCCTTGATCGGTTTGGCCGCCTTCGCCGCCAGCCTGGGATAGCCTGATCCTATCCGGCGATTGACGCGGCTGGCCACCCAGCCTATTGATGAAGCCGCATTGGCTGGCATGATGCCGGCTGTCTGGTCTTCGCCGAATCGGAACGAGTTTTTTCATGCGCATTGTGCTGGTTTTGATTGCCGTCGCCGTCACCGCCCTGATCAGCCTGACCGGCTGGTGGTGGTTCAATCGTCCGGTTCCCATGGCGTTGACCTTCGACGAGCCGTTTCCGTCGGTGTCGTTCGCCTCTTTCCGGCGCGGTCAAAGCCCGATCACCGGCGATTATCCGTCGCCGGCCCAGGTCGAAGAGGATTTGAAAAGCTTGGTCGGCGTGACCAAGGGTATCCGCACCTATACCAGCCGCGAAGGTCTGGACGTACTGCCGGCCCTGGCGCGCAAGCATGGTATCGAGGTCACCCATTCCGCTTGGCTGGGTAAGAAAACCGATATCAACGCTAAGGAAGTGCAGGAACTGATCAAATCCGCCAACGCCAACCCGGACGTGATCAAACGGGTGATCGTCGGCAACGAGGTGCTGCTGCGCCAGGATTTGTCGCCTGAACAACTGATCGCCTATATCCGTCAGGTCAAGGCGGCGGTGAAGCAGCCGGTGTCCTATGCCGATGTCTGGGCGTTTTATTTACGCTATCCGCAGGTGGCGGACGAGGTGGATTACCTCACCATTCACATCCTGCCGTATTGGGAAGACGAACCCATCGGGGTCGAGCAATCGGCCGAACATATCGTCAAGATTTATCGCATGATCCAGGAAAGGTTTCCGGGCAAGAAAATCCTGATCGGCGAGGCCGGTTGGCCGACCCGGGGCCGTAATCGCGGCCCGGCGGCGGTGAACATGGAAAACGCCGCCTATTTCGTTCGCACCCTGGCTCAGGTGTCCAAGCAAAACGGCTTTGATTACAACGTGGTCGAAGCCTTTGATCAACCGTGGAAAGCCAAACTGGAAGGCACCGTCGGCGGCTTCTGGGGGGTGGTCGATACCCACCGCGACGTCAAATTCGGCATGTCGGGGGCGGTACAAGCCAATGCCAATTGGTTGATGCACGCGGCGATCGCCACCATCTTGGGGGCTGGGGCGGCCTTGTTCTTCCTGCTCAAGCCGGTGGTCTATACGCCGCTGCGCGTCGTCGTTCTGGCGGTACTGGCGCAAATCCTTGCCACTGCCGTGGTTTGGCAGGGGCTGAATGCCCTGTGGATCGCCTATAGCCTGTTTCAGGACGGCTGGGCGCTATTGCGCATCGTTTTGCAGGCGGTTTTCGCGGGCCTCATCTTCAAGACCGCCGCCTTGGCCCTGCGGCCCGACGATCATTCCCAGCCCAGTCGCTGGGGCGAGCGCCTGATCATCGTCTATGGTGTGTGCACCTTCGCCATCAGCATGCTGCTGCTGTTTAACGGTCGTTACCGCGACATCCCCAATCTGGAATTCCTGGTGCCCTGCCTGGGCCTGACCGCCTGGGGGCTGATCCGCATGCTGGTGCTGGGTAGGCCGTGGGCCGAGGCCTTCGCCGTGGGTCATCTGTTCGCCGGGGCCATGCCGGCGCAATTGGGGCCGGCCAAGGAAATGACCATCGGCCTGTGGATCGCCGCCGTCGCCGGGCCGCTGTCGGAAGCCGTCGCCCTTTACTTGGGCGAGGACTTCCAGACCATGCACCCGGATTTGGATCAACAAATCCCGCTGATGGCGGAAATCGCCGTAGCCAATGGCGAAATGCTGGTCTGGGCGGCCATGGTGCTGGTCATGTCCCTGCCGTTCCTGGCCGAATGGCGCTTGGCTGCGAAACGGGGAGGGGAGGCCTAACGGCACTCCCCCTTCGATCCCTGGGCGCAGACACGACCGTCAACCCAGGTGGCGCCGCTGAGATTGGCGGCGGTCCACAGCGCCCGGTCGATTTTCGCGCCTTTCAAATTGGCTCCGGATAGATTTGCATCCAGCAGATTGACGCCCTCGAGATTGGCGCCTTCCAGATTGGCGCCGATCAGGTTGACCGCATGCATGTGCGACTGGGAAAAATCCACCCCGCGCAGATTGGCTTTGTAAAAATTGGTCAGTTGCAGATGCGACCCCGACATGTTGGCACCGGCAAGTTCCGCCTCATCCAGACGCGTCGCCATGAATTGGCCGTCGTGCAGGTCAATACCCGGCGCCTTCAGTTTGCGCAACTCGGCCCAGCCGCAATTAGCCTCGGGGACCAGTTGACAACTTGGGTTGACGTTTTCCTTGTCATTGGCCCAAGCCGATGTCGCCAGCATGGTAAGCAGGCAGACGAGAGGTGGATTAATCCGCAAGGTCGCATCCTCCTGATATTCAAACATCGGCATAAATCAATATGCTAATGTTTTATGTGGAATTCAGGTAGGCTAATCCTTATGGGAAGTAGTTTTGATTGACTTTGGCTAACTACAGTTTTCGTCTGTTTATTTTCCAAGAATCCTGGCCGCTTCCGGAGCGCAATAGGTCAGCACCGCATCGGCCCCGGCCCGCTTGAAGCCCATCAGGCTTTCCAGCATAACCCGGTCCCAGTCCAGCCAACCATTGAGGGCGGCGGCCTTCATCATGGCGTATTCGCCCGATACCTGATAGGCCAGGGTCGGCAGGCGGAAGCTTTCCTTAACCCGCCGGACGATGTCCAGATAGGGCATGCCGGGCTTGACCATGACCATGTCGGCGCCCTCGGCGATGTCCAGGGCCACTTCACGCAGCGCCTCGTCACTGTTGGCCGGGTCCATCTGGTAGTTCTTCTTGTCGCCTTTCAGCGCCCCCTTCGACCCCACCGCGTCGCGGAACGGGCCATAGAACGACGACGCATATTTGGCGGCATAGGACAGAATCTGCACGTCCACCAGATTGGCCGCTTCCAGGGCGTCGCGGATGGCCTTGACCCGGCCATCCATCATATCCGAGGGGGCGACGATGTCGCAGCCGGCCTCGGCCTGGACCACGGCCATACGGGCCAGAATTTCCACCGTCTCGTCATTGACCACATAGCCGTCGCGGACGATGCCGTCATGACCGTCGGAATTGAACGGGTCCAGCGCCACGTCGCAGATAATGCCGATCTGCGGCACGGCCTTTTTCACCGCGCTCACCGCCCGGCACACCAGATTGTTGCGATTGAGCGCCTCGCGCGCGTCGGGCGTCTTCAAGGTCGCCTCGACCGAGGGGAAGACGGCGATGGCGGGAATTCCCAGATCGGCGGCCTGACGGGCGGCATCCACCAGCAAATCGATGCTGAGGCGCTGCACGCCGGGCATGGAAGCGATATCCTGGCGCACGCCATTGCCCTCGACTACGAATAACGGCCAGATCAGATCGTTGACGGTGAGGACGTTTTCCGCCACCAGACGGCGCGACCAATCGTGCCGACGCGGGCGGCGCAAGCGGGTATCGGGGCAGGTGGTTTGCGGCAGGAACAGCGACACGGCGGGCGACTCCGGCTGAATAACGGCGGGTAACGGACATCGCATGTCCGCCCATTGCCGCCAAGTGAACAATTGTCCATCAAAGACGAAGGGCCGGCCTTTTTCAAGGCCGGCCCCATGATCAGGTCAAACGGCTCAGGCGGCGTCCAAGGCCTGGGTCAGGTCGGCCAGGATGTCGTCGATGTGCTCCAGCCCGACCGACAGGCGGACATAGCCGGGAGTGACGCCGGTGGCCAGCTTGTCGGCATCCGACAACTGGGAATGAGTGGTGCTGGCCGGGTGGATGGCCAGCGAGCGGGCATCGCCGATATTGGCGACGTGATAGAACATTTCCAGCTTGTTGATGAAGCGCTTGCCGGCCTCGGCCCCGCCCTTCAGTTCAAAGCCCAACAGGGCGCCGTAACCATGCTTCAAGATGGCATCGGCGCGGCGACGGCTTTCGCCCTGCATGACGCCGGGATAGATCACCTTTTCCACCTTGGGGTGCTTGGTCAGCCACAGGGCGACGGCGGCGGCGTTGTCGGAATGCACACGCATGCGCAAGGGCAGGGTTTCCAGGCCTTGGATGAACTGGAAGGCGTTCAGCGGGCTCATGGCGGCGCCGATATCGCGCTGCAGGATGACACGGGCACGGATGATGTAGGCGATGGGGCCCAGGGGCTTCACCGCCTCGGTCCACACCGCGCCGTGATAGCTGGCATCGGGCTGGGTCAGCAGCGGGAAACGGGCGCCATGCTTTTCCCAGTCGAACTTACCGGAATCGACGATCATGCCGCCGATGGAGGTGCCGTGACCGCCGATGAACTTGGTGGTGGAATAGACGACGATATGGGCGCCATGCTCGATCGGGCGGCACAGAACCGGGCAGGCGGTATTGTCCATGATCAACGGCACGCCGGTCTTTTCCGCCAGCGCCGCCACTTCCTTGATGGGGAAGGCCTGCAGCTTGGGATTGGGCAGGGTCTCGGCATACCAGCAGCGGGTCTTGTCGTCGGTGGCGCGGACAAAGGCCTCGGGGTCGGTCGGGTCGACGAAGCGGGCTTCGATACCGAACTGCTTCAAGGTATTGGCGAACAGGTTCCAGGTGCCGCCGTACAGATCGGTGGAGGTGACGAAATTGTCGCCCGCCTGGCACAGATTGGTCACCGCGAAGGTGCTGGCGGCTTGGCCGGACGAGGTGGCCAGGGCGGCGACGCCACCTTCCAGGGCGGTGATGCGCTGTTCCAGCACGTCCTGGGTCGGGTTCATGATGCGGGTATAGATATTGCCCAACTCCGACAGCGCGAACAGATTGGCGGCATGGTCGGTATCGCGGAACAGATAGGACGTGGTCTGGTGGATGGGAACCGCCACCGACCCGGTGGTGGGATCGGCGCGCCAGCCAGCGTGGAGAACGATGGTTTCCGGGTTTTTGCTGTTGATGGCCATGCCTGTGTCATCCCTTTTTGAATATACGCCCACCCCAGTGGGCCGGTAATCGTGGGGCGGAAGTTGAACACTGCCGATTAAGTGTGTCAAGTTGGCTGGATTATATTAACCAGTAATCATATGTGAAATAGAGTGGGTATCTATGCAGGGCGAAACGCCGGCATTACAATGCGACCAGGACGGTTCGGAGACAGTGGCATGACGGGCAGGGAAGTGTATTTCGAGTTCCGCCGCATCGGCAGCTATATGCGGGTTTCCGCCATCGATTCGGTGACCGGGACCGAGGTCACCATTGCCGGCGATCCCAAGGCGGGCGAGGCCATGTTGAAGCAGACCGCCTTGCGCAAGCTGCAATACGTGATGGCGAAGAAGCAGGGAAGTTAGGGCGAAACGGCCTGACCGATTGTAGGGCTGCTTCAAGTGGATCAAGGTCGTCTTGCACCACATCCCAGATACGCCGAGTGTTGGTGCGGAAGTATTCATGGACGATGCGGTCACGGAGTCCGGCGGTGGCCTGCAGCGCCTCACGGTATCTGATAACGCCTTCCGACGGGCGCATCGGGGGTCCTCTTCGTAATTATAGAGAACGGCGATGACGAAATTCCAGAACGCAGCTATGGTCCCGCAATGCCTTCCTTACGGCGCACGTCCTGACGAGGGCCGTCAGCGTGGGGTGGGTGACAGCGCACTCCGACCATTCCCAGGATCAGTGCCCTGTTACCGGGACTCCAGGAAACGTTGATTGTTTTGCTTTTCAGCCTTGGCCTTGATTTGGCCGGGCGTCAGTATTTGTTCAGGGCGCCCGTCCTTGATCGTCCAGCCGCCCCGCCCCTTGATATTGAACTTGTCACGGATGATTGTAGCGAGGTTTAGCCCAACCATCCGATGAGTTGCCGGATCGACGTTGTTATCATTGATTTTTTCAGCGAGTTCCCAGGTCGCCTGAATTTTTTCATCGGTGAAATCGGTCATGGCGACATCCTGCTGGAATGGTTCGAGGCGGAGGCGGGCAGCATAATAGACTCCACGGTCAACGCGGTGACGTGGGCCTGAATCAAAAAGGCTCGACGACGCCCGCGCAATGAATTGCGTTTGGGGTTGTCGAGCCATGTACGGGGCGGACTAACGTGTCCTCGTGCCTAGGCGCTACCTCGGCTAAACCATTATTTTCTGCGCTCTGGTCAAAGCGGTGCGGATGGCTCTCGCGTTCCTCGTTCATAACCCCTCGGGGTTGTAGGAAGCAAGAGAAAAAATACGCCCTGAGACGCCATTTCGTATCAGATTGAGCGCGCATCAAAACATGGGTATGAACATGGATAGGATTTCCGAAAACGCCTAAAAGGCGCAGAAATCCTAAGGTTCTGGCGGATGGGGTGGGATTCGAACCCACGGTAGGCTTGCACCTACGGCGGTTTTCAAGACCGCTGCCTTAAACCACTCGGCCACCCATCCGCGTTATCGTCACACCTGCTGAAACGTGTTGGTCACCGGGTCAAGCCGGAACAGCAGGCCGTCTTCCATATCATAGAACCAGCCGTGCAGCATCAGGTTGCCGGCCTCGACCCGTTCGCGGATCCACGGGAAGGTCATCAGGTTACCCAGCGAGATGGCCACGGTTTCCTGCTCGCACATGCGCCGGGCCGCCTCGATGGGTTGGCCGGCGGACAGGGTCAGGGCCAGGGCCCGGTCGCGGGCCGACCGCGCGATCTGCATCCAGCCGCGGATGAAGTCGGACTGGTCGTTGGGGTTGCCTTCGATCAGGGCGCGGACACCGCCGCAACGGGCGTGGCCCAAGACGATGATGTGGCCCACCTTCAAGCCGCGCACGGCGAATTCCACCGCCGCCGAGGTACCGTGATGGCCGTTGTCGGGGGCAAAGGGCGGAATCAGGTTGGCGACGTTGCGAAGAACGAACATTTCGCCGGGTTGGGCATCAAAGATAATCGCCGGGTCGACGCGAGAATCCGAGCAGCCAATCAGCAATACATTGGGTGTTTGGCCCTGCTGAGCCAGGTTGTCGAACAAGGGCCGGTTCTTAGCGAAATAATTGTCGCGGAACCGCTTAAAGCCTTCGATCATCTGGTCCATGCATTCCTCCGCTATGGTCGGCGCGGCACCCCTTTACCATGATCGCTGTGACAAAGCACCCCCAGATTGCACCGACTTTGATTGACACCCATGCGCATTTGGTGGAACCCATTGCCGTAATTGTTGGATGAGGCTTCCTTCATGTTCGTGCTTTCCAAGCTGTTCGGCCTGCTGTCGTCACCAGCCAATCTTTTGTTCCTTCTGCTGGCCTTGCTTTGCCTGCTGGGGTTCACCCGTTGGAAAGCATGGCAGCGCCCCTTACTGCTGGCCTTGGTCGGGGGATTGGCAATTGTCGCCTTCGTGCCCTGGCCAGCGATTCTCGTTCAGCCCCTGGAAAACCGCTTTCCCGGCCCGTCCTCCCTGCCACAACGGGTAGACGGGGTGATCGTCTTGGGTGGCGCGCTCGACCCGGTGGTGAGCGCCGCGCGGGATCAGGTTGCCGCCAACGGTGCGGTCGAACGGGTCAATGCCCTGATCTGGCTGGGGCGGCATTATCCAAAGGCGCGGCTGGTGTTCAGTGGTGGTTCAGGCAGCGTCACCACCCCGGATAAAAAAGAGGCGCCGGTGGCGCGGCGTTATCTCAATGAATTGGGATTCGACACCAGCGGCATCGTTTTCGAGGATCAGTCGCGCAATACCCGTGAAAACGCCGTCTACACCAAGAAATTGATGGCCCCCAAAAACGGCGAGGTATGGCTGCTGGTGACCTCGGCCATGCATATGCCCAGGTCCATGGGGGCCTTCGCCGCCGTGGATTGGCCGGTGATCGCCTATCCCGTCGACTACCTGACCACCGGGGAGGGGGGCGGCTTCGCCTTCGACCTGGGCTCGGCCTTTTCCAATATCGGCAATGGCCTGCATGAATGGTTGGGCTTGCTGTATTACCGGATGCGGGGGTGGACCCACGCCATGTTTCCCGGACCCTGAGGTTGCGGCCCCCACAAGGATTGTGGCACAAAGGGGGATCTGGACACCATTCCTGGGGATAAAGCATGACCACCCTGGCTAAACTGGCCCAAGCGGGATACCTCGCCTGCGGGCTTCTCTTATTGGCCGGCCCGGTCATGGCGCAGGAAAAGGCGGTGCCCGATTTTGCCACCTTCCTGCAAGGGGTGAAGGCCGAGGCGGCGGGAAAGGGCATGCGCCCCGAGACCCTGGAAACGGCGCTGGCCAATGTCGAGCACATCGACAAGGTGATCGAGCTCGACCGCCGCCAGCCTGAATTCACCATGACCTACAAGACCTACATGGATCGGGTGGTCAGCCCGACCAAGGTGGAGAAGGGGCGGTTGATGCTGGCCGAGAACCATGCGGTGCTGGCCCATATCGAACGGGAATACGGTGTCCAACCCAAATACGTGGTCGCCCTGTGGGGGATCGAGACCGATTATGGCCGGGTCACCGGCGGTTATTCCGTCGTCTCGGCCCTGGCCACCTTGGCCTATGACGGTCGCCGTTCCACCTATTTTCGCGGCGAGTTGATGAACGCCTTGCAGATTTTGGATGAAGGCCATATCGCCCCTGCCAGCATGCTGGGATCGTGGGCTGGGGCCATGGGGCAATGCCAGTTCATGCCGTCATCCTTCCTGCGTTTCGCTGCCGATTGGGATGGCGATGGTCGTCGTGACATTTGGACCACCCGGGCCGACGTCTTGGCCTCGGCCGCCAATTATCTGTCCAAATCGGGGTGGAAGGGAGATCAGACCTGGGGCCGGGCGGTGAAACTGCCGGCGGGCTTCGACAAGAGCCTGGTCGGTCTGGATACCCGTAAGCCGCTGGCGGATTGGGCCAAGTTGGGGGTGACCAGCACGGGTGGCAAGCCGCTGCCCAAGGCCGATCTGGAAGCGTCGTTGGTCATGCCCGATCGGGGCGATGGCGCCGCGTTCCTGGTTTACGACAATTTCCGCACCACGCTGAAGTGGAACCGCTCGACCTTTTTCGCATTGGCCGTCGGCCATCTTGCGGAGCGCATTGGCGGCAAGTAGACTACAACATCTTTGGGTAAGACAGATTTGGGGCAGCTAGATGATGCGTAAGCGACAGCGGGCCGGAACGCGTGTGGCCGTTCTCGTCCTATCCGCCGCCATGCTTTCGGGCTGCGCCGAGATGAATCTGTTCGGCCATTACGCCAAGCGCGCCACCTCTGAACCGCCGCCGGCCAACGCCTCGGCGGCGGCCACCTACAAGATCGGCAAGCCCTATCAAATCAAGGGCGTGTGGTATTATCCTCAAGAAGATTTCGACTATGACGAAACCGGCATCGCCTCGTGGTATGGCCCTGATTTTCATGGCAAACTGACCGCCAACGGCGAGGTTTTCGACCAGAACGCCGTCTCTGCCGCCCACAAGACCTTGCCCATGCCGTCAGTGGTCCGGGTGACCAATCTGGAAAACGGGCGTTCGCTGGTGGTGCGCGTCAACGATCGCGGTCCCTTCGCCCATGGCCGGGTCATCGACATGTCGCGGCGGAGCGCCCAGTTGTTGGGGTTTGAAGGCCAAGGCACCGCCCGTGTCCGTGTCGAGATCATGGCCGAGGAAAGCCGCGTTCTGGCCGGCAAGCTGGCGCCATCGGGTGGACCGCAAGAGCCGGCAATCGTTGCCGCCCCGCGTGGCAGCGTCACGGCGGAAAGTCTGCCGCCGCCCGGCAGTTCCGAGCCATCGCGCCCGATTGTCGCCAGTGCCGCCAAGGTCGATACTTCGGCCCAGCGCAGTGCGGCGGCGGTGGAAGCGACCGAACGCAAGTTGGCTTCGCAGGAAGTGTCGTCGGTTCCCGTGCACAGCACCGGCATTTATGTTCAGGCCGGTTCGTTCAGCCGCCACGACAACGCGCTCAGGCTGTCGGCCCGGTTGTCGGCGGTCGGTCGCCCCAATGTCGAACAGGTTTCGGTCAAGGGCAAGACTTGGTATCGCGTCCGCTTTGGTCCCATGACCAACGTGGATGAAGCCGACCGCTTGCTGGAAAGCGTGATTGCCGCCGGGCAGCAAGATGCCCGCGTCATCGTCGATTGATCTTATTTTTCGAGCCTCAAGGATGATTGCGTTGTTGAAATCCCCGTTTTCCCTGGCCCGTTTTGTCTTTGTTTGCGCCGCTCTGACCCTTGGCGGGGCCGCGGCCCGAGCCGAAACCATCGAGACCCAGGCGCGTCAGGCCATCCTGATCGACTACAAGACCGGCACCATTTTGCTGGAAAAGAATGCCGACGAGCTGATGGTGCCGTCGTCCATGAGCAAGCTGATGACCGCCTATCTGGTATTCGAGAAGCTCAAGGAAGGCAGTTGGAAGATGGACGACCAATTGCCGGTGTCGGAAACCGCGTGGAAGCGCCATTTCAAATCCGGCGGCTCGCTGATGTTCCTGCCGGTGGGGTCTTCGGCCAAGGTCGGCGATCTGATCCGCGGCGTCATCATTCAATCCGGCAACGACGCCTGCAGCGTGCTGGCCGAGGCCCATTCCGGCACCGAGGAAGCCTTCGCCGAGGAAGCCACCCGCAAGGCCCGTGACCTGGGCATGCTCCACACCACTTTGCGCAACGCCTCGGGCTGGCCCGACCCGGAACACCTGACCACGGCGCGCGACCTGTCCACCTTGGCCCGGCGCCTGATTTCCGACTTTCCTGAATACTTCCCCATTTATTCCGAGCGGGAATTCGTCTTCAACGGCATCCGCCAGGGCAATCGCAACCCGCTTTTATACGGCGTCTCCGGTGCCGACGGCCTGAAAACCGGCCATACCGAAGCCGCCGGTTACGGTCTGGTCGGTACCGTCAAGCGCGGCGAGCGCCGGATCATCATGGTCATCAACGGCTTGAAATCCATGAAGGAGCGGTCCGAGGAAAGTGCGCGGCTGATGGAATGGGCGTTCCGCGAATTCGATAATTACGCCCTGTTCAAGCCGGGTGACATGGTGACCGACGCCGAAGTGTGGTTGGGCGAAGCCGCCAACGTGCCGCTGGTCGCCGGCGAAAAGCTGGAAGTAACCATGCCGCGCAAGGCCCGGCGCGAGATGAAGGTGACCGCCGTCTACGACGGCCCCATCGCCGCCCCCATCCGCAAGGGTGAAACCTTGGGTAAGCTGCTGATCACCGCGCCCGGTCAGGCCAATGTGGAATTGCCGCTGGTGGCCGGTGCCAACGTGGCCAAGCTGGGCTTTACCGGACGCATGTCCGAGGCGCTGCGCCATATCCTGTTGGGGCCCAAGCGCTGATGACCGACGGGCGTTTCATCACCTTTGAAGGCGGCGAGGGGGCCGGCAAGTCGACCCAGGTGCGGTTGCTGGTCGAATCTCTGCGCGGTCGGAAGCGTGAGGTGGTGCTGACGCGTGAACCGGGGGGGGCCGACGGGGCCGAGGCCATTCGCACCCTGCTGGTCAGCGGCGCTGTCGATCGCTGGGATGCCCGTACCGAAGCCCTGCTGCACAGCGCCGCCCGCCGTGACCATCTGGTCAAGACGGTATGGCCGGCGCTGGAGCGCGGTGCCTGGGTGATCTGCGATCGCTTCGCCGATTCGACCCTGGCCTATCAGGGCTATGGTCACGGTCTGGACCGCGCCCTGATCGAGCAATTGGTCGAGGTGACCATGGGGCGGTTCCGCCCCGATTTGACCCTGATCCTGGATTTACCGGTGGAAGAGGGATTGCGCCGTGCCGGCGGTCGCGGCGGCGCCGAGGACCGTTATGAGCGCATGGGCCTGGACTTCCACCAGCGGCTGCGCCAGGGTTTTTTGGCTATCGCTACCGCTGAGCCAAGGCGGTGCGCCGTGATCGATGCCGCCCGTCCGCCAGAGACAGTGCACCAGGATATCCTGGCCGCCATCACCACCCGGCTGGACTTCTCGGCGTGACCGAGATCGCCCATCCCCGCGATGTCCTGGATCTGATCGGTCATGCCCAGGCGCAGCGGGATTTTCTCGATGCCTGGACTTCCGGGCGTATGGCCCATGCCTGGCTGTTGACCGGCCCCAAGGGGATCGGCAAAGCCACCTTGGCCTACCGTATCGCCCGTTTCGTCCTGTCCGGTGGCGGCGAGGGCGGGGTGCTGTTCGGCGGGCCGCCCGATACTCTGGCGATCAGCGCCTCTCATCCGGTGGTGCATCAGGTTTCCGCCCAGGGCCACCGTGACCTCAAGGTGGTCGAACGCGGCTTCACCGACGATAAGAAAACCAAGATGCGCACGGAAATCGTCATCGACGACGTCCGCAAGATCGGCGACCTGTTCCATCAGACCGCCGATGCCGGCTGGCGCGTGGTGCTGATCGACGCCGCCGACGAAATGAACCGCAATGCCGCCAATGCGGTTCTGAAAATTCTTGAGGAACCACCGACCAAGGCGTTGATTTTGATGGTTTCGCACAGTCCGGGGCGATTGTTGCCGACCATTCGGTCGCGCTGTCGGCGGCTGGCATTGAATCCGCTGCCGCAAGAAACCATTTGCCAATTGCTGGCCCGGAATCGCCCCGATCTGACCGATGCCGAACTGACCGCCCTGGCCAATCTGGGCGAAGGCAGCTTGGGTAAGGCCTTGGCCTTGGCCGCCGAGGGCGGGCTGGACCTTTATCGCGATCTGATCGGCCTGCTGTCGGCCTTGCCGCGTCTGGATGTCCCGGCACTGCACGGCTTCGCCGAACGGGTGGGCAAAAACGACGCCGACACCGCCTGGCGCACGGTGACCGAATTGACCGTGTGGTGGTTGGCCCGTCTGGTGCGCGCCGGTGGGCGTCAGGGCCGGGGCATGGCCGAGGTGGTGCCGGGTGAAGCCGCACTGATGGCGCGGCTGTTGGCTGCCGCCAGCCTTGATCGTTGGCTTGACCTGTGGGAAAAGACCGGAGCCTTGTTTGCCCGGACCGACGCGGTCAACCTGGATCGCAAGCAGGCCTTGTTGACGGCCTTCCTGGCCGTTGAAAGATTACCCCGCGCCTGACCGCCGGCGATGGAAACAAGAATACCAAGGAGACGATCATGAGCGGGTCCAAGAAGACCTTTTACGTGACCACGCCCATCTATTACGTCAACGACAAGCCCCATATCGGCCATGCCTATACCACGCTTGCCTGCGACGTCCTGGCTCGCTTCAAGCGCCTGGATGGCTATGACGTCAAGTTCCTGACCGGTACCGACGAACACGGCCAGAAGGTGGAAAAATCGGCGGAGGCGGCGGGGATTTCGCCGCAAGCCCTGGCCGACATGAACTCGGCCAATTTCCGTGAGTTGGCCGCCCGTCTTAACTGCTCGAACGATGATTTCATCCGCACCACCGAGCCGCGCCACGTCGCCTCGGTGCAGGCGTTGTGGACCAAGCTGGTGCAATCCGGCGACATCTATCTGGGCCATTACGAAGGCTGGTATTCGGTTCGCGATGAAGCCTTCTATGGCGAGGACGAGCTTGTCGCCGGCCCGAATGGCGGCAAGCTGGCCCCCACCGGCGCGCCGGTGGAATGGGTGAAGGAGCCCAGCTATTTCTTCCGCCTGTCGGCGTGGCAGGACAAGCTGTTGCAATGGTACGAGGACAACCCGGATTGCGTTGCGCCGCAATCGCGTCGCAACGAGGTGATGAGCTTCGTCAAGGGTGGCCTGCAAGACCTGTCGGTGTCGCGCACCAGCTTCAAATGGGGCATTCCGGTCCCCGGTGATGCCGACCACGTCATGTATGTGTGGCTGGATGCCCTGACCAATTACATTACCGCCGTCGGCTATCCCAACCAGGACGGCGCATACGCCCGTTATTGGCCGGCCGATCTGCATATGGTCGGCAAGGATATCGTGCGTTTTCACGCCGTCTATTGGCCGGCCTTCCTGATGGCTGCCGGCATCAAGCCGGCCCATCGGGTGTTCGCCCATGGCTGGTGGACCAATGAAGGCCAGAAGATTTCCAAGTCGGTGGGCAATGTCATCGATCCCTTGGGCCTGATCGAGAAATACGGCCTGGATCAGGTGCGCTATTTCCTGCTGCGCGAAGTGCCCTTCGGCAATGACGGCGATTACAGCCACCGCGCCATGGTCATGCGCATGAACAGCGAATTGGCCAATGATTACGGCAATTTGGCGCAGCGTGTTCTGTCCATGATCGGCAAGAATTGCGGCAATGCGGTGCCCGCCCATGGCGCGTTCAACGACGACGACCGCGAGATGCTGGATGCCGCCCACGGCCTGCTGCACAAGCTGCGCGACGCCATGGACCGCCAGTTGTTCCATGAAGGCCTGGAGGCACTTTGGGTGGTGATCCGCGCCGCCAACGGCTATGTGGATCGTCAGGCGCCGTGGGCGTTGAAAAAGACCGACCCGGCCCGCATGGGCACGGTGCTATGGGTGCTGGCGGAAACCATCCGCAATCTGGCCCTGCTGACCCAGGCGTTCATGCCCGATAGCTCGGCCAAGCTGCTGGATCAATTGGCCGTCGCCGCCGATCAGCGCGATCTGTCCCAGTGCGGCTCGCATCACGCCCTGAAGCCGGGCACCCCCTTGCCGGTGCCGCAAGGCGTCTTTCCGCGCTTTGTCGAAGAGCAGGGGGCCGATTGATGCTGGTGGACAGCCACTGCCATTTGGATTTCCCCGATTTCGCCGACGAACTCGATCAGGTGGTGGAACGGGCGCGCGAAGGCGGCGTGGGGTTGATGCTGACCATCAACACCCATGTCAGCCGGTTCCCCCAGGTTCTGGCGGTGGCGGAACGCTTTGACGACGTCTATTGCACCGTCGGCATCCATCCGCACGAAGCCGGCAGCGAACCGGCCACCGATGCCGAAACCCTGATCCGCCTGGCCGAGCACCCCAAGGTGGTCGGCTTCGGCGAAACCGGGCTGGATTATTATTACGACAAAAGCCCGCGCGACCGCCAACGCGACAGCTTCCGTGTCCATATCGACGCTGCCCGCCGGACCGGCCTGCCGGTGATCATCCACACCCGTGATGCCGATGACGACATGGCCCAAATCCTGACCGAGGAAATGGCCAAGGGGGCGTTTCCGGGATTGGTCCACTGCTTCAGCTCTGGCCAACAACTGGCTGATTTAACTGTTGAACTTGGACTTTATGTCTCGGTGTCCGGTATCGTCACCTTCAAGAAGGCGGAGGCCTTGCAGCAGGTCATCGCCAGCGTTCCGCTGGATCGTTTGCTGGTCGAAACCGATTGCCCCTATCTGGCGCCCATCCCCTATCGCGGCAAGCGCAACGAGCCGGCCTATGTGGCCCACACCGCCGCCAAGGTGGCTGAATTGAAAGGGATTTCCCCCGAGGCATTGGCGGCGGCCAGCACCGCTAATTTTCTGTCGCTGTTTTCCAAGGTCCGGCCATGAAAGCCACCATCCTGGGATGCGGGGCCGCAGGCGGCGTGCCGAGCATTTCCCGGGGCTGGGGGGCCTGCGATCCCGATAATCCACGCAACCGCCGCCGCCGCCCGTCCATCCTGGTCCATGGACCGGAAGGGGCGATTTTGGTCGACACCTCGCCCGATTGCCGTGAACAATTGTTGGATACCGGGATCAATCGGCTGGCGGCGGTGCTCTACACCCACGATCATGCCGACCATATGCACGGCATCGACGACCTGCGCGAGGTCAACCGGGCCATGCGCGCCCATCTGCCCATCCACGCCACCGCCGAGGTTCTCGACTGTATCCGCAGCCGTTTTCCCTATGTGGTCGGGGGGGTAGGGGAGGGGCAGAGTATATACAAGCCCCTGCTGGACCTGTATCCCATCGACGGGGTTTTTTCTGTGGGCGGGGCGGAGGTGATTCCTTTCGACCAGGATCACGGTTATTGCCGAACCACCGGCTTCCGCTTCGGCCCATTGGCCTATTCCACCGATGCGGTGGAACTGCCCGAAACGTCCTTCGACATCCTGGCCGGAATCGATACCTGGATCGTCGGCTGTCTGACCTATGATCCGCATCCGACCCATGCTCATCTGGACAAGGTGCTGGGATGGATCGAGCGTATCCGTCCACGTCAGGCGATCTTGACCCATATGACGCCAAGCCTGGACTACGACACCTTGTGCAATATCCTGCCGCCCCACGTGCGACCGGCCCATGACGGATTGATCATCGAGGCTTGTACTGGGGGAAATGCAGCCCCCAGATGATGGCGGCACCGCGTATGGCGAAGCCGGCGGCAATGGCCAGAACCGTCTGTCCGAACTCGGGCAGGGTGGAAAAGTGGTGCAGCGCCAGCCAGACCATGGACCCGGCAGCCGCAGCGGTGGCATAGATTTCCCGATGGAACATCAAGGGTTTTTCACCGCAAAAGATATCGCGGATCAGCCCACCGAAACTGGCGGTCATCACCCCCATGATCACGCAGACCAGAACCGGAGCTTGCAGCGCGGCGGCCTTTTGCGTCCCGGCCACGGCGAACAGAGCCATACCCAAGGCATCCAGCCACAGCAGCAAGGGCAGGATGCGGGTGAACGGCTTGGCCGCCCAAAACGTCGCCAGCGACGCCACCAGGCTGACGACCAGATAGGTGGTATCTTCGATCCATACGGGACGAACGCCCAAGATCAGATCGCGAACGGTGCCGCCACCGATGGCGGTGACCGTGCCGACGACCATGAAGCCGACCGGGTCCATTTCCTTGCGGGCGGCGACCAAGGCGCCGGTAATAGCGAAAACCGCCAAACCGATCAGATCGATGGCGGCAAAGATTTGGGCGATGGCTTCAGATACGGGCGTCATGGCTGATATAGTGATATGAAGGCAGCGGAAATGCAATACCCAGTAGCGTCATAATATATATTATGCGACAAACGGGGGTGGACAAGAGAGAGCCCCCTCGTCCTTCGGGCTTCAATTAAATTCCGAACTGGCGCACACCCGCATGCCGCGCGCCCGCATATGGGTGATGAAGGCCTGTCCGGCGGCGGGAAAATCCGGTCCACCAGGGATCGCCGGCACTGGGCTGGTGCAGTCGGTGAGGAGGACGAACTTGTGGATATGCGCTTGGTCAATGTTATCGGCGATATCGCTAACGGTGGCTTTGACGCAGTGACTGAGCGCCTCCCCGGCCAGCAGCAGGACATCGCAATCCGTCAGCCTTTCAAGCAAATCACTGTTCAGCGACGTCGCCGGATCTGCCGGATCGGGGACTTCCGCCGCCACTGCCGAGTAATGCTCGGTAAACGGATTGGCGCCTTTGACGACGAAGTTGACCGGACTGAGCGCGCGTTCTTCCCACCGCCGCAAGGCACCGAACAATTCCGGCTGGACGGCATGTCCGGACGAGCCGATCAGGCAATGCGGCGGCCAGATCACCAAGGCGTATTTGCCGTTGCCTTCCAATTTACGGACATAGTCCAGCGACCGCTGACCCCAGGCCGAATTGCGTGGCCGCCACCGCCCGGCAGCGACGTCCTGGGCGCTGATGATGGTGAAAGGTGGCGGGTTTTCACCAATGTCATTCTGCCACCATGTCGGATGTGCGATATCAAGGGCGTGGTGACTGTCCATGGTCACATCAATGGCCCCTATCCGCCCCCCAAGGCGGTCAATCAGGGTCGCCAATCGGGTCATGTCGGCATAGGCCCCAGGCACCGGCAGCGCGCCATTGGCCGGTCCATCGCAGAAATCCATCTGCGGGTCGATGATGAGCAGGCGAATGCGATCGGACATGACGATCTCCTTCCCGGTAACCCGGCCAGGGCGGGAAACAGGCTGTTAAACCAAAAATGGCCAAACACATAAACCGAAGTTGGATTAAGTTTTAATCCATGTCAACAGCCAATGTTATACTTGCGGTTCTGATGGCGGAGCCCTAGCATCCTCCGATTACACCACTCATGGAATAACTATGGGGATGTTCGAAACGCCGATTGCGACCGTGGATGTTGCCTTGTTCACCGTCTCGGAGGGGCGGCTTTGCGTGATGCTGGCCAAGCGGCCCGATGATTCCGAGATATTCCCCGGCGTGTTCGCCCTGCCCGGCGGCTACATCCATGTGACCGAAGACGACGACGCCGAGGCCTGCGCCCGTCGCGTTCTACGCGGCAAGGCCGGACTGCGCGTCCCCTACCTCGAGCAACTCTGCACCTTTTCCGGCAAGTTCCGCGACCCGCGTGCGTGGTCGCTCAGTGTCGCCTATTACGCCGTGGTGCCGGCGACGGAACTGGTCGGCACCAGCTTGCGGCTGGCACCGGTGGATGAATTGCCCGCCCTGCCCTTCGATCACAACCAAATCGTGGCGACCGCTTCACGGCGGCTGCGGGGCAAGGCGTCCTATTCATCCCTCCCCACGTTTCTGCTGCCGGAAAAATTCACCTTCGACGAGCTTCATGCCGTTTACCAGCAGGTCATGGGGGTCGGGATCAACAAGGTCAGCTTTCGCCGCAAGATCGAGAACCAGGGCATCGTCGTTCCGGTGCCGGGGGAAAAGCACTACGGCGCCCATCGCCCGGCCCAGCTTTACCGGGCCGCCGAACGAACATTGATGGAGTTCGACCAGATCATTTGACCGTTTTGGCCAATCCCATCACCAACGGAAGTCGCCGTCATGATCAACTTCGCTTCCCGCGCCTATGACCGCCGCTGGCGCATCGATCCGATCGTGCGCTCGTTGCTCGATACCGATTTCTACAAGCTGTTGATGCTGCAATTGATCCACCGGCATTTTGCCGCGGTACCGGTGACTTTTTCGCTCATCAACCGAACCTGGACGGTGCGGCTGGCCGATATGGTCGAGCGCCGCGAATTGGAGGCTCAGCTCGACCACGTGCGGACCTTGCAGTTGGGCCGGCAGGAACGTATCTGGCTGGCCGGCAACACTTTCTATGGTACCGAAGGCATCTTCCGCCCCGATTTCCTGGCTTGGCTTTCCGCCTTACGGCTGCCGGAATATGAGATCGAGGTCGTCGATGGCCAGTACGAGCTGACCTTCTCCGGCCCATGGGCCGAGGTGATGTTGTGGGAAGTCTATGCCATCACCATCGTCAACACCCTGCGCAACCGCGCCGGTCTGGCCCGCATGAGCGAATTGGAACTGGATGTTCTCTACTCTCGCGCCAAAGCCAAGCTGTGGGGCAAGCTGGATCGTCTGGCCGATGCCGGAATCACCGGCATCGCCGATTTCTCCACCCGGCGCCGGGCTGATTTCCTGTACCAGGAATGGGCGCTTCTGGCCGCTGCCGACCATCTGGGCGACGGTTTTCTTGGCACCTCCAACGTCGCCTTGGCTATGAAGCTGGGGCTCGAGGCCATCGGCACCAATGCCCACGAATTACCCATGGTCCTCTCCACTCTGGCCGAGACCGAGGCGGAATTGCGCGCCAGCCAATATCGTGTGCTGGAATTGTGGCAGCAGACCTATGACGGTCGGCTCAAGGTGTTCCTGCCCGACACCTTCGGCACCACCCAATTCCTGAGCGGCGCCCCCGACTGGGTGGCCGACTGGACCGGCTTGCGAGTGGATTCCAAGGATCCCTTCGAAGCAGGCGAAGAGGCCATCGATTGGTGGGCGTCCAGGGGACGCGATCCGCGCAGCAAGCTGGTGCTGTTCTCGGACGGCCTCGACGTGGGCGACATCTTGGCCTTGGACAAGGCATTCCGTGGCCGCTGCCGGCTGGGCTTCGGCTGGGGGACGCTGTTCGGTAACGACTTCCGTGGCTGTCATCCGCGCGGCGCCGACGACCTTGCCCCCATCAGTCTGGTGTGCAAGGTGACCAGGGCCAATGGCCGACCGGCAATCAAGCTGTCGGACAACCTGGCCAAACCCACCGGCCCGGCGGCGGAAGTCGCCCGCTATCGGGCCATCTTCGGTGGCGCTGGCCTGGGGCACCGCGATGTGGTGGTGTAGGGTCGCCGCAGAGACAAATCCATGTGGCCTCGCGGCGCTTCCGCCCTTATTCTAAGACCCGGTTTCCTTGTCGAGTTATCCATGCGCCCGATCGACCATTTGCTTGAACTGATGGCCACCTTGCGTGACCCGGTGCGCGGCTGCGCCTGGGACCGCGAACAAAGCTTCGCCACCATCGCCCCCTACACCATCGAGGAAGCCTACGAGGTCGCCGACGCCATCGACCACGGCGACATGGCGGCGCTGAAGGATGAATTGGGCGATTTGCTGTTTCAGGTGGTGTTTCACGCCCGCATGGCCGCCGAGGCCGGGGATTTCGATTTCGACGACGTGGCCCGGGCCATCACCGCCAAGATGATCCGCCGTCATCCCCATATCTTTGGCGACGCCGAACAGCGCGACGCCCAAACCCAGACCATCGCCTGGGAGGCGACCAAGGCCGAGGAACGCGCCGCCAAGGGTCATGACAGCGTGCTGGATGGTATCGCTCGCTCGTTGCCGCCCATGACCCGCGCCTTGAAGTTGCAAGGCCGCGCCGCCCGCGTCGGTTTCGATTGGGCCGAAGCCAAGGATGTGATCGCTAAGATCACCGAGGAAGTGGCGGAGATCAAAGCCGAAATCGACGCCGATGCGGCCTTTGAGCGGCTCGAGGACGAGGTCGGCGATTTGTTGTTCGTCTGCGTCAATCTGGCCCGCAAGCTGTCGGTTGACCCGGAACGGGCGCTAAACCGGGCCAATATGAAATTCGTGCGCCGTTTCAATCACATCGAAAAAAGCCTTGAGAGCAACGGCCAGCCCATCGGCGAAGCTGGGCTAGAGGCCATGGAAGCCTTGTGGCTGGATGCCAAAATGCTGGAACGCCAAGGAGATGGCCGATGATTGCCGCTATCCGGCCCCTGCTGCGGCTGTTGACCGTGGCATTGCTCGCCTTGCCTTTGGCATCTTGCTATATCCCCGACAAGTTCAAGGGAGAATTGCGGCTGTCGCGTTATGGCGACTACGCCCTGACCTATCAGGGTGACCTGATCTATGCACCGATCATGCATGATTATGCCGGTGGCCGGATCACCCCCGAGAACGAGCAGGAAAAGAACGACAACATCTATAAGGATCTGGTGCGCGATCCGGCCATCAAGGACATCCAGCGCGTCGGCAAGGGCCGCTTCCGCGTCAAGTTCGAGCGCCAGGGTCGCCTGGGTAAGGTGCAGCTCAGTTCGTTCCTGCGCCGCGATGCCCGCCTGTTGTCCCTGAAATCCAATGAGGACGGCAGCATCATCATCGATGCCAACGGGGTCAAGTCCGGTGATGCCCAGCGCATGGCCGAGTTGGGCATCGGCATGGAAGGTGAATTCCGCATCACCACCGACGCCAATGTGGTGCGGCACAATGCCACCGAAGTGCGTCCCTATGGCCAGTACAAGGTCTATATCTGGAAGATCGAAAACGCGCTGTCGGCCACCCCCACCTTGGTGATGCTGCGCGACCCCGACCCCAACCGCCCGCTTTGAAGGATCGCACCATGGCCGATTGGACCGACCGCATCGTTTTCGTTACCGGTGCCACCGCCGGTTTCGGCACCGCCATCGCTCGCGCCTATGCGGCCTTGGGGGCGCGCTTGATCCTGTGTGGGCGGCGGGCTGAGCGGCTGGGTGAATTGCAGGCAGAGTTGGCGGTCCCGTGTCACCTGCTGGAATTGGATGTGCGCAACCGTCCGGCGGTACAACAGGCTATTGCTGACCTGCCCGCCGATTTTGCCGCCATCGATGTTCTGGTCAACAATGCCGGCCTCGCCCTGGGGCTGGAACCGGCGCATCAGGCTGATCTGGATGATTGGGATGCCATGATGGACACCAACGTCAAGGGGCTGATGTATGTCACCCGCGCCGTTCTGCCCGGCATGGTCGAGCGCAATCAAGGCCATGTGGTCAACATATCCTCCATCGCCGGCACCTATCCCTATCCGGGCGGCAATGCCTATGGCGCTTCCAAGGCGGCGGTGACCCAGTTTTCACTGAATTTGATCGCCGATCTGGTCAAGACCAAGGTGCGGGTGACCAATATCGAACCCGGGCTGTGCGCTGGGTCGGAATTTTCACTGGTGCGCTTCAAGGGTGATGCCGAGGCGGCGGCCAAGGTCTATGACGGCACCACGCCGCTGACATCGGAAGATATAGCAGAATCAGTGGTTTGGGCGACGTCCCTACCCGCCCACGTCAACATCAACCGCATCGAGTTGATGCCGGTGTCACAGGCGCCCGCCGGATTGACGGTGTTTCGCGGTTAATCCACCAACGGCGCCAGTTGCCGCCAGCTTTCCGGCCCCGGGGTCAGCAGCAATTGGCCATCGGCATGCAGCACCGGGGTATAGACCTCGCCACCCAGCATGGCGGCATGGCCGCCAGCTTCGACATGGATCAGCACACCGGCGGCGTGGTCCCACGGCATCAGTCGGCGGAAATGGGCAAAATGCTGCCGTCCGGTGACCAGATCGAGATAATCATGGGCGGCGCTGCCGCGCCGGGCCACGTGCAGGACGCAATCGGCGACTTTGCCGCGTTTTTTCACCGATCCGGTCATCTGCGGCAGCGGCACTTCCGCCGCCACTTTCAGCCGGGTGCCGTCACGCCACGCCCCCTGCCCGATTTCGGCGATCACCGTCCGGTTGGGGATGGGGTCGTGAATCCAGCCGGCGACGGTGACGCCATCGACCACCAGGGCGACGATGACGGCGAAGCGCGGATTGTTGTTGGCGAAATTGCCGGTGCCGTCCACCGGATCGATGACCCAGACCACACCGGGGTGATTGAGGGCCTCCAGCAGGGCGGGATTGCCGTCCACCGCCTCTTCCCCCACCACCGCGCCGGGAACGACCTCGGTCAACAGCCGGGTCAACAGCCGTTCGGCCATGACATCGGCATCGGTGACCAGTTGGTTCGGCTTTTTCTCGCGAATCTGATCGCGGCTCAGCTTCTTGAAACGCGGCAGGATCTCCGCTTCCGCCGCCTGACGGATCAGGCCGGCAACCTTGACCACATCAACCTTCACCCGATCCCCCCGTTGGCCAGCATCTGTTGGTATCTTTGGATATTGGCCGGGTCCAGGCGAACTTTCAAATGGGTTTGTGTATCGTCGTCGCTGCGTTCCAAGACTTCGCCGTTCCGATACATCCAGGCGATGGCGGCACCGTCGCCCAGATCGAAACTGACATCGATGATCAGGCGGTTTTCCGACAGCTTTTCATCGATACAGGCCAAGAAGGCATCCACCCCCGCCCCAGTCAGGGCGGAAATGGGCAAGGCCGTCGGCTTGCGCGCCGCCTGATTGACCACCCCTTCGCGCCCGCCTTCCGGCAGCAGGTCGATCTTGTTCAAGGCCTCGACCAGGCCGCGATCGACCATGTCGCCCAGGCCCAATTCCTTCAGCACCAGTTCCACGTCGGAGGCCTGGGCCTCGGTATCGGGATGGGCCATGTCGCGCACATGCACGACCACGTCCGCTTCCAGCACCTCTTCCAAGGTGGCGCGGAAGGCGGCGACCAGTTCATGCGGCAGGTCCGAGATGAAGCCCACCGTATCCGACAGGATGATCTGGCGGCCCGACGGCAGTTTTAGGCCGCGCATGGTCGGGTCCAAGGTGGCGAACAGCATGTCCTTGGCCAGCACCTCGGACCGGGTCAGGCGGTTGAACAAGGTGGACTTGCCGGCATTGGTGTAACCAACCAGGGCGACGATGGGATAAGGCACCCGGCGCCGGGCCGAGCGGTGCAGCTCGCGCGTGCGCTTGACCTCTTCCAACTCCCGCTTCAGCTTGACGATGCGATCGCCGATCATGCGGCGGTCAGCCTCGATCTGGGTTTCACCGGGGCCGCCCAAAAAGCCGAAGCCGCCGCGCTGACGTTCCAGGTGGGTCCACGATCGCACCAGCCGCGAGCGCTGATAGGACAGCGCCGCCAGTTCCACCTGCAACGAGCCTTCACGGGTGCGGGCGCGGGCGCCGAAAATTTCCAGGATCAGGCCGGTGCGGTCGATGACCTTGCACGCCCATTCTTTTTCCAGATTGCGTTGCTGGACCGGCGACAGATGACCGTCGACGATGGCCACCTGAATGTCCTGGTCCTTGACGATGATGGCCAGACGCTCTACCGCGCCCTTGCCGATCAAGGTGGCGGGCCGCCGCTTGGATACAGGAACCAGCTCGGCGGCCACCACGTCAAGATCGATGGCCTGGGTCAGGCCGACGGCTTCATCCAATCGCGATTGCGGATCGCGCAAGCCACCATCGGCCACCTTGATGGCCGGATGGACGACCATGGCCCGCTGACGAGAGGCAATGCCTTCGTTCGTGTTTTCAGACACTTATTCTTCGCCACCGTCCTTGACGGGCGGCTCGAACAGCTGAATGGGAGCCGACGGCATCACCGTCGAAATGGCATGCTTGTACACCAATTGGGTATGGCCATCCCGGCGCAGCAGCACCGAGAAATTGTCGAACCAGGTGACGATGCCTTGTAATTTAACGCCGTTAACCAGAAAGATGGTAACCGGGGTCTTTTGCTTGCGGATGTGATTGAGAAACACATCCTGCACGTTCTGCGACTTTTCGGCGGACATGGTTGATGTTCCGTTCTTATTGCCCGAGATTGTTCTTCGTAGGTCTTCGAGAAGACCTCCCTAGATTCCCTTGGTTATCATCAAATCGCGGGCTTGGGAACCGATAGTTCGTCTAATCGGCTTAGAAGAGTTTGAGGGCTGGGAAAGTAATAAGTCGGCGGGTGGGCATCGAACTCACCCGGTCGGGCGGGTTCCGCCCGTAACAATGCCGGAGTACAACCGGAATTGACGGCGCAATGCATATCGATAGGCGAATCGCCGACAAACCAGACTTGCATCTGGGGTTGAAGATTCTTGGGGGCCAGGGCCAGGGTCACCGGGTCCACCGCCGGCTTGTCGGCGGCGGCGTCGCTGGCCCCGACCAAGGCGCCGAACCAGATGTCCCATCCCAGGGCCCGGGCTTCGGTGCGCAGGAAGGTACCACGTTTGTTGGACACCACCGCCAGATAGAGCCCCTCTTGGTGCAGGCGCCGCAGCATATCCTCGATTCCGGGCAGCGGGCGCAGATAGTCCAGATGGATGGCTTCGAAGGTCCGGGTGAACACGTCGCGCGCTTCGATCCAGTTTTCGCCGAACATGTCGGGAAACGAATCCTTCAACGACTTGGCGACATTGCGTTCGACTTCCTCGCGGCTCCACTCGCGCATGCCGAAATGGCGGAAGGTGCCGTTATAGGCAGCTTGGATACAGTCCCAGGAATCCACCAAGGTGTTGTCCCAGTCGAACAAAATGGCGTGCGGTCGGCTCATGGACGGCGCAAATCCTGATAAAGTTCACGCAGGCGGCGGGTGATCGGGCCGGGAAAGCCATCGCCGATGACGCTCTCATCCACTTTCACCACCGGCATCACCATCATGGTGGTGCCGGTGATAAAGGCTTCGCGGGCACGCAAGGCCTCGGCCAGGGTAAAGGGGCGTTCGCCCACTTCCAGCCCCAAATTGCGGGCCAACTTCAAGACATTGCTCCGCGTCACCCCGGCCAGGATGGAATTGTCGGCGGGGTGGGTCAAAAGCGCGCCATCGGGCGCGACAATGAAGATATTGGTGGCGCTGCCCTCGGTGACGAAGCCGCGATCGTTGACCAGCCACGCCTCGGAGGCGCCGGCCTCGCGCGCCGATTGGCGGGCCAACACATTGGGTAACAGGCCGGTGGCCTTGATATCGGGGCGTTTCCAGCGCAGATCGGGTTGGCTGACCACGCGCACGCCTTGTTCGACCAGCGCGGTCGCCGGGCCGGAATGGGGCCAGGCGCTGACCACCAGACTGGACGGCGTGTCCAGAGGGAAAGCGTGATTGCGCGGGGCGGCGCCACGGCTGGCCTGAATATAAACCAAACCGTCGGTCAGGCGGTTCCGACTAATGATTTGATTCAGGATCAGCGGAAACACCCGACGCGGCACCGGCCAGGAAATAGCCAGGGCGCCCAAGGACCGTTCCAGACGGTCGAGATGCTGATCCAGATGGCAAAGGCGGCCCTTGACCACCGGCAGGACTTCATAGACGGCGTCGGCGAAGTGATGACCGCGATCATCCACATGGATGGTGGCCTGGGCGTGGGGCAGATAACGCCCGTTCACATAGCTGACGCGCGGCACCTTAAAAGTACTCCAGCCGGACCGAGAACATCTTTTCCACCTTTTTCACCGCCTCGGCGGCGGCGAACAGGACGATGCGGTCGCCGGCCTGAACCACGGTATTGCCGCGCGGGCTGATCATGGCGCCGTTATGAACCACCGCCCCCAGCAGCACGCCGTTGGGCAGCTTGACCTCGCGCAGCGGCTTGCCGACCAGGCTCGAGGTTTCCAGGGCGTCGGCCTCGATCAGTTCGCCGAAGCCCTCGTGCAGGGAATGCACCGCATGGATGCGGCCACGGCGCACGTGTTGCAGGATGTTGGAGACGGTGATGGCCCGTGGGCTGATCACCACGTCGATGCCCAGAGGTCCCATCAGGGCGTTATAGGTGGTCTTGTTGATCAGGCTCATGGCCCGTTTGGCACCGTAACGTTTGGCCAGCAACGCCGCCAGGATGTTGGTTTCGTCGTCATTGGTGACCGACACCACCGTTTCGGCATTGGCGACGTTGGCCTCGGTCAGGATTTCGGTGTCCAGCACGTCGCCGTTCAGCACCACCGTGCGGTGCAGGCTTTTGGCCACGTATTCGGCCCGTTCCTTGTTGATCTCGATGATCTTGACGGTGGCGCCGGGATGGGCCTCCTCGATCTGCTGAGCCAGGAACAGGCCGATATTGCCGCCGCCGAAAATGACGATGCGCCGCGCCGCGCAATCCTCGCGGCCAAAGGCGGCCAGCGCTCGGTCCACCTGTTGGGTGTCGACAACGAAATAGACTTCGTCGCCTTCCAGCATCTGATCTTCTGCCGTCGGCACGATGGGCTTGCCGTCGCGGACGATACCGATGATGACGATGTTGAGATCGGGGAACAACACCGTCAATTGCCGCAACGGCGTGTTGATCAGCGGGGTCTGTTCGTTGCAGCGCACACCGATCAGGCGCACCTTGTCGCCGGCCATGGGGATGACGTCGATGGCGCCGGGCACCTGCAAGCGCCGGGTGATGGCGCGGGCCACCTCGATTTCCGGGCTGATGGTGACGTCGATGGGCATGTGGTCGCGGGTGAACAGATTGGCCCACATGGGCTGCAAATAGGATTGGGCACGAACACGGGCGATCTTGGTCGGCACGTTGAACAGGGAATGCGCCACCTGACAGGCGACCATGTTGACTTCGTCGAACTGGGTCACCGCGATCAGCAGATCGGCATCCCCCGCCCCGGCCTGTTCCAGCACCGACGGATGCGAGGCATGGCCGAGCACGGCCTGCACATCGACGGTGTCGGTGATCTTGCGGATCAGTTCGGGACGCTGGTCGATGACCGTGACGTCGTTGTTTTCGCTGGCCAGATAATGGGCGATGTTGAAGCCCACCTGTCCGGCGCCGCAGACGATAACCTTCATATCCGTCCCCTACTCCATGCCCGGCTCAGGGCTTGGCCTTGTCGTCGGTATTGACACCCAAAAGCTTCAATTTGCGGTGCAGGGCCGAACGCTCCATGCCGACAAACGCCGCCGTGCGCGAAATATTGCCGGCGAAACGATTGACCTGGGCCAGAAGATATTCCCGTTCAAACAATTCTCGCGCGTCACGCAAGGGCAGCGTCATGATCTCGCTGGATTTTTCCCAGCGCAGCACCGCCGGGGTGATGGCGCTGATCTCGCCCGGCAGCATGTCGGCTCGGATCATCTCGCCCGCTTCGCCCGGGGCCATGATCAAAAGCCAGTCCATCACGTTACGCAATTGCCGAACGTTGCCGGGCCAATCATAGGCCTGCAACGCCGCCAAGGTGTCTTCGCCCAAGGGGCGCCCCTGGGTACCGGCGGCTTGCGCCGCCAATTGCATGAAATGCCGGGCCAGGGCCGGAACGTCTTCCCGGCGCTCGCGCAAGGACGGCACCCGAATGGGAACCACGTTCAGGCGATAATACAAATCCTCGCGGAACCGCCCGGCGGCCAACTCGGCCTGAAGGTCGCGGTTGGTGGTGGCGATGACGCGGACATCCACCTCGACCCGAGTGCCGCCACCGACACGTTCAAAGGTCTGGTCCTGGAGGACGCGGACGATCTTGCCCTGGGTTTCCAACGGCATGTCGGCCACTTCGTCCAACAGAAGCGTGCCGCCATGGGCCTGCTCGAAGGTGCCGATCTTGCGCGGCGCGTCGGTGCCGTCACCGTGCTCGGTGCCGAACAGTTCGACTTCCATGCGGTCGGGGTGCATGGCGGCACAGTTGAGTACGACGAAGGGGGCCTCGGCCCGGCGCGAGCGGGCATGGATGATACGGGCCGCCACTTCCTTGCCCGATCCGGCGGGACCGGTGATGAGAACGCGGGAATTGGTGGGCGCCACCTTATCCACCGCCGAGCGGATCTGCTGAATGAAGGGCGAGGCGCCGACCAGATCGCCCACCGCTACCGGATTGCCGATGCGCAGGCGCAGCTCGGCATTTTCGCGGCGCAGCTTGGCGGCCTCGATGGCGCGTTCGACAATGATCAGCAGGCGGTCGGTCTTGAACGGCTTTTCGATGAAATCGTAGGCGCCGATCTTGATGGCCTCCACCGCCGTCTCGATGGTGCCGTGACCGGAAATCATCACCACCGGCACATCCGGGTGGTCGTACTTGACCGCCGCCAGAATGCCTAAACCGTCCAGATCAGAGCCTTGCAACCAGATGTCCTGGATGATCAGGCTGGGACGACGCGCGCGCACGGCTTCCAGCGCGGCATCAGAATTTCCGGCCTCGCGGGTGGAATAACCTTCGTCTTCAAGAATGCCGGCGATCAGCGCGCGGATATCGGCCTCGTCGTCGACGATCAGAATGTCATGAGCCATGTTGAGCCGTCATTTCGGCAGCGGGAACCTGCGAGGAATCGTCACCTTCGCGGAAGACCAGACACACTCGGGCACCACCCGATGGCGCGTCCTCCAGTCGAAGATCACCCTCATGGTCTTCTACGATTTTCTTGACGATGGCAAGCCCTAATCCGGTGCCCTTGGTGCGGGTGGTGACATAGGGTTCGGTCAGACGGTCACGGTTTTCCTTGGGCAGGCCCTTGCCGTTATCGCTGACTTCGATGGTAATGCGCGATTTGTCGGAAAACAGCGCCAACGAGACCTGACCGGGAGGCAAATCGGTTCCATCGCGGCCCTGAATGGCCTCGACCGCGTTTTTCAGCAGATTGGTCAAGGCCTGACCGAACAGGCGAGAATCGCACAGCATGGGCACCGGATGGTCGGGGATGGCGCTGGTGAAGCGGACGCCGGGATTGCCGGTCTTTTGCAGGAACAAGGCCTCACGGCAGATGGCGGCGAGATCGGCCTTTTTCATTTGTGGCGCCGGCATGCGGGCGAATGAGGAAAACTCGTCGACCATGCGCCCGATATCGCCCACCTGGCGGACGATGGTGTCCACCAGGGTCGCATAGGTCTCAGGGTCGCTTTGTATCTCCTTGAGATATTTGCGCTTCAACCGCTCCGCCGACAATTGGATCGGGGTCAGCGGGTTCTTGATTTCGTGGGCGATGCGGCGGGCCACGTCAGCCCAGGCGGCGGTGCGTTGGGCCGACACCAACTCGGAAATATCGTCGAAGGTGACCACATAGCCGATGGTCTCGCCTTCCAGCCGCTCCGCCGCCAGCCGCACCAGCAAGGTCCGCTGGCGGGCCAGCCGCACCAGCTTGATTTCGTGTTGGATCAGCTTTTCCGGACGGCGCACCACTTCATCGAAGGCCGTGCTGAATTCGGGCGCGATCTCGGTCAGATGCTGGCCGATCAACGCTTCAGGCGGGGCCGCCAGCAGGTCGCAGGCCGAACGATTGGGCAGATGGATATTGCCGTCGCGGTCCAGGCCGATCACGCCGGCGGAAACGCCGGCAAGGACCGTTTCGGTGAAACGCGAGCGCTCGTCCAACTCGCGGTTGGCGTCGATCAATTCCTGGCGCTGTTCCGACAATTGCTCGGTCATGCGGTTGAAGGCACGGACCAACGAGCCGATCTCGTCGGCCCCCTTGCCTTCCGCCACCCGCGCCGTCAGATCGCCGGACCGGACCCGTTCGGCGGCATCGATCAGGCGGACGATGGGGGTGGCCAAGCTCATGGCCATGCTCAACCCCACCCACACCGCCGCCAGCAGCAGCAGCAAGGCGATGATGGCGAAGATCATGGAGAAGGCGCGTTCCAGACTCAGGCGCCGCCCCTCCAGGTGTTCATACTCGGCCACCGCCGCCGAGGTTTGTTCCATGTGGCCAATGACCTTGGGATCGACGAAGCGGCCCACATACAAGAAAGTCTCGTCGAAAAAGCCCTGCAACTGGACCAGCGCGCGGACACGGTCGTCGTCCTCGGTGGTCAGCACCGCCACCTCGCCCGATCGCGCTTTTTCCAAGGCCCAGAACGGGATTTGATCCAGGCTGGATTCGATGGAAAAAGCCAGACCGGTACGGGCCAGCACCCGCCCCTGGCCGTCGAAAACCAAAGCCTCGGTCAGACCGCGCAACGCCGCCTGACTGGAAATGAAGCTGGAAAAGCGCTGGGGATTACGGCTGAGCAACAGCCCTTCACGGTTGATATCGTTGGCCATGGCCAGGACATCGCCGCCGATGATCTGCTGGTGTTCTTCCAAGTACGCCCGTGCCACCTGCAACGAGGCCTGAAGCGCGGTACGCACGCGGTCGGAAAACCAGCTTTCGACGCCATAGCGGAAAAACACGGTGGAGCCCACCGAAACGACGATGGCCGGAGTCACCGCCACCAGCGCGAACAGCACGATGAAGCGCAAATGCAGGCGCGACCCCGACGACCCGCGCCGCCGGGCCCGCCACACACCGATGATGCGCACGCCGATGACCACCGCCAGCGCCACCAGCAGCATGACGTCAAGGGCGATCAGCGACAGCACCGTCTTGGGGTCGGGGCCGATGGGACCGGAAACAGTCAAGGCCAGGAAGGTGGCCACCACCGATGGAACCACCGCCAGGGTCAGGCCGAAAGCCAGCTTGCGGGCCAGCCCGACATTGCGCGCCCAGATCATCAGGCGCAGCCCCAGGCGACGGCGGTCAACGGCCATGCGATCCCCCGTTACTTGAAGCCGCCACGCCCGACGGAAACATCCAATTCGCGGATTTTCTTGCGCAAGGTGTTGCGGTTGAGGCCCAGAATCTGCGCCGCCTTGATCTGGTTGCCGCGGGTGACTTCCAAGGCCAGGGCGATCAGCGGACGCTCGACCTCCCTGAGCACCCGGTCATAAACGCCGGGCGGCGGCAGGCTGTCTTCGTGGCTGCCGAAATATTCGCGCAGATGCCGCTCGACCGAGGCCGACAGCCCCTCGCCGTCGCCGGCGCTCATGGCATCGCTGGCCGGCGCACCGCCGGCCAATTCGGCCTCGATCACCTCGATACCGATGACTTCCTGCGAATAAAGCGCGGCCAGACGGCGCACCAGATTTTCCAGCTCACGCACGTTGCCGGGCCAGCGATGACGCTTCAAGCGGTCCATGGCCTGGGAATCGATGCTCTTTTGCGGCAAGCCCTCGCTGCTGCCCTGGGCGAGGAAGTGACGGATCAGTTCGGGAATATCTTCGGTCCGTTCGCGCAACGGCGGCAGACGGATAGGGACCACGTTAAGGCGATAGAACAGATCCTCGCGGAACAGGCCTTGGCGGATCAACTGGGTCAGGTCGCGGTGGGTGGCGGCGACGATGCGCACATTGGCGCGGATGGGGGTCCGCCCGCCCACCGTGGTGTATTCGCCTTCCTGCAACACACGCAGTAACCGGGTCTGGGCCTCGGGCGGCATGTCGCCGATTTCGTCCAGGAAAAGCGTGCCGCCCTCGGCCTGCTCGAACCGACCGGTGGCCCGCTGGGTGGCGCCGGTGAAGGCGCCCTTTTCATGCCCGAACAATTCACTTTCGATCAGTTCGCGCGGGATGGCCGCCATGTTGATGGCGACGAACGGACCATTGCGGCGCTTGCCGTAATCATGCAGGGCGCGCGCCACCAGTTCCTTGCCGGTACCCGATTCGCCGGTGATCATCACCGTCAGGTCGGTGCCCATCAACCGCGCCAAGGTGCGGTAGATTTCCTGCATGGCCGGCGAGCGGCCGATCAACGGCAGCTTTTCCTCGTCATCGTCGCCGGGCTGACCTTCCGCCGGGGCCGAGCGCGGCGCCGTCAATGCGCGATTGACAACAGCCACCAGCTCCTTCAGGTCGAAGGGCTTGGGCAGATACTCGAAGGCCCCGCGCTGGGTGGCCTTGACGGCGGTCAGCAGGGTGTTTTGCGCGCTCATGACGATGATGCGCATGTCGGGACGGATTTTCTTGATGCGCGGCAACAGATCGAGACCGCTTTCATCGGGCATGACCACGTCGGTGATGACCAGATCGCCCTCGCCTTCCGACACCCAGCGCCACAGGGTCGAGGCATTGCCGGTGGTGCGCACCTCATAGCCGGCACGGCCCAAGGCTTGGGCCAAAACGGTGCGGATGCCGCGATCATCGTCGGCAACCAGAATGGTGGAATTGGTGGTCATCGTATCAGCCCTCGTCCCCTTCCTGAACCATGGGCAACATCACCTTGAACACGGTGCGGCGAGGCGTGCTGTCGAATTCGACAATGCCCCCCAGATCCCCCACGATTTTGGCAACCAAAGCCAACCCCAATCCGGTACCCGAAGGTTTGGTGGTGACGAAGGCATCGAACAGATGCGGACGCAGGTCATCGGGGATACCGATTCCATTATCCTGAATACTGACCAGCAGCGGCAGGTGGCGGCGCACTTCGCTGCCCGGAACGGCCAAACGCACACCATGCTGGTAGGCAGTGGAAATGATGATTTCGCCGCCCTCGGACGGCACCGCCTCGGCGGCGTTCTTGACCAGATTGAGGAACAGTTGGATCAACTGGTCGCGGTCGCCGGCCACCGGCGGCAAGGACGGATCGTAATTCTCGACAATGCGCACAGTGCGGGCAAAGCCGTTTTCGGCGATGCGGCGCACATGCTCCAGCACCTGATGGATGTTGACGGCGCCGCGTTCGACCATGGGCTTGTCCGAAAACACTTCCATGCGGTCGACCAGGGCAACGATGCGATCGGCCTCGTCGATGATCAGGCGGGTCAGCACCCGGTCGTCCTCGCTTGCTGCGCTTTCCAGCAACTGGGCGGCGCCGCGGATGCCCGACAGCGGGTTCTTGACCTCGTGCGCCAGCATGGCGGCCATGGCCGATACCGAGCGTGCCGCGTTGCGGCTGGACAACGACCCGCCGATCTTGAGGGCGATGGATTGTTCGTGCAGCGATAGGGCCACCAGACCGGGGCATTCGTTCACCGGTGCCGCCTGGACGGTGACGGTACGGTGGCCGGTGCGCGGGGTATCCAGGGAAATGCCGTGTTCCGACACCACCTGAGCATCGTTACGGGCCTGGTCGATCAGCGACAGAATGGGCGAATCGGGCGGCAGCAGATCGGTGATCGGCTTGCCCAGCAGATACGAGGCGCCGGATTGGAACAATTGCTCGGCCGAGGCGTTGGCATACTGAATCTTGTTCGCCGTATCGATCACCAGGATCGACGAGGCCAGCGCCCCCAGCACCACGGACGGATCGATGGAAGCAGCCTGAGGGCGGCGCAGCATGGCGGATACCTTCCCGATCATGCGGCCACCTTGTCCAGCAGCGGCAGATAAAAATCATGAATGGCCGCCCGCACGGCCTGGGCGTCGGACATCTTGTTGACGTGTGAACGGAACTCCGCCGAGCCGTGCAGCCCCTTGGAATACCAAGCGATATGCTTGCGGGCCATGCGCACGCCGGTGTCCAGGCCGTAATGGCTGAGCATGTCGTCGAAATGCTCCAGCAAGATGGCCAATTGCTGGTCCAGTGCCGGATCGGTCGGGCGTTCGCCGGTGGCCAGATAATGGGCCACCTGACCGGGAAACCACGGACGGCCATAGGAGCCGCGCCCGATCATCACGCCGTCGGCGCCCGATTCCGCCAAGGCGCGGATGGCGTCGTCGATGGTTTCGATGTCGCCGTTGACGATCACCGGGATATCGACCGCGTCCTTGACCTGACGGACGAACTTCCAATCGGCGGTGCCGGTATAGAATTGCTGGCGGGTGCGGCCATGAATGGTGACCATCTTGATCCCCGATTCCTGGGCGATCCTGGCCAGACGCGGCGCGTTCAGCCGGTTGTGATCCCAGCCCATGCGGCATTTCAGCGTCACCGGCACATCCACCGCCCGGACGGTGGCTTCCATCAGCTGGCCGGCCAGAATTTCGTCCTTCATCAGGGCCGAACCGGCCTCGCCCTTGACCGCCACCTTCTTCACCGGGCAGCCCATGTTGATGTCGATGATGGCGGCGCCGCGATCGGCGTTCATGCGCGCCGCCTCGGCCATCACCTCGGGTTCGCAGCCGGCAAGCTGCACCGACATGGGGTGTTCCTCGGCGCAATTGCTGGCCATTTTCATGGTCTGGCGATTGGCGCGGATCATGGCTTGGCTGGCGATCATTTCGGAAACCACCAGGCCTGCGCCCATGCGCTTGACCAGACGGCGGCACGGCATGTCGGTGACCCCCGACATGGGCGCCAGGATCACCGGGTTGGGCAGGGTCACCGAGCCGATGGTGACCGATTTGCGAAAGGTATCGTGCATAACTGCGTATTTATTATGCAGACGCTGCGTAACGCAACGGCAAAAGCCGCTTGCCTACGGGAAATATGCCTAAAAGTGCCTCAATAAACTACTTGCGTGACAAATTTAACGCCAGGATATGCCAACGTAAGCAGCAGATACGCCACCAGCACCACCCGTGCCGCCAGTCGTCCGCGCACACCGCAAACCCGATGCCCGGTCAGCAACGCGCCGATCAGAACGAAAGCGATGATGGACAACAGGGTTTTGTGGTCGAAATGCAGAAGATGGCCGGTTTCCAGGAACTGGGTGGCCATACCCGAGGCCAGACCGCAGCCCAGCACCACCTCGGACAGCACCAACAGCCGCCCGGCCAGGGTCTCGCTTTGCAAAACCGCCGGCAACATGCGGGTCAGACGGGTCGGACGCTTGTGCTTGAGCGCGCGTTCCTGCAGGAACACCGCCAGCGACGCCACCGCCGCCAAGGTCAAAAGCGCATAGGTCAGCACCGCCGTCACAATATGCAGGTCCAACCAGACATCCGGCGCCGCCCCGCTCAGCGGTCGGGCCTCGCCCTTGACCGCCGAGGCGAGGAAACCCAAGGCCAGCAGATAGGGCATCAGCAGCGGCGCCAGCCGCCAGCCGGTCTCGGTGCGGGCGGCGACCAGGGCGAACAGCAAGGCGCTGGCGGCGATGGACACCCACAGGCTGGTGCCCAGACCGGTTTGCCACGCCCCCCATAACAGATGCACCGACCATGCCGCCGGGCCGCTGATGGCCAACAGCAATGCCGCCCAGAACGGCCCATCGCGGCCCGCCCCCTGCCGCAACGGGATGGCGGCGGCGGGAATCAGGCTGCACAGGGCGAGGGCATTGAGAAGATTGGTCGTCGGCATGGCGGCGACTATAGCATCCTTTAGCGCCAGGAAAAGGCCGTGCTTGGCAGCCGCCGACGAGATGATTAGGCTGCCGCCGGCAAGAACGGAGTGGATCATGGCAAAGACAGTGGCATTGGTGGTCGCCGCCGGGCGCGGGCGTCGTTTCGGCGGTGATATTCCCAAGCAATATCATGATCTTGCCGGGCGCCCGGTGTTGCGCCACTCCCTCGCTCGGCTGGCCGCCGACCCGTCCATCGCGGCCACTCGGGTGGTCATCCACCCCGACGACCAGGAACTTTATCAGGCGGCGGCCAAGGGATTGGCCCTGCTCGAGCCGGTTTTCGGCGGTGAAAGCCGTCAGGATTCGGTTCGTCTGGGGCTGGAAAGCCTGGCGGCCCTGGCCCCCGATCAGGTGCTGATCCATGATGGTGCCCGTCCCTTCGTCGATTGCGGCACCATAGCGCGGGTGATTGCCGCCCTGGCCGACCATGACGGCGCCCTGCCGGCCATCGCCGTGGCCGACACCCTGAAGCGCGGCAGCGACGGCTTGGTGCAAACCACCATCGACCGTACCGGGCTGTGGCGGGCGCAAACTCCGCAGGGGTTCCGCTTCGGCCCGATCCTGGCGGCCCATCATCAGGCCGTGGGTCAGGAACTGACCGATGATGCCGCCGTGGCCGAACATGCCGGGCTTGGCGTCGCCCTGGTGGCCGGCAGCGAGGACAATTTCAAGATCACCAGCACCGAGGATCTGAGCCGTGCCCAGGGGCGCTTCAGCGGCCAAGGCTATACGGTTTGCGGCAACGGCTATGACGTCCATCGTTTCGCGCCGGGAACCAAGGTGTGGCTGTGCGGCGTGCCGATTGCCCATGATCAGGGACTGGAGGGCCATTCCGACGCCGACGTCGCCCTGCACGCCTTGACCGATGCGGTATTGGGAACCATCGGTGCCGGCGATATCGGCGCCCATTTCCCGCCTTCGGACCCACAATGGCGCGGCGCCTCTTCCGACCGCTTCCTCGCCCATGCTGCCGGTCTGGTCGACGGCCTGGGTGCCCGCATCGTCCATGTGGACGTCACCTTGATCTGCGAACGGCCCAAAATCGGACCCCATCGACCGGCCATGCGCGCCCGCATCGGCGAAATCCTGGGGCTGCCCATGGATCGGGTCAGCGTCAAGGCCACCACCACCGAAGGTCTGGGCTTTACCGGACGAGGCGAAGGCATCGCCGCCCAAGCCACCGCCTCGGTCTGGCTGCCGGGTTAACGCGGCGCCGTTTCCGCTGCGATCCAGGCGAGAAAGTCCGGATTGCCACCGCCAATGGGAAGGGCGACGATGCACGGACATTCATAGGGATGAAGCTGACGGATACGCGCCGTCAG